>NZ_AUMU01000007.1 GCF_000430845.1 Chryseobacterium gregarium DSM 19109 | reverse complement strand
ATAAAACAAGTTCTTATAAGTGCAACAATGGTTTTGCCTTTGTGATGATATTTACCGATAAATTTGTAAAATGTAGATTGTAAAAAGTATGAATGATATAAGTCATTAATACCTGATACAACAATACATTCCTACACTATATACAACCTTTAGGGTGGTTTTAGCGGTGGGGCTCACCTGTTCCCATTCCGAACACAGAAGTTAAGCCCACCAGCGCCGATGGTACTGCGAAAGCGGGAGAGTAGGTCGCCGCCAGTCTTTATCTAAACCCCTCCTTCATCATCCGATGAAAGAGGGGTTTTTTTGTTATATATACATACTTTAACTCTAAGAAATATAACCCCTAGAACAAGCGGTTGTAAGCGATAAATAATAAAGTATCAATAATAATCCAAATACGGCATATCAAAAGCATAATCCAACACAGCATAAAAGATCTGCTTTAAACAATCTCCAAATTTCAGATTTCTCAGACAGTGGTGTATCGTCAGGAATCTCCATCTCTGGTGCTGATCTTAGAGCAAAACTAGCTCTCGCAAAATCTTAGTGTCGTTATTATTCATCTTTTTTGTAGTAAAATACAGAACGGTCTATGACGAAAAGTTTACATGCATTTTGCATGCTTATTCCATGTTCTGATTCCGAGTAAAGAACCAAGTGTTGCTTTTTGGAAGGTATTAAAGCTTTTTAGCAATCACGTCTTTCATTACAACATTTTCCAACATAAGTTTTGCTACGATTCTTTTATCTGCGGTTACTGCACATACAATAATCCTTTATATTTGTTCTTCCATTTGTAAAGGGCGGTTGGATGATGTCGTGTTCACAGCAAATCTCATTCACCATCTCAGATTGATGTTGAAGAGATAAAATCCTAATAATCTGAACTTCTGAAAATGTGCTGTTTTTATATCTATCACAAAGAAATTATGGAATTTATTTCTGAAGTCCGATAAAATCTATTGTAGAAAAGTGTTTAGAAAACAAGCCGATTTCCAATCAATATAAATATTGTTAATCATACTACCTGAGTATTTAGGAGTACTTAAATAAAACCAATCATCATCATAATAATAGTCTTTATTATCTGAAATTAAGGATATTTTATTTTCTTTAAAACTGCTTTTACGCATGAAACATAATACGCTAATTTTTTATCAAACTATTGACAAATATTAGTTTCAGTATTTCAATTTTATAAATTAAGATATAAGAGTTATTATTTTCTCTAAAAGTTTTAATTCTGTCTTATCACGACTCGAGCTAGTTAAAAATAAAAGCACTCATTTCTGAATGCTTATAATTTATTTAATAAATCCCCTGTTTCTTAACAGCGGTTTAATATCCGGATCATGTCCCGTAAAATCCCTGAATGCCTGATTCAGATCTACTGAATTTCCTACGGATAAAATATATTTTCTGAAACGATCGCCATTTTCACGGGTCAGCCCGCCGTTTTTGCTGATCCACTCCCAGGCATCATTATCTAAGGTTTCAGACCACAGATAGGCATAATATCCTGCAGAATATCCTCCGCCCCAGATGTGTGCGAAATATGGCGTATGATATCTCGGGGGAACAGTTGCCAAAGTGAAGCCGTGTTTTGTCAGTGACTGTTTCTCAAAATCCAGTACTGGGATTAGCTGGCTTGCATTAGTCACCGTATGCCAGTCCATATCCAGTTCAGCAGCAGAAACCAGTTCGGTTGTCATATATCCTTGATTGAAAGTCGCCGCTTTTTTGATCTTATCAACCAAAGACTGTGGAATCGGCTGTTTTGTTTCATAATGAACCGCATAATTCTTCAGCACGACAGGGTCTAAAGCCCAATGCTCATTGATCTGTGAAGGGAATTCCACAAAATCTCTCGGAACATTGGTTCCTGAAAGCGATGGGTATTTCTGACTCGCAAACATTCCGTGAATCGAGTGCCCGAACTCGTGGAAAATAGTTGAGACATCATCATAACTGATCAGTGAAGGCTTCCCAGGAGCGGGCTTCTGATAATTATAGCAGTTCACAATCACCGGTTTTGTCCCCATTAAGTAAGACTGTTCCACAAAGTTACTCATCCACGCGCCGCCATTCTTGGAATCTCGGGTATAAAAGTCCAGATAATAAATGGCAATTGACTTCCCATCGTGATCGAAAACTTCATAGGTGACAACATCCGGATGATATACAGGAAGGTCCGTTCTCTTTTTAAATGTTAATCCGTAGAATTTTTCGGCAGCAAAAAACACACCCTTTTCCAAGACAGTGGTTATTTCAAAGTACGGCTTAATCTGGTTTTCATCCAGATCGAATTTTGCTTTTCTTACCTGTTCGGCATAAAAATTCCAGTCCCACGGTTCCAGTTTGAAACCGCCTTTCTGCTGATCAATCAGATCCTGGATATCTTTTGCTTCGCGTTTTGCCGTTTCCACTGCAGGCGTGGCGATCTGATTCATCAGTTTCGTAGCCGCTTCCGGGGTTTTGGCCATTTGGTCTTGCAGTTTCCATTCCGCGAAACTCTTTTTGCCTAAAACCTGTGCTTTTCTAAGTCTTAATCCGGCGAGTTTTTCAATGGTCTCCCGGGTATCGCTCCCATCACTTTTTTCAGCCCTCATCCAGGATGCTTTAAAAAGTTTCTCCCTCGAAGCTCTGTTTTTAAGATTTTGTAAAAGAGGCTGCTGTGTAGTATTCTGGAGAGCCAGAAGATACTGGCCATCTTTTCCTGCATTTTTAGCATCAGTTGCTGCGGCGGCAATTTCATCCGCAGAAAGCCCGTCTAATTCTTTTGCATCCGTAAAGAATACACCGCCCTGTTTCCTGGCTTCGAGCAACTTATTTGAATATTGTGTGGAAAGCGATGCCATTTCCTGGTTAATCTGTTTTAATTTTTCTTTATCTGCAGAAGACAGGTTAGCGCCTGCAATCTCGAAATTCTGTTTATAAAATTGAAGCAGTTTCTTGCTTTCAGCATCCAGACCATTGTCTGTAATGGATTTTATTCTTTGATACAGGTTGTCATTCAGGTACATCTTATCCGAATGGGCTGCAAAAACGGGAGCGTATTCTTCATCCAGAGCCTGAAGGGTCGGATTGGTATTGGCACTCGTAAGATTGGAAAATACAATCATGGTTCTTTTCAATACTTCACCGCTTTTTTCCAGAGCTACAATCGTATTTTCAAAAGTCGGCTTTTCAGGATTATTTGCGATCTTTAAGATCTCGGCGTCATGCTGTTTCAAACCGAAATCAAAGGCCGGCTTGAAATGTTCATTTTTAATCTTATCAAACTCGGGAGCTTCATACTGAAGTTTGCTTTTCTTCAGGAAAGGGTTTGAGGAAAGGGAAGCATCCGGTAAAGGAACTTCCTGTTTGGTATCAGTGTTTTTCATGGTAGTACAGGATTGGTTAAGTGCTAATGCAGAGAGCAATAATACCGACGAAATCTTCTTCATAAATTTATTTATTAAAGTATAAAGATATTAAAACTTACGTTATAAATACGGTACGGCTGCTTTACAATGATAATAAAAAAATAAGATTTAGGACAATCAATAATATGATTTCAGTGATATAATTTCATAAACACATGTAATATTTTTTATACATTAGTTGTCATAAAAGAATAGTAACCTATAATACAATCAAGAATATGAAATCAACACCACTTTTTATTTTGTCAGCATGTATCACATTAGCCTCGTGTGAAAATAAGCACGACAGAAGAAATAATGAAAACAGAAATGACAACTGGGTAGAAAAGGTTGTGACAAAAGACCATGGACCGACCAAAGAGAAACAGGTAAGCGGAAATTTTGATGAAATAGAGGTTTCCCAGGCTATTGATGCTGAAGTTATAAAATCTGATGTTGAAAAAGTAGTGATTTATGCTCCTGAAAACATCATCGATGAAGTTCTGGCGGAAATCAGCGGAGGCAAGCTTCATATCCATTATAAAACCGGAATCAGGGTCATGGACAGCCACAATGTTTCAGCCAAGATTTATGTGAAGGATTTCAATAAGCTCAATGCCAATTCTGCAGCAAAAATTACCGTTAAAGATAAATTTGTCCAGGAAAAGACGGATGTTGAAGTTTCCAGTGCAGGGTCTGTATCCGGTGATCTTGAAGCTAATGACTTTGAGCTTTCAGTAGACAGCAGCAGTAATTTCAGTGGGAAGATCTGGGCGGTAGACCTTGATATCGATGCTTCTTCAGGAGCCAGTATTGATATTTCCGGAAAAGCCAAAAATGCGGAAATTTCTTCTTCTTCGGGCAGCAGTATTTCTGCAAAAGATGTGACGGTGCAGAACCTGAAGGCTGATGCTTCAAGCGGTGCAAGCGTTGAGATCAGTGCATCATCATCCGTTAATGCGGAAGCTTCTTCAGGCGGAAGCGTCAATGTTTATAAAAGAGGAAATGTAACTTCAGTCACTAAAGAAGAAAACAGCGGCGGAAGTGTAACGATTCATTAACTATTTTTCAGTTTCCTCTTCCTCCTCATCATTTGAAGAGTCTTCCCATTGCTGATTATCAAAATTAAGATTATCATAAGCCAGTAAGTCCTCCTCCCGCTGGAGGAGTTCTTTCGTGGTGAACAGGTGGATGTCATCATCTTCGTCAGCTTTAGCCAGTTTCCGGATAGAGCCTTTGTCGATGGCCATAAATCTCTGGCCGAGTCGCCTTGCGGCATATTTCCGCATTCCGGTCTCATGAAGGACATCAACCGCCATATCAACCGCTGTCCCCAAAGTCTCACGATAAATATTATCAATTCCGTTGTTTAAATAATCATAGGCATCAATTCTGTTTTTAGCCCGTACAAAAATCTTTACATCGGGATAATGTTCTCGTACAATATCTGCAACAAATTTATTGTCGTCTGGGTCATCCAGGCAGAGTATCAGTATTTCAGCATCTTCAATTCCGGCAGCACGTAATGTGGGAATTTTCGTGGCATCGCCGTAATGTACTTTAAAACCGTAGCTTCTCAAGAGCTTTACACGGTCCGAATCCCGGTCTAATACGGTGGCAGATATTTTATTGGCTTTCAAAAGGCGCCCGACCGTACTTCCGAAATGCCCGAAACCGACAATGATAATTTTCTTCTGGCGAATCTGGCCGTCCAGTATATTAAAGTCATTTTCTGCATCCGGAACCTCTTTGATGAATTTGGGATTGATCAGCTTATCATTAATGATTAACAGGAAAGGGGTAATGCACATGGTAATGGCAGTCACGGCCATCATCTGGGCATTGAGTTCATCGTTTAAAAGATAAAGGCTTGAAATATAATTAATCAGTACAAAAGCAAACTCACCGACCTGCGAAAGGGCAAATGCATAAAACAGGCTCTGCGGCGTATCGATCTTAAAAAATTTCCCGATGGCATACAGCACCATGAATTTTACCCCCAAAACAGCGAAAACCGTACTGAAAATAAACACCGGATCTTCCTGGATGATATTGAAATTCATCGTTGACCCTACACTTACAAAAAATACCGCAAGCAGAAGGCCTTTGAACGGATTGATATGCGCCTCCAGCTCATGGCGGAATTCACTGTTGGCCAGCATAACCCCAGCCAGGAAAGCTCCCAGAGCCGGAGATAGGCCGATGGCCACCATCAATTCTGAGACACCGATCACCAGAAACAGCGAAGAAGCGGTTAAAAGTTCGGTCATTCCCGATTTTGAAACATACCGTAGAAACGGGACAAAAACATACCTTCCCAATAAAATTAAAATAGCAACCCCCAGGATTACGGTGGCAAACTGCATCCACTGCGGCAGGTTCTGAATAATCACCTGTATTTCGTTGTCATTATTCTTTACTTTATGGTGGGCAATCAGCGGGAGAATAGCCAAAATCGGGATCACGGCAATATCCTGGAATAGCAGTGTGGAAAATGAAGCTTCCCCGGCTAATGTTTTCAGGTTGTTCTTTTCCTGCAAAGTCTGCAGCACAATGGCTGTGGAAGACAAGGCAAAACACATGGCTACCGCAACGGCTTTATCAATCTGCCAGCCGGCCCACATAAAGACGACAAAAAGTAATGAAATCGTGAGAAGCATCTGGGTCATCCCGAGACCAATGATTTTCTTCCGCATTTCCCAGAATTTCCGGGGCTCCAGTTCAAGTCCGACTAAAAACAGCAGCATAATCACCCCGAATTCGCTGGCATGCATGATGTCATTGACATCTTTTCCTGTCAGCCGTAAAACATAAGGCCCGATGATGATTCCGCCTGCGATATATCCGATCACAGAACTGAGCCCGAATTTTCTCGCAAGCGGAACCATGATAATGGCAACGCCCAGAAAAAGAAGGGTGTTCATCGCTAAGCTGGTTTCCATGCTTTATTTTTTTAGAAGTTCAGTGAATTTTTGCTTATGCAATATGATTTCTTTTTTTGATAATTTATTGGCTTCGTAAACAACCTTGATATTTTTAACATCAGCTTTAAAGACGTTCAGGGAAACTATAAGTCCGCTGATCAGTTCTTCCACCGTATAGCCATAGGTGCCTTCCTTGCTGAAAGATCTTTCTTTGCCGCCAGTGGTTATCAAGATATAAACTTCCTTGCCTTCCAGCGGATTGGTCTGCTCTTCCTTCAGCCAGTCGCGGTCAAATACCTCATCAATCCAAAGTTTCAGCAGGGGAGGAGTTCCAAACCAGATGAGAGGAAATTGAAAAATAAAACGGTCGTAATGTTTCAGTCTTTTCCTTTCCCTGAACGCCGCAATATGAAAATCGGGATATTCTTCATAAAGATCCCGGAGGGTAAAATGCTGCTGGCGTACATAGAAATTAATGAGCTCTGCATTTGAATTCGAGTGCTCTAAATAAGGATGCGCAAAAACGACCAACGTCTTCTTCATAGGCTGTTTTCAGTAAATATAATCAAAAATTTTTGGATTAATGGAGTGTTTTAAGGCAGTTTGGTGATTTTTAAATGTTAAAAAATAAAATTTGTATGATAATATATCATAATATCAGCGGTATATTTCTTTTCTCCGCATTAATGTCATCAAATTTGATTAAATATGTGCAGGTCTTCTAATCTGTGTAAAACGATAATAATAAAATCGATCATAAATGACCGATTTTATTGTATTGAAATATTTATACTGGCTGATGAAAGAAATGGTTAGGTATTTTAATTATTCTCAGATCGAATATCAGGTATTATTGATAAAATGCTTTTATAATAGAGTGATTACTTATTACCAGCCTCCAGAGGCACCGCCACCGCCAAAGCTTCCGCCGCCGCCGAAACCACCGAATCCGCCGCCGCCTGAACTTCCGCCTCCAAAGCCTCCGCCTCCGAAGCTGCCCGGGAAAGGGAAGAATCCGCCCGGATAATTTCTGCGGCCTCTTCTGGAAAGAATAACGTCATCATCATCACCGCCTCGTCCGCCGCCTCTGTTCCTGAAAATAATAACAATAATGATGAAAATAATAAAAGCGATAAGCACAAAGTTACCGGCACCTTTTTTACTGCCTGTCTTAGGATTGTTTAAGGGTTTGAATTTCCCCTGAACGGCTTCCATAATAGCAGAAGTGCCGCGGTTGATCCCTTCATACCATTGGCCTTTTTTAAAATGTGGAGTAACGATATAGTCCAGGATCTGACCTGAAACAGATGCTGTGAGGTATTGTTCAACTGCTCGTCCTTGCTGGATAGACATGGTGTGGTCCTCAGTGGCAATGAGAAAAACGACTCCGTTATCCACATCTTTTTTACCGATTCCCCATTTTTCACCGAACATGGTCGCAAGGAAATTAATGTCTTGCCCTTTTGTAGAAGGAATAATCACCACTTCGATTTCGGTGGAAGTGGAATCTGCGAAAGCAATCAGCTTTTTATTAAGATCGTCTTTTTCCTGCGCGCTCAGCAAATTGGCTTCATCGTAAACCGGATAAAGCACATCTGGCTTTGCAGGGACCGTATATTGTGCCGATACAAAAGTGTATAAGCAGATCAGGATAAATGAAAAAACAATTTTATGAGAAGGTAATTTCATTAGAAAGCTCGTTATGATTCTCTCCTTTTACAGGAAAATATTTTTTTAGTTCAAGGCCTGTTTCCAGGATACCGCTTTTTAAAGCTTTATAATAATTCCCTTTGGTAAACTCAGAAGTTATATGATCATGCAGGTGGTCCCAATAAGACTGCCGTACTTTTTCATGAATGGCGGTATCACCGATAATGGTAAGATATTTCTGTTCAAAATTCACATGGAACAGCACGGCATTTCTTTCAGCGGTTTTATCCATACACAATTCTTCAAACACTTTAAATGCCGTTTTGGCACTGTCATTATCCGTATTCGAATCGATATGTACCCTGATTTCACCGGTAGAATGTTCTTCTGCTGACTGAATAGCTTCCACAAGAGAAGCGATCTGCTGATTGGTCAAGAAATTACTGTTCATTATATTATTCTGAGAATACATCAGGGGCTTTCTGCGCTCCTGCATCCGCTTTGAAGTAAGGCTTTTCTTTGAAATTGGTAAAATTGGCCAGTATATTATTCGGGAATGTTTTGATCGAAGTATTGTAATCCTGCGCAGCTTCGTTGTAGTAAACGGTTTCTGTCCGGATACTGTTTTCTATAGCTGTATATTCCCTCTGGAAATTAATGTACTGCTGATCTGCCTTTAAGTTAGGGTATGATTCCACAACAGCCATCAATCTGCTTAAAGCCCCTGACAGTTCACCCTGTGCCGCCTGGAACTTGGCAAGATCCTGCTCGGTCATATTTGTAGGGTCAATGTTGATTGATGTTGCTTTTGAGCGGGCTTCCACCACTTTGGTTAAGGTTTCCTGCTCAAATTTGGAATAAGATTTTACGGTTCTTTCCAGGTTCGGGATCAGGTTGGCTCTTTTTTGATAGACGGTTTCCACATTAGACCATTTGGTATTGACGTTCTGTTCTTTTGTGACGAAATTGTTGTATCCGCTTTTTCCCCAGAAGAATAATACGGCAACAATAATCAGAAGAGCAATACCGATGGTTCCGGCGCTCAGACAGCCTCTGTTTTTCATAGTTTATTTTTTTAACTTTCTTGTGCTAACCAAATATACAAATTATGTGCTAATTTTGTAAAAAATTATTTAATGGTTACAATCGTCGTTGCGATCGGAGAAAACAGAGGGATCGGTTTTAATAATCAGATGCTCTGGCACCTCCCGAAAGATTTAAAACATTTTAAGGAAATCACCTCGGGGCACCCTGTGGTTATGGGAAGAAAAACTTTTGAAAGTATCGGGAAGCCGCTTCCTAACCGTACGAATATTGTAATTTCAAGAAAAAGCGATTGGTTTGAGGAAGGCGTTTTAATTGTGGGAAGCATAAAAGAAGCGGTAAAGTTTGCCAAAAAGATTGATGAGGATATTTTTATTATCGGAGGAGGCAATATCTACCAGCAGACTATGGAAATTACGGATAAAATAGAACTTACAACGGTGCATGCCAATGTTGAAGCAGATACGTTTTTCCCGAAACTTGATGAAAAGGTATGGAAGAAAGTGAACGAAGTCTGCCATGAAAAGGATGAAAAGAATCCTTATGATTTCTGCTTTCAGACGTATGAAAGAATTTAAAGTTTCAGGTGTTGAGCTTAAGGTAATAAGAACGTTAAATTTTAAGCCCTGAACCACAAACTCTGAACCTTAAATTTATTATCTTTGCATTTCTAAAATTTAATAATGAATAAATACATAAAAATTGCCGTAGCAGCAGTTCTTATACTTTTAGGACTTTACATGATGATCTTCACCAGAAACCTGGGTTGGGGAATTGTGGTTTTCCTTCTGGCAGCGGCACCGATCCTGCTGTTCTTTAAAAATGAGTATATCCTGTTGGCGTTTTGGCAATTAAGAAAACAAAATATGGAGAAAGCATCGGTTTGGTTACAGAATATTACCAATTATCAGGCCCAGCTTCATCAATCACAATACGGGTACTTCCATTATCTTACCGGTTTAACGCAGGCGCAGGCGCAGCCAACGAAAGTGGAACCTTTAATGAAAAAGGCTTTGGAATACGGTCTGAATATGAAACATGACAGAGCTATGGCTACCCTGAATCTGGCAGCCGCCGCTATTTCCAAAGGAAGAAGACAGGAAGGTCAGAAGCTGTTGGAAGAAGCAAAAAGGCTTGACAGTTCAGGAATGATGACGGATCAGATCAAAATGATGAAAGACCAGCTGAAAATGCCGACCATGCAAAAGCATATGCACAATCCCAATATGAGAAACAGAGGTAAATTCGGTTAGTCAAAAGCCGGGTGAAAAAATAAACAAAGGCATCTGAATATTTTCAGGTGCTTTTTTATGTGAACTAATTGAAGTTATGTAAGAGCATTCATTAAGCCGATCTTAATCTTTTTAAAATAGGTGTGAATCGGTGATCACATTTCAGAATTATTCTCATACCCGTAAAATTTCGGGATCTGCCAATGGTATTTTACCGCTAAGGTCCTTATCGCAACAATCAGTAGAATCGTAAAAATCTGAATCGCTGTATACGTCAGTGTCGTGAATTTTGTCAGAAGCAAAAATGCAGAACCTCCGACAATACATGCGGTAGCATAAATTTCTTTTCTGAAAATCAGTGGAATCCGGTTGAGCAGGATATCCCGGATAATCCCTCCGAAACAGCCGGTGATGGTTCCCAGCCCGATACAGATCATGGGATGGATATCGGCATGCAATCCTTTCTGGACTCCGATGATCGTAAACAGCCCCAGGCCGAAGCTGTCGAAAATAAATAAGGTGACCCGAAAGTTTTTTTCAAAAGATTTAAAAATCATGGTGAAAATACTGGTCATGATAATGAGTGAACAGGTCAGCAGATCATGCATCCAGAATACAGGGATGCCTAACAGCAGATCCCTGATGGTTCCGCCCCCGACGGAGGTCACGAATGCGATAATCAATACACCAAACGGATCAAGGCGCCTCTGCATGGCAGCAAAGCTCCCCGACATCGAAAACGAGATCGTCCCAAGAACTTCTATGGCAAAATTGAACTGTTCGTGCATATTATATAGGTAATGAGTATTAGGTAATGGGTAATAAATTATCCTTTTATCCTTTGTAATTTAAATTTATATTTCGTCATTACCTTGACTAATTCTTCACATTCCTATTTCAGATATAAAATTTTTTCGACACTTAAATATTTTAATTCTTCAATGATTTCAAGCCACAGCTGAGTTTCATCAATTTCTTCAACCACAATGAAATCTTCCTTTTTCTGATCTCGGCTCTGTAATTAGCTGCCACAGAAGTTACAGATCTTATTATTTGTTTTTTGACTATTGCAAGATCATCAGAATATGGTAATGATGATAATGATTTAATAATAGGGATGGAGAAATTTTTAGCCCGATCTCTAAAAAATCTGATTGAAATTCATAGCTGTAAAAAATTGCTAATTACCAATTACTCATAGTTTCACTCTCACCGAATCCGGAACAAGTAATTCATATTCTCCTTTATGGTTGATGATTTCCCGTACGATGCTGCTGCTGATAAACGATTTTCCGGAGGAGGTTAATAAAAATACGGTTTCCAGTTTTTTATGGGCCAGCGTCCTGTTGGTGTGTGCTATGGCTTTTTCAAATTCAAAATCGGCAGGGTTTCTTAACCCCCTGATGATGTACTGGGCATCTTTTTCAAAACAGTAATCCACTGTAAGGCCTTCAAAATAATCCACTTCCACATTGGCGAATTCGGCAAAGGAATTCTGGATGAATTCCATCCTCTTTTCTAATGGGAACATATATTTTTTCTGGGAATTCTGCCCGATGGCAATAATTAACTTATCAAAAAGCGGAGCGGCCCGCTCGATAATGTCATAATGCCCTAAAGTAATAGGATCGAAAGATCCCGGAAAAACAGCAATTTTCATGCGTATAAAGTTATAAGTTATGAGTTATAAATTATAAGTCGCAATGGTGAATGGTAAAGCCTCAATTTTGAATTTTAGCTTCTGCCATTATCAATTATACTAACCTAATTTCTAACTTCTAATTACTAATTTTATTCAAAGCTTTTTCAACTTCATTTCCACAAAGATCTGCAATGGAGATCCCGTAAATTTTTGCCTGCTGCGGAAGGATGCTTGCCGGGGAAAATCCCGGATTGGTGTTCATTTCCAGCATATAGGGGACGCCGTCCATCAAAATAAATTCACTTCTTGAAAAACCGCTCATGCCTAAGGAATTATAAGCACGTTTTGCAATTTCTTCCACTTTGATTCTGGTTTCATTATCAATTCTTGCCGGTGTAATTTCTTCCGAAGCGCCTTCATATTTGGCTTCATAATCGAAAAATTCGTTGGTAGGAACAATTTCCGTAATACCTAAGACAATAGTTTCCCCTTGATAATCGATCACTCCTACGGAAACTTCCATTCCGTCCAGGAAGCTTTCAATTAAAATTTCATCATCTTCTTTAAAGGCAACTTCTGTAGCTGCCAGTAACGCTGATTTTTCTTTGACCTTTGAAATTCCCAGTGACGAACCGGACTGGTTAGGTTTTACAAAAACAGGAAGTCCCAGCTGATTCAAGATCTCATCAACATTAATATCTTCGCCTTTTCTTAAATAAACGCTTTTGGCAGAAGGGATCCCGTATTTTGAAAGTACGGCTAAAGTATCTTTTTTATTGAAGGTTAAAGCACTCTGGTAAAAGCCACATCCGGTATATTTTTGCCCGATCGCATCCCAGTAGGCCTGAAGGATTCCGTTTTCACCCGGTGTTCCGTGGATGATATTGAAACAGACATCGAATTTCAGGACATTATTATTTTCTAGTTGTACTGAAAAGTCGGCCTTGCTGATCTCGTATTTCCGATCATTTTCATCTGAAAAATACCATTCATTTTTAAGGATAACGACCTTATATACATCATAAAGGTTTCTGTCTAAAGAATCATAAATTAACTGCCCGCTTTTTAATGATACAACGTATTCATCAGAATAGCCTCCCATTACCACGGCAACACTTTTTTTGCTCATAACCAAATAGTATCAAGTAAGGCAAATGTAATGATTTTATATCATGGATAAACGCATGCAGGGAAATTTTCAGCACGAAAATGAAATGTGTTAAATAAAAAGCACATTCTAAAATTATTAATTATATTTGCTGTCTAATTATAGTAATTTTAAGTATGCTTAAATCACTTTTCAATTGGAAAGTTTTACTGAACTTAGTCGTAGCCATCGGTGTTTTCGTGGGGTTGGTGTGGCTTACATTCCGTTGGTTGGAGTACCATACCAATCACGGTCAGGAAATTCCTGTTCCTAATATTGTCAATAAATCTGTATATGAGGCTATTAAAATCCTGGATGATTCGGGATTGGACTATGAAGTGGACAGTCCTCAGTATAATCCTAAATACAGGCCGTTTCAGGTATTGCAGGTATATCCTATGCCCGGATCCCGTGTAAAAGACGGAAGGGCTATTTTATTAAAAGTAAATCCGAGAACCTGGGCGAAAGTCGAAATTCCCGATGTTATCAATAAATATTCCGGTCTGGCTTTTCAGAGGCTGGAACAGGTTGGCCTGAAAGTTGGCGATACTATTTATGAACCGAGTATTCAGAAAGATGCAGTGTTGAGGATTTTATTTAAAGGGAATCCTGTAAAACCCAAAACAAAAGTCCCTAGGTTTTCTGTTGTAGATGTCGTGATAGGCTCGGGGCCACTCAGAAATATTTCCATTCCGAATGTAGTGGGATTAACTGTGAAGGAAGCGAAAGCCGTTATTGCCAGGAATATGTTTGAGATAGGCATTGTAGACCATGAAAACGGAGGCAAAGATGAATCTGATATCATTTATTATCAGGACCCTGCTGCAGGAGATGTCCGTGATCAGGGAATGCAGATTGACCTTTGGGCCAGTGACAGGACCCCTGCCGAACTGAGGGATAAAATTGAACAGCTGAACGCTGTCTACAGAATGAAGGTGGATACAGGCCTGCCGCCTGTTCAGTATCAGGAAGCTCCTGCCCGTCAGGAACCGGTTTATGAAACGCCGCCGCCGGCAGTTCCCGAGACCAGAAGGGAAAGTCCGAAATCCAATACAGACGGTGCAAAAAGAGAGGCCGCTAAAACAACAACAGGCCAGCCAACGACTTCCGGAGGCCAGGCCAATACAAAACCTAAAACTGTTACTTCGGGTGTAGGAAGCGGTTCCAATGCTGCCAAGCCGGCAGCTTCAGCACAGCAGAAACCTGCGGAAAAGCCAAGAGCTAAAAAGGTAGTTGTAGAATAATAATCAATAATTATAAAAAATACGGGCTTCAACTTCTTATGTTGAAGCTTTTTGTATAAAAGATAAAGTGAATAATGACAGAAGATAACGAAGATTTTTTAGAAGAAGGATTGCCGGAGCATGACAGCATCGATGCTGTGGATATTGATGAGGAAAACAAAGGGCTGTATGAACATCTCAATATGATTGTTGATAAAAATCAGGAGCCTTTAAGGATCGATAAGTTTTTAATGATTTTCCGTCAGAATTCTTCCAGAAATAAAATTTCACAAACCTGCAGGGCCGGGAATGTTATTGTCAACGGTGCCGTGGTAAAACAGAACTACCGCGTAAAACCGGGCGACCATGTTTCCGTACTGCTGGCACACCCTCCAAGAGAAAACTTCATTATTCCGCAAAATATACCTATTAACATTGTCTATGAAGATGATGACCTGATTGTTGTGGATAAAGACCCGGGGATGGTAGTACATCCGGGATTCGGTAACTGGGACGGTACCCTGGTGAATGCCCTTGCTTATCATTTCGAACAGAACGGAGCGAAATCCGATCTTGACAGGGTAGGCCTGGTTCACAGGATTGACAAAGATACGTCCGGGCTTTTGGTGATTGCCAAAAATGAATATGCCCTGAGCTTTCTGGCCAAACAGTTCTTTGAACGCAAAACCAAAAGGCTGTATTGGGCTTTTGTCTGGGGCAATGTGCAGGAGGATGAAGGTACCATACAGGGCCATATCGGCCGTCACCCGAAGAACAGGATGCAGATGCATACCTATGTAGATGGGAGCCAGGGAAAGCATGCGGTAACGCATTATAAAGTTTTGGAAAGATTCAGATATATGACCTGGGTGGAATGTAAACTTGAAACAGGAAGGACCCATCAGATCAGAGCGCACTTCAAACACATCGGGCATACTTTGTTTAATGATGAAAGATATGAAGGCCATACGCCTCTTCGCGGGGTTAACCTCCCTAAGTATAAGCAGTTTATAAAAAATGTTTTTGAAATTCTCCCTAGACATGCGCTTCATGCCCATACTTTGGGATTTATACATCCGGCTACAAAGAAGGAATTATATTTTGAGAGCCCAATGCCTAAAGATATGGCGGATGCTGTAAAAAAATGGAGAAATTATTTAGAAAACTAAAAATATATTGAGAATTTTTTTATATTTGTTGAATTGAAATCAAGATTTGTTATGAGAAAACTATATGCTATCGTATGTTTAGCTCTTTTGTCAAATGCATACAAGGCACAGGAAACATTACCTTACTATCAGCAATATCTTTTAGATGGTGAGTTTCTGTTCAACCCAGCACAGTACGGAAAGACAGACTATGTGCAACTCAATCTTAACTATCAGCAGCAATTTTCGAAGTTCAGTGAATCTCCCAATGTACAATCGGTGGGGTTTAACGCGAACATCTTTGATAGAGTAGGAGCGGGTATTTCTGTATTCAGGGACAGCAACGGTCCCATTTCCGCAGGCGGAATTACAGCTGGGGCTTCATATTTTATTCCTCTTAGCAGCGAAGGAGACCGAAAAGACCAGTTCTCGTTCGGGACCAGTGTGAATTTCTATAACATGAATTTTGATTATTCTAAAATTAATACACAGGATGCTTCAGACCCGTTATTGCAGGGAAGTGAAAGCAATATCTTTATGGCCTATGCCAATTTCGGGGTAGCCGCTACGTACAGGGACATCTTTGCAGGAGTTTCCGTTAACGATATTGCCCTTACCAACGATGAGGCCATTGTGAACGGACGTGAGCCTTCTCCGATAAAATTCTTCTTAAATCTTGGATATGACTGGCATGTCGGTGATAACATCTATTTCACGCCTTCCGCTTTAATCAACCTTAATACCAACTCTACAAGAACCATCGATTATAACTTAATGGGGACGTTCTTCAATGATATCAATTCATTCTCTTTCGGGGTAAGCTACAGATCGGTTCAGAACAGATTTGACAGCCAGCAGTTACAGATTGCACCGGTAGTGAAAGTAAGATTCAACAAATTTATGATTGGTGCTACTTACAATCTTGGTTTATCTGATATTCAAGAATATGGAGGGAACAGCTTCATGATCGGATTAGGATATAACTTTGATAACTTCATTAATCACCGAGGGTATAGATATTAATCAATTTAAATTAAATACATTTGAGCTCTGAATTTTCAGGGCTTTTTTTATGATCTATATTCACATTCCGTTTTGTAAACAAAAGTGCAGCTACTGCAATTTCCATTTTTCAACTTCTTTGAATTTTAAGGATGAGATGCTTGCTGCGATGAGAAAAGAAATCTTTTTACGGAAAGATGAGCTGCAGAATAAAAATTTACAGTCTTTATACTTCGGGGGCGGTACTCCGTCTATCCTTTCTGCGGACGAAATCAAGCATCTGATTGATGAGGTTTTACACTATTTCAGTTTTGAAAAAGATATTGAGATCACACTGGAAGCGAACCCGGATGATCTGGACAGCCACTTTTTGAAAGGACTCGGAGATTCTCCTGTAAACCGGCTATCCATCGGGACCCAGAGTTTTTTTGACCAGGACCTGAAACTCATGAACCGTGCCCATAATGCTTCCGAAGCGGAAGGGTCTATCAAAAGGGCTCAGGATTTTGGCTTTGAAAATATAAGTATTGACCTGATTTACGGTTCCCCGACTTCCAATATGGAAATGTGGAAAGAAAACCTGAATAAGACCATTGCTCTTAAAATACCGCATATTTCTTCCTATGCCCTGACGGTAGAGCCCAAAACGGCCTTGGAAAACTGGATTTCAACAGGTAAAGTGATGAGCCCGAAAGAAGATGAGCAGAATGAAGAGTTTTATTATCTGTCAGACTTTCTTAAAGACAACGGATTTGAACACTACGAAGTTTCAAATTTTGCCCGTCCCGGCTTCCATTCGAGGCACAATGCATCTTATTGGAGATACAGGGAATACCTCGGAATCGGTCCGTCTGCACATTCATACAACGGTTTTGACGTCAGGAGCTGGAATATAGCCCATAATCAGCAGTATATAAAGAAAATAAGTTCCGGTGTTTTAGCCAAAGAGGAGGAAATTCTTTCCCGGGAAGACCAGTTCAATGAAATGATTATGATTGGCCTAAGGACGGTCTGGGGCGTGGATCTGGAAAACCTTAAAAATAAGTTTGATGACCGGATTTTTGAATATTTCCAAAATGAAATAAAACGCAAGCTCGAAGAAGGGATCCTGACCGTTGAAAATAACCATCTTAAAATTCCTGAAAAGCACTGGTTTATGGCAGACGGTATTGCTTCGGACCTGTTTATTGTTTAATGCTTGCATATCTGTAAGTACCTGCCATAAAATTCCTTATTTTTGTATAAAATTTCAGCTCCATTTTGAAAACTAAAAAACAGAATTATTCGCATCTTTCCCCAAAACAGCCGATCGGGATTTTTGACAGCGGAGTAGGAGGGTTGACGGTGGCTAAAGAAATCAAGAGACTGCTCCCGAACGAAGACCTTATTTATTTCGGAGATACGAAACATTTGCCTTACGGGGAAAAATCCAAAGAAGCCATCATTGAATATTCTACAAAAATCACTAATTTTCTGCTGAGCCAGAACTGCAAAGCCATTGTTATTGCCTGTAACACAGCCACGGCCAATGCTTTAAATGAAGTCATGGAGTCCGTAGCAGGAAAAGTTCCGGTGATTGATGTGATCAATCCGGTTGCAGAAAAAGTATCCTACGAGATCCACAACAATGTGGGTGTGATTGCCACCAAAGCAACCGTAAATTCCGGGCTATACAAAAAAAGTATCAAGAAGCATAATAAATGGATCAGGGTGGATGAACTGGCCACGCCTTTGCTGGTTCCCGCCATTGAAGAAGGGTTTAAAAACCATCCGATTACCCATGCGATTATTTACAATTACCTCAGCAACAGCAAGCTTAAAAATATTGAAACGCTGATTCTGGGATGTACGCACTATCCTTTATTAATCGAAGAAATAAAACAGTATTATGGGAACCGTGTCCGGGTGATCGATTCCCCGAATATTGTGGCCAACCACCTGCAGATCATCTTAGATAAATACCATTTGCTGCAGACGGGCAACCCAAAGCCGAATTATCATTTCTATCTTTCCGACATCACAAAGAATTTTGAAAAGATCTCAAAGAAATTCTTTGGGAAAACCATTGATCTGGAATTGAAGGTATTATAATAAAAAAAGCTGTTTCCATATAATATGAAACAGCTTTTTTTTCTCTGCCAATCCTATTTAAATCTCCACGATAACTTCCTTAACTTCCAGTCTTTTTTTCGGAGTAAATACCGGCTGATTGATGTCATCCTCCGATTTTTTTCCAACGGTTACTGCGAACAGGGTGGTGTATTTTGTATTGCCGATTACGGCATCATATTTTTCATTTTCAATTCCTTCCATCGGGGTAGAATCAAGTCCCATTTCTGCGCAGGCAGAGAGCAGTACGCCCAAAGCGAGGTAGACCTGGTGCGCCATCCATGATTTTACTGCCGCTTCACCCTTAGATTTTACGAATGTTTTATAATAATTGACGTAATCTTCCGGTAAATGCTCTTCAATCTGCTTTTCAAAATCCTGAGGGTCTTTGATGACCTGAAAAACAATCAGCAGATTGCTGTCTGCAATTTTTTCTTTATTCCAGTAAGACGCATCCGCCAGTTTCTGCTTACTTCCGGACTCGTGGGGAACAAATACAAAATTCCAGGGCTGGCTGTTGATTGATGACGGGCTTAAATGCAGGATGTCTTTAAGCTCCTGAATGGTTTCTTTGCTGATGGTTGCTTCCGGATTATACTTTTTAACCGTATATCTCGATTTCATTTTTTCTAAAAAGCGCATAATTTTATAACTATATTTTTTATAGTTGCAAAACTAATGTATGTTTTATACATTTGCAATAACGGTATAAAATGATAGTATATGTATTCTATTGATAATAAAAAATATCCCTGCTGTACAAGTGTTACCATGAAGTTCATCGGCGGCAAATGGAAAGCGGTCATTCTTGTTCATCTGGCCAAAGGGCCTAAACGGTATAATGAATTGAGAAAACTCATTCCCACCATTACGGAAAGGACATTGAGCCTGCAATTAAAACAGCTGGAAGAAGATCATATTATTAACCGGAAAGTGTATACGGCAAAACCGCCGCTGATGGTAGAATATACCTTAACGGATTTTGGAAAAACGCTGCTTCCTGTTCTTGAGGTAATAACAAAATGGGGCATTGAAGCTGCTGAGAACTCAAAAAGAATAATCAGGGACAATCCCTGATTATTCTTCTGTTATTTCTATACTTTCTTCCTGGTTAGGTGCAAAAAAGCTGAAGCTTACATTGCCGTATTTCCGGGTATCCGTTAAATTCGGATGATCGAGCTTCATGCGGCTCTGATGTTCTATAATCAGGACCCCGTTTTCCTTCAGGTATTTATTGTTGACCACTAGGGAAATCAATTCCAGGTATTTTTTCTCTTCCGTTTCAAAAGGCGCATCGGAAAATACAATTTCAAACGATTTTTTATTTCTGAATTTTTTAAGCCAGTCGAAAACATCTCCGCGCTGTACGCTGACCTGTAAACTGAAGCCGAGCTCAGCAGCGGTAGAATTCAGGAATGACGTATGTTTCGGATTTATTTCAACAGAAGTAATATCCTGAGTGCCTCGGGAAGCAAATTCAAAGGTGATCGAACCGATTCCTGCAAACAGATCCAGTACGGCAATCGACTGCATGTCATACGTATTCTCAAGAATACTGAAAAGGGCTTCTTTGGCAAAATCCGTAGTGGGCCTTACATCAAAATTTCTGGGGGCGGCTATTTTCTTGGCTTTCCATTTGCCGGATATGATTCTGTACATATTGATTAATTTTAAGGATAGGTAATGGGTGGCAGCAACGGACCGGGTCCTGTTCTGCAACCGGTAGCCTAATTAAGGATAAAGTTTTTGGTTGGAATGTTATCCGATACGATTTTCAGGCTATTTACAAATTTCTGAAGCTCTGAAATAAAAGTTTCGTTTTCGGTGGTTTCTCCGTACACAAAAAAATAAGTTTCATTAATTCCGAAACCGATCTTGCTTAAGGTGAACATCACGAAATACAGAAAGTCCACTTCGGAACTCACATCCAGATTATTATAAAGAATAATTTTTTTACGGTCTATCGCAAAAAACTCGCACTGGTTATGATAAAGGTTAATGTGGATTTCCTTGTTGTTTTTATTGCTGATGGAATTTAAAAACTTTTCACCCGAAAAATTAAAGTTCACGGGCAAGGCCAGGTCTTTGATTTTCTTATACAGGTTTTTCGGGAAAGTATAATAAAACTGGACTTTGAATTTTTCATTGATCGAAAGCATCAGCTCCTCTTTTTCCTTGTCCACAGGCGCATTGTAGGCAATCAGTTCAAAACCTGTTTCATGCTGGGAAAACCCTTCGGGCATCAGCGTGAAATGGTTCAGTGCGGAAACCACATAAATTTCATCGAATCTTTGTCGAATCAGCACTTCGTCAAGCTGGTCCGCAATAAAGTTTTCCGGAGAATCTTCATCTACGAAATAGGATTTCTCTTCCACAATGCTTTTGTTTTTCGCAATCTGGTAGATTAATCCGTCTTTGATAAAAAGTAAATTAAGTACGTTCATATTCCAATTCCTGCAAATTTAGTGAAATTCTACCATTACTGCACCCGATTGATGGTGAAGTATTTCCTTATTGTAAAAATCCAGATTCGTCTGGCTTTCCAGGACGTCCCAAACCAGCCTCTGTAAAACGCCGTCCCCGATTCCGTGAACAATTTCCAGTCTTTTCAGATGGTTCTTCCGGCAGAATGAAATCACTTCCAACAGCTTTTCTTTCTGAATAAAAAGTCTCTCAAAACCATCATAATCATGCGGGTTTTTGACCAGGTTATGAAAATGAAGATCAAGAACCAACAGGTTTTTATGATGCTTTTTAGAAACGGCTTTCTTGGGTTCTGCTTTTTTTATGACTTTAATATTTTCATATAAATCAGCATTTTTAGGAACCAGTTTCTCTTTTGGATATTGATAGGTAAACCCATATTCATCTTTAAAAACTACAATATTCCCGTTCACGGAAGTGACTACTCCGCTCAAATCCTCATCTACTACAGAAACGGTATCCCTGATTTTCATCATTTATCAATTTATTTTTTAGAAGCTGTTCCCGCTATCCACTTTTACTCCTCGCTCCGGGGCTTTTCCTGCTGCCTGCTGTGGGGTAACCGTTTCTATCGGGGCTAAGGTTCAGTCATGCATTCAGACCGGTACAAAATTTAACACTATATCAGCAGCTGCATGGGTCATCCTTTAAAAAAACAGAGAGCTCGCTGCCAAAGGTTAGGTTTTTTGCTCTGTTATTTCGGTCCCAATTCAATCACTTCGAGATCTTTAATTTCCATATCATCGATCACAAACCGCATCATCGTCCTCATTTTGTGCCATCCCTGTTTCCCGCAGGCACCCGGATTCAGGTGCAGCAGATTGTTTTTTTGGTCAAACATTACTTTAAGGATATGCGAATGCCCTGAAATAAACAGTTTCGGAGCTTTTCCGGCAATCTCTTCTTTGGCCAGCGGAGTGTATTTCCCGGGATAACCTCCGATATGGATCATCAGTATTTCTACATTCTCGCAGAAAAAACGGTTCACTTCAGGAAACTCAGACCGGATTTTTGCATTGTCAATATTGCCGTAAACCCCTTTCAGCGGCTTGATCTTTTCAAGCTGCTCAATCACTTCCATGCTCCCGAAATCCCCGCCGTGCCAGATCTCATCCGCCTGACGCGCATAGTCGATAATGCGGTCGTCGATATAAGAATGGGTATCGGAAAGGAGCAGGATTTTAGTCATGATAACTTTTTTAGGCTTTGCAAATATAAACAAGCTTTATTAAAAATCTTATTGATTACATTTGGAGAAAATTAAAAAAATGAAGCAGAAACTTTCTTTTTTCCTTTTACTTCTGGCGGCAGGGATCTTCAATGCCCAGGTAGAGGAAAAAAAGCTCGATGAATTAATCCGGAATGCCTTAAAGACTTTTGATGTTCCGGGAATGTCAGTCGGCGTTATCAAAGACGGAAAAGTTATTTATTCAAAAGGTTTCGGGGTACGTTCCCTGACAACGAACCAGCCGATGGATGATCAAACCCTGGTGGGGATCGCCTCCAATTCAAAAGGGTTTACCTGCACCGCACTGGCCATCCTGGCAGATGAAGGAAAACTGAACTGGGACGACCGGGTTTCAAAATACATCCCGGAATTCCAGATGTACGATCCTTATATTTCCCAGAATGTAACCATTAAAGATCTGGTGACGCACAGGGCCGGATTGGGATTAGGCCAGGGAGACCTGATGTTCTTTCCCGAAGGCGGAAACTTAACCGTTAATGATATTGTTCACAACGTACGGTATTTAAAGCCTGAAAACCCTTTCAGGACCACACTGGATTACAATAACATCATGTTTATCGTGGCCGGTGAAGTCATCCACAGGATTTCCGGGTTAAGCTGGGCAGAATTTATCGAACAGAGAATTATGAAGCCTGTCGGAATGACTTCAAGTTTCGGGAGCTACAGCAGGGCAAAAGCAGCAGTTAATAAAATTGATGCCCACGCACCGGTAAACGGAAAAGCCGTTGCCGTTCCCCACGACTGGAATGAAACAGCCAACGCAGCCGGGGGAATT
This sequence comes from Chryseobacterium gregarium DSM 19109, assembly GCF_000430845.1. Taxonomy (GTDB): domain Bacteria; phylum Bacteroidota; class Bacteroidia; order Flavobacteriales; family Weeksellaceae; genus Chryseobacterium; species Chryseobacterium gregarium. Next base: position 239,131 of record NZ_AUMU01000007.1, on the reverse strand, counting down.
ATGAGCAACATTAAAGACATGACCCTCTGGGCAGAATGTCTGTTAAATAATTTTACCACAAAAGACGGTAAAAAATTAGTTTCAGATAAAAATGTCCAGCAGCTCTGGAGCTTACAGATCCCAAGTGGAGTAGCGGCAAAGAATCCGTACGACACCAGCTTCTACGGATATGGAATGGGCTGGTTTTTAAGTGATGTAAAAGGGCAAAAGCAGGTTCAGCATACGGGAGGATTAATCGGGACGGTAACCCAATTTACGCTGATTCCTGACATGAAATTGGGAATTGTAGTCCTGACCAATCAGCAGTCGGGGGCCGCTTTTAATACCATAACCAATACTGTAAAAGATTCTTACCTGGGCGTGGCAGACAGAAACTGGCTGAAAACCTATGGTGACAGAATGAAGAAAACAAAAGAGATTTTTGACCAGCAGAAGAAAGAAGCATTCGCAAAATCGCAAGCATTCAAAAAAGAAAAAAGCCTCCAGCCGAAAGCGGAGCAGTTTGCAGGAACCTATAACGATAAATGGTTCGGTGATGTTGAAATTATGCAGCAGGGCAATACCTACAGGATTTCATGCAAAAACTCTCCGAGATTAAAAGGGGAGCTGCTGCTTTTTTCCAATAACTCGTTTATTATCAGATGGGATGACAGAAGTTACGATGCCGATGCCTATATCATTTTTGATTATGATGAAACAGGAAAAGCGCAATCGGCCAGGCTAAAGCCCGTTTCCGATGTCACGGATTTCAGTTTTGATTTTGATGACCTGGATTTAAGAAGAAAATAATTCTGAAACTCAAGTAAACCAATTAATAAAAATAAAATCACTGGATTCAGTGATTATTCAGGAAAGATGGGCGAAAGCTCATCTTTTGTTTTGCAGTATTGATCGGCTTTAATATTAATAAATCACATGTCAAAAATTCTTTCGGGGTTTTGATACCTATCCGAAAAAAGAAAAGTTTTTCAGGTAAAAATTAAATTTTCTTCGGCTCATAAAAGAACAGCAGCTTTTTGTTAGCTCCGTTAAACTCAGACCAGGAATGGCAGTCGATTTCAAAGCCGGCAACGCCGCAGGTGGGGAAGTGGAAAATATCTTCGGACATGGAATTCGCAAAATTAGAAATCCCGTTGTTATGGGAAAATAAGGCTACGGAATGATGGCTGTCGTCAAGATCATAGATCACAGATTCGAAATTGCGTTCCAGAGGATTGTACAGTTTTTCATCCGTTGTCATAGGGATCCCGTAAGACTGGTTGAAGATTTCACAGGTATTCAGGGCGCGGACGGCAGGGCTGGATACGAAACAGTCAATGGCCACATCATTGTTTTTTATGAATGCAGACATATGTTTCGCTTCTTCTAACCCTTTGTTGGCCAGGGGTCTGTCAAAGTCTTCCGTTTCTTCCGGCCAGTCGCTTTTCGCATGTCTTACAAGGATGAGTTTCTTCATATTATTGGTTTGGAAAATTAAAATTATAAAAAAAATAGCGTAATAAAAATAGGATTTAGAAAAAAAACTGTGTTTGGAATAAAATCATTAAAATTTACTAAATTTGCAGACTTATGGGACAGATCCTTGCAATAGACTATGGAAAGGCCCGTTGCGGCATTGCGGCGACGGATGACATGCGGATTATTGCCAGCGGGCTGGATACCGTTCAGACCCCGGGGCTGATTGAATTTTTAAAAAAATATTTCAATGACAACAGGGTGGACGAAGTGGTGGTCGGGCTTCCTGTGGACCTGAAAGGGAATGTTTCAGAAGTGGAAACTGATATTCTGCAGTTCATAGCGGTTTTTCAGAAAGAATTTCCGGCTGTTGCAGTTCACCGCTTCGACGAAAGATTTACGTCTAAAATGGCTTCGTTTTTTATTTCCCAGAGCGGGAAAAGCAAAAAGCAGAGACAGGAAAAGGGACTGATAGATAAAGTAAGCGCAACCATCATATTGCAGAATTTTTTAGAACAAAGAACAAGATGATTTTACCGATAAGAGCTTTTGGGGATCCGGTTTTAAGAAAAGTAGCGAAGGAGATTGATCAAGATTATCCGGAGCTGCAGAACCTGATCGATAATATGTTTGAAACGATGTACAGTGCCAACGGCATAGGACTGGCGGCACCGCAGGTAGGTCTGGATATCCGGATGTTTGTGATCGATGTTTCTCCCCTTGCGGAAGACGAAGATTATGATGAGATCAAGGATGAGCTGGCCGAATTCAAAAAAGTGTTCATCAATGCCAGGATTCTTGAAGAGTCCGGTGAAGAGTGGAAATTTAATGAAGGGTGCCTTTCCATTCCGGATGTGAGAGAGGATGTCAAGAGAAAAGATACCATCGTTATTGAATATTATGACGAAAATTTTGTAAAACATACAGAAACTTTTTCCGATATTAGAGCCCGCGTAATTCAGCATGAATATGACCATATTGAAGGGATTTTGTTTACCGATCACTTAAGCGCCCTGAAAAAGAAGCTGGTGAAAGGGAAACTGAATAAAATCACCCAGGGAGAAGTAAGCATCAGCTATAAGATGAGGTTCCCGAAGTAAATAATTAAAGGATAAAAAAATAAATAATAAAGCGCAAAAGGCCCAAAGCCGATTGCAGAATTTACAAAAAATAAAATTATGCTGTTAGAAAAAATAATTTCAATCTCTGGCAAGCCAGGACTTTTCAAATTAGTTTCTCAACTTAAAAACGGATTCATTATTGAGGACGTTACAACCAAGAAAAAAGTAAGTATCGGGAACTCCAGCCAGGTAAGCCTTCTGGATAACATCGCTATGTTTACGGTGGATAAAGAAGTTCCTTTATTCGAGGTTTTTGAGAATATTGCTAAAAACTACGAGTATAAAGAAGCAATTAACCATAAATCAAACGAAGCGGAGCTGAAAGAATTCATGACGGCTTCTCTTCCGAATTATGATACCGAAAGGGTATATGCTTCTGACATCAAGAAACTGGCCCAGTGGTACAACATCCTTCATAAAGCAGGCTATATTACGCCGGAAAGCTTCGTAAAAGCTGAACCTGAAATGACAGACCCGGCTAAAGAAGGGGAAGAAGTAAGCTTAGAGAAAGAAGCTACTAAAAAGCAGGCAGCTCCAAAAACTGAGAAACCTGCCGCTCCGAAAGTAAAAGCGACTTCAGCCCCGAAAGCGGCACCTAAAAGTACCCATACCAAGAAAGGATAATTCACTCATCTGAATTTACAATATAAACCTCGTCATTTTGATGAGGTTTTTTTGTTTGTGACCCGCTAAAATACAGTGAATCTTAAAGAAAAATTGTTCATGCTCACTTGATCCCCGGCTTCGACCAATTCTTAAAGAGAAACCTGATGATTCTTTTCGTCATCTTCTGCTAAAAGCATATTTATTTTGAAGAATTAATCCCTAAGGTGATGAGTCGCAGATTTATGGTGGTTTTTCAGGTGAGGGAACGATAATATAGCAGATATAAATTCAGTATAAATACGGATTGACGTAAATATGAATAACTTCTTATTATTACATTTGTGAATTGTATTATAAATTGAGTTGATTCAGCTTGAATAGACCTCGAATAGAAATTACATTAATACATAGCTTTAAATGTTAGCATAAATCAAATACTACAAATATATTAAATAACAATTGTGAAAAAAATAATTACTTTTTTTACCATGCTTTTATCAGTAATCGCTATTCAAGCTCAAGAAGGTATTAATTTATTGACTTATGAAAATACTCAGGATATCAATTTTTTCACCTCTATTAAAAACGGTGCTCTGATTAAGGAATATATCACAACCAGTAAAAATAGTGTAAAGGTTGGTGATACTTTAATATTAGGATCTCCTACCTCTCAAGAAATGAATACAAGAACTTATTCAGGCAGTTATGGTAATAGAGCAAGAGGGGGTGTTGCACAATCAAGGAGTACTTCAAAAAAAACTTATGAATTCATACAATTGGGAAGACCAGCTGGGTTTGGAAGTATTATGTCCGCTATGAATGGTGATGCACAGAATATGGCGGATCATAGTTTAAAGAACACCAAAGTTGTTGTGAATGAAATAAAAACATATCATAGAGGCAGTAAAAATAAGCCCTTATATGTAGTTATGGTTTTGGGAGAAATAAATGGTAGAGCTTTTGGAATAAATAAATATTTAAGCGTAATGGATACGGAGTTAGGGATTGAGTCTGGTGAAATTCTTTTGAAAAACAGAAAAATGACCAGAGATGAAGCGATTGCAAAATTAAAAGAGGCAAAAGAATTGTTGGAAATTGATATGATGAGTAAGGAAGAGTTTGATGAATTAAAAAAGGAACTCGCTCCAATTATTACTAATAACTAAGAAAAATACTTCTGTTGATAGGAGTACAGAAATAGCGGGCTGAAATTTTTCAATTCACGTTTTGTGCTTTATTAAAATTTTGTGATTTAGTTGAATACTTCGTATTTGTTTACTCATCATCGCCAAGCCCAAAACCCCCTCGCTACCGCACGATTGGATCGTGTCGCCTACTAATATTATTAATCAAACATTCTAAAAACCACGATATTGTCCAAAAGCCTTTTCTCATCAGAATAATCTACTGCGCAGCTATATCTGTAATCTTCCGCACGGAAAATCAAGCCAGCTTCAACAGGGTTCTGACGTACATAATTTATTTTTTGGCTGATTACATGACTGCTCCAAAGTTCAACAGGTTTATTGTCATGTCTCCAAAATTGATATTGGTTTACATTGGAAACCCTCTTTAAGGAAGAAATCTAATAAATATTCCCTTCTGCTTTCTTGGGGATTTTTTTAATAGCTTTTACAATGGTTTTGCTTGTAAATCTTTTTAAATCACCAATCAAAAGTTCAGGTTTCTGCCCGTCTGTACTTCGGAAAACTAAATGTACATGGCCTGACATAATGCACCATGCATGTATTTCCAGGCCTTTGTTCTTTTGGCAGAATCTTAAGCTTTCCAAAAGCATTTCTTTATATTCAGTTCGGATAAATACATCCAGCCAACCTACTACAGCAAAACTTATGAAATATAATCCTTCGGGATTGTGGAATTTGTAATTGAGACTCATCATTGTATGTTTTTATAAAGATAAAAAATTATACAATCTGAGAGAATGAAGTCTTAAAAGAAAAAGCCACACGATGTAATCGTGCGGCAGCGGGGGAGAAGAGGATCATCATTCCGTATATCCAGTTCATGAAAATGCTGGATGCCGCATGGCTGATCATGGAAAGGGCTTCAACAGAAAAGTAACCGGTAAATGACCGGATTTTTTTAACCGAAAAGAGCATAACAGAATATTTACCTTAAATTTGTGCTACTTTGAATTCCCAAACTATGAATACCAAACAGGAAAAGCTGGACGCGTTCGGAAGATTATTGGATATTATGGATGACCTGCGCGAGAAATGCCCGTGGGACCAAAAGCAGACCCTGGAATCGCTTCGCCATCTGACGCTGGAAGAAACGTACGAACTTTCCGATGCCATTTTACAGGGAGACCTGCAGGAAATTAAAAAAGAGCTTGGCGATGTACTGCTTCATCTGGTTTTCTATGCTAAAATCGGTTCCGAGAAAGAAAGTTTCGATATCGCTGATGTGATCAATTCCCTGAATGAAAAACTGATCTTCCGCCATCCCCATATTTACGGCGATACGGAAGTGAAAGATGAAGAAGAGGTAAAGCAGAACTGGGAAAAATTAAAACTCAAGGAAGGCAATACCTCCATTTTGGGAGGTGTCCCGAAAAGCCTGCCAAGCATGGTAAAAGCCTACCGGATTCAGGATAAAGTAAAAGGGATCGGCTTTGAGTTTCATGATGCCGAGGATGCCTGGAAAAAAGTGGACGAAGAAATCCGGGAATTTCATGAGGAAACCGATCCTGAAAAAAAGGAGCAGGAGCTGGGCGATGTGTTTTTCTCACTGATCAATTATGCCAGGATTTCCGGGATTAATCCGGACTCAGCATTGGAAAGAACCAATCTGAAATTCATTTCGAGGTTCCAAAAGATGGAGAAGCTGGCTTCAGGACAAAATTTAAACCTGGCCGATATGACCCTGGAAGAAATGGATGTTCTCTGGGAAGAGGCGAAAAAACAGTTGCAATAATAGATGAAAGTACAGAATCCGGTTGCCCAGAGGTTCCAGTACCTGCTGGAATTTAAACAGACGGAGCGGAAATGGCATTTTCCTGTTCTGGCGGCACTGTGTATCGGAAGCTGCCTGTTTATCGGATATTTTCTCGGGAAGCCCGGGTACGGCAGCCTGTCCAGCCTCGGCGCCTTAACGATTTTGTATTTTACATCAGCCCCCATCACCCAGCGGATGGTGCACTTGGCCGTCTGTGCATTCGGGATTGTATTTTCATTTACCATAAGTTCATTCTTCAGCTTTAATGTCTATGTGGGAGCCTTCTCGCTGGGCGTCGTCTCTTTCCTGGCTCATTTCCTGACTTCTTACTTTAAAATGCCGCCGCCGGGAAATTTTTTCTTCATTATGGTTGCGGCCATGGCAAGTACCTTTACTTTTGATCTGGAACTCATTCCTGTAAGGGTAGGGCTGGTAGCCATGGGCGCTATCTTATCCTGTTCCCTCGCTTTTCTGTATTCCGTTTTTATCGAAAAAAGCAAAGTGGTAATGGTTCCGAGAAGGACATTCAACAAAAGGAGGTATACGAAATTTGTGGAAAGCACCATTATAGGGGTTTTCATGGCCATGACCTTAATCACCGGGCATCTTTTAAAATTCAACAATACCTACTGGATTTCCATCGCGGCCGTTGCCATCGTCCAGGGAAGGAATTTTGAACATGTGCGTCAGCGGAATATGCACCGGATACTCGGTACCTTTATCGGCATTGCCCTGGCATGGCTGATTTTATGGTTCCGGCCGGAGAAAATCATCATGATTGTGATCATTACCGTACTGCAGTTTATCATAGAACTGTTAATTGTAAGGAATTACGGTTTTGCCGTTGCTTTTATCACCCCTTTGACCATTCTTCTGGCAGAAACCGGAAGCGAAGTATACCATCCTGTAGAACAGCTGATGCATGCAAGGCTTCTGGACACCATTATAGGGAGCCTGATCGGACTGGCCGCAGGCTTTTTCCTGCACCATCAGCAAATCATCAATAACCTGGAAAAAAATATAAGGTTTTCTTATTTTCGGTTTAAAAAATTAAAAAAATAACTATGTTGCGTATTTCAATTTTATCAGCATTCTTCCTGTTAAGCTGCAATCCTAAGACCCAGGACTCACCGGGAAATGAAGACCTGAAAACAGAATTTTCCCTACCGAAAAAACTGAAGGAAGTTTCAGGGATCGCCTTGTCCGGAGATAAAAAAATAATCTGGGCCATTGAAGATCAAGGGAATAAAAATGTAGTGTATGGCCTGGATCTGCAGGGGATCCCGGTGACAGATATACCGGTAAGCAATGCGGAAAATACCGACTGGGAAGATATTACGGCGGATCCGCAGGGAAATATCTATATCGGGGATTTTGGGAATAACGATAATGACCGGCAGAATCTTTCTATTTTAAAATTAGACCTGAAAGATGCCTCCCAAAAGAGTACGGCGGTAACACAGACTACCAGGTTCCGTTATGAGGGGCAGACTGAATTCCCGCCGAAGAAATCCAACTGGCTGTATGACTGCGAAGCATTCGTAGAAATGGACGGTAATTTTTACCTGTTTACCAAAAACAGGAGCAAAGGTTTTGACGGGACTTTTCTGGTATTCCGGGTTCCCAATAGGGAAGGGGATTTTGAAGCCAAGTTGGTCGGGAAATTAAAGCTTGATGGTGGATACAGCGATGCAGCCATAACTTCTGCAGCCATTAACCATACAAAAAATAAAATTATCCTGCTGAATCATAAGAACATTCAAGTTTTAACAGGGTTTACGGCAGACGATTTTAGCAAAACAAAAATTCAGAAAATATCATTAAATCACAATTCACAGAAAGAAGCCGTTGTTTTTCTTGATGATAAAACTTTATTGATCGCCGATGAAAAGGATAAAAAAACAGGAGGGAATGTGTATCGGTTCAATTTAAAATAAAAATAAATCCGCAGATGCTTCTGCGGATTTATTTTTTAATTCTGTTGATTTAAAATCAAGGATAACAGTAAGCTCAGTAGTTAAAAACTCAACCCAACGCCGCCTGAAATTCTTCCGCCGTCTTCACCGGTGAAATAATCCAGTCTTGCAGAGAACGTTTCCAGGATATTCATCCAGAATCCGGCTCCGACGCCCTGGTGCCATTTATCAGAACTTTCACGGTCCATCCAGACCCTTCCAAGGTCATAGCCGATTAGTACTCCCATATTGACAGGGACAATATTGTTTTTGATACGCCCGAAATCCCAACGGACTTCTGCATTGTTTACCAAATAAGATTTCCCTGCAAACCTTTCGTTCCTGTAGGCCCGCATGGCATTGTTGCCGCCGATAGCCGCCGCCTGGTAAAATTCAAAATTATTATTGTTGATGATCATGGCATTGGTAGAATTGGCGAATACAAACCTTCCTCTTTTATCAATTCTGTGGAATACATTCATCGTTCCCTGGAAGGTAGCGAAGTTCTGGCTGAATTCTGAAATATTGGCTTTCCAGCCAGCCTGTAGAGCCAGTTCCAAACCTAAGGTCGGGAATGCTTTGTTATCCAAATTTTTAAAGCTGAAGGTATAATTGGCACCTGCAAACTGCTGGCCGTTGAAAACTTCAGGATTCACATCGGGTGAAACGGCAATAAACCGGTCATCATTTCTCTGTACTTTGGCATGCTCAAAGCTCAGCTGGAACTGGTGCCTCAGATTCAGCCAGCTTGTTGTGGAAACTGATGGCGCAAACTTGAACTGCGAAATCCGTACCCGGTTATAATCTCTTTCAACCGCATCTTTATCGTACTGCGTTTCGTTGCCCAAACCGAAAAATGTTCTTGCGAAAAACGGAGTGGTATAAGAAGCGTCAATTCCGGCATCCCAGCCTCCGATCGCTTTTTTGAAAATCCCTTTATAGCCCAGGTTAAATCCGCCTGTTGCTGTATAGACATTGGCTCTGAGGCTGTGCTTCTGGGTATACGGGTCACGGATAAAGTTATTGACCGTATAATTGGCGACAAAACCTAAAATTACTCCGTCATCCGGGTTGAAATTGGCATTCGGATACCCGGCAAAGAAATTATATTTCGGGTGTTTCCAGTTGTAGGTATTGACATCGTAATCGTCGGTAATATGCTTGGCTGCAGTCTTGGCGTTATAGGTGTTTTCCTGTGATTTAAAATCATAGATCTTTACATTACGACCTTTTTCCACATTGTATGTGTCATTATTGTACCCTCCGATCAGGCGGATATTGGTTTTGGATTTCCCGTCTCCTGAGACTTGATAAACATCATTGTCCTCCAAACCGTAAATCCACAGTTCTTTGGTTTCCTTACCATCATAGGTTTTTTCAAAAACCAGTTCTTCAGACTGGTCTTTGTTGATTTTATATTGTTTTACCTCAACCGAATTTTCATTTTTAACAACCACAAATTTATCAGGATTCACGGTCCCGGCCAGCTGTACTTTTTCCTGTAGAATATGGTAATATTTTACCGCAGAATTTTCAATACCGGCTTTTCTCAACTTCACTTTTCTCTGGATATCAGTGATGGTCTCATCCTGCACTTCTTTGGGAAGGTTTTTAAAGGCTTCATCAATATCAGTATCGGTCAGGTTCTGCTGAATGTACTGGGCCTGGGTAATCCAGTCCTGTTCTGAAGAACCTTTCAGAAGAATCATATCCAGCGGATATGGCTCCATATTCATCCAGCGGACGTTTTTAATTTCATCCTTAAATGATTTCATATGCCTGATTACCGGAATATTCATCACCACCTTAAAAGCAGCCCCGTCATAATTGCTGAATGCCTGGTCATGGTCTCTCGGAATAGGCTTGTAGATAATTTTATCCCCTTTTTTGTATTCCGCCCATTTCCACTGGTCTTCGTGACGGTCCCAGTCGCCGATCATCATGTCAAAGATCCTGGCCCGGATATACTGTTCCTGGTCGACGGAGTACTTGCTGTCTTTCCTCAGGTTTTTCAGCACGTCGTCGGTTGACAGGATATCGGAAGCATTGTCAAGGGATCGCAGGGTTTTCGGATCAGAAGAAAAGCGCTCTTCAATCATATAAAGCTCATCACCGTAATTCTTATTGTACTCACCCAGGGCTTTTTGCTTCGGGACGTAATACAATTCCGGGTTGCTGTGGAAAAGATCTATTTTCTCAGCCATATTGTTCACAGAAAATACAGTAAAAGGATGGCTTGTGGTATAAAAATCAAGTAAGAACCTGTCCGGGAAGGTATTATTCAATTCATTCCCGAAGGTGCTTTTTTTGAACGCCATTGCATTAAGGAAACGCACTGCGCTCTTCTTTACGCCGCGCATCACGAATTCCTGGCCGTCTTTTGATTTAAGACGAAGGCTGTTCGACTGGTTGCCGCCGCCTTCCCTGAACGGTTCGTAACCGCCGTTCAGTTCAGAAAGATTGGCTGTTCTGGCATTCACCGGGAGTGCGTAATATTTCCTGTAATGGTTCCCCCAGAGCCAGCGGTAGATCTTGCCTTTGCTGGTCATCTTTTCGGTATAGATCGATGACGATTGCATTGGAGAGAAAGCAGCCGGATAATTATTTACATAAAGCTCCGGTTTGGAAATTACTGAAATCTGCGTCAGCTTCTCCAGTTCATTGTTTTTCGTTGAAAAATATTCAACATCAGAGCTCAGATCTTTTCTCAGGTTCAATACGGCAAAGCCGCTTCCGCCGTATGAGAAATCGGTATTGTTAACGATGGTTGACGGATCGGTCTTGGAGCCTGCGCCGCTGATGATCTGCCTGATATTGTTGTTTTTGTGGTACTGTAAATTATGGTCGTGCCCGGAAACCAGGATCACATTTTCTTTATCCTGAATAATACTTTTGATCCGGTTGGCAAATTCTGTGTAATGGACATTGCTCAGGTCCTCCATACTTGCTCCTGAAGCACTTCTCAAGGTGGTCGCTATCGTGGCAAGTCCGGGAACCGGAAGCCTTCCCTTGAATGCCGAAAGATGGGATTTTGCCGAGTTGAAACCCGCATGAACCCCTGAACTGATGACCGGATGGTGCAGGGCTACAATAATTCTTTTATCCTGATTTTTTATGATCAGGTCTTTAAATTCAGCGTAGAAATCATCCCGGGTTTTGATATCACAGCCTTCATTGATGCCCGGCTGTTTATCCCAGTTGATCAGTGCCCATTCGGAATCTACCACAATCAGCTTGATGTCTTTGGTAAGATTAATATCATCAATCGGACAGGAATTTTTAGGGAGAAAAGCTTTTTTATCGTTCAGGTAAGATTTTACAAATTTTTCCTGTGCTTTTAAGCCTTCAAGGCCGTTGTACCAATCGTGGTTTCCCGGAATCACCAGGGTCTTTCCCTTGAAGCTTTTTACAATGGCAAGCTGGTCTTCCAGTTTCTGCCGGGCCAGCTCATATCCCTTGTCTGAAGGGGCCGGCATCCCGAGCGGATAAATGTTATCCCCTAAAAAGATCAGCATAGAATTCTGACCCGCACTTTCAAGCTGGGTTTTCAGCAGGTTCAGAGTAGTCTGACCCTGTTTCTGATCTGCATTTCCCGCATCTCCTATCAGGAAAAGTTTGAAGTCATTTTCGGATTTTACAGCAGAATTTTCTATCTCTGATAAGTTTTTGCCTTTTTTTACGTTATAGGTTGCGCAGGAATAGAGCACTCCTGCAGACAATACGACCCTAAGGACAACAGACGTATTTTTTAAATGAGTTTTCGAGGATAAATTCATAAATTTACAATAACAAAATTCCGGCCATGAGCATTTTACAGAAAGCCAAAGATTACGTTGAGATCTTATTCAAAGATAAGTTATCTTCGGTATATTTTTATCATAATTTTATACATACTACCTATACGGTAAACAAAGCGGAAGAAATCATGAAAAGTACCCCTGTTTCTGCGGAAGACCAAGAGAAAGTGCTTTTAGCGCTGTGGTTTCATGATACCGGTTACATCAAATGCGCGCAGAGCCATGAGGAGAACGGCGTGGAGATCATGAAAGATTTCCTGGGTAAAGAGAACTTCAGCGAAGAATACATCAATGAGGTCGCCCGGCTGATCCTTGCGACACAGATTACCTATAAGCCTCAGAATATTCTTGAGGACATTGTAAAAGATGCGGACTGCAGCCATTTTGCAAGCCATGATTATAATGATATTTCCGATGCCCTGAGAAAAGAATGGGAACTGACCAATGTACGGTGTTTTTCCAATGATGAATGGAATGCGGGGAATCTGGATATGCTGAAAAACAAGCACCGGTTTTATACAGACTATGCCAAAAAGAACTGGCAGCCGCTGAAAGACAAGAACATCAAAAAGATTGAGAAAAAACTCGAAAAGGAAGACAGCGGGAAAAAAGAACCTTCCGAAAATAAAAAAGATAAGGAAAAGGAACCGAAATCCGACCGCAGCGTAGATACCTTATTCAGGATTACACTGAGCAACCATACCCGGTTGAGCGATATTGCCGACAGCAAAGCCAACATTCTGCTTTCGGTAAATGCGATCATTATCTCGGTGTGTCTGTCCGTATTGGTGCCCAAGCTGGATACGCCTAAAAATTCACATCTTATCATTCCGAGCTTTCTTTTACTGTTATCAAGCGTGATCACCATTATCTTCGCCATTTTATCAACCAAGCCCAATGTAACTAAAGTGAAATTCACGGCTCAGGATATTGCCGACCGGAAAGTCAACCTTCTGTTCTTCGGTAATTTTAACAGGATGCTTTTCGATGATTTTAATGATGCGATGAAAGACCTGATCAACGACCGGAATTATATTTATGATTCGATGGTAAAGGATTTGTATTTCTTAGGGAAGGTCCTTGACAGGAAATACAGGCTTCTGTCCACAACCTACAACATTTTTATGGCCGGAATTGTTATTTCAGTGCTGTCTTTTGCGTATGCTTTTCTTACCCTTTAAATTGATTTTGATTTAAAATATATAAAAGCCCATCCTGTACGGATGGGCTTTTTATTTATGCCAGTGAAACCCGCAGGGCAAGAAGCCCGGTAATACCCTGCAGGTCTTCAACTTTTAAAAATTCGATGTCATTCTGAAGAATGTTTTTTTTCTGAAGTTTGCTGATGTATTCCAGGTATTCCCTTTGGTTTTCCATACCGAAGTAGACGATGGTAATTTTTCCCGGACAGGTAATCCTTTCCGGTGAGCCTTTTATGTGTGCTTTGTCAAGCCGCTTTTTAATAATCTCATAATAAGAATTATAAGCTCCGTCCACATCAAACCGTTTTTCATCCATCCGGAACCGGATATCGATCTTTTCATTATATACAAAGATCAGTGAAGCAATATCCAGAGGAATTGAGAGGTCTTTCTTAAAATTCCGGAATTCACGTTCCATGCTGCAGATGGTTTTCAGCTGCCAATACCTTAATTTTTGAACCACTTTTGAAGTGTAAGGCAGATCCGGAGCAATATTCTGGCCCGTGTATAAAGTATGTTCTACACCGTCGGATTTAAACCGTTCGTAGTAATGCGGAAAGATCAGCTGGGCGTCCGTCTGGCCTTCGTCCAGCATATCCGCGAGCTTCCTGTTGACCAGGGTAATGGAGTCATCCAGGCTTTTCCGGTTGCCGTAAAAAAGATCGGTCTGTGTAAATACCTGAGCAAAATAATCCTTGATTTTTGCTTTTGCCTCACTTGAGGTCTTGATCTCCAGTTTCGCCTGCAGAAACGGATGGATTTCGTCTCTCAGCAGCCTCTGAAAACGCTGTTCGCTGTCCGCTTTTATTTCATTATTCAGTTCATTTTCGAAAACTTCCATCGCCAGGATGTATTTCTCCGAATCTGCTGTGATCAAAGAGAAAATCCCGTGCAGGCAGTCGATTTGCTGGTTGAGATCTTCCAGCATAAGGTGAAAGCGCTTTTCCGAGGACGAACGGATATCTGAAAAGCCGAAAAGCGGTGTCAGGTTTTTGAAAGAGATCTGTTTTAAAGTATACATCTTCTTCCCGAGCGAAGCATTAAAATATTTTTCAGCTTCATTCCTGAACTTCCATACCACACTGTCATGGATGGTGGTGTATTCCCTCTGGATAATGGCTTCGATCTGATAATTTTTCTCAAAACTGAACCGGTTCAGCGAGAATAAAATCATATCCGTAAAAAACTCCATCTTTTTAAGCTTTAATCCGTTGAAGCTGTTTTTGACCGGTGAGGTAAATTCCATAATGGCCAGCAGTTCATTGTCTCTCATGATCGGGATGACCATGAAGCTGTTAATGTGGTTGTCTTTCAGGATCTGGAAAGACGGAAGAGACCGTATTTCATGGTCTAAGTTCTCCACATTGGAAATAACAAAAGGCTTTGAATTATAATTGATATTGCTGAAGGTGCTTTTCCGGGTTTCCTCGTCAAAAGCATTGATCCAGAAATCCAGGATATGGTGGGTAAAAAGGTTTTCGTAAATCGGAAGCTTTTCCAGGCGCTGGTCTTTTGTATTGAAGAGCATTAACCCGAAATTGAGTTCGGGCACATCGAAATAAGACTTGAATATTTCAATCAGGTTTTCATCAGGAGAGAGGTTTGCCGGATCAATACTGATCATACTGGACTTCAGATCCGATAAAGCGACTTCCGAAGTGCAGTCAACCAGAGAAATAATGGTAAAGCCTTTCAGGATCCAGGATTCATAGGGGAAATATTTTTTCCACAGTGTAATGTCGTCCAGGTTTTCCAGCAGCATGTCCAGGATTTCATCTGACGGTACCTTTGTGCCTTCTGTTGGATACACTTCTGTGAAATCTGCATTTACCGTGATTTTGTAATGCTTCATGATTCCCTGACGGTTCGGTATGTCATAATAGAAAGGCAGTGTGCTTCTGATATCCCTTTTGAAATAGCTCTGTACGATCAGGCAGCAGCAGAATACGTAAAATTCATCATCATCAATATTCCTAAGTTCCATTTCAAAATCTTTCCCGGCATCTTTAAGGATGTTTTTAAACCGCTCGGTATAATTGAACGTAATGTCGGAAAGAGGGATACTGGCCGCTTTTATCTCATTATTGGTAAGCCCGGTGGGGAAGAGGTCGGCAAGTAGCAGGCTGATGAGGTTTTCATGCTTTTCCAGAAGGGAAACGTCTTCAAAACCGTCTCTGAGCTCCCGGAAGTTTTTTGTTTTATCAATTAATGATTCAGCATAGCTGGCACGGTATTCCAGGCGGTCGTTGTACCGGATATGTTCCAATACATCCAGATATTTTTTAAACGATATGTAAACCTTAAATGGAGCGTCTTTTTTATAAAGATTTGCCAAAGCTGAAATTTAGAGTAAAGTTATAAAAAAACCACAACTTAGATGTTGTGGTTTGTATGATTTGTGATGACTTTTTTACAGTCCGAACTGTCTTGCAAATAAATCAGGATAGACGCCCAGTACAATGATTGAGGCAATGATACATACGGCCACAATATTATAGGTTATGGTTACTTTCTCTGAAGATTTGAATGAGCTTTCTTTGAAGAAGAACATCGCAATGATCAATCTCAGATAATATGCGATTGAAACCGCGGAACCTAAAACCGCGATCAGAACCAGGAAAGCAGCACCGTTCATCGCCTGGGAGAACAATGCAAATTTACCCATGAAACCGGCCGTAAGTGGAACTCCTGCCATCGAAAGCATGGAAATGGCCGCTACGGTTGCCAGTAAAGGTTCAGATTTTGCCAGCCCTTTGAAGGCTCCGAAAGAGGTTTCCCTTTTCAGTTTTTCCACATAGATCAGACACATGAAAACACCTACCGTCGATAAGGCGTATGCAAATAAATAAAATGCTAAATTATAAGGCGAAAGGGTGGTAATCCCGAAGAATACCAATCCGATATATCCTGCATGGGAAACGGAAGAGTAAGCCAGCATCCTTTTGGCATTGGTCTGGGCAAGTCCCATCACATTGGCCAAAAGCAAAGTAATAATCAGGAATACCCCAAAAACATTGATCCATTCATTGGTCACTCCCGCAAATCCGATTGTCATCAGTCTGAACAGCGCGAAAAATCCGGAGATCTTTACCACGCTGGCCATAAAAGCCGTAATCAGGGAAGGTGCTCCGTAATATACATCCGGGCTCCACATGTGGAACGGTGCCAGTGCCACTTTGAATGCCAGTGCACAAAGGACCAGCAATACTCCTAAAATGAACATGACGTCCTTAGGATTTGACATTCCGAAATCATGAATGGTATATAAATCGAAACTTCCTGTGCTCCCGTAGATAAAAGCAATACCGAAAAGTAAAAAACCGGTCGCAAATGCACCCATCAGGAAATATTTAATGGAAGCTTCGTTTGATCGCAGATCTGTTTTATTGGCTCCTGCCATTACGTATAACGGGATGGAAAGGATTTCTATTCCAAGGAACAGCGTCACCATATTCTGGAACCCGAAAAGGATGATCCCGCCGCATAGCGCGAAAAGCATCAGGGCATAAAGCTCAGACTGATGGCTCCTGTGGTTGCTGAACGCAAAACCGCCCAGAAAGAATAACAGTAATGTGGTAACAAGGGATATCTTCGTGAACAATGCGGTATTGGCAGTATACTCATACATATGCCTGTACTGTTCAAAGAATGCATTTTCAGGCATGAAGCTTACAAATAATGCGATGATTAATCCCAAAATTCCAATGTACCTTGCGAATTTCCCCTGTTCGAAAACCCCCGAAAATAACGCAACAACTGCCGTTAGGAAAACAATAATTAAAACACTCATAATATAGATTTGAGATGCGAGATATGAGACATGAGACAAAAATTCTGATTTCTCATTTCCTGATCTGCTAATTTTTTAATTTTTAAATATTTCAATTTTTAATTGGCCATAGAACTGTAGATAAACCTTACCGAGCTGCTTACCATATCGATAACCGGCTGCGGGAAAATGCCCAATACAATGACAAAGACCGCTAAACTGGCCAGTACGGAAAATTCCACTGCAGATAAATCTTTCGCGGTACTTAAAACCGCTTCATCACCCTGTCCGAACATCGCCCGTCCATAGAACCTCAATAAATAAACAGCGGCCAGAATAATCGTAAGGCCTGCAATTACTGCGGCGGTCCCGTTAAAGTCATACACTGATTTCAACAGGATAAATTCTCCGATGAATCCATTGGTCAACGGAACTCCCATAGAACCTAATATGATAATCAGGAACAGCACGGCAAATTTCGGAGCTACTTTCGCAAGTCCGCCCATCTGCCTGATGTCTCTTGACTTAAATCTTTTGTACAGAATATCACAGCAATAGAAAAGACCGGCCACGTTGATCCCGTGGGCAAAAGTCTGTACCAAAGCGCCTTCAGCCCCTTCAATATTGAATGTTCCTCTCAGCGTAACCACGGCGGAAGCGAAAATACCTGCCACCATTAATCCTACGTGAGAGAAAGAAGAATAGGCAATAATTCTTTTCATATCCGTCTGGATGATAGCAATCAGGGCACCGTGAACGATTCCTATAATGGCTAAAATAATAACGATCTGCCCGGAAATTCCGGCAATCGGAATCGGGGTGATCGGTAATAAATAACGCATAACCCCATAAATCGCCATTTTCAGCATGATCCCTGATAAAAGCATGGATCCCTGAGTCGGAGAATAGGTATAGGTATCCGGCTGCCACGTATGGAACGGGAATACCGGCAGTTTCACTGCAAAAGCAAAGAAAATAAACCAGAATACCACGGTCTGCTGCGTTTCATTCAGCTGGGCATTGTATAAATCGGTCAATGCAAATGAGGCGGAGTGATTATATACGTAAATCAGTCCGGCTAACATGAACAATGATCCTACAAACGTGTAAACAAAGAATTTTGTGGTAAATTCAAACCTTTTATTTTCCTGGCCCCAGAGTCCGGCAATAAACCAGATCGGAATCAGGGTAACTTCCCAGAAAATATAGAACAGCAATCCGTCTAATGAAGTGAATACTCCTATAAGGCCGAACTGCATCAGCAGGATCAGACCGTAGAATGTATTCCTGTAGCTTACATTTTCATTAAAAGAAGATAAAATAATAATCGGCGCTAAAATATTGGTCAGCAGTAAAAGAAGCATACTCATCCCGTCGATGCCGAAATGAAGCGTGCTTTTAATAAATTGTGACCACGGATAAGTGATTTCATACTGCAGCTGACTGTCTACGGTCGGACCAAAATCGAAATCCGAAAGAATATAGAAAGTAAGGAGCATCTGTACCAATGCAATTCCCAGTGCCAAATACTTGCTGGAACTGTTTTTCCAGGCAAAGACCAATCCCGAACCTACGAGAGGTAATAGTAATAAAGTTATTAACAAACCAGACATTGTTACGGTAATAAAAAGTTAACGATTAATATAATTCCCACTGCTAAAGACATGATCAGAATGTAATTCTCTACATTTCCGTTCTGTATACGTTTCATAGCTTTACCGCTGTCTTCAGCGCCTTCCCCTACGAAGTCTACAATACGGTCGAGAATACCTTTGTCAAACATCTTTCCTCCGCGTCCTAATCCTTCAACAGTTTTTACAATTAATGCATTGTAAAGTTCGTCAATATATAATTTTTTGGCAGACAGTTTTTCCCATCCTGCATACATTTCCTCCGGTAATGCCTTCTTTTTCTTATTCACATAAGTATTCTTAACCAGGAACCATACGGAAAAAAACATTAAAACAGTTGCGCCCAGCAATATCATTTCGGTACCGAACGGCACTCCCGAAAGAGTGGTCTCCATCTGATTGAAGCTCTCTTCGGTAAGAACCGGTTTCAGCCATTCCATTAATTTTGCATAATGCCCGTGCCCGATGAAATGCGGAAGATTGATTAAACCCCCTACGACAGAAAGAACAGCCAGTACGATCAATGGAATGGTCATATTGGAAGGGCTTTCATGCAGATGGTGTTTCTGTTCTTCAGTACCTCTGAATTCTCCGTGGAACGTCAGGTAATACAGTCTGAACATATAGGTTGCCGTAACTGCCGCTAAAACAAATAGCATCACCCAGTAAACAGGGTTTTTAGCAAAGGCTGCCACTAAAATTTCATCTTTGGAAATCATCCCCGATAATAAAGGGAATCCTGAAATGGCCAGTGTCCCGATCAGGAAAGTTGCGTGGGTAATGGGAATGTATTTTTTCAGACCTCCCATGAAACGCATATCCTGTTCGTTGCTCATCGCATGGATCACGGAACCTGCTCCTAAGAACAGCAATGCTTTAAAGAAAGCGTGGGTCATAACGTGGAACATGGCTGTGGTATAAGCCCCCAAACCTAAAGCAATGAACATAAATCCAAGCTGTGAAACGGTTGAGTAGGCCAATACCTTTTTTATATCGTTCTGGCGGAGCGCATAGAATCCTGCTAAAGCCGCCGTTAAAAATCCGATCAGTAAAATTCCGTCCTGAACGGTCGGTGCCAAAGTGAATAAGAAATTGGATCTTACCACTAGATAAATACCCGCCGTCACCATGGTTGCTGCGTGAATTAATGCAGAAACAGGAGTAGGTCCCGCCATTGCATCCGGCAGCCATGTATATAAAGGAACCTGAGCCGATTTTCCGGTAGCCCCGATAAATAAACTCGCGGTAATAAAAATAATGACATTTCCGTCCAGTTCAAATTTCCCGGCATTTTCTCTTACCGAAAGATAATCTACTGCGTTGGTTTGTGAGGCAATCATAAAGATACCGATCAGTAACGCAAGGTCACCGATTCTGTTCATGATGAATGCTTTTCTTGCCGCTTTGCCGTATTCTTCATTGGTATACCAGAATCCGATCAGTAAATAGGAACATAAACCTACGCCTTCCCATCCGATAAACAGGATCAGATAGTTGCTTCCCATGACCAGTAATAACATAGAAAAGATAAATAAGTTCAGATAAGTAAAGAACTTAAAGAAACCTTTATCGTGACTCATATATCCGATAGAGTACAGGTGGATCAGAGAACCGATTCCCGTGATGATCATCACCATCATTAATGACAGCTGATCGATCTGAAACCCGAAATTGATCTGAATTCCATTGACCCTGAACCATTCAAAAGCTTTTACAATTACCGGCTGGCTTTCAGAATCGAAATTCATGAAAATGCTTACCGCGATACAGAACGGAATAAAAACCATTGCCGTAGCCAGAGAACCCACCACTATTTTTGGAAGGCTTTTCCCGAATAAACCGTTTATAAGAAACCCTAAAAGTGGTAAAAGTATGATTGCATATACTAGATTTTCCATTCTTATCCTCTTAATTTATTAAATATACTCACATCAACAGAACGGGTATTTCTATACAGCATAGCAATAATTGCCAGGCCTACCGCCACTTCCGCAGCAGCCACCACCATAATGAAGAAAACTAAAAGTTGTCCGTCGCCGTTCCCTCTGTAGGCTGAAAAAGCAGCCAGTAAAAGGTTTACCGAATTCAGCATAAGCTCCACACAACCCAAAATAACAATCGCGTTTTTTCTCAGCAATACACCCAGCACCCCCAGACAGAACAATACTGACGAAAGAATGATGAAATAGTTCAGAGGGACGCTTTGTATAAATGTATTTACTTCTCCCATAATTTATAAATCTTTTTTACCGATTAATACCGCACCTACAATACCTGCCAGAATCAGGATGGAAGCAAGCTCAAACGGCAAAACATATTCGTTGAATAAAAGTCTTCCCAGATTCTTTGTCAGACCTACGCCTTGATCTGCATTCTCCACCACTAAGTGGTTGTCCTGAACGCCTCTGAAGACCCCTAGAATCCCAATCAATAAAAGGCCTGCTGTAAAAACCCCGACAAATTTTAAAGTATTGTTCTTCTTGCTTTCGTCTTGTTTATTAAGGTTAAGCATCATCAGGATATACAGGAACAGTACCATGATGGCACCGGCATATACAATAATCTGGATAATCGCGAGGAACTGTGCATTCAGGAGAATGTACATGCCCGCAATAGAAAACATGGTTACAATTAATGACAGAATAGCATAGAGGGGATTTCTTGCGAATACAAAGTATACCGCACTGGCCACTGCTAAAAACGCCACCAAGAAAAATAAAAACTGATCCATTATTTTACCGCATTTTTTTGTTTCTCGGACTGTCTTTCAGTGATGTCAATCCTTTCGTTTATTTTTTCCACCAATTTATCTTTTCCGTAAATGAAAGAACCTCTGTTGGTTTCCACATCCACCAGTCTGTCGGTAAGATAAATGGCAGACTTCGGACAGGCTTCTTCACACATTCCGCAGAAGATACATCTCAGCATATTGATTTCATATACGGAAGCATATTTTTCTTCTCTGTACAGGTTTTTCTCTTCCTTCGTTCTTTCAGCAGCCGTCATGGTAATGGCTTCTGCAGGGCAGGCCACCGCACAAAGTCCGCAGGCCGTACATCTTTCTCTGCCTTCCTCGTCTCTTTTCAGAACGTGCTGACCTCTCCAGATATCTGCTCTCGGCTTCTGTACTTCCGGATAAGAATATACTGCGGGAGCGCCTTTCAATACGGTCCTTACAGCATGCTTAAAGGTGATTCCCATCCCTGTAAAAATAGCAGGAAGGTAAATCTTTTCAGCAAGGGTCATTTCTTTATTGGAAACAACTTTTGATCTGTTCGTAAGTTTCATTTAATTATAGATGTTAGATGTTAGACATCAGATTTTAGACTCATCTTGCCTGTTATCTTATATTTAATAGCTATGAAGCTAAGGATAATTTTGATGTTATCAAATTTACACGTCAGCTTATTTTTCAAATTTTATAATTGCCTTAATGGGCAAACGCTAAAATGACAGCGCCCGTAACCAGAAGATTAACCAATGCCATCGGGATCAGGGTTTTCCAGCCTAAGTGCATCAACTGGTCATACCTGAATCTCGGAAGCGTCCATCTGATCCACATAAAGATCAGGATTCCGGTTACCGTTTTTGCCAGGAATGCCACAATGCTCAGGATTCCCGCAATATTTTCGCCCCAGTGCTGGGTTACCCACTCAATCCCCGGATAATTATACCCTCCGAAGAAAAGCACTACCATAAAAGCATTGGAGATAAACATATTTACATATTCACCGAACATGTACAATCCCAGTTTCATGGACGAGTATTCCGTAGAATATCCTGTTACCAGCTCAGATTCGCATTCCGGTAAATCGAAAGGGTGCCTGTTGGTTTCGGCCAAAGCGGCTACAAAGAATATCAAGAAAGCAATTGGCTGGTAGAAAATATTCCAGTTCATCCCGGAAACCCACGGGATGAATCCCCAGAGTTTTCCTGTAGTCTGATTTTCAGTAATGACCTTTAGATCCAGACTTCCCGTCATCATAATGATAGAAAGCAAAGCCAGACCCATGGCCAGTTCATAGGAAATCATCTGTGAAGAAGCACGGATGGCGCCTAATAATGAATATTTATTGTTGGAAGCCCAGCCTCCGATCATAATTCCGTATACGCCGATGGAAGCCATTCCGATAATGAAAAGCACTCCGACATCGATGTTGGCCACCTGAAGATCAAAGGAAGTCCCTCCGATGTTTAAACTTTTCCCCCACGGAATCACCGCTCCCGTGATCAGTGATATAAACATCACCAGCGCAGGCCCCAGTACGAAAAGGAATCTTTCTGCATTTTGTGGAGTAAAATCTTCTTTGAAGAAAAACTTTCCACCGTCGGCAAGAGGCTGCAATAAACCGAATGGTCCAGATCTGTTAGGCCCGATTCTGTCCTGCATGATGGCCGCCACTTTTCGTTCCGCCCAGGTAGAGTAGGCTGCAATCGTTAAAGAAAGCAGGAAAAGCGCCAGTACAAGTATCAATTTAAATGTAAGTAAATCCATTTTTTATTTTAGATATTAGATATGAGAAGTTAGAAATTAGAAGTTAGATTTAATCTGTTATCTAATGTCTGAAATCTGATGTCTTTAAAATTATTTTTCGTCTTTTTCACTGATTTCCTTAGCCAGCGGATTGTCTAAAACCCTAAGTTCATCTTTAGGCTTTTCGTAATGGTTCAGTGAGATCACCGAATGCCGGTCGATATGTCTAGGACCTTCAATATTCCAGTCGCTTAAGTTCTTTCTTTCAAAACGGCAGGTATCACAGATGAATTCTTCCACTTCGCCCCACTGGTCTTTTCTGGCTGTTACCCTTACAATTTCATCCCCTTTCATGTAAACCGTCGCTTTTCCAGAACATTTATCACATTTGCATGAAGCGTTCATCGGCTTGGTAAACCATACTCTGCTTGCAAAACGGGCAGTTCTGTCTGTTAAGGCACCTACCGGACAAACATCAATGATGTTTCCGATAAAGTCATTATCCAGTGCTTTATTCAGATAGGTTGAGATTTCTGCGTGGTCTCCCCTGAACAGAATGCCATGTTCCCTGGTATCGGTCAGCTGGTTGGCTGTTAAAACACATCGTGCACACAGGATGCAGCGGTTCATGTTCAGTTTGATATTCGGGCCGAGATCATCCGCATCATAGGTATTCCTTTCAAACTCCGTCCTGGTGTTTTCATTACCGTACTCGTAACCGAGATCCTGTAAATGACATTCACCGGCCTGGTCGCATACAGGACAGTCCAAAGGGTGGTTAACCAATAAAAATTCAGTTACCGCTTTTCTTCCTTCCTGGGCTTTATCAGAAGTAAGGTTTTTTACTTCCATGCCGTCCATCACATTCGTTCTGCAGCTTGCCACGAGTTTGGGCATAGGGCGCGGATCTGCTTCGGATCCTTTGGATACTTCCACCAGGCATGTTCTGCACCTTCCTCCGCTTGCTTCCAATTTGCTGTAGTAGCACATTGCAGGAGGTACCGATTTTCCGCCAATCTGTCTGGCAGCTTCCAAAATAGAAGTTCCAGGCATAACTTCGGCCGTCTGTCCGTCTATAGTTATTTTGAATTTTTTAACCTCTTCGCTCATATTCTATGCTTTTGCTTTACTGCCGGAGCAGCGAAGCGCTGTTTAATTATACTTCTTCGTATTAAATGTATACCCGATGCCAAAATCAAGCTCCCCGTACACAAAATCCTGTGAAGCCTTATCCGGCTTATTGTTAAGTGTTGTTTTGATATCCGGCATATTGATGTAACCGAATTTACCTTCTACCTGAACCACAATATGCCTGATGGCCACCAAACTAACGGCTGCTCTTGCATCAGCCCCGAAACCTGCCAGATGAAACCGGTCGCTTCTTTCATTGCCCATCAGCTGTACATTGGATTTAGGCAATAATGCTCCGATTCCGGCTCCGTAGCTGACAAAAAGATCAAAATTCTTCTTATTGAGAATATTATGATATTTCTGAGCTCCGATGTTAATATAATTCAGACCGTCAGTATGTTCAAATGTCAATAATTTGGCATCACTTAAGTCTACTTTTCCATTCTGTACCAGAGAAGCGTATTCAGGATTATTGATGTATCCCTTTACGTTTACGGTCTGGTCCTGATCCATTACATATTTCATGTGGTCCATTCCTAAAGTAATCCCCAGATTATCTTTAGGAAAATATGTAATTCTATAGTTCACCTGCGGAATTGTAATCGAGGAAGGATTAAAATACGTTCCCCAATCAAATCTCGTCTGTCTGTCATGGGCTACAACGTTATTCAGCTGAAAATCATACCCATCCCCTTTAAAATGGATATCTGATTTTGAATATACTGAATTGTTCCACCCCCAGAATACCATCACTGATCCCTTTTTAAACGGATCTACTTGACTTTTTTGAGCTTTCACGCCCAATACTGCTGTTACTGCTAACAACAATAAACACTTTTTTATCACCTATACTTTTTCTTATTACCTAAGGATTAACTGATGGCGCCGGGATAGGATCTGCATAATTTGCAAGACCGTAGTTTTGTGTCAGACACAGTTCCGGATTTTTAACATGCCATTCGAATTCATCCCTGAAATGGCGGATGGCCGCCGCTACAGGCCACGCTGCCGCATCCCCCAACGGGCAGATAGTGTTACCTTCTATTTTTCTCTGGATGTCCCAAAGCAGATCGATATCTTCCATTTTACCCTGTCCGTTTTCGATCTTCTTTAAAATCTTGTGCATCCATCCCGTACCCTCACGGCATGGCGTACACTGCCCGCAACTTTCATGATGGTAAAATCTTGCTAAAGTCATGGTATGTTCTACGATACACTGGTCTTCATCCAGTACGATGAAACCTCCTGAACCCATCATGGTTCCGGTAGCAAAACCGCCGTCTGCCAAAGATTCGTAGTTCATGTATCTCGGTTCTCCGTTTACGGTTTTAAGGAGTAAATTGGCAGGGACAATCGGCACTGAGCTTCCTCCGGGGATGCATGCTTTCAGTTTCTTTCCGTCTTTGATGCCACCGCAATACTCATCAGAATAAATGAATTCTTCTACCGTAATGGTCATGTCAATTTCATACACGCCCGGTTTGTTGATGTTTCCGCAGGCCGAAATCAGTTTCGTTCCTGTGGATCTTCCTATGCCGATTTTAGCATATTCTGCTCCTGTAATATCAATAATCGGAACAATGGCGGCAATAGATTCAACGTTATTGACAACCGTCGGTCTTTCCCAAAGTCCTTTTACAGCTGGGAACGGCGGTTTCAGTCTCGGGTTTCCTCTTTTTCCTTCAAGGGATTCAAGCAACGCCGTTTCTTCACCGCAGATATAGGCACCTCCGCCTCTCTGAACGTAGATTTCACAATCGAAACCGGTTCCTAAGATATTTTTACCTAAAAATCCTGCTGCTTTGGCTTCTTCAATCGCTTCTTCCAGAATATCAGGAATCCATGAATATTCGCCGCGGATATAAATATAAGATACATTTGAACCTAAACAGTAAGAGGAAATCAGCATTCCCTCAATCAAAAGATGAGGAAGGAATTCCATCAAATATCTATCTTTGAAAGTCCCCGGCTCAGATTCATCGGCATTCACTACAAGGTGTCTCGGAACGCCTTCCGGTTTTGCCAGAAAGCTCCATTTCATTCCCGTCGGGAACCCGGCTCCTCCACGTCCTCTGAGTCCTGAAGTTTTTACTTCTTCAAGAATTTCATCAGGGGTCATTTTCAGGGCTTTTTCTGCTGCTCCGTAACCTCCCTGTTTACGGTAGGTTTCCAGGTAGCGGATGCCTTCTATGTGTGCATCTTTAAGTAAAAGTTTTTTACTCATTTTTATTTGCTTATTGCAATCAGCTTTCGGCTTCTTGCATTAATTAATGTTAAAATTTAATTATTTAAAATCTAAAATGCAGAATTTAAAATGGTATTAATCCAAAGCAAGCTGTCCTTCCCTGCAAAGATCAAGAATTTCGTCTACTTTTTCTATCGTGAGGTTTTCATGAAAGAATTTTCCCAGCTGCAGCATCGGAGCGTATCCGCATGCGCCCAGGCATTCGGCAGGCTTTAGGGTAAACATACCGTCTGCTGTGGTTTCTCCGTCTTTGATATTCAGCTTGGTCCTGATGTGGTTAAGGATCTTCTCGCTCCCGGAAACCATGCATGGTCCTGTTCTGCAAACTTCCAGAACATATTTCCCTACCGGCTTCATATTGAACATGGTGTAGAACGTAGCTACCTCATATACTTCAATAGGCTTGATGCTCAATAATTCCGCAACATAATCCATTACCCGAACGTCTAACCATCCTCCGAATTCTTTCTGGGCCAGGTGAAGTACAGGCAGAAGGGCAGACTTCTGTCTTCCTTCAGGATATCTTGCCATAATTTTATGTACCTGTGCTAAACTTTCCGGTTTAAAAGCTATTGTTTCGCTCATTTTCTTTATTTGTAAAATGTACAGTGTACCATGTACAGCGTACTTTCTATTTATTAATCTTTAATACATTTTACTTTGTACTCTGTACAAAATTATGCGTCCAGTTCCCCCGCAATAATATTCATGCTGCACATCGTAACGATGGCATCAGAAATCACAGAACCTGTAATCATTTCAGGATAAGCCTGATAGTAAATGAAACAAGGCCTTCTGAAGTGAAGCCTGTATGGGCTTCTTCCTCCGTCGCTTACCATGTAGAATCCTAATTCACCGTTTCCGCCTTCCACGGCATGGTAAACTTCACCTTTCGGTACGTCGGTCTCTCCCATTA
The DNA here is from genome assembly GCF_000430845.1 of Chryseobacterium gregarium DSM 19109. Classification (GTDB taxonomy): domain Bacteria; phylum Bacteroidota; class Bacteroidia; order Flavobacteriales; family Weeksellaceae; genus Chryseobacterium; species Chryseobacterium gregarium. The sequence goes on along the minus strand of NZ_AUMU01000007.1, from coordinate 211,868 downwards.
CAATTTTGAAATGGTAGATCAATGCTTCCATTTTCTGGTATACATCCGCTTTTTCAGGAAGGTAGAAATCCGGAACATCCGCATGGAATGGTCCTTCCGGAAGATTTTCGTAAGCCTGTTTGATAATTTTGATCGATTCCCAGATTTCCTGCTGGCGAACCATAAACCGGTCATACGTATCACCGGCAGTTCCTACAGGAATAATAAAGTCGAAATCTTCATAAGAAGAGTAGGGTTGTGCAACTCTTACGTCATAATCTACCCCTGTAGCACGTAAATTCGGACCGGTAAAACCATAGCTTAAGGCTCTTTCTGCAGAAATTGCTCCTGCTCCGATGGTTCTGTCCATAAAAATTCTGTTTCTTTCTAATAAAGTACCGAATTCTTTGAATCTTGCCGGGAAAGTTTTAAGGAAATCCTGTAATAACTCATGAAACTTTGGCGTGAAATCTCTTTCAAAACCTCCGATTCTTCCCATGTTGGTGGTCATTCTGGCCCCGCAGATCTGTTCGTACAGATCATAAATACGCTCTCTTTCGATGAACATATAGGTAAGTCCGGTAATTGCTCCGGCATCCATTCCGGTTACCCCGTTACAGATCAGGTGATCCCCGATCCTTGCCAGCTCCATTAAAATCACACGCATATAGTCTACACGCTTGGGAACTTCAACGCCGATCAGCTTTTCAACCGTCATGTGCCATCCCAGGTTATTGATGGGCGCAGAACAATAATTCATACGGTCGGTAAGGGTTGTAATCTGAGCATAATTCCTTCTTTCGGAAATTTTCTCAAATGCCCTGTGGATATAACCCACGGTCTGTTCCGCATGAAGGATCCTTTCCCCGTCCATGGTCAGGACATTCTGGAAAATCCCGTGTGTGGCAGGGTGGGTAGGTCCTAAATTGAGGGTGTATAACTGCCCGTCAATCTGTTCCTTGCTTTCGTATTGGTTAAGTATATTGGATAATGAGTTATCTTTCATAATTTAAATGCTTTGGGCTCTAGGCTTTAAGCTTATCGCTTGCTGCTTATTGCATTATTTTTATCTTCCGAACATGGCATCGTCCTTATCGGTCCTCGTGCCGTCTTCAAGGCGGTATTCCTTCAGCATCGGGTGGTATCCCAGATCTTCCATATTTAAAATAGGCCGCAGGTCCGGGTGCCCTTTGAATTTAATTCCGAAGAAATCATAGGTTTCCCTTTCCATCCAGTTGGCTCCGGCATACAATTCCACCAGAGAGTCAACGTCAATATTTTCCCTGGACATAAAGATTTTCAGACGCAGTCTGAAATTGGTCATCATGTTATGAAGGTGATAGACTACCCCGATTTCCTTATCAGGAAATTCAGGATAATGGATTCCGCAGATATCGGTAAGGAAATTAATTTCCAGTGATGAATCTTTAAGGTAATGGATGATTTTTTTGATGTCATCCTTTTTTACTTCAACAGTAAGCATTCCATACGGCTCAGAACTTGAGACCACAGATTCGGGAAATTCTCTGGTGATGGCTTCTAATACAAATTCGTTCGTCATTCCCGCTAGTTGCTAATATTGTAAGAGTCTAATAATTTCTGGTATTCAGGCATATCCCTTCTTCTGATGCTTTCGCTTTCTGCCAGAGCCTGCACCTGCATCACGCCTTCAATAATCTGCTCCGGTCTTGGCGGGCATCCCGGAACATATACGTCAACCGGAATAATTTTATCAATACCCTGCAACACGGAATAAGTGTCAAAAATACCTCCGCTGCATGCACATGCCCCAACGGCAACCACCCACTTCGGCTCAGCCATCTGGGTGTATACTTCTTTCAGTACAGGTCCTAATTTTTTAGCGATCGTTCCGCAAACCATCAGCATATCTGCCTGTCTCGGTGAGAAAGAGTTTCTTTCCATACCGAATCTGGAAGCATCGTAAGTAGGGTTCAGCGTCGCCATAAACTCGATACCGCAACAAGAGGTTGCGAATGGCAACGGCCAAAGTGAAAACTTTCTGGCCATCCCGATGACGCTGCTCAGTTTCGTTGCGAAAAAGCCTTCTCCTTCAAATCCTTCGGGAGCAGGTGCGTCTGTTCTTATTATTGGTTTGTTATCTGACATTTGATTGATTTAAGATTAACTTTTAGATTGAAATTCAGTGTTAAAGTTAGCTCTAATGCCTGGCTTTCTATCTAAAATGATCATTTAAAATTTCTATCCTTTATTTATCCCAGTCTAAGGCACCGCGTTTCCAGACATAGAAAAATGCCATAAAGAAAATCGCCACGAACATGAGTACGGCCAGGAATCCTTCCATTCCGAATTCTCTGAAGTTTACGGCATACGGATAAAAGAATACGATTTCAATATCGAACAGAACGAACAGTACCGCTGTCAAAAAGTATTTAATCGAAAACGGCGTCCTTGCATTCCCCTCTACCGGGATTCCACATTCCCAGCTTTGGTTTTTTACGGAATCCCCTTTTTTCTGTTTCGGGCCTAAGAAATGTGCTCCAAGCAGAGAAATGGCTACGAATCCTATCGCAACACCTGCCTGTATAAGGATTGGAATATAACTTTCAGGTAAATTCATTTTTGCATTATTATCTCAATTTGCAAATTTAGGGAATAAAGAAGAAAGCATGAAATTAATAAGCTTAAAAGTGGAATTAAAATAGCGTAAACAGGCAATTTAGAATCAATAAAAATAACATTATTTCCTCGTTTTCCTGAGGAGGGAATAGGCCATAAAAGAAATATAACCGAACAGGATGCTTGCATAGATAATATTAACGGCAGTATTCATCCGGTCGTTGCCGGATGGTAAAAACAGGTTGAAAATGACAAACCCGGCGATTAAAATACCAAAAATAATAAGTTGCGGCTTCATAGTATGTTTAGGCTGGTTGGTGATCTCCGATGTTTAATGAATAGGTTCTTCTTCTCTTGTGATTTACCGGATTGTAATCCTGCCACAGCACCTGTACGCTTTTATTCTCTTCCAGTTCAGGGTTGGTTTCGGCAAAATCGATTCCCATGCTGGTAAACCGGATGAAGATCTCTTTAAAAATAATCGCTGTAACGCCACGCCGCTGATATTCGGGATGGATTCCGATCAGGTAGAAATTAGCGCGGTCGTTTTTTTTGCTGGCCTGCAGAAAATGCCACCACCCGAACGGGAACATTTTCCCTTTTGATTTCTGTAAGGCTTTTGAATAGGAAGGCATGGTAATGGCAAAGGATACCAGCTCCTGATTTTCATCAACTACACAGATGACGTAGTTTTTATCGATAAACGGGAAATATTTTTCTTTGTACGTTTTTATCTGCTCCTCGGAAATCGGGGTGTAGGTAGAAAGTGTTTTATAGGTTTCGTCCAATAGCCTGAACATCGGTTCCACATAAGGTAAAATCTCTTCCTTTGATTTAAAATGAAGAACTTTTAATTTATATTTCTGAGCAATCAGCCCACTGAATTTTTCCACCCTTTCCGGTAAAACTTTGGGGAAATTCATTTCAAATTCCACCCATTCCTTTTCTTTTGTCAGGCCCAGTTCCTCAAGGTGTTTCGGGTAATATTCATGGTTGTAGATCCCGATCATGGTAGCCAGTTTATCAAAGCCCATGGTCAGCATTCCCGCTTTATCCAGGTTGGTAAAACCCATAGGCCCTTCAATCTTGCCGATATTGTGCTCTTTAGCGTAATCAACCGCTTTTTGAATCAAAGCTGCGGAAACTTCCTGGTCATCAATGAAATCGATCCAGCCGAAACGGACTTTTTTAATGCCTAATTCCTTTTCTTCCTTATGGTTGATCATTACGGCAATCCGTCCCACTACTTTATCCCCTTTTTTTGCCAGAAACTGTTTAGATTCCGAATAATTCAGGGCAGGATTCTCTTTGGGATCCCAAATCTTAAATTCATCTTTTATGAAAGAAGGCACGTAATAAGGATTGTTCTTGTATAAATCCATCGGGAATTTTACGAACTGCTTTAATTCTCCGGGTGTTTTTACTTCAATAACTGAGACTTTAGACATAGCTTTAAAAGGTAATTCTAGTACAAATATAATTAATAAAATTGTAATACTTTGGCATAATTATTACATCATATGGGGTGAAAATATAGTATAAGTTAAGTAAGGTAAAAGATGATAGGGTATTATATAATTATCGGGATTTCGATGCTCGTCAGCTGGTGGGTATCATCAAGACTTAAATCAAAATTCGAACATTATTCCAAAGTACATCTGCGAAACGGACTTTCAGGCAAGGAAATAGCGGAAAAAATGCTGAAAGACAGCGGCATCAATGATGTACAGGTGATCTCGGTTCCGGGTCAGCTCACGGACCATTACAACCCGGAAAATAAAACGGTGAATTTATCAGAAGCGGTCTATATGCAGCGAAATGCGGCAGCGGCAGCAGTGGCAGCCCATGAATGCGGACATGCCGTACAGCATAAGGTGGGATATTCCATGCTTCAGCTGCGTTCAAAACTGGTTCCTGTGGTTCAGGTAAGTTCTAATTTAATGCAGTTTGTCCTGATTGCAGGCATTATGCTTATGGTAGCGACCCGATCTGTAGACAATCCTACCGGCAACAGGCTGGTATTGGCTGTCGGGGTTATTATGTTTGCGTTTACCACCTTGTTTGCCTTCATCACCTTGCCGGTAGAATATGATGCAAGCAACAGGGCAATGAAATGGCTCAAAGATACAGGTACTGTTACGTCAGAAGAATACGTAGGCGTACAGGACAGTCTGAAATGGGCGGCCAGAACCTATGTGGTAGCTGCTGTCGGATCATTGGCACAGCTTATTTACTGGGCTTCTTTACTGATGGGGGGAAGAAGGGATTAATACCTCAGGTACAGACAGAATACAGCATCTCAGAAAGTTTTTCCGGGATGTTTTTTTTTATTTCATTCATATTTTGTTTTAGTTACTGTTTTCTTCCATAGGCATAGGCCAGGATGAATCATTCAGGATGCTTATTTTTTTTTGATTCTCAATGGAAAATATTAAACCATAAGCCTGATGTAAAAATAGGTTAGTAAATTAATTTGACTATCAATTACCCAAAGACCAGATAAGAATTATAGTTTATATTCCACAAACTGAAGGTTCGTAAGGGCATCAATAATATTTTCTTTGTCTTTTGTTTTGATTTTGGCTGCTATAACCGCTCTCTCCTGTGAATTGAAGTTGATGATCCTGGCTTCAAATTTCGAAAGCAGGGTAAAAATGGTGTTCTGCTGATTGAAATTAAAGCGGATCTCAATTTCTGTCTCCAGTTCTTTTGTCACGATACGGGCTTCTTCCAGTGTGATTTTGGCTGATTCTTTATAGGCTTTTACCAATCCTGAAACCCCGAGTTTTGTCCCGCCGTAGTACCTAACCACGATGACCAGAACGTTGGTGATGTCATTCGCCAGAAGCTGGTTGAAAATGGGCAATCCGGCACTTCCGGATGGTTCCCCGTCATCGTTGGCCCGGTAATTCTCACCCTGGATGCCTGTTCTGAAAGCGTAACAGTGGTGTGTTGCTTTCGGGTGTTCGCCCCGGACTTTTTCCAGTGCCTGTTTCAGTTCCGCTTCATCGGTTACCGGAAAGGCAAATCCGATGAACTTGCTCCCTTTTTCTTTGAATAGAATATTTTCGATAGGTTGGTCTATGGTTTTGTACTCGAACATCCTGCAAAGGTACTTTATAGAGTAAGTCCTGTCAAATAATTAAAATAAAAAAGAGAACATCTCTGTTCTCTTTTTTTATTTATCAGCATGGGAAAGTTCCGTCAAGCCAGGGTGGCGGGCAGCTCATACTTGAAGGGGTAGCACAGCATTTCTGTAAATTTGGAGGATAGTAAGAACAGCATTGCGGGGCATTTCCTCCTGCTGTATTTTTCAATTCTTCTCTCCGGATTTTTTTCAGATTTTTCATAGTCAATTTTTTTTAGAGTTCAATGGATGGCGTTGCACAGGCTTGTCCAAGAGGAACACATTTACCATTACAATTGTAGGTAGTATGAGGATTACAAGGACAGTATAATGTTCCGTCCAACTGGTAATAGCATTTTTCAATTGCCCCCTGAATTGATTTCAATTCTCTTTTTGACAGTTTCTTAAAATTTTTCATGATAGTAGGTATTAAATTTTTCATGAAGTTAAATAATTAATATCAATAAACAGTGAAAAAATATCAAAATATGTATGTTAAAGTTTTGACTTTTATGATTTTATAATGTTTATGGCTGATAGAATGCGATTATATTGTCTGAAAAGGTTTTAATTTTCTTTGGTGTCAAGGGAAATTCAGGTGCTTTTATCCCTTTTATAGGCTACAGACTGATGGTTCGTAAGGGCTTCAGTATATTTTCTTTGTCTTTCAATTTTATTTTGGCTGAAATAACCGTGCACTCTCTTCAGAATAGAAGTTGATGATATTTGCGTTGAATTTCGAAAGCAGGATGAAAATAGTGTCTTGCTGATTGAAATTAAAACGGATTTCAATTTCGGTCTCCGGTTCTTTTGTCATGATGCGGGCATTTTCCAGTGTGAGCAGCTGATTCTTTACAATCCTGAAATCCCAGTTTTGCTTGGCCTTAATACCTTATTTCGATGACTCTGAATCTTAAAGTAATTGATTCATAAAACTTCCGGTAATATAAAAAATAAGCCATCCGATTTCGATGGCTTGCGGTATTATTTTTTTATGATTTTTTGTGTAAACCATTTTCCGGCAGATTCAAATTTGATAAAATAAATTCCTTCGCTCAAATGTGAAATATTTATTCCGTTATTTTCTTTGGTGAATTTCATAATCCTTCCATTGGTATCGTATACCTGAACCTTATCTAATATTACAGGTGTTTTGAAGAAAACAGAAGATGTTGTGGGATTTGGATATACTAATAGTTTCGGATCAGTATTGTTTATTCCTGCGCTTTCATTAGCAGACAATGGTACAGCCGGAAGTTCAAGTATATATATATCCGAAAGGTCTCCCACTGCTATCACTTTATTATTAAAAAACTGGATGGCATTCAAATTTGTATTATATGAATTAAAATAATTGGTTTGAGGAACAATAAGCTGTGACGTGGCACCTCCATCAATGGTTCTGTAAAGATCGAAATTGATATCTAAATCATAGCCTACGTTTTCATTAATAAAATGGAATCGCGGACTGGTGGAATCTGTAGTTTCAATCCATGAAGTTCCTGCATTATTACTCGTGTAAAATTCATTAGCATTAGTAGCAATATTAATTTTATCAGCATTTACGATATTTATATAAATTACCGATGCTCCTAAATCAAAAACAGAATTCCATGTAATTCCACCATCGGTTGTTTTATACAGCTTCTGATAAGCACCTGCATACCCGATCATATCGCTGTAAAACTGAATAGTTTCCACTTGTCCCAATTCTGTAAATTGAAAAGCAGATGAAGGGGGTGTTATTGAATATATTCCATTGGTTGTAACAACATACGGTGAAGAAGTGCCGAAAAGAATGTTTCCATTATTTTTAAGCCAAAACGCGGATGGGTAGATCGGAGGACTGGTTGAGCTGAAATTTCCCCAGGTCTGCCCAAAATCAGAGGAGAGGGCATAGCTTCCGTTTCCGATGAGGATCCCTTTCCCATTTTCTTTTAGTTGTACCCCTTTAAAAGCATTTAAAGTAAAAGTAACTTTTTGATTGGCCCAGGTATGGCCGCCGTCAGTTGTCCGGTAAACTATGCTGTAGTACCCTGTAGAACCGCTTCCGGCAATAACTCCCTTATCGTCATTAGCAAAAGAAATACTTTTCAGTACAGAAGGGTAAATTCCGGGAACAAGCAGGCTCCAGTTTACGGCATCGGATGATTTATAAATATTAGACTCTCCGCCTACAATAATATTTCCGTTTAAAAAGCCAATAGAATTAAGTGAATTATAAGGATAGACATTTATTAATCTTTGATCTGACCATGTTTGCCCCATATCCAAAGACTTGTAAATTCTGTTGTCACCTCCTACAATGTATAATCGACCTGTCTGAAATTTTATATCATTTAAATTATAAGTCGCGGAGATGGTGACGGGTGCCCAGTTTGTGCCTTGGTCTGTGGTTTTGAAAAGTTTACCATTATTTCCTACAATGAAAGCGTCCGTATTATTAATGAAAAGAATTTTATTGATGCTCGTTGAGCTTAAGCTGGTAGCTACCCATGTGGCACCCTGGTTGGTTGTCTTATAAACTTTTCCATTGGCTGCACACACAAATCCTTTATTTTCATCTAAAAAAAAGATATCATTTATGTTACTTTGTTCCGGTAATGAAACAAAAGAAAAAGTAGCGCCGGAATTTAATGTTTTATAGATAACGCCTGAATTACCACCCAGAAAACCTACTGATTCATTTACAAAATAAAAGCTTCTTAGGAATGCAGCATTTGCCGGTTTATAAACAGAGTTTTCGAAACCATCTGTTGTTTTACGGATGCCGGTTTGTGTAAGTACAAATCCAGTGTTGTTATTCAGCATTTGGATGTCTCTGTATATTTCGTTTCTCAGGTGTTTTTTCCAGGTTGTTCCGCCATCTTTTGAAGAAGCTACGACTCCGGATTGTGACTGATCAAGCATATATAGGGTCTGATCAGGCGTTACTTCCAGATTAGTAATTATAGAAAAAGATTTTACAGGGGTTAAAAATTTCCATTCCTGTGCTTTAAAAGAAAAAGAGAATATGAGAAATAAAAAAATGAAATATTTATTCATACGGAAGTTATTAGTTTGTAAATATATAATAAAGGTAAAATTATATTAAAAATAAAGGTTAAATGAATTTGGTGAAGAAATTAATAGTATTGTCCCTGAAATTTTCAGTCTGATTCGGTTTAAAATCAAAATCAGGTGCTTTCGTGCCGTTCTCCAGGTTCAGGTTTTCATTTTTAATCACGACCGCTTCATCCCAAAGATTGCCATCAATACACTGCTGCAAGGTAAACCTTCCGCCTTCAATGATCACGGACTGGATCTGTTCTTTATATAAAGCGTCTATTAAGTCCGGCAGGAAATTTTCCCTGCTGATCTTAATGAACTGAATATTGTTTTCCGTTCCTTCTCTTACTGAATTAAAAACCAGAGTCCTGGCTTCATTGCTATACAGATTGAAATCTTCCGGGACCTTCAAGTCGAAATCAATTAAGATCCTTACCGGGTTGATGCCGGTCACATTTCTTACCGTCAGGCCCGGGTTATCATTCAGGGCCGTTTGCGTTCCTACTAAAATAGCATGTTCATCCGACCTCATCTGGTGGACAAACTGATTGACAAGGGAATTGGAAATGGGGTAGGGCCTGAAATCTTTATCCATAAAGCCGTCTGCGGATTCCGCCCATTTCAGGATGATGTACGGCCTTTTCTTTTCGTGATAGGTGAAGAACCTTTTATTCAGCTCGGTACATTCTTTTTCCAAAATGCCTGAGACTGCTTCAATCCCTGCTTCCTGAATAATCTTTTTGCCTTTCCCGTTCACCTGATCATGGGAGTCCATCGCTCCGATGACGACCTTTTTAAATCCCAGCTCTTTAATCTTCAGGGCGCACGGCGGTGTTTTCCCGTAATGGGCGCACGGCTCCAGCGAAACATAGATGGTAGATTCCGGGATAAGGCTTTTATCGGCCACGGAACGGATCGCATTGATTTCCGCATGGGGCTCACCGGCTTTATGGTGGTAGCCTTCCCCGATGATTTTTCCGTTGTGTACAATCACGCTTCCCACCAGAGGATTGGGGTAGGTTTTGCCGGCAGCTTTCCGGGCCAGCTCGATGCATCTGCTGATGTAAAATTCGTCCTGCATACTGAATGAAATAAAAAAGCGGAGTCAAATTGCTTTGCTCCGCCTTGTGTAGTTTTTTTATGGTTATTCTCCGGAGATGATGTTGTGGAGATTCTGTTTTAAGGTTTCCAGATGGGCTTTTTTGTCATCAATAGAATTAAAGGTATCCCGAAGCAACGGGTTTTCTTTCGACGGATTCTTGAAGAAAGCCAGGTTGTTCTCCAGCTTCACGATTTCAGCTTCAAGGTCAGAAATCTGATTCTTGATTTTTCTTGCCTTATCCGTTAACTGGTTTTCAGAGAGGCCTTCTTCTTTTAAATCAAACTCATTGATTTTGTTCAGCTTCAGCTTCTCTCTCAGCGTTTTGTTGAATTCGGAGTTGATCGAGATTTTATCTCTCGGAACTTTCCCGATATTGTTCCACGCCGTCTTGATGGCCTCGATTTTCTCAATGCTTCCTTCTTCATCGGAAACGGTTTTCAGATCTTCAAGAATGGTTTTTTTATTTTTGTAGTTCTCTTTCCAGTTATCCGTGGAGGCATTGCTTTTCTCCCTGTAGTTGTTGAAAAACGTGTTGCAGGCATCCCTGAATTCATCCCAGATCTTATTGGTCATGCTTTTCGGTACATGCCCTATTTTCTTCCAGTCTTCCTGGAGCTTTTTGAATAACGGCACGGCAACATCCCATTCTTCATTGTTCTGGTTGTCTTTCGCGGTCTGGATCAGTTTCAGCTTTTCTTCCAGATTCGCCTGCTGGGATCCTTTGAGCGATTTATAATAGGTATTCTTTGTGGTATTGAATGTTCTCAGGATCGTCTTGAAATCATTCCAGTTCTGGTTGGAAAGCTTTCTCGGAACGCTTCCGGTTTTCAGGAATTCTGAACGGAGGTCTTCCACCTGTCTGATGGCATTCTGCCAGTAATTATGGTTCGGGGTTTCAGCCGGCTCGGTAAGCTTTTTGATTTCGGCAATAATCTGGTTTTTCTTTTCCAGATTAGCGGCCTGTTCCGTTTCTATGGCTGCAGAAAGCTCGGATTTCCTTTCGTGGATCTTGTTTGAGATTTCTTTAAATTCTTCCCACGTCTTTTCACGGAATTCTTCAGAAACAGGTTCGGCCTCTTCTTTCCAGAGCTTATGAAGGTACTGCAGTTCGTTAAGCGCTTTCTGGATTACAGGCTCATGTTCAAGCTGCTTGGCACGCTCAATGATATGCTGCCTTTTTTCCAGGTTGTGGCTGTATTCCTGCTCCAGGAATTCCTTGTTGAGATCCAGCATCTGGTAAAACTGGTTCAGGTGGTGGAAGTAGTTGTTGTTAAGGATCTTGAATTCCGATTTGGCTACCTGACCGGCCTTTGACCAGTCTTCTTTGATTTCTCTTATCGATTTGAAAAGATTGGTTCCCGGCTCCGAGTTGGTATAAAGGTTCTTAAGCCGCTCAATGATATTCTGACGGTATTCGAGGTTTTTATGCTGTTCCTCTTCCTGGCCTTTCTGGTAAGTATCGTATTTTTCCCTGAAAATATTGACCAATGCAGAAAACCTTGACTGGGAAGGATGTTCGTAACTGAAGTTTTCAGGCGCGTTCCCGGCTTCCGCGTACTCATGCTTTTTGTCTTCCACTTCATCATGGATGTAATGACTTGCTTTCTCCTTCAGCTGATTGAATTTCTTAAGGTTTTCCCCTGCATCCGGCGCATTGATCATCTTCTCCATTTCTTTCAGGGCATCACTCAAAGAGAGTTCTGCTTCTGCATGCTCTTCTTCGTGTTCAGCTTCTTCTTCATGTCCGTTTTCGGTAGAAGGGACCGTGTTTTCCGGTGTTTCTTCCTGCGGCTGTTCGTTAGAATTATTCTTCTCTTCGTTCTCAGAAAGGTTGTTTTCTGTAATCATAGCAAATCGTTTATGTGAGTGGCGTTAATTAAGATTAAATATAGGGCTAAAATGCCAATCAAGGGACTAATTTAGGTTATTTTTTTTGAAAATTCCAAATTTCCCAGGCTTTTTCTGCTTGCTGTTCAAGCATATAATATCCGTTCACCGTTTTCGCCCCTTTTCCGGAAGCGTTCATGATGAACCGGGTGTAAGTCGGATTGTAAATGAGATCGATCACGAGGTGGTCTTCGGAAATGCCGTCAAAAGGAAAATCCAGGCAGTCGTTTACATGAGGGAAAGTCCCTACGGGCGTGCACTGAATGATGATTTTATGGTTTTTGACGGTTTCTGTGTTTAAATTTTCAAAATTCAGCTCTGACGTTCTGGAGACTGTAAGAAGGCTGATTCCGTGTTTTTCAAGCACATACTGCACGGCTTTGGCCGCGCCTCCGTTTCCGAGGATCAGGGCCGTATCATGATGGGGCTTCTTATGAAGCAGCAGGGTTTTCTCAAAACCGAAAGCATCCGTATTGTACCCTGTTTTTTTCCCGTTTTCAATCAGGATACAGTTGACGGCACCGATCTTCCGGGCTTCATCGCTCAGCCCGTCCAGATAACCGATAATCTTCTCCTTGTAAGGAATGGTCACGTTGCATCCCAGGATCCCCGGAGTGGAAAAAATATCCTGGACCCCGTCAATGTCCGCCACATCAAAAATATCATAGGAATACCCTTTCAGCATCAGCTTCTGAAACTTGTTTTCAAAGAACTTTTTCGAGAACGAGTAGGCGATGTTCTTTCCGATCAGGCCTAATTTTTTATTGGAATCCATACTTTCAAAAATAAAAAAAAGACCGGGAAAAACCGGTCTTTATGATGAAATATTTTCAGGGGTTTATTCTACAATGAATTTGGCGGAGAAATTTTCGGCAGTCAGGATATAATTTCCTTTCACCAATCCGTTAAGGTGGATCTTGCCGGTGTTTTTGAATGGGTTTTCAATCGTCTGGATCAGCTTCCCTGAAAGGTCATAGATCCGGGCTTTTGAAATTCTGCTCAGGTTGTCGCCTTTCACATACAGCTCATTGTTTTTTACAGGATTCGGATAGATCGTAAAGCCTGATTTGTCTTTCGCAGCTTCTGTAGTTCCTAAGGTAGCGGAGCATGTCCAGCTTAGGTCATCGATCGAAATTCTGTTGTTATTGACAGGATTTACGATACTGATGACGATATTTCCGCTTACGTTAATATTATTGATGGTGACCAGAGCGTTTGACGTACCGGTGTAAGGGATGGTCCCCACTGTGATGCCGTTAACCTTAACATCCAGGCTGCCTGAAGTTCCCGAGAATTCCAGTTGGGCCCTTGCTGTCAGGCTTTGGATTCCTCCGCTGATGGTGGAGCTCGTCAGGTTTCCGTTTCTGATGGTAATGGCTCTGTTGCCTGATCCGTTGATGTCCTGGTCGGTTCTGGCATCGGTAGCCGTCCAGGTGATGTTATTATTCGTCCAGGTTCTTGTTGCGTAGCCTGATGCACTTGCCGGGATATTTTCAAAATCTTCCGTACCGCAGCTTGTATTGCCTCCGCCTGGCTGTCCGCCCGCAAGGGTCGTACCCGATGCCGTATTGCTGGCAGCAGAAGTATTTCCTGAAGCGTCTTTTGCGATGATGTAAAAAGTGTACGTTGTAGAAGGATTCAGTCCTGAAACCGTCGCCGTTGTTGCTGACACGGTTGAATATAAAACGCCGTTTACATAAATTTCATATCCGGCAACCCCTGTATTATCCGTAGATGCCGTCCAGCTTAGTGAAATAGAGTTTGAAGACGGGTTACCGGCTGTTAAGTTCGCCGGAACGGTAGGCGCCTCGGTGTCGGCAACCACATTCCCCCATATCTGGGCCACATATTCCGGATGGTCGATAAAAGGGTTTCTGTTCCCCTGGTATACATACGACGCATTGTTTCTGGCAATTTCAGTCTGGGAAACCGGGTCTGCGGCGCTCCAGGCTAAAAGCTGGTTAAGCTCCCAGGTCTGTAATCCCGGAAATGCAGAACCGCCAAGCATATTTCCGGATGAAAAGCCGGAAAGCTGGGTTTCATATCTCGTTACAAAATAAAAGATCATTCTGGCGATATCCCCTTTAAAGGCATCAATCGGTTCGAAAACCGTTCCTGAATACCCCGGGGAAACTGAAGTCCCTAATTTTGATCCGTTCTGGGAAGTGTAAGATACAGGACCAACGGTTCCGAAAGGGTAATTTGATCTCATGCCGTTTACTTTTCCGTCTGTAGCACGGATGAAATGGATGTCCGATTTCATCGGGAAATTTTCACTGAACAGGCTTTGCGGCACCACGTGCTCCCTGTTGTAGCAGTCTCCTTCATTAGCGTAGCCTGAACCGCCGCATTGCGTGCTGCCATAGGTGAAATTGTAAGGATCTGTCCCGTTCGGGTTTTCAGAGTACATGTCCATAATCGTTCCGTCGTTTTCATAACCGGGAATTCCGGAAATGTTATCACGGTCTGTCGTCTGGTAACCGGTCCAGAGGCCGCCATAGCCATGGTCAACATGCCCGGCTGTGATAATCTGTTTTAATTTGGATTTAAGGGTTGCCCCGGTAAGTCCTGATGTTCCGTCATAGTAACCGGCAGGAATCTGAGCAAAGGCACTGATGAACGCCAGGCTCATGAAAAAAGAGAGTAAAGTCCGCTTCATTTTTTTTGTTTTTGGACGACAAAGTTACGAAAAAACGAAAGCGTGTATGTTAATTTTTGGTAATGTACTCCTTGCTGATTTTGGAGAATACCCATGAAATACCGAACCCGAAAAGGGCGGCCGTAAGGGAAACCGTGAAATAATTCTTTCCGACGATCTTTACCGGGAAAGGCAGGGTTTCATTGGCTTTAAAGAATTCCGTGTACTGCTGGAAATAGCAGAGTGCCGTTCCCAGGATCAGCCCGGAAATAATGCCGAGCACGACAATCAGTATCCCCGTATAGAAATAGATCTGCCTCAGGTGGCTTAGAGGGAATCCTAAAGAAATCAGTGATTTTGCCTGTTCCTTCTTATCCAGCTGCAGGATGATGATGGCCCCTGCCAGGTTGAAGGTGGTAATGAAAATCACCAGGGCAAAGATCAGATAAATAAACAGCTTTTCCGTATTGATCATTTTCCAGAACGCCGCATTTTCTTCTTCCTTGGTCTTGATTTCTATATTTTTACCGAGGGTGGAAAGAAGCTGTTGCTTCACCGCTGCCGTATTCTCAGGATTCCTGAGCCTGATCACGATCTGGTAAGCGGAATGTTTGGGCAGGTTCAGAAGCTCTTCCGTCAATTCAACAGGGGAGATGATATAATTGTCCAGTTGGTCTTTTCCGGGAAAAACACCGGTAACCAGGATGTCTTTCTTCTGGTAAATGTCTTCTTCCTTATTGATGATCCCTGTGCCGGCTTTGGGCATGAAAACCGTTGCATAGGCCGTACTGGAAGGCACGGGAACCGACAGCCTGTTGTCCAGGGAATTTTCCATCAGCACTTCATTGGAATACTTGAAGCTCGGATAGGTTCCGTAGAATACGTCCTTATTGATCGGATTCACCTGGGTATAGGCGGAATCAACGCCTCTCAGATAAGCGATGTCGCCTTTCCCGTTGTAGCTGATGTATACTTTTTCCTCAATGACCCTTGAGAAATGGCTGACTTCTTTATTGCTTTTAAGGGCAGCGCTGATCTTATCGAAATCCTTCAGCGTTTTCCCCGCTGTGCTTTTGATGGTAAGGTCGGCATGCAGGTTGGAGATCAGGTCCTTGTTGAGGTCTTCGAGCCCTGAAAAAACCGATATGATAACAAACATTGCAGTGACCGCCACGGTCATGGCACCCACGGACAGCCACGTAATGAACGTAACGGCCGTGCTCCCTTTCTTGGATAAAAGGTAACGGGACGCGATATAAAATGCAATGTTTTTCAAGGCTTATAAAATAGGATTGTCGCCTTCGCCTCTCAGTTCGCGCTCCAGCTTTTCAACATCATCAAGAGCGGTATCCAGGTAGAAATTCAGGTTGGGAATCACCCGCACCTGCTTGGCCATCTTCTGGCCGAGGAAGTTCCTGTACTGGGCTTTGTTCTCATCGATCTCTTTCATCACGGCAGAACGGAATTCCTTCGGGAAGATGCTCAGGTAGATTTTGGCAATCCCGAGATCCGGCGTTATCTTGACATCCGAAACGGATACCAGGATGCTCTGCTTGCTTTCTGCAGCCTGTTTGCGGAACAGCTCCGCGAAGTCTTCCTGTATGATCTGTGCTACTTTTCTTTGTCTGTTGCTTTCCATAAGTCCTGCAAATTTAGTATTTTTGTTTGAATCCATCATTTGAAATACCAAGCTTTATCAAATTTACGACTTAATTGATGGAATTGCTTATGAAATTAGAACATATCGGCATTGCCGTGAAATCCCTCGGGGTTTCCGATGCGCTTTTTGCGAAACTTCTGGGAAAGGAATCTTACAAACAGGAATCCGTGGAGCGGGAAGGGGTCGTCACCTCATTTTATGCTGCCGGGGAATCCAAAATCGAACTGCTGGAAGCCAGTCAGGAAGAAAGCCCCATTGCTAAATTCATCGACAAAAAAGGGGAGGGCATCCATCACCTCGCTTTCGGGGTGGAAGATATCCGTGCAGAAGTGGAGCGGTTAAAAAAAGAAGGGTTCCAGTTTATCTCCGAAGAACCCAAAGAAGGCGCTGATAACAAGCTGGTTGTCTTCCTTCACCCGAAATCCACCAATGGGGTACTGGTAGAATTGTGTCAAGAAAAACCATAAAAAATTTTGTAATGCCGGAAATTTTACTATTTTTGCAATCACAAAATTCAACCGATTTTGAGGTCCTATAGCTCAGTTGGTTAGAGCACCTGACTCATAATCAGGTGGTCCCTGGTTCGAGCCCAGGTGGGACCACTTTTTAATCAAGCACTTACAGAGATGTAGGTGCTTTTTTGTTTATTAATACTGAAAGTTTCTGTAGAGAAATAATGGAGATATAAACTTTTGGAATCTTTACAAACTCTTTACGCAAGCTAATAAGAGCAGTTATATAGATGCTTTTTAGATAGAAATTTGAATGCTTTTGATTTTACTAAAGGTATTCAACAAAGTTTTAATGGTAGTTGTTCTGATTATCATTGATTTTTGAGTTAATTACAGCCCCACTTTAGGGGCTGTTTTATTATAAATCTCATTTACCTCTTGAAATTTCATATTGCATTTCAGCCCACGTTTGTACTTGGTATTCTAACCAATCATCAAAGTCTTCAATTAGCTCTGTTGATAGGTGAAATGCCTGCCCAAGTTCAGTTACGCTTTTAATTCGTAAAGAATCAAAACCATCCAATATTTCAGGATATATATTTTCTTTACCATCAATGCAAAAGTCTTTAGGGTTATTTGAAACATATATAAGATCATATTTATCTGGATAGTTAATTTTTTGAATATGCTCAATAAAATTTCGCAGAATTAAAGTATCATTAAAATTATTTTTATTATTTGAAAATGGTCCCTTTTTAGTAATTGCCAAATTAGCTACAAACATTTTTTGTTCATCATTAATATCAATTTTTTTAGCAGAAAATAATAATTGCTCAACTTCTTCGACTCTTAATTTAGCCTTTTCTAAACGCTTTTCTTCGGTGTCAAGTTTTTCTAAGAAAGTGAGCAATTCCACCTTTTCTTTCGCAGGTAAAAATTTAGCGAGACTTTTTGCGGATTTAAATTCTTGCTTTATTGACTCACAAAGACTCTTAATAGTGGATTTTTTATTTCGTTTCCATTCTTCAATTACGATTTCATTTGTAAGTAACTCAAACTCATTATTCGCAATTTTCTCTTTTAGAGATTCAAAAAGTGGATCAAA
Organism: Chryseobacterium gregarium DSM 19109; assembly: GCF_000430845.1. GTDB lineage: Bacteria > Bacteroidota > Bacteroidia > Flavobacteriales > Weeksellaceae > Chryseobacterium > Chryseobacterium gregarium. The sequence continues at coordinate 194,272 of NZ_AUMU01000007.1, read as the reverse complement.
TGTTTCTTTAGTTAAATAAATCCAAATATTCGTATCTAATGCTAACTTGCTTGCCATTGTTATATTGTTCTAAAATTTGTTCGATTAAATCTTATCTTTTTCCTGATTACGTAATGGTTGCTAATCTAAATTTAAATTCATTTAGCTTGTTATTATATTGAATTTTTCAGATTTTAAATATTTGTTTATTATAGTTTTTTATATATGATAGTTATTATTGTAGCAAAATTTGATTAACTAACATATTTATATGATTTTTAAAACACTTATCCATTTCTGATATTGATGATAATGCTATATCGTAATCATTAATATTTAATGCTAAATGAGCATGCGGAATTTTAAGATCTGTAGTTCTTTTTATATGTAAATGAGGACTCCTTTTGTAATCTCCATGAGTTAAATCAGGATCACATGGATCAGTATGAAGTAAAATATACTCCTTATTTTCCCTTTCTTCAATGGAGTAAAGATGAAAATATATTTTATTTAAGTAAAATTCATTTTTTTCCTTCCTATCCCATATTTCGAAATAACTCGCATTAAAATTTGGATTGATTGTTTTAAAGGTTTCTTGCACATTTCCACTGATAAATTGTCCTACATCTGCAATTACATTTTCAGTAAAACAAAAAATAATCTTACTATCTGTTGCAGGCACTCTTTTAGCATGCGTATGCTTATTTGCAACAACAAATTTTAATGTTTCTTTAATAGATTTAATTCTTGACTGCAAACTTTTTTCAGTTTCCAAAATATATTTAATCGCCATAAATACCTAATAATTCTTTTTCAATAATGGTTAATTTATAAAGATCACAAGATATTTGATTAATTCTTTTTTCAATTTCAAAATGTTTAGAACTATTCTTTTCATTAATTCTTTTCTTTACTTCAAGAATCATTTTGCTAACCAAGCTTGAATTTTCCATTAATGTTGGGTCTGGTGTTGGTACGGTTTTTAATAAACTGATTGGGAATATATTATATCCACTGGATTGTTTTTGAGATTGTAGCGACAAACACCAATAACATGGAATTGAATTCAGAATTCCCAAAAAATAATATAGTAAATCAATATCAGCATCTTTATCTTTTAATGTGAAGTAAGGAGAACGCGATGTTATATATTCACCATTTATATCTATTGAGAATTTTGGTGATATTGTAAGATATGGTGAAACAATTTTTGGTGAACTAGCATCTAGAGCATTACCAGGTGAGTGCAATTTCCACCATAAAAATTGAGAACTTTTTACTTTACCTCTTTCTTTTAATAGATCTTTATTCTTATTCAAATATTTCCAAGTTTCAGTATACTCTGCTAATATTTCTTCATCAATTAATTGATTGTCTATAAATGGATAGAATATTAATTCATCACTGTTTTTTTCAAATGAAAAAGAATTAATTTTTTTGTCAGGTAATAGTTTTTTATATATTGGAAGTTCTTTTTTACTGACATCTTTAGAATTGCGTATAAAAACACTGTCTTTTCCTGTAACTACACCTTGGGTTAGCTTTAAATAATCACTAATTTCTTTATTTTCCTTAATTTTTGCAAATAGCTCAAATTCTCTCTTATTTAATATAAACCATTCACTATCTTTTTTAAAATAATCAGTCGCTTTATAAACTTGATATATATTTGTATCATTTTCACTCTCATTTAGTAGCTGATTTAAAGCTTCTCCTACAGAAGCACGACATTTTAATAGCCAAGTATTTTGGGTATTAAGGAACTCACTATTTTTCTTTCTTACAATGAGTAGCATTGTATAAGTATTGACATTTTCAAATACATTTATCGCCGACAAATCAGCAACAGATTCAATGTAACAATTCTCTAAAACATAATTTCTTAAATTTTTTGATGATTGAGATACTAAAAAATTATGTGGAATAACAAAAAGACCTAATCCACCAGGCTTTAATAAATCAATTGATAATTTTAAAAAAGCATGGTATGTATCAATTTTCCCATTTTTTATTCCACCCATTATCTCTTTTAAGAACTCAGCCAAATCTGTAGATTGTTTATTTTGATTTATATAAGGTGGATTAGATATGATCACATCCACATTAATATTTCTGCTAATAGCTCTCTTAATTAAACTTAATGCATCGGTATTTAAAACTTTTGGTCTATTTGTATGATCATTGAAATTGTAATTTAATAATGTTAATGATAAATTAGTAGCTAAACAAGCATTTTTATCAATGTCAACTCCAACGACACTGTTAAATAATTTATCTATATCTAATTCATTATCATTGTCCAATCTTCTTTCAATCTCATTTTCTAAAATAGTTCTTAAAAAAATACCAGATCCAACTGCAGGATCTAATATCTTAAGGTTATTAAATTCAGAGTATGTATAAGATTTTGAAATATATTTAGAAAAAAAACGAGCTACATATTCTGGTGTATAGAAAGCCCCTGCTTCTTTATTTATTGTTTCAATGGGAAAGTCTGAGAATCCAAATAAATTCTCTTGCAAATGATATGAATTATCTACACTTAATAGCGAAACATATTTTTGATAAATTCTACTTAATGCTTGTTTAGTTATTATAGAAAAATCATACTTAAATCTATTATTTTCATTTTCATAAAAGCTATTAAAAATTCTTTTTAAATCATAGTTAGATAAGTTAGTAAATATTTCTAATTCTTCTTTTTTGACAACGAATTTTGGCATTGTTATTTCTAATTTGCTTTCAATCAGTTTGATGATTTCCAAAAATGTTTTGTCTTCATTTTCAGCTGTAATTTCAACAAGAATTTTGGATTTAAAATCAATTAAATTTCTTCTTTTCTTAAAATCTTCTATTGAACGTAGAAAAATTATGGAATTAAAAAAATGTGATAGCGAAACCAAACTTACATCATTATTTAGTTCTGCAGATATTACTCTTTTCCAAATTGATATATTTTCTATCAAAACATCATCTAATGCTTTAATATTTGAGTTAGGTTTTCTTTCAATAATCTTATAAAAGGCATCTACATTTAATGAATCTTCTTCATTTCCAACTTCTATCTTTCTTGTTTCTAACCTTCTTTTTTCTCGATTTAATATGTAATAATAATTTATATATCTGTCATCGATTGTAATATGCCAATTAACAAGATTATTATATGATAACGATAATAAAGTTTCTTCTTCAACAGAAGTAAGTTCTTCATTTCTTTTGTTTAGGAATGAAATGATTGCTGAATTTTGTAAGCCATGTTCAATGACTAAATAGCCATTAGCACTTTCGTTGTTTGACGGTGGAATAAAATAACTCGGATTCCAACCTAATTCTTTTGCAAAGTCTAAAATTAAAGTTTTTGAATTTGAAGGTAAGGAATTAGATGTGAGTATATTATGTATTTCGCTGACTGTTTTCCTAAGCATGATTTGTTTTCAATAAGACCTAAATATAATCATTCCAATTAAAAGGAAAAATTTTTTTCTAAAAAATTGAGCTTAAATAATTTATTTACGCATTAATCCCTTCATAAATACTCCCACCCATCTTTAGAAAAGGAAGACCTTTTCCCACCACTTATAAGAATACAAAAATTTACAGGAACAATTATAAATTCAAATTGAAAGCTAGGTTTGTTTGTGCTGTATGATCTCAATTCTGTGATATCATTTCTAATTCAAAAATTAAAAAAATGAAAAATTATCGATTACAAGAAAAGAGTATCAGAGAACAAGGAATCTTACAGATTAGCAATGGACTTTCTTTTTTCCCTTTGAAATAATTATTTACTTCAGTCATTGATACAACAGTGAAAACAAATACGGCTCAACCATTATAGTTAAGCCGTATCAATGAAAAGTAATTATCCCGAATTACTTATGTTTTATTGTTAATAAGCTTCTCAAGCCTATCCATCATTTCATCCTTTTCTTTCAGCATTCTTTCATATAAGGCAATTTTCTCATCGTATAACTGTACAACTTTATCAATTGGATTAAAACTACAATGAGGATTAATGGCATTCAATGTTGATTCATCATTACTTGTAAATGTATTTGATATTACATTAATAGCAGCCTCTTCATCAAAGTTCTTAAAAGCTTCAACAGGAATTTTCAAAGTCTTAGAAATGGCTTGCAACAGATCATCTTCTACAATATCTTTCTGCTCCAGCAAAGAAATTTTCTTTTGGTTCCATTCTTCACCAAGGTCAAAGGCCAAAGCCTCCTGCTTGATGCCGAGCATTTCCCTGAAGCGTTTCACGTTTCTTCCCTGATGTATTTTCTGTTCCATAGGTTATCAAAATTTTAAAGGCTTAAAGATAAGCCATTCCTGTTAATTCGTCTGAATGAATGGTAAAGTTAAAAAATTATCCTTTAATATCCCTTCACTAAGATATTTTATTCCCTGAAAGTATAGCGTATTCAGGCATAAGGCCGGAATTTAGTCCTTACATTTTAAATCCTATCCTTATGAAAAAGATAAAAATACCGATGGAAACCAGTTTCTGGGCGGCCTGCGAAATAGAAGACCCTTTTGAACTGATCAGTGTTTTCTTTACCTATTGTACGGTAGACGACTATAAAAACACACTCAGTGAGATGATGCTGTATGTCTACAAAGCTGAGGTCTGTAAAAAAGACCGTCCGGGAGACGTTTTTGATTTCCATACTGCCGCCAGGTCATTTATAAGGGCCGGTTATCTGCTGACCTTCAAAGCAAAAAAATGGAAAGTAAAGAAAGCTCCCGAAGAATGGCAGGTCATGAGCCAGGCTTCCCTGACGAAAGAAGAATATGAAAATCCGTTTCTGGTATTTGCAAAAGCATTTGAATGCAAAACGCCGGAAGAATATGATTTTTTCCTGAATGAGATTGTTCATGTGTCGCTCTCGCCTTATAAGGAAGAATTTAATTATGACCTGGTCACTCCATACATTTACCTGGTAAAAATGCTGGATGCCGCGCAGGTCATGAGTGAAAGAGGGGTGAAAAAGATCAAGAATAAAGTACCGGGTAACCCCGGATAATATATTCTTTTCCGGGATAGAATATCTGTTGCTCTTTGTCAAATTTACTAAGAAAAATTATTAATATGAAAAAGAACACCCGCTTTAGCAAAGATAAATAGCTTGTAAGCATGAAAACTCCTGGTTTTGTTTTGAAGACATGGATCTGACAGCGATCCTGAAATGGATAAGCATACGGATATGACGGTCTGGTTTACCTTGGTTTGCTTATGTATTGGGCTGTCTTTATATACGATGAAAGTGGTTTTGAACCTAAGAACGATCCGCTATGAAAACACCTAAGAAATCTCCATTTTCATTTCTCACCAATGAATTCTTGGAAAATAAACTGGATCAGCTTGTAAAAGATTATTCCATTGTTCATATCTTTTACATCTAAATGGTCCTTGTACTGGTAAATATACTGATCTTTTAGGTAATCGTAAAACCCTTCTGCGGTTGGGAAATGCTGAATATCAGTTTTTAATAATCATATGATTAAGTGAAATAATGAAACACCACCACAAATTGCAGTGGTGGTGTTTACAGGTTACAAATCCGTGAGGTTAGGCGTTTTTAAAAATTATTTTTAATCCCAATACAAAATATATCTGGACTTTAATCCAGTTTCTATCTGAAAGAATATGCTTTGTTAGTATATGTTACAATATATTTCATATTCTCCTTTTTAACATAAATGAACTTATAAAGTTTCACATGATTAGCATCTAAAATAATTTTTTTAGTATCAATAATGATGGTAATGTCTGCATTGTTTTGTATTACACATGAACCCGCAACCCCTAACTGTTCAATGGTTTTCATTTTACTATCAAGTATGATTTTCTCATCGACAATAACTTTAACGTCATTATTATCAAAAGTTCCCATAAAATAAATAATTGATTCTTCTTCTCCTAATTTAAGCTGTTTTATTAAAAGCTTTGAAGAGCTATCATTTTTATCAATTTCTAACTTTCCCTCATAAACAGATTTTACATTCGAACAACTCGTTAAAAAGAAAATCAAAAGTATTGCTGTCACTATATATATTTTCATTACTTAGGTTTTTTTTGTTGATCTTCAACCAGTTTAATTACTTGTGTTCTTTGAGCAGGACTAATCTGGGTGCCACTATCTCGTAATTCTGCTTTGTTATTGTCATCAGAGTTCATCAGATAAATAATATAACGTTTGCTTGCAAGGAAATTTTATTGAAACTGTTCCAATCTATTATTAATTAAAGTATAAAAAATATATTTTCCTTTAATCCTTCTAATGATATAATAATCATTACGTGAGTAACGGGCTAAACTATCATCTATTTTTTCACCATTTAACTTAGCTTGAATATACAGTAGTTCATTTTTAAATTTCCCTTCTTTTTCTTCATATAATTTTCTCTCCAAAATGATGTTATCGCTATTATTGACTTCGTCATAGTAGGTAAATTCTACTACATTAGTTTTTTCTGTTTGAAGCAACGTAACAGTAGGAGCAGAAATATGGATGTCGTATTTTTTCCAATTATAAATAATAAAATCATCTTCATTAAGCAATGATTTTTGTAAACTGACAGTACCATCTATGAAATTGTCAAAGATAATGCCCCGATCTTTACATCCATTAATCATTAATTCTATAATTTCCTTATTTTCACCTATATTTTTAATCTTATTAACTTCCGAGTCATTAATACAATCCTGATATGCATTTTTCTTTTTATTATCAAAGAACTTTTTAATCTGTTGATTTTGGGCATAACATGATTGCATACATAGAAAAGTAATAAAAATTACAAAATAGTTATTTCTTTTTTGTCTGTTTAACATTATAATAATTATATCTTCTTTTTAAAATTGGTGAATCTGCCGTGCCATATACTGACCTTGCAGCATTTGATCTATCATCTATAGGTATATTATCTAAAGCTTTTCCAAATTGATTATAGTAAAGACTATTTCCAGTACAATCAATCAAAACCGTTTGTAAATCTTACACCTTCAACAGCTTTCGAATTCGTGAATAGGATTATCCACTTATAACTACAGATCATTTAATTCTAAAAAGTTCAATCATTTTGATTTTACCATCATTTTGTTCTATCGTATGCCAATGTGAATTATTTCCAATCAATCCGGTATTTTTATCATCAACATATTTCGATTTACCTGTTTTTAAATATTCATCAATCTTTTGTATATTATCAATATCAGATTTACTGACTTCAAATTCTTCATCTTTATCAATTAAATTATCATCGGTGTAATGCCTAATACCATAATAATTGTTATCAATCTTTAAAATAGTTTTTGTTCTATAAGGTATATATGAATTATCACTAATATAATTGATAATTAAAAAGTCTTTTTCATAGGAAGTCTTTTCTAATATTTTTAAAGTATTATTTTCATAAAATTTAAGATATTCATAATGAGCAATACACTGATCATAAATATTTTTAGTGATCCATTCTTCAGTTTTTCCCTTTATAAGGTCTTCACTTTCTTTACGACATTTATAAATATCTTGATTGTTAATTTTAAAAAATGGAACAATATTCGTTTTTAAATTTCGATTGTTTTGAGCATTACAAGAATTTGAAACAAGTAATATAGCACATATAAAAAAGGTTCTCATTTCGTTATTTTTTGGCATTATTATAATAATTAAATCTATTGTTTAGGGGCTTTCCACATCCTATACAATCCAAGTATGCATTTAATGGATCACTTGATTTCATATCAAAACGTATATTTTTTCCGTAATTATTATAATATACACTATTTCCGGTACTGTCAATAAGTATAGTTCTAGGATCGACTCCATTAGCAACTTTATTCTTCAAATTGACAGCATAAGAAACCCTTAATGGCAATCCATTTTCTGCTCTGATCTTATTTTCTACATGACTTGCATAGATTTCGCCTGCGCTTATTGTTGGATCAGCCCAGCTCCCGAATAATGTATATTTAGAAGGATCCATTTTATGTGCTAATTCATGTCCGAGATTTACAAAGAATGGAGATTCCTGTAATCCATTTGTTTGTGGTAATTTTCTTGACATTGTTGGATCCAATTTTATAGGGTCAGACTTTTCTACTCCAGCCTCAAAACTGTTTTTTTCGTACATGAGACTTACGTCATGATCTGCATTATCAAAGTAAGAAACTAATTCTTTTCCCGTATCTCCACCATTTTCTAGTGCAGATAAACCTGCGACAATTCCTATAACATTATCAGATAAATGAACATTTTTATCAATTGCCACCCATTTCCCATCTACTTGATGCTGTGTTTGACCATTGGAATAACGGTATTGATTATCTCCATCCGTAATATTTATCCATAAACCATCAGGATCAATAAATCTAATAGGATTATTTATAGCATAATTGTAGGGAGAAAAATTATGACCCTTTTCACCTAATGGATCTATTCTCGTCCAACGCCCTATATACGGCATATAATTCCTCCAACCGTAATCATACATCCCGCTTTCCGTTTGGAGTTCCTTCCAGTTGTACTGATAATTATAGTGACCTTGCCAAAAAGCGATTTCTTTTATCTTAAAAGAACGAGCGAAGGGAATGTATCATTGTTGGTTAGGATTCAATTTATAATGCTTCAGTATGATGTTTTTTGAAGAATCCTTCAACTTATATGAAATACCTTTATCTTTATATCTCCAAAATTCTAATCTGTTATCTGCAAACAATGTATCTTTCTTGGTAATAAATGCAAATACATAATAGCTATCATCAGGAATAATAATATTATTTTTTGTATATATTTCCTTTTTAATTTTTGAAATCTCTTCATTAATCCTTTTACTTTCAATAAGAGTTCTCGCTATATTATTATTCTCTAAAAAGAAAAATTTCAAATCAGAACCTAAGACATATTTGCCATTATTAGTCGTACCATTATAATAAAATAATGTAGTTCCTTGATTACTGCACGATGTAGCAACAATCAATAACATTAGTAATAAATATTTAATTTTCATAATTATTTTGGAGTTGCAGGTGGTTTAATTTTTGTTGAAGTCACACTTTCTACTGTATAAGGTATTATTCCATAATTAGTTCTTTTATCTTCTCCAAGTTTCACATTCATCTGATTCCCCAAATTTGTTGTTGTATACTCTTCTTCTTGATCTGGAAATCCTAAATTTCGATTATCTGGTGTTATTATCGACTTATCAGTATTATTATCATATTTATTACGATTCCTTTCTCCATACTTTTTTGGATTTGAAAAAAGGTTATATCCATGAATCATTTCATGACCAAGTCTAGAAGAAGGGCTGTTATAACCAATATTTCCTTCTTCCAATGTCGATTTTGTACCGTCCTTCCTAAATCTTATACCTTCTGATGTGTTGAATTTTACGGATTTACTATTAGGGTCGAATTCGTTTTTCTTGCCATTTTCTATCTGTTCATTAATTATAAAAGTATTTTTTTTATCATTAATCATTTCGTCCATAATGCTCACAGTTTTAGCATTCTTACCTTCACCAATAGTAACATTGAGAGCACCAGTAGAATATAAATAATCTAACGCTTTGTAAGTGTTTCTATCAAATTCATTTTTAATTTTACTGTAATCTCGATTTTTTTCATATGAATAAATATTATCACCAAACCTAATATCTCTACCATCTGGGTCAATAAACATTATTGGATTGTTAACTGCGTAATTGTAAGGGCTATGTCTTCTATGTTTCTCCGCCAGCGGATCCACAACTCCCCATCTACCTATATCACTCATATACATCCTGGCCCCATAATCATACATTCCCGTCTCCTGCAATTCCTTGCCGTTGTACTTGTAATTCTTATAAGCCGAAGCCGGGCTGAAGAAAGAAAACCCTGTTTTCAGATGGTTCATCCCGAATGGATAATAATCATTGCTGTCTGTGATTTCAAGAGCGCCTGCGCTGCTTCTGCTAAAGCTTACCCGTACTGAACTTCGTTCGTATCCTTCGTAAAAGCTTCTCTTTTACTTGTCTATCTAAGTGGTCCTTATACTGGTAAATATACTGATCTTTTAGGTAATCGTAAACCATTCTTCTGTAGGAAAAAACTGAAGGTCACGGGTCTTCGATGCCAATGTCGCTGTAGTAGCCATAGGCTCCACAGAAAATGCCTGCATTTCAAGGGCTCGTGAGGTTTCCAGGTTAGCCATCCTTTCAGCGCTCATCCCGATGATCCCGATATTTTCGGTTTTCAGGTACTGGAAGCCATCCAGGTAATCAGTCGTCTTTTTAACGATGGAACCGTCCACGGTGGTCGTGTTTTGTTTCTGCAGTTTGCTGCCGTCCGATCCGTATTTGGTGTTAACAGTAACCGTTTCCTATTCTCTACCGCAATTCAATTTCTAATTATAATTTAAAGCAAAAACCCTCGCAAATTGCGAGGGTTTTTTATCTTCAAAGGAACGAGCGAGACGCTCGCACCAGCTGGGGGATTTATTTTCTATCTAACTGATTGCTAATCTTAATGAATTTACCAATTATTATATCCAATATCCTTGAAATCTTTTCCTATTTTAACTTTACTTTTTATATTATTAAATATTTTATATGCACTGTCTTTCTCTTCTGGAAGATAGAAGTTTATTAATTCATTCTTATTATCAAATAATAAACTCCATACATATTCTTCATCAAAAAAACTTACATTATTTATATCAGGATTTTTATTTGTATATACTTTAGCTGATTTTTTAATTGATGTCATTAAAAAATTAATATCATTAATATTTTTGCCTACAAGTAAAATTTTAACATTTCCATACTTGATAATAGCTCTTTTAAAAGAATCATTCTTATTTAGATCTAAATTTATGTCACCTGTTCTAAGATCTAAATCAATATTTTTATTTTTTAATTCATCTTCTATATATATTATTGTCAGGAAATTATTTTTAAGATTAACATCTTTTTCTAAAACATTTTCATAAAAAGCATTTATGAAAGGATTCAACATTCCCTTTTTTTTTACAATATTCTGAGAATAAGCAGTTATGTATAATATACAAAAAAAAGTAAAAAGAATTTTTTTAGTCATAATAGGCACTTTTAGAATTATAATTCATATATTTTCCCTTCAAATAGGTTCTAAATTTAACATTTTTAAAGTCAGGATCTACAGTGTTATGATAATCAGCATTTCCCCTAGCTCCTTCCACATCTGACTTTCTTGGAATAAGCATATTATTTTTTACGTTCAGCATATACCCGCTAGGGAGATGATTACTTGGATGATTATGATCATGATTAGTTAATATACTAGGATAAAAAGAATCACCATTAATATTAAAATTCTGCATATATTGTTTCGGATCAACAATTGTTTTTGAAGGTAATCCCAAAGTTGACACAACTGAAAATCCTCCTTTATTGGATGTATATGTTGAATTTGAAAACTCATTTGTTCCATTATTATACATATATTCTGCAACTTCTGTTGCTTTTTCCTGATTGTTTTGAAAGCTTAATGTTGTTAAAGTATTTGAGCTTTTTCCTTGACGATCTGTAAATGTTTCAGATAAAGTAATCTCCTGTTTATTTGCTTCAACATAACCTTTTTGTCCAACTTCAACACCTTTTGCATCTGCTTTTAAAGTTTTACCATCGGTTTCAAATTGATTCTCTGTATAGATTATATCCGTATTTGAATCTGCAACTTTTGTTAACTTTCCTAAATTATCCCATTTGAAAATATCTTTTGCCTCTCTTCCATCAGGATCAATAAATCTCAAAGGATTATTAAAGGCATAATTATATGGTGACCAACGACGAGAAGTTTCCGCCAGCGGATCCACAAGACCCCAACGTCCGATATCCGGCATATAGAACCTTGCGCCGTAATTATACATTCCGGTCTCCTGTAGCTCTTTGCCGTTGTACTTGTAATTTTTATAAGTTCCTGCTCCAAATAGAGTATTTCCATTCTTCAGATGGTTCATCCCGAAAGGATAATAATCGTTAGCATTTATTATTTCGAGGACTTTTTCCTAAAAATAAACAAGAGCACAATAATATGCTCTTGTAGTAATTTTATTTTAATTTTTGTTACTTATCAAGTTAATACTACTTATTAACCTTTACTTCGTTGTCTATATAAAGACCACAAATATTTAAACAATCTTCATAAAAAACTCTATTCATCTTGCTTGTCCAAATTATTTTTCCATCAACTAACTCTGTATGTATACTTTCTTTTGGCTGATGCTCTGGCATATAAACTGAAAGCGATTTTTTTAATTTAAAAGAATAAATTTTGCCCGCCTGTAATTTGTATTTATAAACATTATTTTTATAACTACAGATTTTAGGCATAGAGAATACCCCTTTTCCTGTTTTATTTTTAAAATATACTATAAAACTATTCTCTGTGCAATCAATTTTTTCAACTTTTGCAACCAAAGTAATTTCATTTTCTTGTAACTGAAAAGAGCTGCTAAGAAAAAAATATATAAAAAAACTTAAAAATATTATTAATAATTTTCTCATTGTAAATAAGTTTTAAAACGACCTAAAGATGTTTTTACTTTAGTTTTGCTATTAGTATAAATATATTCTTCTGTAGAATACCTTCTACCATTGTCATCACTCCTTTTTTCTCTAATTTGTTTACCCGTATAATCTGATCCGGGATCTTTAAACCTTGGATCCAATTCTTTTGCTTTTTTATGCGCTGTTGTATATCCCTTTGCATTATTTTCTGGGGAACTTGCCGCCGGACTTCCAGGACTATTAAGGATTCCCATATAATCTTCAAGTGCCTCATGTAAAGTGCCTACTCCCCCAGGTAAACCTAAAATTTCATCTAATTTTTTATTTACCATTGGATTTACAACATTAACACCTATCATTTTCCCATTTCCTGCCATCTTATTTCCTCCATAAGCACCTCCTTGGTAAAAAGTGTCATTATCAAGCCTATAATCACCATCTGATTTTAAAACAACAATATTACAAACGTCCTCCGTAGCTTTTAAAAAAGTAGATGACGCTTCTGTTAGTTTTACTCCTTTAACAGCTTCAGCCGTCACTTTTCCCGCTTCATCCATTTTTAAAGTTAACTGCCCTTCTACAGAAGACTGTAACTCAGCCAATACTTGACTTTTATACTCTCCTGTAATAATCACATCCTGATTTTCCATACCATCAGGATCAATAAATCTCAATGGATTATTAAATGCATAAGTATAAGGACTATGTCTTGTCATCTTTTCCGCCAGCGGATCTATTACGCCCCATCTTCCGATATCACTCATATACATTCTTGCACCATAATCATACATTCCCGTTTCCTGCAATTCTTTTCCATTGTACTTATAATTCTTATAAGCCGAAGCCGGGCTGAAAAAAGAAAACCCGGTCTTCAGATGGTTCATTCCAAACGGAGTATAAGAATTGTATCCTAACAAAATTAGCAACTCCAAGCAATAGGCTATCTAAATTTGAGACAGCCTATTGATATTTAAAAGTTTGCATTAAATGTTTTTGCACTTTGAGTAAATATAGGAACCTTTTCAACTTTTATATTATAAAGTAATATTTTGTATTTTCCATTTGTATAAATTTTTGATATTCTCCCAACATTCTCTTTCAATAAATATTCTTCTTTATATCCTCTTTTCTCCCAGTAATTATTCAAATAGTTTCCAATATCATTAGGTTCAATTTCTAATAACTTCCAATCATCAGATTCTTCTTCATTTTTATAAGCAGAATATATGTAGATGATTTGTTTATCATCATATTCAAAGAAAAAATTATTATCGCTCTTTGTCCAATTTATTATACCCTTGGGTAAAATTATTGAAAAATTGGTTGTATAATATATTTCATGATCTGCAGAAGCATTTACTTTATTTATATACTTAAATTTATTTTCATTGTTACCATACTCAAATATCATACTATTATTACTTATACTGTTTTTGGGTATATCTACATATGAAGTACAAGAACTGATTAATAAAATCAATAAAAAAAAGATTGAATATTTCATAATTATTTGTTTATTTTTTCCATTGCTTTTTTAAATGACGAATAATCTATTTTAATAATAGAACCACCCGTATTATAAAATCCTACTGTAGGAGTATATGTATTGGGAGAGGGAGTTCCTCCTATTTGACCAGAAGGTAATGATCCTTGATTTTCAGTCCATCCTAAAACCATAGATGGCTGTGTATTATTGGACATATTTTTAGGATCTTTGTCTGTATCTGACGGAGAAGGCACCCCATAACTGGTTACATTTCCATCGTTATCATAATGTAAAGGATGTAAATGTGCATCAGAAGCTGTTTTATCACCTTTTTCTCTCAAATCCTTCTTAGCATCTGCCCATTCTTTAGATCCTACTTCTCCTGCTTTTTCTCCCATTACTGTTTTTGATGATTTCCCATTCTGTCCAAACAAAAATCCTTTTTCAGTTCCTGTTTTATCTGTTTTACCAAAAGTATATATATCGTCAATTTGTTTTAATTGATCATTAGATACCTGATTAATAACATGACCTGCGCTAATTGCGGCATCTGTATCAGCTTCCTTTTTACTAGTAGTTAAAACTACTTTTTTATCAAGTTTCCCATCTTCAACATGTTTGGTAAGCTGACCTTTTAAATTATAATAATCTGTAAGGGGACTTCTTCCATCCGGATCAATAAAACGAATAGGATTATTGAACGCATAATTATAAGGACTCCATCTTCTCATCTTCTCAGCAAGTTCATCCACAACACCCCATCTTCCAATATCCGGCATATAGAATCTTGCTCCATAATCATACATTCCTGTTTCCTGCAGTTCCTTGCCGTTGTACTTGTAATTCTTATAAGCCGAAGCTGGGCTGAAAAAAGAAAACCCGGTCTTCAGGTGGTTCATCCCGAAAGGATAATAATCATTGCTGTCTGTGATTTCAAGAGCGCCTGCGCTGTTTCTTCCAAAGCTCACCCGTACGTTTCCTAAGTGATCCTTATACTGGTAAATATACTGATCTTTTAGGTAATCGTAAAACCCTTCTTCTGTAGGAAAAAACTGAAGGTCACGGGTCTTGGATGTCAAGGTGGCGGCTGCCGCCATAGGCTCCACAGAAAATGCCTGCATTTCCAGGGCTCTTGAGGTTTCCAGGTTAGCCATCGTTTCAGCGCTCATCCCGATGATCCCGATATTGTCCGTTTTCAGGTACTGGAAGCCATCCAGGTAATCCGTTGTCTTTTTAACGATGGAACCATTCACGGTGGTCGTGTTTTGTTTTTGCAGTTTGCTGCCGTCCGATCCGTATTTGGTGTTAACGGTAACCGTTTCAATTCCTTTGGCGTAATTCAATTGATCGGGAAGGTTCAGAAAGTTGTAGGCAATCTTACTGATTCCTTTGTCCGGCATTAAGGTCATGTTGCCGTTAAGGTCATATTTTATTTCCTGCCCGCCACCTTCATAGCCTGTCGGGTTGTAAGCATAATCATTAATGTTCGTCAACTTATTGCTCTTGTTTCCTGATGCATAAACATATTCCAGCTTATCAATCATTGTTGCTGTTGTTCCCGATTCTACCACGGAGGTTCTGAACAGGTTGGTGATGTTCCCGTTCACGTCATAGTCGATGGATTCTGTGTTTTCCTTGCTGTTTGGGTTGTTTGGGTTCTGGTAATAGCCTGCGCGGAGCCGGTTCAGCGGGTCATAGGCATAGCCGTACCTTTTTGGGGTTAATGAAGGATTCTGACCCAAAGTCTCTACCGCACGCCAGTCCACTTCCGCAATATTCCCGTTGTATTTTGCCGCTACATTTTTTCCTGAAAATAAAACAGAATCAGGATTGGTGATCCCATCTTTCCCGGTATATTTTATCGTATAGGCAAAGAGCTTCCCGTTCAGATTGGATACCGTCATCTCGGCTTTATTGATATCGGTGAGCCAGCCCCGGATATTGTAGGCATAATCAATGCTCTGTAGATTATTTCCTACCTTCTTGTTGCTCAGTTGGGAAAGTTCATTGTAGGTGTTTTCTGTCAGCAGCTCTTCGGGATTGGCGTCTACTTGGTGGAAGTGCTGTTTCAGCCGGTTCTGGCTGTCATACACAAAACGTTCCTGTACGGTTACCCCGACTTCGCCTGTCTTCCTCATGTGATAGGTATTGGCCTTTTGAGGGGCTCCCGCAAAATCCAGCAGGGATTCCGTTTTAGTATACCCTCCCAGGTGGTTGATGGAATGGGTGAAAACCGCCCTTCCCATCGTGTCGTAATAGGGGTAGTTTTTGGTCCACTTGTTATCCTCGATGTTCCTTACATAGGAAGCGGTCGGAAGGCTGTTGGTAGAGGCATCGTTCTCTGCATTGGTTGCCTGGCCCATAGTATATTGTCCAAGGACCGTTGCCGGGATGGCCGGGGCTTCCGGCGGATAGGTGTCATAATAGTTAATCCCGAGCAGGATCGTCCCCGTGGAAGGATACGCCAGGTTCCTGTAATATATATTCATGCCACTGATCACTACAGGATTCGGGACACGGTCTTCGTTATTCAGGGTAGTGGCAGGCAGGCTGTTTAAATAGTCCTGCGCCGCCGTGCGTGATTCGGTATTGGGGTAGAAGCCGGTAAGAACGGTCCGGTTGTAACCGTCATACTTGGTGAACAGCCAGCCCCTGGTGTTAAAGGTGTTGACAGCGGTTCTTAAGATCCCGTCCTGGCTCAGTACCAGGCGGTCCTGTTTATCATAGACCATCCATTCCCAGTCCTTGCCCGGAAGCTTTTTCTCTACCAAACGGCTCCTTCCGTCATAGCGGTACTGGTAACACAGCTCATTGAGGACAGCTTCCGTTACCTGGTTATTGGCCTGACTGATCTGCTGCACGGCTTTGGGGGAAAGCACATAGGCCAGCTGATTATAGTCGTTGTAGACATAATAGGTATCCACATTCTGGCCGCCGTCATTCCTTCTGACCAGCAGGGTCTGTCCCTGTCCGCTCTTAAACTCCGTGATCGGGTTCCCGTCTTCATCGGTTACGGTGTTCTTATACAGTGTGGCAGCCGGATAATACCCTGAATTCTCTGTAGAAATTGACAGTACGGAAATACCGGTGGATACGTTGTTAACGGTACTGGGAGTGGTAACCGCCCTGAATTTCTTTACCTCGTTTCCTAGGTTGGCATCATAGCCAAACTTTATGGTTTTCCCGGAGCTCATCTTCCAGGGCTCGCCCGGAGCAGCCTGCTGCAATACCCTGTCCAGCGGTGAGTTCTCCACCTCTTTCTCAGAATAGGCATTGCTTACCCCGTAATAGGTATTGGCAGTGCTTTCATTTACGATCCCGGTATGGATCATTGAGTTCTGGGTATCGGCAGGGACCGGAAGGATATCCTTTATCTTCCTCCCGAAGCCGTCATAGGTTACCGGGGTGACCAGGTCTTTCCCGGCAGGGGTGGATTTGACGCTGACGATCTGTTTGGCCCTTCCCAGGCCGTCAAAATAGGTGATGGCTTCA
Source organism: Chryseobacterium gregarium DSM 19109 (assembly GCF_000430845.1). GTDB lineage: Bacteria > Bacteroidota > Bacteroidia > Flavobacteriales > Weeksellaceae > Chryseobacterium > Chryseobacterium gregarium. The sequence goes on along the minus strand of NZ_AUMU01000007.1, from coordinate 176,781 downwards.
GAGACTTTCGTACAGTCATCATTAAGGCAGGTTCTGGACTGCACATAGTTCTCCGTATTGGTCTGGGCATAGGACATCGATGACAGCGCGATGGCCAGGACCGGAAGTGTTTTGGTTAGTATATCGGTTCTCATGGTTAATTATGGCTTGTAGTTGTATTTGTATTCGGCAGCCTTTTTATCGGTGTAGGCTCCCGCACTGTTCTTGCTTCTCACTTTGGTTTCCTTGAGCCTGTTCGCGGTATCGTAGGCAAAAACCTGGCGGATCCCGGATGGCGGGGTGATCGAGGTTACCCCGATCAGCGGGTCGTAGGTATAGGTCGTGACTTTCTTATCCGTCAGCTGGCTGTTTTTCCTGAAGCTGTTCAATGCTTCCAGAAGCAAACCTTCTTTGGAAGGGTCTGCCGCATCATTATCGGAAGCCGTGACAATGGCTGTCGGGGAAGCCAGAGAAGTCAGCTGGTCATAGGTGATCCCTTCAATCTTGGCAATGGGCTGGGTCTTGTTATAGCCCCATACTATCGTTACCGGAATGCCGTCCCTGGTCGTGTACTGAAGAATATTACCTTTTTCGTCATACTTGTCATAAGACACCTCTGTGGACATCACCCCCGTTAGCTGGTCTGCTGATTTTACAGATAACGGCAAAACCAAATTACCGGCCTGAGGCGTGGGAACCGAGGTAGGGTAAAGGGTTTCGGTCTTTCCTAAGGTTTTGGTCACGCCTTCTTTGGTCTGGGTAGTAGTGGTTTCCAAAGGAATGCCGATCATGTTCCGGTCGATCATCAGCTGGTTGCTCTTCTCGTGGGCGTAGCCGTAGTTGGTTTCGGTTACTGTGCCATCCGGAAGCTCCACCTTTTCTTTCGTCATCTGGTGATGGCTGGGATGCAGGCTTTTATATTCAGTTTTAGTGATTAATTCTTTTCCGTTCAAATAGTCCTTTGTTTCTTTAGAATAATCGGGATCATCAAAGTTTTTGAATTTATAGTAAAAAAAATCAGCCCCCAAGAAGGTAGGGGTAGTTACCCCCGCTCCTAAATAGATGAAATCCGAATTTCTTATAACCCTGTCATAATCCATTCCATAAACCCAACTCAAATTTTTACCGGTTAAATAAATATCTTCATATTCTAATGATTCCGCTTTTTTTCCGGAATAATCAGTAAAAAGAGGTTTCCCGTTACGGGGATCTTCAAAACAGGGTACTGAAGCTGATATCAATGCCCCGCCCAATCCTTGATTGAAAATACACGCCCCTATATAGCTACCTACTGAATAATTATTTAAGAATATATGTGAAATATTATTTCTTTCATTTGTAATAGGGTTTATTCTATACTCTTTTGCATTGGTATATGCTATTAAAGAACCATTTCCAGTCTGCATAGGAAACCTGCTTTGTGAAGTTACAAATGATTTTTCGGGTACTCTTTGCAGGAAATCCAATTGAATTGAGGACAAGCCTGTTTCAATACCATTGAATTTATAATCATATTCCTTAATAATTGGAGCTTGCATATTTTCAGTGTTTTCAATCCTCTTAATTCTTAAGCCACCAAAAGGGACTTCAAGGCCGACACCTGTATTTGTAACTAAAGTAGAGTCCAGTATAGTATATGCAACTTCAATAGCCGCCTCATCCTGTAGATAATTAAAATATTGTGATTGCGGTCTGATTCTGCCGGAATATACTTCCATTTTTACTTTTAACCCATTTATCAGTTGATTTTTCGCGAATGAATGGGTCATTGAAAAACCATTTTGAAGCAGCGATCTGCCTAACACAACATTATTGTCATTGTCCAATACCGAATAATAAATAGAACAACTGTTTATATATGGCAAAGAATTTTCAGGATAGATACAATTTGTCGTAGTTGTGGTAAATCTCATGGGGATCATTTGTGTGGACACTGCAAAATCATTGGAATTGACAGGAAATGGCATTACATAAGTTTTATTCAATTGCTGCGTGTCATCTTCATGAGTAGAGAAGTACACATATTTATTTTTAGTAGGAATGTTATTATGCATCTGCTGCTCTGTTCCAGTTGCATCACCGTAATAAATCCCTCTGTTACTTTCAAATAAAAATTTGGTTTTTCCTCCTGTAGGATAAATGATTTCTTTTAAGATTCCTGCTTTTGCAGACGAAGGATCTACATTCCTTTTATTTGGTTCTGTAACTACTACATCAATACTTGGAGTAAGTCCGGTATTACCGATTTCTCCATTATAATATCCCCATAAGTCTCTGGCATAAGACAAACGGTTTGGTAGAGATGTATCATCATAATTAAATTGATAGGAAGAAGGTTTATCGGTATTTGCATAAATATTGATTTTCTTTAATATCAACCGTTTAGATATATCATTGTCATTTTCAAATCGGTTACATGTATAAGATGGATATGCGGGAGATGGGCTGATCATATAATCATAATCAAAACTAACTTTGCTTATTACATTGGTTTTATTCTTGATTTCAACATTATTTAATTTCCTGCCGTAAGTTGTAAAATCTAACCGAGAATCTTTATTGAAAATGGCTTCGCCAAAATCTCCCCAAATCCGACTGATAAATAAATTAGTCCCTCTTGTTTTTGAGTAATTTGTATACACTGTATTTCTTGAATCATTAGGATCAGGATGTTCAGAAAAGAGATCAACGGTTTTAGTTTGATTGATCAAATCACAATCTTCATATATAACCGGATCATATCCAAAATTTAAAATATGGTTGCTTGGACTTGTTATTTTTGACAATACCCATGTGCTGGTGTAAGGCTGATCCTTTTTTTCAGGTAAGGTTCCTAAAGAGTTTCCGCCTATACTATACGTATAAGAATAGTTAATGACATTTCCTTTTATGTAAAGATACTTATATCCCTGAGGGTTAATAATTTCCCAATTTCCATTAGATGTAATGTATTCAATTTTATAATCGGAATCAGGAAACTGCACAATATGACCAATAGGATGTTCAGCATCTCTTTCCTGATTGACCATAAATGAAATACTTTTTCCATCAGGAAGTGTTATCCGGTAATCATCAGATTCTAAATCCAGCAAATTAGATCGGTATAAGTTATCAATTTCATAGCATTGTGTACAACTGTTATTCACAGGAGTATTAGGGGTTAATACTTTTTTTATATTATAAACGTTGTTAACGGTATATTTAGTTTCATAGAAAAAACCATATGAAAAATCATCAGGAACTTGTCTTACGTTTCTGACCAGTGTAGGAACGGATAAGTTCCATCCTAAACCAACCCAGGATGCTCTTTCTCCGACTGTAATTCCTGTACTGTTATAAGATAACTTTATATCGAAGTTAATATCTCCCTCCTTAATGCTGTAAACGGGAACCGAAATATCGGGGCTTCCGGTATAAAGCGATACCGGAGTTTCAAAAGATTTTAAAATAGCGTTTGATTCGGGAGTCTGAGGAACAATATTCTGTATATAGTTTAGACCCTGGGCATTGATTTGTAAGAATGTGGCTATTATACTTATGAATAGCAAATTTATTTTTTTCATTGATTATCTATTTTTTTAATCAGTTTAGCGCTCGCGGTTTTGTTGGTATCTGTTTTAATCGTAACCAGATAAGCTCCCTGAACCAGTGCCTGGGTATTGATCTTCGTCACTTTGTTTTTCGTCTTCAGACTTTGCAGCTGCCTTCCGCCCATATCATATAAGTTAATATCAGCCTCCTTGAACTCAAACCCGATTTCCACATACGCGTAATCAATCACCGGGTTCGGATAGATCTTAATGTCCTGTTTCTCGATCAATTGGTCAATCTGCCGGTCCCCAAGCTTCACGATCTTCCAGTTCTCTTTCCCGAGTTCCTCTGCACTGGTTCCGGCTAAAATAATCGAACCGTCCCTGTTCAGCTTAATATCTGACAATCTCTCCTCACGTTTACTTGACTCGCCTTTAACGTGTTTCCGCCACTGCTCATTTCCGTTTTGATCTAAATAAAGCATCCAGAATTTCTCATCATCATTCTCAATCCTTCCTTCCGCCTGAGTATATCCACCTATTAAAATCCCGGTACTCACATCTTGGCTCTTGTCTCTTGGTTCTTGATTCTTGTCTCTTGTATCCTGGCTCTTTGCCACCACACTCATCCCCATCAGCACATCCCGGTTCTTGAAGCTGTACGACTTCTGCCAGATCTCGTCGCCCCTTTCATCAAGTGAAACCAGCCACAGATCGGTTCCTTCTTCAATTCCAACCGTTTTATTGCCTGATCGTTCCGACCTTGATTCCCCGCCGATTAAGTATCCTGATGAAGTCAAGGCCAGAGTCCTTGGATGGTCATCGCCGTTGCCGCCGAAGTTCTTTTCCCATTCCACTTTCCCGTCTTTATTAAGCTTAATGATCCAATAGTCTCCCTCTCCATAGTTCTCGGTTTTCTTTGATCCGCCGGCACTGCTTCGGGAATACACGCCCAGTAAGGCGCCGCCGTCTTTGGTCGGAACCATCTTTTCCACTTCATCGAGGCCTTTTCCGCCTAAGATGAGCTGGGATAATTCTTTTCCGTTTTTATCCAGCCTTATAATCAGGACATCTTTGGAGCCGTACCCTTTTCCCGTTGCCTGAGCGGAGCCGAAGGCAACATTCCCGGCCACAAAGAACCCGAAATCCGTCGTCTGGATCACGGCTCTCGCTTCTTCATCGGAAGCGCCGCCGATGGTTTTCTGCCATAATTCATCCCCGAATTCATTGATCCGTATCAGCCAGAGGTCAGATCCTCCTTTCGAATCTTCCTTTTTATCCAGGCCTTTTGATGAGTACGAGGTTCCTGCCAGAAGAAAACCTCCCTCCTGGGTATTCACGGTGGCGGACAGGAAATCATGGTTCTTTCCGGAAAAATATTTTTCCCATACTTCTTCGCCCTGTGGGTTTAATTTTATCAAATGAAAATCGAAACCATTATTCTGTTGTTGGCTATTAGCCTGCAGTTTACTGCTCTGGATGGAGCTTCCGGTAATTAAATAGTGCTGGTCAATGGTGGTGGTCACCTGCGAAAGGAAATTCTGGGTAGAGGATTTTAGGTCCTTCTGCCATATAATTTCCTGGGCTGAAATGCCAAGTACCGTAAACACGGTTAATGCACTCATGTAGAGTTTTTTCATGCTTAGTATAATTTAAGTAATTGTGTTATTAATTTATAAAACGCTGCAAAAGTATTCTTTTTAATTCACGATTGAAAGGTCTAAATATATATTTAATGTGAATACTGTCAATTTGCCTGTTAACAGTATCTCTGCTTATATTCCTTAATGATCTTATGAAGCAACGGTATGACAGCAATGCGACAGAACCTGTCGTGTTATATTCTGGTTTTATACAACATAAAATAATTCCAGGCTGCCTTAAAGATAATCAAGCAGAATCAAAGATAAGATTATAAAGTAATAAAACAATAAATTATTTAAATAAAAACAATATAAAATTGCTTTTTAGTGGCAAGATATCATATTCGGGCTGATTGCTATATTGATATTCCATGTCAGTTTCTTCGGTCATTGTTCGATAGTTCTTCGGAAAAAAGGGGCAGTATTCCCGGTCAAAACCTGCCAAAAGCGGTCACATTGGGCAAAGGTATTTTAATGTAAAAAAATTCCGCGGTATATTGATCCTGTACCCGGCAAAATGGAAAAGATGGCGGAGGCAGTTAAAGCCCCTCCCGGCCTGTATGATCAAAGTGTGCCCTTATGCCCGCACTCATGACATTCATCCTGATCCGGTATTCTTTGACCGCTCTGTCAGATCGGACCCTATTTCAGGAGTGTACATTCATTAACCGCCCGAAAGATTTTAATGTATCTGCCCCAGGTCAGACCGGTTATTCCATAGGAGAAACAAGAGGACCTTTTACAGCATTAACAGCCGGTCCCGGCTTTTGAAGGCCGGTGAAAAAGAAAAAAGCATCAGCAATACAAAAACAAGATTGATTCGTTTTTAAATTCACAATATTTTCAATAAATTTTTGAATTTATATTAATTCCAGCCAATGGGATGTCGATTAAAAAACGGACTGGCTACCATGGGCTGAAAAAATCATTTTGGGAATCATTTTACACAAATCCGGTGATAAGGACCCCAATATCATATCCCTGGTTCCTGATCCGCATTAAAACGGTTATAAATTTTGAGAATTTAAGCGTGAAAACCGTACTTCTTAAAGAGCGTGTACCTGAAAATCAATGACAGAATAGAGTTCCTGTGTGGACAGGAAATGAAAACCGGTTCAGGTTTGCCCAGGCAGCCGCCTTATGATTCTGCCAAGAGAATCCTCATCACCGGATGCTGCAAAGCCATGGTATTGCGGCCAATCCTGTTCAATCCTACTCATCTGTCATTAGGAATCCAAAAGGGCTGAAATCCGGCACAATGCTGCGTTTAAGAACCCTAAAAGCCTTTAACCCGACCGTACCTGATCCGGGAACCGCACAAAAAATCCCCATCCTTGCGGATGGAGATCAGACTAAATCAGTATTTATATGAAATCAGGGTCAGGTCACCGGGATACGCGCTGTGGGAACCCGGTGCCTGTCCGGCATTGTTGGAGTACCCCGGACCAGTCCTGGACCTTTTGCCGTCATCCTCATCCGGCAGCGTACGGTCTGCCGTTAAGCCCGTCCTGCCCGCAGGTGCTGCGATATCCCAGACATGGCTGAAGCTTTATGGCAGCAGGCTGCATTCGCTTTTTCCGTTGCCGGGAGGGTCCTGCCACGCAGGACTGATCCCCTTTCCGGGCTGCGGGCTGCGGTGATGCTCTTCAGCGGCCGGGGAAATCCGGTCCCCCGTCCGGACGTCACCTGCCGGAGCAACGCTTCCCCGCAGCCCGGCGGCCCCTGGGCATGCTCCGGATGAGGTCCTGTCCGTGCCGTTTGGTGCCTGCTGCCGTTCCTGCTTTTCCTGAAAATCTGCCGGGATCCCTTTTGCGATTGGTGCCATGGGGTTGCTTTTTTGGGGTTACTGGCACAAAGGTATCACCGGTTTTTGAATTGGCCATGGCCTGAACACGTTTTGGCAGCTTGTGTCCGGTTTTGGCAGGTTTTGGCAGGTTTTGGCAGCCTGTGACCGGTCATATCCGGCATTTCTTCGGGTCCGCTTCGGGTCTTCTTCGGGTCGGCTTCGGAAAACAGGGGGTTTTTCCGAAGAACAGTCGAAGAAGGGTCGAAGAATGTCCGGAAAATCGGGTGTTTACGGCAGGTTATTCCGATCCGGAAATATCGATTTTGATTTTTGATGAATTGATAATTTTAAACCTGTTTGTTTGAAGATTTATCAAATAGTAAATTTTCTATTGTAAGAGCCGTTTTACCTTGATGCAAAGAATCAAAACAATTCCCCATGGTCACAGGACTTTGAGATTTTTTTATTTGTTCTTTTGCTTCTGTCATGTCTATTTTTTTTATGAATCAGCGAACCCTTTCGGGTTTACCTTGATGTAAAAGAACCAAAAGATCAAGACTTAAAACTTTTAAAGGCTACAAATTGAGCCAATGCTGAAAAGTTTAAACTTGCGCGGATTCACTGTAGGTCTGTTGATTACTATTACCGCCGCGCTTCGGACATAAAACTTTTTTTGGTGGCCCCTGCTTTCAATTTGCTTAACGCTAAAAGTTTGAGGTCGTTTTTTACTTCTGGTCGGTGTTGCTATTTCTGTATGCATCATTATTTTATAAACGCATTTTTCATTGTTTTGGGATTTCATTAAACTTATTCTTTCCCGGGTCACCAAACTTTTGGGAAAGGGGTTTTTATTTTTATTTGTTCTTTTGCTTCTGTTATGTCTAATTTTTTTATGAATCAGCGAACCTTTGCGGGTTTGCCCTGATGCAAAAGGACCAAAAGATCAAGACTTAAAACTTTGCCTCAGTATTTTATATTTTATTTGTGTATCGGCGAATCTCTTCGAGATTTGTAAACGCTACAAATTGAGCGAATGCTGAAAAGTTTAAAATTGACTCCCGTTGGTCGTCGAACCACTCCGTTAGGTTTGCGCGAATTCACTGTAGGTCTGTTGATCACTATTGCCGCCGCGCTTCGGACATAAAACTTTTGGCTCATTATTGCTTAATTTTTTTATTGGTTTCGCCGAACCATAAATGGTTTCTCTGTGGCCTATTCTTTTCAATTTGCTTAACGCTAAAAGTTTGAGGTCGTTTTTTACTCGCGGTCGGTGTTGTTATTCTGTATGAATCATTTGATGAAGGCATTTTTCTTGCCTCGGCTGATTATATACGTTTTTTGAGGTGTAACTGCTGGTATAATCAGTTATTCACTTTCTGGGAGCAGGGACCGTATTACAGCACTGCCTTCCTGTATACGCGCGCGGGCACCCGCCGGCATAAGAGCTCCAAACCGGATCATTATATTATCAGGAAAAGTTTTTCCTTTCTTTTGCTGGCTTATCCAGTATTTGACTTCCTCGGCACTGAGCTCTTCGTGATTTTCATGGGTTCTTAATTTTCTCATGATGGCCTGTGCTTCAGGAGAATGGAACAGCTTGCCGATTTCCTGCTCTCCGATGTTGCGGAAGAGCAGATGGATCAATCGTATCGACGGATGTACGCCATAGCCTACCTGACCGCGTTCAAAATGTCTTGTGGCCAGCATAGCGCCGCGCCTGCCGTTTGGATCAACGGTTTCGGGATAGGCCAGTGCCTGCCGCTGCTGATAATAATTGGTTCCTATCCATAATGTGCCGGCAGCACCGGCACCTCCCAAAATCTTTGCATTTCTTGAGCTTGCCAATAGTAATAAGTAAAATTTTTTTATAGTATTCATAATTAATGATTTTTCCGGACAGACAGAATACGTTTCTGAATGATAACAGAGTGTATCACAAATGTCTATCTAAAGATCGTGATGGAGCAGAGGGAAAATCCCCATTTATATAAATTAAGTGTTTACCCCTATTTTGAATTTTAATGGAAATAAAAAGAAAACCGGAACTCACATTTTAATCTTATGTGATTAATTATAATTGACAGGAAGTAAAGGAATTTAACTTAATGATATTACGGTCGTTTTCGTTTTTTATCTATTCTTATATAAGCTATTGGTTTTCAATTAAATATAATTAATGAAAGTTTAAAAGGATATTTCAATTCACTATTGGGAGAATTCCCTTGTTTTCTAAAATTCAGTTTTTTCCCTGAATGCCGAGTTGTTTTGATTTGAGAAATTTGTATCAGACAAAAGAGGTAAGGCAGTCTCCGATACGGCAGCATATCCGCAATATAATAAAGGCCGGCTTACCATGAAAGGGAATCTTTGAAAAAAGATCATCATACAAATGAATAACCAATTAAACCAAAAATATGGCAGAAACAGTAAACAATCAGACAACAGATGCCGTTACGCAGACCAATGTTACCGTGCTTGGCGAATCTCCGGCACAGGCCATGAGTATGCTCTACCAGATGGCTACACACGCCAGCGGAATTTCCATTCAGAATTCGGTGACCAATCAGCAGAACCTGAATCAGCTCAACCCCGCGATTGTTGCCGATGCCATTAAAATTTTAAAGGGATAATTTAAAACTTTACCAAAATGGATGAGAACAGCAATGAAACAACAGGGACCACGGCACCAACACCCGGCAATGCGGCAGAAAAGTCGGTACAATTTGTAAATGCTGAAGTATTATCACCGCCGGCAGCCTCTCCGATGGGGGGCGTTGCCAAAGTAATGATTGAGCAGTCAGCCGGAATGATGGTCCAGGATTTACAGTCCTTTTTAAAAGGGTTTGAGCAGGTGGGACTCATCGCATTGAGCAGACTGGCGAACAACTTACTGACCTACGGGTCACCGAGCGCACCTACAGGCAAAAGCAGCAGCAGTGACGCTGTAGAAGATGAAGCTCAGGTTCAGGGTACAGGCAGTGGAAATAATGATATGATGAAGGATTTATTTAAAATGGTAAATGATTATGCTGAGATGAAGGCAAAAATTTCCAATACGATTTATCATGCCACTCCTCTTCATCCTATTCCTGGCACAAAACAAAATTCTCCTCTTTTCACTGATGTTTCGGCTGAAGCTGAAGACCCCGAAAAAAAAAACGGGTGACCGAACCGGCTGCAGAAACTTCAGAAAAGAAAGACGATGCCATAAAAAACAACTTTATCCCGGCTGGCCCTGAGGGAAAATTGGTTCTGAAACCGGTCAGACTGACAGAGCCACTGGTAAAACCGGAAATAATAGAAGCCGTAGCCCCTGCAGAAGTGCATACAAGCGGATCTTCCAAGAAATCAATATTTACAAAATTAACAGATCAACTAAAAAAAATTAAAATATGAATTATTCAAGCGAAACCAAACCGGCAAAAATTTTAAACCTAGGTTCTTTAAAGGACATCAATGAAAGCCTGTATGTGGTCAGGAATAGTGATAATGCCTATTTCAGTACAAAAAAACCGGAGAACAACAGTGACCGTGTGGCTTTTAGCCTTTCCACGTCAGATATTAACATTCAGCCCATTGTAAGGCAGGTGATCTGTACCAATAAAGCAAAGAGATACAACAACTACCAGTCTTTTGTGATAGAATCCAAGGATAAATCTACAGGGATTGCGGTTATTATGATCAAGCTGGAAGAGCACCAGACCTTTTTCTGTAATGTAAGGATCCTGCCCCTCAATACCTTAACTGACATCGCAGAACCTGAAACGGACTCCAGGCTTCTTACCGTAAATCTTGAAAAATCAAAATGCATACTGAAAACGGATATTACGATCACGGCTTCCAATACGGGAGAGGCCCTGTACTCCGTTCACGATGTGGATGTCAATGCGATATCTGATCTGGTTACCCCAAATGAAATCGTAGAATTAAAAAGAGAACTGGAATTCCAGGGGGCTAAGTTAATTGCCCATTATTTTCAGGAAATCCTGGATATTATCGTTAATGAGAGCCCTGCAAATACGGGGAAATTACCTGTAATTCCTGATGAATATGTTTTAAACCTTCCTAATGACCAGTTAAAAGAAATGCTTACTGCCAATGCCATTTCAGGATGTATCGCCCTGGAAATCGTAGGAAGCAACGTCATCCAGGATCTCAACAGGGACTGGACTGCAGCAGGGGCTTTTATCGGCTATTTATTATAGGCATATGATCATTTTGAAGAGCAGTCCCAGCCTTCGGTTATTCATCATTAAAAACAAAAATTATGCGCAGAAGAATAAATCATAGAGCGAAATCTCCCGCTCCTGTGCCGGACCGTGAACCCATAGTAGTGGAAGTGGAACCGGTAGAGCCGGAAGTTATGGAAGATATCATGCCTTTTGTGATCAGTCATGAAGATGAAATTATTAATTATATCAAGGATAAAGCAACCAAGGAGACCCTGAAATCTTTAGCCCCTTTACTTGAAAAACTGGAAGAAGCCGTGAAGCAGCAACAGGCTTATCAACAGCAGCCGGCAGCAACAGCCGGTCCTGTTCCCATGAGCTATGAAGAACAGCTGAAAAAGCTTCAGGAAACTTCCACAGGAAAAATAAAGGAAAAAGAACTGAAGATCACGGAAAGAATGAACAAACTGCAGATGAGATTTGCCAATCTGCGAAAATAAACATCAACCAAAAAAAAAAATAGTTATGTTACACAATCAGAACCAAATCAACACGGAAGTTGTCGGGATGGCCCCCGCTGTCCCTGCTGCCATTTCGATGCAGGTGAGTGCACACTCTACAGGATTAATGTACGAGCAGTCCGTAACGAATCAGCACCGGGATTCGCTGATAGGATTGAGCCATTCCGTAATGGGGATTAAAAAAATGGGCTCCGGAAGATTAAAAAAAGAATTAATGATGTTGAGAAAAAGCCGTTTTAACTTTTAACTTCAACAGCAGACGACTACGGATGCGGCCTATTCCCCTGCAGGAATAAAAGCCGGTGATCTCAGCCTGTACCGTCAGGTCAATGTTTTATGCACCGCTTTCAGATGCTGTGAATCTTCAGGAATTAATTTTTTGAAATGCATTCTTCAGTCCACGGTATCATTTTATGTACAGCATGCCTACAGCAGGAATTGATTTCTATGACATGAAAAGAATCCCGGCCGCATCCTTTATTTTACCTTCTTTAAACCCCCGCAGCCTGTACGGATAAAGGTTTCACCATTGTACCGGGGACCGTACTTACCTACATCTTTTTAAATCATCAGCCTTTGAACAATGCCTGCTTATTTTCTCCGCATCAGCTGCGGGAGGTTTATCATAATCTTAAAACTAGTTTAACAATCAAATATTTATTAACCGGGATTAAAATCTCAAAAAAAAACAATTACAATTATGGCAACAACAGTGAATCCACAAATCACAGACGCAGTAACCCAGTCTAACGTAAAAGTAGTAGGTGAAGCGCCGGCAATGGCTCTTGGTAACGTATACCAGACAGCAGCACACTCCACAGGAATTATGTTTGAAAATGCGGTTAACACGCAGAATCAGCAGAATATCTTAGGTCAGGCGGCTACTACGCAGGGGGTAATGCAGATTTACAGTATGGATACGGTATCCGACGCAATTTCCATTGCAAGAATGCTGAACCCTACTTCTTAAAACCTTCTCTGTCATTAAGCAGAAAAGTAATGACCGGAAAATCCGGTTATTTTTAAAACTCAAATAAACAAAATCATTATGGCAACAGTAGTCAATGAACAAATCACAGACGCAGTAACGCAGTCGAATGTAAAAGTGGTAGCAGAAGCTCCGGCAATGGCTTTAGGCAACGTATACCAGACCGCGGCGCATTCTACAGGAATCATGTTTGAAAACGCAGTGAACACGCAGAATCAACAGAATATCCTGGGTCAGGCTTCAACCACACAGGGGGTAATGCAGATCTACAGCGTAGACACCGTAGCAGATGCAATCTCTATTGCTAAACTGCTGAATCCTACCGCTTAATAGAGGGTTTCAGTAAACAAAAAATGCAGACAACCGGAAAATCCGGTTGTTTTAAACCAAAACAAAAAATAATACATAAATGGCAACAGTAGTCAATGAACAAATCACAGATGCGGTAACGCAGACCAATGTAAAAGTAGTGGCAGAAGCTCCGGCAATCGCTTTGGGTAATGTATACCAGACCGCGGCCCACTCCACAGGGATCATGTTTGAAAATGCGGTGAATAACCAGAATCAGCAGAATATCTTAGGCCAGGCAGCCACCACTCAGGGGGTAATGCAGATCTACAGCCTGGATACGGTAGCAGATGCTATTTCTATCGCCAGAATGATGAATCCTACTTCGTAGTTCCGCATTTAAAACAATTCAGCAGCCGGATCTTTTTCCGGTTGCTTTTAAAATCAGTCAATCATAAAAAACATGACCGGAAAATCCGGTTGCTTCTTTAAACCAAAATAAATAATACATATGGCAACAGTAGTCAATGAACAGATCACAGACGCGGTAACGCAAACCAACGTAAAAGTAGTGGCAGAAGCTCCGGCAATTGCTTTGGGCAACGTATACCAGACGGCCGCACACTCCACAGGAATCATGTTTGAAAATGCGGTAAATAATCAGAATCAACAGAATATTTTAGGTCAGGCAGCCACTACCCAGGGCGTTATGCAGATCTACAGCCTGGATACGGTAGCAGATGCAATTTCTATTGCCCAGATGCTGAATCCTTCTTAATATCATGTGTTTTAGGTTTTTTTCCAGGGAGCGTATGGCAATGCGCTCCCTGATTTTTATAAATTATAGTTTAACTTAATAAAATTGATATGATAAAAATATTCTTTTATAGTGTTTTGCGAAGATCAGCCCAATATGCCGCTCGTACTTCCTGGGAAAATGAAAAAAGATATATCAGGGAATACAGGGGAATTCCGATAATGAACGGAATACGCTATGTGTGGAAGAAATTAGATCTGAACGTAGATAAGCGGCCACATTTTTATTCGGATGTAAAAGTAGTGGCAAAAATCAGACCCGGTGTGGATGGACGTGCGTTTTTTGAATTTCTGAAGACTTACAGCATCACCACAGTTCCGGGATCCGTCAAAGGCGGAAACTATAAAATACTGGGCCCAAGAACTCAGGGTGGCGATGCCACAGCCATATTCGGCGGCCCTGTACAAACAACCCATGATGATAAAAATATGACGCTGATTAACTTTGCGATGCCGGGACATTTTTTTAGCGGAGGATACGTAACCATCAGGGTTTTTGAAGAAGGAGGCCATGTGTATGCGGAGACCGTAGGATTTGGGAACAATAATTTTGCATGGTTTAATGAATGGTTTGGGAGTATGCTGTTTAAAGCAGTCATGAAATTCAATATTGTACGATATAATGCGCGGATAGCTACTTATCCAGCAATATAATCTCATCGGCATCCACAATATTATTCTGTACGGCATAAATTACCAGTCCCGCCATATTTTTTACACAGGTCTTGATCATCAGGTTGGTTTTATGGGTTTCCACTGTTTTAGGGGAGATGAAGAGGGTATCCGCAATTTCTCTGGTGCTTAATTGCTGACAAACCAGTTTCAAAACATCAATTTCCCTTTCCGTGAGCGCATCTTTGGAAAAAGCATGAAACTCCGGAAGCTTATTGGACAGCTGGCTTCGCATCACCTCAATCTGCTCGCCGGAAAAATAATGTCCCGTGTGATGCACTGCATTGATAACCCTTAAAAGCTCTTCCGGCTCAATTTCTTTCGGTAAAAAAGCATGGGCCCCCATCTTCAGCATTTGTCCCATAAAAGACCGCCGGTAAAAACTGGACAGTACGATGATTTTAGTTCCGGCGCTCTTTTGGGACAGGGCTGACATCACTTCGAGCCCGGTGCCGTTCGACATTCTGAGATCCAGCAGGAGAACATCCGGCAGATCAGTATCGGTTTCATTCAGAAAATGATGGCCGCCGGTGGAGGTCGATACCACTTCGTAACCCTCATGGGCATTAATATAATTTTTTAAAAGCTGTACAAACAGCAGGTCATCATCCACGATGCCGATTTTAATTTTTAAGTTTTCCATTTTATTGTTGGTTATTGACAAAGATGATCCATTTTGTTCCTCTTTGTGGCTTGGTTTTCAGTTTATAAAAGGCATTAATTTGTTTTGTTCTTAAGTGAATACTTCTCAGACCTATCCCGGAATGATTTCCCGTTGTAAATCCGGTGCCGTTGTCTTCAGCAATCAGGATAAGATATTGCTTTGAAATTCTTACAATTACCTTTATTTGTGAAGCTTCAGCATGTTTTAATATATTATTGATAAGTTCCTGCAGTATTCTGAAAATATGTAGCTTGGTTGAGTTGTTTAGGGCGATTTTATTTAAGGTAATCTGATAAAAATGTACGTCAATATTCACTTTCAGCTGTTCCAGATAGTCCGCAATCAAATCTGTCAGTTCAATGTCATTAAGATCCGGTGGTGTCAGGTTATGAGTAAATTCACGGATGAGCTGCATGGAATTTTTTAAATCTGAATTAAGTTCATCCGGATTTTTTTGATGGGCATTCAGGCGGATGAGGTTTAACCGGGATATAATGTTGTCATGAAGCTCTTCTGCAAGCCTTTCCCTGTCTTTTTCCTGAAAGGAAATTGCATTTTCCCGGTATTCTGTTTGTGTACTGCGGAACATCTGCATGACTTTCTTCTTGTTTTTTTTGATATTTTTTATATAATTGGTCACCAGAACAGCGATAAACAGGGTAGTAAGGAACAGCAGCCCGATGCCTATCCATATCCATAAGATAATCACACTTTCATTTTCCACACGCGGCATCCCAGGTTAATAAAAGCAATATAAGTGACCCATAATAATATGCCCCTGAAAAGCCAGACGGGCGCTACCCATTCCAGATGCTTATTAATTAAAAAATTAAAAGTAGTTGAAATGATACTTTCAATCGAGAAAAATAAAAAGATCAGAACATTCACGGTAAATAGTGTTTTGTCAGCTTTTGAAGTCCTGATCACATTCAGGAAATAGACCGCTGCAAAACTGCAGATGATAATATTCGTAATGATATTTAAATAAAAAGTGACCGATTCTGTATTTTGGGTATACAAGAGATTGACCGTTAAGCCTATTCCTGTAAAAATATAAACGGACCATTTTAAAGATGGTGAGATCTTAAAAAAATAGGTATTATAAATCCTTGTAATCATCAATAAACCAAAGCTCTGGCTGAACGGGTAAAAATAAATGTTGACCGTGTTTACCCGCATGAGCCGGAAAATAAGATCCGACATTTCCAACGCAAGCTCACCGGAGATAAAAATCAGCAACAGCTGTTTTGACTGTTTTCCACGTTTCACAAACAATCCGAGCCCTGTAAGCAGGGTAAGGTTGATGGTGAACTGTAAGTAAAATGACAGCTCGTTATACGTGGGCATCACTCTTCAGCAATAGTTGATAATCTGCTACAGGATCATTGGCGGTGAACGGCGGCCGGGGAGTAGAATAATTTTCTGCAGTCTGGCTTATGCTGTTGATCCCGACATCTTTTACCGTAATAATCTCTATATGATAGTTTTGTATGGACATGTTTTCCGAAGCTTCATTGGTAAGCCCGAAGAACGAAATACATGACCGGCTGTCTGTGAGTCCCATTCTTTCATAATCATCAAAAGGGATAGAAATGATACGGAAAGGGTCTTCTTTCTGAGCTGCAACCCATGCACTGCAATACATATTGAATCTGAAATTACGGTAAATAGCAGATTCCGAAGTAATAGGAGCCTCTGAGGTAAGTCCGGCACTGACAGGGATGGTATTTTCCGGAGGAATGCGGTTGAATTCTTTTATAACAATATCACTGAAATTCCCCTCGGTATCGCTTTTAGAATCGATCAGGAAAAATTTCAGCAGGTTATTATCGATGCCTGTATAAACGTGAATCGCCTTGTCAGGCTCATTTTTAAGGCGTTTTTTCCACTCATTAATTTCGGTTGCGTCTACAGAGAAATGGGAACCCTGATTTAAAAACCGGATAATCTCTTTTCCGCTTTCCTCATTTCCGCTTTTATAAGAATCAACCAGAGCTTTCCAGTTTTTGATCGCTTGATAAATGGTGCTGATATTCATGCTTATTTATTTATAATGGTAAAAATTTTGTGTTGAATTTACAAAAAAAGCAGGTATAATTATCATTAAGTCACTTTTTAGTGTGTTGTTTTGTTGTTTTTGGAAATAAGAAGGATAAATGAGCATATTAAAAAGAAAATCCTTCTTACTATTCACAGGTAATTTTATCCCTTAGGCTGTTTCGTAATCAGCTGCAATCTTAAAATCAATTGTAAGACAAAGCCTTTTCAGTCAGCGGTGTCTGAATTTTTATAAATTACCTGACCATTTTACCATTTCCAGTCATCTTGACATCCAAAGCACTTCCAAAGAAATGGTGAACGATAAAGGCTAAAACCACCAAGTTTGCCGCAGACCCCCGGATATGAAAAATCCTGCTGTTCCTTTGTTCCGTCAACGGATGAAAAAAAGACGCCTACAGGGAAGCAATAGAGAAAACTGCAAAAATTTAACTGTCGTTCCCAACCTTTTCCCCGGTTTCCGCATCTCTATCTATAGAAACGGTTGTTAAACCAAAAAAGATCCAATGAAAACATTATATATGAAATTCCTGTTGTTTTTTCCTGTGTTCTGCCTGGCGCAGGTTCCGGTGATCGAAACGGCGGACGGAAAAGGCGGGTACACTAAAAACAACCAGGTTGTCCTTCAGAAGCTAATGATCGAAACCAAGATCACAGGCAGCCTCTCTACCCATGTCGTGACGATGGTCTTTAAAAACAATTCCAATCGGTTAAGAGAAGGGCGGCTGACCTTTCCGCTTCCGGAAGGGGTTAATGCCAGCGGATATGCTTTGGATATCAACGGGAAGCTGCGCAGTGCCGTTCCGGTAGAAAAAGAAAAGGCCAAAGAAGTGTATGAAACCATCAGGAAAAGAAATGTTGACCCGGGTGTCCTGGAAAAAGTGGAAGGCAATAATTTCCGGACCACCATTTACCCGATTGCTGCCAACGGAGGGGAAAGGACGGTTCAGATTACCTACAATGACGAGCTGAAAAGATCAGAAAACGGCTACCGGTATTTTCTGCCCCTGAATTATTCATCCGGAATTCCGGAATTCCATATCAGGACGACTATTTTTCAGAATGCGTCTGCCCCTCAGCTGGAAGAAAAACCGGACGGCAGCTTTGATTTTGTGAAAAACGGGAATGCCTGGACCGCAGAGATCCGTAAAACCAACTATGTACCGGGACATAACCTGAGAATCAACATTCCCCGGGGCAGCGACAGTCAGAATATCCTTATCCAGAAAGCTTCCGGCGATGCATCCTATTTCCTGGCCAACCTGAACATCAGTTCCAATGAACGTCCGAAAAAACTTCCGGAGGAACTGGCCATCGTATGGGATCATTCACTCAGCGGAATCAAACGTGACCATGCTAAAGAGCTGGCTTTGCTGGAAGCCTATTTTCAGACCCATAAAAATCTGGCGGTAAACATTTATTTGATCAGCAATACGTTTGATGAAGGAAAAAGCTTTGCCATCAGGAACGGGGACTGGAGCCGTTTAAAATCGTATTTGTCACAGGTGGCGTATGACGGCGGGACTGATTTCGGATTGTTGCAGCCGGTAAAAGGAGAGGAAATCCTGTTTTTTACCGACGGACTGGCTTCTTTCGGAGAACTGAAACTCGCCTGGAAGCAACCGGTATATACCGTCTCTTCATCCAATACTGCAAATTTTAACCGGTTGAAATTCATCAGCAACAAAACCGGCGGTGAATTCCTGAACCTCAACGAAAATGATCCTGAAAAGGAAGTCAGGAAATTACTGTTCCAGCCGCTGAAGTTTTTAGGCATTGAGAGCAATCCGTCCGTTGACGAAGTATATCCTTCGCTGAAACAGACCATCTCGCAGGATTTTGTCCTGACCGGGATTTTAAAAGGAAACCAGGCTGCGGTCAAGCTGAAGTTCGGCTATGGCAATGAAGTGACAGAGGTGAAAACAGTCATGCTGAATGCCGCCGGGCAATCGGTAAAAGACTGGGAGATTTCAAAATTCTGGGCCCAGAAGAAGCTGAACGAACTGGAGATTTTTGAAAAACAGAATAAAGGCGAGATTAAAAACATCAGCCGGCAGTTTGGCCTGGTCAGCCATTCCATGAGCCTGATGGTGCTGGAAAATGTGGAAGACTATGTGCGGTATGATATTGCCCCGCCTGCAGAGCTGAAAGCATCATTCGAGCAAATGGTGAAAAACAGGCGTGCTGAAAAAGAAGAAAGGGTGAATGACCTGATGAGTAATGCCGAAGCCATGACCGAAAACCTGAAAGAATGGTGGAAAAAAGATTACCGTCAAAAGCCGAAACGGTATCCTGAACCCAGGTCGTATTCTTCAGGAACCGATACTGCAATGGTGCTTGATATACGGGAAGTGGTGGTTACCGGAGCTTCAGGAATTCAAAGAAGAAACAGAAGCTCGGAAGCCGATGTGGAACAACAGAGCGATATAGAAGAAGTCGTAATAACCGAGAGGGCTGCAAAAATGGTAAGAAGAGAGGCTGTGACTTCAGCTTCCGTCGCTGTTACTTCGGAATCCGCAAGGCAAAACCCGCAGATCAGTGTGCGGGGGATGTCTTCCATTGCTTCCCATAATGCGGTTCAGGCATTGCAGGGAAGTGTAGCAGGGCTTACCATCAGAAATAACACGGGAAATGTAATGGCAGATGAGGTTATGAATTCCGGAAGAATCAGCGTGACGGATATCCCATCCGATGCAGAATATCTGAAGTTTTTTAACGGGATAAAAAATCCGGAAATGATCTACGAAGTATATCTTACAAACAGAAAAACATACGAGAACCTGCCTCAGTATTATTTTGATGTTTCCCAGCTGCTGTTTAAAAATAATGACAGGAAAGCAGGCCTGAAAGTATTGAGCTCGGTTGCTGATCTTGACCTTGAAAACGAAGAACTGTATAAATTGCTGGCATACAGGCTGAAACAGGCTGAAGCCTATGACAAGGAATTATTGGCAACCCAAAAAGTCCTGGAGTGGAGGCCTTTCGATCCGCAGAGTTACCGGGATTATGCCTTAGCCATGGAAGATAACGGAAATTATCAGCAGGCTCTGGATAACCTGTACAGGATTCTCAACCAATCCTATACAAAAGAACTGGCCGACCGCGACCAGGGAATTGAAGAAACGGTTATCATGGAAATCAACCGGCTGATCAGTACGTACGGAAATAAGCTAGACCTTACAGGCATCAATCCGAAAATCATAGCAGACCTTCCGGTCAATGTAAGGGTGGTCATCAACTGGAACAAGGACGACACGGACATCGATCTGTGGGTAACGGATCCCAATAATGAACGGTGCTATTATTCCCACAAGGAAACGGAAATCGGCGGAAGGCTGAGTGACGATTTTACCGGAGGCTTCGGGCCGGAACAATTCCTGCTGAAGAAAGCCATTAAAGGAAAATATAAAATCCAGACCAATTTCTTCGGGGAACGGCAGACAGGCGTGGCAGGGCCGACAGCAATCATGGCGGAAGTCTTTATCAATTATGCCACAGGGAAACAGGAAAGAAAAATAGTGGTGTTCCAGAATCAGCAAACAGATGGGAAGAGAACTGATGACGGCATCCTGATCGGTGAGTTTGAATTTTAATGATCAGTCTGACACTTGCTTCAATTTCAACTTACACATAATATGATTGAGGTGTTAAAATGTTGGATATATAACATAGATTTGATTTTCAGAACTTAAAAAATGAAGGTGAAAACACAATAAATGTAATGGTGGAGCGGCCTGTATAATGGCTGATGTATGATGGAGAAGACAAAGTTTTGAGCGCTTGCAGCCATGCAGGCGCTTTTTTACAGGTAATAAAAGCAGTCATTTTTTGTATTAAGTCCTGCACTTGTCAGCATGCCTATTTTATCAGTAAAGAAACAGGAAATGATATTAAAAATTTCAGTAGATCTCTTTTGCCGGAAGAAACCGGGAATATCTGAAGAACGTTGGCGAAAAATCTTTTAAATTATTCAGATTCCTGAGTTTAGGAAACCGGTTAAAATACAGGGTAAACCTTTCCCGGCTTTCCAGACCAAGTTTCTTTACAGCCATAAAGCATTTTCTTTTTATCTTTGCTTCATTAAATAACAGTATGAGTATTCACATCAGTGCCGGCAAAGGAGAGATTGCCAAAGTCGTGTTGCAGCCGGGGGATCCGCTCCGTGCACAGTTCATTGCCGAAAAATATCTGGAAAATGCCGAATTGGTCAGCAAGACCAGAGGGATCTTTTATTATACGGGCTTTTATAAAGGGAAGGAAATTACCGTAGGGGCGAGCGGCATGGGCTTCCCGAGCATCGGGATTTATTCTTTCGAGCTGTTTACCGAATATGAAGTCGATACCATTATACGGATCGGGACCTGCGGGGCGTACCGTACGGATCTTAAGCTTTTTGATATCCTGAATGTGGAAAATGCGGCCAGCGAAAGTACCTATGCAAAATATGCCTGGGGAATTGAAGAGGAAATCCTGCCTCATCAGGGAACGATCTTTGATACCCTGAACCGGACTGCCGGAGAACTTGCATTGCAGGCAAAATCCATCAATGTCCACAGCAGTGATATTTTCTACCGGAAAGATCCGGCTGTTCCTGCGATTGCTGAAAAATATAACTGTCCGGCCGTGGAAATGGAAGCGTTCGGGTTATTTGCCAATGCGAAGCATTTAGGTAAAAATGCAGCTACGATCCTTACCGTAACGGATATTATCCCGACCCACGAGAAAATTTCCGCCGGCGAAAGGGAAAGGGCCCTGAAGCCGATGATGGAACTTGCGCTGGAATCGGCCATTAAAGGATTGTAAACTTGTATTTATATCCATTTTAACATACAAAAAGAGCCTGGCAGATGTGCTGAGCTCTTTTTTTATATCCTGAAAAATTTCCGGGCCGTTTCTGTGGTTTCATCAGCCACTTCAGAAATGCTGATTTTCTTTACATGGGCAACCGTCTGTGCCACATAGGGTAGATACGCAGGCTCGTTTCTGCGGTGCTGCATCCGCGGCATATTTTTCGGCAGCATAAACGGTGCATCGGTCTCAATCATCATGCGGTCGAGCGGGACATACCGGATCACTTCTTCCAGATGGCTGAACCGGTTCTGATCGCTTACTGCTCCCGTGAATCCCAGGTAAAAACCTTTATCAAGATAGATTTTTGCCTCGTTCAGCGTTCCGGTAAAGCAATGGACTACCGCTTCCGGCATGGTGGAACGGTAATCATCCGTGATCTCATTAAACCTTCCGAAAGCGGATCTCTCATGCAGGAAAAGCGGTTTGTTAACTTCAATGGACAGTTCGAGCTGCGCGCGGTAACATGTTTCCTGAACAGGCCTCGGCGAAAAATCCCGGTCAAAATCCAGTCCGCATTCCCCTACGGAAACCACATGGCTCTGTTCCAGCAATGTTCTGAGCTCCTGAATGCTCTGCTTGGTAAAAGACTTCGCGTCATGGGGGTGGATGCCTGCCGTGGAATATAAAATTTCAGGATAATCTTCTGCAATCCCTGCAGATTCCCTGCTTCCGCGTACGCTTGTGCCGGTAAGGATCATCTGTTGCACACCGTGATCCAGGGCCCGGTTGATTATTTCTTCATGTTCGTTGTGAAACTGTTTATGGGTTAAATTGATGCCGATATCAATCAGTGTATTCATTTTTTTGATGTTTTGTTAATTAAAAAATATCTTGTTATATGTGCCCGGCTTATAGCGCTTTTAAATGATTTTTCAGAATAATAGCTTCTGTAGCCGGAATCTGTTCTTCCGTTAATTTCTCTTGTAATTTTAGCCCAAATTAATTTCCGTCTTTTTCTTCTCTGTTTAAAAAATCTGACGGTTTCACTGAGCTGGTCTTCTATGTCAGACCTTTCCGTTCTTCTCCATTTTTTATTGCCGTACTTTTTTAAATAGGGTGGAATCTTCCCCCATTCATAACTTCTGAAAGTCCCTTTGTTATATACGTTTTTCATCGTTTTATTTCATCGTGAATTTATAAACTCCCAAACAATACGGTAACACCAATTTATCAATAATCCGATTAATTTTATCATTTAAATCGGAGTCTATCTGTCCAATGCAGAAACAGTTATTCATTTATAAAAACCTCCAGAAACCCGATCAGCTGTTCTCCGCCGTGGCTCCAGCGGATCCCGTGTCCGCCTTTTTCCCTGATTTCAAAAACAGGTCCGTGTTTGTAATGAAAAAAGACATTCCACCACGTAGTATGATGTAAAATAAAATGAATTTTCTCCATCACGCTCTGCTGCTTTTGCCGGTTGTTTCCTTGTATGGCTCCCCAGAACGGATCATCCGTTCTGCCGGCATGTTTTTCCCAGGCCCGCTGTGCCATGGTCACTTCTGTATTAAAAGGTTTTTCACAGGCTTCAATCAGTACAGCCTGCAGCGGCGGAACGGCTTTTTCATCCCGGATACTGGCTGAGGTAAGCCGCTGCCCCAGGATGTTCAGCCAATGCTCAAAAGCAATTTGCTCCATCTGCCGGGCCTTATGTTCATCAGTGTCCTTGCTTTCAAGAATATTAATAAAAATGCGGAAGCTTGCATGCCGGTCGGGTCTTATTTCTTCATGAAAGAAAGGCAGGTCCCATTCTAAAGTGCCGGTTTTAAATTTCCGGATGTTCCTGCTTATACGGTGCAGATGCTCATCCGCTAAAACAGCATGGTATTTTTCTTTCCAGGCTTTTGAAAATAACGGGAGGTAGTTCCTGAATAAATCCATGATTAAACCATTTTTACCAGGTTAACGGGAAGCTTTTCTTCCTCGGTTAAGTATCCGGCAAGGTTAAACCAGTTCCGGCAGTGGTCCAGGATCCAGGCATCTGAAGAAACGGCAATATCTGCGTGTTCAGCGAGGTATCTGTCCGGATTAAATTCCGGTTCAGCTTCCCAGTTCAGCTCGTTTTCACGGGCGAAATCCAAAACCATCCGGCTGATCCTCCCGCTGTTGGAAACAGGCTTGTCAAAAATCCAGATTAATTTCGAGGCTCCTGACTTTTGAAAGAATGCAGCCACGAGTTCGATCGATCTTAAGGTCTGGTTTACTTTTCTGTATGTTCCGTGCACACCGGAAAGGTCCCGTAAACAGCCGTCCGCACCCTGGAAAATATACGCGCCGGAAAGCAGGCTTTCCAGGATAATGATGATATTAAAGCCGTCCAGATGTACCGTTGCGTCCTGTAATGCGGAAATTTTAAGTTCTTTGTCTGCCCTGTTCCGGATCTGGGTGTCTGAGGCAGAAGCAGCACGGACGGCCTGGATCTGGCGGGCTTTAAGGCGGTAGCGGTTTCCGGCCAGTTCCGAAGATGCCTTTTCAGCATATCCTCTGCTTAACAGGTAGTGCATGTCCTGAACTGCCGTTTTCAGTTTTCCGGTCTGCTTTTCTGAACCGAAAAGCAGGTCGTCACCTGTATTTTTTCCGCGGTTTTTTTGCATGCCCAAATGTAAATGTATTTTTTAAAACAACCGCCGGCCTCAAGGTACAAAACAGAAAAGGTGAGTTTTTTCCGGCAGAAAAAACGGTCTGAAAGATTGTATGATCAATCATCAAATAAAAATTTTATTCCCGGGGAAATAATTTTATTTTTGTTAGATGTTGGAAAACCGATCCCCTTTTTTAGATACGCTGTTTCTGCTCCGCAAGGAAGAAAGCATGACCATTTATACAGACCTTCAGGAAATCTCTGCAAAGGAAGAGGCAGATGCCGCAGATTATTTTGAATCTGAATTTGAAAAAGAGCGGCTGGAATTTCTGTCGGATCAGGTCATTTTCCACAAGGAATCCGCAGTATGGGCGGCAAAGGTGCTGTATCACAGTGCACAGCTGTACCTGGTGCGAAAAGATACGTCCGGCAGCCTCGGGAAATTAATTCCTGCTTTTACAGGAAAAAGGGAGGTTTCTTCAATCCTGTCGGCAGATTTATCGTTAAGGTTTTTGCCGCAGATGATGGCAGTCCTGCACAACGCCGACCCGGAAGACCCGCTGGTCACCATGCTGGAAAATATCCTTGTACAGTTTCATTATTCAGGGATCGGATATGATTTGAACCCGGAAAATATCAATTGGGAAGAAGAATTAAACAATGCCACCTACCGGAAATTATACCTTGAAAGAATTGTAGCGAAAAAAGATTACAGGCTGGCAGAAATCCCATACCTCAACCATCTGCTGATGGCGGAATTCGGAATCTATAAAGATGAATTCTGGAAAGAATTAAAAATAACGGAAAATTAAAATTCTTCATCTCTCTCCGCTAAATAAAGCGCTCTTGGAAACTCAAAAACAATCAATCATTTGAAATTTCCTTGCGGACTCTGCGTTAAAGGAATAAAGAAAAGACGATAAATACAAAAAATTAATGACTCAGAATATTGAAAAATTAAACAAGGTCCTTACGTACGTCAAAGATACTTTCGTCGGAAAAAATGACGTGGTAGACCTTTTGGGGATCTGTCTGCTGGCCAGGGAAAATGCCTTTTTATACGGACCTCCCGGAACGGCAAAATCGGCCATTGTAAGGACACTGGCAAAAACCGTTAAAGACGGAAAGAACTTTGAATATCTGTTGACCCGTTTTACGGAACCGAATGAGATTTTCGGGCCTTTTGACATCAGGAAACTGAAAGAAGGGGAACTGCTGACCAATACCGAAGGCATGATGCCGGAAGCCTCCATGGTTTTCCTGGATGAGATTTTCAATGCCAATTCTGCCATTCTGAACTCACTCCTGATGGCTTTGAATGAGAAGGTCTTTAAAAGAGGAAAAGAAACCCGGCAGCTTCCGGCCCTGATGTTTGTGGGAGCCAGCAATATGCTTCCGGAAGACGAAGCATTAAATGCCCTGTTCGACCGTTTCCTGATCCGGATCAATGTGGATTATGTACCTCCCGAACTTCTTCAGCAGGTACTTCTGGCCGGAAGGAAACTGGAAAACGATACAGAAACGGATACGCCTGAAATTCTCCCGGACGAAATCAGGGAACTTCAGAATCTTTGTAAAAGCGTTGATTTAAAACCGGTGTATGAAGTTTACCTCAATACCATCATCAGTCTCAGGAACACAGGCATTGCCATTTCCGACCGTCGGGCCGTGAAGCTGCAGAACCTGATTGCCGCAAGTGCCCTGATCTGCGGGAGAACCGAAGCCGTTTTATCGGATTTATGGGTGCTGAAACATATCTGGGATACCCAGGAACAGATTGAAATCCTGGAAGGGATCATCAACCGGACCATTGAAAAAGACGATAACCCGAAATCCCATCCGCAGGCCCTGCAGAATAAAGCGCCGAACCCGGAAGAGATCATGAAAGACGTAAAAATCCTGGTCGGAAAATGGGAAAGCGCGACCCTGAGCTTTGAAGAACAGAATGTAATCAAAGATCAATTAAGATACCTCCAGACCCGCTGCGACTGGATCAGGAACCCTGAACAGAAACAGTATATTCAACAGGAAATTGAACATTTATGGCAAAAGATCCTTCAGAGCCTGTAAAAGAATTCTGGGCAGAGCTTCCGCGTGCGGATGAAGATGTTCTGGGTTCGGTTCGTGACTGGAAGAATATTCAGATCGCACTGGAAGAAGAGGTGATCTGGCTGAAAGGTTTTACCGGTGAACAGGCGGTTTCACCGGAAATTCAACAGCTGCCCAATTTTTTGCTGTATGAATTCAGAGAGGGGCTTTTATTTCGGAAAGATGCCCTCGTTCCCAGTAAAAAAGTCCGGACTGCATTGCTGTGGACGCCTATTGATCAGGCGTTACGGCTGACTTACCCTCCTTCCAACAACAATTTTTTCGGGATTGACGAAAAAATTACGGTCAGGCTGAAACCTAGTGAAGAAGTGCAGCCTGCGGTTGCTTTATTATCTCCTATGGCTGAAATTAAAGACTTGATGGTTACCCTGCCTAAATTTAAACTCGAAAGAATAAACTGGACGGTCATTAACAGCAAAGCACTGTTTTTAGGAACCCCGTTACTGGGTTTTCCGGGAAAAACGTACTGGACGAAGGACGGGCATCTTCTGCCGGCAGGCTTTGATTTTGAGTTTAAAAATGTAAGTGCTCTGATTCAGAAAAAATACAATGAAGCGCTGGACCAATGGCTTGTCTGGAATGAAGACGGAAGTTTTGTATCTGTTAATAAAAACGATTTCCGTAAATTGTCTTTAAGCTCATTCCGTCTCACCGAAAAATCACAGGAATGGAGTTAGAAACGTATTTCCAGTCATATGAAGGGTATTTTTGGGAATGGACCACTGATGAAGATGTTCCTGACCCATCAGGTTATCATGAAAACAACCTTATTTCAATTCCGAATGTCGGCGCGATGGCCTACAGGCCTTATGTCATCGGGGTCTTAAAGGAGCTGAAGGACCAGGGGTTTCCGTCTTTCGGCGCGCTGCTCCTTGTTTTATATGCTTTGCAGGACGGATACCTCAATATGGATGGTCTTTTCTATCATTTAAAGAAACAGGACAAATTATTCAGAACAGAGAAAAAGGATGAGATTGAATTGGCCATGCGTTTCCTGGAGAACTTAAACAGCCTGGGAAATTCAGTTAAAAAAGGCCAGAATAAAATGATCCTATTGAAGACCGTTTTTGAAAATACACACAACATTCTTTCTGCCGGCAATTCAGAATTAATCATAAAGGTTTTTGAAAAAAGGCCGTACAAAATTTCCGGAGCGGCAGAGAAGAAACCCCTGACATTTTCAGTTGTTAATAATGATATTAAAGTTTTAGCGCTGCTTCAGAATAAATTCCCAACCGCAGAAGCCATCATCGAATCACTGAAAGGCGTTGTTGATATTCCCGGGCTGGAAGACGAGGTGGTACAGGAGGAAACCACTGTTGAAAACGGAAAAGATTTTATTCAGGAACTCACTGAAGATCCCAAAACATTTCAGGTCGGAAGCCTGATTAAAAGAATCTGGAGCGGGCTGAAAATTCCGATGCGGCATCTTTCTCCCGGTGAACAGCCGATCGGAGGGATTTCTGATATGACCAACAAGGGCGATTTCAACAGGATGCTGCTGTCAGAATTTGCCCATGATGATGAGGTTTTCATGAACCGGGTGGCCAATCACGAAGCCCTGTACATCCAAAGGGAAGTTCCTCCAGAAGAAAATATTTTTGAAAGGATTATCCTGATCGATACCTCCCTGAAAAACTGGGGAACCCCCAAAGTGCTGGCGTTTGCCTCCGCCATTGCCGTCATCAAACATCCGAAAGCGCATTCGGAATGTAAAATTTTCGCTTTGGGACAGAATACGGTTCCGATTTCTTTAAATACAACGGATGAGGTCATTGATCATCTGAATCAGGTAAGTCCGGTCTTGGAAGTTTCCCGGGCACTGGAAAAGTTTTTTAATGAAGTGCATACGGAAAAGGACCTGGAGGTTTTTTTCATCACCCATCAGGAAAATTCAGACCATCAGAAACTCCAGAAAGTTATTCACGAAAACAGAGACCGGTTGAAATTCCTGGTTACCACTTCCTCAAATGGCGAGCTGAACTTTTACAAACATCATAAAGGCGCAAGGAAGCATGTGCAGAAAATGGTGCTTCCGCTGAAAGAATTATGGGCAAACCCTCCGAAACAGCAACCGCGATACACAGGTTCCGGAAACGGAATTAAAGTCCTGGTTCCGAAAAACTACCCGTTGCTGTTCCCAACACCCAAAGACAGGATGAAAACATTTCTGTATGAAGGGGAATTTTATATTCTGAGCAATAAGAAACAACTGCTGAAGACCTATTTGTCAGACAACTATTATAACAAAAACATTTACCAGAATACCAGTATTCAGCGGGGTTGCGAAGTGGTTCTGGAAGATATTTCAGTAAAACCGGGAGGACAGTTCGCGCTTACCAAAAATAAATCGGGAGACTATATCCTGGCACAGTACCGGCCGGACAGGAAGATACTTTCCAAACTGAACCTGGATACAAAAGAATATTCCGAACTCAACCTTACCGGACAGAATATCCCGCCGGGCTACAGGCTTCTTTATTTCAACAAAAGCTTTTACCTGCATGAAGAGCATGCACCTTTTGTTTTTAAGGCCGGTACAGAAGGGAATATTTCAATTGAACAGGTTAAAAATGATGACGAGATTAATAGGAATGATGTAAAAAACGAAGCTGAAATAAACCGGTTGAGAAACAGAGGGACGAAAATATTAAGTAATTTTACCAGAATCGGGATCAACGCTGCAGATGAATTGGTTGTATCCAAATGGGCTTTAACGAAACATGATGAAAATGCCTACAGCTTTGATAAGAATACAGAGGAGATCACGGTCTGGTCTGCCCAGCATAAAAATAAATTTACTTTCGGCGATGGCAGCGAAGTGATTACGGATCCCCGCGGAATGATGACCTTTATGAGCAGCAATAAAAATATTCCTGCATTTTACGTCCCTTCCACCCATTACGGGTACCTGGCATTGGCTACCGAAAAAGAGTTCGGAGGTTCGGAATATTACCTGCCGAAGGAAACAAAGCTGAAAGTAAGGGAAATGGACGATATGTATTCTGATTATATGGGCGCTTTCATTAAACATATTCTGGAGTATGGAACTTAGAATCACACCTTTTCCGAAAAATAACTATCCTAAAAAAGGGCTTTTGATCAAAGGGGCTTCAGTATTAACGTGGCTTTATGAAATGGAAGTTCTGGGGATAGAATTAAGCAGCGTCAGATCGTTTCCGGTTCCGTCCCTTGAACCGAATGTGCTGTACGGCTGTTTCTTGGTTTTCCCGGACCTGGCTTTGAATGAAATCGGTAAAAACGCCTATTTCCAATGGGTCGGAAACAAGCTTTTCATTCCGGAAAATACGGATTTTTATCCGAAAGTACATCCGGAAGAATGGCAAAGGGTTGAAGCGGAATTCCTTGTCATGCATCCTGACTTCGGACTGGTGAAATTAGAGGAAGAAATCGACTGGCTTTCCCTGATCCGGGATCCCGGACAGTCAGGGGATCAGGTACGGAAACCGCTGAACGGGGTGAAAATCCCGCAGAATATTGAAAGCTTTACAGTGGAAATGGACGATGAAAAAGTCCTGGAAGCCCTGCAGAAACCGCAAACGGAAGAAGAATGGATGAAAGATCTTCCTTTTGACCTGAAAAAGGTAATGGCAGGCAATAAAAAGGAAATCGAAAAATACCTGAAATACATTGAAAAATATCCCGACCGGGCAGTAGAGCTTGGGATTCCTCTTGATGTCATGGGGACGTCAAGAGGCAGCGGTTTCGGGAAATTTAAATTTTTGGAAAAAATAGGGTTAGGGAAACTGTTTGCAGGAAATACTTCCAGAGGCAGGTTTTTTTACCCCGCAAAGTACAGCTGGATCTTATGGTCGGTATTCATTATTGTAGGCGTGGTGTGGTTTTCAATCTACCAGTCTGTTGAATCTCCTGCGTCTCCGGAGACCGTTTCTTCCGGTAAAATTTCAGAGGTTGATGAACATATGATGTCACCGGTGGTAGCCTATCAGTCAGGCGTTACAGATATAGACCTGAAGATTGATTCCCTGTACGGATCAAAAAGATGGGATTTGCTGAATGAACATGAGAGGGCAGCAAGCTGGTACAAGGATCAGGATAATACAGACAGCTACCGGGAATATCTGAAAAACGGAGGCCGGCCTATTGAAAAGATTTCTGAAGAAATAGATCGGGTGGCACAGGAAATAAAGAGTTCCGAAGATTCACTCAAAAAAGTATACCAAAAAAAAATTGTAAAATACCTGGTGCAGAATGAGGAAAAGTACAGGAAAAAAATTGCAGATTCACTAAGTAAAGCAAGTTCAGGGAAACCCGCTGATGAAGGCATTGTAAAACATATCTGGAAAAAGAAACAGGTCCTGATCGAAGATTCCTTAGGAAGGCTGTACGGGACAAAAGAATATCAGGAGCCTCCATTTAAACCGGAAAAGGCTGAAAAAGTCAGGACGTTTGAAAAGTCCGGTTCCGGTACCAGGCATCATATTCTGGAAATTATTTTCTTACTTATTCTGATGACGGGGATTGTCGGCCTGTATTCCTATTTCGTAAAAAGAAAAGCACTGAATATCGGAGGCAGGAACGTCCCCGGAAGAACCAAGGCGATCCTGATTTTGATTTTAACAGCTATGCTGGTTTATCTGTTTTATCCCCTTATTGAAATGTTCGGGTATAACTGGTTTGTCTGGGTGCTGGTGATCTGCGTTGTCCTGCTTCTGTACCGCCTCTTCAGTGATGATAAAACCATTTTAAAATCAGATAAGGATGAATAAGCAGAGGTTTACCGATAAATTTTTGGCCGCATTTTTTATTCTGGTCTTTCTTAAAGTCATCGGCATGCTTGCGCAGCTGTTCCATGAGAGTTTCTGGAGCGTGATCGGGAAACTTGTTGTTTTCCTGATTGTGGCTGTGATCATTATGATGGTCCTTAAAAACTTTGAGGATAAAGAAAAGGAAAAGGAGTCAGGCCGCAAAGGCAGGCCAGGCGGTGATAACTTTTATATAGAGTCTTCACTTTTCGACCGGATCCGGAATAAATATGAGGAGCTTGCCCGGCAGTATATCGCGGAACAGGACTACAAAAAAGCAGCAAAAGTGTACATGAATCTTCTTCAGAACCATTACCGGGCTGCAAAAACGCTGGAAGAAGGAGGCTTTTATAATGAAGCAGCCGTAATCTATCTTAAAAAATTAAAAAACAGATCCGAAGCGGCCCAGTGTTATGAAAAAGCGAAACAGTACAGGAAGGCCATTGATCTTTACAAAGAACTGGAACAGAAAGAAAAAGTAGGCGATCTGTACAGGGAAATTAATGACGTGAAAAATGCCAATGCCTATTATCAGATGGTTGCCGATGATTATGTAAACAACAGCCAGATGGTAAAAGGGTCACTGATTTACCGAAAAAAAATGGAACTGCACGCAGAAGCCCAAAAAGTACTGCTGAAAGGCTGGGAAGAAAATAAGGATGCCTTCAACTGTCTGAATAATTACTTTGCCAACATTACTGATGTTAAAGAGCTGGGGCAGGAAATCCGGCATCTGTATGAAAAAATCACTTCAGACCAGAAGATCCCGTATCTTGAAGCGATGAAATATGAATTCAGGAAAAGCCCCGATCTTCAGAAAACCACACGGGATATCGCCTATGAAATTATTGCCGGAAAAGTGGCTACCCGTTCTGAAATCGTCAATGAACTGAAACATTTCAATCCTGATGATGATATGATCTTAAAGGATATTTCCAGATATAAGACGGGGCGAAACAGGATGTTCAGGAATTGAATGAAGGTTGCTTTCATTGCGAACCGGGGGTGAAGCCATCTTTAGTCTTATTTTACATTCAGGATTGCTTCGTCGCTTCACTTCTCCCAATGGCAAACCAATAAAATATTAATAAAAAAATTTATCTTTGCCCCAACAAAATTATGACAATACAAAGAGCACATATCAATGTCAACCTATGCGGAAGCCCTTCACTAAAGGGATTATTCGGATATGAATGGATGATGTGGAATGAGGCGGAATGTGCTTGCTTTGAAAATTATTTACAATAAACCTGTAAGATTTTATCAAAATATAGTAAAAACGCCTCGGTAAACGGGGCGTTTTTTGTGTTTTTAAGACGGAAATTATTTAGAATGAAAAAAAATAACCGGAAAAGTGAAAATTATTTAATCAACAATGAACAATTAATACGAAAATAAAACGTGATCGATAACCCGATGAGAGACAGTCATTTAGGTAATTAAGGCATCTGTACCCTAGTACGGACAGGAATTCCCTATGTTGAAAATAGGGATTAAAACACTGATTATCAATTCATTAAGTGAAAAATAAATTTGCAGGTTAAAAAAAATCATATTTACTTTGCAACCGAAAATTAAAAGCAACACGTTTTTAATCATTCAAAAAACATTTTAACAACAGGAATACAATGAAACAATTGCATAACATATCTGATTTATATTCAAGACAAAACGGACTGGAGCCGATGGGAGTAGGGTATGCATGTATTCTTGAAAGTGAATTTGTGGATAAAAGGTGCTTATATAATAGCGTCAGTTAATGAACTGATACGTTAAATAATATGAAGCGCCTCCCGAAAAGAGGCGCTTTTTTTATGTTTCTTCAGTTTTGAAATTCATAAACAGCCCTTCGGGATTATAAATACAGTTCTATAGCTCAATTGGATAGAGTGCCGGTTTTCTAAACCGGAGGTTAGAGGTTCGATCCCTCTCAGAATTACAAAGGTTCACGGAAAATTTTGGCTCCGGCTGTCTCCCGGAAAAAAATATTGAAGTGAATCTGCAAAACCGGAAAGATAACAGTGGTCGTTTACCTGCCCTGAAGGCGGAAGGTCGCAAGATCAGATGCCAGGTATTCTTGAACCATGAAAACATTAAATAGAAATGGTAAATGACCCTGCTTTCCATAACATTTGCTCCATTCGTCTAACGGTTCAGGACGGCTGCCTTTCGAGCAGTAAATAAGGGTTCGATTCCCTTATGGAGTACAATTTTTTATTAAGTAAAAAGTAAAAAGTAAAAAGTAAAAAGTAAAAAGTAAAAAGAAATTGAATAGGTTTCATAAGCCGGAGGCTGAAGGTTCGAAATCCGAAGGATTCGTGGATACAAAAATTAAATATAAAATTCATGAACAATCCTTCCGAAATTACAGTAATTAAGTTAATTGTTTCAGAAGAGAAAAAGAAAAAGTCTGTCGAGCGCAGAAGATCTTTATAAAAACACATATACAGACAGGCTTTTTCTTAACTCTAAAAATGAATAGTGGATTAACGCTAATTAATACAGAATTTAGAGATTAGAAGTTAGTTTAAAAGTGTTCATTACCAATTACTTATTGCTCATAAATTGATGGTTCGCCGAAGTGGAAGAGTCGGGGCGGTCTGCAAAACCGTTGCGTAAGCTGAGTGGGTTTGAAATGTGAAACATTCGTGAATTCAAACAAAAAAATAAATGGTTATGAACAACCCCATAGCCATCTCAAATAACTGAAATGAGATCAGTTCCGGAGAAAAGTAAAAGTCTGTCAGGCGCAGAAGTTCTTATATCAAACAAAAAATAAGACAGGCTTTGTTTTTCTTTAAAAAATCGGGTTAAAAGCCAGTGGGTAAAATTACTCATTACCCATTGCTTATTACCCAAAAATTGATGGTTCGCCGAAGTGGAAGAGTCGGGGCGGTCTGCAAAACCGTTGCGTAAGCTGAGTGGGTTTGAAATGTGAAACATTCGTGAATTCAAACAAAAAAATAAATGGTTATGAACAACCCCATAGCCATCTCAAATAACTGAAATGAGATCAGTTCCGGAGAAAAGTAAAAGTTTGTCGAGCGCAGAAGTTCTTATATCAAACTAAAAAATAAAGACAGGCTTTATTTTTCTTCACAAATTCAGGTTAAAGTAAGTGGGTTAAAATTATTCATTACCCATTGCTTATCAACCATAAAAAAAGGAAGTACGCCGGAGCTGGAGAGCCGGGGTGGTCTGACATGAGGAAGATTGAACGATTCCTTAAAAAAATAGAAAATACAGCGTTAAAAACCGTTGTTTATTGCTGAGCAGGTTCGAATCCTGCTGCTTCCACCAACACCGCTGATAATGTAACGGCAGCATGCAGGAAATGTACTCTTGTTGTTCAGGTTCGATTCCTGGTCAGTCGGTTAATTGCTCTATTCGTCTAACGGTTCAGGACGCCTTGCCTTTCGAGCAGAAAATAAGGGTTTGATTCCCTTATAGAGTACAATTTTTTATTAAGTAAAAAGTAAAAAGTAAAAAGTAAAAAGTAAAAAGAAATTGAATAGGTTTCAAAACCTGCGGGAATGGCGGAACTGGCAGACGCACCTGATTTAGGATCAGGATATTAAGGGTTCGAATCCCTTTTCCCGTACAAAACAAGAATAATGAGCAATGTACAATGGTTAATAAACCCAAAAGTCACAACTCATAATGCAAAGAATTGGTGGTTAGAAACAGCCGCACATAAAAATAACGGATCAATGATCATTTATGAATTATAAAAAGTATACAACTTAAACATGTAGAAAAAATGGAAACGCAACAACAAAAATGGCAGAACATGAACGGAAAAATTTTCCGCAGCCCTATCACACAGCTGGTAGAAGAAGCCATCCTCCGCGAACAGGCCAACGGGCACCGGCTGAAAGTGTGTGTGGGATCAGATTCCCATGTATATGGTGACGCTATCAATTATGCTACGGCAGTCGTAATCATCCGCGAGGGAAAAGGAGCGTTTACCTTTATCAGAAAAGAAAGGGAATTCCAGCGTATCAGTATCAAGGAACGGATGCTGAATGAAGTCAACAAATCCGTAGAGATCGCTTACGCCATCTGTTCTGTCCTGGAAACGTATGATGTGGAAATGGAGGTACACGCAGACATTAACACCGATCCTGATTTTAAATCCAATGTTGCTCTGAAAGATGCGATGGGCTACATTCTGGGAATGGGATATGTATTTAAAGCAAAACCTTACTCATTCGCAAGTTCCAATTGTGCTGATATGATGGTATAACGGAATGAGAAGCAGGGTAAAAGGATTGGAATCTTTTTAAAGACATAATGTAAACTTCCTGCATCCAACTTCCATCCAAAAAATAAAATAAAGCAATGGAAGTCACAAAAAGATTATTGTTTCTGGACGATATAAGATACCCGCCTGATGCGTATCATTATACAAAACAGGATATGTTCCTTTGGGAAGACTGGCATGTTGTCCGGAATTATGCGCAGTTTGTCAGCAGGATCCTGGAAAAGGGACTTCCGGAAATGATTTCTTTTGACCATGACCTTGCTGATGAGCATTATTCAGAACAGGATTCTCAGGAATGTGTTGAAAAAACAGGTTACGATTGTGCAAAATGGCTGGTAGGATATTGTTTGGATCATGATGCAGAACTGCCGGAATTTTACTGCCACTCCATGAATCCGGTGGGAAAGGAAAATATTGAAGACCTGTTAAACAACTTTAAAAAACGTAATGGATATTTTTAGATTAATTCAGCTTGTGAAAATGCATTTGAAATTCAGTTTTGATGAGCTCGACCGGGGGTTTGAAAAAGATAAAACAATCTTAAATTGTAAGCCTTCAAACGGAGGCTGGACCGCTCAGCAGATTTTAGAACACATCTTCCTGACAAACTTTTATTTGTTGATTCTTATTGAAAAAGGTTCAAAAAAAGCAATGCGGAATTATCTTAATCTTGATTTGAATCTTGAAATAAAAAATTATAGTTTCAATAAAGATAAATTTGATAAAGTAGGTGAGTATGGTGCTTTTGAATGGGTGAGACCGGAACATATGGAGCCAAAAGGAGAGTTGAATTTAAATCAAATCAGAAGTTTGATTTCTCAGCAGTATCATCAGTGCTTAAATTATTTGG
This sequence comes from Chryseobacterium gregarium DSM 19109, assembly GCF_000430845.1. Classification (GTDB taxonomy): domain Bacteria; phylum Bacteroidota; class Bacteroidia; order Flavobacteriales; family Weeksellaceae; genus Chryseobacterium; species Chryseobacterium gregarium. The sequence goes on along the minus strand of NZ_AUMU01000007.1, from coordinate 140,225 downwards.
AATTGATGGGAAACGGTGAAGGTCTTCTCTGCAAAACAACAATGACAGTGAATGAACTGGGGAAAATCAATGTATATGAATACATTGATTTCCTTTCACTTCACGCGCAAAGACACCTTGCTCAGATGAAAAATAATGAGTTAGAAACGATTAAAAATTAAAAAAAATGATTTTCAAAACATATAACACAATAGAAAATGCTTACCAGGCCCGCGTGATCGATCAGATCAGGCTGCAGGGCTTCGGGGATGAGGTTTTCATCGTGCAGGAAAAGGTTCACGGTGCCAATCTCTCTTTTTTTACCGACGGAAAGGAGATTAAGATGGCCAAAAGAACCGCTTTCATCGAACAGGATGAGAAGTTTTACAATGCACATGATATTTTAGAACGTTACAGGAAAAATGTAATTCATATCTTCGAAAAAGTGAAAGCCGTTTATCCGGATATGGAAACGGTGGTAATCTACGGCGAACTGTTCGGCGGAGGATACAAACATAAAGAAGTAGCACCTGTAAAAGATGCCATCAAAGTGCAGAAAGGCATAGAATATGCGCCGTACAACGAATTTTACGGATTTGATATCAAACTGAACGGCACCACGTATCTGGATACCGATTTAGCCAATCAAATTTTTGAGGAAACCGGATTCTTCTATGCGAAGGTCTTGTTCCAAGGGACTTTGGAAGAGGCTTTGAAGTTCCCGAATGCTTTCGATTCTAAAATTCCGGCCTGGTTGGGCCTGCCTGAAATCGAAGATAATAGGTGTGAAGGAACCATTATTAAAACTTTGAAAACCAGGTATTTTGGAAACGGTGCCAGGGTCATTGTGAAAAATAAGAATGAGAAATGGACCGAAAAATCAAAAATGGTTAAAAAAGACAGACCCACCAGGAAAGATGTTCATTTCAGCGGAAAAGCTCAGGAGATCTGGGAAGAAATCCGGAACTATGTAACGGTAAACAGGCTGAATAACGTCGTGAGCAAAACCGGTGAATTCGAACCTGAAATGGTGGGGAAAATAATCGGTCTTTTTGCACAGGATATTCTGGAAGATTTTGAGAAAGATTTCCCGGAAGCTTTCGCAGCCATAGAAAAAGAGGAGCAGAAGAGAATCAATAAAAAATTGAATTCCTTGGTCATTGATCTTGTAAAACAGGAGCTGATGACACTTAAAATTTAGTTTCGGTAATTTTTACCGGAACTTTTTGTGTGTTAAGGCAACCAAAAGATTTATCATTGAGGCTGTCATTCCGAAGGAATCCGGGCGTGGAAAAGAAAAAAAGTGATTTAATAAGAACTGTAAAGAAATGATACAGGCAGAAATAAAAAGTCTTTTAAGAGAAGACATCAGCATATTGATAAAAATCCCGAATTCCGGGAAGCATTATCTGTGTGACTGCGGTGAAGCAAGTTTGCTGACGGTAAAAGAAATACAGTCGGTTTCTGCACTGTTCATCAGTCATACGCATATTGACCATTTTTCGAATTTTGACGGGATTTTCAGGCATCAGATCGGAAGCGGGGAAAAAATCGTGATCTGCGGGCCGAAGAATATCCATAAACAGGTTGAAGCAAGGTTGAAATCCTATACCTGGAATTTAATTGATGAAAAGGCTATTGAATATGAAATCCGGGAAGCCGTTTCAGAATCAGAAATCAAGGTGTATAAAATCCGCCCACCGTACTGGAACCCTGAATTTTTCACCACGCAGAATTTCCTTTTTGAAGATGAAAATGTAAGGGTTGACTTTGCCGTTCTTGACCATAAAACAGATTCAGTTGCGTATCTTTTTAAGGAAAAAGATTCGGTTACCTTTAATGAAAATGCTTCCGTGTTTAGGAAGGGGAAATGGATCAGTGAACTGAAGGCAGCCTTTGAAACCCAGGATCTGGAGAAAGAAATTGAGATTGAAGAAACCGTTTACAAAGCTTCTGAACTTTTTCATTTTCTGACAAGAAATGAAGGTTATAAGTTAGGTGTAATTATGGATCATGCAGCAGCTGAAAATAATTATGAGAAAATAAAAGCAGTCTTTAGAAAAGCGGACCTGGTGTATATCGAAACCTTTTACAAGGATGAAGATCAGGAATTGGCAAACATCAATTATCACAGCTTTGCTTCAGCATCCGGAAAAATCATGAAGGATTGTGAAGTAAAAGAGGCTGTTCCGGTGCATTTTTCCAGAAGATATACCGAAAGCGACAGGCTGGACATTGAAACTGCTTTTTATAAAGCGTTTCACAACAGTTAATTAAAAATAGGATTAAATCAACCGATAAAGGTCATTGGTATGCTGATGTATAAAGTTTGTCATTCTGACAAAGAAGAATCTCAACATTATTAAAATTGATTCTTCACTCCGCTTATGAACTGGGTCCGCAGAACTTCAGTTGATGTTCAGAATAACAATGGAAATAATGAACTTTTACGGTTAAAAAACAGACAATTAAAAATGAAACCCAATATATTTTTTACGGCAGACCATCATTTTGGTCACGAAAATATTATAAAATTTTCCGGAAGGCCTTTTGAGTCTCCGGAACAGATGAATGAAGAACTCATCAAAAGATGGAATGAGAAAATCGGAACCCAGGATACCGTCTACCATTTAGGCGATGTCAGTTTAGGCAAGCCGGATTTCACCAGAGAAGTGCTGGACAGGCTGAACGGAAACATCCACCTGATTAAAGGTAACCACGAAGGGGCGGCCCTGACCTGTCCGAAACGGTTTGCCTCCATAAGGGATTACCACGAACTGCGGATTGACGAGCCGGAAAACAGCAACGGCAAGCAGAAAATCATTCTGTTTCACTACGCTATGCGGACCTGGAACGGTTCACACCGGGGAACGTGGCAGCTCTATGGCCATTCCCACGGAACTTTACCGGATGATGAAATGGCTTTAAGTATTGATGTCGGTGTGGATTGCCATAACTTTTATCCGGTTTCTTACGAAGAAGTCAAAGAAATCATGAAGAAGAAAAAGTGGGTGCCGCCGTTTGCACCGAGAAATTAACATAAGTAATTGGTAATGGGTTATTTGAAAATCATTGCTCATTTACCAATTATCATTTATTTTAAATCAATTATGAAAATAACAAACGAAATACTCATCATCGACCTGGAAGCTACGTGCTGGGAGTACGACAGGATTCCTGCCGGACAGAAAACCGATATCATAGAAATAGGGATTTGCGAACTGAACCGGGCAACCCGGGTCATTTCCAGAAAACAAAGCATTTATGTCATTCCTGAACGGTCGAAAATCAGTGCATTCTGTACTGACCTGACAGGAATCACGCCGCAGCTGATAAAAGAAAAAGGGATTCATTTTGAAGAAGCCTGCGAGAAAATCAGGGATGAATACAATTCAGCTTCATTGGCCTGGGCAGGTTTCGGAAGCTTTGATAAAGAACAGGTTTCGCAGCAGTGTGATTACCTTGGTATCGAAAATCCTTTTTCCGGAAATTATATCAACATTATGCACCAGTTCAGGGCCTATAACGGACTTTATAAAATGATGGGACTGAAAAGAGCTCTTAAGGCCCTGAACATGGATTTTGAGGGAAACCATCACAGCGGAGCGGACGATGCTTATAATGCCGCCAGAATTTTAAGGGAAATTTTGGAATAATCTGAGCCGGGAGTCTGAAGCCGGAGGCCGGAAGTGAATAATGACTCTCATAAACTTCCATCTTCCTGCTCCCATCTTCCCGCTCTTTACAACAAATATGTAAACAAATGAAAACAACAGACAATATATTAATTATAGACCTCGAAGCCACGTGCTGGGAAGACCGGCCGCCGAGAGGACAGGAAAGTGAAATCATAGAAATCGGCGTATGCATCATGGATACGCAAACCGGTAAGGTTTCACAAAGTGAGGGCATCCTGGTGAAGCCCCAATTTTCAACAGTAAGTCCGTTCTGTACGGAACTGACTTCCATTACCCAGCAGATGCTGGATGATGAAGGCATTTTACTGGAAGACGCTTTGGATATCCTCAGGGCGGAATACAATTCCGAGGACCTTACCTGGGCAAGTTACGGGAACTACGATCTGAATATGCTTCAAAATCAGGCAAGGAGATTCAGGGTTGATTATCCTTTGAGTGATGACCACATCAATGTGAAGACATTATTCGGGCAGACGCATCCGACCGTCCGGAAAAGTGTCGGTATGGCAAGAGCTTTGGGCGAACTGAATCTCAAGCTTGAAGGCACCCATCACAGAGGGGTGGATGATGCGAAAAATATTGCAAAGATTCTGCATTGGTGCCTGAATCAACAGTAATGTAACCGTTTGGCAATCTGAAAATGTAGCCATAGCTCCCTTTTTACAGGGAGCTTTTTTGTAAGAGATCAGTAGATTTTAATTGAAATATTCCACGACAGTGTAATTTCCGTCATCGTACTTTTCCAACAGTTCTTTCAGATAGTATTTATGTTGTACGCCTGTTAAAACCGCAATTTTTTTACCTTTATTTTCAGCTGCTTTTCTGATAATGTTAATCGCCATAGAATTGTTTCTGAGATCCCAGAAATTACACCATAGCTGATAACCGTCGCGGTAAGAAATTTTTTCTCCATTTGGCTTAGTGACAAATTTTCTTGAAAACAGATCTTCAGAAGCAGAGATTTTGGGCAGCTCATGGTGCTGGATATATTGCCTGTACCGGTTAACCGTTTCAAAGGCTAATGAATTTAAGTTTTTAATATCAGTTTTGGCAAAATCAGACAATGTTTTATTGGCATTTATATATTTTTCGTAGATGATTTTATTTGTAGGGCTCAAAGCATTCTTTTGGTAAAGACTGTCCATCAGTTTAATGGTAAGATTGTCAGTGGGGACCATTCCGTTGTCTTTTCTGTACTGGTTTCGCCCTTCAAACTCAAATGGCAGGTTAAGCGTCTTTGGATATTTTTTCAGATACATTAATGTTGCAGTCTGTTCATTCGACTCAGGACGTATCTCTTTGGTGTAATCCGCTATTTGTTTGCTGTCATTTTCCTGAAGCAAAATTTCGGGTTTGAGGGTATCCAGTATGTTATAAAGCATTTGAGGGTTCAGAACAGGTGACGAATCGTGAACGACACCGATAATATAAATTTTGGTCTTTTCAGCCGTTTGAGAATAAGTGATGATTGAAACTAAAAGGCAAAGTAATGAGGCTGGATATTTCATAAATTTAATTTAAAACACGTAATGGTTTTTGGAAAGCAAATCTATGAATAAGTCCGGATTAACCAATGTCGTTTACCCCTGAAAAATGATTAATATGATTTTTAATTCTGTTTTCTCTTCAGCCACTCTTCATAAGAAATCACGCCGAGCTCAGGCTTTCCGTCACCTTCCAGAATTGAAATAAATTCCAGCTGGTTTCCGTCCGGATCATTGAAATAAATGGCTAATGCCGGCATCCAGGCAAAAACCATCGGTGCATCCATTCCGTCTTTGAGAAAATTGTAAGGCTTTAAATTTTTATCTTTCAAAAACTCAGCAGCATAATTTAAAATATCTTCCTGATCAGCAGAAAAGGCAAAATGCCTGGTCTGCAGGTTTTCTTTCTGTTCCCACAAACCCAGCATGGCTTCTTTGTTTTTTCCGATCCATAAAAAAGCAATCGGGCGGGTGTCATCACGATGCGCAAATTCCAATCCTAAAACTTCTGTATAAAATGATATGGCATTTTCTAAATTGCTTACCTGAATATGGGTTTCATATAATCCTTTAATCATAATGCTGATTTTAATTCTGATCAAAGCTAAAACATTTATCTCTGGAAATATCGGTCTGCTGATTTCTTTATCCAAACTGAATGATAGACAGTTTTTATTTCCGTTAATATCAGCAATTCCGGCTATAGAGCGAAAAGTTTTTGTCTTTTGGAGTTTTTCTTAAAAAAAAATCATAAAAATTTAACTGCGCAAAAACACTGCGCAATACCATCATTGCTTTGCATCAGAAATCAGGGAGGAATGATGATCTCCAAAAATGTTTAACATAAAAACAGTAACCATGAAATTTAATTTTTTAAAAAAATCAACGCATGCCGCCACCAACTACGAAGGGGCAAAAGCATTCACGATGACCCCTGCAGAAGAACTGTACAGTGCTGTTGTTACCACAGGATTATCAAACACGTCTTATGAAAAGGGAAATGACAGACTGACAAGAATCCAGTCTCTGATTCAGAAAAACGATCCTGAATTCGTGGCGAAGCTGGCGGTGTATGCCAGGAAAGAAATGTACCTGCGTTCCATTCCATTGGTTTTGACGACTGAACTGGCGAAACAAACTTCAGGGACTGACCTGGTAAGCAAAACGGTTGACGGAGTGGTGCAGAGAGCTGACGAAATCACGGAATTGCTTGCGTATTATCAATTGGCCAACCAAAGGACAGATGTTAAAAAACTAAATAAACTTTCAAAGCAGATCCAGAAAGGTCTGGTGAAATCGTTCAATAAATTTGACGAATACCAGTTTGCAAAATACAACAGGAAAGCTGAAGTTACCTTGAAAGATGCCCTGTTTCTGGTTCACCCGAAAGCAAAGGATGAAAACCAACAGGCTGTTTTCAATAAAATCGCCAATGATGCCCTGGAAACGCCGTATACCTGGGAAGTTGAGCTCTCAATATTGGGACAGACAAAATTTACGGATGATGCTGAGAGAAAATCAGCGTTCCGAAACAAATGGGAAGAACTGATCTTCAGCAACAAGCTGGGGTATATGGCAATCTTGCGGAACCTCAGAAATATTCTGGAAGCCGGCGTATCTTCGGAGGCAATGGATAAAGTGTGCCGCTACCTGTCGGATGAAAAAGCCGTACGAAATTCAAAGCAGCTGCCGTTCAGGTTTTTGGCGGCATACAGGGAATTGAAAGCCATCGATTCACCTTATCTGTCATCAATCCTGGAAGCATTGGAAAATGCGGTAACGGTGAGTGCGAAAAATATCAAAGGTTTTCGTTTTGACACTTCGGTGGTTATCGCGGCAGACGTTTCCGGTTCAATGCAGCAGCCGGTTTCCCCGAAATCTAAGATCCTGCTGTACGATATCGGTCTGTTGATGTCGATGATGCTGCAGTCGCAGTGCAAAAATGTGGTTTCCGGGATGTTCGGTGACCGTTGGAAAAGAGTTCCGATGCCTAAAAACGGGATCCTGAGAAATGTGGACGCGTTTTACAAAAGAGGAGGCGAAGTAGGTTATGCCACGAACGGTCATCTGGTGCTTGAAGATTTGATTAACAAAAAAGAGAAAGCAGATAAAATCATGTTGTTTACCGACACCCAGATGTGGGATACCGGTGGATTTTCAAACGCTTTCGGAAACTCATGGAGCCGGTACAAAAAGATCAATCCAGACGCAAAATTGTATATTTTTGACCTGGCGGGTTATGGAAAGCCGCCGCTGGATGTCAGAAAAAATGACGTATACCTTATCGCAGGCTGGTCCGACAAGATTTTCGATGTACTGAATGCTTTGGAAGACCGGAAATCAGCGGTAGAAATAATCAAAAAAGCAGTGCTGTAAAAGGCACTGCTTTTAAAAATAAAAACTAATAACCATTAATTTTTTTAGGAGCTTAATCCCGCTTTCCGCTGTATCTTTTTCGCCAACGCTTTTTTAAGCCATTTCAGAAAAGGATGCCGCTGCAATCGGGGCTAAATAGAAAAACTGTATAAAATGATACAACTTTTTAATGTCATTGAAATTAATCCTTTTAGATACTCGAAGGAAGAATATGAATTGCCCGAACTGGCAGATTTATCAAACTTTGAAGATTTTCATGAAAGATGGCAAAAAGCTATAGCAACATTAAATCTGGATTTGAATCCAATTAAGAAAGGTTCTTATTTTGTAGATATTGAAACTGTGGATGATGAAAATTTAAAAATTATTTTGAAAGTAGTTTTTAATGATGTCGAAACTGAAGACGAAGATTATCTGATGTTATTTAATGGTGGGTTGATTTTAAAGAAAGATGATGAGATTCTTCTTGAACCAACTTGCTGTGTAGATCTTGCAGATTTAAAGGATTGGGAATATATTTTTGAGAATAATTCATCAGGCTGGTCACAATTATGGATTGGGCATCCTTATGTTTTTTATAGAAAAAATGAAGGTAAAATTGAATTTTCAGAGTATACGGAGTTAACGTTAAGTGAATTGGAAAACATACAGCCTGTTTTTGAAGTTAATGAATCAGAATTAAAAACTGAAATTAATAAAATGAGAGAACGACAAATAAATTTCAATCATAGAGTCGTAAAACTTTTAAAATAAATTTCAACTGCGTAAAAAGAATGCGTAGTAACGCAATAACTTTGCAACACTAAATAACAATAACCATAAGAACTTAAAAAATAACCGATGCAGTAAGAAAAGAAATCCTTCGACTTCCCATTGAAACAGAGTCTTTTTGTGAGATCGCTCGGTTTAAACTAACCAATGTCGTCTGTAAGAGTTCCATCGTCAAACTTATAACTTGAACAATCTAAAAACGCTTATAATTATTACTTGGTTTTTAAAATAAATTTCAACGGCATAAAAAGAATGCGTACTCACGCTATAATTTTGCGGTAATACAAAAACAATAACTATGAATCATTATAAAAAATGTCTGAAAGAAGCACTGTATTGAGGTTAATACTCAATACTTATGAAAAAATTCAAGTCACTAAGACAAGCTTTCGGAATCGATAAATACGGATTGATTGATTTCCCGGAGAAAACTTCAAATATCCGGATTTCCAGAATTTTATATGGGGACGATATGGGATGTTCATGGTGTTTTCCACATGGCTACGAAACTATTAATTCAAAAGAAATTAAGTTTCAAAGAAATTGGAAAAAATATAGAAATACCCAATGGAAAAATAAAAAGTAAGTGTCGTAAAACAGAATTTCTTCGTTTGGGGACAGCAATACAGGTTCGAATCCTGTTCCCGGAATCGGGATGGTGTAATGGTATCACTCTGTCGGTAAGTCTCTGTTTGATTTTTTACCTTACTTAAAACAACCGGTGCCGTAAGAAAGAATTCCTTCGACTTTCATTGAACAAAAATTCTTTTTAAAAATTGCCCGGTTTTAAATTATCCAGCAAGTGCCGCAGATAAAAGTTACTTTGATTTTTACAGGGGTTCGAAATCAAAGATTCGACGGAGTCAATCTTCTCGCCGAAAGGTATGGTCGAGTGGTTAGACCGTTTTTAGCAAAACTTTTATCAGTATTTGCTTTGTATTTTTAAAAATAAAATAATAAATATCAAGTGTCGTTTTAGAATCATACTTCGAATATTAATCATTGGGTCACAGGTTCGAATCCTGTCTTTTCCCTTGAAAAGGAGAAGTAGCTCAGCAGGTAGAGCAAATGCACTGAAAGATTCTTAATTTTTTACCTTGATTACCATAAAGAGTGTCGTAGAGAAAACTTACTTCGGTACATCTTATGATATTGGTTCAACTCCAAAAATAAACCTGAAAACGGTTTATATAAGTTTTTTCATTTTTTGCCTCTTTTTAATAAAAATAAAAACAAGTGCCGTAGAATAGTGTTACTTCGCTATCACCGACGGGGTCGCGGGTTCGAGTCCCGCCTCTTCCACAACAAAACACAAATGGAAACGGGAGAGTAGCTCAGCTGGTTAGAGCACGACTGCACTTTTTGACTGTTGCCTTGTTTAAAAATAAAGTGTCGTAAGGAAAAGCTCCATCGTCACATTTGGGGAGGAGTAATGAAGCCGGTAATTCCGGCAGGATTATCCGGTTCGACTCCGGCTTGACGTGCCCCGTTTTTTCTTTTCCTATCTGTTGCCTTTAATAATAAAATCCGGAAACGAACGTATCGTTTCCGGATTTATTTTAGGGTATTGTGCACAGCTTACCGGGCCTGTACTTTTCAAATTCTTTCTCAAAATTTTTTCCGTTTGGTAATGGTCGTCCTACTGATCATGTATTTTTTAGACATACAACTGGTGGACAGATTGTGTTTCTGCTGATCCTGCAAAAGATTCAGGATTTTAAGATCTTTCAGTTGATCAGTATTTTTCATTAATGGAATCCTGGCCAGTTTTATGTCATTCAGACACAACAGATTCCGGACTCAGATTTTTAAACCGGGGGACAGGATGCTTTTATCGTAAAGAGTTCAATCAATGCTCCTGAGTAATGCGGCGATATAAAGTTTGTGCAAAAAAAATCAAGTGCCTACCTTTGGGGCGTCATGAAAAATACCTTAAGCCTGTTCGATTTTTCGAAAAAAATAAATTATAAAAACGAATTGCTGGCCGGATTTACCGTTGCTATGACGATGATTCCGGAATCGCTTTCGTTTGCCATACTCGCAGGGCTTTCTCCCCTGACAGGCTTATATGCTGCCTTTATGATGGGTTTGGTTACGGCTGTTCTGGGCGGCCGGCCCGGAATGGTTTCCGGCGGGGCCGGTGCCACCATCGTGGTGCTGATCGCACTGATAAAAACCCACGGTATAGAGTATCTTTTCGCAACGGTTGTACTCGGAGGGATCTTTCAGATGGCGGTGGGGATTTTCCGGTGGGGAAAATTTGTCCGGCTGATTCCGCAGCCTGTGATGTACGGTTTCCTGAATGGCCTGGCAGTTATTATTTTCATGGCCCAGGTCGAACAGTTTAAAATTACCGGTGCTGACGGGACGGTAAGCTGGCTGCAGGGAAGTTCTTTATATGTAATGGCCGGGTTAACGGCTTTAACCATTGCCATCGTGTACTTTTTTCCTAAAATAACAAAAATGGTTCCGGCATCTTTGGTAGCCATTATACTGGTTTTTGCAGTAGTTTCAGGATTCGGGATCAGTACAAAAACCGTGGCCGACATTGCCAGTATCAGCGGAACCCTGCCCAGGTTCCACATCCCGAAAATTCCTTTTTCATTAGAAACTTTACAGGTTATTTTTCCGTATGCGCTGATCATGGCCGGGGTCGGTCTGATCGAATCGCTTCTAACCTTATCCATGGTTGATGAAATTACAAACTCAAAAGGAAACGCCAATAGGGAATCGGTGGCACAGGGACTGGCCAACATTACCAATGGGTTCTTCGGCGGAATGGGCGGATGTGCCATGGTCGCACAGACCCTGGTAAACCTCAATGCAGGATCAAGAACCCGGCTTTCGGGAATTATTGCTTCGGTTACTATTTTAATCATCATTCTCATCGGGGCCCCTTTTATTGAGAAAATTCCGATGGCTGCTTTGGTAGGGGTGATGATGGTCGTGGCCATCAGTACCTTCCAGTGGGTATCGATCAGAATTATCAATAAGATGCCGAAATCCGATATTTTTGTCGGTATTACAGTGGCCCTGATTACGATTATCCTTCATAACCTGGCCCTGGCCGTCTTGGTGGGCGTGGTTATTTCAGCCCTGGTTTTTGCCTGGGACAGTGCAAAAAGAATCCGGGCCAAAAAGCATATAGATGCTGACGACGTTAAATATTATGAAATTTACGGACCGCTGTTTTTCGGTTCTGCCACTGCTTTTACCGATAAATTTGATCCGGCAGGCGATCCGGAAGTGGTGGTCGTTGATTTCAGGGAAAGCCGGATTGTTGATATGAGTGCCATTGATGCCCTGGATAAACTGTCAAAAAAATACAGTGAAATGGGTAAAAAAATTCATTTAAGACATTTAAGTGAGGACTCTGTCAAAATGCTGAAAGATGCGGAGGCGGTCATTGAAGTGAATATCCAGGAGGATCCTACGTATAAGGTGATGCCTGAAAAATAGAAGCATGGGGGTAATAAACGGAAGGCTGGAAGAGTATAGCTCTACGTAAAAAGAAATCTGTACAGATCCGTGAAATCTGTGGGGAATAAAATTAGTACCAAGAAGAAAAACACATTAAAATCTGCGAAAGAAACTCTCCGTTCATCATTGATGATTTATGATGAATAACCAAACAAGGACTGTAAACAGAATTTACAGCCCTCATTATTTAGGTTACCAATGTATTCGCAATGAAATCCGGTACTAAAGCATAGTGTGATAATTTCATGCTGATCGACGCTCTGCCGCTTGTCAGGGTTCTCAGATCAGAAATATATCCGAACGTTGAAGCCAGCGGCACTTCCGCAGTGAAGATCTTTCTTCCCGACTTTTCATCAATCGAGGTAATCATCCCTCTTCGTTTGTTGATGTCTGCCGTTATGGCGCCGGTATATTCTTCAATACTTATAATTTCAACCTGCATGACCGGTTCCAGCACCTTAGGTTTGCACTGTTTTGCAACCTCTCTGAAACCATCCCGTGCAGCGATTTCAAAATCTAAAGCATGAGAATCATTACTGTGCGCAGAGCCATCCAGAAGTATAATTTTCATACTTTCCAAAGGGTTTCCGCTCAAAGGCCCGTTTTCCATGGCTTCTCTGAAACCTTTTTCAACAGCCGGAATAAATTCATTCGGAATAACTCCTCCTTTAATCTGATTAATGAATTCCAAACCGGTTTCATTATTTTCACGAGGCCCGATTTCAAAAGTAATGTCAGCAAACTGTCCGCTTCCCCCGTTTTGTTTCGAAAGTTTTTCCCTGTGCTTTCTGGTTTCGGTTAAAATCTCCCGGTAAGAAACCTTAGGTGTTCCCTGGCTGATTTCAATTCCGTGATTCAGTCTGATCTTTTCCAGCGTCACTTCGAGATGTAATTCTCCCAAGCCGCTCAACAAAGTTTCGCCCGTTTGTCTGTCCCTTTCAACAACTAGTGAGGGATCTTCTTCCTGTATTTTTGCTAAAACCAGACCGAAGGATTTCTCATCAGCATTTGTTTTCGGCTCAATCGAAACGCGGATCACCGGTGCAGGTATCGTAATGGATTCCAGCAGAACCGGTCGTTCAGCAGATGATAAAGAATCTCCTGTTTTCGCATCCTTTATTCCCGTTAAAGCAACGATATCACCGGCTTTTCCTTCTCCAATCGTTAACGTTTTGTCCGACTGCATCTGCAAAATTCTTGAAATCCTAAAACTTTCGCCTGTTCTCACATTCTGTACGGTATCGCCGGGTTTTATGCTTCCCGAATATATCCTGAGCATGGCCAGTTTACCCATATGCTTATCGATAACGACTTTGAAAACCAATCCTGAAAACGTTTCCTCTTTATTCCTTTCGAGTTCAACGGTTTCTCCGGTTCTTGCATCCTTTCCTTTCACAGAAGGCAGCTGATCCGGAGCCGGAAGATAATCCGCAACTGCATCAAGCAACGGCTGGACCCCTTTGTTTTTAAAAGCAGAGCCGCATAAAATAGGCACTAAACTTTTTGACTGACAGGTTCTTTTTATAGCTTTGGTAATCATTTCTTCGGAAATCTGATGTTCAGCATCCATGAAAATTCCAAAGAAAGTTTCATCATGTTCTGCCAAAGTCTCCGTTAGTTTCATTCTCCATTCATCCGCCTCGGCTTTATAATGTTCAGGAATTTCCTTCTCAACGACAGTTTCTCCGTTTTCATCGGTCCAATACAATGCTTTTTGCTTAATCAGATCAATGGCCCCTTCGAAATGATCTTCAGAACCGATCGGAATCTGCAGTGCCAGGGGAACCGCATTCAGCTTTGTTCTGATTTCATGTAAAACAGCAAAAAAATCGGCTCCGATTCGGTCCATTTTATTGATGAAACATATTTTGGAAATGCCATGCTTCTCAGCCTGGAACCAGACATTTTCCGTTTGAGGCTGGACTCCCGAGGAAGCACATAAAACGGCAATAACACTGTCCAGAACCCTTAATGAACGCTCGACTTCCACTGCAAAGTCAATATGTCCCGGCGTATCAATAATGTTGACATTGAAAATGGCATCGTCTTTTTTCCATTGGGTTGAAATGGCAGCGGATGAAATGGTAATTCCCCGGTTTTTCTCCTGGATATCCTTGTCCATTGTAGTATTTCCGTCGTCTACGTTTCCGATTTTGTGGATCATTCCCGTGTAATAGAGCAACCGTTCCGTTAAAGTCGTTTTTCCTGCATCGACGTGTGCTATGATCCCTATATTTCGTGTGTTGTATTTCATTTTGTTTAATTTAAATTGTTGATTTAAAAGCTGTGCTTTGTTTTTAACGCAAAATTCCTGTTTAAAACTATTTTATTTGAGAGCAAAGAATGGCGACAAACCTTTGATGAAGCATACTCTTAAAATCAATTTATTGATTAAAGCATTTGCTCACTTTTTATCAGGAAGAAAATTATTCTTGCGTTAAAATTAAAGACGGCGAACTCGAATATTCGAAAGCTGAAAGTAGGGGTAGCAAAAAAGGCCTATCTGAACAGACGGGCCTTCGTTATATTTTTATTTATAAAGGTCGATCGTTATTCAGATAAATATTTAGTGCTACCAAAGTACACAGCTCTGATAGGGTGGTTTAAAGTAATTATATTTATCATTTTTGTTGACATTATTGATTGTTAATCGATTGCGAAATTATAAAAAATATTTAAATGTCAAAAGCTTTTTAAAAATATTTTTCTGGTACGGATTTCGATAATCTTAAAAAGTTATAAAAAATTATAGTTTATCACTAAAAATTCTATCTTTGGGAAGAATTGGCCTGATTCGGTTAAAAACTAATGATGAAACTTGAAATCAATTCAACTTTTCTAAGAAAAAGCTAAATAAAACTTTAACTTATAAGATTTTGAAAACAGATATAGACATCCGTAATCACTCACATTTTTCTTTTGATCTGTGGCTTACCCTCATCAAATCCCATCCTGAATTCAAAGCCAAAAGAGTGGAGCTGTTCTCCTCTTTTTTTGAGGTTAATAAACCAATTGACCAGGTTGCGGAAGTCGTAAAATATTATGATGATCTCTGCAATACCATCAATGAAGTTATCGGCGGTAATGTGGATACTTTTGAAATCTATCTGCTCATTCTGGGTGCACTGGATGTGGATCTTAAGCAGTTAGATAAAGAAAAATTAAATCAATTCTATCAGCAAAGCGAAGACCTGTTCCTCGAGTACAAACCGGTTGTGATTTTTGAAAATTTACACCAGTTTTTTGAAGAAATCAGAAATCAGGGGAAAACGATCAGTATTCTGAGCAATACCGGTTTTATCAAAGGCAAAACGATGCGGAAATTCCTGATTAATGAAAATCTTGATCAGTATATTGATTTTCATGTGTATTCCGATGAAATGAACTGTTCAAAACCCAGTCCCCGGATATTCCAGGAAGTAAAATCTTTAATCAAAGACCAGGCGCTTGACTTACACCGGATTCTGCATGTCGGTGACAATCCCGTTGCGGATTATAAAGGCGCAAAGGATTTCGGCTTTAATGCACACCTACTCAAACACCCAATATAATATGAATAAAAGATACAGCTTACATCCCATTCATTCGGCGGATGAGTTTACTTTTTCGCCTGAAGAATACAGCTATTTTAAATATGGCGACAAGGCGTATGCAGAGAAATTTGCCAAAGAATTATTCAATGGTTTTGTTTTTGAGCACAACCGCCTCCTGGATTCCGAAAAAGAAATCGTAGTGCTGCCGAGTCCTTACATGGCCATTCCTACGGCTTCCAATTTTTTGTGTTTTTACTTTAAAAAGCATCTTGATTTTTATCTGTTTAAAAAAGGAAAAAAATCAAGCATTTTATCAAAAATAAACAGAAACCATACCTATACGACTGATTATGGAAATCTGAGTTTTGAAGACCGGAAAAATTTAATCTCCAACGATACGTATTATCTGGATAAAGATTTTCTCAGGGGAAAACTTTGTATTTTTATAGACGACATTAAAATTACGGGAAGTCATGAATATACCGTGAATAAAATTCTGGAGCAGTATGACGTGGAAGGAGACTTCCTTTTTATGTATTATGCTGAGCTGATGAACTTTGATATCGATCCGAAAATTGAAAACTTCTTTAATTATTATGCGGTGAACACTGTGGAACATATTGCAGAAGTGATGATGAGACCGAGTTTCCAGTTCAATACACGGATTGTAAAATATATTTTGGGCCTGGAATCAGGTAAATTTGACTATCTTTCGTCTAAAGTAAAAAAAGAACACATGGATCACCTGCTTGAACTGGCGATCAGCAACAATTATCATTTAATAAAAGAATACGAAAACAATATAAACACTTTAACACAAACTGAATTATATTATGGCTATTAACTTACAGAAAGGACAGAGAGAAAATATAAACGCTCCCAAATTTACCGTGGGATTGGGATGGGATGTCAACAATACCTCAACGGGAACAGGCTTCGACCTGGATGCTTCCTTATTTTTACTGGGCGAAAATAAGAAACTGGTTTCCGACAACCACTTTATTTTTTATAATAACCTGGAATCTCCGGACAAAGCGGTTATTCACACAGGAGATAACCTGACAGGAGACGGATCAGGAGATGATGAGCAGATTAATATTGATTTGACCAAAATTGATGAGGCCATAAAGGAAATCACAATTGTGGTGACCATTCACGAAGCAGATGCCAGAAGACAGAATTTCGGACAGGTAAGAAATTCTTTTATCAGGATTTTCAATACCGAGACCAATGAAGAGATTTTAAAATATGAACTGGACGAAGATTTCTCCATTGAGACTGCTGTGGAATTCGGAAGGATCTATAACAGAAACGGTGAATGGAAATTCGAAGCTGTAGGAAGCGGACAGAGAGAAGGCCTTGACAAATTTGTATCAATGTATCAATAATCACTATGGATAATCAACCCAACCAACCTATAGACCCGCTTCAGTCGATTGAACCGCTTAAAACCTTTGAACCTGCACCACAGCAACAGCCTGCACCGGCAGCATCTCAGGGAGCGGCACCGGTAGTCGTAGACAGGGACGGCAACGTTAACCTGGCTCAGCTGCAGGTAGAAGAACGCAAAAAATATGAAGTTCTTGCCGATTCCATCGATGAAACCAATCCGGGATCAATCGTCAACTTCGGAGCCGATCTTCAGAGGACACTCTCTAACCAGAGTGACAGTTTCTTAGGGAATGTAAGACGTTCCAATTCCGGAGAAGTGGGAGAGCTGATCAATAATTTATTGGTTGAGCTTAATTACGTGGATGTTGAAGAACTCAACCAGAATAAATTCAAAAGCTTTTTAAGCAAGCTGCCGTTCATGAAAACACTGATAACGCAGGTGGAGAATTTATTTGCAAAATATGACAAGATCGTCAACAATATCGACCAGATTGCCTATAAAGTAAATGCGGGAATCATCACTTCTACAAAAGACAACGCAGTACTGCAGACAATTTTTGAAAGCAATGTCAATGCGATCAAACAGATCGAAGGACTGGTGATTGCCGGAAACCTGAGAATGGAAAAAGCAGCCGCCGAGCTTGCGACCATGGAGGCCGCCCCGCAGAATTACCAGGATTATGAGATTGCAGACAAAAGGGATTTTATCGCAAGGCTGGACCGCAGGCTGGCAGACCTTAAAGTGGTCCGTCTGATCATGATGCAGTCGCTTCCGCAGATCAGGCTGGTGCAGAACAATAACGTTTCCATTGCTGAAAAAGCGCAGACCATCTTAACGACCACGCTGCCGCTCTGGAAGAACCAGCTTTCGCTAGCCGTTGCCATGTACAGGCAGCAGCAGAGCATTGAAATCCAGCAGAAAGTTTCTGCCACCACTGAAGAGATCTTAAAGAAGAATGCCGAGCGTCTGGGCCAGAATTCGATCAATGTGGCCAGAGCCAATGAACAGACGGTCGTTTCCGTGGAGACGTTAAGAGAAACCACTTCCAAACTGATCAGTACCTTAAATGAGGTAAAACAGATCCAGAAGCAGGGAGCGGAAGGCAGAAGAAAGCTGGATCAGGATCTGATGACGCTGGAACACGAACTGAAAGCAAACGTAAGAGGATAATAATACCCTGAAAAGGTGGATGATGAAGCTGTAAACATACTGTCCCAAAGTAAAAGAAGATTAACGAAACTTAAACTTCTTGCCAATTTTTTTGAAAATGCTAATATAATATCGATCTACATTAAAACCGATGTTATCCATCATCTTTTTCAGGAGAATAAAGCCCTTGATTACAGTAAGCTTGAATTGTTCCACCTTCAGTATACCGACAGCCTTATTGAGCTTCTGACGAAAATCAAAAGACAGAAGGAAAATGACATGCTGGCGGTCATCAATGAAATTGATGTCAACAACAAATATATTTCAGGTTTTGAAGAAAAACAGGCCGATGGTTTTGAAACGGAACGGAGAATGTACAGCGGTATATTTTCCAATCAGTTAAAAAGCCTGTATAAAGACCTTACGGAAGACAAGTTCCGGCTGAATTGGGAAAATGTGCTGTATTTCTATAAAAAATATGCAGCTGAATTCTACAAGACCGGGGTGGATGAAGAATTGCTGAAGTCGGGATCATTTCCTGCATATCAGTACCTCGACTATCAGGTGGAAAGGAAATTATTGGGAAGGCTTAATATCCAGAACTTTAAAGTCCGTTTTGTCTGCGGGTACAATATTTCGGGGAATGAGTATGAACTGTTCAAGTTATTTCAGACTGATGATTATTTTATCTTTGACATTGAAGGCAGGAAAATGTATCTGATTGATCCTAAAAAACTGGAAAAACTGGATATGATGCCCAATGAATCAAACCAGCAGACCCTTGTCCATCAGCTGAGAAGTAAAAATGAGAAGCTTGAGGAAACCATCAGCGAAAGAAAGAAAGTACTGCCGGACCAGGTAATTACCGTCTTGCAGGATTATCTGAGAAATCTGGAAAATGTAGACATCATGAGCAAGATATTCGACATTAATGAAGAAACCAATATCCTTCGTGCGATGCTGAATTTAAATCTTAATAATTAATAATGAAACCCAAACAAAACAGTAAAACCGTAAAATATTAGGTAGCGGTTTTGCAGGAAATAATAACACTAAACATCAAAATATGGCGATTAACTTACAGAAAGGTCAGAGAATTAACCTGACAAAAGAAAACGGAACGGCACTTACGCAGGCCTGTGTAGGAATCAACTGGGGAGCAATAGAGAAAAAAAGCTTCTTCGGCGGAACATCAAAAGAAGCTGTGGATCTTGACGGAAGCTGTATTTTATATGATTCAAATAAAAATGCTACGGAAGTGATCTACTTCGGTAACCTGAAATCAAAAAACGGATCTGTAAAACACAGCGGGGATGACCTGACAGGTGACGTGAACGGGGATGACGGGCTTGACAATGAAGTAATCACCGTAGATTTCAGCAATCTGGATTCCAATGTTGAACATGTTGCCCTGGTTTTAAACAGCTACAAAGGGCAGGATTTCGGAACCATTCCTTTTGCTTCGATCAGGATTTATGAAGGAACGCCTACCAATGTGAGGGAAGTGTTCGCCAAGTATGATATTGCCAATGATGCCTCTTTCAAGGGTCATGTGGCGATGGTCATGGGGGTATTCTACAAAAGAAACGGAGAATGGAAGTTCAATGCGGTCGGAGATCCTACAAAAGACAGGAAACTGGAGGAGACCATTGAAACTGTAAAGCAGAAGTATTTGTAAACATAGAAACGGTTAAATATTTTATCAGTATAAACAGAGGTAAGCATATTAATCAACAGGCTTAATCCGGTTTTTACTATTGATAAAATTTAAATATTAAATTCAGCAATAACTGTCTGTTGTACAGCTATTGCTTTTATCGTATCATAAGCACATTAGAAAGTGGACACACATCAAAGTATTTTAGATCTTCATCCCGGTCTGGTCTGGGGATTTGCGGTAACCGTGGTTATCATGTTGCTCCTTGACTTAGGGGTTTTCAATAAAAAGAGTCATGAGGTTTCCTCCAAGGAAGCGACTATCTGGTCAATTGTCTGGATCTCGCTGTCTATGGCTTTTTCCGGAGTGGTCTATTGGGTTTATAATTCAGATATAGGTCCCGGAAGCCATGCACTGGCGGTAGAGAAATTTACCCAGTATCAGGCAGCATACTGGATTGAAAAAGCGCTTTCAGTGGATAATTTATTTGTATTCATATTGGTTTTCGGGTTCTTTAAAGTCCCGAAATACCTTCACCACAAAGTGCTGTTCTGGGGTATTATCGGGGCCCTGATTTTCAGGGCGGTATTCATCTTTGCGGGAGTCGGCCTGATTAATCTGACCTACCTTCCTGAAATGAATATTTTCGGGCATCCGGTGAAGATTAATGTTGTGATGGCCCTGTTTGGCCTGTTCCTGGTCTATGCCGGAATTAAATCCTGGGGTGGCGGTGACGATGGTGATGATGAAGATTACAGCAATACCGCAGGGGCAAGACTGATTAAAAGATTCTGGAAGGTTTCCGATAATTACGTAGGGGATAAATTCTTTACCGTTCAGAACGGTATCAAAATGGCCACGCCGCTTTTAGTGGTGGTTGCGGTTATTGAATTTACGGATGTCCTTTTTGCAGTGGACTCCATCCCTGCGATCTTTGCCATCTCCAATGATCCGTTTATCCTATATACGTCCAATATTTTTGCGATTTTAGGATTAAGATCTCTGTACTTCCTGCTGGCGAACTTTATTCATATGTTCAGCAAACTGCCTTACGGGCTGGCGGTGATCCTGACCTTTATCGGTATCAAGATGCTCATTGCACCGTGGTTTCATATTTCGTCTCCTGTTTCATTGGGAATCGTAGGTGGAGTATTGGTCATCTCCGTTCTGTTATCAGTGATTTTCCCTGATAAAAAAGATGATGAAGAAAAAGAAGAAATCGGACAATAAAATTAAATAGAAAGGCTTTACGATAAGTAAAGCCTTTTTTTATGTATGCCTGAATTGATTAAATAAACAATGCACTTCCTGAATAATTACAGTTCGTAAAGCAGGCTTAGTATTTACTATTGGTATTTCAGCAGCTTGTTCATCTTACGCCGGGTCTGTATTGAAACTTTATACGCTTCATCCCTCAGCTTCTGGATTTTCCCTACCGGCTGAAAGAAAACTTTGTTTTCAAAAGGATTGAATGACAGCATTTCATTATCACAGGATTGAGCATCCAGCAGAGCGTTTTTATCGATTTTCACTTCCCCGATTTTGATGAAGGGCGACTTTTTCCATTCTACGTTCAGCTGGTTAACAGGCTGGTTCTTTAAATCGTAACAGATCTGGACCAAAACATCAGCGGTAAAGTTGTGATCGGTTAAATAATTTTCAACGGCATCCTTTATTTTTAATTTTTTCCCGAAATGCCGGTCGACAGACTGGGGTTTCAGTTTAATCTTCATCATATGGTCGCCCAGGCGGTATACGCCAACGGAATGAAAATCAAATGATAAGATGAAATCATTCCTTTTGTTCCAGAGTTTTATCATATTCTTCACAAAGGAGCCGGTAAAGGTGGAAGGGATTACTCTAATAATCTGAAGCATTAACGAAAAAGAGCTCCATTTCTTGACAAAGAACTGATTCACAGAAGTAAACAGTTTTAAAAAAGTACTCACGGAATTAATCGGGAATAAAGGAAAATTTACCAAAGGGTAATTGGCGATAAGTGTACCTTTACTGTCTTTTATCTTAACCGCAAAGCCATAGGCAGGAATATCTTTTTTCCCACGCGTAACCTTAAGGTGGGCATTGGAAAACCTGATTGTCAGGTCATATTTTTCCTGATCAAAAAACGGCTGGAATCTTTCAGGAATATTTTCAGCGATTAAAAATTCACCTTTTACAACCGCATAGGTCTTTGCATGCGCATTCCGGGTGGCATAATGGACATCACTGGTGGTTGGTGACTGTTCAACGAAATCTGAAATGCTCTTTTTATTGATTTCAAGAAGTTGCTCTTCGTCTGCAGTCAGCTTATCGTATTCTTTGTTATATTTTAATGGATCTGGCATTTAGTTTTTAAGTCCAATTATAACGCCAAGTTTTTAAAACGGTGTTAATAGAGTATTAAAGATATTTGAACTTTTAATGACTGAAGGTTAATATTAAAAGAAAGGAATTTAGAAGCCTGAAAATAAGTGTTTTATAAGATTGAAATAGAATTGTAATGGACAGCTTTCATTTTCCAATCTTTATCTTCCAGCCTTAAAAATACTATATTTGTAAAAAATATCAATTATGGGCGTAGCAGATATGTTATTTAAACGTAAAAAAGAGCAGGCAGAAAAGAACCTGAATGACGGTAAAGAGTATATGGAAGAATATGGCAAGCGCGAAACGGTAGTTCAGTTGCCGAGCGGCCTGCAGTATGAGATCATCAAAGAAGGAGACGGCGAAAAGCCGGGCCCGAGGTCTACCGTAAAATGCCATTACCACGGAACCACGATTTCCGGAAAAGTTTTCGACAGTTCCGTAAAAAGAGGAACTCCGGCTTCATTCCCTTTAAATAAAGTGATTAAAGGATGGACGGAAGCTTTACAGCTGATGCCAGCAGGAAGCAAATGGAGACTGATTATCCCTCCGCATTTAGCGTATGGAGACCAACAGATCAGTAAAGAAATCGGACCGAACAGCACGCTTGTTTTTGAAGTGGAATTGCTGGAGATTAAGTAACCTGACCTTAAAAATAGCTTAAAATTTACCTGGATTCCGGGTAAATTTTTTTATTTCCGTATTTTAGTCATGAGATTAATTAGAAACAACGAAGTGATCAAAGTTGAACATGGTTTGTCGTAATCGAAACCCGTCAGACTTTTAGTAAGTCTGAAGCGTGTAATGATAATACGGCGAAAACTGTATGATGACTTGATAAAATACAATGAAATGAAAAAGCTGATTTGCCTTTTAACGGCTTTCTTTATGCTGACTTCCTGTATTTCCAGAAAAAACCAGGCCATCAGGCAGAATATCCTGACTTTAAGAGACAGTTACTGCAAAGCACCCTTTAAATATAATTATTCAGATAAAATACCCTCTTACAATTCAGATTCCATTATTGCGGCCAACCATGAACTGACGGTAAATTTTTCTGATCAGAGCATCCTGATTTTAAATGCATTGGACAATCTGGATGAGGTTCATGAGATCATGGAGCTTAAAAAAGATACTTCCCTGGCTTCCCAGGTAAAGGTTTTACAGCTCAAAAGTAAAATCAACAGCAAAATAACCATTGCTTTAACGGAACTGGATGCGGTAGCTGCAGAATTTGACTGTGAAGGGGAACGGGTCGCGCAAATCGGACATTATGTGGATAACCTCAATGATTCCCGGAACAATAAATTGATTTTATATTCCATTATTACAGGAGCTGCCGCATCCATCGCAGGCGGGATTGTGAAGGATGATGCGTGGAGCAGTGCGATTGACATCGGCGGCGGTGCGCTGGGCGCTGGATTCGGTCTGGCCACCTTCAATCCGAAAGGAAAAAAAGTGGAATTCATTCACCAGAGGAACTTGTTGAGGGACATCTGGAAAGAAAGACTGGAATCCCCTAATTTCCCGCCTTTTATCTGGTACATGTACACGGAGAAAAAATTTTCTAATAAGGAAAAGCATTCCATTATCAGCAGTATGAAACAGAGATGGCTGCATTATCAGTTTGATGATGATCAGAACGCAGCAGACCATTCCGTTATTTTCAGTGACGGCGGATATTACCGTTCCGATGACCTGCACAACAGGGCGGCTATGCTGAACCAGATGCAGTCGGCAACCCGAACCATCAATCAGAACATTAATTATCTGCTGCTGGATCTTGATAAATTGATTTTATAGCTTCAGGCAAAGTTTATAAAGTCTGGAATGGAAACAATAATTTCTTCAGTTTTTAAGGTAAACATTTAGCATTTAAATCTGTAAATTGCGTCTGTTATTTTTACCCATGTCAGAATTAAGAAGAATCAGGGAAGAGCAGAACCTCACTCAGGAAGAACTGGCCGAAAAGTCAGGACTTTCCGTCAGGACGATCCAAAGGATTGAAAGCGGAATAACGCCCAAAGGATATACATTGAAAGCCTTGGCTTCAGGTCTTGGTGTTCATGAAAAAGATGTATTATCTCCGGAGGTTCATGAAGAAGAAGTTACAGATGAACAACCTGTCTTAATACAGGAAGAAACAGAGACTGTACATTACAGCCTGGTCAAAATAATTAATCTTTCCTCGATTCCTTTTGCATGGTTCCCGATTGCTAATTTCCTTTTGCCGTTGTTGATCATGCTGTTCACAAAACAGAAATCTTCAATGGTCAAACAGATTATTTCTCTCCAGATATTTTCAGCGGTTATAGCACCGGTTATATTTATGATTGTCGCTCTTATGAAACTCGGTTCAGGATCTGTTTTGATTACCATGATTCTTCTGGCACTGGCCAATCTGTATATAATCCTGAGAAATGCGTATGAAATTGATAAAAGGCAGAAGCTTTTTTATAAACTGAATTTCAATATGATATGATCCTGACAGGTAATTGTCGGGTCTTTGTCGGGTTGTTTTTTTAGCTAAAATCAAATAATTCCGAATCTTTGTCAAAAAAAATAAATGACAAAATGTTTTCGCTCCGGCATTCTTATTTTCTTCATGTTCATCGGAAGCCTGCAGGCCCAGATTGATAAAAAATCACCGCTGTTTTTAGAACTTAAAAAGCAGGACAGCCTCTTTTTTGAACGCGGGTTCAATAACTGTGATATGTTGTATCTGGAAAAATCAGTAGCCGGAGATCTTAAATTTTACCATGACAAAGGCGGCTTTCAGGACAAAAAAACGTTTTTGGAAAGGACAAAGCAGAATATATGTTCAAATCCCAACCAAAAGCCTATCCGTAAAGTGATAGAAAACAGCCTGGAGGTTTTTCCTCTGTATAATAACGGGGATTTGTATGGTGCGATACAGTCCGGGGAACATCAGTTTTATATCCGTGAAAAGAATAAAGAAGATCTGTTAGGTGGCCAGGCCAAATTCACCACAGTCTGGATAAAAAAAGAGGGAAACTGGATAATGAGTGAGGTTCTTAGTTATGATCATCATGAGCCCGGTAAAGCAAAAATAACGGATAATCTGGAGCAGCTGATGAAAGATAATAAGATCCCGACTTTAGGTTTAGGCGTTATTGAAGATGGAAAGCTGACCCAGATCAAAGTATACGGAACTCTTGACGGCAAAAAAACAGCGCCTTATAACAGCCTTTTTAATGTTGCGTCTTTGACCAAACCAATAACTGCAATGATTGCTTTACACCTGGTAAGCCTGGGAAAATGGAATCTTGATGAGCCGCTTTACCATTACTGGACCGATCCGGATATTGCAAAAGATCCAAGGCATAAAAAATTAATGACACGGTTGGTTTTAAGCCATCAGACCGGTTTCCCAAACTGGAGATGGCAGCGTAAAGATAACAAGTTAAGTTTTGAATCTGATCCGGGAACCCGATACCAATATTCAGGAGAGGGCTTTGAATACCTGCGGAAAGCAATCGAAAATAAATTTCATAAAAGTCTGGAACAGTTGGCCAAAGAACTTATTTTCCGGCCTCTGAATATGAATGACACCAGCTATGTCTGGAGTGAGAAAAAAGATTCGGAGAGAATAGTTACAGGTTATGATAAAAACAGGAAGCCTTACGAAACGGTAAAGAATAAAACAGCAAATGCAGCAGATGATCTTATCACCTCTGTAGAAGATTACGGTAATTTTTTAGCGGCTGTAATGAATAACGACCTGCTGTCACCAGCCGTTTTTGAAGCTGTAAAAACCAGGCAGGTTAAAATCAAACAGGATAAATATTTCGGGCTCGGCTTTGAAATATATGACCTTGGAAACAATGAGATTGCTCTTTCACACGGCGGTTCTGATAAAGGCGTCAACACCATTGCTTTTCTGTTGCCAAAGACGAAACAGGGACTGCTGATTTTCACTAATGTTGAAAATGGATATACCGTTTATGAAGCTGTCATCAATCAATACTTCGGAGAAACCGGGAGAAAGATTGTAGATATAGAAACTAAATAAAATTCGGAAAAATAGTGAAGTTAAATTTTAACTGTAATATTTTTTGTTACAATTTAAATTTATCTTACCTTTGTCAGGTAATCAGAATGAACAATACAAGATTTGCAACAGCAGTACATATCATGACTTTACTGGCAGACAGTTCGCAGGATTGGCTTACGTCCGAGTGGATGGCAGGAAGTATTAATATCAATCCTGCAATGGTCCGTAAAGAGCTGAGTGTTTTGAGGGAAGCCGGTTTAGTAACCAGCCGGCAGGGGAAAGAAGGAGGCAGCCGGCTGTCCAGAAATGCAGAAGCCATTACCATTGAGGAGATTTATGCTGCGGTGAAAAATACGGATGTTTTAGGGAAAAAGAACCTAAATCCCAATCCCCTCTGTCCGGTTGGAAAAGAGATCAATGATCATCTGAATAACCTGTTTACAGAAACAGATCAGCTGGTTACAAAATTTCTCGGGAATAAAACCCTTAGAGAATTTACGGATCATTTCAGTTAAATTTTTTTAGCTATAAATGTAACAAAATGTATTACAATTAATTTAAATAAAAAAGTATGAAAAAAGTAGCAGTAATCGGTGCCACAGGATTTGTTGGAACACAGGTGGTTAAAGAATTGTCAAACCGGGGATATGAAGTGGAAGCTATTGTAAGAGACGCTTCAAAAGTTGAGGAAAATGAAAAAGTGACGGCGAAAAGCGTTGATGTAAATCATGTGGAAGAATTGTCAGAAGCTTTAAAGGGAAATGATGCCATCATCAGTACATTCAATGCAGGCTGGACGAATCCAAACCTGTATGATGATTTCCTGAACGGTTCAGTGAATATTGAAAAAGCAGTAGAACAGTCAGGGGTAAAAAGGTTCATTACCGTTGGCGGGGCAGGAAGCCTGTTTATCGACGGGAAACAATTGGTTGACGGTCCGGATTTCCCTGCCGACATCAAGCCGGGAGCTACTGCCGCAAGAGATTATCTGGATAAAATTAAAGAAAATACGACATTAGACTGGACATTCTTCAGCCCGGCTATCGAAATGCATCCCGGAACAGCGGGCGTAAGAACGGGAAGCTACAGAACAGCCCTTGAAAACCCGGTATTTGATGAGAACGGACGAAGTGTACTGTCTGTTGAAGATGTTGCGGTGGCTTTAGTAGATGAGCTGGAGCAGAATAATCACATCCGTGAGCGTTTTACAGCGGCTTACTAAGACTTTTTATAGAATCGGCTTAAAAAATTACGGCGGCCTCGTTCTGAACGAGGCCGCCGTAATTCTGCAATATAATCATTTAATCTCTTTATAAATTCATAAACAATTTCGGATTCACAGGCGTGTTGTTTTTATGCACTTCATAATGAAGGTGCGGACCGGTGGAACGCCCGGAATTTCCTGATTTGGCAATTACCTGTCCTACTTTTATTTTATCATTCACTTTAGCTACCAGCTGGGATAAATGCCCGTAAAGCGTTGCCAGGCCGTTTCCGTGGGATACAATGACACAATTTCCGTAACCGCCTTTCTGCCCTGAGAAAATGACCGTTCCGGCCGCTGTTGCTACCACATCGGAACCGAAAGGGACCGCAATATCCAATCCTTTATGAAACTGCATCTGGTCAGCTTCTGCAGGGGCATTGTCTTTTTCTGCGGGCTTAGTAGCGGAAGCCACGGCTTTTGTAGGAGCATTCGTTACCGGAGCGGCAGCTACAGGAGCTGCTTTTGGCGTGACCATTACTTTCACCTGTCTTTTATCTCCGTAACTGTCGGTGACTTCAATAATTCTTTCCACAGGTTCAGCCTTTACTTCCGGGACAGCGGCAGGTTTTATTGTATTTCCCGTAACAGATTTCACAGAAGCAAAAACGGTTTTAAATGGAATCGGGTTTTTTCTGATCCCGAAATTCGATGAAATATATCCTTCGGTTGGCATTCCCAGAGGCACCTGCATCAGTTTCTTTTGAAGGTCCATCAGATACTGGCTGTAGCGGTTGGCCTGTTTAGCCAGGTAAATGGAATTTGAGATGCTGTCTTTGCTCAGGATCGTCAGCTTTTCATTAGGGACATCTTTAGATTTCAGGAAAGAATTAAGCTGGGTAACAGTCTGATCTACCAACGTAAGATCCGTTTTCATTTTTAAGTAATCGACACTGTCTTTTTCAGTGTTTATTTTAACAAGGTTCACTTCATAATTTTTGTCGTCCTTTTCAGAATACAACCTGGCAATGAACATGCCCTGTGCAAAAACTACCAGTAAAAGCCCTCCCAGAAGGATGTTTACGTTCCTTTTGCTGCTTAGAAAGTTTTTCATTTTTCTTCTCTTAGTATATTACAAAACGGTTTTAAGCCTGCAAATTTAATTAAAAATATATTTTACGGCATATTTTTAACAACACTTTAAGTATTTCTATAATTAACGGGGAATTAAATATTTAATTGTCTTTAAATATTAATTTTGTCTGAAAACAGATTTTATCATGGGCGGAAAGGCTTGCTTCAGTCTTTGTTTTAATATATTTGCAGTTCACATGTTTTATTATGGCTAAAAAGAAAACGAATACGGAATCTAATACGAAAAAAAGCAAAAATGATGTTGCGGTAGGCGTTGTCGGAAGCGGGAGTTTTGCAACGGCTATTGTAAAAATGCTTGTTGAAAACTGTAAAGTGGTGCATTGGTGCGTAAGAAGCGAATATGTAAAGGGAGCCATTGAGCAGAGAGGGCATAACCCCACCTATCTTACGGCAGTTAATTTCAATCTTAAAAATTTAAAGCTGACCACCGATATCAATGAGCTGGTTTCTGCCTGTGATACGATTGTGCTGGCGACACCTTCAATTTACCTTTCCGATATGCTGGAGAAGATGACCTGTGCGTACAAAGACAAGATTTTCGTTTCTGCCATCAAAGGGATTATCCCTAAAGTAAACGATGTGGTCGCCCATTACCTGAGAGATGAATTCAAGATCGGTTTCAGGAATCAGGCCGTGATTGCCGGGCCGTGCCATGCGGAAGAAGTCGCTATGGAGAGACTCTCATACCTTACGGTAGCAACCGTAGAAGAAGAGACCTCTCAGAAATTAGTGGATATATTCAATTCTGATTTTATTAAGATGCGTTCCAGCAAAGATATCCTGGGAAATGAATACAGCGCAATTCTTAAAAATATTTTTGCCATCGGGGCCGGGATTGCCAGCGGCCTGGGATACGGAGACAACTTTACAGCTGTTTTCGTTTCAAATGCAATTAGGGAAATGGAAACCTTTCTTGAAGCCATTTATGAAGCGCCAAGAGATGTTAATGAAAGTGCCTATCTGGGGGATTTACTGGTAACGGCCTATTCCCTGTTCTCAAGAAACAGGAACCTCGGAAACCTGATCGGAAAAGGCTATACCGTCAAATCGGCAATTCAGTCTATGAACATGGTGGCAGAAGGGTATTATGCGGCAGATTCTATTTATAAAACCTCGAAGGAAAAAGGATTGACCCTTCCGATTATCGATACCATCTACGGAATCCTGTATGAAGGAAAAAATGCGGAAAAGCAATTCAAAAAGCTCACAACAAAGCTTAATTAATTCAGGCAGACGACTTTTCCGGCTTGGTTTCTTATATTCTTAATGCTGTTTTTTCAATAGTATATTCTGTACTGTACTCCGGAGTCAGACAATCGGGTGCACTTTTGCTTATAAAGTTGAAAACGGAATTAAAATGAATCATGGTAATGACTTAGGCATTAGCATGTTTTTGAGGTCCAATTACTTTATCTATGCCGGATAAGGAATGTTTGTTTTCATATAAAATAACACTGTTAAAATTTTTAAACAAGTCTTTACTCTGAGAACTTTTCACGAAATTTGATATCATCAATTCAAATTTTAAATTATGTCACAATCGCTTACAAGCAGAACGCCAAAACCGAAATACGACATTGTTCTTATCGGTGGCGGAATTATGAGTGCCACTTTAGCTACTTTATTACATGAATTCAATCCGGATCTGGATATTGCCATATTTGAAAGACTGGGCAGGTTTGCCAAGGAAAGTACCGCAGCCTGGAATAATGCAGGGACCGGGCATTCCGCATTTTGTGAGCTTAACTATACGCCCGAAAAACCTGACGGAACCATTGATATTTCAAAAGCGGAAAGTATTGCGGAACAGTTTGAGATTTCAAAACAGTTCTGGTCTTATTTAATTACCAAAGGATATATCCAGGAGCCTAAAGACTTTATCAATTCATGTCCGCACATGAGCTTAGTATTCGGTGAAAAAGATGCTGAATATTTAAAAAAGCGTCATGAAAAAATGTCGGGCTCAACGCTGTTCAAAGAAATGCAGTTTTCTACGGACCATGAAAAGCTGAAAGAATGGATTCCTCTGGTGATGAGCAAAAGAAATCCTTCAGAGGTGATGGCGGCTACAAAAATGGACCTGGGGACAGATGTCAATTTCGGGACCCTGACCAGAAAAATGGGCAGGCATCTGCTGGAAGATTCCAATGTTGAGGTATTCCTATACCATGAAGTCAAAGATATCGATCCGAAAGAAGACGGAACCTGGGAAATGAAGGTGAAAGACAGGATCCACAACCATAAACAGGAAGTCGAGGCTGATTTCGTTTTCATCGGTGCAGGAGGGTATGCGCTGCCCTTGCTGGAAAGTTCCGATATCAAAGAAAGTGAAGGCTACGGGGGATTCCCGGTTTCCGGAGAATGGCTGGTTACTCATAACCAGGAGCTGGTGGAAAAGCATCAGGCAAAAGTATATACCCAGGCTACTGTTGATGCGCCGCCAATGTCTGTTCCTCATCTGGACCTTAGGATTATTGATGGCCAGAAAGCCCTGCTTTTCGGACCTTTTGCCGGATTTTCAACAAAATTCCTGAAAGAGGGCAGCTATCTGGATCTTCCTGAAAGCGTCAATACAAAAAACTTAAAATCGCTTTTCGGAGCATGGTGGCATAACATCCCGCTGACAAAATATCTGGTTCAGCAGGTGGCGATGACGAAAGCACAGAGAATACAGCATTTAAGAGAATTTATTAAAGATGCCAAAGCGGAGGACTGGGAATTGAAAGTAGCCGGACAAAGGGTCCAGATCATCAAAAAAGATGAAAAAACAGGCGGCAAGCTGGAGTTTGGTACTGAAGTGGTGGTCAACAAATCGGGAACCATTGCTTCCCTGTTAGGTGCCTCTCCCGGTGCCTCTACAGCAGTTTATGCCATGCTGAATGTCCTTGAAAGATGCTTCCCTGAAAAACTGAACGGAGAATGGAAAGAGAAATTATTGGAAATGGTTCCTTCCTATGGGCAAAAACTTTCCGGAAACCCTGAACTTACTGAAAAAGTAAGGAATTATACGAAGGAAAAATTAAAACTTGAATATTAAACATCAGTAATAAGCAATGGGCAATATGTAATAATCAATTATCTTTACTGATTACTTATTGTCCATTACTTATCATTATCATTGAAATGTCTGATACCCTTGTAAAACCGGTCATCGTAAAAGAACTTCTGGAATCCCTTAAGGCAAAAATAGAAGAGAAACAGCAGGTGATTGTCCATTGCTGTTTCCCGGCATCACCGTTTTTAGGAAACCTGATCAGGATCTGGAATACCACTTATCTTCTGGATAACCAGTCTGAGCACAAGAGCCGGCTGATTCATGCTGAAAATATTACCATTTATCCGAATTGGACCCCCGTACCTTTCATGAGGGACTTTTGGTTCACCCTGGTTTTTTCAGGACTTCCTAAGGGTTGTAAAAGTTTTGATTTACAGGAGGTTATTCCTGAAGAAGGCGGTTTTTTTGTAGAATCAATTAAAAGAAATTCATCCGATGTGTATCGTGTGAAAATCTCCGAATCTTATTAAATACTTCGTTAATTTAACGGTACAGCTGCAAAAGCAGTCTTGATTTAAAATTTTATCAATTCGGGAAAAGCTTAACCTAAAAACCAAAATATGAAAATTAAAATTCTGTCTTTTATAATGATGCTGTTTTTCTTTGGAAATATGTCTGCACAGGAAATGAAAAAGCATCTTTATAAAGGCAACATTGATAAATATCCGGTAACCTTATATCTTGTTGAAGAAATCTCAGGATGCCCGACCACTCATTACAGCGGCATGTATAAATATGACAACGCAAGCCAATGGCTGTATCTCGAAATTTCCGACGATGAAGAAAATAAACTGGTCATGGTGGAAGGGGGAATTACCGGAATCATCAGTGTAAAAAGAAACGGTGAACATTTTACGGGTTACTGGATTTCGCCGGACGGAAGTAAAAAACTAAATGTAAATCTCAAAAAAGTTCCGGCCAACAGCAAAACCATGCAGTCTTACGAAGAACAATATGATCAGGTAAGTTATGAAATGAATGATTGTTAATACAAACTTTCAATGCTGTCGGACATTAAAACTAAACTATTAAAAAATTAAACTTTAATAAGTTCAATCAATGAAAAATTACCTGTTCATCTTTTTACTGTTCCCGCTGATTATTTTTTCACAAAAGGCTTCTAAAGAAGACCTGGAAGTGAAAAAATTTCAGAAAGCACTGAACGAAAAATATCTGGATCCGAAAGAAACGCCTTTGCGTGGAGATCATTTTACGGATTTTAAAGCACATCCTTTCTTTCCTGTTGATTTAAAATACAGGTTTACTGCAAAATTTTTAAGAACGGAAAATGCAGAACCTTTTGATCTTCCCACTTCATCCGGCAAAACAAAACCTTACAGGGAATATGGTAAGGCCACCTTTACTTTAGACGGGAAATCATATACTTTAACCCTATACCAAAGCCTGGATTTAATAAAACAGGCAAAATACAGGGATCATCTTTTCCTTCCTTTCCGGGATATGACCAATGAAAAAGAAACCTATGGCGGCGGAAAATACCTGGACCTTACCATTCCGAAAGGCAATACCATCGTACTGGATTTTAATAAATCCTATCACCCCTATTGCGCGTATAATGCCTATGATTACAACTGTCCGATCGTGCCTGAAGAAAACAGGCTGCCGGTAGAAATTCGTGCCGGGGTTATGTATGAGGATAAATACCATTGATCTATGGTGAGCCTCAGGTTTTACAGTGAAAAAGATTTTCCGGATGTTAATTATATCCTCGATCAGGTTCAGACGGGATATACTTCCACGGCACCGCTTGCATTAAACAGAATCTCCGAAAGACACACCGGATTGGAATTTGCCGTTACGGTTTTCAGTAATAAAAAGCCTGCCGGATTTCTCACCCTGGATTTTGGAGACGATAAATTTGATTTAACGGTAAACCCGGATTCTGTATTGTTGAGGTCTTTATCCGTTAATCCGGAATTCCAGGGCAAAGGAATAGGGAAATCCCTTATGCTGCAGATCGATGATTTTATCCGGGAAAATTTTAAAAACTGCAATGAAATTGTCCTGGCTGTCAACCGGGACAATAGTTCAGCGTATGAATTGTACCGTAAAGCAGGATATCACGATGAAGGCAGGACCCGGATGGGCAGAAAAGGCCTGCAATATCTGATGTATAAGAAACTTTAAGAAATTTTTAATCCCTATTTTCATGTTTGGCGTGATCCTTTCTTCTAAATTTGGGTAATATCAAATTATAAAACATGGAAATCTCTCTTCAAAATCAGGTAGCGGTAGTCACAGGAAGCTCCAGTGGAATCGGCTCCGGAATCGCAAAATCACTGGCTTCAGCCGGCGCAACTGTGGTAGTTAACCATTCCTCTGAAAGGTCAGCCGGTGAGGCCGAAGCCGTTTTAAAAGAAATTACCGAAGCCGGCGGAAAAGGAATCGTCTACCAGTGCGATGTTTCCAAAGAAGATCAGGTGATAAAAATGTTTCAGGATACCGTTTCACAATTCGGGACCGTGGATATCCTGGTCAACAACGCAGGCGTGCAGAAAGATGCCAAATTTACTGAAATGACCCTCGATCAGTGGAACACGGTTATCGGGATCAACTTAACAGGTCAGTTTCTTTGTGCCAGAGAAGCCATCAAAGAATTTCTCCGCCGTGGTATCGATACTTCGCGTTCCGTAGCCTGCGGAAAAATTATTCATATCAGTTCAGTGCACGAAATTATCCCCTGGGCAGGCCATGCCAACTATGCTGCCAGCAAAGGAGCGATCAGGATGCTGATGCAGACACTGGCTCAGGAATATGGAGCGGATAAGATCCGTGTCAATTCCATTTGTCCCGGTGCCATTCAGACGCCGATCAATAAGAGTGCCTGGAGTACTCCCGATGCATTAAACTCATTGATGAACCTCATCCCTTACAACAGAATCGGGCAGCCCGGGGATATCGGGAACCTTGCTGTTTTCCTGGCAAGTGACCTGGCAGATTATATTACCGGAACCAGTGTTTTCGTTGATGGCGGGATGACCACGTTTGAGAGTTTTTCAACAGGAGGATAGATTCGGGCGCACATTTCCGGCTTTCACTACTCGCTTTTTTATGCCCGGCATTTCCGCAGCTTACAAAAAGAGCTCAGACATGCCGTTCAATCCGGGGCGCAGAGAGTAAATAAAAGAAAAGGAGGCATTTGATGCTTACGAAGCAATATTATTTAAAGATTTATGAAAGAAAAAGACCGGTTAGCAGATGTTTCATGGAAAAAATGGGGACCCTATGTAAGCAACAGGGAATGGGGGCTTGTACGTGAAGATTACAGTGAGAACGGTGATGCCTGGAACTATACCAACCATGATACGGCAGAAGCCAAGACCTACCGTTGGGGTGAAGAAGGGATCTGTGGGATCTGTGATGACCTGCAGAAGCTGGTTTTTTCCGTTGGATTCTGGAATAAAAAAGATAAAATGGTCAAAGAAAGGTTTTTCGGTCTTTCCAACGGGCAGGGCAACCACGGTGAAGATGTCAAGGAATATTTCTATTATCTTGATTCTTCCCCAACGCATTCTTATATGAAGATGTTATACAAATATCCTCAGAACGCTTTTCCTTATGAAGATCTGATCAATACCAATGCTGAAAGAACCAAGCAGGATCCTGAATACGAACTTATCGATACCGGAATTTTTGATCAGAATGAATATTTTGATATTTTCATAGAATATGCAAAAGAAAGTCAGAATGATATACTGGTTAAACTCACCATTGTCAATAAATCTGGAAAAGAAGCCCCGCTGACCATTTTGCCCACCGTCTGGTTCAGAAATACCTGGAACTGGGGATATGATTCGTACAGGCCGCAGATGAATTCCGAAAGTCCGGATAGGATTAGCGTCAGCCATAAAGATCTGGAGGTTAAAAATATCTATGCCCGTCAATCGGGAAGGGTTCTTTTTTGTGATAATGAAACGAATAATGAGTACCTGTACCAATGCCCCAATGCAACAACGTACAGCAAAGACGGCATCAATGACTGTATCATTAACGGGAATACCCAGGCAGTCAATCCGTATAATACAGGAACCAAAGCATCATTTTTATTAGAAGAGATATTTCAGCCGGAACAAACAAAAATTTTTGAATTCAGGATTTCGGACCAAGACCTGTTACAGCCTTTCAATGACTTTGAAAATATTTTTGAAGTCAGAAAACAGGAAACGGATGAGTTTTATGAGGAAATTCAGGACGGCATAGAAACGGATGATGAAAAAATGGTTCAGCGCCAGGCTTTTGCAGGGATGCTCTGGAACAAAATGTTTTACCATTATAATGTTGAAAAATGGCTGAAAGGCGATCCGGCACAGATGCCTCCGCCAAAGTCACGTGAGAAAATCCGGAATTCCGGATGGAAGCACCTTAACAATGAGCATATTATTTCAATGCCGGATAAATGGGAATATCCCTGGTATGCTACCTGGGATCTTGCTTTTCATGCGATCAGTTTCGCACTGATTGACCCTGATTTTGCAAAACATCAGCTGAAACTCTTTCTTTTCGAATGGTATATGCATCCGAACGGGCAGCTTCCAGCTTATGAGTGGGATCTGAGTGACGTAAATCCTCCGGTTCATGCCTGGTCAGTCTTCCGGGTTTTCAAAATTGATGAATATCTAAAAGATGAACCGGATATAGAATTCCTGGAAAGTGCATTCCAGAAACTGCTGATAAATTTCACATGGTGGGTCAATAAAAAAGACAGCAACGGGAATAATATTTTTGAAGGCGGCTTTCTCGGACTGGATAATATCGGTGCTTTTGACCGTAACGTGGAACTGCCTAACGGCGAACATCTTGAACAGTCTGACGGGACAAGCTGGATGGCGATGTTTGCCTTAAATATGATGAGAATCGCCCTTGAACTGGCCCTGTATAATAAGGTATATGAAGAGATGGCCATCAAGTTCTTCGAACATTTTCTTTCCATTGCAAACTCTCTGGACAATATGGGTGAAGAATGCTTTAGCTTGTGGGATGGGCAGGACGAGTTTTTCTATGATGCGATTTCTTCAAGAGACGGTAATCATATGTATCTGAAATTAAGGACGATTGTTGGTCTAATCCCGATGTTCGCGGTTGAGGTAATCGATGATGCCATGATTGAGAATCTCCCGAATTTTAAAAAAAGGATGCAGTGGGTACTGGAAAACAAGCCGGAACTCGCCGCTTTGGTTTCCCATTGGGAAGTAAAAGGACAGGATTCCAAGCATCTGCTTTCGCTTCTCAGAGGACACCGGTTGAAAAGGCTGCTGCACAGGATGCTGAATCCTGAAGAATTTTTAAGCGACTTTGGGGTTCGTGCCTTATCGAAGGAATATGAAAAGAATCCTTATACTTTGCAATTAAACGGAACCGATTATACTGTTAAGTATACTCCTGCAGAAAGCGACAGTTCGCTTTTCGGAGGGAACAGTAACTGGCGCGGCCCGGTCTGGTTTCCGATTAATTTTTTAATTATTGAAAGCCTGCAGCGTTTTTTCTTTTATTACAGTCCCGATTTTCTGGTAGAATATCCTACAGGAAGCGGAAAGTATCTGAACTTAGATGAGATTGCCGATGCTTTGAGTAAACGGCTTTCAAATTTATTTTTAAAAGATGAAAACGGAAACCGCCCTTTCAACGGACAATACCCGAGATTTCAGACCGATCCCGATTTTAAAGACTATATCCTGTTTTATGAATATTTTCACGGGGACAACGGCCGTGGAGTAGGGGCTTCCCACCAGACGGGATGGACCGGCCTGATCACTAAAATCCTGATGCCCCGGTTTTCAAAAAAGAAAATTGCAGAATCGGAAACGGAATTACCAAATGATGCGAAATGATCATAAGGTCAAAATATGGCTGAACATCAACCGGAGACTTTTAATTCTTTCTGATTTTTAAGTATGATTTTTAATTAAAGTTTAGACCTGTTTAAATTCAGCATTGAAACCTTAATAATTCGATTTAATCAAATATCTGCTGGATTACTTCCAGCGAGAGCGGTGTCTGGAAATCCGTGATATGATAATGATAATACACCAGAAGGCTGTCTAAAAAATCTTTTCTGTAAGCCGACGGGATTTTGATGCGATAAGGGTCTGTGCTGGAAAGAATCATTTTCCATACTGCAGAAATAGCTTCTCCGAACAACTGGTGCATAGGTTGAGCAGTAAACGTTCCGGTTTCAGGGTCAAGGAAATTCCCGGGATTCAGCAGAGGTGCAACCCCCTGGATTTTTAAAATCTTAATGAGAAAAATGTAATGCGACTGATAATTCCGGTTTTCCAGTTCATCAATAAACTCATTAATACTGAAGAAAATATTGTGATTTTTATTTTCATGCCTTAAATTCTGATTTAAAAAATCTGAAATAAAGAATACGACGGTGCTGCATCTTATATCTGTGTAAATATCATTGCTTTTTACCAGCTCAAATTTTGAGATGGTCTGTATGCCGTTTCCTTTTACCGGAAGCAGAGAAAAACTCAAATGGCCTAATGGCAGGAGCAGGGCTTTTTTCTTATTTTTTTTTGTATAGATTCCTTTTAAAAAGTAAGACTGGAAACCGTCTTCTTCTGTAAAACAATGCAGAACCGCGTCATTTTCACCATATTTTATGTAGGACAGTAAAAAACCGTTTTGTGAATTCATTAATTGACTACCGCAATCTTAGCCGTTGCTTTATCAGATCCGTCTTCATTAGTCATGAGTACAAAATACACTCCTGAAGCCACTCTCGAGCCTCTTTGATTATTAAGATCCCATTCATAGTAACCCCCTCTTGCCACTGCAGAGTGTATTACATTCCCGGCTGTATCAGCAATTCTGATATTGGTCACTTCTGCTAATCCTTTGATGGTTACTTTCCCTTTGAAATTATTGTATACTACAGGGTTCGGGTACACCAGAACATTACCGAAATCTGAAGTAACATCAGCAACATCCCCCTGATAGGTTACAATTCCGTCATAAGAAACGAAGTATACCTTTCCGGTTTTTCTGTCCACTTTGATATCCGTAATCGAATTGGTAGGAAGCGGGGAATTTTCTTTCGTAAAATGTTTAATAGTCTGTTGTCCGTCGGCAGATACATAGTACACGCCGCCGCCGTCTACAGAAACCCATTTATGATCTCCTGCATCTACTTCAATCTGAAGAATCTGGGAATCTCTGAAAAGTTCTTCGCCAAGGCCGTTTTGTTCGATAATGATAGGCTCAACAGTTGCGGTAGCTGGGCTCTTTACGGCTGAAACCGCATTGGGTAAAACCCTTAAACCGACATCTCCGCCGATCCATGCATCTCCTGATTTATCAATGGCTACCGAAATTGTTCCTCCGGAGTTTGAAGCAAAACCATTGGCCTGGGTTAGAATATATTCTTTATCATCAGAAGTATTTACGGTCTTGTTCGCATCATAGGCTATAAAGTTATTTACTCTCGGAGTAGGAATCCAAAGTAATCCTTCATAATAGAGTGCTTTTTGTGCCGCCCCTAAATTCTGGTTTGTATTTTTTATCAGAAAATCATCAGTAGCTCTGTCATAGGCACCGATAGCTGTAAACGGTCCGAATGCTGTTCCGTCATTCGAAAAAGCAATCGTCACAAATAAATTATTTGAATCATCAAATGTAAGACCTACAGCCCGCCTTGCGGTAATATCATTGGTACCAAGATTGTAATTTTTAGTAAATGTAAAATCTTTACTGCCAGAATTGTACTTCATTTTATAAACACCACGTCCGCCTGCAGTAGTATAGTTTGTAAAAAAAACATCATCGGCATTCACCGGATCAGAAACTACATCCAGTACATTAAATCTTGTGGTGTTTCCAATAAAATAGGAAGGATAAATCCATTCCATTCCGTTAAAATAATAGAATCCCGGATTTTTGGGATTTATAACGCCTGTATTGAACCTTCCCTCTCTTCTTCCGGTAGAAACCAGGATCTGATTTTCACCGTACAGACTGATCTTATACGCATAGTTTAAATAAGGGCCATCCGGCTTGAAAGAATTGCTGCTTTCATTTTTTATCCCTGACAGAACCGTTCCTCCGTACACACTGCTTCCGACCGTAGTAGCCGTATTGCAGTCTTCTCCGAAACTGACCGTATTGTTGAAGTTGCCGTTCGTATTGAATGTATACACCCTGTTCAGATCCGTTACAATAATATTATTGGTATTTACCACGATGTCACGGACATTGCTGAAGTTCTGTGAAAGAGCTGCCGGAGTTCCGCCGTTGTAAACATATCCTGTGGTCGCTGAAGAAAAGCTTAACACACCTTCCGAATCAATATGTTTGAAAGAGCCCGCCATGTCAGTCGTCCATGTTGTGAATACCGGGAAAGTAGTATTCATTTCATGGCTTTTCAATCCGGTATTGGTTACCGCATAGACTTTATTCCCGAAAATCGTTGCTTCATTGCTTGCTTCATAGACACCGCCGGATAAAAAGAATGCTGAATCTTTAAATTCTTTTTTCTTCAGATCAAATATTGAAACACCGTAGCCTGCGGAAATAACAGCCAGGTCTCCTGTAATGGAAATATGATTGATGCTTTTACTTCCGCTATATCCCGTTGCAATCGGAATATCAACTACATATTTTACTCCATCCGGAGAAACCACATCCAGAGATCCGTTTTGGTATCCGATTAAAGCAACTTTCGTCTGGGAATTGTAATCAAAAGCTGAAATTTTTACTTCATGCAGGCCGTTGGCCTTTGAAAGCTTGGTAATTTCGCCGGTTGAAATAGTATAATAGAAGATTCCGTTTTCTGCTGCTGCAACGAGTTTTCCATTATCCTCCTTCATGGCCAGAACGTTATTGTAAGAAAACAGGTCTGCCCATTTTTTTGAAGAAATAGTCTGTGCATTTGCCAAC
Source organism: Chryseobacterium gregarium DSM 19109 (assembly GCF_000430845.1). Taxonomy (GTDB): domain Bacteria; phylum Bacteroidota; class Bacteroidia; order Flavobacteriales; family Weeksellaceae; genus Chryseobacterium; species Chryseobacterium gregarium. The sequence continues at coordinate 100,014 of NZ_AUMU01000007.1, read as the reverse complement.
GGCAGAGATGCCAGAATACCAAGAGAAATTAAAGAGAGTTTTTTCATGCTTATGCTATTATGCTGCTGTCAATGACCTGATTATTCCAGGAAATGTGTTTTATATTTTTATCTGTATCAAAGAAGAAGTCTATTCTGCCTAGAAGAAGTCCGGCCCAGCCTACCTGGTTGACCAGTACATTTTTGCCCTGTCTGTTTGTGAAATTCTGAGGCTCCGGCAAGAACGTATGCGTATGGCCTCCCAGGATAAGATCAATATTTTCTGTTTGGGAAGCCAGGATTTTATCACAGATTTTATTCGGTTCGTCTGTGTAATCGTAGCCGATATGTGAGAGGCAGATCACAAGATCACATTTCTGATCATTTTTCAGAAAGCTTGAGTAATGTTGGGCAACCTCAACCGGATCTGAATAGACCGTTTCTCCATATTGCTTTTTACCAACCAATCCGTCTAACTGAATCCCCACTCCGAAAAGCCCTACTTTAATTCCGTTTTTATTGAAAATCTTGTATGGAGATGTTTTTCCGTCAAGAACGGTATTCTTAAAGTTGTAATTCGAACAGATAAAAGGGAATTTCGCATTGGGCAATACTTTTAAGAATCCATCCAGGCCATTGTCAAAGTCATGATTCCCCATGGTAGAAGCATCGTACTTCATCATAGACATTAATCTAAACTCCAGCTCGCCTCCGAAAAAATTAAAGTAAGGGGTTCCCTGGAAAATATCTCCTGAATCAAGAAGCAGGACATTGTTTTCCTGATTTCTGATTTGCTGAATCAGGCCTGCTCTCCTTGCGAAGCCTCCCTGATTAGGATTTTTGGTATAACTTGCATCAAAAGGCTCTATCCTGCTGTGCTGGTCATTGGTATGAAGAATAGTCAGCCGGTTTGCAGATTTTACACCAGGAATTTTCAATTCTTCCGCCATCATCAAATTCGGAGCCAGGGCCATGGCCAGAGTTCCGCCGCCTATTGCTTTTAAAAAACTTTTTCTATCCATCACTTCTTACCGGTAAAATTTAAACGAATATCTGTATTAGCTGTTACTTCAGGAGTTTTTTTGAAATATTCAATGAAAAGATCTCTTAATTTGATTCCTGTGGGAATAGCTTCTCCTTTGGCGAAAAACTTCATATTGTCGCCGCCCAAAGCTAAGTAATCAGATGTGGCAATATAGTAATCCTGGGCCGGATTTACCGCGTTGCCGTTAATTAAAGTTTTGGTCAACTGTCCGTTATCGGTTTCGATATACAAATGAGAAACCGGGTTATTCACCTGTGTTTTTGCATAATAATCAAAAAGCCCCTGCAGATCTGAACCTTTCATTTTCACAATAATCACCTCATTTTCAAAAGGCATCACTTCGAAGACACTTTTAAGTAAGATATCTCCTTTGCCGATGGTGGTACGGATCCCTCCGATATTGATCAGTGCGGCATCCACATTTTTATGAAGATTGGTTTTAGCCCATTGATCCGCTCCGTCAAAGGTGTAATCTGCCAAAAGGTTCCCAAGATTGCTGTTGTCCCCCTGCTTGGTAAGATCTGTATCCGTATGGGAAATCTTCTGATTCATCTCTTTATCCAGCTTTTGCTTATAAGGTTCGATCACTTTTACAAACTCCTCATCATTCTTCAGTTCATTATTAATAGAAATATTTTTCCGGGTCTGTACATCTGCTACCTGAAGCGAAGAAGCCGTCTTGCAGGCAGAGAGAACAGCCAGTGAAATTCCTAATAACAAGAATTTATTTTTCATATGTAACAAATTATTTTTTATAAAAGCTATATCATCACCAATTTTTCCTGTGTCTTGATAAGCAATTTCAGTAATAGCGATTTCTTAATATCTTTAGTATATGCAAATATAATTATATGTATAATAAAACATTATTATTTATAATAAATTCTTATCCTAAATTATTAAATTTGACAAAATAATTCTGACAGATGAGCATTTTAAAAGGAGTAGGTGTAGCCTTGGTAACACCCTTTAATGAAGATTTATCCGTAGATTTCGATAGTTTGACAAAACTTGTGGAATACAATATTGAAAACGGAACCAGTTATTTAGTTGTTTTAGGAACTACCGCAGAAGCGGCAACGCTTTCCGATGAAGAAAAGAAACAGATAGTGGATCATATCATTAAGGTGAATAATAAACGTCTGCCTCTTGTATTGGGGATTGGCGGAAATAATACCCTTGACGTTAAAAAACAGATTGAAGAAACAGATCTTACCGCTTTTGAAGCCGTGCTTTCCGTATCTCCCTATTACAATAAACCTAACCAGGAAGGGCTTTACCAGCATTATAAAGCATTGGCTTCTACAGGAAAAAACATTATTATTTACAATGTTCCGTCAAGAACGGGACAGAATGTTGAAGCCGAAACAACGTTGCGCCTGGCAAAAGAATTCCCGAATTTATTCCTGATCAAGGAAGCTTCCCCGAACATTCTTCAGTATTTCGATATTTTAAGAAAGAAGCCTGAAGGCTTTTCACTGGTTTCCGGTGATGATGAATTTACCCTTCCCGTGACTTTAGCCGGAGGCAACGGGGTTATTTCAGTGATTGGCCAGGGATATCCGAAAGAATTCTCCACCATGGTTCAGCTGGCTTTTGAAGGGAAAATAAAAGAGGCTTACGAGATTCACAATAAACTGGTTGAAATTACAAGATTGATATTTGCAGAAGGAAATCCTTGCGGCATCAAAGTGGTTCTGGCAGAAAAAGGAATTATTAAAAACTATTTAAGGCTTCCTTTAGTTCCCGCTTCAGAGGGATTATATGACAGGATTAAAACTGAAATGGCAAATATTGAAAAATAATTAAATCAAAATAATTAAAAAAATAATCATCCAATTGTGAATGCATACATTAGCTTTTGGAATTGATTATTCACTTCAAAATAGATTTTGCAATTACTAAATACATTAAGGTAAAAGACGTGAGTCTTTTACCTTTTTTATTTGGAATTTTTATTATTGTGGAAGCCTTTGCAGGCGTAAAACTATTTTATACTAGAGAAATCTTACCGACCTTTGTATTAAAATTAAACGATTTAAAGAATGCAATTAATAACAGCAACAGAAAAAGACATTCCCTTAATTCAGGATCTGGCAAAGAGATCTTGGGAAAATGCTTATGCAGATATTCTTTCCATAGAGCAAATGGAATTTATGCTGACCACCATGTACTCGGCAGAAGAAATTCTCACTCATTTACAGCATCCTGATTACTATTATTATCTGATCAAAGATGAAAACAATAACTCTTTCGAAGGATTTATCGGATATGAGCATGGATATGAAGAGAAAACAACAAAGCTTCACAGGATTTATCTGGTTCCTGAAAGTAAAGGCAAAGGTTTCGGAAAAAAAGCACTTGATTTTTTGAAAATGAAGGTGTCAGACAAGGGCGATACAAAAATTATCCTGAATGTCAATAAAATAAACAGCGCCAGGAAATTTTATGAATTACAGGGTTTCAAAGTGTATGGTGAAGTGATATTGGATATTGGAAATGGCTTTGTAATGGACGATTATCTAATGGAATTTTTAGTTGAATTGTAACAAATTAAAAATTTATAATATTTATTCAATTCTATACATTGTGATATATTTATTTTATGTATATTTGCAACAGAACCAAATCACTTATCACAATATTCATATGCTTGGTTACAGGCTTTGGCTTTTAATCAGTATATTTTTTTCATCCTTAGTGTTTAAATCCCTGTATTTATGATACAGGGATTTTTGTATGGCAATAACAGGAATCTTTCTATTTCACATTGCATTGAATAAAATTCATATATTTACTTAAATATTAAATACATTAACAAATGAAAATGTATGTCCGATTTGATTTCAATACCCTTTATAAGAAAATATTGAATGAAAAACTTAAAGAGCACGGGCTGAAATACCGCTTGCTGAACTTTGGGGAAGTAGAATTTTATGATTCCTTTACCAGCGAACAACAGACGGCAATTAAAAACAGCCTTGAAGAATACGGAATAGAAATTATAGAAGGACAAAAAACTGCATTAGTACAAAAGATTAAAGATGCGATCGCAGGACTTATTTTTTCTGATGAAATACTTTCGGTAAAAGCTTCAGTTTATATTTCAGAAAGACTGAACCACAGTTACGGTTATCTGTCTAACCTGTTTTCAGAAATTGAATTTACATCCATAGAAAATTTCATCATACTACAAAAGATCGAATATGCAAAGGAATTAATGATCAGCAAACAGCACAGTCTTACCGAAATTGCTGAAAAACTGCAATATTCCAGTGTAGCACATTTGAGTACTCAGTTTAAAAATACCACAGGAATAACCCCTTCTTATTTTCAGAAAATCATTGCAAAAAAAAGGACAAATAGTTTTAATCAGCAATATTCTGATGCGGTATGACCAGGGACTGTCTTAATGTTATTTTAATGGATCATGATGAAAGGAACCATATTTTGTTTAAAAATATCTTTAATGATCATAAGTTCAGAATAAAGGTTCAGGTATTTTTTACTGGAGAGGAACTGATGGGATATCTAAATAATGAAAAAGCTCTGATTCCAGAAGTTCTATTCTTAAATCACGACCATCCTGAAAAAAAAACTTTGGACTTGCTGGATAAAATCAAATCATATTACAGATTCAGTGATATGACTGTTGTCGTTTGTTCCGGAGATTTTTTACCGGAGGAAGAAGATGGGATTTTTGTAAAAGGAGCAAATGTTTTGATGAAAATACCTGAACACTATAAAGATCTTAAAAAATCACTTACCGAAATAATGACTGTGAACTGGCAATATCATACATCAGGATTTAGTAAAGATAATTTTATCATGAAAGTGTGAAAAATTAACGTCAGGATATTTTGACATTAAAATTAAATGTTTATATTTGCTGTATAATATTCACGGAATAGTGAAAACTTAGTGAGGTTTGTATTGCAGATTTTACAGAACGTTTTCATTATATTATGGATTTTAAACTAAATTATGTAATTACAATGTTAGTTAACAAAATGAATTATATCATTTCCAACCATAAGCGCAGCAGATCTTTAAGCAAAACGGTACAATCATGAGAACTCGGAAGGGTTAAAGGAACTACATTTGTTTCATTTCATTTTATTTCATTTGAAATCCTTTAGCAACAACAAGTTAGTTTTTATAAATAAGCAAGTTGGAAACATAATTCATTTTGTTTTTTTACTTTATTTCAGGCTTAACACCAAATAAAATCATATTATCATTTACACCAAATCACAAAATATTAAGCCGAAAAATAAGGATACTTATCAACGAAGTAAGTAATTTCTTCAAATAACAGTTCTATAAGGGGAGGCCGCGGGAGAATTATTTCCCGCGGTTTTTTTATGAGATTTTACTCCATTTATTTTTTCCTTTGTACAGTCTCAGGTAATAACTTTTAATAATCTGATGATCCGGCATGGCTAACAGAGGGTCTTTTTTAAGGATTTTTTCTACTGAACTTTTTGTTGTTTTGATAATTGCTGAATCATTGATCAAATCAAGTTTTTTGAAATCTACGACCCCGCTTTGCTGCGTACCCAGAATGTCGCCCGGTCCGCGAAGCTGCATATCCACTTCTGAAATTTTAAAACCGTCATTGGTTTCTACCATAGTTTTAATCCGGGTTCTGCTGTCGGATGACAGTTTGTCGGAAGTCATCAGGATACAATAGCTCTGTTCGGCGCCCCGGCCCACGCGCCCGCGAAGCTGGTGGAGCTGTGACAAACCGAATCTTTCCGAACTTTCAATAACCATGACCGAAGCATTCGGCACATTCACTCCCACTTCAATGACTGTTGTAGCAACCATGATTTCCGCTTTTCCGGAAGCAAAATAACTCATGGCCGCATCTTTTTCATCAGGCCGCATCTTTCCGTGAAGCATGGTGACATTATAATGCGGGAAATTGTCCATAACATTTTCCAGTCCTGTCATTAAGTTTTTATAATCTAACGTCTCAGATTCTTCAATTAACGGATAGACAAAATAAACCTGCCGGCCTTTCTGGATTTCTTCACGGCAGAAATTATACACGTAGGCCCTGTCTTTTTCCCTCCTGTGGGCCGTAATAATCGGTTTTCTTCCCACCGGCAGCTCATCAATCACCGAAACATCCAGATCAGAATAAAAGCTCATGGCTAGAGTTCTCGGAATAGGAGTGGCCGTCATAATCAGGATATGCGGCGGAATTTTATTCTTGGCCCAAAGCTTTGCCCGCTGGGCAACCCCGAATCTGTGCTGTTCATCGATAATCGCCAACCCGAGATTCTGAAACTTAACTTTATCTTCAAGAACGGCATGGGTCCCCACCAAGATCGAAAGCTCCCCATTTTCTAATTCCTGATGAATGATTTTCCGTTCGGAGGCTTTTACAGAACCGGTAAGAAGCCTGATTTTCACCTGGGTTTCTTTCAGAAGGTCTTTAATTCCGTTGTAATGCTGCTGTGCAAGAATCTCCGTCGGTGCCATGATGCAGCTCTGAAAACCGTTGTCCTTTGCAATAAGCATCGTCAATAAGGCAACCATTGTTTTTCCTGACCCTACATCACCCTGCAGAAGCCTGTTCATCTGGACCGGGCGCTTCATATCCAGCCGGATCTCTTTAAGCACTCTTTTCTGGGCACCGGTAAGGTCAAACGGAAGATGGTTATTGTAGAAATCATTGAAACAGTCACCCACTACCGGGAAAGGGTTTCCTGTCGTATGGCTTTTGTGATGGAGCTTTTTTAAAGCATACCCCAACTGGAAGAAAAAAGATTCTTCAAATTTCAGCCGGTAATTGGCCCGCTCAAAATATTCTGTATCTTTTGGGAAATGAATGTTCAGATAAGTATGCTGCCTTGACAGGAATGAAAAAGCTTTCATCAGGTAATCCGGAAAATTTTCTTCAATAAGGTTTGGAATTTCTTTGCAGATGTTTTTTAAGATCATCTGAAAGAATTTCTGATTCAGTCCTCTTTTGGTGAGCTTTTCCGAGCTTGGATAAATAGGCTTCAGCCGCATATCCGTATCTTTTTTTTCTTCAATTTCTATTTCCGGATGCGCCATAGAAAACTGGCTGTTGAAAATATTAATCTTTCCGTAGATATAAATTTCCTGATTAATCGTAAGCTGTTCTTTCAGCCATTTTGAATACTGAAACCAGACCAAGTCCATGGTACCTGTATCATCATTGAATTTTGCAGACAGGCGTTTTATTTTTCCGGTCTGTATTTCCTGGACACCGGTAATTCTTCCTTTAAGCTGAACATCAGTACTTACCTCGTGAAGCTGAGCGACTTTATGAACTTTACTTTTATCAAGGTAGCGGATAGGGAAGAAGTTCAGCAGGTCTTCAACGGTAGAAACCCCCAGTACATTTCTGATGAGTTTTGCTTTTTCAGGACCTATTCCCTTGACGTATTCTATGGAAGTTTCTAAATTCATTTAAAAGGTCCACGAATTTCGGGAAAAATTAGAAATTAAAAAAGGCCTTCATGGGTGAAAGCCTGTATTTTATTCTTTTATTTTAGATTTAAATTTTTTCTGGTAATCTTCCCACTGTTCCCTTGAACGTATTTTTTTAAAAAGGTCCTTGCAGATGAAATCCAGATAAGGTTCCAGCTCTTTGGCCGACAGCTCTCCCTGAAGAATGGTAATCGGACCTCCTTTTTCATCGAGGAAAACCGTACTCGGAACTGCGCCCACATTCATGTACTGGGTAAATTCGTGTAAAGAATTACGGCCTTTTTTATGTTCTGTATTCGGGTTTGAAAACGTTCTTCCGAAAATTTCAACTTTATTTTTTTCCTCTGCATTGAACTTAACCGCGTAATAATTTTCGTTTAAGATTTCAGCAATAACCGGGTGTCCATACGTTTTCTTATCCATTATCTTACACGGGCCACACCAGTCTGCATAAAAATCAACAAGTATTTTTTTAGGATTTTCTTTCTGGGCTTTTAAAGCTTCTTCAATGGTCATCCATCTGACCTGGGCAGAACTCAGGGTCAATATAAAAAGACAGATTATGCTTATGATTTTCTTCATGATTTGATATTTAAGTAAAAATAAGCATAATTGTGTATGACTATTTTACATCCTGCATTAATTTTTTTACAAACGGAGAGATCAAAATTAATACTACTCCGGCAATTACCGCATATAAACCTAATTGCTTGTATCCATCGGTATAAGTGATAAAAGCATCATAATTAGTAGAACCTTTTTTAGCAGTGGCAAGTCCCGCTCCGATTATACCGGCAACGTACTGTCCGTAAGCGGAGGCTAAAAACCACATTCCCATCATCATTCCCTGAAGGTTTTTGGTTGAAAGTTTGGTCATGATCGATAATCCGATCGGTGAAAGGCACAGCTCTCCCAAGGTGATAACCAGCAAGGCAATGGTAAAGAAATTAAGTGAGGTAATTCCTGCTGCATTCACAAATAAACGGGTCGCAAATAAAACATAATATCCCAATCCTAAAAAGATAAATCCTAGACCAAACTTAATAATGGTGTTGGGTTCAATTTTTCTTTTGTTCATCCAGATCCAGAGCAACCCAATCAATGGAGCCAGAAAGATAATAAAAAAGGCACCTCCGGAATTATTGACACCGTTCGGATCTAATCCCAAAAGATCCTGATTCAAGTTTTTTGCAGCAAAAATACTTAATGAGCCTCCGCTTTGCTCGTAAATCCCCCAGAATAAAATGGAGAACAGAATGAATACAAGGGCCGCCCACAGTTTTTTTCTTTCCGAAGCTGTTACTTTGGTCATTTCATAGAATAGATAGATCAGGGTTAATGGCCCTATGGTCCACATGAAATAATCGGTATATTCCGTTTTCGCAACCATTACCATGATGATGGGAACGAAAATTAAGGATAAGACATACACTCCGTATTCGATCCATTTCGGGATGGGTGCGGATTTTACGTCGTGATCAGGATGCCCGGGCTGAAGCCCGATGGTGCCCAGGCTTTTTTGTGTAAAGACGAAATTGATCAGACTGATAACCATTACAATAGCAGCAAGACCGAAAGCGACATTCCATCTCATGCTTTCAGAGATTATTTTTGTGAAAATTTCTCCTTTCCCGATGGCAATACATAAGTACCCGCCAAGCAGGGCACCAAGATTAATGCCTGCATAGAACAGGGAAAATCCGGCATCAGCCCTTGAATCATTAGGCTTATACAGCTGGCCGACCATTGAAGAAATATTAGGCTTAAAAAAACCGGTTCCCACAACAGTAAATGCAATACCGAGAAAGAAAAATTTATGCGGGTCTGCGGCCAGGATTAAACTTCCCACAATCATTAAAAGGCCACCCCAGAAAAGTGATTTCCTAAATCCCAGAATTTTATCGGCGAATAAACCTCCTACAAAGGTAAAAGCATACACAAAAGCCTGAGTGGCTCCATATTGGAGATTGGCTTCACGTTCATGAAAATTGAGTTGTGAAATCATAAAGAAGACCAGCATTCCTCTCATTCCGTAGAAACAGAAACGCTCCCACATTTCAGAAAAGAAGAGGCTCCAGATCTGTTTAGGGTATTTCCCTTTGAAATTTTGTATTTCTTCCAGCGTTAAGCTCATCATTGCTTATAATTATTTAGTTTGGGTTGTTATTATTTTCCTGATCGAGTTCGAAACGTATCCTGTCCTGATCAATAATGTGTTTTAATTCTTCTTCTTTCGGAAGGTACAATAAATATTTGCTTGCCAAAAGATTGTTTTTGTCGTTTAAAACAGAATATTTTACAATGGTTTCATCTTTCTCCGAGCAAAGTAAAATTCCTATTGTAGGATTGTCGCCTTCGCCCCCTTTCAGATCATCATACATTCTTACATCCATATCGATCTGTCCGATATCCTGATGGGAAAGTTCGCCTGTTTTTAAATCAATAATCACAAAGCACTTTAAAATATAATTGTAAAAAACCAGGTCAATGTAGAAATCAGAAGTGTCTGTAGAGATGTGCTGCTGCCTGGCCATGAAAGCGAAGCCTTTTCCGAACTCCAGCAAAAATTTTTGGATGTGATCTATAATGACGGTTTCAATATCTTTTTCAGAGATCTTTTCATTAGGCTTCAGTCCTAGAAATTCAAAAATATAAGAATCCTTTAAAATATTGTGAATGGTTTCATCAGGAGGTTTTTTATGTTCTAAAACCCGTTCATAAGCAAGGGAATTGATCTGTCTTTTCAGATCCCTGTAGTTCCAGTTGTCTTGAATAGATTCGTTAATGTAATAATTCATTTTGTCTTAATTATTCAATCTTATCAGCAGTCTGTAGTGCGTCCAGCTCAATTGTTGACGCATTGCGTAAACAATTGGGAAAGGCATATAAAACTTGCGCATATTAGAAAGGTTGGTATAATCAAACCCTTTTCCGAATTCCAAAGTCAGCTTCCAAGAGAGGTTTTTAAGGTATGTTTCCCATATTCTGCACGTTCCTTTCCTTTCTGTTCATCTTCCACAATAAGTTTTCCGATCTGCCAATAGGTGAGCAGAAGGGTAGAGTTCGCGATGCGGAATACCTTTTCGCGCGATTGGGTAATAATCTCTTTTACCAACTGAAATAAAGAATCTTCGGAAACTTCCATCGTACGAAAATAAAAAAAACCTCTGACTTGGCAGAGGTTTTTGAGTATATTTTATTGATACAAATTAGTTGACACCATGCATCATTTTCTTTAATCTAGGTGATAAAATTGCTAAAATTACAGCAGCAATACCACACAATACAACAAATACCATAAAGAATTCAAATAAATTATGAATTTCCACTCCTGCAAATGTTGTGTTGGCAACAGGTAACTGTTCCTTTTCAAATAAAGCTACCTGCTCTGGTGTAAGTGTCACTTTTTTATCTAAAACGTCCTGAAGGTTGATCCCTAATTTTTCTGCTTTTACGAATTTATCCCCGGTTGCCGGAATAATTGCTCCTAAAGAACCTGCCAAAGCATAACCTGCAGCATTTGAAATGAAGAAAACGCCATACAATAAAGAAGCGAATCTTTTCGGGGCCAGTTTACCCACCAATGATAATCCGATCGGAGACAAGCAAAGTTCACCCATGGTCTGGATAAGATATAGTAACATTAACCATTTAATGGCTAATAATCCGGTGTTTCCGAGATCTTTTACATTGTATGCAATAATGAAATAGGATAAAGCAATCAATGCAAGACCCATTGCCTGTTTCATCGGAGAAACCGGCTCTTTTCCTTTTGCTCTCAATTTATCCCAAAGGATACTGAAAGGTAAAGCCAGGGCCACAACAAATAATCCGTTGAAAATCTGTACCATTGACGGCGGCATATTCCATCCGAAGATATTTCTGTCGGTCTGATTATCTGCAATGAAGGTTAATGAAGACCCGGCCTGCTCAAATGCAGCCCAAAAGAAAATAATAAAAAATGAAACGATGTAAATTACCCAGATTCTATGTCTTTCCACCTTGTTTTCGGCCGAGCTCATAATTAAAAATGCCAGTGAAATACCCGCAGCATAGATGAAAGGATAAATAATTCCTTTTATCAATTGTCCCATCCCTACAGAACTGAATCCGAATTCTCCTACCAAAATGTATCTGAATACAAAGAAAAGGGCAACAAATAACAGGGCAGCAATTCCCATATTTTTACTTGAAAATTTTGCAGTCTGGGTTTCTCCTTCTTCAAAATCCTCGCTTGTATTATTCTTCGGTAATCCGCCGATTGGCCTTCCTTCCGGTGTTACCACATACTTGTTTTTAAGAATAAAGAATGTTACTGTACCCACAAGCATTGCGATAGAAGCCGCTAAGAATCCCCATTTAAATGCGAAGATATCTCTTACTCCTGCAGAATCTTTAACATCCCCTAAATACGGACAGATAAACTGCCCTAAGAATGCCCCGATATTGATACCCATGTAGAAAATGGTAAATGCAGAATCCAATTTAGATTTTTCCTGTTTCGGATAGAGACTTCCCACCATTGAGGAAATATTCGGTTTAAAGAAACCGTTTCCGAAAATAATAATGAACAGAGCCAGCCACATTAAGGTCTTTGCACTAACAAGGTCAGACGAAAACGTTGAAGCACTGAAGAATAAAAGCAGCTGTCCGATGGCCATCAAACTTCCTCCTACCAAAATTGCATTTCTGTTACCGATGTATTTATCGGCAATGAAGCCTCCTAAAAGAGGCGTAAGATAACATAAAGCTAAGAATCCTCCATAGATGATTGCTGCATCCGCTTCTTTTATCAATAATGAATTTACCATAAAGAGCGTCAAAAGTGCCCTCATCCCATAAAAGTTGAAACGCTCCCACATTTCTGTTCCGAACAGCACCCATAACCCTTTCGGATGTCTGGAACCCTTATTCTCTACAAATTCATCCTGCTTCGGACTTAATGCTTCAATATTATCCATTTTTTATTGTTAATTTTTGTTAAGACTGACAAATATAGTTTTTTTTGTGTTTTCAGCAAGGTTTAATTTTATATTTAAATAAAAAAGCTGCAGAATATTTCTGCAGCCTGATTTTGTCTATTAATGATCGTTTTAATGCCCTTTCTCTTTCATGATTTTATTGAGCCTTTTCAGCATGGATACCCCTAACAGTGTAGCAAATATCAGCAGAGCAAAATTCACCAGAAAATAATTCATCTTGTTATCATAGCTGTACCAGGTACTGGCCAGAATGCCTGAAAGCTTATTTCCTACAGAGTTGGCCAGGAAGAAACCGCCCATCATTAAAGCGGTAATCCTTGCCGGCGAAAGTTTTGAAACAAATGACAGGCCCATCGGGGAAAGACATAATTCCCCGACGGTAATAACCCCGTAACCGGCAATCAGCCACCACGGCGATACTTTTACGGCACCATTGTCTCCGGCCCAGACCGCCAGAACCATCACCAGGCAGGAAAGGGCTGAAATAAATAATCCCAATACGATTTTCGTAGGCGTCAGAGGTTCTTTCCCTTTCCTTCTTAATAAAGCCCAGACTCCTACTACTAAAGGTGTCAGAGCAATCACCCAAAACGGATTAATAGACTGAAACAGCTCGGTATTATACAGATAGACTTTGCTTTCCGGATCCTTTTCCAGTTCAGCTTTTTGTCCGGGAGAAATATTCCTGAAATAAATATCTTTTCCGGTTGTTTTTACAGCTTTTCCATCCTTGTCTTTCTGAGACTGATACTGTTCGTCGTAAACAGGGGCTTCTTTATCTGCATAGCTTTTCCCGTCCACCATATAGATTCCTTCCAAAGGCTTTTCCATAGAAGCGGGAACGCTTCTGTCCGTATAATAATTGGCCCATCGGGTCAGGGCGGTGCCATTCTGTTTGAAGACTGCCCAGAAGAACATACTAATCAAAAATACGGATAATAAAGCACCTATGGACGCTTTTTCAGCAGGTTTAGCCTTAAAGTACAGCGAAGCATAAAAATAAATAACCGGCACACAGGCGAAAATGAAGGCATCTGTACTGTCGCTTCCGAAAATATTTCCGGGAATGATCCAGCCGATGACCCCGGCAATAATGGCAGGGACAAAAACCTTAAGCATGATTTCAGAAAGCTTCGTATCGCCTTCCTGTACAGGCTTCATCTGAGCGGCATGGAGGTAATGTTTCCGGCCGATCGTGAAGATAACGAGGCCTACCAGCATCCCGACTCCTGCCGTGATAAAAGCCTCGCCCCAACCGAATTTATTCCGCATGAAAGCAGCAATAATATTACAGATGAAGGCTCCAATATTGATTCCCATATAAAAAATATTATATCCCGAATCTTTGTTGGCTTTATAAGGTTCTTCTGAATATAAGTTTCCTAAGAGGGTGGAAATGGTCGGTTTAAAGAAACCGTTTCCGATGATAATTAAGGCCAATGAAGAATAAAACAGGGGAAGGTCTTTGAAAATGCCCATTCCGATATATCCGGCAGCCATCAGGATGCCTCCAAGATAAATGGATTTGATGTATCCTAAAACCCGGTCGGCTAAAAATCCTCCGATGAACGGAGTAAGGTAAGTCAGTGCGATATAAGTCCCAAAAATATCATCTGCCGTTTTATCAGGCAGTCCTAAGCCACCTTTCATACCGGTCGGTTCAATAACGTACAATACGAAAATTCCGAGAATCAGGTAATACCCGAAACGCTCCCACATTTCAGTAAAGAATAGAAAAGGCAACCCTTTAGGATGTTTGGTCTTCATAGTTTCGAATTTCAAATTTCACAAATATAAAATTTTAAAAACAATAATTGAATTTTATTAACTTTGGATAAAACTTATGAAATGGAGATTACCATTAAAGAAATTGAAAAAAGTCTGAAATCGCTTCCCAAAGAACTTTTTGGGCAGGTAAATGATTATATTGAGTTTTTGAAATCAAAATATACAGAAGCGAAAACCAAAGATTGGGCAGAGAATTTAACCAATTCTCAAAAAATATCAATTGAAAAAAGGATTGAGAATATTAAAAATGAGAAAACTTATTCTCATGAAGAAGCGAAACAGAAAATCAGGCAGTACCTTTCAGAAAAGTCGAAATAATGGAGATTGTTTGGTCTGAAGAAATTTTACGAAACTATTTGGGTGTCTTGGATTATTTATTCGAACATTGTTCTGTGAAGGAGATCGAAAGTTTTGAAAGTACATTTGATGATTTAATTGCAAGACTAAAATAACATAAAGAAATCTGTCCTAAATCTCTGCTTCTGAATTATAGAAAGTGTTTGATAGATAAAAATAACTCATTAATTTATCAGGAAGTTAATGATGTAATTTTCCTGATAGCTTTCATCAATAATAAAAGTTTACACCAGTATTAAAAGTGAAAATCACCCAAATTTTTGAGTGATTTTTTAGTTTTTACATTAATTTTAGATTTACAGATTTTCCAAGATAAAGTCTGTCATTTTCTGATACAGCTGAGGCCTGGTCTGCCCGCCATAGATTCCGTGGTTTTTATCAGGATAGGCCATAAATTCAAACTGCTTTTTATTCTGAATCAAGGCTTCCGAAAATTCCATGGAATTCTGGAAATGTACATTGTCATCAGCCGTTCCATGAATCAGTAAAAATTTTCCTTTCAGTAAATTGGCGTATTCAGTAGGAGAGTTCTTGTCATACCCGTCAGGGTTTTCCTGTGGGGTTCTTAAAAATCTTTCAGTGTATACCGAGTCATAATACCTCCAGTTGGTCACCGGTGCCACGGCAATTCCCGCTTTGAAAACATCAGCACCTTTGGTCATAGCAAGACTCGTCATATATCCGCCGAAACTCCATCCGAACATCCCGATTCTTGATTTATCGATGTATGACTGATTTCCAAGCCATTTGGCTGCAGAAATCTGGTCTTCAATTTCATATTTTCCTAAATTCATGTAGGTGACTTTCTTGAATTGAGTTCCTTTATAGCCGGTTCCTCGCCCGTCTACACAGGCTACGATATAGCCTTTCTGTACCAGGTGGTTGAACCACAATGCATTTCCGTTATCCCATGAATTCGAAACCTGCTGGGAACCCGGGCCTGAATACTGGTACATAAACAGCGGATATTTTTTATTTTTGTCAAAGTTTTTAGGCTTCATGATCCAGGCATTCATCTGGTCTCCGGCTTCATTCGGAATGGTGATGAATTCTTTGTCAATGAAATTGTCAGCCTTTAATTTCTGAAGCTGGTCATTATTGTTTTGAAGCTCTTTCACCATTTTTCCGTTGCCGTCTTTTAAAATAAAAGTATAAGGTTTTGAAGCGGTGGAAGATGTCTCAATGAAATAATTATAATTTTTGCTGAAGTTTGCCGAGTTGTTTCCGTCCCCGTTTGAAATCAGCTGTGCTTTTCCGTTTTCGATATTGATTTTGGAAATTACTTTATTGATGCTTCCTTTCTCTGTAGTCTGTACATAAATTTCCTTTGATTTCGGATTGAATCCATAATAATCGGTTACTTCCCAATTGCCTTTCGTTACCTGCTTTTTTAGCTTTCCATCCTGGTTGTACCAGTATAAATGACGGTTTCCATCTCTTTCAGAACTCCATAGGAAACTGTTGTCGTTCATGAATTCCAAAATCACATTGTCGGTATCTACCCATTTGTCATCCGTTTCAGTAAACAGTTTTTTTACTTCACCGGTTTTTGTATTCACTTTCAAAACGTCAGAAGCATTTTGTATCCTTTCAGAAGTGATCAAGACAATTTCATCGGCTTTTGCGGTCTGAATAACGTTCGGAATATAATATTTTTTAAAGCTATCCAGGTTTATCTTTGTTTTATTGTTACTATCCAAAAGATAAATGTGCGCGGAAACTACCGAGTTCTTTTCTCCTGCTTTAGGGTATTTGTAGCGCATCTCACCTGGATACAGTGTTTTTCCGTAGATGGGAATGTAGATTTCAGGGACTTCGCTTTCTTCTGATCTCACAAACACAAGGGCATTGGAATTCTTCGTCCATTCATACAATCTTGCATGCCCGAATTCTTCTTCATACACCCAGTCGGCCAAACCGTTGATCACCGCGTTTTTCTTTCCGTCGTTCGTAATCTGGGTGATTTTCCCGGAATCAAGGCTTTGGTAGAATAAGTTATTATCTGAAATAAAAGCCACTTTGGTTCCGTCAGGTGAAAACCTCGGCTCCTGAACGAATTTTCCTTCATTTAAAGAAATAATCTTGCCTGATTTCAGATCTTTAACCTCAAATTTCCCTAAAAAAGAATGCCTGTAAATCGGCTGGCTCTCTTTTAGCAGAAGGATCTTGGATTCATCATCGGAAAACTCATAACTCTCGAATTTCCCGTCAACAATATTTCCCTCTTTCTGTGAGGTTTTATAAGCATACTTTGCAATTCCGCCCTGTTCGATCACCAGATAATTTTCACCGTTTTTCATAGAAGTGATTCCGGCAATGCCTTTTCCGCGGTAGTATCCTGAATATATTTTATCTAATGTGATTTCCTGGGCAGATATACCCTGAAATACAACAGCCACTGCAAGTGTTAATAAGAATTTTTTCATTTCTAATTTTAAAGATTTCAAATATAACAATTTTATTATATGCATAAAAAAGCATTTGAATGAGATATTGGCAAAAAAATTGAATAGTTAAAGAATAATCAAATTCAATAATAATTATGGAAACGAATGCACATGACCAGAAGCTGAACCGGTATGAATTAGAAGATCAAATTCTATACACCGGATTTTCCAGTTACGAGGATGCTCAGAAAACAGCTGAGGAAAAAGGCGGAAAACTGGTAGAAGCAGCTTTCAGGGATGGAAACGATAATCCGGCCATTACAAGTGAAGCGGGCCTTTTGGATAAAAAGCTGCATTACTTTGTAGATGCAGGTGAGGAATATAAATTTATCCATTCTTCAGACCCCGCTTTTAAAGACTATGCGGATGAACTTCAGAAAATAAAGGCCAAATTACGTGAAGATGCTCCCGATGAGCGTTATATTACCAATTTTGAAATAGAAAATGCAGAAGATCCGATTGTGGTAATCAAGAACGGGCATTTTGAATCCGTAACTTCACGTGAGCGTTCAAAATACCTGAAGAACGCTAAAGTATATGAGATCGCTGTATCAGTACCTAAATCTTAAAATATAGCAATAATGAGCAAGACAAAGTATTCAAAAAAAGCTCAGGAGAAGGTAGAAGAGGTCATGAAGGAATTCAAGGAAGGAAAACTGGAGTCTTCTTCCGGCGATAAAGTGACTGACAGGAAACAGGCCGTAGCTATCGGTATTTCCGAAGCACGGGAAGAGGAATTGAAAGTCCCGAAACAGAAAAAGAAAAATGATTAATCATATAAAACCGGCCTGAACTTAGTTCAGGCCGGTTTTATATTCTATTGAAATAAGCTGGCTTGTAATCAGATTAACCTTTATGATGGTAAAGAACTTCATAATATTCATCCGCCATCCTGTCACTGTTGAACTGGTCTTTCACATCATTCATGGAATTGTATTGGATCTGCCTCCACTGATCCGGATGATCATAATAAGCCGGAAGGATTTCGTTTTCGAGAATTTCATACAACGCGTTCAGGTCATAATTATCCTGTTCATAGATGCTCATGTTTTCATAATCGCATTTAGGGACCACAAAAGAATTTTCTCCGTGTTTTGCAAATTCGGGAATCCATCCGTCGTCCGTAGAAAGATTGATAGAACCGTTCATCGCTGCGGTCATCCCTGAAGTTCCTGAAGCTTCTCTCGGAACCCTTGGGTTGTTAAGCCAAAGGTCAGAGCCCTGCTTCAAAGATTTGCTTAATGCCAGCTCATATCCTGTAAGAACTGCCATGCTCTTATAATTTTTACTTTCTTCCACCAGGGAATTGAACGTGGAAATCGCAGAATAATCCATCGGGTAAGGCTTTCCTGCCCAGATGATCTGGACCGGATATTTCGGATGGTTGAGCAGTTTAGAAAATCTTTTTTTATCATGCAGAAGCAGATCAGCACGCTTGTAGCCGGCAAATCTCCTTGCCCAGACAATCGTGAAAATATCGGGATCGAATAAATTTCCGGTCTGGTCCGCTACCGTTTCAAACAGTTTTTCCTTCAGATGCTTTTTACGGGTATCAAAACCAGCTTCATCATTTCCGTCTTTAGCTTCATATAAAGGCTGGTCTGCCCAGTATTTAAATTCCTGAGCGTTTGTGATGGTGGTAATTTCACAGATTCCTTCATACTTGCCCCAGATGGTCTTTGAAACGGTCCCGTGAAGCTTAGAAACCCCATTGGCTATTTTTGCCATTTTCAGTGCGCAGAGTGAATGGTTGAAGCTGTCATCATCAGAACCTTCAATGCGCTTCACTTCTTCCATGCTTAATCCTGAGAAATAAGACATGTCATGACAAAGTTTCAGGCTGTGTTTTTCATTTCCGGCTTCTTCAGGCGTGTGGGTGGTGAAAACCAGTTTTTCTTTTACTTTGCTCAGGTCTCCGTTATATTTTTTCAGTAAATGAAATGCAGCAGGAAGTCCGTGGGCCTCGTTTAAATGATAAATCTCCCTTTCCATGTTCAATTCATCCAGCAATTGGGCTCCGCCTTTTCCTAGAAGGATATACTGGGCCACTTTGGTCGCTTCATTGGCATCG
Source organism: Chryseobacterium gregarium DSM 19109 (assembly GCF_000430845.1). GTDB lineage: Bacteria > Bacteroidota > Bacteroidia > Flavobacteriales > Weeksellaceae > Chryseobacterium > Chryseobacterium gregarium. The sequence continues at coordinate 80,878 of NZ_AUMU01000007.1, read as the reverse complement.
TATAACCGGTGACAAATCGTTTTGGAGACATGATCATTTTCCGGGACATCTGTTGAAAGGAAAAACATAGGAGCCGTATGGAAGATCTCAGGATCAAGGTACCATACTTTTACCCATACCGGAGCACTGTGGATTTCAATCTGAAACTTAATTCCCGTATCTTCAAGGAAACTGTACATTTTTTTTGTCCAGACAGGCTGCAGGGTCTGATCGTGATTCCTTGCCTGATCATAGTATCCGAATTTCCAGAGAATTCCTATCCCGATAAGGTCCTGTTTAAGGTTGTAAGCACTTCTCATATGGGATCCTGCCAAAAACCCGAGGCCGCCCGAGTATATTTTCAGAACCTGTTCAATGGCAAATTCCATTGAGAAATAGGCTGCTTTTTTAGAATATTTTGGATTAATGGTAAAAGGTATTTTAAAGTTATTAAAATCCATACATACTGTTTTATATTTATATAAAGATATTAAATATGAAAACAAACTCTATGTTAATTATTCAATAAATTACTTTTAAAAACCCCTGCCTGCTGTTTTTTTAAGTACCTTTAAATGTAAAATTTTGATAATCAAAAACTTCATGATTTAAAGTGAAGCTCATATGTGTTCCGCAATCATAAAAATGAAGCACATGAAAAAAACATTTTCTGATGAAGATTTAATCAAGAACCTGAGTTTATATTATTTGAACCGGCATCTGAAAAAGAAGCCGATCGAAAAGTACCACCGTACCATAGACGAGTCCCATCTTCACGACCGGGAAAAATACAGAAAGAAAGCAGAGATCCTATTGCTTAATTCTTTCATGCACCATTTTCCTGAAGTTAAGTTTCACGATTTGACGTGTGAGAGCCCTGACTTCATTGCACAATTCAATGGTAAAAAAATCGGAATAGAACTGACCGAAGTTATCAACCACATGGAAATGAAAAAGGCAGAAAGCAGCCTGAATAAAATGTTTCGCCAGGCTGAAATCATATTGGAACAGGAAGACACCACGAAGTATCGTGGTGTTTATTTTTTAGAATTTCATCCGGATATAGAGTGGAGTGCTTTAGAAAATCAGCAGGAAATCATTTTAACAATCTGCAGGAGCATTAAAAAGGGAAAACCTGCCGGCTGCGTGAAGAAGATCAGGAAGTCCTTTCACCGGAGGAATGTTTTCATTGCCAATGAATATAATATGAACCTGTTTGATGAACTGTGTTCGGATAAGATTGTGGAACTGATTAATAAAAAGAATGAGAAATTCCCGTATTATGACACTACTGTTGATGAGTGCTGGCTGGTGATCGTTTCAGATATGAATTCTATTGCGTCACGGTACACTTTCATCCGGGATAAAGAACATCTGCAGCAGGTAGAGAGCCCTTTTCATAAAATTTTTCATCTTGAGAACCTTTGCGGAAATATAACGAGTATAAAGTGATTTGTTGCCGATATACTAAAAATTTATATTTTTTTATGAATTATTTTCCTGGATGATGTGATTATTGATGTGAAATGTTTATATTTGATAAACACGGTGTTATATCAGTTTATTGCAACCAAATTGAAAAATATGAAGAAATATTTATTACTTTTCTTTCTGCTGATTTCAAGGATTCTTTTTTCTCAGGCAGATTGTTCTACGGCCCTTGCCGTATGTGGAAATTCCAGTATAACCTATTCCCCGTCGGGAATTGGAGCCGTCAATGAAAGCCTGGGCGGGTGTCTGATTACCGGGGAACATAATTCGATCTGGTATAAAATTACCATTGCTACAAGCGGGACACTTACCTTTGATCTGGTTCCCGGAGATCCGGATGCCGATTATGACTGGGCTATTTACGGACCCAGCGTTTCCTGTGCAAACCTAGGAGCTGCTATACGCTGTAATGCAGCCACCGTCATCGGAGTAGGGGCATCCACAGGACTGAATATGACCAGCACGGTTATCAGTGCTGCGGGAGGCTCACCTACCCCTTATTGTAAATATCTGGATGTTTTGCCCGGTCAGACTTATTATTTATATATAGACAACTGGGTTGATGTATTTAATCCCACCCTGGCTCCTTTTTCCTTGACCTGGGGCGGAACAGCTACTCTGGCTTCACCGTTTACCAATCCGGCCATTCAGACCCAGCCATTCACTCCGCCGGGAGTCCCAGCCGCAAATCCTGCGGATCCCAGGGAAATAATTATCTGCCAGAATCCTGCAGTTTTTGATTTCAGCACCTTATCTTCCGGAATCCTGAACGGGAATACTAATTTTCAGATCAGTTATCATATTTCTCAGAATGATGCCCTTTCGGGAGCCAACCCAATTATGACGCCGCAAACTGTGAGCACCACTGCCGTTTATTATTACAGTATTCATTATCAGGATCCGGCAAACCCGAATAACCCGCTGAATTTGTGCAGACAAGTGGGCACTTTCAGGTTTAAACAGGGAAATATTACAGGAACGAATGTAACCCTTTTCAGTTGTAACAATAACAACGCCGGTCTGGGCACGTTTGATCTTACTTCCGCCGCTGTATTCGGTGATCCGGCAGCTATTAAAAAATATTATCCTACACTGACTGACCTCAATGCGGGAACTAATGAAATTACCAATACGACCGCTTTTGTGTCTGCAGAAGGAACCGTTTATGTAAAAATAATCTCACAATTCGGATGTACGGCAACAGCAGTCATTTCTCTTAAATTTTATCCGGTGGTGGTGGTAACTGAAGCCAGCTTAAGATCATGTTTCATAGAATCAAACCCTTCAACAGCCTTATTTAACTTAACCACCGCTGCGGTAACCACACAACCGGGCACCAAAAAATATTATGCTTCTTTGGCAGATGCCCAAAACGGGACCAATGAAATTGTGAACCCCACGGCTTATATAGCACCAAGCGGAGTAATTTTTATAAAAGTCATTGACGGAAACGGGTGTTTCGCCATCGCAAAAGTAAATCTGTTGGTGCTGCCTCCCGTATATTCAAATATCCTGCAGGATAAAATAATCTGTATAGAGGATAAAACAACCCTGGATGCTGGCCCCGGCTTTACATCTTATGAATGGAGTACCGGTGCTACTACTCAAACGATTAATAATGTGGGCGTAGGTACCTATTGGGTAAAACTGAAGACCGGTGAATGTATTACCCGGCAAACTGTAAAAGTGTATCCTTCTGAACAGCCGGTAATTTCAGATGTGGATATTGCCAATACTACGGTTACGGTGAATGTTAAAGGCGGAACACCAGCCTATCAATATTCAATGGACGGCATCAACTGGCAGGATTCCAATGTCTTTACCAATGTAACCAGAGGTGATCATCATGTCATGGTAAAAGATGCTTACGACTGCGAACCTATTGATATTACCATTGTAGTACCGAATCTTGTTAATGTGATTACGCCCAACGGGGATGGGATCAATGATGTCATTGATTATTCTGCATTAGGAAGCAAACAGAATCTGGTATTCAATATTTTTGACCGGTATGGAAATAAAATATTTGAGGCCAATAAATTCAATGGCTATAAATGGAATGGAACCATTGCCGGCAAGAAAGTTCCTACCGGTACGTATTGGTATTCCGTAACATGGAATGAAAATGATAAGAAAAATACCTTATTCAAATATTCCGGCTGGGTTATGGTAAAGAACAGGGAATAGAGTATATCAGATTACAACAAAGCCATCTTCCGGAAGATGGCTTTTTAAGTAAAGGCATTGGTATCTTTAAAATAATCGGAGAGGTACAATATCTTCCCTTTCTCCGAAAACTGGATGATAGTACAGATTTCATTATGATAACTTCCTTTTCCTAACCTGCTTCCCAAGGAATTAGTCTGATAGAAATATTTGTCACCTCCCAGATGGAAAATTTCAGAAACATGCCATTCTATTTTTTCATAACGCTTGAAGATAGCTCTGAACAAAGCTAAAATCCTGTTTTTGCCGGAAATTTCCTTCAAAGGCGGGATCCAGATCACACTTTCATCAGTAAACCATTTTTCAAGATGTTCCGTATTTAAAGAATTTAAATCTTTCATAAAATGACTGATTTTACAATTCATATCTTCTGTTTAAAATAATATACGTTAAAAACCCTGGTTTGGTTTTAAATTTCTATTGATGAAAGAATCATTTACAAAACGTTTTGAATACTATAAAACATCAGGCAGCCGGTTATTTGAACAGCTCTCCGATGAGAAATATTCTGGAAATTCGACGAAGAAAATAATTCAACAGCTATTGATGTTAAACATCTAACATGATATATGTTGTACTGATAGACCTATTTTCTATATAAACAGGAAAAATCCCGGCGGAACCGGGGCAGAGAATCGGTCAATACTATTATACCAAGCAAGATGGGTAGGGTTACTGGAAAGTCCATTGCAAACAATAAACCGGAAGAATTTAATTCTGATATGAAAACTCATTAACAATCAGTTCAGATTTAAATTTTTAATGGTTTTACGATCTGGACAGTCCGTAGATAAAGGATGAATTTAAGCAATAGATTCAATCAATTCAGATTTCATATTAAATTATTATCTTTGCAACCACAAAATTCAGAATCAATAAATGTCTCAATTTCACAGAACTGCCGCATTTCATACCCTTGGCTGCAAATTAAATTTTGCGGAAACATCTACCATTGCCCGTCAGTTAACCGATGCAGGATATGATAAGGTGAGCTTTGATGAGAAAGCCGATATTTATGTGATCAATACCTGTTCGGTGACGGAAAATGCAGACCGGGAATGTAAACTTCATGTAAGAAGGGCAATGAAAGCCAACCCTGAAGGACTTGTTGTCATTGTAGGATGCTATGCCCAGCTGAAGCCTGAAGAAATTTCCCGGATTACGGGAGTAGACCTTGTATTAGGTGCTAAAGAGAAATTCAATATTTTAAGTTACCTGGATGATCTGGAGAAATCCGGAAGTGAAGGGATCGTCCATTCCTGTGAAATTGAAGAAGCCGATTTCTTTATCGGAAGTTATTCGATCGGTGACCGAACAAGAGCTTTTTTAAAGGTTCAGGATGGTTGTGATTACAAATGTACATACTGTACAATTCCTTTAGCCAGAGGGATTTCACGTTCAGATACCATTGAAAATGTGGTGAAAAACGCCAAAGAGATTGCTGCCCGAGACATCAGGGAAATTGTTCTGACAGGTGTGAATATAGGTGATTACGGAAAAGGCGAATTCGGGAACAAAAGACATGAGCATACCTTTTTAGATTTGATTAAAGAATTAGATGAGGTGGAGGGTATTGAAAGGATCCGTATTTCTTCCATCGAACCCAATCTTTTAAAAAATGAAAGCATCGAATTGGTTTCTAAAAGCAGAAGTTTTGTTCCGCATTTTCATATTCCTTTACAGTCAGGAAGCGACGATTTACTGAAAAAAATGAAACGCCGCTATCTGACCGTTCTTTATAAAGACCGGGTGAATAAAATCCGTGAAGTGATGCCTCATGCGGCGATCGGGGTTGATGTTATCGTTGGTTTTCCCGGCGAGACTGAAGAATTATTTATGGAAACCTATCATTTCCTGAATGAGCTTCCGATTTCTTATCTTCATGTTTTCACATATTCCGAAAGAGAAAATACCGAAGCTGCCGGAATGGATGGTGGTGTACCGATTCCTGAACGGAAGCGACGCAATAAAATGCTGAGGATCCTTTCTGAAAAGAAAAAGATGGCCTTCTACCAAACGCAGCTTGGACAAACGCTTCCCGTTCTTTGGGAGCATGAAAATAAAGACGGAAAAATGTACGGCTTCACCGAGAATTATGTGAGGGTACAAAAAGATTTTGATCCGGCTTCCGTTAATCAGATTGAATTTTTGAATTTAGAAAAAATTCTGTCAGATGGCACGGTTTCTGTGCAATCGTCTTACGAAAGTTTTTTAGCAAAGGCATAGCCTGTTTGCTTTATTTCCACTACATTTAATTCTAACTATTAAATCTACATTCTTATGAGAGATAAGTTTTTATCTTGGGGATTGGTATTGGTAATTGTTACCTGGATCGTGGCATTGCTGATCAGAGCGCATTACTGGATTCCCATTTTTCTAACGGCAGTATATGCTTTAGGGGTTTATAATACCTACCAGACAAAACATGCGATTCTGCGAAACTTCCCTGTACTAGGGTATTTCAGATATTTTTTTGAAGATATTTCCCCGGAGATGCAACAGTATTTTATTGAAAGAGAGACGGATGGAAAACCTTTTCCGAGAAACCAGCGTTCAGCAGTATACAGAAGGGCTAAAAACCTGAGCGATACCGTACCTTTCGGGACACAACTGGAAATCAATCACAGGAAATATGAAGGCATTAAGCATTCCATCTATGCCAAGTCTCCGGCAGAAGAACTTCCCAGGGTATGGGTAGGTGGAGAGCAGTGTACGCAACCTTATCATGCTTCGTTATTAAATATTTCGGCTATGAGTTTCGGATCTTTAAGCGACAGGGCTCAGATTTCGTTAAACAGAGGGGCCAAAAAGGGAAATTTTTATCACAATACGGGTGAAGGTGGAATTTCCCCATACCATCTGGAGGGCGGCGACCTGTGCTGGCAGATCGGGACCGGATATTTCGGATGCAGGGATGATGAAGGAAAATTCAGCCCAGAATTGTTTGCAAAATATTCAAATCTGCCTAATGTAAAAATGGTTGAGATTAAATTGTCCCAAGGCGCAAAACCAGGTCATGGCGGTGTCCTGCCGGGAGTAAAAAATACACCGGAAATTGCAAAGATCCGCCACGTACAACCGGGTTTGACAATTATTTCCCCGCCATCGCATTCATCATTTTCTGATGCTGCAGGATTATTGAGGTTTGTACAGCAGCTAAGAGAACTTTCCGGAGGAAAACCCGTTGGATTTAAACTTTGCATCGGCGATACGAAAGAATTTGAAGATATCTGCGTTCAGATGAATGTACTGAAGATTTATCCTGATTTTATCACCATTGACGGTGCTGAAGGAGGAACGGGAGCCGCACCGCCTGAGTTTTCCGACGGAGTAGGAATGCCTCTGGAACCTGCTTTGATTTTCGTTAATAAAACACTTAAGAATTATAATGTAAGAAATAAGCTGAGAGTTATCGCCAGCGGAAAAGTGCTTACAAGCTTGGATATTTTAAGAGCTGTTGCTATGGGAGCAGATATGTGTAATAATGCAAGAGGATTTATGTTCTCTTTAGGCTGTATCCAGGCTTTAAGATGCAATACCAATAATTGTCCGACAGGTGTTGCTACTCAGGATAAAATGCTGGTTAAAGGTCTTGATGTAACCGACAAAGCTGAAAGGGTATACCATTTCCATAAAAATACGCTTCATACCTGTAATGAGTTGATTGCAGCAGCGGGAAGAAGTTCTTATGAAGAAGTAGATGCCACAATGTTTATGAGGGGTGATGAATTTGATCATCTGTCAGATCATTATTTCCCGGACATTTTAGGAAATGTAAAGCATAAAACTACATTTTAAAAGTATAAAAAAGCGCTCCTGATTTTTCAGAAGCGCTTTTGATTTTTATTGGTCACCTGTAGGCCTTGCATTAGCCTTGTAGATCTCGAAATTAAATACGAACGAAATATTTTTTAAAGAGAAATTGTTGTAGTTGTAATGAGCATCTCTTGCAAAGGCTGCTCTGGAAGGTACGATAATAACACCTTGCAGATTGTATGGATCTCCATCTGCTTTATTGGCAAAGCCTTTGAAATATTTAAGTCCTTCCTGAAGTCCTTCAATTTCATAATAGCTTCGGTTTTTATCAGAGGCAATTTCATTTTTCTTTACATAATAAAACAAAGGATCGGTTAAAGGGGAACCACCGCCATTAATAGTGTTAACCAGGCTTCCTGTTGCTGAAAATGCTACTTTTCCGTCTGTATCGGTAGCAAGATAGTAGTTTGCTCTGATCATTGTTCTGATCTGGGTAGCTGTATTTGATTCAGGATTGGTATCTAGTGTCACACCTGTTGTAGGCTGCACACCGTTTCTTATGATGTAAATTACGCCTGAAGGAAGTTTTACCGGATTAAGTTCGGAAAGCTTTTTCTGATTGTCATCAGCCGTATCTGTAGAACTGAACGCTTTTATATTTCCCTGAACATCCAGATAATTATCATCCATATACTTCTGGATGGCCTGGTCATCATATGAATTTCTTACCCCTATGTCATCCGGTTCAACGAAAGTTGCCACTTCATCATCATCCTTTTTACAGGCAGAAAAACACAGAGATCCCGCAAGGATATATAAAAATATTTTTTTCATTTCAAAAACTTTAATTACTTTACAAATAATATAACGGCAAAAGTATAAAAAATTATGAGAATAGATAAATTTTTATGGAGTATTCGTTTTTATAAGACAAGAACCATTGCTACAGAAGAAATTAAAAAGAACAGGGTAGCCATCGGTGATTCTGTGGTGAAGTCTTCTAAAGAGGTGAAAGAAGGAGATGTCATCAAGATCCGTAAGAATCAGATTGATTACAAAATTAAAGTCATTCAGATTCCTAAAAGCAGAATGGGAGCTAAGCTGGTACCGCTTCATATCAAGGATGTTACGGATAAAGAGCAGTATGAACTGCTGAAAATGCGCAAAATGTCTCAGGATTATTACCGGACCAGGGGAGAAGGAAGGCCTACCAAGAAAGACAGGAGGGAAATGGATGATTATGTAGGAAATGATATCGCATCAGATTTTACAGATTGGGACGATTTCTTTGGGGAAACCAATGATGACACCGATAAAAAGGAAGATTAAGAAAAGCTCTAGAGATAGAGCTTTTCTATGATTTCGTCCACAATATCATCAGGCTGCCGTTGATCCGTACTCACACTGAATTGCGCCTTGCCGTAAAAAGAATTCCTTTCAAACAGGTGTTTGGCAATAAATTCAGGAAGGTTTTCATCAGAAATATGGGCAATCAACGGCCGCTTGTCTTTCTGTTTGGAAAGCCTTTCGGATAAAGTGCCTACGGAAGCCTTCAGAAATATGCTTTTTGAGTTATTGTTGATAATTTCCATATTGTTATAATAAACAGGGGTTCCGCCTCCCAGGCTTAAAACCGTATTTTTTTCCTTTGCCAGAATCTCTTCCAAAGTTTCCCGTTCCAGCTTCCTGAAGTACAGTTCTCCCTTTTTTTCAAATATTTCGGGAATGGTTAATTTGTTTCTCTGAAAAATCTCTTTATCGAGGTCAATAAATTTAAAATTGAGTTTTTCGCTTAATATTTTGGAAATGTGAGTTTTGCCACTCCCCATGTATCCGACCAGTGAAATTATCATGAATTTTTTTTGAACAAATTTGCAAAAAAGTTTTGAGAAATAAAAAAAAGCTATATCTTTGCACCACTTAAAACAAGGGACATTACTCAAATGAAAACTTGATAATAAAGTGACCGACTCGGTAGCTCAGCTGGTAGAGCAATACACTTTTAATGTATGGGTCCTGGGTTCGAATCCCAGCCGGGTCACTAGCAAAATAAATTACTGGATTTTTGTAATTTTATTGCCTGCGTGGTGAAATTGGTAGACACGCCATCTTGAGGGGGTGGTTTCCTAAGGATGTGCTGGTTCGAGTCCAGTCGCAGGCACTGCAAAGAAAATTAATGATTAAAGTGAAATCTTCACTTTTAATTGTGGCCGACTCGGTAGCTCAGCTGGTAGAGCAATACACTTTTAATGTATGGGTCCTGGGTTCGAATCCCAGCCGGGTCACAAGTTTACTGAAAAGTAAATTTTTTTCATATTAATATTTTGTGATTTGGTGTTTCAAAGGCTTCCTACAGGAAGCCTTTGATTTTTTTATATGTCTGTAATTTGGCAGTTTTTTATTACTTTCATTGCAATGTAAGCACAATAAAGATGTTGCAAAAAGTGGTTTAATAAATCAATAGGAAAAATTCAATTTGATTTTCAGGATGCCCAAAAAGCGCTACTTAAAAGTAACGCCTATGATAAACTCTCAATTCTTATAGAATTTTATTCTTCAATTAATCCAGATGCATATTATCAATTAATCTTACTCCGTCTACTACCACTACAATAAATGCCCTGAAGTTCCTGTCTTTATAAAAGAAATCCGTTTCTTTTAAAGTTTTCTCGTCAGCAATTAAGAAATATTCAAGCTGCATGCCTCTCTGGTGATCAAAAATATCCTGAACCCTTTCCTTAATTTCAGGGACTGTTACGATCCTGAACCACTCATTTACTTTTTTTAAGGTTTCAAAGATTACTTTAGAAGTTTCTCTCCGGTCCTCCAGGAGCCGTTGGTTTCTGGAGCTTAATGCCAGTCCGTTCTCTGCCCTGAAAATAGAAACGCCCTTAATTTTAACCGGAATTTTATTTTTTTCAACCATCTTTTTAATAATCGCCAGCTGCTGAAAGTCTTTTTCACCAAAATAGGCACTGTCCGGTTTTACCTGCCTGAACAGCTCTTCCACTACAGTTCCAACCCCGTCAAAATGTCCCGGTCTTGATTTTCCCTCCATCTCGTTTTCCAGACCGTCAAATTCATAATGCCGGCTTTCTGTTTTTTCAGGATAAATATCAGTGACTTCAGGGATGTATACGGCATCTACCAAGCCTGATTTTTCAAGAATCAAAATATCCCTGTTGATATCTCTCGGATATTTTTCAAGGTCCTCGGCGTTGTTAAATTGAGTCGGATTAACAAAAATGGATGAAACCACAAGGTCATTCTCCTGTCTGGCTTCTGTATAGAGAGATAAATGGCCGTTGTGCAGGGCACCCATCGTGGGGGCAAAACCTATCTTTTTACCCATTTCTTTCTGTCTTTCAATGAAATCCTGAAGAACTTTTTTACTTTTTAGAACTTCCATAGTTTATTTTAATCTTAATTCAAAAATACTAAAAATATCATATAATTATAATAGAATATAAATCGTATTGCTAATCTCAGTAAGGGAATTATCGTAAAAAAATGTTAATTAAATTAATGTTGGATGTTTTTTCGTAATTTTGCACATTAAAGCATTTTTACAAAAAATTAGATAAAAGTTTATGCCGAATCAAAAAATACTGTACATTACTACGGAGATGTATCCATACCAGGAAGATACCAATATGGCGTCTGTGGTAAACAAAATGGCACTTAAGATGCACAATGAAGGCAATGATGTAAGAGTTTTTATGCCAAGATTTGGACAGATCAGTGAAAGAAAGTTCCAGCTGCATGAGGTAATCCGCCTTTCAGGAATGAATATTATTATTAATGATCTGGATCAGCCCCTTATCATCAAAGTGGCATCCCTCCCGGGAGAAAGGCTTCAGGTATACTTTATCGACAATGACGAATACTTCAAAAGAAAACAATATTATTTTGATGATGAGGGTAAAGCTTTTGATGATAATGATGAAAGGGCTATTTTCTTTGCCAGAGGGGTCATAGAGACCATTAAAAAACTGAACTGGGTTCCGGACGTTATTCATTTGAACGGCTGGATGGCTTCTTTCGTTCCGATTTACCTAAAAACATATTACGAATCTGATGCGTATTTCAAAGACGCTAAAATTGTACTTTCATTATATAATGAAAAAGATGCGGCATTGGATCAGAATATCGCGGCAAAACTTAAATTTGATAATATTTCAGGCTTAAAAGCATTGGATAATCCGAGTGTGAAAACTTTTGTGGCAGACAGCATGAATTATGTGGATATGGTAGTGAAGGGAGATGAGTTTCTGGATGAAGATTTAGACAAAGCCTTCAACGAAACCGCTACTCCAAAATCGGAATATCTTGATGTAAATTCAATCAATCAACTTTATTAAAACACCTATATTTTTAATGATTCATACTATTAAAAAAGCGGTCACCATATTTTCACTGGTGATTTTTGGAAGCGCGTTCCTTTATAATTGTGAGCCGGATGCTGATACGCTTGGGGAACAACTGTTTTTAGACGGAGCAGCGCAGGGTAAGGAAACGCCTTTCGATGTTATTGCTTTTAATATCAATAATAATGACAGTATCAGGAGTGATGCTTCGAAATTAGGATTAGCCACTTTAGGAGCGTTTTCAGAAGGACAGTTCGGGATGCAGAAAGCATCCTATTTGACCCAATTAAGATTATCTACCTATAATCCGGACTTCGGAGCAAATGCCGTTGTAGATTCTGTAGTGTTGGTGATGAAGCCGACTTATGCTTCTGATACTGTTAAAACCACTACTTTAGACGATAATTACACCTATAAAACAACTGCTGACGAAACGGTAAATGCTAAAAAGGTAGTGAATACTTATCCTGTTTTAAAGTTCGGGAAAGCTAAAAGAACATTTACTATTCATGTAAATGAAGTTAAGGAATTTTTAAAAGGCCCTTCAGATACAGTAAAATCTAACCAAATTTTTGATTATGATAATACAAAGGTTTTGGGCTCAAAAGAATTTAAAGGAGATGTCAGTTCGGTAGCGATTACCAAAGACGGTGACGGGAGCGCGTTATTTACAGCTTCCACTCCGGGAATCAGAATTCAGTTAGACAAAACTTTTTTCCAGGAAAAGATTATTGCTAAAAAAGGTCAGCCTGAACTTCAGGATGCATCCAATTTCATCAGACATATCAAAGGACTCAGAATTTCTGTAGAGGAAAGTGACGGTTATCTGTTCCAGTTCGCTCCGAATACAATGGAGTTGATCATGTATTATAAAAACGGAACGGGAACAACAAAAACTCCGGCAACCTATTCATTTGATTTAAGTTCTTCTAATACACACATTGGCCAATATCAATATAATAGGGCTGACGCAGCTGTAAAAAATGCTGGCTATAACAGGGTGTCTGGCGATACAAAACTCTATTTACAGGGGATGGGTGGTCCTTCTGTTGGAATCAGTCTTAAACAGCAAACAATTGATTCACTGAAACAGATGTATGCAAATGATAAAGCTGCGATCATCAGTGCCAAAATAAGAATTTATACGGATGCTTCATGGAATAACAGCAATTATGCGAAACCAACAGCATTTACTTTGCTACGCAAATATGTAGATACTACTACTCCCACTAAGATAAAAACTAATTTTACAAATGACTTATTAAAGCTGGCAGGAGTTACAGGATATACAATTTATAAAGCTTATGATCTGGATAAAAATCCTGCATATTATGAGTTTTCTGTAACACAGTCTATAAAAGAACTTGTCGAACCGGAAAGTAAAGCGGCGACAGATGTGACTGAAACAAAATACTTTAAAATAGATTTAGGTTCTTTTCAGAGCAATTCTGCAGGAACAGGTTTAGCCGGATATAAATTTACCACTACATCTTATAATACAAGCAGAGCTGTATTTGTAGGAACAAATTTAGGTGATGCAAAAAGAGTAAAGCTAAGAGTTACCTACGGTACAAAATAAAAATTTTAAAAAAAATACACGACAGATTATGTGTGGAATAGTTGGATATACAGGCTTTCAGGATGCTTACGATATAGTAATTAACGGTCTGAGAAGATTGGAATACAGAGGGTATGACAGTGCCGGAATTGTTCTGGAGGGGAATAATAATAAATTGGAGGTTGAGAAGACCAAAGGGAAAGTAGATGACTTGGTTAGTATTTCCGGAAATTTAAAAGGAACAGCCCATATCGGTATGGGACATACCCGTTGGGCAACCCATGGAGTTCCAAGCGACAGGAATTCGCATCCGCATTTATCTAATAACGGTAAACTGGCCATTATTCATAACGGAATCATTGAAAATTATGATACCATTAAAAAAATGCTCACTGAGAAAGGATTTACCTTCAAATCTGAAACGGATACGGAAGTATTGGTCAATCTGATCCAGTACTTTATGGATCTGAATCCTGAAACGGATTTTCCGACTGCCGTAAGATATACCCTTAATGAAGTTTATGGAGCTTATGCAATTACAGTGATGCATGAAGACTATCCTGGAGTACTGGTAGTAGGGAGGCTCGGTTCTCCTTTAGCGATCGGAATCGGGGACAAGGAATATTTCATTGCTTCAGACGCTTCTCCTTTTGTGGAATTTACCAAAGAGGCGATTTATCTTGAGGAAGGTCATATGGCGACCATTTCTTTGGAAAAAGGAGTAGATATCAGAACCATCAGTGAAAATTCTAAAATTGAACCTGAGATTCAGAAGCTTAAAGTAAGTCTTGAGCAGATTGAAAAAGGCGGGTACGAACATTTTATGTTAAAAGAAATTTTCGAACAGCCGAAATCTATACACGATACCATGAGAGGGAGATTACTCGTTGAAGAAGGGGTAATCAAAATGGCCGGAATCTGGGATTATATTGAAAAGTTTAAAAATGCGAACAGGATCATTATCATTGCCTGTGGAACTTCATGGCATGCAGGGCTTATCGGAGAATACCTGATCGAGGAGTACGCCAGAATTCCGGTTGAAGTGGAATATGCTTCAGAGTTCAGATACAGAAATCCAATTATAACGGATAAGGATATAGTAATTGCAATTTCCCAATCCGGAGAAACCGCAGACACTATGGCAGCACTTAAGCTGGCCAAAGAAAAAGGGGCGTTTATTTATGGAATCTGTAATGTAGTGGATTCTTCGATTGCAAGAATTACAGATGCCGGTTCCTATACCCATGCTGGTCCTGAGATCGGGGTAGCTTCTACAAAAGCATTTACGGCACAGCTTACCATTCTTACATTAATTGCCTTTAAATTAGGGAAACATAACGGCAATCTTGGAAATGCCGACTTTATGAGCCTGATCGCCGAATTGGATGCTATTCCTAAGAAGATTGAAGACGTTTTAGCTTCCACTCATGAACTGGTTCAGGAGATTGCCAAAGACTTTATCAATACCACCAATTTCCTGTATTTGGGAAGAGGATATAACTATCCTGCAGCTTTGGAAGGCGCTTTAAAACTGAAAGAGATTTCTTATATCCATGCTGAAGGCTATCCTGCTGCAGAAATGAAGCATGGACCTATTGCATTAATTGATGAAAACATGCCGATTGTTATCATTGCTCCGAAGAAAGGGCATTATGATAAGATTGTAAGTAATGTTCAGGAAATTAAGGCACGAAAAGGGAAGGTAATTGCTGTAGTTAACAGAGGAGATACCCAGGTAAGCGAGATGGCAGATTATGTCATTGAGATTCCGGAAACATCAGAATGTTTTTCTCCGATCATTGCTTCAGTACCGCTACAGCTTCTGGCATATTATATCGCCGTATACAGAGGCGCAAACGTAGACCAGCCGAGGAACCTTGCAAAATCTGTAACGGTAGAATAAAAATTGTAGACAAATAAAATAAATTTAGATTTCTTCCGTTATTTCAAAAAAAATCTTAAAAGTTTCTTAAAAAAATTATATATTTACGGCTTAATTATAAAAATTAACATGAAAAGGATATTTCTTTTATTATTGTCTGCGTCGGTAGCATCGGTATCTTGTTCAGGTGGGGGAGCCTCTTCGGTAGGTAAACCGGGAACAAAAGGAGAATTGATACCTAGAGAAAAAACAAAATCATTTGTTGCAGAAAGGCCATACGGAATGGTGGCTATTCCTGCAGGATCGTTTGTTGCAGGTCTAACTGATCAGGATTTCACCAATAGTCCAGAGAAGGCTCAGGCAAAAACGGTTACTGTTTCCTCTTTCTTCATGGATGAAGCAGAAACTACTAATGCAGAATACAGGGTATTTATCAATTATGTAAGAGATTCTATTGCCAGAACTTTACTTGCTGAGGCTGCCGGAGAAGGCGGAGAAGGAAAAGGAAGAGGGACAAGCATCGGAGATTACGCATACCTTGCCCAAAAAGAAGAAAACCTAACACCTTATCAGGAATATCTTGAAGCACAGGGAGGCGGAGATGAAACAACATTCGATCCTACCAAGAAAATCGACTGGAAAGTTCCATTGCATTGGAATACCTCTAAATATCCTGATGTAGAATACGCAGAAGTTTTAGAATCAATGTATCTGCCGGCTTCTTCAAGAGTTAGCAATGAAAGACTCCTTGACGTTAGCAAACTTAAATATACGTACAGATGGGGAGATATGGATGCGGCTCTGGCTGATAAAGAAAGAGGAGTAAACTATCTTAGAAGCGAAAGCATTGCCATTTACCCTGATACAACGGTTTGGGCAAAAGATTTTCACTTTGCTTACAACGAACCATTGTTTGAACAGTATTTCTGGCACAAAGCATACAAAGACTATCCTGTAGTAGGGGTAACCTGGGACCAGGCAAGAGCCTACTGTAACTTCAGATCAAAATTGAAATCTGACTATAACGAAAGCTTAAAAAGAAGAAAACAAAGACCATTGCAATTTAGACTTCCAACGGAAATCGAATGGGAATATGCAGCAAGAGGCGGAATGGAAAATGCTACTTATCCTTGGGGTGGTCCTTATTTAATGGATGACAGGGGTTGTTATTTAGCAAACTTCAAGCCAAAAAGAGGTAACTATATGGAAGACGATAAAAAAGGGACTTATACCTATACGGCTCCTGTAAAGAAATTTAAGAAAAACGGATTTGGATTATTTGATATGGCTGGAAACGTTTCCGAGTGGACGTTATCTGCATACAACAATTCTTCATACGGGTTCTCATCGACTTTAAATCCTTCTACCAAAGACATTGCTGATGACAAAAGATCGGTAAGAGGTGGTTCTTGGAAAGATGTAGGATACATGTTAATGACCGGTGCTAGAGATTGGGAAAGAAAAGATTCGGCAAGAAGCTATATCGGATTCAGAACAGTACAGGACATTCCTGAAGCGGCTGTTAAACCAAGAAGAGTTAACAGGTAATTCAATCATTGTACCCTTATTTTCAATAACAATTTTTAATTTAACACTAAAAAAAACTAACTTATATGTTTAAGACTAAAGATGCTTGGATGAACTTCTTTTATTCATTCGGTGCTGCAATTGTAATTCTTGGAGCTTGGCTTAAAATCACTCACATTACCTTAGGGCCTATTAACGGTAACATCGCTCTTACAGTGGGACTTATCACAGAAGCAATCATCTTCATCATTTTTGCTTTCGACCCGCCAAAATCAGAAGAGTCTTATGCTTGGGAAAATGTATATCCTGAATTGTTGGATAAACATGCAAACCCAAATCCGGTACACTCAAATACGTCTAAAAATGTTTCAGCTCAGTTTGCTGAACTTGAAAATTCACTTTCATCTAAATTAGACAAGATGCTGGCAGATGCTAAACTTGATGTTCAGTTATTTGACAGATTAAGAAGCGGAATCGATAAATTCTCAAACTCGGTTGATCAGATTAATCAGACCGTTGACGTATCAGCTTCTACTCATAAATATAATGAGCAATTAAACAAAGCTGCTCAGCATATGGAAAGCATGAACGCTTTATATGCAATGCAATTGGAAAACGGACAGAGACAGTCTGAATTCGCTAAAAAGTATGTGCAGGATATGCAGAAATCTGCTGAACATTCAGAAAAATTCAACCAAGAATTACAAGGTTTAACGTCAAACTTAAACAATTTAAACAGAGTTTATGGTGGTATGCTAACTGCTATGAAATCTTAATTCCTAAACCATTTCTACAATTTAACAACTTAATTAAAAATTAAACAAACAAAGAAAAGAGAATGGCACAAGGAAAACAGACCCCTCGTCAGAAGATGATCAACCTGATGTATTTGGTGTTCATCGCGATGATGGCCCTAAATATTGATGCAGAAATCATCAGATCATATTATGATTCTACTAAAGCTCTTAATGAGACCAGAACTTTAACGGAAAAAAAGAACGAAAAGATTTTCGAAAAAACTCTTGAGGCTAAAGCTCAGCAGGTACCGGATACTTATGCTCAGCCATGGGCACAGTACCAGGTTTTAAGAGATAAGATTAACTTATTGGTAGGATCAGCTCAGACAATTAAAGACCAGCTTAAAAAGAAATCAGAATTTCATGAGAAAGATGCAGCAGGAAAAGATATTGATGTAAGCGAGAACTTTGCGGCATTAAATAACAATGAAGCAACTACTGAGTATTTTTTTAAGGAAGGTGATGAAAATACACCTTCAAAAGGAGCTTTGGATTTAAAAGCCAAAATTGATGATGTAAGAAATTATATCAATACAACTTTCGGTAACAATCCCCAGCTAAAAGATTTAGTGGAAAGAGCTAACAAATCTTTAATTGCAGAATATCCTAAAGGAAAATCTCCTAATGAGAAAACATGGTTCCAGAATAAATTCTACCATCAGCCATTAATTGCTGCGATTTCTAATCTGGAAATTATTCAGAATGATGCAAGAAACGTACAGTCTGATGCATTGGCGCTGATGCTACAGGAAAAAGTGGATGCCAGTATTAAATTTACAAGTTACGAAGCTATTGTTTCTGCACCTGTAGATGTAGTTTCCGGTAAGCCGGCCGAAGCTGTTATTATGTTAGGAAATTATTCTAACAGCAACAAGATTTCAATGTCCGGCGTAAGCAGACAGGAAAACGGTAAAGGATATGCTTCACTTAATACAAGCGGAATCGGAGAGCGTACTTTAAGCGGAAATATTACATTGACTGATGCTAGCGGTAAAGCACAAAGCTTCCCGTTCACGCATACGTATAATGTAATTGCAGGTCCTCAGGAAGTAAAACTTCAGAAAGGCTTATTGCTTTCTGCTGATAAAATGAATGTAATGTACAGAAACCTTGATAACCCTGTTTCAGGTTCAATCTTAGGTGCTGATAATGCTAAGCTTTCATTATCTGCTCCGGGAGCAGCTGTGAAAAATACAGGTCCTGGTAAATGGAATGTAAAACCGGGGGCAGGAAATGTTCTGAAAATCACATTATCCGGAACAGACCCGTATGGTAAGTCTATTTCTCAGGTATTTGAATACAGAATTAAAAATGTACCGCCGCCACAAGGTCAGATCAGAGGTAAAAATATGCTGACCATGCCTTCAGGTTCGGTTGCAAATCAGCAGCTTCAGGCAGTAATTCCTGACTTTGACTTCCCGGTATCATTCAATGTAACTTCTTTCATGGTAAGAGTACCTGGTAGGGCATCGATGCAAATTCAGGGTAATTCATTACAAGCAGCAGAAGGAATGTTCAGAAACTTGAGACCTGGTGATGGTGTATATATCTTTGATATTAAAGCAACAGCTACCGGATTAGGAGGTTCAATTGTACCGAATATTTCACCTGTATTAATTAATGTTCAATAATAAAGAATTATGAAAAAATATATTAGCAGTTTTTTAGTATTGGTTTCGGGATTGATGTTTTCCCAGACTATCCTGAATGCATCTTCTCCGGAAGAATTCAGAAAAATGAGAGCTGAGAACAAAATGAAAGTGGGAGATACCGTTATCGATAAAAAAGTAAAACCTTTGGAATACGGGTTTGTCGATGATAAGGACATCCTGAAAAGCATGTTTGTTTGGGAAGTGATTGATATGAATGACAAGATCAATCAGCCTTTCTACTATAACAATCCTGACGGATTATTATCTACAGAAACAAAATCATTATATAAACTTTTGCTTGATGGAGCTCTGAATGGCGAGATCAAGGAAGTGTATGACGATGAAAACTTCGTTATAAGACTTACTCCTGAACAAATTAAGTCTAGATTAGTTGATGTCAGAGTTGATGACGAAGCTATTAATATTTTAAATAGCGGACGTCAGTTAACTGAACAGGAGAAAAAAGAGCTTACTGACGTATACGAAACGACAACAGAAAAAGTAAAAGTTCTGAAAGTATTCGGGATGTGGTTTATCGATAAGAGAGACGGACAATTGAAGTACAGGCCTTTGGGAATTGCTGCGATGGGTCCGGATCCGAAATTGATTGGTAGAACTACTCCGGACGGGCAGCCTTTACCGGGTTCTGATGAATTGATTGATCTTTTCTGGGTATATTATCCTAATGCAAGGGATATTTTAGCCAACAACTATGTTTATAACAGAAAAAATACCTCTGCAGATTTATCTTTTGATGATTTGATCAACGCAAGAAGATTCTCTTCGGTGATCTTCAAATCTTCTACAGGGTTAGGTGATGGCATTATTAAAGACTATATCCCTAGAGATTCTGAGGAACAGATTGAAGAAAGCGACAGAATTAAGGCGCAGATCCTTCAAATGGAAAATGATATGTGGAATTACTAAATTTCACTTGATAGTTATAGAAAACCTGAGTATTTTTACTCAGGTTTTTTTTATTATGGAGAATGTAGAATATATCATCGTCGGAGACGGCTACGCCGCACTTTTTTTTGCCCACCAGCTGATCAGGAATAATAAATCATTTGTTATATTTTCGGAAGGGAAAAAAAGTGCATCCCAGGTTTCGGCCGGTATTGTCAATCCTGTAGTTCTTAAAAAGTTTACGACTTTCTGGAAAGCACAGGAACAGATCGATTTTTTGAGACAGTCACTCAGAGAGATTCAAGAATATACCGGCGAAAATTATCTGATTGATGCGCCCATCCACAGAATATTTCATGATGAGAATGAACAGCAGCTTTGGTATAAAAAATCAGAAAAAGATGAACTTATTCATTTTTTAGATAAAAATTTCAATCATTTAGAGGCTGTAAAAAACGACTTTCATACCGGAAAGGTAAATCAGTCTGCCAGATTAAAGGTTAGAGCATTTTTCAAGGGTTTATTTGGTTTTTTAGAAAATAAGAACCAGATTATTAGAGATAAATTTGATTATGCTGAAGTGGATACTCAGACTTCGGTTTATAAAAATTTGAAATTTAAGAATATCCTGTTTTGTGAAGGCATTGGCGTGAAAGAAAACCCGTTCTTTTCCCATATTCCCTTACAGCCGAATAAAGGCCATCATATTAAAGTCAGGCTTTCCAAACCGATTCCTGAAAATATAACGATCAAAAAGAAACATTTCCTGTTTCCCGTAGAACACGGGTTGTACTTTTATGGCGGCACCTACGATAGGGAACAGCTTCATGATTATATTGATGATTCAGCAGTAGAACAGTTAAAAAAAGGGCTTGCCGAGTTTTACCCCTATGATTTTGAAATTGCTGACGTGAACTTCGGGTTCAGGCCAACGGTGAAAGACCGCAGACCGATTGTCGGGAGGCATTCTGAATACCAGAACCTGTATGTCTTCAATGGCCTGGGAGCCAGAGGAATTCTGAACGGCTGTTATTTCTCTAAAAGCCTGTATGATTTTATAGAAGAAAATATTCCTCTGCATGAGGAAATTTCGCTGGACCGGTTTTTATAAATCTTTAACTGAAGCACTTCAGATTTTAGTCCTATGCAATTTACTGAAAATGACTAATTCATTTTTGCACCCATCAATTAATTTAACTTACCGATGAGAATTTTACCGGTTTTTATTTTAATAAAGATGAATGAAATAAATATATTTCGGTAAATATTCAAGGCCATCATCCGTTTGCTGAAACCGGAATAGCAGCAGATTGACCAGAATCCGATTTTTTTTATCAGATAGATCAGAATCATAATTTACTCAGTAAAAATTTCTTATCTTGAAATCCAGAATAATAAATGTATGGACGAAAATGTATTGGGAATTATAGCAGGGGTGCTTACTTCGGTTTCAATGATCCCGCAGCTTATAAAAGTTATTAAAAATAAAAATGCCGATGATCTATCATGGGTGATGATCATAGTCCTTATTTCAGGACTTTCTTTATGGGTATGGTATGGATTTATACAGGATGAACTTCCGATTATCCTTTCGAATGCTTTTGCCGTTCTGGTTAATATAACTTTGCTGATCTGCTGTATACTCTATAAGAAGAAATCATATCATAAAAAGTGAGCACTTCTGTAAAATATAGAAGTGCTTTCATTTATAATGATGTGTTTATATCAGGGTTATTTTAAAATAAACTTTGCCAAAGGAGCCATCTTGGCTTTATTGAGAGTCAGTATATTTCCGTTGACGGAGTAATTGTCTGCAGAAAGAAGAGCTTGGGTAAAAGCACGTTCTGTTTCCAGGTCATCACATGCAATCATGGTAGACATGCCCTGATTAAATTTAATGCGCATTGTACTTGGCTTAAGTTCAAAAGTTCCGCCTACACCATTACATCCTCCGTGTCCTTCATAGCGCATATCAGCTGTATTAAGTTTAAAATACGGATTGGCACCGGGATTTTTAAGGCTGATCGGCTGCCCGTTGATCTCTGTCAGTTTCCAGGTTTTTCCTGTAATGTCAGTATTTGCAGAATTGGCAGTCTTGGTCATGCATGAAGCCATAAACAATAAGACTAAAAATGAACAGCAGAAAAGTATTGTCTTTTTCATAAAATATCAGATATATTATTTGTAATTAAGTATTAATAAGAAGCCATTTTACCAGCCGCTGAAGATCTATCCTTTTTGTGGTGGAACATGACCATATTATATCCTTTTCTAAGAAAAGTAATATCACCATTAATATCAGAATACTGATATTCTGCATCTCCTGCAGTATATTCCGGCAATTCATCATTTTTTTTCAGTTCGTAGGATTTTCCGTTCAGATGGACGGTAATGGTATTCCGGGTTTCGTTAACCGCTACTTCAAGCTGGTCTCCGTATGCATCAGTATAAATATCCTTTACGATTTTATCAGGATCGGTATTGTCTACAGCTGCTACATTTTGTAAATCGACTTCTTCTTTTACAGGATGTTTACAGGCTACTGCCATAAGGACCATTAAAATAGGTAATAATTTTTTCATAGAATGTGATTTGAGATTGGTGTGTGATCGAAATATTATAATGGCATAAATTTACGCCTATTATTTAAATAATATGTTAATTTTACATAAATTAATTATAAATTATTAATCATATCGATATTAAAAGATAAATTCGACGATAAATAGCATAGCTAAATGATATAATTTAAAATATATTCTCTGCTTTACTACCACTAAAAAATTTCAATGATTTATAATGAGTAAAAATACTCAGAAAATATATTTTATGATTAATTAACATTCTTAGGCTTCATTCTGATGTTTGCTCTAATAGCAAATTTAGTACCAAAGATTAATGTTAATGAATTTAAGTTATATAAAGTTTTGATTTTGTATGTTTTAACTGTTGTGTAATAGAGTTGTTATCCAGTAATTTTGATGAATTCAGTTAATTTAAAGAAGCGTTAAATATTGTTAACATATTTTACAAATTGGGGAATTGGGTTGAAAGGTATTGCAACTTAGACTTACATTTGCAGTAACCATATGAGAAACTATATAATATATTTTTTGACGGGAATTTTTCTGCTGTTCGTAGTAGAAAGCAAGATTAATGTCAGAACATTGAAAAATGATTATATAGGTCATGCCTCTCATAATCTTCCCAAAAAAGCAAACCGCTTAAATGAGACCAGTGAAAAACTTTCAATCAGGCAGATCGCTGATGATGCCGGCAATACCTATTCGTTAGAGCTTACTGAAGATGATTTTCAGTTATCTGATACGATGCAGAATGTGCTCTTTTTTACCAGTATTTTTACACTTGTCTATATTTTCGGATTAAAGAGTTTCAAAAAATCGAAGCCTACCATTAATGGTTTTCTGTCCGGCTTTTCCACTGTAAAAAGATTCATTCTGATCCGTTCAATCAGAATCTAAAAATTCAGTTTTCCGATATGTTTTCTGCTGATGTGTCGGCAGAAATATCCTGTGCTGCCTGGCCGGTAACCATTGCATCGCAGCCATGTCCTCATTACCATTTCCTATTAAAACATTAACGATTTATATAAACTCTGTAATTATGATGAAAAGAGTTGTCGCAGGCGTAGCCCTAAGCAGTCTTTTGTTGTTCAGTTGCAACAAGAAAAAAGAAGAAAAAGAAGAAACTTCAGTATATCCCGTAACCTCTCCGCTGGTAATGGATACGGTGATTGACAAGGAGTATGTAGCCCAGATCCAATCGGTAAAGAACATTGAGGTAAGGGCACAGGAAAAAGGTTTTCTCGAGAAAATCTTTGTAGACGAAGGCCAGTTCGTGCATCAGGGACAAACCTTGTTCAGGATCATGCCCAAACTGTACCAGGCAGAATTATTAAAGGCCCAGGCAGAGGTTGCTCAGGCCTCTATTGAGCTTAAAAATGCAAGTACATTGGCCAGTAACAATATTGTTTCTAAAAACGAAAGATCAATGGCAAAGGCAAAGCTTGATGCAGCCAATGCAGAAGCTAAACTGGCCCAGATCCACTTGTCTTTTACAGACATCAAAGCCCCGTTTTCAGGAATTATCAACAGGATTCCCCTGAAGCTCGGAAGTTTAATTGATGAAGGTGATTTACTCACTTCACTTTCAGACAATACCAATATGTACAGTTATTTCAACGTTTCAGAACCGGAATACCTAAGTTATCAGATGCATGTGGCGGATCGGGGCAGCAGCGAAGTAAGCCTGGTAATGGCAAACGGGGAAGTGCTCCCTCAAAAAGGCCAGATCCAGACTATCGAAGGGGAATTTGACAATGAAACCGGAAATATTGCCTTCAGGGCAAAATTTCCAAATCCCAATAAACTTTTAAGAAACGGGGAAACAGGAAAAGTAAGAATGACTTTACCGCTTAAAAATGCTTTGATCATTCCTCAGAAAGCGACCTATGAAATTCAGGATCAGAAATATGTTTTTGTCGTAGGAAAAGATGGAGTGGCAAGATCTAAGAATATTAAAGTATCGTATGAGCTCCCCGATGTATATGTAATAAGTTCCGGGCTGGCAACAGGAGATAAAATTTTACTTGAAGGCGTGCAGAAAGTGAAGGATGACCAGAAAGTTCAGACAAAATTCCAGGATCCTAAAAAAGTTCTTCAGTCATTGAAATTAAAAGCAGAATAGAAGCAATATGTTTAAGAAATTCATTCGCAGACCTGTTCTGTCTATTGTAATCTCATTGATTATCGTATTTATGGGAGTTTTATCCCTGATGAAATTGCCGGTTACCCAGTTTCCGTCTATTTC
Organism: Chryseobacterium gregarium DSM 19109; assembly: GCF_000430845.1. GTDB lineage: Bacteria > Bacteroidota > Bacteroidia > Flavobacteriales > Weeksellaceae > Chryseobacterium > Chryseobacterium gregarium. The sequence continues at coordinate 55,907 of NZ_AUMU01000007.1, read as the reverse complement.
ACCTCCCAAAGTAAACATCACGGCAGAATATCCGGGTGCTAACAACGAACTGTTGATCAAATCCGTGGTGATTCCGCTGGAAAGAGGATTAAACGGGGTGCCCGGCATGAAATATATGACTTCCGATGCCGGAAATGACGGGGAAGCCTCCATTCAGGTAGTTTTTGACCTGGGGACTGATCCTAACGTAGCCGCTGTAAACGTTCAGAACCGGGTGTCTTCTGTTGTAAATAAACTTCCGCCGCTGGTGGTTCGTGAAGGGGTGAAAATTACCCGTGAAGAACCCAACATGCTGATGTATATTAACCTATACAGTGACGACCCGAAATCTGACCAGAAATTCCTTTTCAACTATGCGGATATTAATGTAATGTCTGAACTGAGAAGGGTAAGCGGAGTAGGTTTTGCCGATATCCTGGGAACCAGAGAATATGCGATGCGGATCTGGCTTAAACCTGACCGGTTAACGGCATACAGCATTTCAGCAGATGAAGTGATGGAGGCTTTAAATGCTCAGAGTCTGGAAGCTTCTCCTGGAAAAACAGGGGAAAGTTCAGGGAAAAGATCACAGTCATTTGAATATATTTTAAAATATCCCGGCCGTTTCAATAATGAAAAAGATTACGGGAATATTATCCTGAAGGCCAAAACCGACGGGGAATTTGTGAGGCTTAAAGATGTGGCAGATATCGAATTCGGTTCCTCCATGTATGATATTTATTCTACCTTAAACGGAAAACCGTCTGCCGCGATTACCGTAAAACAGTCATACGGATCCAATGCTAGTGATGTTATCAAAAATGTAAAATCTTTGATGGCGGACCTGCAGAAGACCACGTTTCCAAAAGGAATGCATTATGATATCAGTTATGACGTTTCAAGATTCCTTGACGCATCCATTGAAAAAGTGATCCATACTTTATTTGAGGCCTTTATTTTGGTGGCGATCGTGGTATTCCTTTTCCTTGGCGACTGGCGTTCAACCCTGATCCCGGCGATTGCGGTTCCGGTTTCGCTGATCGGTACCTTTGCGATCATGTCCGCTTTCGGAATTACATTAAACATGATCTCATTATTTGCTTTGGTTATGGCGATCGGGGTTGTTGTCGATGATGCGATTGTGGTGATTGAAGCGGTCCATGCCAAGATGGAAGAAAAAGGACTTTCTCCGTTAAAAGCAACGGAAGAGGCCATGCATGAAATCAGCGGGGCGATTATCGCGATTACATTGGTAATGGCATCCGTATTCATCCCGATTGCATTCATGTCAGGTCCGGTTGGCGTATTTTACCGCCAGTTCTCTATTACAATGGCTTCGGCAATCATCCTTTCTGGAGTGGTCGCTTTGACATTGACGCCGGCTTTGTGTGCTTTAATTTTAAAAAATAACCACGGAAAAGCAAAAAGAAGAACTCCGATCACGATTTTCTTAGATAAATTCAATAATTTATTTACAAAAGGAGCCGGGAAATATGAGAAATTGCTGACTAAAACAGTTAAGAAGAAAACATTTACGCTTCCTTTATTATTGGCGTTTTGTGCCTGTACCTTTTTCTTAAGCAACTCATTGCCTTCAGGATTTATTCCGGCAGAGGATCAGGGAATGATCTATGCGATTATTCAGACGCCTCCGGGGTCTACCCTGGAAAGAACAAATCAGATTGCTAAAGAATTATTAAGAGAATCTGAAGGTATTGATGGAGTTCAGTCCGTTTCCTCACTGGCCGGTTATGAAATCCTGACTGAAGGTACGGGATCCAATTCAGGAACCTGTCTGATCAACCTTAAAAGCTGGGAAGACCGTTCAGAATCCGCATCAGAGATTATCGAGAAGCTTGAAGAAAAAGCTAAAAATATTCCTGGGGCCAATATCGAATTCTTCCAGCCACCATCAATTCCAGGTTATGGTGCTGCCGGTGGTTTTGAGCTTCGTCTTTTGGATAAAGCCGGAAGCGGTGATTACCAGAAGATGGAAAAAGTAAGCAATGATTTTGTCAATGAACTGAAAAAGCGTCCTGAACTGGGTTCTGCATTTACGTTCTATTCTGCAAGTTTCCCGCAGTATATGCTGAAGATTGACAATGATCTGGCCGAACAGAAAGGAGTAACGATCGAAAAAGCGATGGATAACCTATCAACGCTGATCGGTTCGAACTATGAAACCAGTTTTATACGTTTTGACCGTCCGTATAAGGTAATTGTTCAGGCCGGACCGCAGTACCGTGCGCTTCCGTCGGATTTACTGAAATTATATGTGAAAAATGACAAAGACCAGATGGTTCCATACTCAGATTTCATGCATCTTGAAAAAGTATATGGTTTATCCGAGATTACCAGACATAACATGTACAACTCTGCCGAGGTGAGCGGAACGCCCGCGCCGGGTTACAGTTCCGGACAGGCGATTGCAGCCATTAAGGAAGTAGCGGATAAAACACTTCCGAGAGGTTTCGGGATCGACTGGGCGGGGATCTCCAAAGATGAGGTAAGCCGTGGAAATGAAGCCATATTTATTTTTCTGGTCTGCTTAGGGTTTGTTTACCTGATTCTGGCCGCCCAGTATGAAAGTTTCATTCTTCCGTTACCGGTAATCTTATCATTGCCGACAGGGATTTTCGGAGCATTTTTATGTCTGAAATTATTAGGATTGGAAAACAACATTTATGCACAGGTAGCCATGGTCATGTTGATTGGTCTGTTAGGTAAGAACGCCGTGCTGATTGTGGAATTCGCTGTACAGAAGAAGGCTGAAGAAGGAATTCCGGTAGCGCAGGCTGCGATTGAGGGGGCTGCAATCCGTTTCCGTCCGATCCTGATGACGTCATTTGCATTCATTGCCGGTTTGATTCCATTGGTAATGGCAACAGGGCCGGGAGCTATCGGTAACCGTACCATCGGTACAGCTGCAGCAGGAGGTATGCTGATCGGAACCGTTTTCGGGCTGATCATTATCCCGGGATTGTATTACATCTTCGGAACCATTGCAGAAAAGTCGAAACTGGCAAGATATGAAGAAGAAAATCCTTTAACAGAACAAACAGAACCTTACCAACACGATGATAAACATGAAGATTTATAATAAATATATGGCAGCCGTTGCCTTATTGCTTGTTTTAGCAGGCTGTAAGGCACCTATGGCGACCGTTGTAAAAGATGAGGTAAAAGAAAATGTACCTCAGAACTTTAATCAGGAAGAGCAGGCGGATGCCAACGCGAACACAGGAACGACACCCTGGAGGCAGTTCTTTACGGATCCTAATCTGGTTGCTTTAATTGAAACCTCATTAAAGAACAATCAGGAACTGATGATCACGCTGCAGGATATTGAAATTGCCAGAAGCGGTGTGTTAGCGAAAAAAGGAAGACTGACCCCTACTGTTTCTGCAGGAATCGGTGCCGGAGTAAAAAAAGCAGGCCGTTATACCAGTGAGGGAGCTGGTGATGCCACTACGGATATCGAACCCGGAAAGGAAATACCGGATCCGCTTGGGAATTTTGAAGGAGGCTTAACTGCAAACTGGGAAATTGACATCTGGAAAAAATTAAGAACAGAAAAAGAATCTGCAGTCGCGCATTATCTCTCTACGGTAGAAGGAAAAAATTTCGTTCTGTCCAATTTAATTGAAGAGGTGGCGGATAACTATTATGAATTGCTGGCCCTGGATAATCAGCTGGATATTATTCAGGAGTATATAAAGCTTCAGCAGAGAGCGCTGGAAATTTCAAAAATCCAGAAAGAAGCGGCAGCTGCAACCGAACTGGCAGTAAAGAAGTTTGAAGCGGAGCTGGCGAAATCCAAAGCAACGGAATATACCATTCGTCAGGAAATTACAGAAAAGGAAAATGAAATCAATGCCCTGTGCGGGCGTTATCCTCAGCCGATCGTAAGATCAAAGGAAAGTTTCATGTCAACCATTCCGCAGACGGTTTATACGGGAATCCCTTCGCAGTTGCTGGCTAACCGTCCGGACATCAAGCAGGCCGAGCTTGAGCTGAAAGCATCAAAACTTGATGTGGAAGCAGCAAGGAAAGAGTTTTACCCTTCACTGGAAATTTCCGCAACATTGGGATTGGAAGCATTTAAACCTTCTTACCTCGTAAAACTGCCGGAATCCATGGCGGCGAGTTTAGTAGGGGAGCTGGCAGGCCCGCTGATCAATAAAAGTGCGATCAAAGCCAATTTCCAGACTGCGGATGCAAGACAGATCCAGGCATTGTATGAATATGATAAAACCATTCTTAATGCTTACCTGGATGTGGCGAATCTGATGTCAAAAATTAAAAACATTGACCAGTATTATCAGTTAAAATCTCAGGAAACGAAGTCATTAGAACAATCGATCGATATTGCGAATCAGCTGTTCCGGAATTCAAGGGCAGATTATCTGGAGGTCCTTCTGAACCAGAGGGATGCTTTGGATGCCAAAATGGAACTGGTTGAAGCAAAAGAAAAACAGCTGAGTACAGTTGTTGATATTTATAAGAGCTTAGGCGGAGGCTGGAAGTGATTATAAATCCTTAATGTTTTAAAAAGAAAAGAGGCTTTCCGTATGGATAGTCTCTTTTCGATTTAACTGAAAACTTCAATAAAAACAGGTTCATGAAAACCTCTTCTCAATATACTTACATCAAGGTAAGTATGTAATTTAATTTCTGATGGTTATTAGTTTAAAAAGCCGTTAGTTTTTATTTGCATTAATTCTGAAAAAGCCAACCTTCCCTAAAATAATTCCTGTTAAAGAAGGTGGCAGGATATGATCGAATCATCATGTTTTTTTGTGTAGCTGTTAGTTTTTACCCTTTGGTCTGATTGTTGATTTGTAATGAAGCTTTTATTGTTGTTTTCTCGTTATGGTTTCCCGCTTTACAAACTGTATTTCATTGTTAATAAATTTTGTACCGCTGAATTCTGAGTCCAAAGTTATCACCTGAGATCGGTAAATAAAAACATTTGTTGTCTTTATTTATAAATTAAGACGTCCTAATTCAGGGGTCAAATAAATTTAATGTGCTGGTAGTCAGTTTTTATTTTTGTAAAATAAAAATTTCAATTGTGTGCATTAATTCATTATTCTTTGAGAAAATCAGTTTGATTTTACGTATTTTTGACCTTCTTATTCATGGAATAACTCATTAAAGTGGTCAAAAAATTATTTTTTTTATTTTTTACAGGATGTTTTGGACTTATACTCGCCCAGCAATCATATAATGAATATGATCAGTTGAGATCAAAGTATGAGTATTTTAAGGAAAATGATGTCAAGGCGTTTTCTTTTATTCAGCCGTATATTAATAAGGCAAAAAAAGAAAAGAATTACGAAAAACTGGTTCAGGGATATAAAGACGGGGTATTTTATACTTCCAAAAACGAAGACAAGCTGATATATGCCGACAGTACAGTCTGGGCTGCAAACCTGTCCCGGGATAAAGATCTCATGATCATTGGCCACATTGAAAAAGGAGTCGTATATTATTACCATTATAAAAAATACCAGTTGGCTCTCAACGAATACCTTAAAGCCTATGAATATTCAAAAAACACCCGCAACGAATTTTTAAAATACCAGAATCTCTATCATATTGGGGTAGTAAAAAGTTATCTTGGATATTATGAGGAAGCGTCTGAAGTATTTACACAATGTATCATTTACTACAGGGAAAAAGTAAAGACTATTATCAAGTCTCATCCGAATGAAATTTACAATAATAAAAGAGCATATCTGAACAGCCTTCACCAATTGCTCATCTGTTACCGGCATCTCGGAAAACATAAAGAAACCGATTCAGCCATACAGACAGGACTTTCCGAGACCGCAAATAATCCTGACTATACTCAGGAAAGAGGGTATTTTCTTTTATCACAAGGAATTTCGGATTACAGGGATAGCCGATACCAGAAAGCATTAATGCATCTTGATGAATCTTTAGCCTCTTTGAAAGACAGCAGGGATTTTGCAAGGCTGTCCGTTAATTATTTTTATATCGGAAAAAGTTACCTGGGATTAAAAAACACTCAGGAATCCGTCATTTATTTCAAAAAGATAGATTCTGTATTTAACCGCTACCACTTCATTCTTCCGGAGTTAAGGGAAAATTATGAAATACTGATCGATTACAGCAAAAAACACAAAGATCAGACCCAGCAGCTATACTATACCAGCCAGCTTTTGAAAGCAGACAGCATCATGTCAAAGGATTTCAGTTACCTGTCGCCGAAGATCCATAAAGACTATGATACCCAAACACTATTGGATGAGAAAAACAAACTCCAGAAAATCAATTATCTGGTAACGGTTATTATTATTGTCTTGATCATCTGGGCTGTCGGGCTGATTATATTATTTGCCAAAAGACACAGGAAGGCCAAGGAAATTAAGGAGAAATATATTTTCCTTGAAGAAAAATTCACGAAAAATCAAGAGGCTCCTAAGGAAGATATTATTCCTGTTGAAGAAAAAAGAACGCTTCTGCAGGAAAGTAAAGTGGAAGAACTTCTCTGCAAGCTGCAAACCTTTGAAAGCAAAAAAGGATTTATCCAAAAAGGCCTTACCATCAGCAAACTGGCCTCACAGTTGGGAACCAATTCCAATTACCTGTCACAGGTGATTAATGAACATAAAGGCGTTAATTTCAACAAATACCTGAGCCAGCTGAGGATCAATTACATTACGGTTTTACTGTTCGAAAACAAACAATACCTCAAATACAACATCGAAACCCTCGCCAAAGAATGCGGCATTGCTTCCCGGCAGAACTTCTCCGATCTTTTCTTTGAAATCAACGGCATCCGTCCTACGGATTTTATTAAAAAGAGGATGCAGGAGCTGGAGGATAAGGAGTAATTCGGGATTTTGTTATTTAAATTCAAAAAAATTGATGGTATGCCCGTAAAATATAATTAGAATTAAATACAAAATTAGAATTATACAAATCTAATAGTGTAGAATTTGTGTATTAAATATCTCATGTTGATTAGCCTCTCATATAATAGCCCTTTTATTCAATTGAATTTTTACAAAAAGTGCTATAAATTCAAAGTTAAATTTAAGATTTGAAATATGGAATTTTAAGAAATAACATTTGATGAGATAACAAAGTCTCTGGGTTTACGGCCATTCAAAATAATAAATTCAAATCCACTATATTTGTCATACTATTAACATCTGTCATGAAAAAACTCATCTTCATTCTCCTTGGTATTCTCCTCATTATAATAATCCTCGTCTTAATCAAAACACTCACCTATCCTTTTAAAAAAGTAAGTGCTGAAACGGCTCAGGGCTGGAAAATGATAAAAGATGACTCAGCAGTACAGCGGCTATCAAGCGGACTGAAAATTCCTACCGTTTCTGCCGGAGAATTGGGGGAATTTGATTACTCGACATTTGATACCATCAAAGAATACCTCAAAACATCGTATCCGTTGGTTTATGAAAATGTGGAATATACCGAAGTCAATAAATATGGTTTAGTGTTCCGGCTGAAAGGAAGCAATCCTTCTCTCGACCCTATTTTATTTCTTTCCCACACCGATGTGGTGCCTCCGGGAGAAGCTGATATAAAAGATAAAAGTGAAAATGTTTTCAGGCCGGACGATCAACCTTTGCCTCCCGTTTCAGAAGTTGCGGAGGACTGGGATTTCGGGCCGTTTTCCGGAGCGGTGGCCAATGGACGGATCTATGGCAGGGGAGCCATCGATATGAAAGGGATGCTTTTCTCGCTGATGGAATCCATGAATGCTCTGATTAAAAACAAATATGTTCCGCAACGGGATATTTATCTGGCTTTCGGGTTTGATGAGGAAGTGGGCGGACAGCAGGGCGCTGCAAAAATCGCCGGTTATTTTAAAAGCAAAAATATAAAATTCGATGCGGTGTATGACGAAGGAGGGCTGATTTTAGAAAAAGGCAGTGTGGCCGGAATCAATTCTGATATTGCCGTGATCGGCTGTGCAGAGAAAGGCTTTCTCTCCGTAAAAATCAAAGTAAAAGGATTGGGCGGACATGCTTCGATGCCTCCGATGGAAAGTGCAATCGGAAAGGCGGCCATCATTATGCAGAGGCTGGAACATGATCAGATGAAACCAATGATCACGCCGCTGATCAATGAGTTTTTCACCAATATCGGCGGTTCCATGTCGTTTATAAACAGGATGGGAATTTCCAATCAGTGGTTGTTAAAACCCGTATTATTATCTCAGTTGGCAAAAAATAATTCGACCAATGCACTGGTCCGTACCACGACAGCTTTAACCATGATGAAGGGAAGCGATGCGCCGAACGTCCTTTCTCCCGAAGTGGAATTTGTCGTGAATTTCAGGCTGCTGCCCGGGAACACGGTAAACGACGTGAAAAAACATATCGCCGAAGCGACCAAAGGGTTCGAAGTGGAGATAGAAGATATTGACCAGGTAAAAGAAGCCTCGGCGGTTTCGCCTAGCAATACCAAAGCATTCAGACTGATTGAAGCGGCCGTTAAAGAAATTCATCCTACGGCAATAGCAACTCCGTATCTTACCGTTGGGGCAACGGATGCCTATAAATACCAGATCGTCAGCAAAAATATTTACCGGTTTATGCCGATCAAAATCAATGATGCCGAAAAACAGTCCATTCACAGCACCAATGAATACCTCAGTATTGAAAACTATATGAAAATGATTCATTATTTTGAATTTATGATGAAGAATTATGATAAGTAATGAGCAAGGGAATATTCCCGAAATTCTGTTTGAAATTCTATAAATGTTTTTAAAACTTTATTTACGCTACTTATTAGATGTGGCAGATATCTGAATATGTATAAAATCTGCATGATCATCATAATCTGCGAGAAATTATTTTCTGATATAAATTTAAACAGCTTCTTAGCAACAGAACAATCGATGAATATTATATATTAATCTTCCGTTTTCTGTCAAAAAAATTAAAACTAAAAAATAACACGACAAGTTTTGTCGCATTACCGTATTAGCTTTGCTTTATCAAAATACAGAGTTATGGAATTGCCGTTATATTTAAGTTATAAAGAATTTGAGAACCATTATTACGATAACCTTGAAAAATGGTTTGAACAAAACTATAATCCTTCCGAAGCCGATTACCTGAAAGCCCTTGCGAACCTCTACAGTCCTTATCTGTACTATAATTTTTCGAATGACAGGCTGCAGCCGGACGCTTCTGTCCAGATCAAGGATTGCTTTTTCCCGTATCAGGAAACCATGGGCATCTCCTTTCCTACAGGCTTAAAAAACGGAAAGTCTGCTAATAATATAAAAAGCCTTAACCATGTATTCGAATGGAAAACCATTACAATGATGGAATACGCCCAGCATATTCTGGATAGGATCAATCAGTATCTTTCTAAAAACAAAGGCAGTGAAGACAAAAATATCCTTGATTTTATTAATCACTGCGAAATTATTACCTCAAGAGACGGAGCCGGGTACTGCGTTAACTACAGTCAGCATCAGGCAACGCTTCCTTTTCTGAAGGCGTATCTTCCGGTTTACGGACGCACGGTTGACATTGCCATTTATCGCGATTTTATATTTTCCATCGTACAGATTGCAGACTATATTGACCGGAAATTAAAGGATGTCCACGCTTTTGAATCAATGATCTATACAAAATTAAAATCAGAAGCCCGATTTACAGTACAGATGAGCCATCAGTTCCTCACCATGTGCAATTAAATGATCAATCAATTTTACACCAATACATTCATATAATTAAATTGCAGTTTGAATGAAGCAATTCTTCAAACGAAAATCCCGGTCAGCATGACCGGGATTTTTATATTGATTGATTAAAAAAACTTCTATGATCCTGTTTAATTCTATAACAGATTATCTTGAATTTTTATAAAATAAGATGATCATATTCAAACCTGTTAGGTTTAAGCATATTGATATTCATTTGGATGATGTCTGAAAAATGTCTGAACAAATAGATGATTTGTGAGTATTTAAATTTCTTCAGGCCAGATTTTACGGAATTTAGTTTAATGGTTAAAAATAAGAAAAGCGTTGAAAATCAACGCTTTTACTTGCAGAGAGGAAGGGATTCGAACCCTCGATACAGTTACCCGCATACTACCTTTCCAGGGTAGCTCCTTCAACCACTCGGACACCTCTCTTTATTCGAGACTGCAAAAATAGGAGAATTTATTGAATTAGCAAATTATTCATGTGATTAATTGAAAATTTCTCCGCATAAGCTTTTTGAAAAGGTATCGGCAAAGCTTCCCGGGTAGCTGGGATTGTCAATAAGATGCATGGCTTTCGTGATAGCGCTTTCTGCCGTAATATCTTTCCCGCTGATGGCTCCGATCTTTGAAAAGATATTGCTGTTTTCATATTTTCCGAATGAAATTCCGCCCGAAATACACTGGCTGACCACCACAATTTCAGTTCCGTTATTTCGTATCTGTTGTAAGGTGGCTACTGTTTTTTCACTGCTGAAAATAGTTCCCGAACCGAAGACCTGAAGGATCAGCACTTTCATTTTCGGGATTTCTTTAAAGTGATTCAGGTTCATGCCCGGAAAAATTCTCCAGAAAATAATATCTTCGGAAATGTGGTCATCCACATGAAATTCAACGTCCGCATTACAACGGTAAAGGTTTTCTTTAATAATATTCAGATGTACGCCGGATTGTCCGAGAATAGGGTAATTTGGACTTGCATAGGCGTCAAAAAATTCAGCTGAATATTTTAAAGTACGGTTTCCCCTTAACAGTTTATACTCAAAATAAATGGCCACTTCCTGAATCACGGCTTCGTTTTCCTCATACAGGCTGGCGTAGTACAGGCTGGTCAGGAGGTTTTCCTTCGCGTCCGTCCGCAGGTCTCCGATCGGAAGCTGGGAACCCGTTAAAATGACGGGTTTTTTCAGCCCTTTCAGCATAAAGCTTAATGCGGAAGCTGTGTAAGACATGGTATCTGTCCCGTGAAGAACCAAGAATCCATCATACTGGTCATAATTTTTACGGATGTAATGGGCGATAATTTTCCATTCTTCCGGACCCATATCTGACGAATCAAGCGGTTTTGAAAAAGGATGCACGAAAACTTCACATTCCATCAGTTTCATTTCAGGCATTTTCTCAAAAATATTTCCGAAGTCAAAGGCACGGAGGCTGCCGGATTCATAATCTTTTTCCATCCCGATGGTGCCACCGGTGTAGATCAAAAGGACTTTTCGTTTCATACAGACTTTATCAGGTTTTTGTTCCCGGTTCATTCAGGATCATTCCTCAAAATTACGTTAATTTGCAAAGATTTGAAAACGGATGAAACGTTTAGGGCAAATTTTATCATAAAGTCTGTCATGATGAGACGTTGCGTCCGGCTCCTGAAAAAACAGAAAGGATCAGATGAAAGATTTAGTACAGACTTTTGAGTATTTAAAACAGTTTTTAACCGAAGAACGGTTAAGGAAAATTGAACATTTTTCACCGGAAAGTTCAGATTTTGTGCTTCCCGTGGTCGAGGATATTTACCAGTTCCGGAATGCCGCGGCTATTGTGCGCTCTGTGGAAGCCTGTGGTTTTCATAAAGTGGTGGCTTTGCAGGAAGAGTATAGTTTTGAACCCAATCTCCGGGTAACCAAAGGAGCTGATACCTGGGTTGAGGTTGAAAAAATGCCGAGAACTCTAGAGTCTTTTCAAAAAATTAAAGACAGAGGCTATAAAATTGTCGTTGTTTCGCTGGAAAATAATGCGAAGATGTTGCCTGAATATGAGATTACGGAACCGATTGCCCTGGTTTTCGGAACCGAAATGGAAGGGGTTTCCCAGGAAGTTTTAGATTTTGCGGATGAAACATTAGCCATTCCGATGTACGGCTTTACCAGAAGTTTCAATGTGTCGGTAGCGGCTTCCATCTGTATGTATGAGCTGAAGCAGAAGCTGATGAAGTCCGGTATTGATTATAAACTAAACGAAGAAAAGCTGTTAAAAATGAAAATCCGCTGGGCAGTAAATTCCATAAGAAGCGGAACGCAGATCTTTGAGAAATACCTGAAGGATAACAGTATTCATTGGGATCATTAACAGTGAAAAGAAGGCCGTTGGCATTCCTCTGTTTTTTATGGTAGATTATAATAATTCCATGCCGCCACAAAGATACCGGCTGTTTCCGTTCTCAACCGCTGGCTGCCAAGAGACACGGCTTTTATTTTGTTCTCGGACAAATAGTCGATTTCTTTCTCTGAAAAATCGCCTTCAGGACCAATCAGGAAAGTAATTTGTTCAAGTTTGGGGATCTCTTGCAGTTCAGTCCTTTCCAGGTTTTCATTGCAGTGCGCCACAAAAGTGTTCTCAGGGCTGATGCTTTTCAGGAAATCCTGAAGTTTAACGGAATTATTGATGGTGGGGAAATGAAACCTCAGGCTCTGCTTGGATGCTGCCACAGCCTGTTTCCTGAGTTTATCGATATTGATATTTTTGCGTTCCGTTTTTTCAGTCTGCAGGATGGTGATTTCCGAAATACCCATTTCCACAGCTTTTTCCACAAAAAACTCAATGCGGTCAATATTTTTGGTCGGGGCAATGGCAATGTGAAGCCTCGGCGTAAAATCGGGATAATTCGTTTTAATCTCAGAAACTTCTATAGTGGCTTTCTTTCCTTCGATCACCAGTGTTCCGGCAGCAAGATTTCCTTTTCCGTCAGTTACGTGGATGTCTTCACCGTTTTTCATACGGAGAACTTTTACGATATGCTGTTGTTCTTCATCGTTGATGATGGCTTTTCCGTTATTGATTTCACCAAAAAAAAGTTTCATATATGGATATTTAGACTCTGCCTGAATTTTATGTATAAGTGATTGTTAAAACGTAATTTCATTATCGCTTAAAAATGCGACACCGGTTTTTATCGTGGTGTAAATATCGCCTTCACAATCCCTATATGAACATGCGTAAATTTCTTCAATCCATTTATTATTCATAAAAATTAAATTCAAATATTCATTTTTTCTTAAATTATTTTTAATGGACAAATAATCTCCTTCTTTGGGTTCGTAAGTAAAACTGAATACATTTTCTGAATTGATTTTCTCTACAATCTCTTCCTTTATATTCTGAACATATCCAATTTCTGAACTTATCATTAAATAATCTTCGTCTTCAGTTTTTTCTGTCACGTCATTCTTTCCTGTAATGGTTTCTAAAACCCAATAATATTTTGAGTTTTTTTTAGACTGCGTTCCCAGTACTTTCTCTTCTAAAAGTATTTTCATAAATCGTATTTTGCGGTGGCGGAAGTTCTCAGATCCGTAAATTCCCCTCTTTCAAATTTTAACTGCGCTACCATGGCAATCATGGCCGCGTTATCGGTAGTATATTCAAATTTCGGGATATAGATATTCCATCCCAGCTTCTCGCGGTTGTCCTGCATGGCCTGCCGCAGAGCAGAATTGGCAGAGACGCCTCCGGCAATCGCTACTTCTTTTATATTTAAATCTTTTGCTGCTTTTTCCAGTTTATTCATTAAAATTTCAACAATGCACCGCTGTACGGAAGCACAGAGATCATTAAGGTTGTTTTTAATAAAATCAGGATCTTTTCTTACTTCTTTCTGGATAAAATACAGCACGGAAGTCTTGATCCCACTGAAAGAATAATCGTACTGCTCCAGTCTCGGTTTATTAAAAGTGAATGCATCAGGGTTCCCTTCTTTGGCCAGTCGGTCGATAATCGGGCCGGCAGGATAATCCAGGTCAAAAATCTTTCCGATTTTGTCGAAGGCTTCTCCGGCGGCATCATCAGTGGTTTTCCCGATAATTTCCATGTCGAAATAATCTTTTACCAGCACAATCATGGTATGTCCCCCGCTCACCGTAAGGCATAAAAAAGGAAATGTGGGCGGCACAGGATTTGCATCGTCAATGAAATGCGCTAAAATATGTGCCTGTAGGTGATTTACTTCAATTAAAGGGACGTCTAAGCTCATTGCCAGGGACTTAGCAAACGAGGTTCCCACGAGAAGTGATCCTAAAAGTCCGGGCCCGCGTGTAAATCCTATCGCAGAAATTGCATTTTGTTGTATATTTGCTTTAGTAAAAGATTTTTCAACAACGGGGATGATATTTTGCTGATGGGCACGCGATGCAAGTTCAGGGACAACACCGCCATATTCTTTATGGATCGCCTGGTTTGCAGCAATGTTCGACAGAATAGAATTTCCCTTGATGATAGCTGCTGATGTATCGTCGCAGGACGATTCAATACCTAAAATTATAGAGTCGCTCATAATAATGGCAAAGTTAGAGAATAATAACGAGAATGAGAACAAAAAGTCAGTAGCTGGGAACCTGGGCAATCAGGTACAAAAGGCTGTTGAGAATGCCGGAGGTAAAGTGAAGGAGACTGTAAAAGAAGCCTCTGAGCTTGCTACCGATGCCATTAAACATCCTGTAGAAACGGCTGAAGAGTTCGGGAAGCAGGCTGTAAAAGATGTTACGAGTTATTCCTGGTGGGCCAGGCTTTTACTGATTCTGTTCTGGCTGAGTCTCGGTCTTGTTGTTGCTGTTTTTATTATCATCAATCTTCCGGTTACCAAGCGATGGGCCGCTGACCAGGCACTGCAGATTGTCAACCGGGATTTCAAGGCACAGATGTCTACCGAAAGCGTGGACGTAAATTTTTTCGGCAATGTAAAGATCAAAGGCTTAAAAATCAAAGATTATAAAGGAGCCGATTTTATTACCGCTAAAGAATTTACCGCCAATTCAGACTGGTTCTCGCTCGCCACCAATATCGGCAAGCACAATTCATTAAGCTTTAATTCCCTTACGCTTAAAAATGCGGATATAAAAGTCATTACCTATAAAGGCGACAGCATTTCAAATTTCATCCGCTTTACCCAGTTGTTCAACAGCGGGAAAAAGCCGGATCCGAATAAGCCGCCTTTTCAGTTGAATTCCAGGCTGCAGATCCTTGATTCCAAAGTTTCCATTGTCAATTTAAATTCTCCCGGAGATAAAGGGGAATGGCTGATAGCGACCAATTTTAATCTTAAAGCTCCGAATGTAAAAGTTAACGGGCGGAATATTTCAGCCCTGATCAATAATGTGTCTTTTACTACCAAAAGATGGGGGAAGTCGCATTTTGTAGATACTTTTTCAACGGAACTGTCAATGACAAAAGATTTTCTGTTCCTTAAAGATTTAACCTTAAATACAGACCACAGTCTTTTGCAGGGAGATGTAAAGTTTAATCTTCATGATGACGGATCCTGGTCCGATTTTGCGGATAAGGTGAAATGGGAAATGGACCTTAAGCAGGGCAGCCAGCTGAGCGGATATGACATCAGCTATTTTGTCACCAACTGGGATAATTTCAAACCGTTTAATATTTCGGGGAAGATGATGGGGCCGCTGAACAATTTTAAGCTGGATCATTTCCTGATCCGAAACCCTGATGTGAATATTGCCACAAAAACAATGAAAATCAACAGGCTGCTGAAAGGGAACTTCCTCATTGAAACCGATAACCTTTCAGCGGATTTCACCTATAAGGATCTGAAAGCGATGATGCCTTCATTTATTGCAACAAAGATGAAGAATTTTGCGGATGATTTCGGGAAGCTGAAATATAATGGGACGGCAAGTGTAAACCCGAAGAAAGTATATATTTCAAGCGGAAACCTGATGACAGGAATCGGACAGGCGAAGATCACTAGGTTTTCTTTAACGGATTACAGTTCTCCTATGCCGAAATACGTCGGGATTGCTGAAGTAAGAGATCTAAATACTTCGGTAATTACCAAAAATAAATCCGTAGGCCTGATCTCAGGCAGGTTTGATGTTAACGGGCAGAGCTTTGATGTCAATACCATGAGGCTGGCCACAAAATCCCGGATCACCAGCATTGAAATCATGAATAAGGAGATCAATAATCTTTATCTTGACGGATTACTGGATCATAAAAAGTATAACGGGCTGATAAAAGTGGATGATGCGCAGGCAAAAGCGGTTATCAAAGGTTTAATTGATTTCAGCACTCCGAGGATTGCAATGAATGTGGATGCTGATGTTAAGTATTTGAATATGAATTATTTTACTGGTAAGCCAGGTAACCAGATTGTAAGTGGAACGGTGAACGGTAAAATGGCGATGTCTTCCCTCAATGATCTCACTTTAGATGTTGAAGCAAACCATATTAGTTTTGCCACGGCCACTCAGAAATATTCAATTCCCCACGCTAAAATAAAAACATTTGCTGAAAATGGCGGCCGGGTGATTGATGTGGACGCCCCGGGTGCCGTAAACGGAAAAATTTCCGGCCGATATAACCTTGCAGATCTTGCAGGGATGGTGGAAAACGGTTTAAATAAAGTTCTGGTAGGCCCCGCTCCGCGCAAATTATACAGGGGGCAGAACTTTACTATGAATTTTGATATTCAGCAGGGATTGGTAAGCTATTTCATGCCGGATTTGAAAATTCCTCAGGGCGCAAAAGTGGAAGGCCAGTACGACGGAAATTCAAACAACCTGATTTTAAATTTAGATGCGGCTTCGCTTAAATATGTCATGACCAAAGTCCAGGAAATCACGGATGCTGACAAAGCGCTTGCCGAAGCCAATCCTTCCTATAAAATCAATGAAAGGAGCAATATTACCCGAGACAGCGCCATGGTTGACAGCGTTATGGTGAGAATCAATACGGCCAATCTTGACGAACAGATTTTTGCCAAAATCAACAGGGTGGAGTATAATAAAAACATTCTTAAAGATATCACCTTAAGCGGCCGGAATGAGAACAATACCATTCTTCACCTTGCGGCAAAATTCAAACATGGAAGCCCTGAAGACGAGTTGGATGATGCCCTGAAATCCTATGCGATCAATGTCAACCAGACCACCAACGCAGGCGGCGACTTTGTTTTCAGGTTTGAACCTACTGAAGTTAAATTCAATGATGTAACCTGGGCTATTGATACCAGCCCGGAATTGGACCATTCCATTACCTACCGCAAAAAGGAAAAGGATTTCGACATCCGTAACCTGAGGATATATTCAGATAAAAGTGCCCTGTTCATAAAGGAAGCTCAGTTTAAATCCGCCAAGGACTTCTACCTGGATGCCGAAGTGAATGATTTCGCTGTCGAAAAGCTGCTGGAAATGCAGGCAGGCGGAAACAAAATGAACATTCAGGGTCTGGCTAACGGGAACGTGAAGATTAAAATGGATAAAAGTACCCTGCAGCCGTTGGTGGATATGACTATTGATGATATCATGATGAACGGAAACGACATGGGCGATATCACAATCTCTGCCACAAACGGGTACTCCCTCAATGTATATGACGTTGAAATAAAAGTGAATTCTGCCGGTGTCATCGGTAACAACAGCCTTCACGTTACAGGAACGGTCAACAATAACACTGCTTCACCGACGATTGATCTTACAGCCGAAATGAGGGATTTCGATGTGGCTTTTGCCCAGCAGTTCGTGACAACGGTTTTTGGAAATTTAAGAGGAAAAGCAACCGGAGACCTTAAAGTCAGCGGGAAGTTCAGCAATCTGGATTACAGCGGTGATATTGCATTGAAAGGTTTCGGGTTGAAGCTGTTGTTTACGGGGGTGGATTATTCATTTGATGATACGGTAATTCCTTTAACCAAAGGGTTAGCTATCCTGAATAATATCGAAGTTCATGACGGAAGGACCAACTCCAAAGGGAATATTTCCGGGGCTATTCAGTTTGAGACCATTTCGTCGCTGGGCGTCAACCTGGTAATGAGAGCAGACAACCTCTTGGTATTAAATACAAGTCAGAAAGATTATGACCTGTTCTGGGGAAGGGTTTACGGGCAGGGAGACCTTTACGTAGACGGACCGGTTTCCGGATTAAGCATATCAACCCCCAATATGAAAGCGCTGAGCGGAAGTACTTTTACCTTTAACTCAGGGTCCACTTCCAATGTAGAAGAATTTAAAATGTTGAGGTTCCTGAAAGAAGGAAAAGACGGATTGGTGACGCTTGAAGAAAAGAAAAAATCCGGCGCCAATATGAACATTGATTTTGCATTGGATGTAGATAAAGGCACTACCGTAAACGTTCTGATCGGTGATGATGTGGGAAGTATCATGGTGAAAGGGGAGGCTGAAAAGCTGCGCTTCCAGATGAGCAGACAGGGCAATATTGCGATGAACGGAACCTACAGGGTAGATAACGGAACGTTTATTTCAAAAGCCATCCTGAATAAGACCTTCCAGATTGAGAAAGGAAGCAGCATCCGCTGGGATGGTGATGCCATAAAGCCGGCACTTGATATAAAAGCCAATTATGTAAGAATGGTTTCCAATGCAGGAGAATATCTTAGTATGGGAGGGCTGCAGCCGGTCAGTATACTGCTTCAGGCCAATATTTCCCAGTCACTGGTAGATCCTAAGGTGGATCTGGATGTCACTGCGCTGGATGTTTCAAGCCAGGTTAAAGAAACCCTTGCTGCAAAAATGAGCCAGGAAGGCGAAAAAGTACTGCAGTTTGGTTCTGTATTACTGTTAAACAGTTTTAACGTTTCCAAAACCGGCGGAGTGGATGTGGATGTTGCCGGAATTGCAGAATCTTCCGGTTATAATATACTTTTAAAACAGCTGGGCTCAGTACTTAATACCATGAGTAACGAATTTCAGATTGACCTGAACTATGTAAAAGGTGACCAATATTCCAATATCGGAGACAGGGCTAATGCCGGAGTCAGCTTTGCTCTTTCACCAAGAATTAAGGTGAAAACAGGGCTCGGGATCCCGTTAACCAAAACGGAAAATACAGAGACTAATTATCTGTCCGGTGAAGGGACCATAGAATATGATATTTCCAAAAAGAATGACGGAAGCCTCATTCTAAGAGGGTATTCCAAACCTTCCAATATCGGTGTCGGTGTCGTCAACGGTGTCGGATCAAACGGTTCTGCCAATCAGGCGTATGGCGGAGGTATCGTATGGAGCAAGAGCTTCAATTCTTTCTTCAAAAAGAAAGGAAAAGATAAAAAAACACATCAGAATAAAAATGAAATAAAAACAGATTCTATAAAATCAGAAGCCAAATAATTGTGATTTTTTAATGATTTTTATCATCCGTGTTAATTATTGTTAATGTTTGATATAATTTTTTTAGTTAAATTATTTTTTCTAAATTTGCAAAAAATACATTGATTTTTTAAGAAAACTGTAATTTAATTAATATGAACTATCAACTGGACGAAATAGACAAAAAAATTCTTGACTTCTTAGTAGAAAACACAAGAATGCCGTTTACAGAAATTGCGAAGCAGATGGATGTTTCTGCTGGAACAATTCACGTAAGAGTGAAAAAAATGGAGGATGCAGGTATTATTTTGGGATCATCTCTTAATATCGATTATGGAAAGCTGGATTATCACTTCACGGCTTTCATCGGAATCCTTTTGACAAAATCAAACAGAACACAAGAGGTTTTAAAAGAGCTGTCAACCCTGCCTAATGTAATCGAAGCCAGCGTTATTTCCGGAAAATATAATATTTTCTGTAAAGTAAAGGCTAAGAATACCGATGATGCGAAAAGAATCATCTATCAGATCGATGATATTCAGGATGTCATGAGAACCGAAAGTATGATCTCTATGGAGGAATACCTAAGTGATAAGAACAGACTGATTAACGCGATTTCTATATAATCAGATTGTAAACGAATTATCTAAAAAGAACTTATGAAATTTCTCATAAGTTCTTTATTTTTGTACCTATGGAAGAATACAGCTATTTTGATGAAGATCCGAAGAAAGGATGGGGATTTATTCTGGCATTTGCCGCATTAATGTTATTTACTATTATGGGCTTCGGAATCGATCTGGACGAATACCTGCAGCACGAATACCTGAATATTCCGGAATGGTATTTCTTCATTATTTTTACCATTGATGCGCTGATGGCCGTCAGCCTGGTCCTTATGTTTTTTTATAAAAAAATAGGGATTTTCACCTTTCCTATATTGCTGGTTCTGCACTTTTTTATGCACAATTATTATCTGTCAACTTTTCTCTACACAGATGTAACCAATCTTTTCCTGTTCACCGGTTTCGGGATGCTGGCTATCATTCCGAAATGGAAGTTTTTCAAATAGGAATATTCGTGATTTTTATAGTTGGCAGTTCAAAGTAATAAGCTAAATATTATTGAAGATAATCAATCTGCTCATAAGATTATATTAAAAAAGCATCCTTTTGAGGATGCTTTCAATTTATATTTCAAAAAGGAATTATTTCTCTAAAATTCTCTTCACCGCTGCCTGTACGGCAACAGAATCAATTTTATATTTCTTCATCAGTTCAGCAGGTGTTGCCGATTCTCCGAACGTATCATTGACCGCAACAAATTCCTGTCGGGTCGGTCTTTTTCTTGCCAGCATTCCTGCAATGGATTCTCCTAAGCCGCCAAGGTAATTGTGTTCTTCAGCCGTTACGATTTTACCTGTTTTTTCCACTGATTTTAAGATGATCTCTTCATCCAGAGGTTTGATGGTGTGAATGTTGATCACCTCACATGAAATACCTTCTTTTTCAAGCTTTTCAGCAGCTAAAAGAGATTCCCATACGAGATGTCCCGTTGCCACAATCGTCACATCAGTCCCCTCCTGTAAAAGAATACCTTTACCGATTTCGAAAGGCATGTCTTCCGGAATGAAAACAGGGACTACCGGTCTTCCGAATCTTAAATAAACGGGGCCTTCAAAGTCAGCAATGGCTAACGTTGCCGCTTTCGTCTGGTTATAGTCGCAAGGGTTGATTACCGTCATCCCCGGAAGCATTTTCATCATACCGATATCTTCCAGAACCTGGTGGGTAGCACCGTCTTCCCCCAAGGTAAGTCCGGCATGGGAAGCACAGATCTTTACATTTTTATTCGAGTAAGCGATAGACTGACGGATCTGGTCATAAACTCTTGATGTAGAAAAGTTGGCAAAAGTTCCGGTAAAAGGAATTTTTCCCGTAATGCTTAAACCTGCTGCAAGTCCCATCATATTGGCTTCGGCAATTCCCACTTGGAAAAACCTTTCCGGAGCCTTTTCAATAAATTTCTCCATTTTAAGGGATCCGATAAGGTCTGCGCACAATGCCACTACATTAGGATTTTTATCTGCAAGTTCAGCTAATCCTGCTCCGAATCCTGAACGGGTATCTTTTTTTTCAGTATATGTAAATTTCATTTGTTCTAATTGTTAATTAAAGATTAAAAGATTACTAATTGCATAAAATTAATAATCAGCAGGAGCTTCCAAATATAATTGTTTGAATGCTGTATCCATTTGCTCGTCATTAGGCGCTTTTCCGTGCCATGAGTGGGATCCCATCATATAATCCACACCGAATCCCATTTCCGTATGAAGAATAATCACTACAGGTTTTCCTTTTCCGGTTTCTGTTTTTGCCTTTTCCAGCATAGCAATAACCGCTTCAAGATCGTTACCGTTTTTCTCTTCCAGAACGATCCATCCGAAAGCTTCAAGCTTCGCGTGAAGGTTCCCGAGGCTTAACACATCATCGGTATCACCATCGATTTGGCGTCCATTGTAGTCTATGGTAGAGATAATGTTATCTACTTTTTTGGCAGCAGCATACATCAAAGCTTCCCAAACCTGTCCTTCCTGCAATTCACCGTCACCGTGCAGCGTATATACCAAAGAGTGGTCTCCGTCTAATTTTTTTCCTTGAGCTACGCCAAGAGCCACAGAAAGTCCCTGTCCTAAAGATCCTGAAGCAATTCTTATCCCTGGAAGCCCTTCGTGGGTGGTAGGGTGGCCCTGTAATCTGGAATCCAGTTTTCTGAACGTTTTCAGCTCTTCAACCGGGAAAAATCCGAATCGGGCCAGAGTAGAATAGAATACCGGAGAAATATGTCCGTTGGAAAGATAGAAATGATCTTCATTTTTACCTTCCATCGTAAAAGGAAGGTTGTAATTCATTACTTTTCCGTATAGTGCCGTAAAATATTCCGTACAGCCTAAACTTCCGCCCGGGTGGCCGGAATTAACAGCATGAACCATTCTTAAAATGTCTCTTCTGATTTGTGTAGTAAGAGATTTCAACTCTTCAATACTTTTACTCATTGTTATAAGATTTGTTTGCCCTGCTAATTTACAATTTTTTGCCGGTTTACAGAAATGTAAAATCCGGATGTAAAAATCCGGATTTTTATATTTTATTTGTAAGATTTTATATTAGAGTGTCAATCATGTATTATTATAGGGTATTGTTTATGAATACTGATAGATAGTTTTCCCCTTTCTTTTTTTATTGTTTCTCTGATATCAATTTTGTTGATGTCAAAAAATCCAATTATTGTAAAACCATAATATTTTCTTTTTTATTCGATAATAATGATAAGTCCTTTATTTTAATCCAAGTCTTATTAACTTCTGATTTTTCTACAATAAGATAATATTCATCAGGATGATATGCTTTTTTAAAAATATGACAGTCTGATTTTTGCATGAGAATGAAAAAACTAAAATAACAAATATATTAATGCTTTAATTTTCATTAAACAATTTTCAGATAAGATTTATGTTTCACCAGCCACAAACCGATAAACGTAAGTAGTCCGTTAAGAACAATTAGTTCCACACCGATTCGGTAATCTGTATAATTCGTAATGAGGAAATTGATGATGTATGTGATAACAGGAGCCAGAAGGGTAACGGCAAGAATCGTATATTTCTTTGAGATCTGGAATTTGGTAAAAATCCCGAATGCAAAAAGCCCTAAAAGCGGTCCGTAGGTATAGCCTGCAATTTCCATGATAAGATACACAATCGATTTATCATTCATCGCTTTAAAAACCATAATCAGGATAAAGAAAACAACCGTAAATGTCAGGTGCACTTTCATACGGAGGTGCTTTTTTTCCTTTTCCGTTTTGCTTCTGTCTTCATTTAAATTTAATAAATCCACACAGTACGAACTTGTAACCGCTGTTAATGCACCATCTGCAGAAGGGAATAAAGCTGAGATCAGCCCGATGATAAAAATGACGGAAATCACCATCGGGAAATATCCCTGAAGCGACAACGCCGGGAATAAATCGTCTCCCATGATGTTTTTGATGTTTCCGGCAGAGTCTTTAAAGCCGAAAATATTGGTAAGGGTCTCCCCATTGATCTGCCCGTATTCCGCACCGTTTTGCAGAGCAAACAGATACAGCAGGCCTCCCAGAAATAAAAAGGCAAGGTTGACGAAAAGCAGTGTTCCTGCAAAGGTCAGCATGTTTTTCTTTGAGTTTTTAAGACTGTCGACCGAAATATTCTTCTGCATCATTTCCTGATCCAGGCCGGTCATGGCAATGGTAATAAAAATACCTCCTAAAATGGTCTTAAGGAAAAAGGTTTTGGAATTAGGATCAAGATTAATAAAATGCGTATAATTTTTCTGTTCTAAAATAGTATAAGCCTCTCCGAATGAAAGATTCAGATTGGATAAAATATAAACAATACAGGCGACCAGGCTGATGATCATGAAAGAGGTTTGTAAGGTATCGGTAATGACAATGGTTTTCACGCCGCCTTCGAATGTGTATAGAAGAACCATCAGTAGAAGCACGGATGCGGTTAGCCAGAAGGGAACGCCCAAGCCTTCGAGTAAAAAAATCTGTAGCACATTTACCACCAGGTACAGTCTTGCCGTGGCACCGATGGCTCTTGAAATAATAAAAAAGATAGAACCGATCTTATGCGCTTCCACATTAAACCTTTTTCCTAAATAGGTGTAAATTGAGGTCAGGTTCATCTTGTAATACAGAGGAAGCAGGACAGCCGCGACAATAAAATACCCGATGAAAAAACCGATTACCATCATGTAATACTCAAAACCGCCGTAAATATATTCGCTTCCGGTCATCTTCCCGACGGTTCCCGGTACGGAAATAAAAGTCACACCGCTTAAGCTGGTCCCGATCATCCCGAAGGCAACCAGCCACCACTTGCTTTTCTTATTGCCGATAAAAAACGACTGGTTGTCAGAATTTCGGCTGGTGAAATAGGAAATCACCAGCAGGCCGGTGAAATAAATAAAAACAAAAATCAAAAGGGTAATTCCGGGATTCATTCTTCAATTTAATTTCAGCAAATATAGTTTTTTTCTCTTCTGCTGAAAAAGAAAAAACCTTGCGGCTTTTGCTCCGGAAGGTTTATGTTTTAGGGTTACGATTGATAGGGGTCCTGAATCAGGCCTGCATTTTATTCACCAAAACATCCTGAAGTTCCTCATGTTTCTGAAAAGTGGCTTTTGCAAAGGGGCAAAGCGGGATAATAGATTTGCTGTTTTTCCTGGCAAAATCTACTGCTGCCATCAGCATTTCCTTGCCGACTCCTTGTCCGTTATAGGCTTCTTTCACTTCCGTATGGTCGATGATGAATCGGTCTTCGCCGGCCCAGGTATAGGTCATCAAACCTGCCGGGTTTCCGTCTAAGGATGCTTTAAAGTTTCCGTGTTTTTCGTCGTTGCTGTGTTGTATCTCAATCATATGATGAAAATTTGGTTAATATTTCTATTTCGTTGGTAAGTATTTTGTGAACAGGGCATGCATCGGCAATGGTGCGGAGCCTTTTCATCTGCTCATCGTCAAGAGCCGTGCCTTCAAAACTGACCGTTCTTTTAAAAATCGTCCTTTTGGTCAGGGGAAAATGTTCCAGTTCCACGCCGATATGTATTTTTTCAACATCCCAGGCTTTCCGGTCAATGTACATTTTTAAGGTAGCTGCCGTACAGCTGGCCAGGGAAGTTGCCAGAATCTCAAAAGGGTTGAAGCCCTTATTGCCTCCGCCTTTATCCACCGGCTCATCGGTAATCAGCATGTTTTCACCTGCGATGACTTCCGTATAATAGTTTTCTCTTCCTAAACTCGCTTTTACCGTTACTGTCATGATTTATTAATCTGGTTTTTAAAATTAGCGATTTTATCCTTTACGTCTTTCAGCATTTCAGGATTAATGATGCCGCTCTCCAGATCAAAATTTTCGTAAAATTTAGGAAGTGAAAAAGTATCTTTGATATCAGCCCCGAACTGCGGAAAAAATGTTTTTGCCGTATTCATCACATTCCCGCCGCCATACCCGCCCGGTGAAGTCGACATCAGGAACATCGGTTTATCCTGAAAAACCTTGACATTAATTCTTGAAGCCCAGTCAAAAACATTCTTGAAAGCAGCAGCATATGACCTGTTATGCTCCGCCAGGGAACAGATGATGCCATCACATTCTTCGATTTGTTTTAAAAACTTCCGGGCTTCATCAGGGAATCCTTTCTTTTCGCGGTCTACGGAAAAAACAGGCATATCGAAATCGTTAAGATCGATCAGGTTGATGTCTGTGTCCTGAAAATCTTTCAGCACAAATTTAACCAGTTCCCTGTTGATGGATGTGGAGGAAGTGCTTCCTGCAAATGCTAATATCTTCATAGTCTATTTTAAATTTAAGGCTTACGGTTCAGGATGGCTTTCGGAAGCGGCACATATTCCTGGTCATCACCGGGAACCAGCGGAAAAGCTTCGTGATTCTGATCATTCCAGTTTACTTTTGCCTGTTCGATCATTTCTCTGTCTGAATTTACAAAATTCCAGAATATAAAACGCTCTTCATCAAAAGGCTCTCCTCCGAAAAGGTAAACCGTGCCGTTTTCGCTCATATCGAATTCACACAATTGAGTATTTTTGGCAATCATCAGCTGTTTGGAGCCGTAAGAATTTCCATCGGTGGCCACCGTTCCGTCCAGCACATACATGGCCGCTTCACCATACAGGTCTTTTCCGATGCTGATTTTTGCGGCCTCTTTGGTTTTGATTTCAATAAAAAACAGTTTGCTGTGAACAGGAACCGGAGATTTTCTCCCGAATGCTTCCCCTGCGATTAATTTATATTGTATCCCATTTTCTTCCCAAACCGGAATGTCGGCAGATTCGGTATGATGGAAGGAAGGTTCACATTGTTCAAGGTATTTAGGAAGGCCTACCCAGATCTGGAATCCGTGAAGCTTTTTATCAGAATGCCTTAAATATTCAGGTGTTCTTTCGGAATGGACTACCCCTTTGCCGGCTGTCATCCAGTTAACGGCGCCGAGCTGGATTTCGATGGCACTTCCGATGCTGTCTCTGTGAAAAATGGATCCTTCCAGAAGATACGTCAGCGTGGAAAGTCCGATATGCGGATGCGGCGGAACATCAAGGTTCTGGTAATCCTTAAGTTCCGCAGGTCCCATGTGATCGATAAATACAAAGGGACCGACGGCTCTTTTTTCACGGAACGGCAGCAGCCTTCCTACTAAAAAGTTTCCGATATCTGCTGATTTTTCTTCAATGATGAGTCCGATATTTGACATATAATAAGGGTTTTATTTATTTAAACTAAAGTAATAGGTATTCGCAAGAATATAAAAATAAGAAAAAGAATAAGACCATTTTAGATTAAATCTTAATAAATTTTCCTGCAGATCATCCTAATTTATATTATGTTGTAAATATAATTGAGTTTATTATTCAGTACATTGATCTGTGATAATAAGCGATCTAAGTATGAGCTGCGATTTAGGAGCGGCGAGTTGTTTGAGTATTATTATTTGAATTTTTTAGAATAACCAGTAGTAAGTAGTATAAAAGTTACATCTGGAATTCTATTAAACATGAGGCTTATCGATACGGATATATTGAATAAATGGCAAAATGTTGTACGGTGGCTGAGCGTAGACGAAGTCACCTGTCCTTAAACCTAGCCGTGATTGAACGGCCTGTCTGAGCTCTTTTTACCGGAATGGAAACAGGAAGGCGTAAAAAAGCGAGTAGTGAAAGCGCGAAACAGCTCCTTAAATAATTTGGATGTGGGTTTGCGTCAAATTTCACTTCTCATTATCATGGCAAATTTGAGTTCTTAAAAACGGTTCCACAGTTTGTGGTTTCTTATTTTTCTTTCGACTTCATGTTTTTCCCGTCTGAAATGTGGAGCCTGCGGAATACAAACCCGGAAATGATGGTAAGGATCCCTACCGTTAAGAATGTATACCGGAAAGCATTGTGGATTTCGCCTTTAACGAGGTCTGTGTTTTCAAATATTTTTAAAACAATAAGCCCGAATGCAATCCCGAATCCGATGGCAAGCTGCTGGTTTACCGAAATCAGTGAGTTGCCGCTGCTGGTCTGGAAATTCCGGAGATCGGCAATGGAAATGGTATTCATTGAAGTGAACTGGATAGAGTTGAAGAATCCTAAAACTGCAATGACCGGGATGAACCAATACAGGGAAGTATGGATATCCGGAATAGCTAAAAGACAGATGAGTGTCCCAATAATAAAAGTATTGACCATTAAGGTCTGGCGGTAACCGAATGCATCTAAAATCCTGATCACATAAGATTTTCCGAACATGGCGGTGAGGGCCATCGGCGCAATAATCCAGCCGGAAGTAACCGCCGACTGTTTATAGGCAATCTGGATCATCAGCGGTAACAGTAACGGCACGGAACTGATTCCTAATCTCGTGGCGAGGTTTCCGACAATTCCTACCCTGAAAGTCCTCACCTGAAATAAATTTAACGGAAATATAGGACTGTCATCCCTCTTGGCATGTTTGTAATAATAATACAGGAACAGAAACCCAAGAATGAACACTACCAGAACCGGCGTGATATTCTGTATATTCCCGAAGAGTTCCAGAGCAATGGAAAGCAGGAGAGAGGCCGCCGCGAAAATTAAAAATCCCTTCAGGTCAAATTCTGCACCGGCAGATCTGTAATTCGGCATGAATTTAAAGCTTAAGACGATCCCGAGGATGCCAATCGGGATATTGATCAGGAAAATCCAGTGCCATGAAAGGTAGTCTACCATATAACCTCCGACCAGCGGCCCTAAGACAGGTCCGATCAGCGCAGGGATAATGGCGAAATTCATAGCTTTCAGAAGCTCATTCTTATCAAAGGTTTTAATTAAGGCTAATTTTCCGACCGGTGTCATCAGGCTTCCTCCGACACCCTGAATGACCCGGGAAATCACCAGCTGGGTAAGATTTTGAGACAGCGCACAAAACAATGATCCCAAACCGAAAAGGATCAGGGAGAACATAAAAATTTTTTTTGTTCCGAACCGGTCTGCCAGAAACCCGCTTGCCGGCATAAAAACAGCCAGTGTCAATACATAACTGATAATGGCATTCTGCATATTGAGCGGTGACTCATTGAGGTCTCTTGCAATAGACGGCAGTGAAGTGTTCAGGATTGTAGAATCGAGCATCTGCATGAAAATAGCAGTGGCAAGAATCAGCGGCAGTATTTTTTTTATCGGATCAGGTTGTGGTTGTGAAGCTATTTCTGACATATGATTTTTACCGGAGGCTCAGCGCTCCGGATTTATTTAAGTTCAGGGAAAGTTAACCGTTCTTCAAAAGCAATATTTATTCCTTAAATCGTAGAAGGTCTTTAAAAACAAAAGTCCTGTGAGTTTTCACAGGACTTTCATTTATTTTCTCGGTTTTTCAACACCTTTCCATTCGTCACCGGCTTTTCTATACTGGCTCAGCTCGAATTCTTTAAAATCTTTCGTTTTATATTCGATGTTATCCGTATTCTGCTCAAACGGCATGATGTAGTAATAGTCTGCATCCGTTCTGTCCGTTTTCGTGCCTTTTTTTACGGAAGGTACATATTTTGAAAACTTAAAGCCCGGAAGATACTGTTTCAGCCTTGCGTAAAATGCCTTGTTTTCTTTCTCTTCAGGGATGATGTCTACAATATTAAAGTCATCTTTTGCCTTATTGATCCACAGATAATAGGTTTTGTCTTCTCCCGTATTTCTGTTTAATGAATTGAAAGCGAACAATTCTTTCGGAACCAGTTCCTTAATCTTCTCAGGGTCAACCTTAGTGTAATATTCACCTTTTAACGGATCAACATAGGTCTCAAGGTTGTACATTAATACAGAATTGTTATCCAGGTTTTTATTTTTAAAATACTGGTTTAAGGACAGCTCTGCAGTCTCTCTCAGCTCTTTTCCTCTTGCATCCAGTTTTTTAGTCGGGTTCTGTGGGTTTACTTTTTTTACAAATTCATATAAAACCTTCGGTTTGATATCTTTCAGGTGAGGATAGGTTTTCAGCTGCTCAGCTTTTACCAGCCAGTAGTACTGCTGATAAAAATCGTCTTTCTCAGCATCCTTCACACTTTTATACACCATTGCAAGTTTTTTGGAGCTAAGGTATTTGCTGAATTTCCCCTGTCCGAAAGCAAAAGTCATGGATAATAAAGCAAATAAGATAGTAATGTTTCTTCTCATTTTTTTTAATTGATATTTTCGTTTTCCAAATATAATTATTTATTAGATATTATTTTTGATTAACGGTTAAATTCTGACAATATTATTAACGTTAATTCAAAAGAAAATCCTGTATCACTACAGGATTGACAAATTTATTGTTGCAGAGCGCGTTGTGATGCTTAAATAAGTTTAAATAATATTTAATTTAAACCACATTATTTTTTATTCATTCCTCTTCACTGTAGGAGGTCTCATGTACTTTTACGGCTCTTCCGCTCGGGTCGTTCATATTTTTGAACGCTTCGTCCCATTCCAGGGCAATCGGTGTTGAGCAGGCTACTGAAGGTACCGAAGGTACGGTTGCCGCAGCGGTTTCGCTAGGGAAGTGTTCTTCAAATATAGTCCTGTAACGGTATTCTTCTTTGTTTTGGGGCGTGTTTAAAGGAAACCTAAACTTTGCACTGGCCATCATTTCGTCGGTTACTTCTTTTTCAGCGACTTCTTTCAGCGTATCGATCCACGAGTAGCCGACACCGTCTGAAAACTGCTCTTTCTGTCTCCAGACAATAGACTCAGGAAGAAGATCTTCAAAAGCTTTTCTCAGGACCCATTTCTCTATTTTACCTTCCGCCTTACTGATCATTTTATCTTTCGGGTTAAGGGTCATCGCAATATCCATAAATTCTTTATCTAAAAAAGGGACACGGCCTTCGATTCCCCAGCTCATCAGGGCTTTATTGGCTCTCAGGCAGTCGTAGAGGTGGAGCTTTCCTAGTTTTCTTACCGTTTCGTCATGAAATTCTTTTGCATCGGGAGCCTTATGGAAATACAGATAACCGCCGAACAGCTCATCAGCGCCTTCTCCCGAAAGGACCATTTTAATTCCCATGGATTTAATGACTCTTGCCAGAAGATACATAGGCGTGGAGGCCCTTACCGTTGTTACATCATAGGTTTCCAGGTGATAAATGACATCACGGACAGCATCCAGGCCTTCCTGAACTGTGAAGTTAACTTCATGGTGAACCGAGCCGATATATTCCGCCGCTTTTTGGGCAGCTGCCAGATCCGGTGAACCGACGAGGCCGACTGCAAAACTGTGTAATCTTGGATACCAGGCTTCCTGCGTGTCACCGCTTTCTACTCTCTGCCTTGCAAATTTTGCCGTGATGGCAGAAATAACAGAAGAATCCAATCCTCCGGAAAGCAGAACTCCGTAAGGAACATCGCTCATCAGCTGTCTGTGGACTGCGTCTTCAAGGCCTTTTCTGATTTTTGTAATATCAGTTTCATTGTCTTTGACAGTGTCAAAACTTTCCCAGTCTCTTTTATACCACTGCTGAAGGCTGGTCCCGTCTTCACTATAAATAAAGTGTCCGGGCAAAAAAGTTTCAATGGTTTTGCAGACGCCTTCCAGTGCCTTGAGCTCAGAGGCTACATAATAGTTTCCGCTCCTGTCCCAGCCCTGGTAAAGCGGACAGATTCCCATATGGTCGCGGGCAATAAGGTAGACGTTATTTTCAGTATCATATAAAGAGAATGCAAAAATACCGTTCAGCTTTTCGATAAAATTCTTTCCGTATTTCAGGTAAAGGGGGAGGATAACTTCACAGTCAGACTGGGTCTGGAATTCATAATCAGGAAATTCTTCTTTCAGTTCCCTGTGGTTATAAATTTCTCCGTTAACAGCAAGGACTATTTTCCCGTCCTTGGAAAATAACGGCTGTTTTCCTGAAGTAGGATCTACAATGGCCAGTCTTTCATGAGAGAAGATAACATGGTCATCCTGAAATACACCGCTCCAGTCCGGTCCTCTGTGGCGGATCTTCTTAGACATTTCCAGGACCTGAGGTCTTAGCGTTTCGGTTTTTTGTTTGGCGTCAAACAAGCATACAATTCCACACATTTTATTAATTATTTTAAACAAAATTATGTTTGTGGTTTAAAATAAACAATAAAAATTTTAAATAAGTTTAAATTTTTAACTAATTTAAATATTTAATAGTATAATTTAAATTATTTACATTGATAAGCAGGGTTTTAGTTAAATTTTTTCACTCCAGACAGAGTAATTTTATATATACGGAATAAAAACGAGATAATTAATAATGTATGTTAACTAATTTTAGGAATTTTTATCTTTAATTTGTGGCTCGAAATAATTTTTTTTCATCATTTGTGTTTTTACCTTCTCGCCATTCATTTTGCGAGAAGGTTTTGTTTTATTCAGTGCCCAGCAATACGCCTGAAACATTCCATGCACTGAAGCTTGTTCCCTCTGTAGGACCTTGCGGAATCTTGACCTGAATTGTATGTTTACCGGCTTTTAAATCTCCAAGCGGAATAAAGTCCGGATTTGTGACGGTTCCAGGGCACCAGTTGGACCGGCTTAGATCAGAAGATGACAACCCGTCCTGGAAATTACCGGAGGCAGGGTTGTACAGGCGGTAAGACCCGCAGTCTGTTCTCCATGGCACAAAAGAGAACGTCATTTTGCCGTCCAGGAAAATAGAATTGGTTTTAGGAATAAATTCGTCACCGTTTTCCCAGCCGCCGTGGCCGGTTGTCATGTATTTAAGCTGTGCGTTTTTCAGGTCTTTCTTTAAGATAAATTCTACCCACAGCCCATTATCCTTATCGAACATGGTAGAATAGTCCTGGCCGGCCATTTCCATAATATTTAAGGTATTGAACAGAGGGATTGCCGTATTGTTTTTATACACCGTCTGATCACTTTTGTGGATCGTGATTTCCAGACTTACTGTATGGCCGCCTTTATCATAGTTGCCGATGAATGTGCCGATCCACAGTTCTTTCTCGCTTAGGGAAGGCTTCAGGTCAGTGATGTCCTGCCGGTACGGGCTTACCGTCTGCCAGTTTTTATCTTTTAATTGGATATGGTTGAATTTATTAATCCCGAATGCCGTGAAAAACCGCATCATTTCAACGGGAGGATGGTAGTTTTCCGTTGCGGTTACTCCGTAATACTGTTTTCCGTTCCCGTTTTCATATACGGGTAGTGTCTTTACGCCTTTTTCTAATCCGTCAAAAAATGATTGCGATTGTTCCTGTGGAATAAAGAAAACCGTTCCGGTTCTGTCGTAGGCATCACCGTTAGACTGCTGTTTTAATTCAGCAAAAATATTTTCGCCTTCAGAAATTTTAGGAAACTTTATTTTTTTCAGGATAACGGTTCCGTTGGCAAATCTTTTGACATTGGGATCAGATTTTGAATCTTCTGAGAAGTTAATGGTTTCGTTTTCAAAAACTTTCAGCGTGGTAAACCTGCTTTTCCACAAAAGATCCCTGTATCCTAACGGATCAGTAAAGGTAACCGGCCCTTTAATAATACGGTCAATGTCTGTTTTCTTCACTTTTTTAATAGAGTTCGCTGTCGTAAGTGAATTTTTATTCCTTTCAATTTCCAGGACAAACCCCAGATTCTGCCCGATGCCTGAAGGCCCGCCCTGGATTTTCAGGTCGTTGGTATACCAGACTTCAATCGTATTTGAATTGATTTTGGTAACGGCTTTTTTGCAGCTGTACCCTAAGATCTTTTTTGTTTCGTTGGTGAGCTCAAAGATTTGTTTTCCAACAGATTCTGCATCAGAGGTTGAAATAATTTCATTATTTTTTAAAAATGCATAGGAAATTATGGTGTTGGATGGCTTTTCAACTTTCGTTATTTCAAACGGAAAATCTGCTTTCTGGGATCCTATATTGTTATTTAATATGAAATTCTCTTTTTCATTGGCCCAGACCAAAACAGGAGGCTGGTCATTCAGTATTTTTCCGTTGTATGAACTGATGTACTGAACTTCATAGGTCTGTGCAAAACAATGAAAGGATAAAAAAATCAATAACGTGAATATAATTCTTTGATGCATAATGAATAATGATTATTTCTGCAAAGATATATTTTGCTGATAATGTATCAATAAAAAACTACCCCGGAAACAGAGTAGTTTTTGATATATCTTAAAATGTTCTATTTTATGAAATTCTTTCAATCAGGGCCATATAGAATCCGTCATAGCCTTCGCTCGGCATTACTTTTTCGTCTTTGACCATTTTGAAATTGGGATTGTTTTTGATGAATTCTTCTACCTGCTCATTATTTTCGGAAGGAAGAATGGAACATGTGGCATAAACCATTTTTCCGCCTACTTTAAGCATTTTAGAATAATCCTGGATAATCTGCTGCTGTTCTTTCTTAATCCTGTCAATAAAATCCTGGTCGATTTTCCATTTGCTGTCCGGGTTTCTTTTCAGGACACCCAATCCTGAACACGGGGCGTCAATCAGTAACCGGTCTGCTTTATCATGAAGCCTCTTGATCACTTTATTATCAGAAATCATCCGGGTTTCAATATTGTGGGCCCCGGCTCTTTTCGCGCGTCGCCTTAGTTCTGCCAGCTTCCATTCAAAAATATCAAGAGCGATGATCTGGCCTTTGTTTTTCATTAAAGCGGCCAAGTGAAGGGTTTTTCCGCCGGCACCGGCACAGGCATCAATAACCCGTTGTCCTTCTTTTACATCCAGGAAATATCCGATCTTCTGTGAAGAGGCATCCTGAACTTCAAACAACCCTTCTTTAAAAGCAGTCGTAAGAAATACATTCTTTTTTTCCTCCAGCTGAACCGCATCGGGATAATTTTTTACAGGATAGGAAACTATATTTTCATCAGATAGATCTGAAACCAACTCTTTCGGTGTAGTTCTTAATGAGTTGGCTCTCAAGACGGTTGGGGCCCGCTCATTTAAAGCATGCATTTCTTTTTCCCATTTGGGACCTAATTCCTTCTCTAAGGTTTCTGCCAGCCATTCAGGGATCGAGTGTTCAATAGCCTTTGTAGGAACGGTATTTTTCTTAAGCTTTGTAAGGATATCAGCGATTTTTATCCCGTCAAATTCCTCAAATTTCTTGTAATTTGTTTTGCTCCAAAGCAGATAGGCCATAATGAGCTTGTAGATATTATTCGGCTTCACGCCTTCACCCATATAATATTCCAGGCGTTTTTTCCAGCGGATGATATTATAAAAAATCTCAGACACAACGGCTCTGTCCTGGCTTCCCCATTTTCTGTGGGCTTTTAAAAGTCGTTCAATTACTTTATCAGCGTATTTATTTTTTTCGAAGAAGGTTTCCTGCAAAGCATCGTGGATTCCGATGGCTAAGTTTCTGTGAATAAGTTCCATAAAATTGGGTTCTGCTATTTTGAATCTGCAAAAGTACGAATTTAAGTTGATAATTTTAAGTTGAGTGTTTCTGAGTTTAATATAAGGCATTATTACTTGTTATGTTCATTCAACGCCTATCATCCGTCTTCAGGCTTTCTTGCTCAATTTTAAAATATTACCTTTGCAAAAAATTAAAAATATGAGTGATACTGTACTTTGTCCGAAATGCAGCTCAGAATTTACGTACCCGAGCGATAATATGATGGTATGTTCCCAGTGCTTTTACGAATGGAATCCGGAAGAGGTTACGGCTGAACCATCAGATTCAGGAAAAATTTTAGATTCTAACGGGAATGAGCTTCAGGACGGGGATTCTGTGGTAATTATTAAAGATCTTCCCGTAAAAGGCGCTCCCAAACCGGTAAAAGCAGGCACAAAAGTTAAAAACATCCGTCTAAGACCGGACAGTGATCATAATATTGACTGTAAGATCGACGGTTTCGGTGCTATGGCTCTGAAATCTGAATTTGTAAAGAAAGCATAATACGAGAATTCCGATTGGCTTTCAATTCATACCTTTAAATAATGGGCTGAAAATTTTTTTCGCTACATGACATAAAAAAAAGGAAAAGATTGGACAGGGTAATCTTTCAAGAAACTAGATTGCAGAACTGCTAATTTTTGTTTCAGGGGGCAGAAAGAGAATTAACCAAAAGTTTCCTTATGCTGTGGAAATACAAATGTAAGAAAAAGTTTTTTAGACTGGTTCTTATATTTGTGTTTTTTTATGAAAAAATCCCAATAAGTATAAGAAAATCTTGCAGTTATATTCAATAGGCTGAAAAAAAGCGCATCGTTGGCCTGTAAGACAATCCGGGCTCTGGTAAGAAAGTTTATAACTATAGTTTCAAAGCAAGCTAATTAAATGAAACCTTAACAGTTCCGGACAGCTTTTCGTCCGTATAGACAATCAGTTCTTTATTTTCCATTTTTACTTTATTCCAGTAATGATCTCCTGCAAACCTGCTTTCTGAAATTTCAGCCTTAAAACCGTTTTCGGTAATATGTATCTCTTTCGGGTAATAAGAGAATTTGGGAAGCTCCCATTCTTTCATTTCGCTTTCGCTGAAAATATTCACTTCCCCGAAAAGCCTGGCTACGTAAGGATTGTAAGGATTCCTGAAGGTTTCTTCAGGATTATCGTTCTGGATCAGTCTTCCGTTCTGCAGGACAATAATCCGGTCCAGCCACGGAATGATATCCTGAAGTTCATGGGTGGAGATGATTAAAGAAATTTGATGCTGCTTTACATACCGGAATAATTTTTCACGCAGTTCTATTTTTCTCGGGAAATCCAGGTTGCTGAAAGGCTCGTCCAGGATCAGGAGTTTCGGAAGCACAGAAAGTGCCCTGGCAATAGCCACCCGCTGCTGCTGGCCGCCGCTCAGGTATTTGGGAAGAACCTGTGAAAATTCTTCCAGGCCTACGACTTCAAGAAGTTCGGAAACGGTCTCTCTTTTCTTTTTTAAATTGATATTAGAAATAAATTTCCCCACATTTTCAGCCACAGTGGCATAGGGCATCAGGTCAAAATTCTGGGCTACGTATTTCATGTCTGGCTCTCCGGGAACCAGATTTCCTTTGGGACCTGCCCGTTTCTGCCCGTCAAAAATAATGTCACCGCGCTCCCAGTCCAGAAGCCCGTAAATCAAACTTAGCAAAGTTGATTTTCCGCAACCGCTTTCCCCCGCCAGAGCCAGTATTTTACCTTCTTCAAATGCCAGATTCAGGTTCTCAAACAGGGGTTTTTCCCGGGAATATGAAAAGTATAAATTGTTTATTTCTAATAGCATTATACAAATGTAGTAAAATGTGCCGTTTTTAGGAAACGATCATTTTTTTTATTATCTTAGCGGGAGTATTGAAATTTTATAAATTATGAAAAGAAAGCTGTTTTCACTCTTCGTTCCGGTGCTTTTTGCTGTGACGGCGGTGATATCCTGTAAAAAGGAAAAACCCCTGGCTAACGAAAGCGGTGAAGTGACAACAACCAAAGAGGGAAACCCGTTTATCGTGGATACCCTGAACAGCAAGATTGAGTGGAAAGGGTATAAAATTTTCAGGTCTGAAAATACAAGCCACTTCGGAACCATTAAATTTGAGAGTGGTGACGTAACCGTAAAAGACGGAAAGCTGGAAAGCGGAAAATTCGTTGCGGATATGACTTCTTTAACATCCGAAGATTTGAAGAATGATGCTGATCAGTCAGCAAAGCTAAACGGACATTTAAAGAGCGGCGATTTCTTTGAAGTGGAAAAATTTCCCACTGCTTCTTATGAAATTACAAAAATATCCCCGTCTGCGGAAGGCGATTACAATACGCTTCTGGATGGTAATTTAACCATCAAAGGGATTACAAAACCGGTTCAGTTTAAAGCCAATGTATCGGTTAAAGAAGGGGAGGTAAGCATTGCCACCGAGCCGAAAGACATTCACAGAGGAGAATTTGATGTGAAATTTAAGGCGCCGGCTGAAAACGGAGTGATTAAAGATGAGATAACGCTTCAGATCAACGTAAAAGCTTTAGAAAAAAAATAATTTTATTTAAATAAAAAAATAATTGAAGTCTGCCCCGGTAAGTGGGGCAGATTTTTAACATTTTAAGGAAAGTTATTCCATCGAAAAACTGTATTTTTGCAAAACATTTTGAAAGGGTAAAACCATGATAGAAAAGATAGAAGAATTACTCATTGAGGTAAATGGCTTTCATGCAACATCTAAAGAAGATATTGAAAACTTCCGGATCAGGTATAGTGGTAAAAAAGGAATTCTGAATGATTTTTTTGAAAAATTTAAAGAAGTTCCTAATGACCAGAAAAAAGATTTCGGACAGAAAATCAATACGCTGAAGCAGGCTGTCAATGCAAAGCTGGAAGATCTGAAAAATGCTTCTGCCTCTTCCGTTGTCCTGGAGAAAGAAGACCTTACACGACCTGCCTTCCCTTTGGAACTGGGTTCGAGGCATCCGATCAATTTGGTGAAAAACAGAATTATTGAGATTTTCAAATCGATTGGCTTTGCTGTGGCAGACGGTCCTGAAATTGAGGACGATTGGCATAACTTCACAGCTCTTAATCTTCCGGAATACCACCCGGCAAGGGACATGCAGGATACATTCTTCATTGAGCAGAATCCGGATATCTTGTTGAGAACGCATACTTCTTCGGTACAGATCCGTTACATGGAAGAAAACCAGCCGCCGATCAGGATTTTATCTCCGGGAAGAGTGTTCAGGAATGAAGCGGTTTCTTCACGTTCACACTGTATTTTCCATCAGATCGAGGGATTGTATATTGATGAAAATGTAAGCTTTGCAGACCTGAAGCAGACGATTCAGTTTTTCACGACTGAACTTTTCGGAAAATCAAAAATCAGATTGAGACCTTCCTATTTCCCTTTCACGGAACCTAGTGCTGAAATTGACGTGTACTGGGGCTTAAACTCTGAAACCGATTACAGAATCACGAAGGGAACCGGATGGCTGGAGATTATGGGCTGCGGAATGGTAGATCCTGCCGTTCTGAAAAATGTCAATATCGATTCTGAAAAGTATTCGGGATATGCTTTTGGGATGGGGATTGAAAGAATTGTCATGCTGCTTTACCAGATGAGCGATATCAGGATGTTTTTTGAAAATGACATCAGAACATTGGAGCAGTTTAAAACATTATAAACAATTACATCAAATAAATTCTAAATCCTGTAAATTAATTTTACAGGATTTTTTAATTGTTTTAATGGCTGTATTATAAAATATCTATAGATGTTCTACAAATATTTTATAACAAAAAATTAGCACCCTCTCTTATTTGATAAATTTTAAAGGGTATTTTACATTTTTAAAATCATCAATACTGGCTTTTAAGGATCCGACTGCCAGCTCTGCTTTCAGGAGCATCGGAATATGGTTAAGGTCATTAGACACCCACATCACGACACCTTCTTTTGCTTTAAAAACCCTTCCGCTTTTTACGGACGGAATAATCTTTAAACAGTTTATGGTACCGAACTTTGTGCTCAGATTTTCGGTTCCTGCTACCTTAAGCTGAAAAGCAAACATCTCATCATCAATCCACACGTTCATATTGATCACATTTCCCACTTTAAGCTCGGCGGGGCTTTTACCTCTCAAATAATAAAAACATGACAGCATATCCTGAACTCCTTTTACGGACTTGATGACTTTTGATCCATTTGCCGGAGTTTTCTTATCGGTTAAAATCAATGTATTATTATTATGGTTGAAAACCGTTTCCAGATGCTGGCGGTAGCTTCCTTCCTTTACATTTCTTACATAATAGCTTGGAAGTTCCGTATTGATATTGATATAACTTTCATAGACATCCTCCACCTTAAAAAAAGCTTTCACCGCCCCAGTAGTCTGTCCTGTTCCTCTAACATAAAGATGGGGTATGCTTCTATATGTTGTTTTCTTGGCTGTCAGATTGGCTGTTCCGGCATTCAGAAACCCATAATGGATCCGTAATGTGATGGATTCACCATCTGCGATCGTATTGATCTGTCCCGAGCCGAGAAAGAACATTAAGAGTGTTAATACATTGAATAATTTCTTCATAATTATATTTTTTATCATAAGGTTGCCCATGGTTAGATTAGAAAAAAAGCGAAAGGTTTGATAAATCTCAGTTTTTTATTTAGACTGAATTAAATAGGCTTCGCATTAAAATTAGTAAATTTGCAGCCACAAGTATAATTAAATTATGTTATAATTATGATAACTACCGATATATTGATCATAGGAGCAGGTCCAACCGGGCTTTTTGCCGTATTTGAAGCAGGTTTACTAAAAATGAAGTGCCATATCATCGATGCTCTTCCGCAACCGGGAGGACAATTGGCTGAGCTTTATCCTAAAAAGCCTATTTTCGATATTCCGGGGTATCCTTCTGTAAATGCAGGTGAACTGGTAGATAATCTGATGGAACAGATCAAGCAGTTTCAGCCGGGCTTTACCCTTGGCGAAACGGCCGTTTCCTATACTAAAGTAGATGATGAATGGTTTGAAGTAGTCACCAACAAAGGAACGGTTCATAGATGTAAGGCCATCGCCATTGCCGGCGGCCTGGGAACTTTTGAGCCTAGAAAACCAACCATGGAAAATATTGCAGACTATGAAGAGAAGGGTCTTGAATATTTTGTAAAAGAACCTGAGCATTTCAGGAATAAAAAAGTGGTAATTGCCGGAGGAGGCGATTCTGCGCTGGACTGGAGTGTTTTCCTTTCCAATGTAGCCAGTGAAGTAACGCTGATCCACAGAAGAAATGAATTCCGCGGCGCTTTGGATTCCGTAGAAAAAGTACAGGCTCTGAAAGACCAGGGAAAAATAAAACTGATTACGCCGGCTGAGGTGACAGCTATTAAAGGAGACGGAAAAGTAGAAGCCATTACGATAAATATTGACGGGCAGGAAGCTTTTGATATTGAAACGGATTATTTCATTCCTCTATTCGGTCTGACTCCGAAACTGGGCGAAATTGCTCAATGGGGACTGAATATTGAAAAGAATGCAATTGTTGTCAATAACGCGCTGGATTACCAGACCAATATTGACGGAATCTATGCCATCGGGGATATCAATACCTATCCGGGAAAACTGAAACTGATTCTCTGCGGGTTCCATGAGGCTACTTTGATGTGTCAGAGTGTGTATAACCGATTAAACCCGGGTAAAAAATTCGTATTGAAATATACAACGGTAAGCGGGGTAGACGGATTTGACGGAAGCAGAAAGGAAGCGGAGAAAGCCGTTGTGAAAAAAATTGATTAAATTTGTTGCCGATTACGGTGCCTTAGCTAACAGGCTCTGCCATCAACAATAAACCATCAGCAGGAATGAACGATATAAATATAAAAATCACCGATAGGGAAGGAGTCACTCACGATGTTGTTGCCCCAACGGATATGTCCATGAATTTAATGGAAATCATCCGTTCGTATGAATTGGCAGAAGAAGGGACGATCGGAGTGTGCGGAGGAATGGCGATGTGCGCTTCATGTCAGGTCTATGTGATCAATGATCCGGGACTTGAGCCGATGGGGGATGAAGAAGACGCGATGCTGGGGGAAGCTTTCCATGTACAGGAAAACAGCAGGCTGGGATGCCAGCTGCATATCGCTACGGAAATGGAAGGTCTTGAAGTGGAAATAGCTCCTTATCCTTAGAAATTCTTATTTAAACGATATTAAAAAACTCCCGAAGATTTTTCTTCGGGAGTTTCTATTTCCATTTTAAATTAAGAATTTTTTTTTAAACTTCCTCCTTCGAAATCCACTTCCCAACTGTCGGAGCCTGATAATTTCTCATCATTTCCAACAGTTCATCAATGCTGTCACTGATCAGCAGCATATCCCGATTGATCTGTTTCAAAAACCCTTTATCCACCATGGTCTGTACCAGCTTAATCAGGTCATCATAAAATCCGTCAATATTCAAAATGCCGATTGGTTTTTGATGAAGTCCGAGCTGTGCCCAGGTAATCATTTCGAAAAACTCTTCCAGTGTTCCATAGCCGCCGGGAAGAACCATCACGCCGTCGCACAGATCATTCATTCTGGTTTTTCTTTCATGCATAGTTTCCACCAGAATCAGTTCTGTCAGTTGGTTGTGGGCAATTTCTTTGGATTGCAAAAAGTGAGGAAGGACTCCAACCACTTTTCCGCCTTCGTTTAAGGTTCCGTCAGCCACAGTGCCCATCAGGCCGACGTTGGCGCCGCCATAAATCAATTGAATATTTTGTTTTGCCAAGGTCCGGCCAAGTAAAGCTGCCTGCTCTTTATATATTTCATCAGATCCGAAACTTGATCCGCAGAATACAGTGATACTTTTCATAATTTTAAATCTAATCTATTTTTGAATCATAAAGATATTAAGCTTAATATTCTTAATCCTTAATGGTTTAATTAAAAAGAATATCCAAAATCAAAACGACTTTGGAT
This sequence comes from Chryseobacterium gregarium DSM 19109, assembly GCF_000430845.1. Classification (GTDB taxonomy): domain Bacteria; phylum Bacteroidota; class Bacteroidia; order Flavobacteriales; family Weeksellaceae; genus Chryseobacterium; species Chryseobacterium gregarium. Next base: position 14,433 of record NZ_AUMU01000007.1, on the reverse strand, counting down.
ATTCAATATAACGACTTTATATTCTTATTTTAAAGGAATATTCGCTAAGATTTCTTTCGTAAAGCTCCAGAATTTCTGGGTAGAAGAAATATTGGCTTTCTCATCAGGAGAGTGGGCACCACGGATGGTCGGCCCGAAACTTACCATTTCCATTTCAGGATAATTGGCTCCGATAATTCCGCATTCCAGACCGGCGTGGCACGCTACTACATGAGGTTTTTCTGTAAATTTTTCGGTATAAATTTTTTCCATCAGCTGAACGATCTCAGAACCCGGCTTTGGTTTCCAGCCTGGATAAGAACCGTTGAATTCCGTATTCATTCCGGCTAATTCTGCTACCGATTTCAACTGCTCTGCCACAGAATCTTTTGAGGAATCTACGGAAGACCTTGAAAGGTTTAAAATTTTCAGGCTTCCCTCTTTTAATTCAACCCGTGCTACGTTATTTGATGATTCCACCAGATCTTTTACATCCGGGCTCATTCTGTAAACGCCGTTGTGAAGAGATTTCAGCGTTAAAATAATTTTCTTTGAATCTGCTTCAGAAATTGCTTTCTCAGAAGATGTGAAATTCTCTATATTAATCTGAAGATTAGGCTCTACGGTCGCAAATTCTTCTAAGATATCTTTTTTCAGCCCGTCCGTTATTTCTTCTATAAATTCACTGGCATTTCTTACGGAAGCTATCGCTATCCCTTCTCTCGGAATTGCATTTCTCAGTCCGCCGCCGTCAATAGAAATCAACTGGATATTTTCTTTTTCCAAAGCCTTGTAAAGTAATCTTCCCAGGATCACATTGGCATTTCCGAAACCTTTGTGGATATCCATTCCCGAGTGGCCTCCCTGAAGACCTTTCACTTCAAATCTTATAATCTGTCCTTTAGCATCCTCTTTTTCATAGGTTTGGGTAATCGTAACATCAATTCCTCCTGCACAGCCAATATCGATCTCATCGTCTTCTTCGGTATCAAGATTCAAAAGAATCTGTCCGGTTAACTGTCCCGGCTTCAACCCCAAGGCACCGGTCATTCCGGTCTCTTCATCGATCGTGAAAAGGGCTTCCAGATCAGGGTGAGGAATATCATGGCTTTCCAGAATTGACATGATCGTAGCCACTCCCAAACCGTTGTCGGCTCCCAAAGTGGTGCCTTTTGCTTTTACCCAGTCGCCGTCTATTTCCATTTTGATTCCTTCCGTTTCAAAATCAAAATTGACATCATTGTTTTTCTGGCAAACCATGTCCAGATGGGACTGCAATACAACGGATTTGCGGTTTTCCATGCCTGCGGTGGCCGGTTTTTTGATGATGATGTTCCCTACTTCATCAATGGTAGTTTCCAGTCCTAAATTTTCACCGAATTCTTTGATGAAGGCAATTACTTTTTCTTCTTTTTTTGAGGGTCTCGGAACCGCATTCAGCCTGGAAAAATTTTTCCAGATGATCTGTGGTTCAATAGTGGATAGTTCCATGAAATTTTATTTTTATCAAAATTACGAAATTAAAAATGCTCCCATAAACTGGAAGCATTCTTTTTATGGTTCAACCTATTTCAGTTAATCTTTGATCCGGCAAATAAATGCAATGCCTAACATCCGCATTCACCGTAGATGGGTATGGTTTCTTTCGTGCCGTCCGGTTTTTCGATGGTGAGCGTTCCTTCAAACAACAATGCTTCCTCGCCTTTTATTTTTTTGCCTTCTACAGAGATTTTATAATCACCGTTTTCTATTTCTTTGCTCAGCTCTTCACCGGATTCCATATCGCTGGAAGAGATCAGGTTCATTGCCAGTCTTTTACCGTTAAGTTTCATATAGGCTGTTTTGCCTGCATCATCCGCATAAATGTATTTTTCAGCTTCAAAGTCTGCTCTGTTTTTTGCAAAATAGCATGAACACTCTTTAATCTCCTTAGGAAAAGGAAAATTTTCCACCAGGATTTTTCCGGAAGGTTTTTCACTTTTTACACTGTCCTGAACAGCATGTACAGAATCCGAAGGTTTAGTATTCTGAACGGTATGCTGTTCTTTTTTACATGAAACCAGCATCAAGGCTGAAGCGAAAATGACTATATATTTCATTGTTGTGGCATATGGTATTATCTATCCTCTTGATCTTTCAAGAAGCGTCATCATTAATAATGAAAGAATCACTAAGCTTTCTTCCTCATCATCAATATCGATGAGCCTGTCCAGCTGGAATCTTCTTCCGAAAAATGAAGGCATTTTTTTTAATTTAAAGTACTCCTTTCCATCTATTCCCCTTACCGTGTAGGCCGGATTAAGAAAATATCCCGTAAACATACCGATGATTGGAATTTCGCTCACCATTCCGTCAAGGAATTTAGTCCAGGCATTGTCTTCTGTGATGGTGAATTTGGGCTGATCAGCTACATCCAGCACATCATAGGTCGATTTCCAGATAGAGCGCATTCCTTTTCTTGCCAGCCTGCCGAAATTTTTTGTATTGATCGCATCTTTAATAGAATAGGAAGCGTTAAAATCAATCCACTGGTTGGCCTGGATTCTAAAAAGTTCCTTCGTTTTGCTTTCATCATTGAAAACAATAACATCTTCTTTTAATTTGAACATTTTCTGACGTACGTAAGCGACGTAGTTGCCGTTCTTATCTGTAATGTTGAAATCACTCGCCAGGGTGGTGATTTTAAATTTAAAATCAAGCGGATAATTTAAATTGTTAAGTACCATTAAGTTTATTTTCAAGTTAATATTTAGTACTCAAAGATAACTGTTTTTTTCAGAGTTATGCATGGTTGATGATGAATAATGAGGTATGTTCTCTGATAATAATGCTGAAAACAGGAAATGTTAATTTTCTTATGCGTTTAAGTGCTGATCCTTCCAAAATTGACTGTTGACTATTCATTATTTACAACTTTAATTATTATTTTTGCGTAATGGATTATCCAAGTAAAGTATTGGCAAAAGCGGTGGATGAAATTTCGGGACTGCCTGGAATCGGCAGGAAAACAGCCTTGCGTTTAGCATTACATTTATTAAAGCAACCCAATTCCAGAGCAATGAGTCTTGGAAATTCCCTGATTAGTTTGGTGAATGATATCAAGTACTGTAAGGAATGCCATAATTTTTCCGATTTTGAAATCTGTGAAATCTGCAGCAATGAGAAGAGGAACAGTGAAGTGATCTGTATTGTGGAAGATGTCCGTGATGTAATTGCCATTGAAAATACCGGAAAATACAACGGAAAATATCTTATTTTAGGCGGGAAGATTTCTCCGATGGATGGAGTCGGCCCCAATCAGCTGAATATTCCGAGCATTGAGAAGAAACTGAATGAAGGAAGGGTAAAAGAATTAATTTTTGCTTTAAGCGCTACGATGGAAGGAGATACTACCGCATATTACATATACAAAAAGTTCAAAAGTCTGAAAGTGAATTTTTCCAGTATTGCAAGAGGGATTTCGGTAGGGGACGAGCTGGAATATGCCGATGAAATTTCTCTGGGAAGGTCTATTATGAACAGGTTGCCTTACAGTGAGGGTTCCTGATAAGTTATTTGTAAATATTGATGATTTCCATAATTATTCCGGTATATAATGCAGAAAGTACGATAGCAGCCGCTTTAAATTCAGTTAAAGCACAAACGGTTGGCGTGCAGAGATTTGAAGTTATTGTAATTAATGACGGATCTACCGATTCCGGTAAAGAAGTTGTCTTGGATTTTATCATAGAGAACTCGGACATGAACATTCAGCTGATTGAACAATCGAACGGAGGGGTTTCCCGGGCCAGGAATGCCGGTCTGAAAATCGCCAAAGGCAAATACATTGCTTTACTGGATGCCGATGATGAATGGCTGCCGTTAAAGACCGAAAGGCAGCTGGCCTATCTCGAAAATGAAGATTTTGCCATTGATTTTCTGGCTACAAGAAGGAATGATAACAGAATCCTTCTGCCTTACCATGTTAAAAATCATCTTGCTGAAATTACCTTTGGGAAATTATTGCTGAGAAATGAAGCCCAGCCATCGACAGTGCTGTTCAAAAGAAAAATTCTTGACAATACGGGCTATTTTAATGATGATCAGCGGTATGCTGAAGATCTCAATTACTGGATGAAAATTTCAAGGAACAATAAAATGTATATATTGGATGAAAGCCTATTGATTGCAGATGGAGGGAAAAGAACATTCGGCGTTTCAGGCTTGTCTGCAAATCTTCATCTGATGGAAGAAGGCTTCCAGAGAAATATCAAGGAAATGTATGCCTTAAAACGTATCGGATGGGGTCAGTACTTTCTTCTTACTCTTTTTTACAAAGCAAAATATGTACTTTTGCTGGTAAGGACATGGGGCTTTAATTTTAAAAAAAACGTATTATAAAACCGGAGATGAGATTGTCTATCATTATTGTCAATTATAATGTCACTCAGTTGCTCAGATGCTGTCTTTTATCTGTTCAGAAATATATGACAGGTATTGAATATGAAGTAATTGTAATTGATAATGCTTCATCCGATTCTTCATGGAAAGATCTGGTTCCGGAATTTCCGGATGTCCATTTTATAGCATCAAAAACGAATGACGGTTTTGCAAAAGCAAATAATAAGGCTATAAAGAAGGCCAACGGGGAATATCTTTTGATTTTAAACCCGGATACGGAGCTTGAAGGTTTTTATATGAAAGAAATCCTGCATTTTACAGATTCTCAGCCTGCTTTCGGATGCCTTGGGGTAAGGATGCATGACAAAGAAGGGAATTTTCTTCCTGAAAGCAAACGTTCTGTCCCGGATATGTTTAATTCCTTCGAAAAATTATTTATCAATTTTAAAAAAAATAGTTCAAAATCATATTACAGGGATGATATTGATGAAACGGCTGTAGACAAAGTAGAGATCATTACAGGTGCTTTTTTACTGATTAAAAAAGCGGTCTATGATACAGTGGGCGGTCTGGATGAAACCTATTTTATGTACGGTGAAGATGTGGATCTCTGCTATACTTTATTAAAAAACGGGTATTCGAATTTTTATTACGGCAAGGCTTCTATCCTTCACCATAAAGGGGAGAGCACGGTTAAGGATGAGGTTTATCTTCAAAGGTTTTACGGCGCTATGCAGATTTTTATAAACAAATACTACAGAAGATCACAGCCGCTGCAGTATATATTGTTAAAAGCCGGACTGAATCTGAGATATAAGATTGAAAAATCTAAACTGAAATAAAATAAAAAGCAACTCATTGAGTTGCTTTTTATTTGGGTATGTAAAAATATTATTTGCTTACTTATTTAATCGGTGCGGGAGTCTGAGCTGCCGGTGTAGTGGTAGAAGCCGGAGCTGCCGATTGTTTAGCCGGAGCTTCTTTCTGTGCCGGTACCGGAACGGGAGCTGCTGATGGCTTACCTGTAATCACTACGCTTAAAAGAATAAGAACAATGATGATTGCCCCTAAGGTCCAGGTTGCTTTTTCCATGAAGTCATTGGTTCTCTGTACCCCGAACTGTGCTGAAGAAGCACCTCCGAAAGTACTGGAAAGACCTCCGCCTTTAGGATTTTGAGCCATAACGATGATAACCAGTAAAATACTCGCGATCATTACAAGAACCATCAATAGTATAAATATAGAATCCATTAATTTGATATCTTTTTGAATGGGCAAATTTAATCTTTTTTTACCGAACGGCAAAAAAAGATATCCCCAAATGTTATTAAAAATAAAAAGCGGCAACTCAGTTGCCGCTTTTACATAAATAGAGTAGATTTATTTAAAATCAGTTTCTTTTGCCTGATTCACTTCGTAAGATTTTACAGTCATCGTCATATCCATGCCCATCTGGTTTACAGAGATGGTATACGGCATTTTAACTCCTGCTACATCTTTATAATCAGAGAATACAGTAGGAACAGTCATTTCCTGCCCCTGTGCTTTCACGGTTTTGGTTTCTCCGGTTTTCAATCCTGTTTTTACGCTATAGTAGTAAGTGGTATCGCCTCCTTTTACAACATAAGAATCTTCTCCGCCTACTTTTTCGATGCCTGCTACTTTATAATCAGCAGATTTTGCGAAACCTAATTCCTCGAAAAGCTCTGCATTTTTCTGTTTTTCAGCAATCTGTTCTGCTTTCATAGGAACTTTTTGCCCCATCTGCTCGGAATATCCTGTTTTTCCGTCAAATACCTGTTTCTGGACAACCTGCCCCATTGCGGTTACGGTAGTCATTTCTTTTCCGCCCTGGGCCTTAACCATTTTCAGGTCAATATTCTGTCCCTGCATCGTCATCGAAGCCGTCATTGCATAAGAAGAGATTTTACTGATGTTCGCTTTTCCGCCGATCGCATCAATGTATTTATCTGCAATAGAAGCTACCGTTACATTGGCATCCATTTTTTTGGCAGACGGTTTTGCTATAGGGTTGGCATCTTTGTCATAATATTTTACAGGGTAGCCCAATTTTTCCAGTCCTTCGGAAATATCAGATGCTTTTCCTGCGATAAAGATTCTGCTCTGGTTAGGTAAAATATTCGTTTTCACGGCATTTGAAACATCAGCAGCCGTTACTTTGTCGATAGACTTTAGATAATTTGTATAAAAATCAGCAGGAAGATCCTGGATTTTCTGGTTCAGTGCGAATCTGGCAATGGTTTCCGGCTTTTCCAGAGACATGATGAAATTCCCTTTCAGTTTGGCCTTGGCATTTTCAAGCTCTTCAGGTTTTACCGTTGAGATGCCGTTAAGTTCATTGATGAATTCTTTTACCGCTTTATCCGTTACTTCATTTCTTACGCTTGCCGTAGCAGAGAACTGCGGGGAATATTTGCTTGCACTCATATTGGAATAAGCGCCATATGTAAATCCGTTTTTCTCACGAAGGTTCATGAAAAGCCTGGCCTCACCACCGCCTCCAAGAACATAGTTGGCAATAGTGGCCGGGAAATAATCCGGATCTTTCATTTTTAGCTTGTTCAGGTTGTTCAATGAAACAACCGACTGTACAGCAGTAGGAACGTCCACTACATTGATTTCTGTTTTGGCCACATTTGCGGACGGCTCTAACGGAATAATAGGGGTATTTGCCTTTTTCCAGCCACTGAATGCTTTTTCAATCAAAGGCTTTACTTTGTCAAATTTTACATCTCCGACGATGACCAGATAAGCGTTATCCGGAGCGTAATATTTTTTATAGGTGTTCTGTACATCTGCCAGTTGAATTTTGTTGATGGATTCAACCGTTTCAAATTCTCCTCTTGAAGTATTTTTCCCGTATAGCAAAGCATTGGAAACTCTTGAAGCGATGGCTGATGCATTTTTTTCTTCAGATTTAAGCCCTTCAATTGCTCTTTCCTTAGAATTCTGTATTTCCTCAGCAGAAAATTTAGGGTTGATGATCGCATCGGCCATTAATCCTAACACCTGAGGGAAATATTTAGAAAGCGAACTGGCAAAAGCACCGCCTGAAGAGAAGCTTAAGTTAGCTCCAAGGTAATCGACTTTTTTGTTGAAGGCATCTTTGCTCATGTTGGTCGTCCCGTTTTCGAACTGCTCAGCCATGATTTCGCTTACACCGGTTACGGTTCCTTCGTTATACGGAGGCCTGTCCATAGAAAGATTGGCACTTACCCTCGGCAGCTTGTTATTTTCTACGACCATTACCGTAAGGCCGTTGCTCAGCTGGAAGGTTTTTGGCTTGGCAATGTTGATCGCGGGTGTAGGACCCGGTTTCGGCATTGCATTAAGATCTATTTTTTGTGCTGAAACCATTCCTGCGAAGAAAAATGCTGCAGCTATATATGTTAATTGCTTTTTCATTTGTAAAAATTTAATTTTTAATAATCATTGAACTTAAAAGTCTGGGCTGATTACTTTTTTTCAGGAACGTAGTTGATGATGATTCTTTGGTTGGAATTAAGATACTTTTTAGCTGCATTCTGAAGATCCTGTCTTGTGATAGACCTGTAAATGTCAATCTCTTTATTGATTAAATTGGTGTTCCCCATCAGCACATGATTTGTTGCCAGTGAAGCGGCAATCCCCTGAATACTTGAATTGGCATTGACAAACTGGTTTTCAAACTGGTTCTGAAGTTTCTGGTAGTCTTCTTCAGAGATTAATGTGTTCTGAAGTTTTTTGATTTCAGCATCGATGTCAGCCTGAAGTGTTGCTTTAGTCGTCTGTCCCATCGGGATGGCGAAGAATGCGAAAATTCCGTAATCTTCAAGTCCTTGGTTAAATGCCTGTACCTGAAGTGCTTTTTTATCCTGATCAACTAGTTTTTTGTATAAAACCGAAGATTTTCCATTGCTTAAATAAGAAGAAAGCATATCCAGAACGTACGCATCTTTTTCCTTGTTGCCTGGAGTTCTGTAAGCGAAAATATAAGCCGGAAGCTGAATGTTCGGATCTGTGGCAGTTACCTCTTTTTCCTGAGTGATAGGCGCATCTTTCGGGAAGTTTTTAGGGGAAACCGTTCCTTTAGGAATGCCTCCGTAATATTCCTGAATCCATTTTTTGGTCTGCTCAGGCTTAATATCTCCTGCGACCACCAAAGTAGCATTATTCGGGATATAATATTTTTTATAAAATGCCTGGAACTCATCTAATTTCGCTGAGTTCAGATCTTCCATTGAGCCTATGGTCGGCCAGTTGTATGGGTGATTGGTAAATAAATTTTTCTGAATGGTACTGAAAAGATTTCCATAAGGCTGGTTATCCATTCTTAATCTTTTTTCCTCTTTTACAACCTCCCTTTGCGTATCCACACCGATTTGGTTAATAACTGCATGACGCATTCTTTCAGCCTCCATCCAAAGTCCTAACTGTTCGTTGTTTGAAGGAAATGTTTCGTAATAATAGGTTCTGTCATTTGTGGTGTTGGCATTATTTTGCCCTCCGTTTGAAGAAACTATTTTGAACCAGTCGCCTCTTTTAATGTTAGGGGTCCCTTCAAATAAAAGGTGTTCAAAGAAGTGAGCAAAGCCTGTTCTTCCTTTAACTTCATCTTTTGCACCTACGTGATACATGACACCTGCCGTTACCACTGGTGCAGAATTGTCCTGATGAAGAATGACATGAAGTCCGTTTGGCAGGTCATATTCCTCAAATTTAATTTGTTGAGCATTCAGAGCTATTCCGAAGAAAGCCGCTGCAGCAACAGAAAGAAGTCGCTTTTTCATAAATAGAAATTATTTTGTATAATGAGTGTCAAAAATACGTTAATTGTTACAAAAAAAATGAAGAAATTTCAATAATGAAAAAAGCGTACTAAAAAAATACGGCTTCATAATCTACAAGATAAAATTGATCTTTTAACAGGTTTGGACAATCATATCAAGGGGCGGGTTTACCGCCTGAATCTATGACAGAGTCATAAACACATCCCATACCTTTTCCTCCGCTCAAAGGTTCACAGCTGGAGCAGTGATGCATGGAAATAACTTGGCCGGATGCACTGTCATTCCACAAACCGAGTCTCCGCCTCCGCCTTTTAAAGTTTTTAGATCATTTCTTAAAAGTTTCTTTAAGTTTTTCACAGTAAATAATTTTTGCTGAGTAAATTTAAATGTAATAAAATTCATTGAATGGTGAAAAAATTTTAATTTTTCTATTAGCCTTAAATTATATACCCGGTTCATCAAAATGAACCTGCAGAAATCAGAGGATCACAAAAATGAAGATGTTGTGAAAAAGATGGATGGCCAGATCGGCCGCCTTACGCAACTCATCAATGAACTCCTGGATGTTACAAAGATTCAGAAAGGGCAGATCCAGCTGAATGAATCTTATTTTGATTTTGACCGGCTTGTTAATGAAGTGGTTGAAGAGCAGCAGATGACCTCAAGGCATAAAATGATCGTAAGCAGATCCAGGATAGGTGATGTTTTTGCAGACCGGCACCGGATTTCCCAGGTGATGGCCAACCTCATCAGCAATGCCATTAAATATTCTCCGGATGTGGATGAGGTACACATTTCTGCAGTTTCAGAGGAAGATAAAGCGCGGTTCAGTGTCAGGGACTTCGGGATCGGTATTCCGGCGGATCAACAGTCAAAGGTTTTCGATCAGTATTATAGAATAAGCGAATCCATAACGCATACATTCCCGGGCTTGGGGCTTGGGCTTTATATTTCATCCGAAATTATAAAAAGAGCCGGAGGGGAAATTTCTGTTTCTTCCGTTGAAGGAGAAGGGTCTGATTTTTGCTTCAGAATCCCAAAGAATAAAAATTAAAAAATTACCATGTCTGATTCTGCAAAAATAATGGTGGTAGATGATAGCCCTGCAATTGTTGATTCTATTGAAATGATGCTTGATTTTGAAGGATTTGAAGTTGATAAATTCCACAAAGGTTCAGAAATGTTCAATGCCCTGAATCCTGAAATGAAACCCGATGTCATTTTAATGGATATGTGGCTTTCCGGTGAAGATGGCAGGGATTTTTGCAGACTCATCAAGGAAGATGAAAAATTAAAAGATATTCCTGTTCTGATAATGTCTGCAAGCCGTGGCCTTGAACAATCCGCGTTGGATGCAGGAGCCGATGAATTTATCGCCAAACCGTTCGATCTTGGAAATATGGTAGACCGGATCAGGTTTTACATTAAATAAAATCACTCACCTGCAACGGCAGTATTTTTCTGCCGATTTTGTCTCAAAATCCTTATTTCAGTAAAGGATCAATTTAACACTATTTACCTTGTTGCCGGATTTGAATTCTCCATATAATACACTAATTTTGTATTCCTAATTTTTTTTGCAGTATGGAGGATTATTTGAAAGGACTGAATGAATCACAATTTGAAGCCGTTACCACATTACAGGGACCATTAATGGTTCTTGCAGGGGCAGGTTCCGGAAAAACACGTGTGCTCACCATGCGTATTGCCCATTTGATCACAAATGGAGTAGACCCTTTCAATATTCTGGCACTTACCTTTACCAACAAAGCGGCGAAAGAAATGAAGGAGCGTATTGCAAAGGTAGTAGGCCATAGTAATGCCAGAAGCCTGTGGATGGGAACTTTTCACTCGGTATTTGCAAGGATTCTGAGAGGTGAAGCCCATTACCTGGGATATCCTTCCAATTTTACCATTTACGATCAGCAGGATTCTCTGAATGTCATTAAAAAAGTACTGAAGGACATGAATATCGATGCTGATCTGTACAAACCTAAAAAAGTCCAGGCCAGGATTTCAACGTATAAAAATAACCTCATCACGGTAAAGGCATATTTCAATAATCCTGAGCTCATTGAAGCTGATGAAAAGGCGAATATGAAATTTATCGGTCAGATTTATCAGAGGTACGTAGAACAGTGTTATAAAAACGGGTCCATGGATTTTGATGATCTGTTGTTGAAAACCAATGAGCTGTTGACACGTTTTCCTGAAGTTCTGGCAAAATACCAGGATCGTTTCCGATATATCCTGGTGGATGAGTACCAGGATACCAACCATTCTCAGTATCTTATTGTAAAGGCACTGGCTTCGAAATTTGAAAATATCTGCGTTGTAGGAGACGATGCGCAGTCCATTTACTCGTTCCGTGGAGCCAATATTTATAATATTCTCAACTTTAAAAAAGATTATCCTGATGCCGTTACGGTTTCCCTGGAGCAGAATTACCGTTCAACGCAGAATATTGTCAATGCAGCCAATGTGGTGATTGCCAAAAACCTTCAGCAGTTCAAAAAGAATGTTTTCAGTGAAAATGAAGAAGGCGAAAAGATCAAAGTATACCGTTCTCTTTCTGATGCCGATGAGGCTAATTTCGTAGCCGGAAACATCTGGGAAACGCGGAACCGGGAACAGAGAAGATACAGCGATTTTGCCATCTTATACCGTACCAATTCGCAGACCCGGGCTTTCGAGGATGCGCTGAGACGTAAAAACATTCCCTATAAAGTATACGGAGGCCTTTCTTTCTATCAACGGAAAGAAGTCAAGGATCTTATCGGCTATCTCAGGCTTTTGGTCAATGAGAATGATTCGGAAGCCCTGATGAGGATAATCAATTATCCTGTACGGGGAATTGGCGAGACCACGCAGAATAAACTGATTGTTTTTGCAGATGCCCACAACGTTACCGTCTCAAATGTGCTTGACAATCTTCCGGCATATGCCCCGCAGTTAGGACTCAATAACGGAATTTTAAATAAACTGAACGACTTCTGGTCAATGATCAAAGCATTCCAGGTATTGTTAAAAACCGAAACCGCGTACAGCGTTGCTATGGAAGTGGCCAAACGCAGCGGGCTGATTAAATTTTTAAAAGACGACCAGACCCCGGAAGGGATTTCAAGAGTGGAAAACGTTCAGGAATTAATGAACTCCATGCAGGGATTCATTGAAGAGCAAATGCAGCTGGAAGACGGAGATCCGAGCTTACCCAATTTTCTGGAGAATATCGCGCTCTCTGCCGATACCCAGAAGAAAGATGATGAGGAAGAAATGGTATCATTAATGACCATTCACCTTTCAAAAGGTCTGGAGTTCCCGGTAGTACACCTGGTAGGCCTGGAAGAAAACCTTTTTCCGAGTTTTATGAGTTCCACAACAAGGGAAGATCTGGAAGAAGAAAGACGGCTGTTTTATGTAGCTTTAACCAGGGCAGAAAAGCAGGCCTTTTTCTCATATGCCGTTTCACGGTTCCAGTGGGGGAAAATAACCGATGCCGAACCTTCAAGGTTCTTAAGTGAAATTGACGATCAATATATTGAATTCGTAAACCCGGCCATTGAAAAACGCTTTATCAATAATGCAGGCCTCAAGTCAAATATTTTTGAAGAGCATCCTTCCGAGCTTCAAGGCTTTAAAAGGGTGGAAAAGAAAACGATCGAACGGGGTGAAGGTTCAAAACCCATCGCTGAGCCCAGAAAATTAAAACCGGTAAGTACGGCAAAGATCATTAACCCGAGCGGAGCTTCCTCACAGGATATTGAAGTGGGGGATAAAGTAAGGCATGACCGTTTCGGCGTAGGGGAAGTAACTTTCCTGGATGGTACTGATCCCCAGAACATCAAAGCCAAAGTGATTTTCCAGCATGAAGGAGAGAAAAACCTAATCCTGAAATATGCCAAGCTGATTAAGATTTAGATCAGGTCATTCTGAGAAGCGAAAGCAATGAAATATTCTTAAAATAGGTTCCCGCAAATTCCATTATGCCATAGATTTTATGTGAGATATGTGAAGTTTGCGGGGATTTTTATGGATAATAATAAGGAAAAAACAACAAATTCGTATATTTAAACAATAAAAGTTTTTACAATGAAAAGGATTCTGGTATTTTTAATCATTACTTTATTTTCCATTCCTCTTTTTTCTCAGGAATACCGTACGGAAAGCAATATTCATTATTATGACGAAAAGACCAATAAAGCGGATGTTTATATTAACGAAAGATGTGTTCTGGATGTCTATGTTCCGAAAAATGTAAAAAATTTTCCAACGGTTATATGGTTTCACGGCGGAGGCCTGACAGGCGGGCAGAAGGAAATCCCGGAAGGGTTAAAAAATAAAGGGATTGCCGTTATCGGGGTTAACTACAGGCTTTCACCTAAAGTAAATGCACCGAAATATATTGAAGATGCCGCCGCAGCAACCGCCTGGGTACTTAAGAATATTAAAAATTACGGCGGCCGTGAAGACTTGGTTTTTATTTCAGGACATTCGGCAGGAGGATATCTTGCCACTATGGTAGGCCTTAACAAAGCCTATCTGCAGAAGTATGATATTGATGCAAATGCTTTAGCGGGGATCATCCCTTTCAGTGGACAGATGATTTCCCACTTTACCATAAGGAAAGAAAAAGGAATTGATGAGCTGGATGCAAGGATTGATGATTTTGCTCCGCTTCATTTTATCAGAGCCGATGCACCGCCACTGCTCCTGATTACGGGAGACCGCGAAAAAGAGCTTCTCGGAAGGTATGAAGAAAATGCTTACATGGCCAGAATGATGAAGCTGAAAGGCCATAAAGAAACCACTTTATACGAACTCGACGGCTTCGATCATGGCGGAATGGCACAACCTGCTTTTCCTTTATTGTTAAACGAAATGAGAAGGATTGAGAAACTGAAAAAGTAAGATCATCATATTATAAATCATTCATAAAAACTTTGCAGGCTTAATTTGCTGACCTTCTCCCAAAAAACTGGAACAATTAAAAGTAGAGATTTTTCGAGAAATAATTAAATTTAAATAAAGAAAAGTCTAATGAAAAAGAGCAGATTTACAGAGAGTCAGATTATTTTTGCATTGAAACAGTCTGAGACAGGAGTGAAAGTCGAAGAAGTTTGTCGTAAGATGGGTATAAGTGAGGCCACTTTCTACAATTGGAAGAAGAAATTCGGAGGTTTGGGGATTACAGAACTCCGGCGTTTACGTCAATTAGAGGAAGAAAACAGTCAACTCAAGAAGTTGGTAGCCGACCTAAGCCTGGATAAGCAGATTCTCCAGGATG
>NZ_AUMU01000006.1:168123-341575 GCF_000430845.1 Chryseobacterium gregarium DSM 19109 | reverse complement strand
CCAGGCTTAGGTCGGCTACCAACTTCTTGAGTTGACTGTTTTCTTCCTCTAATTGACGTAAACGCCGGAGTTCTGTAATCCCCAAACCTCCGAATTTCTTCTTCCAATTGTAGAAAGTGGCCTCACTTATACCCATCTTACGACAAACTTCTTCGACTTTCACTCCTGTCTCAGACTGTTTCAATGCAAAAATAATCTGACTCTCTGTAAATCTGCTCTTTTTCATTAGACTTTTCTTTATTTAAATTTAATTATTTCTCGAAAAATCTCTACTTTTAATTGTTCCAGTTTTTTGGGAGAAGGTCAGTTCCACTTAAGCTCCACATTTATTGGCACTAAAATTTATAAATAAGGTTAGATCATGAGAAAAAGCAAATTTACAGAGCGCCGGATTTCGGCAATTTTAAAAGCGTATGAATTTCGTCGATCTGTTGAGGAAACTTTCAGAAGTATTTTTTCGTTATCATACTTTTCATAGCTGGAAAAGAAATTTTTTTTACTCAACAGTACACATTATAATTTGTAAAAATTAAGAGTAAAGACAATAATATATATATCTTAAAAAGATGCTGGCCAGCCTGAACATAGCAAAAGCATCATTAATATATTGGCAAAAAGTGGTAAAAACCAGCCACATTGAACCAAAGCGAGAATTCTTTTAAAAATAGATTATTACATTAGTAATAATTAACGTCAAAGCCCCGCTAAGATTGGTAAAAGCGATCGTTACAGAATCTTATTGCCCAATCAAAACTGAAAATAAGTCCTCCAAATTATTTGGTTCTTATTAATTCTTAGGCATTAAAAAATTCTCAATACATCGTATTAAGTTCGTTGTCTACTTTCTAGGAATTTTTGTTAATTACAGGATTAGCATACATTTCCAGGAAGCTTTTTTTAAGTTCGGCATCTGAACTGTCAATCCGCATTTCCAGGCGGCGTACAAAAAGCTGCTTTTCTTCTTCTTTATAATATTTGGAATATTGACTGCTACCATTCAGTAAATCAAAGGCAATATAATTGGTTGGCCAAAGCTTATAGTTTTCAATAATAGAGCGGTCTATCATTTTCGCAATTGCCTGAAGCTGTTTATTTTTGTTTTCGGTTACCGAAGCAATTTCATCAAATTCTGTTTCCAACAGGTTACCGGCATGTAAGTGAATGCGTTTTTTTTGCCCCAGTACCCCACTCAGCATGGTTTTAAAATCTTCATCTTCATCTTTGATATACACTTCATTTTTAGATTTCGCCATGACCTGCGGCATTTTAAGGGCATCGGTGGGATCATACTCATATGATATGGATAATGGAACTACTCTAAGCGATTTAAAAAATTCAGCTAAAGGACGGTTTCCTGCTGCCATAGCCAGCATTTTCAGAACGCCCTGCTGGGTAGCATCATTGCCGTCTTTTGTACGGCCTTCCCGTTGAGCAATCCAGACGGAACGGTTTTCGGAATGAAGCAGATTATAAATATATTCAGACATCAGCCTTGAGCTGTTCAGCTGCTCACGGATGGGCAATCCCCTCTGCACTAAAAAATTACGGTTTAATTTTGCCAGCACATGCAGAAATCTTTTCTGGACAAGGTTATCACCGATTGCTGAAGAAGTCATAATCAGCCCTTTATCCAGCAATACTAAATTCAGCAAAGAGGTATCCAGGACAATATCCCTGTGATTGGAAATGAATAGGTAGGAAGTATCTTTATCCAGCTGATCGAATCCGGAGGTCGTCAGGCCTTCTGAACTTTGTGTGAGAATCTGCCTTACCGTCTGTGAAATATACTGATGCTGAAAATCGCTAATCGAATGAATATTTTCAAACTGATTCAGCCAAAAATCTTCTTTAGAATCCGGAAAAGTAAACTGCATTAGTGCATTCATCATGGGATGCCTGGCTATACTTCCCAAAGCACTGTTCACTTCGTGATCATAAAAAGACCTGATCTCATCAAACTCCGACATATTTTTATTTAAAAATTAAAGTTGTGCAAAAAAACAAAAATTAATTGAGTTAATAGGGTTATGGGCTACCTATTTACAGAATTTTCAAATTTAAAACTATACTTTAAGTCATTCCGGTTTATGAAAATATTACATTATCTATTTTTTCAAAAAATCTTCCAATAAATAAATGTTCTTAATGTATATCAAAAAATCCCCGTAAGTTTTCTTACGGGGATTGGGTATATTTTACTTTATTTTCTGAATTACATCGTTTCCATCTTGAACGTCATGCTTTCAATAACTTTCAGGATTGCTTCAACCGTATCCATTGAGGTCAGACAGGGAACACCGTTTTCCACACTCATTCTCCTGATCTGGAACCCGTCTCTTTCAGACTGCTTGCCTTTGGTCATGGTGTTTACTACATACTGTACTTTTCCTTTCTGGATCAGGTCGATAAGGTTTACACTTTCCTCTCCGATTTTGTAACCTATCTTACAAGGGATTCCCTGCTCTGCAAAGAATTTTGCGGTTCCTTCGGTTGCCCAGATCCTGAAACCTACTTCATGGAATCTCGCTGCCAGATCTGCCGCTTCCTGCTTATGCTTGTCAGCTACCGTGAACAAAATAGAACCGTGCATCGGAACTTTTCTTCCGGCGGCTACCAATCCTTTGTAAAGGGCTTTTTCAAGCGTTGTATCTTTACCCATTACCTCTCCGGTAGACTTCATTTCAGGGCCTAAAGAGATGTCCACTTTTGTTAGTTTTGAGAAAGAGAACACCGGAACTTTTACGAAAACGCCTTCTTTATTGGGAACCAGTCCGTTTTTGTAGCCTAAATCCGTTAGCTTCTGACCTAAAATTGCTTTGGTTGCCAGGTTGGCCATCGGAACTTCAGTAATTTTAGATAAGAAAGGAACGGTTCTTGACGAACGTGGATTCACTTCAATCACATACACATTCCCTTCAAAAAGAACGTACTGAATGTTCATTAGCCCAATCACATTCAACCCTTTAGCCAACCTCTCAGTATAATCTACCAGCGTTTTGATTTCTTCGGGGGACACATTCTGTGGCGGATACACTGCGATTGAATCTCCGGAATGAACTCCGGCTCTTTCGATATGCTCCATAATCCCGGGAATAATTACGGTTTCACCGTCGCAGATCGCATCGACTTCCACTTCCCTTCCTGTAATATACCGGTCAACCAGAACCGGCTGATCTGGGCTTGCCTCTACCGCAAACTCCATGTAATGAGACAATTCGGCTTCGGTGTAGACGATTTCCATGGCTCTGCCTCCCAACACATAGCTTGGACGAACCAAAACCGGATACCCGATCTCATTGGCAATTTTTATCGCTTCTTCTTTTGAAGTGGATGTTTTCCCTAAAGGCTGGGGAATCCCCATTTCCTGAAGGGCTTTTTCAAATTTATCCCTGTTCTCCGCTCTGTCCAAGTCTTCAAGAGAAGTTCCTAAAATCTGCACGCCATGGGCGGCTAATTTATCCGCTAAATTGATAGCGGTCTGTCCGCCGAACTGAACCACAACACCTTTCGGTTTTTCAAGTTCGATGATGTTCATCACATCTTCTTCCGTCAGCGGTTCAAAGTATAATTTATCGGAGATAGAAAAGTCTGTGGAAACCGTTTCAGGATTGTTGTTGATGATGATTGATTCATACCCCATTTCTTTGATCGCCCAAACCGAATGAACGGTGGCATAATCAAACTCAACTCCCTGCCCGATTCTGATCGGTCCTGATCCCAATACAATGATTTTTTCCTTGTCTGAAGCGACACTTTCGTTTTCCTCTTCATAAGTACCATATAAATAAGGGGTTTCACTTTCAAATTCTGCGGCGCACGTATCTACCATTTTGTATACAGGCATTACTCCGTTTTCTTTTCTGAAATTGAAGATTTCACGTTCCTGTACATCCCAGAGCACTGCAATATTGACATCGGCAAAACCTAGTTTCTTAGCCTGAATTAAAGTTTCTTTGTCAAACTTATTGTCAGCGATCACTTTTTCGAAATCAATTAATTTCTTGATTTTCCAGATGAAAAACTTATCGATTTTACTCCATTCCACGATCTGTTCCCAGTCGTAACCTCTTCTTAAGGCATCACCGATGATGAACAATCTTTCATCGTCACATACCCTGATCCTTCTTTCGATTTCTTCAGCCGTAAGGGCTTCGGCCTGCTTGGTTTTTAAACCGATATGCTTAATTCCGGTTTCCAGAGAACGGATGGCTTTCTGCAAAGACTCTTCAAAATTCCTTCCGATGGCCATCACTTCACCCGTCGCTTTCATCTGAGTGGAAAGCCTTCTGTCAGCCGTTTCGAATTTATCAAACGGGAATCTCGGGAATTTGGTAACCACATAATCCAAAGCCGGCTCGAAGCAGGCGTATGTTTTACCGGTAACCGGATTCATGATTTCATCCAATGTTAGTCCTACCGCAATTTTCGCAGCAATTTTCGCAATCGGATACCCTGTCGCCTTACTCGCCAAAGCAGATGAACGGGAAACTCTCGGGTTTACTTCGATGATATAATATTCGAATGAATTCGGGTCTAAAGCCAACTGTACGTTACATCCCCCTTCAATTCCCAATGCCCTGATGATTTTTAAGGAAGCATTCCTCAGCATCTGATATTCTCTGTCAGAAAGCGTCTGAGAAGGTGCCACAACGATTGAGTCTCCGGTGTGAACTCCAACCGGATCTATGTTTTCCATGTTACAGACCACAATGGCATTGTCGTTCGCATCACGCATTACTTCGTATTCAATTTCTTTGAAACCTGCGATTGACCTTTCGATAAGGCACTGCGTCACAGGACTGTATTTCAGACCTAATTCGGCAATTTCTTTTAATTCAGTTTCGTTGGAAGCGATTCCACCTCCTGTTCCACCCATCGTGAAAGCAGGACGCACGATAACCGGATAACCGATTTCTTCTGCAAAATTCAAAGCTCCTTCAACCGTGTTGACGATGTCAGATTCAGGAACCGGTTCGTTCAGCTCTCTCATCAATTCACGGAAAAGGTCTCTGTCTTCCGCTCTGTTGATCGCAGAAAGTGTGGTCCCGAGAACTTCCACTTTACATTCTTCAAGAATTCCTGATTTTTCCAGTTCCACGGCCATGTTCAGACCTGTTTGTCCGCCCAGGGTTGGTAAAAGTGCATCCGGGCGCTCTTTTCTGATGATGTGGCTTACAAACTGAAGTGATATCGGCTCGATGTATACTTTATCCGCGATCTCCACATCCGTCATGATGGTTGCCGGGTTAGAATTGATCAGAATTACCTTATAGCCTTCTTCTCTCAGGGAAAGACAAGCTTGTGTTCCTGCATAATCGAATTCTGCCGCCTGACCGATGATGATGGGCCCGGAACCGATTACTAAAATTGTTTTTATATCTGTACGTTTTGCCATTTTATATTTTAGATATGAGATACCAGATGTCAGACTTCAGACTTCCGGCATTGTGTTTTACTTTTTTAGATTAGATTTAAATGAGTAAATCATTTTTTGAATTTCATTGAGATTTGATATTAAACCGTTGACTTTTTCTGCATTAAGCAAGCCTAATTCTCTGGTTAAGATTAATTGGGTCTGTAACTCAAAAGAAGAGGCATTTGCAATTCCAAGAAAATGGTAGAACTCTCTGTCATTATTTCTGCCTGCTCCTTCTGCAATATTTGACGGAATTGAAACGACTGATCTTTTAATCTGAGAAACCAGACCAAATTTCTCATCTTTTGGTAAATCAGAACAAATAATATAAACTTCTTTTGCAAGTTCTATTGATTTTTGCCAAAAAATAAGTTTCTCAAAATTATGCATAGTAAAGTCTGCTATCTGATGTCTATTATCTGAAATCAATTCTACTTTTTAAACCCTTCCATCAGCTCAATGAAATCATCAAACAAATAATTTGCATCTTCCGGGCCCGGGCTTGCTTCCGGGTGGTACTGAACGGAGAAACAAGGGTGGATTTTGTGTTTCAGGCCTTCGTTGGTCCGGTCGTTCAGTGCAATATGCGTTTCGATAAGATCCGTAGCTTTTAAACTTTCCTGATCCACGGCATACCCATGGTTCTGGGAAGTGATGGCCACTTTATTTTTCTCTAAATCCAAAACCGGATGGTTTCCTCCCCGGTGACCGAATTTCAGCTTGAATGTTTTTGCGCCGCAGGCCAAGCCGATCAACTGGTGCCCTAAACAGATTCCGAAAATAGGAACTTTCCCTAAGATCCCACGGATCATTTCCAGAGCCTGCTGGTTATCTTCAGGATCGCCGGGGCCGTTGGACAACATCACGCCGTCAGGATCCATCAGTAAAATTTCTTCTGCAGTCACATCCTGGGAGACAACGGTAATATCACAGTTTCTCTGAGATAATTCCCTGATAATGCCCAATTTGGAACCGAAATCAACAAGTACGACTTTCAAACCTCTTCCCGGATTGGCGTAAGGGGTTTTGGTAGACACCTGTTCCACCTGGTTGGTAGGAAAAGTGGTTGATGTTAATTCCGAAACTACCGTATCTTCATCAGCATCCGCATTAACGATCTTTCCTTTTACCACTCCATGATTCCGGAGAATCCTGGTCAGTCTTCGGGTGTCGATTCCTGAAATCCCTGACAGGTTTTTCTTTTTAAATAATTCATCCAAAGTAATCTGAGTACGGAAATTGGATGGCAAATCACAAAGCTCTTTTACAATAAGACCTTTGATGGCCGGCTCAATACTTTCATAATCATCTCTATTAATCCCATAGTTTCCGATAAGCGGATACGTCATGCAAACAATCTGACCGCAGTAAGACGGATCAGAGATCAGTTCCTGATACCCTGTCATCCCGGTATTGAAAACCACCTCTCCCGCAGTTTCCGAGGCTGCTCCGAAACCTTCTCCATGAAATACTTCACCGGACTCCAGTATTAACTTTTTCTTCATTTTTTAAATTAGATATTAGATTTTAGACATTAGAAGTTAGACTTCTGCATTCTGTTATTTATTTCTTATTTTTAACTGCCCTTGAAAAATTCCTTGAATTTTCACCACCTCACCTTTGGAAGGAAATTTTGTGAAGGTTTATTTATCTCTTAACACTCATGCGAATCTGAGCCTTAGATTCTTTAAAGGTATACCCTTCCTTTTCCAGGGCTTCCTTAAGAATGGACATTCTTGCAAAAACCCCGTTCTGCATTTGTTTGAAGATTCTCGAACGTTCACATTCCACAAGATCCGTATCAATTTCCACTCCTCTGTTGATGGGCGCTGGATGCATGATAATAGATTCTTTTTTCATGGCCTTTTCTCTTTCTTTTGTCAAACCATATTTTCTGTGGTATTCGGATGCGGAAAAGCTCATTTTGGCATCGTGTCTTTCATGCTGGATTCTTAACAGCATCAAAACATCAACCTCTTTAATCAATTCATCTACCGAAAGATAAGTCCCGTTGATTAAAGCGCCCTCATCAAACCACTGTTCAGGTCCTGAGAAATATACCTTTGCGCCTAATTTTCTCAAAGCTTCCGCATTTGAATTGGCAACACGGCTGTGTTTTACATCTCCTACAATGCCTACCTTAAGGCCTTCAAATTTTCCGAATTCCTGATAAATCGTCATTAAATCCAGCATGCACTGAGATGGGTGATTACCGGTGCCGTCTCCTCCGTTGATTACAGGAATCTTTATATTTTTCAATTCGTCAAAATACCGGTCTTTCTTATCTCTGATCACGACAAGATTCACCCCTAAGCTTTCGATTGTCTTCACCGTATCATACAGACTTTCACCTTTGTTCACAGAACTGTTTGCCGCATCGAAAGGAACGACCTGCAGTCCTAGTTTTCTTTCGGCAATATCAAAACTTGTTTTCGTTCTCGTGCTGTCTTCAAAGAAAAGGTTGGAACAAAAAACCTCTCCTTCTATTTTAGCTGTTTTACCATCGGCAAAAGCTATGGCTTCTGTCAGTATCCTGTTGATTCTCTCGGTACTCAGTTCTGTAATCGTAAACATAATAACTCAAATTTTTTACAAAAAAAAAGCGAAGAAATATCTTCGCTTACTATAAATAAATATCGTAAAGGGCGTCTACGCCCGGTAATTCTAATGATATAAATACTGTGTTATTCATTAGGTGCAAAGATATAACAATTTTGTAAATCTGCAAAAGAAAATCGGACTTAGTTAAAATACCACAATAATACCTTACTTTCATTTTTAAATATTATTTTTGTCTCCATTCAATCATACTATATGGATTTAAAAGACAAAATGATTCTCAGTATCGTCCAGGAAAATTCCACACTGTCCGTAAAAGAAATTTCAGAAAAAATCGGTCTTACGTTCACCCCTACTTATGAACGGATCAAACAGCTGGAGAAACACGGAATTATCGAGAAATACGTTGGCCTTCTGAACCGTGAAAAGTTAGGATTGAATATTGTGGTCTACTGTAACATCCGCCTGAAGGAGCAGTCCCAGAAAGTCCTTGAAAGCTTTGAAAAGAATATCGGAAAATATGATGAAGTCCAGGAAATCATCAGCCTTTCCGGCGAATATGACTACATGCTGAAAATTATTGCGAAGGACATCAATTCGTATAATGACTTTACGGTCAATGTTATTTCAAATATCCCGAATATCGGGCAGTATCACAGTTCTATCGTTCTTAATGAAGTAAAAAAGTCCACCAAGTTTAAAATTGATCTGGATTAACAGTAATATTCGGCTTCATACATTAAATTGCTTGGAGTCCCGCATGACATTGCTACCAATGCTCTTTTTAGCATTAAAGATGTCATGCTGAGCCTGTAAAAGCATTTGATAAAAATTTTTAAGTTAAAATAAATTATCCCAACAATTTATTTTTCAATGTATTAAACTGATATTCTATTTTATCCAGACAAAGATTCCCAATACTTCCCTGATGCGTATGATTTAAATTTCCTGTTTCAAAATCAAACCTGAACTCATTATTTTCAATCTCCTGCCCTACTTTTACATACGCATCACGGAACGAGCTTCCGTTTTTCACTTCTTCATTGATTTTTTCCACACTGAAAATATATTTGTACTTCTCATCTTCCAGAATTCCATTTTTTACCTGAATATTCGGTAATGTATTATTCAAAATATCCAGACATTCTTTTAAAGAATCAATAGCGGGGAAAAGAATTTCCTTGGTCAGCTGCATATCCCGGTGATAGCCTGAGGGAAGATTATTGGTGAGCAGAATAAATTCATTCGGCAGCGACTGTATCCTGCTGCAACGTGCGCGAACCAGTTCAAAAATATCCGGGTTTTTCTTGTGAGGCATGATGCTGCTTCCGGTGGTAAACTCTTTTGGAAAGCTGATAAAATCAAAATTCTGGCTTAAATACAAACAGACATCGTAAGCAAATTTCCCCAGGGTACCCGCCATAGTTGCCATTGCCATCGACACCATTTTCTCCGACTTTCCGCGCGTCATCTGGGCATACATTGAGTTATAATTCATTGATTGAAAACCTAAATTACAGGTGGTACTCTCACGGTCAATCGGGAAAGAAGAACCATAGCCTGCCGCTGAACCTAACGGATTTTTATTAATGATGTTCTTAACGGAAAGAAACATTTCAACATCATCCAGCAATGCTTCAGCATAAGCTCCAAACCACAATCCAAACGATGAAGGCATCGCAATCTGCAAATGCGTATACCCCGGAAGCAATACATTTTTATGTCGATCTGCCAGCTTAATTAATATTTGAAAGAATTTATCTGTCAATGTTGTAATCTCACGGATCTCATCTAACAAATACAGTTTAATATCCAGCAATACCTGGTCGTTCCTGGAACGTGCCGTATGAATTTTCTTCCCCGTATCTCCTAATTTTGCAATTAAAATTGACTCAATTTGTGAATGAATATCCTCCGCACTTTTATCGATTTTAAAAGTTCCGCTTTCGACTTCTTCTAAAATTTCCTCTAAAACAAATAGCATTTGATTTGATTCTTCCTTGGAAATAATTCCAACTTCTGCCAACATTGTACAGTGCGCCATCGAACCTTTAATATCATATTTCGCTAAACGTTCATCAAAATCAAGATCTTTCCCGACTGTAAAGTTATTAACTAATATATTGGTGGCATTATCGTCTTTTTGCCATATTTTTTTCATATTTTTTTCTTTTTGTAGATTGCAGATATCAGATACGAGACTTTAAATCTGAAATCTAATGTCTGAAATCTCAAGTATTATAAAACTTTTTCTAAAATCTTAATATAAAAATCAATTCCCTCTTCAATTTCCTTTATATAGATGTATTCGTCCGCGGTGTGGGAGCGTGTGCTGTCGCCGGGACCGAGCTTTACCGATGTACACGGAATAATTGCCTGATCGGATGATGTTGGCGAACCGTAAGTTGTCCTCCCGATTTCCAGACCTGCCTGTACAAAAGTGTGATCCATTTCGATTTTTGAAGAATTTAATCTGAAAGATCTTGCAGTCAACGTTGATTTCATCTTTGATTGGATGATTTCAAACGCCTCTTCATTAGAATATTCGTCTGTAACCCTAACATCTAAAGTAAAAGCACAAGATTCCGGAACAACATTATGCTGAACTCCGGCATGAATTCCAGACAACGTAACTTTAACTTCACCCAAATAATCCGAAACTTTTGGAAATTTAAAGTTTAAAATCTGATGTAAATCTTCCATACATTTCAAAATCGAATTATCATTGTTCGGATGAGCAGCGTGAGAAGGAGTACCCTTCATTTCTCCATCAATGACCAACAATCCTTTTTCTGCAATTGCCAGATTCATCTGCGTCGGTTCTCCTACAATGGCAAGCTCTATATTGGGTAGTTGGGGAAATAAGGCTTCAATTCCGTCAAAACCTGAAATCTCCTCCTCAGCCGTCAAAGCAATCACTAAATTATATTTTAAATCTTCCTGAGCATAAAAATGCAAAAAAACCTGCGCCATCGAAACCAAAGAAGCTCCGGCATCATTGCTTCCCAATCCAAACAGCTTTCCATCTTTTTCAATCGCTAAAAAAGGATCTAGGGTATATACTTTATTTGGTTTTACCGTATCGTGATGGGTATTCAGCAAAATTGACGGTTTGAAAACATCAAAATTTTTGTTCACCGCCCAGATGTTATTTTTAAAACGTTTTGTCGGAATATAGTGCTTTTTGAAAAAGTTTTCAATTTCCACAGACGTATTATATTCATCCTTGCTGAATGACGGAATCTCAATCAGTTTTTTCAGCAAATCCATTGCGTTATTCAGTAATTCTTCCTTACTATAAACAGATTTCAGTTCCTGCATGATGGTTTTCTATATGGTTTTTCAATTCGGTTTCTTTAATTAAGAATACTTTATTGACATTATTCTTTATGGCTCCAAGAGCATTTTCCAGTTTAGGAAGAATGCCTTTATGAAGTTTTCCTTCATTTTTTAAAACAAAAAACTCTTCTTCGGAAATATTTTTTATGACAGATTCAGGATTTTCGACATCTTCCAGAACCCCTGACTTATCAAAACAATACAACAATTCAACATCATATTTTGAAGATAAAGCCTGGGCAATTACTGAAGCAATCGTATCTGCATTGGTATTGAAAAGATTTCCTTTTTTATCGTGGGTAATCGCTGAAAATACAGGGACAAGCTTAAGTTTAAGCAATTTTGAGATCAATTTCCTGTTCACGCTTTTCTTCTCAATATCTCCTACAAACCCGAAATCTATTTCTGCATGTTCTCTTCTTTTAGCTTTAATTAAATTGGCATCAGCTCCCGAAAAACCTATGGCTTTACATTTTTTCTGCTGAAGTTTAGCCACAATATTTTTGTTGATTCCTCCCGCATATACCATCGCCACAATATCTAGGGTATCTTTATCAGTGATTCTACGTCCATTGATCATTTTCTGTTTAACGCCTAATTTATCTGCCAGTGTGGTTGCTAATTTTCCACCGCCATGAACTAAAATTTTTCTTTCCTTAATTTCAGAAAACTGCTCCAGAAATTCTTTCAATAATTCCTCATCATCGATTAGCGCGCCTCCTATTTTTATGATATATAATTTTTCTTTCATTGCAAACCTTTTTGAGAACCCTGTCAAGGTTTTCAGCCTTGACAAGGTTTGCGAGTGAAAACCTAACGGGTTTCGGGAACCCGTTAGGTTTGATGTCATTTTGAATTGATCTCGTCCAAAATTTCAGAAAAAACAGCCTGTGCAGAGAAAACCCGGTTTTTTGCCTGTTGATAGATAATAGAATTCTCACCATCCATAACCTCATCACTCAATTCTACATTACGACGAACCGGCAGGCAATGCATCACTTTCCCCTGATTGGTATTGGCTAATTTTTCATTCGTCAGCATCCAGTTTTCTTGAACTTCAGGCATTGCGGCATAATCATCAAAAGATGACCAGTTTTTCACATAAATAAAATCCGCATCTTTCAACGCTTCATCCTGATTGTGAATTACTTTTACCTCTTTTGTAAAGTTTTTATCCAAATCATAACCTTCAGGATTAGCAATTACCAATTCAACATCCATTTCCTGCATCCATTCTGCGAACGAATTTCCTACCGCATGGGCTATCGGTTTGATATGAGGCGCCCAAGTCAAAACCACTTTAGGTTTGCGCTCTTCCTTCCAGTTTTCTGTAATCGTGATGCAATCTGCCAAACTCTGTAAAGGATGGCGGGTTGCCGATTCCAGAGAAATTACCGGGACTTTCGCATGTTGTACGAACTGACCTAGAATACTTTCATTAACATCATCTTCCTTGCTTTTCATTCCTGCAAAACAACGAACTGCAATGATGTCGCAATATTGGTTTAATACTTTAATCGCATCTTTAATATGTTCTACCGTATCGCCGTTCATCACGGCTCCGTCTGCAAATTCCAGATTCCAGGCTTCCTGTGCGGCATTTAATGTCAACACATTTAAACCTAAATTTTGCGCTGCAATCTGGCTGCTTAAACGCGTTCTCAAACTTGAATTCAAAAAGACAAGTCCGATTGTTTTTCCTTTTCCTTTCTCGGTTTCCGAAAGAGGAGTTTCTTTAATTTGTAAAGCCTTTTTTATGATTTCCCGTAAGTTTTCAACATCGCTTACAGAGGTGAATTTTTTCATTTGGAAATTTTTATTTTTTCAATGGACAAACAGAGCATCCATTTCATTTTGAATTGATTTTAAAGATTTTTATCTTACATATTTTTGTCATTCTGACGAAGGAAGAATCTCACATCTTTAAATAGATTCTTCACTTTACTACGTTTCGTTCAGAATGACAAAGCGCATAATTTTCGCAGTTTAGATTTCTTCAAGAACTATTTTCAAAGCACTGATGAACAGATCGGTTTCTTCTTTTTTAATGTTAAGTGCCGGAAGAATCCTCAACACCGCCTTATCACTGGAATTTCCTGTGAAAATATGATGATTGTACAACAGGCTGTTCCTCACCTCTGAGCAGTCCCTGTCGAGTTCGATTCCAATCATCAGGCCTTTTCTTCGGATTATTTTGATATGTGGAAAATCTTTAATTTCGTTTTCAATATACTCGCCCATTTCCTGAGCATTTTCGATGAGATTCTCATCTTTCATTACATCCAGTACGGCAGTTGCAGCCACACAAGCTAGGTGATTTCCACCAAAAGTTGTCCCCAATAAGCCGTTGCTCGCCTGAAATTTCGGATGAATCAAAACTCCGCCGATCGGGAAGCCGTTCCCCATTCCTTTTGCGGTTGTGACAATATCTGCTTCAATTCCAAATTCCTGATAGGCAAAGAAATAGCCGCTTCTTCCGTAACCTGACTGGACTTCATCTAAAATTAAAACAGCATCATGTTTTTGGCACAATTCTTTGATTTTATTTAAAAATTCAACCGTTGGAATCATAATTCCGCCAACTCCCTGAATTCCCTCGATAATCACAGATGAAATTTCATTTCCATGTTTTTCAAAAACGGCTTCAAGCTGTTCGATGTTATTCCATTCAGATTTAATGAATCTTTCGTCAAAATTTACCGGAGCTACAATTTTTGGATTGTCGGTCACAGAAACTGCTGCCGAAGTCCGGCCGTGAAATGAACCTGAAAAATACAGCACTTTGCTTTTTCCGTTGTGAAAAGAAGCCAGCTTCAAAGCATTTTCATTCGCTTCAGCTCCTGAATTACACAGGAATAAACTATAATCTTCCAAACCTGAAAGCTTGCCTAATTTCTCAGCCAGTTCAGTTTGTAATTCATTCTGAACCGAGTTTGAATAGAAAGATATTTTATCTAATTGGTTTTTTAATTGAGTTTGATAATGCGGATGGTTATGCCCGATAGAAATTACCGCATGACCTCCGTAAAAATCAAGATATTTTTCTCCTTTATCGTCCCAAAGAAATGATCCCTGAGCTTTTATTGGATTGATGTTGAATAATGGATATACGTTGAATAAATTCATTTTTTGTTTTTTATTAATTTCTTTTGTATTGAAATCAAAGATTCGACATAGTCAAACAAAAGAAACAAAGTTCAAGATTGGAAGCTTCCGCTAAAAATTTAAATTAAATCCTAAAATTCCCAAAACTCGCACGAAATGAAGATTTGTTCTTTAATTAAAAATTTGTCTCGTGCTCAAACAGTGGGAATTTTTGAACGGATTAAATTTCAATTTTCTTAACGCTCCATTTTCCTAGGTCGTTTTGATTCAAGTTTTAAAAATTCACGATTGACTTATTGACGATTGACATTAAAATGCCACAGGCTTCAAGTTCAATCCCGAATTTTCTTCCCAACCCATTGCAATATTCATATTTTGAACGGCCTGTCCGGAAGCTCCTTTCAACAAATTGTCAATCGCTGAGTGAATAACCGCAACCTTCCCACTCTTTTCTATATGAATCACGCAGCGATTGGTGTTGACAACCCGTTTTAAATCAATGGCCTTCTCACTTATCTTTACAAAAGGCGCATCTGCATAAAAATCCCTAAACAATTGATTGATATCTGAAAGTTCTAAATCTGTTTTCACCGTGGAACTCGTAAAAATCCCTCTTGCAAAATCTCCTCTCCAGGGAACAAAATTCAGACTGATTTCATTTGTATTAAAAGAAACCAACTGCTGTAAAATCTCATCCACATGCTGATGGGTCAAAGTTTTATAGGCTGAAATATTATCATTCCTCCAGGTAAAATGCGTAGTCGGCTGTAAAGACTGACCCGCGCCTGTTGAACCTGTAATTCCCGTTGTGTAAACTTCATCCAACAAACCTTTTTGAGCTAATGGAAGCAAAGCCAGTTGAATCGCTGTCGCAAAACATCCGGGATTCGCAATACTTTTTGCTCCTGAAAGTTGTTTTTTGTTGATTTCGGGTGATCCATAGATAAAATTTCTTTTTCCAAAATTACCATCCAAACGAAAATCATTTCCTAAATCGATCACTAACGTTTCATCTTTTACGTCATTTTGAGTCAGCCATTTCTGGCTTTCTTTGTGAGGAAGACATAAAAACAAAATATCCACCTCTTCAGTCTGATCCGTTAAAACCATTTCACAAACCGTCTCTAAATCAGGATATAAATCTGAAATCTTTGTCCCCGAATTTGAACGGCTATATAAAAAACTCAAAGTCACATGGGGATGAAAAGCCAACAGACGAACCAATTCGCTTCCTGTATAACCGTTGGCACCGATGATTCCTGCTGTTTTCATATTTTCATATCGTTAATCTGATGATATATATTTAAAGAGTTGCTTACGATTTTCGTATACCCTTTTACATCTTCACCAGTCCATGTTCTGTTTGCTTCACCGTAGCTTCCGAATTTATCGGACATCAGATCATGTTCAGATTCAATTCCATTTAAAATAAATCTGTAGGGATGAAGGGTGACAAATACTTTTCCGCTGACTGTTTTTTGAGAATCGTTTAAGAAAGACTCAATATTTCTCATCACAGGATCTAAGAAAAGCGCTTCGTGAAGCCAGTTTCCGTACCAGTCAGACAATTGAGATTTCATCATTTGCTGATATTTAGAAAGCGTATGTTTTTCCAGTAAATGGTGCGCTTTGATGATCACAGACGCCGCTGCCGCTTCGAAACCAACTCTTCCTTTAATTCCGACAATCGTATCTCCAACGTGGATATCACGACCGATTCCATAAGCAGAAGCCAATTCTTCAATTTTTTGAATCGCATTGACCGAATGTTCAAAATGTTCTCCGTTTACCGCTACAACTTCTCCATTTTTAAACTCCATTTCCAATTCCGAAGGTTGGATTTCTTTAATTTGAGATGGAAAAGCTTCTTCAGGAAGATAATTTCTTGAAGTCAATGTTTCCTTTCCACCCACTGAAGTTCCCCAAAGCCCTTTATTTACAGAATATTGTGCTTTTTCAAATTCCATTTCATAACCATGGTTTTTCAAAAATTCAATTTCCTCTTCACGGGATAAAGACTGATCACGAATGAGTGTAATAATTTCTACATTCGGGCACATGACCTGAAAAATAAGATCAAAACGAACCTGATCGTTCCCCGCTCCAGTACTTCCGTGAGCAATTGCATCAGCGCCGATTTCAATGGCATATTTTGCAATTTCCTGCGCCTGGATCGTACGCTCAGCACTTACAGACAATGGATACGTGTTGTTTTTCAAGACATTACCAAAGATCAGATACTTTACGCAAGAATTGTAATAATCTTCCTGAGCATCAATGCACCTGTATTCTTTTACCCCGAGATTAAAGGCTTTTTTCTCCAGTTCTTTTTCCTCTTCTTTAGAAAAACCTCCGGTATTTACAGTGACTGCATATACTTCATATCCAAGTATTTTACTCAGATATTTGGCACAGTAAGAGGTGTCTAAACCTCCGCTAAACGCTAAGATTACTTTCCTGCTCATTTTTATATTGATTTTCGGGTTGCTTATTCTCAACTCCATTTACTTTATTATTATCCGGAACGAAAAGCATGGCTGTACAAAGACAGTTTTTACGTTCTTTCTTCATTAAAATTTCATAATTCACACAGCTTTTACAGCCGTTCCAGAATTCTTCATCCTGTGTCAATTCAGAATAAATCACGGGTCTGTAGCCTAAATCACTGTTGATTTTCATCACAGCAAGACCTGTGGTGAGTCCAAAAACTTTCGCATCCGGATATTTTTCCCTAGATAAACGGAAAACTTCATTTTTAATTAAGGTTGCAGTTCCTCTTTCCCTAAATTTCGAAGAAACAATAAGCCCGGAATTTGCCACAAACCGGCCATGAGACCATGTTTCAATATAACAGAAACCCACCCATTCTCCTTTTTCCGTAGCTACCACAGCATGGCCCTCTGAAATTTTCTTGCTTAAATATGCTATGGAACGCTTTGCAATACCGGTTCCTCTCCGCTGTGCAGAATCGTACATTTCCTGTTGTATCTGAACCACATACCTCAGATGTATGGATGAGGAAATTTCTATTTCCATTTATTATCTGTTTTTTTGGCAAATTTAAAAAATAACAACTATAAAAAACAAATTAAAAAGATATTTTTTTACAATTAAATAAATAAACAGGTAATTTTATCTTTAATCTAAATTTTTAAGAGTATCTGCCGGAAAAACATAATTTGAATATCACATTAATTCTTTAGTAAAACAGATATGTCCTGAATATACTTAAAGGAAGTTAAATCAATCATCATAATTTACTTCAACCCGGCTTAAACTCTGAATGTACAGTAATAACTTACATTTTAAGAGCTGTTTATCCAATACAGAGAGTAGTATATTTTCAGGCAGCAGGACAAAAAAATTAAGGTAACAATGTTTTTATTACATGACAGGCTGGTGATGTCATCAATGTTAACGGACACCGGCTTTCCGCTGCTGAAACAAAGGAAAACAGAAGCACAGTTGCTTTATAGAGAATGAAGTTGGGATAAAAACTCTAAAAAATCTGTTCCGGAAAAAGTTAATCAAAAGAGTATTGACAATGATTGTTGAAAATAGAAAAAACATCAATGAATTCAGGAAAAAATTGAGGAATACAGGACTTAGATAAAAAAATAAGCCTAAATTTAGATAACAATAAATCCAAAAACGAACAGGACATGAGAAATTACCTGATAGAAGATTTACCTCATTATTTTGAAGAATATAAAAAGTCCATTAAGAACCCTAAAAAATTCTGGGATAAGATCGCAGATCAAAATTTCGTCTGGTACCAGCGATGGAGCAAGGTGGTAAAATATGATATGAATACAGCGAAAATCACCTGGTTTAAAAACGCTAAATTAAATATCACCAAAAACTGTCTGGACCGCCATCTTTCCGTACGGGGTGAAAAAACCGCCATTATCTGGGAGCCGAACGATCCGAAAGAAGATGCCCAGCATATTTCTTACACCGAATTATACACGAGGGTCAATAAAACGGCTAATGTCCTCAGGGAAATGGGAATTGAAAAAGGCGACAGGGTCTGCATCTATCTTCCTATGATTCCCGAACTGGCGATTACGATGCTGGCGTGTGCCAAACTTGGAGCCGTTCATTCCGTGATTTTTGCAGGATTCTCCGCTTCCGCAGTTTCTTCAAGGGTGAACGACTGTGGGGCCAAAATGGTCATAACTTCAGACGGAAGCTACAGGGGAAGCAAAGTATTAGACCTGAAAACAATTATTGATGAAGCGCTGGAAAAAACCCCGACTGTTGAACATGTTCTGGTAGTCAAAAGAACGGATAATGAGATCAAAATGAAGGAAGGACGTGATCACCGGATGGCTGATTTGTACGAAAAAGCGTCACCGGATTTTGTTACGGTGATCATGGATGCCGAAGATCCGCTGTTTATCCTATACACTTCCGGATCAACCGGCAAACCTAAGGGAATGCTGCATACCTGTGCCGGATATATGGTATACACCGCCTATACTTTCAAGAATGTATTCAATTATAAAGAAAACGATGTTTACTGGTGTACGGCTGATATCGGCTGGATTACAGGTCACTCCTATATTTTGTACGGTCCGCTTTTAAACGGAGCAACGACCGTGATTTTTGAAGGGGTACCTACCTATCCTGAGCCTGATCGGTTCTGGGAAGTTATTGAAAAACATAAAGTTACACAGTTTTACACAGCGCCTACCGCGATCCGCTCTCTGGCTAAAGAAAGCTCGGAATGGGTAGACAAGCATGATTTGAGCACCCTGAAAGTAATCGGTTCTGTAGGGGAGCCGATTAACGAGGAAGCATGGCACTGGTTCAATGACCATGTCGGCAAGAAAAAATGCCCGATTGTCGATACCTGGTGGCAGACGGAAACCGGAGGCATCATGATATCGCCGCTTCCTTTCGTGACCCCGACAAAACCAACGTATGCCACCCTGCCGCTACCGGGAATCCAGCCTGTGCTGATGGATGATAAACGCAATGAAATTTCAGGGAACCAGGTGACGGGAAACCTGTGTATCCGTTTTCCGTGGCCCGGAATTGCAAGGACCATCTGGGGCGATCACCAAAGATATAAAGAAACCTATTTTACTGCTTTCCCCGGGAAATATTTTACCGGGGACGGTGCATTAAGAGATGAAGTGGGATACTATCGAATTACCGGCCGTGTGGATGATGTAATTATCGTTTCAGGGCATAATTTAGGAACAGCCCCTATCGAGGACAGCATCAACGAACACCCTGCCGTAGCGGAATCAGCCATTGTCGGCTATCCTCATGACATTAAAGGGAATGCCCTGTACGGATTTGTGATTTTAAAAGATTCCGGTGCCGACAGAAAACAGGAAAACCTGGTAAAGGAGATCAATCAGTTGATTTCAGAACAGATCGGCCCGATTGCAAAGCTTGATAAAATCCAGTTTGTTTCCGGGCTTCCGAAAACCCGTTCAGGGAAAATCATGCGTAGGATCCTGAGAAAAATTGCAGAAGGGGATACCAGTAATTTCGGGGACATCTCTACCCTGCTGAATCCTGAAATCGTAGAGGAAATTAAAAATGAAAGAATCAATTAAACAATAATTAAAGATGCGCGGAGTTTTTTCCGCGCATCTTTTGATTTATTTGATGATCTTAATGGATTGCCTTCCTAAATTAGAATGGATATCAAGCAGGTAATTCCCTTTGGGATAATTAAATTCCAGAGAATATTTTTTCAGGCCTTTATCCTTCACATCATCTTTAAGGATATTTGTAATAAACTTTCCGGAAGCCTCATACAAACCGACGATAATGTGATCAGAATGTATATAATGAATATTCAGGTTCAGTTTATCTTTAACCGGATTCGGAACAACTTCCACTTTTAATTTCCGTTCCTGCTTTTCATCAGAAACTTCCTGTGCCGCCAAACTTCCGGTGGTCATTTTATAGACATTCGTTCCGGCTGCAAACGCGACATTGTTATTAAGAATAAAAATTCGGTTTAAAGAACCTCCCACCCATGTATCCGTCCATGTGTTACCACCATCAAAAGTTTCATAAAACCCGGTATTGTGGCCGCCCATCCAGCCGTGTGTTGCTGACGTAAAACCAACCGCCTGCACATAATGATCAGGAAAATCCTTTATTTCCCAGCTGAAACCGCCATTCAGGGATTTCAGCAGTTTACCGGTATTGGGAAGCTCCGATTCTATGGAACAGAAAATCTGGTTATTGTCTAAAAACTGCATTTTCCAGACATATTCGTTTTCAATATTACTGTTATAAATTTTCAGCCAGCTGTTTCCGCCGTCCGTTGTTTTCAGGATCACCGCTCCGTTGTCATCATTCCCTGCTGCGTACCCTATATTTTCAGTAACAAAATGAATTTCTACCAAGGCATTTGCGTAGGAAGACATATCAATATACTGCCATGTATTCCCGCTGTCTGTCGATTTTATGATATAGGCCGGGTAAAACCATGCTCCGCAGCCGTACACCGTAGAGGTTCCCACACAATCCAGTCCGCAGATGGCCTGTGGATAGGGTGAAATATTGTTCACCCGCTGCCAGGAATTTCCACCGTCAATAGTTTTGTAAAAATCACTGCTCAATGTTCCGAGGAAACCTACATTTTCATTTAAGAATTCTATATTCCGGTAATACTGGTTAGTGGCAGTGCTTACCGTTTGCTGCGTCCAGTTAACACCGCCATTGGTTGTTTTAAAAACGGCTCCGTTACCGCCTCTTGCTGCCCAGCCTACATTTTCATTAAGGAAGAAAACATCATCATATCTTCCGGTAGTACTGGGCGGAGGATAAGAAAAGGCAGTCCAGGAATATTGTGCGTGGAACAGCGAACCCAGAAGCGAGAAAGCAAGAATCATTTTTTTCATAAGGCTATTAATTTTTGATTCACAAATTTGTCATTTTTTAAACAGGTATGCAATATATAATTTCAAAAGGGATAAAATAGCATTGAGGTCTTAAATGATTTTCCACAGAATGAACTATAACATTTGCTGTTTGAAAAGTGCAGAAAATTTCGTATTTTCGTTTGCACATAGGCATTAGCACAAATGAGTTACGACTTAGAACAGGAAAACAAAGAGATCCTTGCAAGATATAAGGATCTGATTTCAAATACATACCGGACTTTAGATGAGGAAAACAATAAACTTATCCGAAAAGCCTTTGATATTGCACTGGATGCACACAAAGACCAGAGAAGAAAAACCGGCGAACCATACATTTACCATCCGATTGCCGTGGCAAAAATCGTGGCAACGGAAATCGGGCTGGGCGCTACGTCCATTGCCTGCGCGCTTCTGCATGATGTGATTGAAGATTCTGACTACACCTATGAAGACCTGAAAAAGATTTTCGGTGAGAAAATAGCTGATATCGTGAACGGGCTCACCAAGATCTCTATCATGAACCATCAGAATATTTCCGTGCAGTCTGAAAATTACCGGAAGCTTCTCCTTACCCTTTCCGAAGATTTCCGGGTTATCCTGATTAAAATTGCCGACCGCTTACACAATATGCGTACGCTGGAAAGCATGGCTCCGGACAAGCAGAAAAAGATCGCTTCCGAAACGGTTTATATTTATGCCCCGATGGCGCACCGTCTCGGTCTGTATAACATCAAATCCGAGCTGGAAGATCTTTCCCTGAAATACAACAATCCGGATGTCTTCAACGAAATAACGGAGAAACTTGAGCTTGCGAAGGAAAACCGCGAAAGGTATATCGAGGAATTCAAGACGGAAGTTTCAGAGAAGCTGCATGAAGAAGGATTAAACTTTAAAATAAAAGGGCGTGCCAAAGCGATTTCCTCCATTTACCGGAAAATGCTGAAGCAGGGTGTTTCTTTTGAAGAGGTCTATGACAATTATGCCATCCGGATCATCTATAAATCCGATGCCAAGAATGAGAAGTTCCTGGCCTGGAAAATCTATTCGATTGTAACAGATGTATACCACAGCAACCCTTCAAGAATGCGTGACTGGATTACCCAGCCGCGGTCAACAGGATATGAAAGTCTCCATCTTACGGTTTTAGGCCCTGACAAAAAATGGATTGAAGTCCAGATCCGTTCCGAGAGAATGGATGAGATTGCGGAAAAAGGCGTTGCCGCCCATTATAAGTACAAGGAAGGCTATAAACAAAGCTCGGACGACAGGAATTTTGAAAATTGGGTAACCGAAATCCGTGACGTGCTGGAGCAGCAGCAAAACCTTACAACTTCGGAACTCCTGGATAATATTAAGCTTAACCTGTACTCCAAAGAAGTGTTCGTCTTTACGCCGAAGGGAGAAATTAAAATTCTGCCAACCAATGCTACTGCTCTGGATTTTGCTTTTTCAGTTCACTCCGACCTGGGGATGAAATGCCTCGGCGCCAAGATCAACGGAAAGCTTGTGCCTATCTCTTACGTACTTCAGAACGGGGACCAGATTGATATTCTGTCTTCCCAAAACCAGAAACCCAAATCCGACTGGTTGGAATTTGTCGTAACATCCAAAGCCAAGTCCAAGATCAAGAGTTATTTAAACTCACAGAAAAATCAGCTGGTGGAAGAAGGGAAAGAAATTCTGCAGAGAAAGCTCCGTCACGCCAAAATTAATTTCAATGACGAAGAGATTAATAAGCTTCAGAAGTACTTCAATCTTAAAAGCTCTCAGGAACTGTTTTTAAAATTTCAGAGCAATGAACTGGATGCCAGCAGCCTAAGAAAGTATATAGAAAGTAAAAATGTATTTAACAATTTACTTTCAAGGTTCAGGAAATCCCCGTCGAAAAATACCGCTTACATAGAGCCTAAAGAGCAGAATCTCGACATGATCGTTTTTGGGAAGGATGAAGAAAAGCTCAATTACACGTATGCCAAATGCTGTACGGTGATTCCGGGAGATAAAATTTTCGGGTTTATTACAATTTCCGAAGGCATTAAAGTGCACAGCGACAGCTGCCCGAATGCCATTAATCTCCGTGCCCAATATGACTACAGGGTGATTCCTGCCAAATGGGTGAACGCAGAAAGCTTTAAAAACAGGGTGAAAATTGAAATCGAGGGTCTTGACCGTATGGGGATGATCAACGAAATAACAACCGTTATCAGCGGCGCAATGGGCATGGATATGAAAAGTTTATCCATAGAATCAAATGACGGTATTTTTACCGGGACAATCAATCTTGAAGTCAAAAATAAAAGCCAGCTGGAGCAGACCTTTAAACGGCTTACCGATATCAACGGTATTTCAAGAGTAAGAAGGCTATAATATTTCAGGAATGAATCTGACACTCTATTTTAAAAAATTTTTCAGCAGCAGCCAGGCTTCAGGAATCATCCTGATTTTTTGTGTCCTGATTTCATTATTCATTGCTAACTCTTCTTTTGCAGAAGATTTCCAGGCTATTTTAGATAAAAATACCGGAACAGACCTTTTCGGATTAAAATATCCGGTAAGCATCTGGGTCAATGACGGCCTGATGGCCATATTCTTTCTTCTGGTAGGTCTGGAAATCAAACGGGAAATGGTGGAAGGGGAACTTTCATCATTTAAAAATGCTTCCCTGCCGATTTTTGCTGCGTTAGGCGGCATGCTGGTTCCGGCGGTCATTTACACGACTTTTAACTTCGGAACGAAATACGGAAACGGATGGGGAATCCCGATGGCAACTGATATTGCCTTCTCCTTGGCTATTATTTCCCTGTTAGGCAAAAGAATCCCGAACTCCATTAAAATTTTCCTCGCAGCACTGGCGATTGTGGATGATCTGGGAGCGATTTTAGTGATTGCCGTATTTTATACAGACCAGATTCACTGGACTTATTTATTACTGTCTTTCGGGGTTGCCGCTTTGTTGTTTTTACTGAATTTTTTAAAGGTAACCAAAATTGTTTTTTATCTGATTCCAGGATTATTTTTATGGTATTTCCTGCATCATTCGGGGATACATGCAACAATTGCCGGAGTTCTGCTCGCTTTTTCAATTCCTACCAATGTGTCCACGACAGAGATTTCACCTCTGGAAAAGCTGGAACATCAGCTGCATGTGCCGGTAGGTTTCTTTATCATGCCGATCTTTGCCTTGTCTAATACCAACATCACTTTCACTCATGAAATGGTCTCAGGAATCACCAATACTTTAGGACTGGGAATTATCTGTGGCCTGGTTCTGGGTAAGCTGTTCGGCATCAATCTATTTTCATTTATTGCGATTAAGTCCAGGCTGAGTTCATTGCCTCAGAATGCATCATGGAAACAGATGTGGGGGGTCGGCTTAATAGCCGGAATCGGGTTTACCATGTCTATTTTCATTGCTTTGCTGTCTTTTAAAGGATCAGCTGAAATCCAGGATGAAGCAAAGTTTGCAATACTGATAGCTTCTTTACTGGCAGGAATATCAGGTTTTATGGTATTGAAATTAAGTTCGGGAAACCCTGTGGCTGAAGAAGAGAATTAAAGGCCACCCCGCCTGAACAGTATCTATTTGTAGAGGTTATTTCTTCGAGTTAATGTTCAAATAATAATACTCAGCTTTTATGCACCTTCATCTTTGGAACCGCTGTTTTCCGATTCTTTTTTAAGCTCATCAGACAATATTTTTTTGATCCTTACTTTTCTGAGGGCCATATTCAGTTCATTTCCAAAAAGCAAAAGATATACATTGACGTTCACCCAGACCATCAGCAGGATCATGCTTCCGATAGATCCGTATAGTACATTATAACGGGCAATATCCTTGACATATAACGCAAAGAAATAAGTGGTCACCACAAACAGAACAGTGGTAAGAATAGCTCCGGGAACGGCCTGCCTAAACCTTGCGATCTTTACAGTACCCAACCAGTAGAACATGGCTAAAAGAATAAAGTAAAAGATAGGAAATGAAACAAATCCGATAATTTTCGTAAGGTTGTTCATCAGCCAGGAAACATCATACACCGGCGTAAACATTTTAAGTACAACTTCCGAATAATATACTCCGAAAAGGGTCAGGAAAACAATGAGTATAAAGCCGATGGTAATAAAGAATGAAAGGATGAATTCTTTGACATCACCCATCTTCTCCTCTGCCTGTTCATTAAACCCGTTAATTAATGAGAAAGTCCCGTTAGTGGCAAATACCAATGCTAAAACAATCGTCAGATTGCTGATTCCCTTCATATTGGGAACAATGCTCTGTTCAATATAATTCCTTACATCCCCTTCTATATTGGATGGAAAAACATTATGCAGCAGGACTTCAAAAATATAAAACTGAAGTTTGTCATAATGCGGCATATAGGGCATTATCGACAGCAGGAACAAAACAAAGGGAAATAAACTGATGGTAAAGCTCCAGGAAATTGCCGCTGCCTTTCTTCCTATTTTTTCTTTAAAAACCCCTCTGAAATAAATCTGAAACATTTCCCACAGGGAAATACCCAACAAAGGAATATGGATGTCATCAAAAAATTCTCGGACTTTCAGGATAAATTTAGGAACTTTCATGCCCATAGTGCTTAAATAGTGTTGATCTTTTTAATCTGCTTCAGAACTGAATGAAAAACAGAAAATAAAAAGAATTAATGCTTTCATCAAATTAATGCTCTGCAAAAATAATGTTTTTTTTAAACTTAAGCATTTTTCATAAAAAACACGGAATATGACCTTCTTAAATTTATGAATATCTTTGCCGCCTCAACTCTTAAAACACATGATATGCAGATTAATTTGCTTTGTATAGGAAAAACGGATGATAAGGAAATTGCTTCATTGATCAATTATTACCTGAAACGCCTTCCCAAGCACTGGAATTTTGAAATCATAGAAATTCCTGACATTAAAAATGCTAAAAATCTGACGCCGGACCTTCTAAAAAAAGAAGAAGCCAAACTATTTATGGCGCATATTGACCGTACTGACCTTGTGCTGATCCTGGATGAAAAAGGAAAACAGTTTACCAGCCGGGAATTTGCACAGAAAATAGACAGCTGGATGAATTCTTCAGTGAAAAAAATTCATCTCCTGATCGGGGGAGCCTACGGATTTTCGGAAGAAATTTACAGCAGGGCCAATGAAAAAATGTCACTGTCCAAAATGACATTTACCCACCAGATGATCCGGTTGTTTATTGTTGAGCAGATTTACCGTGCCGATCAGATCTTACAGGGGAAGCCTTACCATA
The DNA here is from genome assembly GCF_000430845.1 of Chryseobacterium gregarium DSM 19109. Lineage (GTDB taxonomy): Bacteria > Bacteroidota > Bacteroidia > Flavobacteriales > Weeksellaceae > Chryseobacterium > Chryseobacterium gregarium. The sequence goes on along the minus strand of NZ_AUMU01000006.1, from coordinate 314,997 downwards.
ACGATTGAATTACAGGCCGGCTTTTAAACCGATCTGCCTTTTTGCTTCACCCACAACAAAAGCCACGGAATTGGCGATGTTGAAACTCCGGATCAGTTTAGACATCGGGATTGTTACATGATTTTCAAAACGGTCTAAAACATCTTTACTCAGGCCAGTGCTTTCTTTTCCGAATACCAGCCAGTCGCCATCCTCAAAAACGGTCTCAAGATAGGATTTTTCGGCATGCGAGCTCATCAGCATCACACGGGACATATCCGGAATAACTTTCAGCCATTCATCCACATTTTCGTATTCGGTAACATCAAGATGTACCCAGTAATCCAGTCCGGAACGTTTCAGGTTTTTATCATTGATTACAAATCCGAACGGATGAATCAAATGCAGCCTGCTTCCGGTGCCTACACATAATCTTCCGATGTTACCGGTATTGTTGGGTATTTCAGGTTCTACAAGAACAATGTTTAACATGAATAATGTATCTGTATTTTAAAGTTTCCGGTACACCCGGTCAGAATGGTTAATCTTCGGAATACCCGATTATTTTTTCTCACATTTAGCATAATATTCCAAAAGCAAAGGCTTTTCATACCCTAGACTCACCGCTTTGTCTAAGCTTGCACAAGCTTCCTTCGGTTTTGCGGTTTCAAATAAGATTAATGCTTTATTAACGTGGGCCTGGGCAAATTTCGGATCGATAGCAAGCGCTTTGTTTACATCTGCGAGTGCTTCCTTATTTTTCTTCAGTTTAAAATAAACATCGCCCCTCCCGCTGTACAGAAGAGATTCCGGTTTTTCTGAAATCAGCTGATTATAATCTTTCAAAGCACCTTCAAGATCCCCGCTGTTCTTTTTGAGGTTTGCGAGTCCGGTTCTTGCGTAAATGTTGTCGGGAGCAAAACTTAAAAGCTGGTTGAGGTCTTTAGCAGCCATGTCTTTTTTGCCTAAATTTTCATATACTTTAGCACGGGTAAGGTACATGTCTGCGTTTTCAGGCTGTAATCTGATCCCCTGATTCAGATAATCAATAGCGGCCTGCTTATTTCCTTTCTGTCCGTGGATGGAACCTAAATTGGCATATACTGCCGCAGACATCGGGTTGGCTTTCAATGCTGATTCATAAGATTTGAAGGCAGAGGTTGTCTTCCCCAGCCTGCGCTGGGCAGTTCCCAGGTAATTATAATATTCGGACTTGATCTGCTGGATTTTTTCATTCTGTGCCAATGCAGAATACTGTTCTTCAGCACATTTATAATCTGCCTTCTGAAAGCATTCTTCCGCAGTTTTTTTATCCTGGGCATAAAAGTTTAATGATAGCAATGCTAATGTGAGAAATGATAGTTGTTTTTTCATGAGGTTATTTTTTGTTTATTGATTACTTTTTTGGCGAGCGCAGCAAAAATCACCCCCAATAAAGTTCCAACAAACGCCCCCACCAAAATATCCATCGGGAAATGCACTCCTAAATAGATCCGGCTGTACGCTACTATGGCCGCCCATACAAATATAACATAAGGAAACCATTTCAGCCTCTTTTTTAATAAAATACTTAAATACGCCGCTAAAAAGAAAGTATTGGAGGCATGTGCAGAATAAAACCCGAACTGCCCACCGCACTTTACGATCCTCATATGATGTTCTAAAGAAGGGTCATGGCAAGGTCTCAGCCTTTCAATCCCGTGTTTGAAAACCCCGGCAAGCTGGTCTGAAACCGTGACTCCGATGGCTACGAATATCAAAATAAAAACCAGAGACCTGAGTTTATAGCTTTTAAATAAAAAATAACAGAAAATAATGTAAAGCGGAACCCAGATCCAGGTACTGGAAATCAGCATCCAGAACTGGTCAAATGAAGAGTCTCCCAGATTATTGAGAAATAAAAAGACCTTTTTATCTTCCTGAATGATTTCCTCCATCCTTAATCTATCTGCTTACCGGTCCTTCGTACGTTTCATCATCGGAAGGCTTCGGCTGTACTGCAGGCTCTTCAGATGCTTTAGGTTGGGCTAAGGTATCTTTTTCGATATCTTTCATCGGATTGTATTCTTTTGCAGCATCTTTTACCTTTTCAATTTCACGTTTGATCTCAGAAACGGGATTATCCGTTTCTTTCATAATCTCCGTTTTAATATCTTCCACTGCCCCGCGCATTTTCCGAACACCTGATCCTAAGTCCCGTGCGATTTGAGGAAGTTTATCCGGACCGAATAATACAACGATTGCAATGGCAATAAGTGCCATCTCTCCTATGCTTAGTTCCATTCGGTAAAATTACAAAAGATTATACATATGCAATACAAATGTATGGCATTTTAAACAAATTTTAAGAAATGAACGGTTTTAAGATTTAAAGTTTCGTATTAAATATTCATGATCGGTTTCAGGATTTATGAATCATTATCACTGTAAAATTTCAGAAATCCGTTTCTATTACCTTTTCTACACTTCCGGAAATTTAACTATGAATTGAAATCAGGATACCTGACTGACATCCCGGTTGATTTATTTCAAAAGATCTTTTTTTAAATTCTTTTTCTTAAAATTAATATAGGTAATAACCACGCTGACCGCCATTAAGATAAAGGCCAGGAAGAAAGGGGCTCCCGAAAACTTAAACGGGGCATCCTCATGTGTGAAAAAATAAAATAAATTGGTCATCATCGGCGGCCCGATAATAGCGGTTGCACTCATCAGGCTGGTCAATGCACCCTGCAATTCTCCCTGTTCATTGGAAGGGACACTTTTGGTGATGACCGATTGGAGTGCCGGTCCGCAAATCCCACCCAGACAATACGGGATTAAAAACACGAACATCATCCAGCCCTGCGATGCAAAAGCGAACAGCAGCATTCCGATCGCATACAGGGTCAACCCGTAATAGATGCTTTTCTGCTCCCCTAATTTCGGAGTGGTCCATCGGATCAGTACGCCCTGAACCAGCCCTACCAGTAATCCTACGACACCCAGCGAGATCCCCACCATTCTTTCATTCCAGTTGAATTTATACATTGTGAAAAAGCTCCAGTTACTCTGGACGGCATGTCCGGCAATATAAATTAAAATCAAAGAAGCAATCAATCCGGAAATTTCAGGATGCTTTCCCAGGAATTTGAATGACCCGACCGGATTGGCGCGTTTCCAGTTGAACTCCCTTCTTTTTTCCTTATCCAGACTTTCCGGAAGAATGAAATATCCGTAAAGAAAATTCAGCAAGCATAATCCGGCCGCAGCATAAAATGGAACTCTGGCCCCGTAATGTCCCAATAAACCGCCTAAAACCGGCCCTATAATAAACCCGAGCCCGAAAGCGGCACCGATCAGCCCGAAGTTTTTCGCCCGGTCTTCATCTGTAGAGATATCGGCAATATAGGCACTTGCGGTTGTAACACTTGCACCGGTAATCCCGGCGATAACCCTTCCTACAAAGAGCCATACAATGGTAGGGGCCAAAGCCAGCAAAATATAATCCACTGCAAACCCGAAAAGGGAGATCAGAATGATCGGCCTCCTTCCGAATTTATCACTCAGGTTTCCTACCACGGGAGAAAAGACAAACTGGGTAAATGCATAGGCAAAACCCAGCCAGCCGCCATATTTAGCCGCTTCACTTATATCAGCATGAATAAGTTCCTCTATCAGTTTCGGAACTACGGGAATGATAATTCCCCAGCCCGTAATATCAATCAGCAACGTGATAAATATGAAGCTCATCGCAGCTTTCTTCCTTGAGTTTTCCATAATGCTGCAAAAATACTCAAATCACGAAAATAATAGTAAAAATATTTATAATATCTAATAAGTGACTGTTAATCAAAATTGTATTAATAATAAATTTAAGAATGGTGAGATAGACAAAATATTACATTATCACATAAAGCGGTATGTCCTGAATTTTAACTTTAGAACAGATATAACCATTACCTGGAAATTGTTGTCAAATAAGATGTAAGCATAAAAAAAGCCTTTCAGGATCTGAAAGGCTTTTCTCTTATTTATTGTAGTTTACTTATTTTGAAGCAAGCACTTCTTTGCTCGTGGTTGTTTTACCGTGAACTTCATCTTCTTTTCCTGTTTTAAGGAAATCGTAAGCAATGGCCGACGCAATGAAGATGGATGAATAAGTACCGAATCCGATACCGATTAACATGGCAAACATGAATCCTCTAAGGTTGTCTCCGCCAAAGATGAAGATGGCCAGGATTACCAAGATGGTCGTAAACGAGGTGTTGAATGTTCTTCCTAATGTACTTGAAATAGAGTCATCAAATAAACCGGCAAGGGTTAAGGCTTTTTTCTCTTTCAAATATTCCCGGATTCTGTCGAAAATAATTACCGTATCATTGATTGAATATCCTAATACCGTTAAGATCGCAGCGATAAAATCCTGATTGATCTCCATGTTGAACGGCATAAACTTGTGAAGCAATGAATACGCTCCCAGAATAATGATCGCATCATGGAATAAAGCGGCAACCGCACCCAATGAGAACTGCCATTTTCTGAACCTGATCAGGATGTATAAAAATATACCTCCCAGGGCAGCAGCCACTGCCAGAATACCGTGAGTCTGAATATCATCGGCAACTGTAGGGCCTACTTTTTCGGAAGAAATAATTCCGGCATGTTCTTTATCCGCAGACTTGAAATCTTTTAATGTCATTCCTGCAGGAAGGTTTGTTTTCAAGCCATCAAATAATTTCTGTTCAATGGTCTGGTCAGCTTTCAGAGACTCGTCTTCAATCAGGTAATCCGTAGAGATTTTCAACTGGTTGTCATTTCCAAAAGTTTTTGCTTCCACAGAAGAGTTTTTGCCGTCTTCCGTTTTAAACATTGCTACCAGTTTCCCTTCGATGTCTTCTGCATTTACGGGTTTGTCAAAACGAACCACATAATTTCTTCCTCCGGTAAAGTCGATCCCGTATTTAAATCCGTGGATCGCAATGGATGCAATACACACAACCGTTAAAATAGCGGAAACGATATAGGCATATTTTCTTTTCCCGATAAAATCAATCCATGTATTTCTAAATAGGTTTTTCGTCGGCGGTGTCCAAACAGAAAGATGTTTCCCTTTATTCAGTCTTGAGAAAATCATCACTCTGGAAAGCAGAACCGACGTAAAGAATGTCATTAAAATACCAATTCCTAAGGTTAACGCAAAGCCTTTGATCGGTCCTGTTCCGAAAAGAAAAAGCACACCGGCGGTTAATAATGTCGTTAAGTGACCATCCACAATAGCACTTAATGCATGTTTGAAACCGTCTTTATACGCTTCAAGAATACTTTTTCCTGCAAACAGCTCTTCCTTGGTTCTTTCGTAAATAATTACGTTGGTGTCAACCGCCATCGCCATGGTTAATACAATACCTGCAATACCGGGAAGCGTAAGCGTGAAGTCTCCGGAATCCATAATCCCGAAAATATAGAATAAGTTGATGATCATTGCAATAACAGCGTATACCCCTGCACCGCCGTAATAGAAAATGATATAAACAATGATGATCAAAAATGCAATAGCAAATGAAATGATCCCTGCGTTGATCGATTCCTGTCCTAGAGATGGTCCTACCACGGTTGCCTGAACCACTTTTGCCCCTGCAGGTAATTTACCAGCCCCTAAAACGTCTACCAGTTCCTTGGCTTCTTCCTGAGAGAAATTACCGGAGATCTGTGTTCTTCCGTTCGGAATGGCGTTGACCACATTCGGTGCAGTGTACACTCTGTTGTCAAGAGTTACGGCAACCGGCTTGCCAACATTTTTCTCCGTCATGGTTTTCCATTCCTTAGCGCCTTTGGAGTCCATCTGCATGTCTACCACTACTCTGCTCAGTTCATCATAACTGATGCTCGCACTTTCCACCGCACCGTCTACCGGAGCTTTCTGATTGATGTTGCCTCTGATGGCATATAATACAAGGCTTTCAGCATCAGCAGCTTCAGGTTTGTATCCCCACATGAATTGGGTATATTTAATATTAGCAGGACGTAAAGACTGTCCTACTTTGCTGTTTAGGATTTTGTTTACCGCAGCGGTATCAGACAATTTCACATTAGCGACCCCGTTCGTTCTTAATTTGTCAAGGTGCAGAAGGTTAATGAAGTTAGTCGTTTTGGCAACTCCCATAGAATCGCCTTTCACAGCGATAACAGAAGTCAGGGTCTGGAAATACGGTGCCATTTCAGGAACCTGCTGTACTTCCCAGAACTGAAGCTTTGCAGAAGTCTGAAGCATTTTTTTCACTTTATCGATATCCTTCATACCCGGCATTTCCACAGAAATCCTTGCGGTTCCCGGTACTCTCTGAACATTCGGCTGTACCGCTCCCATCTTATCGATTCTCGTTCTGATCACCTCAAAAGCGGTTCCTACAGACGCATCGATTTTTCTCTTGACAATGCTTTTTACCTGGTCGTCAGGCGTGTTGTATTTTACCTCGGTGAGGGTGGTATTTCCGAAAAGTTCCGGATCTGCCAGCTTAAGGTTGGTGCCTTTTGCTTTATTTACCGCATCGAACTGCTCAAAGAAGTTATCAATATACGATCTTGTAGAATTTTTCTGTACTTCGTCAGTTTTATTCAAAGCCTCAATAAGGACCGGATTGGTAGAATAATTGGTAAGATCGTTTACAAGATCTCTCTGGTTGATCTCCAAAAGAACGTTGATCCCGCCTTTCAGGTCAAGACCCAATTTCATTTCCTTGTCTTTGGCTTTAGAATAATAGAGTTGGGTAAAGCCAAGATTAAGGGTGTCCTCCTTCAATCGCTTGATCTCTTTCTCGTTTCCGTTTGCAGCTTCAATCTGCGATTCAATTTTGCTGGCGTACCAGGTTGGCAATAGCTCATTTAAGCAAATCAACCCTAGTACAATAGCAACAATTGTAATAAGTCCTTTTCCTTGCATTTTGTTATAACTACGTTAAATTAAGTCGGCAAATATAATCATTTTCTTGTATTTTATAAATTTTTAACAACAGAAATCGTTTATTTTCAGATATATCGGCAATCTTATTTTTATTTTAGATTTAATAATGTTTTTATGATATTATAATGAATTTTTCAATGGCTGATTGGTATGAAATTTTCATTCTGATTTAATACACTAAATATCAAAATATTATGAAAAAACTACTATTTTCTGCCGGCATCCTCTTTTCCACCTTTAATGAGGCCCAAACCATTACCTTACAGGAATTTGCCACGGGATTTACGGCTCCTGTAGAGATCGTTCATGCCAATGACAGCAGGATGTTCGTGGTCCAGCAGAACGGCATTATCAGGATTGTACAGCCCAACGGAACCGCCAATGCAGCCAATTTTCTGAATATCAGCTCTAAAATTACCTATGGCGGCGAAAGAGGGCTTTTAGGGCTTGCCTTCCATCCGCAATACTCGACCAACGGGTATTTTTTTGTGTATTATAATGATACCAGTGGAAATATTACGGTGGTAAGATACACCAGAAGTTTATCCAACCCTGATATCGCTGATGCATCAACAGAAAAAATCATCCTCAATCAGCCAAAACCTTTCGACAACCATAACGGCGGCAGTATCCATTTTGCACCGGACGGCTATCTTTGGGTAGTCACCGGTGACGGCGGAAGTGGCGGTGACCCGAACAATAACGGCCAGAACAAAAACTCGCTTCTGGGAAAATTGCTAAGACTGGACATTAATTCCACCGGACCTTACAATATTCCTCCCGGGAACCCTTTCGTAGGGGTTGACGGAGCCGATGAAATCTGGGCCTATGGATTGAGAAATGCATGGAAATTTAATTTTGATACCGCTTCAGGAAATGTGATGATTGCCGATGTGGGACAGGGACAAATTGAAGAGATCAACAGAATGCCGCTTACCCAGGCCGGAATCAATTACGGATGGAGATGCTACGAAGGAAATTCGGCCTATAATACCACAGGGTGTGCGGCACAATCCACGATGACATTCCCAGTGGCTGCGTATGACCACAGCGGAGGAAAATGTTCCATCACCGGAGGGTATGTTTACAGAGGCACCCAATTCCCTGCTTTACAGGGAAAATACATTTTTGCGGATTACTGTTCTACACAAATCGGGATCTTAAATACTGATGATTCCATTACCTGGACTTCAGCGTTCTCCGGAAATAATTTCTCTACCTTCGGGCTGAATAACCAGAATGAATTATTTGTAGCGGCAGTCAACAACGGGAAAATTTTCAGGGTAACGACTACCACTCTGTCCACTCAGGAAAATGAACTCTCCGGTGCCATAAAAGTATATCCTAACCCGGCTTCGAAAAAAGTATATGTTGAAGGGATAAAAGATAAAAATACTACAATTGAGATCATCAACTTTGAAGGAAGGAAAGTTCTGGAGTCGGCTGGTGTTAAAAGCGATAACAGCCTTGACATTTCAGGGATTCAGGCAGGAGCCTATTTTATCAATATCAATTCGGGGAACACAAAAACCTACAGCAAGAAACTGATCATCAAATAATAAATTAATTAATTCTCATTTCAAATAGTTTTCAGAGTCTCAATCCTTTTGGGTTGGGGCTTTTTTAATAAAGTGCAGGTCGTCAATACAATTGTAAAAGTTAGCCAACCCTTAATTAAAGCCCTCTTTTAATAAACCCAAACCTGTAATCCGGCATCCAGTGCGCCTCCGATCAGCCATTGGATACCGTAAGGTCTTCAGAACACTGAAAACAAGTCCATAGAAATAAAGTAAGATCAGGAGAACTTTTCTGCTCATCAGCTAGATCGTCATGGAGAAAATCCTGGTTTCCGGCTTATTCCTCATCATCCTGAGATCGAAAACCATCGCCACATTCCGGGTAAATGCCCTTCCTTTTTCGGTGATCTGTATCCGGTGATCATGAATTTCCACCAATTCATCTTTTTCCATTTCCTTCAGCATTTCAAATGCATGCTGTAGTTCGGGAAAAAAATGGTCTGCATCAAAAGTCGTTTCCAGCTGGCACATTAAATTTAGGATATGCCTTCTCACCACCAGGTCTTCTTCATTCAGGATATGGCCTTTCACGACAGGAATTTCGCCGGCTTCAACCATTTTCTGATATTCTTCAACGGTTTTTACATTCTGCGCAAAAGCATACCATGAATCAGAGATGGCGGACATTCCAAGGCCCACCATCAGCTGGGTTTTGCTGGAAGTATAACCCATGAAATTCCGGTGCAGCTTTTTCTGAATCAAGGATTGGTACAGGTCATCATGCTCCAGGGAGAAATGATCCATCCCTACTTCGATATATCCCAGATCTTCAAGCAGTTTTTTCCCGTCTTCATACAGTCGGCGTTTTTCTTCACCGCTGGGAAGGTCGTTTTCGTCAAAACCTCTCTGCCCGACTCCTTTTATCCAGGGAACGTGCGCGTAAGAATAAAATGCAAGACGGTCCGGTTTCAGTTCCATTGTTTTGCGGATGGTATTTTCCATCGCTTCCCAGGACTGGTGCGGAAGCCCGAATACCAGGTCGTGGCTGATGCCGCGGTACCCGATTTCTTTAGCCCATTCCGTTACTTCCTTCACTTTCTCAAAGGTCTGGATCCTGTTGATGGCTTTCTGGACTTTCGGGTCGTAATCCTGTACGCCGAAACTCACTCTTCTGAATCCAAGGCCATACAATGTTTCCAGATGCCCTCTGGTAGTATTATTCGGGTGCCCTTCAAAAGAAAACTCAGGCTCTTCAGCGATTTCAACGGTTTCAAAGATCCCTTCCAATAAAGCTTTTAGATTTTGCGGTGAAAAGAAGGTAGGTGTTCCGCCTCCTAAATGCAGTTCCTTTAATTTAGGTTTTTCATTGAAAAGCCGGAGGTACAGCTGCCATTCCTTCAGCACGCTTTCCAGGTACGGGATTTCAACACTGTGCTGTTTGGTAATCCGTTTATGGCAGGCGCAAAAGGTACATAAAGCCTCACAGAAAGGCAGGTGAATGTAAATAGAAATTCCCTCTTCTGCATTGCTTTCCCTGAAGGTCCTGATCACACTCTGTTTCCAAAGCTCCGGTGAAAAAGAACTTTCGTCCCAGTAAGGAACGGTAGGATAAGAAGTGTAACGGGGTCCGGGAATATTATATTTATCTATTAAAGAATTCATTGTTGATTTAAACTTTTTAAATGAACTTCAGGATAGAAATCCATTATGCAAAATTAAATATATCTTATGAATTTTGAATCATGAAATATATTAGGGTTTTTTTTCGAAATTTATAATGAGTCTAAATACCTCTTCGGCAAACTTCTGTCCCATATCAATATAGGCTTCGCTGTTGTAATGCCACGGATCATTGCCGTATTCATAATTTTTGGTTGACCGGACAATCGCAGCATTTTTATCATCTTTAACAAATTTCTCCTGCGCATACTGAACAAGCTCTCCCATTTTCCAAACCCTTCCGGAAGGATCTTTCCCGGAATCCGAAATTTTCCCGATCACTACCGGAAGGTCATCCGTCAGTACAGTTGCTCTTATCTGATTCATCAATGTTTTCAAATGATTGTAATAAGCATTGGCAATCTCTTCGGTATAACTAGCATCGCCTTCACCCTGCATCCAGAGAATTCCGGAAGGGATGATAATGTCTTTTTTGCCGTCTTTATCAATATCTGTTTCCGACAGCGCATTTTTCACTGTTTTTAAAAAATGATCATACTGGTTCAGTCCGTTGGTTCCGTAAAAATCTGCATCCCAGCAACCGAAATTTCCTCTTGCAGCACTGTCAATGGAAGTTCCTTCCCGGGCATATTTAATCAGCGCAATTTTATCATTAGGGAAAAGCTCTTTCATTTTTCTGGCAAATGAAAGTTCCAGCCCGAACCGGTCTGAAAGTACATTCGTCTTCCCATCTGTTTTAAAGCCGGTTCCGTTGCCGGGCTTCAGGACATCCCATTTTCCGGTCCCGCCGTTCAGATCTCCGTCCGGGGCAGATTTCCCCTGAAAGATGTAAACGTCTTTAAACGTTTTTAAATCACCCGGCAGGTCTTTATTGTAGCCGAATCCGTTCATATTGGATTGCCCGGCCAATATAAATACCCTGATCTTTTGGGTATAGAATAAAGCCGGAAATAATAAAAGCAAAAATATTCTGAGATTTTTCATCGGTGAAATTTAATCAAAGGTAGGATGAAAAAGCCAATAAAAGAAAACGGTTTTTTCTATGTCTCAGATTTAAAAATGCTTTGAAAAAAGCCCTATAAATTCAAACGGTCAATAAGTTTGTGTTATTCCTATTCTGATCCCAGCTTCCGTTAAGCATCTGTATGAGTGCTTCTGCAATTATAATCAGTTTTTAAACAGGAAAAGAGCTGTCCAGAAACATTTTGAAATGGGAATCATCTGTAGGAATAGTTTCAATCTCTTCTGCAGAAATTTCCGGGCCTTTATTCTGAAGATGTATTTTAACATTTTCAAGAAGCCATACCATTATTCCTGATTCCTGCTCTGCCTGAAGAAATTTGTGCCAGCCGATCCAAAGATCTCCGAAAACATACCCTTTCACAAAAAAATCCGTTGCCGCTAAAAAAGTTTTCTTTAAGGCAAAATGATACTGAGATTTCAGCATCTCTTCATAAATATAATAAGACATCATCTGCATATCAAGATCCGGAATCCACAACGAGCGTTTCCATAAGCCATTTTACATCATCCCACATGCTGTTTCCTTATTTATCACTTAGCTTCATCACAGAAATCTTATCTTTTCCTGCAAAAACAACTGTGTTTCCGTCAATCCATCCACAGACAAAAAATCCTTTTTCATCAGAAATTTTCTTCCATGTTTTCCCGGAATCAGAAGAATAACTGATGTGCTGATCTCCCACGGAAATAATTTCCTTCCCTTTGGAGCCGGGTTTAATTTTCACACAGGTAGTATAACCGGCGTTTTGTCCTGAAGCCTGTACCAGCCAGGTTTCCCCTGCATCGTTTGTAGTGGCAATATTATTGATGTTGGCCTCCTGTTTGGTATAGTCACCGCCTACCGCAATCCCGAAACGGTTATCTGAAAAGTCAATGGAATAAATGCCCTGTGAAGATTCACCCTGAACAAATGGGGTATTGAAAACTTCAAAATCACCTTTCTTAAGGTTTAACCGCAGAATTCTGGAAGCCTTTCCGCCGGTAGCAATCCAGAGGTAATTCTTTGTAGAAGCGATATTGGTATTACTGGCTGCAAATGCCGCCTCCCCTTTGTTTAAAGTTATATTATTCTTATGTATTCCCCATTTTCCCTTTTTAAATTTGGCCAGCTTCAGTTTATTATCGGTCCCGGCATCACTGAAGGCAAACGCATATTGAGCATTTACAAAATGCAGTGCATCATAAAAAGCCGTTTTAACCGTATCTGAAAATACAATTTCAGCAGTCAGATCTTTTTTACTGATTTTAAAAAATTCAGCAGGACTCTCAATATTAATGGCATAAAAGAAATTTTTATCCTGAGCTAAGGTCCTGAACTGCAGTTTCTTTTCGGATAATTGCACCTGTTTCCGGTTTTCCGGTTTTTTCAGGTCAACAAACCCGAATTTTGAATCCGTGCCGGTGTACCAGATTTTACCGTCATGCAATTCTATTGCCCTGATGCTGATTTTATCATTGAATATCTTTTCAAAGCTTTCTACCTTCTGGGAAAATGCCATAATGCCTAAAAGCGAAAATATAACCGGAAATATTTTTTTCATAGTCTTGCAAAAATAAAAAAACCACAGCATGCTGTGGTTTTTAATTGAAATATTTTTTTTTATAGATCGATATCAGGTTTTTCCAAAGGCTCCTGTTCTGCTTTGAACGTTTCCCCATAGCCCACTTTATGAAGTTTACTGTGTCGGAGACTGTACGTGAAGTAGATGATTACACCCAAGGCAAGCCAGGCCATAGAAAGGTATTTTGCTTCGTGGCTCAGGTTCCAGATCAAGTAAAGGTTGATGCAGATTCCCAATGTAGCAATAACCGGCAATGCAGGCACCTTAAAAGTCCTCGGCAATTGCGGTTCCTTTTTTCTCAGGATCCAAACGGCTACACAAACCATCGTGAAGGCAAATAATGTCCCGAAGCTTGTCATATCTGCCAGTTTACTGATGGGTGTTAATGAGGCTACCGTTGCAATAACAAGCCCTAAAAGCATTAAACTTTTTGCCGGCGTTTTTCTTACCGGGTGAACATCACTGAACATTTTAGGAATCAGTCCGTCTTTAGACATTCCCAGGAAAATCCTTGACTGTCCCATGATCATTACCATTAATACAGAGATCAAGCCTACGGTTGCCGCAATGGTGATGATATAACCGGCCCAGCCCTGACCTGCGATTTCAAATGCATACGCTACAGGCGCTTTAATGGCATCAGGATATTTACCATGAGGATCAAAATTCTGGTAGTTCATCATCCCGGTAAGGACCAATGATACCAAAATATAGAGAAACGTACATACCAGAAGCGAAACAATGATCGCAAACGGAACATCCTTCTTCGGATTAATTGCTTCCCCGGCCTGTGTAGAAACCGCATCAAAGCCCACATACGCAAAGAATATAGCTGCGGCTCCGGAAACAACGCCCTGGAAACCGTACGCTTCTTTCATATTTTCGCCTTCCATTACCATTTGCTGTGCAGGAATAAAAGGATGCCAGTTGGCCGTATCTATGAAAAACACCCCGGCAATAATCACAAACAGTACTGCTGAAACTTTCATAATCACGATAAGATTGTTGGCTTTAGCGGCCTCCTTCGTTCCTTTGATCAGGATGGAGATGACAAATAAAACAATAAGAAAAGCAGGCAGGTTCATGGAAAAACCTTCTCCCGCATAACTTGCCGGGTCTGAAGTTAGATAATCCGGCAGATGAAGGCCGAACATTTTAAGAAGTTTATTGAAATACCCGGACCATGAAACCGCCACCGTCATGGATCCCATCGCATATTCGAGGATAAGCCCCCAACCGATAATCCACGCGAAAATCTCCCCTACCGTTCCATAGGCATAGGCATACGCAGAACCTTCTACCGGTAATATGGAAGCAAATTCGGAATAACACAAAGCTGCAAAAACACACGCAATCCCTGCAATAATGAAAGATATTGCTAAAGCAGGACCCGCATGGTAATAGGCACCGGTACCCGTCAGTACGAAGATTCCTCCTCCGATGATCGCTCCGATACCGATCGCTGTAAGACTCCATTTACCAAGCACTCTTTTAAGCTGACTACTTTTAACATCATTCTCAAAAGCACTCATCGGCTTTTTCGTCCAGATTTTTGACATATTTTATTATTTATTAAAGATTTACGAAAATATAAAAAAATTAGAAACTTTAACGTTTATTAATAAACTTAAAACAATATTTATTAAAAATAAATTTAAAATTCTGATTTTCATATTATTTAAACTATTTTCAGGGAAGTGATTTTTTGTTTATTTTTGATCACATGAATTTATATGATCTTTTCATAAAGCCCTATGAAAGCTATACTCTGTTACAGATATTTTCAGAAGCACTTGCTGCCGTCTTCGGAATTCTGAGCGTCTATTTTTCAATTAAAAAAAACATCTGGGTTTATCCTACCGGAATCGTCTCTACTATATTATATGTTTATATTCTCTTCAACTTCGGATTGCTGGGAGACTGTATGATCAATGTTTATTATACGGTGATGAGTATCTACGGATGGCTGCTGTGGGCCAGGAGTTCAAAAGACAATATTCATGTGGAAGTTTCATGGGCTTCCAAAAAAGAATGGCTGTACGGGATTTTACTTTTTGCCTTAAGTTTAATCTTAGTAACAGGAGTGTATTATTACAAACCTTATATTGACAACGGATTTTCAATGACGGGTGCAGATTTAGGCCTCTATCATCTGGACTGGGGCAACTGGCTGGACGTTGTGACCACTTCTGTATTTCTGGTAGGCATGTGGTTTATGGCGAAACGCCGTATTGAAAACTGGATCTTCTGGATCATCGGGGATTTTATCTGTATCCCGATGATGATTTATAAAGGCTTAGGAATCACTTCGGTTCAATATTTGGTATTTACTGTAATGGCTATCCTCGGATATGTCAGCTGGAAAAAAAGTTTAAGAAAAAATGTATTAAGTCATGAAGAATTTATTAAAAATAGCATTTAGCGTAATCACCATAACAAGTTTAACTTCTTGTGCAGTGTATTCGGATCCCGCCGTCAGCGGATACGGAGATCCATATTATGATAACGGAAATTATTATGCCCCTCAGGGATATTACGGAAACGGCGGATATTGGGGAAATGACGGATATTATTACAGAAATGATGTCAATTATTATTATGATAACGGCAGCCCGTATTATTACCAGAATTACAACAATTCGAGGAAAAAGGTGTATGTAGACCGAAGATCGTCAAGCCAGGGAACGGCCACGACCAGTTCACAAAGACCGAACAACGGGTTCAGAGGCGGCGTGAATGACGGGCCTACGATTAACGGCAATTCCAACAGCGGGTTCAGACAGAATAACAGGCAGAACAGCAGCAGAAGACAGAACAATGGTTTCAGAAACCAGCAGCAGAATACGCCGAGGCCACAGAATAACAGTGGCGGGTTCAGGAATAATTCATCCACCAATACGAATTCAAACAGCGGAGTCAGAAATAATTCCTCTACGAACTCCAATACGAACTCAAACAACGGCGGATTCAGGAACAGTTCAGGGACAAGCACCCAGCAGAATTCAAATTCCTCATCTCAGCAGAATTCCAACCGTAATACCAACGGAGGAGGATTTAGATAAAACGATTATAAATAAGCGAACGGACAGCTAACCCTGTTCGTTTTTTGTTTTAATTATAGTAATTTTGCCTGTTTAATTTTAAGACAAAACATGATATCAGAAAATATAGAATTTTATAAATACCAGGGAACGGGAAACGATTTTGTTATGATAGACAACCGTGACCTTCAGTTTCCGAAAAATAAGGAAATCATTGAAAAACTGTGTGACAGGAGATTCGGAATCGGCGCAGACGGCCTTATTCTGCTGGAAAATGATGAAGGGTATGATTTTAAAATGGTATATTATAATTCTGACGGCGGCGAAAGCACCATGTGCGGAAACGGCGGAAGATGCCTGGCAGCCTTTGCTTTCTTTCTTGATATTTTTGAAAACAGATGCCGCTTTATCGCTATTGACGGCGAACATGAGGCAGAAATCCATAATGGGATTGTGAAGTTAAAAATGATTGATGTCAACACTATTTCTCAGGAAGGCGGAGATGCTGTAATGAATACGGGTTCACCCCATTATGTAAAATATGTCGAAGATTTGGTTAACTACAATGTTTTTGCAGAAGGAAACGGCATCAGGAATTCTGAAAATCATAAGGAAAATGGCATTAACGTCAACTTTGTAGAAAAAACAGCAGACAATGAAATATTCGTAAGGACCTATGAGCGTGGCGTTGAAGATGAAACCTATAGTTGCGGAACGGGCGTTACCGCTTCGGCTTTAACTTTTCTGCAAAAGAGCCATCTAACTTCAGTAAAAGTAAAGACTTTAGGAGGCGATCTTAAAGTCTATGCTGAAAAAAACGGGGATTCCTTCACCAATATATGGCTGGAAGGCCCTGCAAAGCAGGTTTTTAAAGGAAAAATCAACCTTATTTAATCAGTAACTTTAATCATAGTACATGAAAAAAGCTGTTCTCATTATCATCCTTCTTGTTCTTATAACAGGCGGATTTTTCGGTTTGAGATTATACACCAAATACTACGGAAACAACATTCAAAAGGACGGTTATGTCCTGATTTCGCATAATGCCGGTTTCAGGCAGATCATGGATTCAGCGGCAAAATATGTTGATAATAAAGAATCTTTCGAGGCGGTTGCAAAAGACAAGGATCTTGGGAAAAATTTCAAGCCAGGCCGTTACCATTTCCAGAAGGGTCTTGGGAATGCAAAACTGGTAAACATGATCAAAGCCGGTAACCAGGCGCAAAACAGTTTCAGGATAGGAGATTTCGGAGATGTGTACCAGATGCTGGGTAAAGTAACCAAAAAAACAGAGCTCGACTCTCTGCAATTTGTGAATGGCCTCAATACCATTGCATCCGAAAAAGGGTATAACAATGCAGAAGATCTCAAAAAATATTTCTTTATTGATACCTATAATTTTTTCTGGACCGTCACGCCCAAAGACTTTTTCAACAGGTTTAATGACCAATACAACGAATTCTGGAATGCCGCAAGAAAAGCGAAGGAAGAACAGGCAGGTCTGACAAGAGATCAGGTGTATGCACTCGCTTCTATCGTTTATAAAGAATCCGGAGGAAAAAAGGATGAAATGAAAACGATTGCCGGCCTGTATCTCAACCGGTACAGAAAAGGAATAAAGCTGCAGTCTGATCCTACCGTCATCTACGCTATTAATAAACAGACCAACTTTAAGGAGCCGATCAAACGGGTTTTTTATAAACATCTTTCAACTCCGTCACCTTATAATACCTATGCTAATAAAGGCATTCCGCCAGGACCAATCTGTATTGTAGATAAGACTTCCGTTGATGCGGTTTTAAATGCAGAGAACAATGATTACATATTCATGTGTGCGGATCCTGCAAGGTTCGGATACCACAAATTCACAGCCAGTGCCGAACAGCATGCCATTAATGCAAAAGCTTACCAGGACTGGCTGGATTCTAAAAATATAAAATAAGAAATATATTTAACTTTATTTTAACAATTCAATAATTAACATTTCGCTTTTTAAAGCGACTTATGCATTATAAATAATAAATTATTACTTCATATTCGGGAATACGCAGGTTAGCAATTTCATAATATTAAGTAGAATTTTTCACGATTTTACACAAACAATACCTTATGAATCAGACGGAAATCATTAACATTTTTACAAAAAAAACCTTAGGGCTTACTTTTGTACTTTCGGCAGCGGCATTTGCCTTTGCGCAGGAGAAGGTCGGTATTTCCGGGTCGGTTGTCAATAAGAGCAACCAGCCCGTTCCTTATGCTTCTGTTACATTCAGTAATAAAGCCAACAAATTATTCAGCGATGCTACGCTTACGGATGAAAAAGGCCAGTATACGCTTGACCTTGCACCCGGAGCCTATGATATCACGGTAGAAGCTATCGATTATAAAAAAAGTGTGGTTAACAAACAGATTACAGCCGCAGGAAATATCGGGGCTTTATCCATAGATCCTGAAGGCAGCGCCACAAATCTTAAAACAGGAGACATCCAGGGTATCGTGATTACAGCTCCTTCTACCAAACCTTACAAAGTAGAGCTGGATAAAAGAACCTATGATCCTTCTCAGGATATCGTAAGTAAAGGAGGGAACCTGCAGGATGTACTTCAGAATGTGCCTTCTGTAGAAGTTGATACGGATGGTACGGTCTCAATGCGGGGAAGTTCTAATGTAAAGTTTCTCATAAACGGAAAACCTTCTGCTCTGTTGGGTATTTCTGAAGGGAGTAATGCACTTCAGAGTATTCCTGCCGATCAGATTGAAAGAATTGAGGTAATTACAAATCCTTCCTCAAAATTTGAAGCGAGCGGAACTTCGGGCATCTTAAATATTATTTTAAAGAAAAGTAAAAAAGTAGGATTCAATGGAAGTGTAGTAGGAACGTTAGGGTATCAGCCAAGAACATTGCTAAATGCTAATCTCAGCTGGAGAAAAAATAAATGGACATGGTTTGTAAATGGTGGCGGTGGCTATAATGAATCTACCGGAACCAATAGAAACAGCAACCTGAATTATGACAAAAATGAACAGTTTCAATTATTAAGGTCAGATCAGGAGACCAAAAATAAAAATTATTCTAAAAACTATAATGCCACAGCTGGTTTTGTATATGATATTGATGATAAAAACTCTGTCAATTTATCCGGTACTATAAGAACCTTTGATAACGAAACAGATGGCAGGATTAATTATAATTATCTTTATAATTATATTCCTTTACCGAATCCTTATACATTAAGAACAAATAACGGAAACAATACCAACCTTGCTTTTCAGGGAGATTTAGGATGGGATCATAAATTTGATGATAAAGGACAGATTCTATCTGCTTCACTAAGTGCTCAGAGCAACAAAAGTGACAATACAACAGACATTTATGAAGAGTCCGATTTTTCAACTGTTTTAAATAATTCCGGGAATGTAATTGGTATTGTTCCTGGTATGAATTATACTTTAAGCAACAATTCCCAATACTCACGAACAAAAACCTTAATAGGAAAATTAGATTACGAACTTCCTATTGGTGAGAGTTCCAAGTTTGAAGCAGGGTATAGGATTGACAGTAATAATAATTTTTATGATAATACCGCAAATGAAGCAGACGGTTTAAATGTACCATTTTCTGTTCTGAACAAATTTACCAATGTTACAAATTACGATGAATTGTTCAATGCATTCTATGTACAGTTTCGCAGTAAAGTAGGAAATTTCGGCTATCAGTTAGGACTTCGCGATGAACTTTCTAATGTGAAAGTAGACTACAGAAACCTTGAAGGTGGGGAAAAGGGTACAGTTAATAATAATAAAAACTATAATAATTTATTTCCAAGCGTATTTTTAAGTTATGACTTAGGAAAAGATAACCAGTTTTTATTGAATTATTCAAGAAGAATTGACAGACCCCGCTCATGGTTTTTAATTCCTTATTTTTCTATTACTGATAATCAAAACCTGTTCTTGGGAAATGTTGATTTAAATCCATCTTATGTAGATTCATTTGAATTCGGATACAGTATTTCTAAAAAGAAATTCACCCTAAATCCCACTCTTTTTTACAGAAGAACTACAGAGGATACAAAGACAGTAGCCTACCAGGAAGATGAACGAACCAATATTTATTTTACAACTCCACTGAATTTAGGAACGAATGATCAGTACGGTTTAGACTTTAACGGAACAGCAGATGTATTTCCATGGTTAAAATTAATGGGAAGCTTTAGTGTATTCGGCTATAAAACGACGGGAGAATATTCTTATAATACTATTGATATCAAAGGAAAAAATGTTAACAGAATCCAATCCTATGCAGGAGACGGTTTTTCTACCAGAGCAAGGCTGAACGCTACCTTTAAAGTGGATAAAACATTCAGTTTTCAGTTACAAGGATTTTACAGAGGTCCTCAGAATACGGCAAGCCAGGATAGAAAAGCAATGTATGCTTTAAATCTTGGAGCATCTAAAACAATTTGGAAAGGAGACGGAACAATTTCTTTTAATATGCAGGATATTTTCAATACCCGTTCTATGAGAAGCACGAATTATCTGGCAACAGGTATAAGAGAATCTTATATGCAATGGCAGCCAAGGCAGTTCTCTGTCTCTTTAACCTACAGATTTAAACAGGGTGAGAAGGTAGACCAGCCTAAAAGGAAAAAAGATATCAACTCCAATGCAGCGGGTGATGACCAGCAGGGCGGACCAATGTAGAATGAAAATACATAAACAAGAATCCCGAAAATAATTTCGGGATTCTTTTATTTTACAGTTTCTTCAGCTTCCATTCTTGAAAGTTTGGCAAGTTCTGCCTCATAGATTCTTTTTCTCAGGTCGCTGGAAGAAAACCGGTGGTCTCTTTTATTGTAAAAGATTTCTATCCCTTTTTCCTCGCAGTATTTTTTTCCTGTGAAATCTTTGTCAAGATAATCGTCTCCGATGATTCTTACATCAATAACAAACGACTTCAGGATATCCAGAAGATCTTCCTCCGTATAATAAGGAATGATTTCATCTACAGCATTGACAGCCTTAAGCTGGATATAGCGTTCTACGATGGTTTGGGTAGGCTTGTTTTTGGTCGGGCGGTCGTGCGAAGGGTCAATCTGCAGACCGACGATCAGGTAATCACATACTGTTTTTGCCTCCTCCAGCATCTTGATGTGACCGGCATGCAATAAGTCAAATGAGGAGAATGTGATGCCTATTCTCTGTGTTTTCATACTAATATCCAATTATTTGTTGATTTAAAATGTTGCCGAAATAAAAGTCCTTTTAAAAGGATAAAAGACCGGTGATTTCGTAAAAATATGTTTTAGTTCTTTTTTATAATCTTCATTGAAGGCTTGCTGTAAATCTTCGGGCAGCTTGTCAAGGTACGGAATCATGGCTGTTCCTGATGCCCAGGTAAAAACAGCTTCTGCATCATCCATAACAAGAGGGTATACTTTTTCAAAAACCGTAATCCCACTGCCGTTATGATCAAACATTATCCGGGCATAATCTTCAATTTTCAAAACAGAATATTGCCTTGTCCATGAATGGTAAGCGGCCTTATACGGTTCGGTTTCCGCGACTTTCCTAAGGAGCTGATGCACGATAAATTCATGATTCGAAGGAATCTGGATAGCCAGCTGGCCGCCTTTGTTTATTCTACTGATGATCTCCGGAAACAGCTTTTCATGATGGTCACACCACTGGATGGCTGCATTGGAAATAATGAGATCAAAAGTTTCATTGGCTTCCAGCTGCTCTTCAATGCTTCTCTGATAGAATTTCAGCTGTCCGGTTTCAAAATGCTTTGCTTTTTCCAGCATTTCAGCAGAAGAATCAATGCCGGTGATTTCCGAACCTGATAAATAACCCGGCAGTTCCGAAGTCAGCTCACCCGTTCCGCAGCCCAGATCAATCACTTGTATATTATCCTTAGGGATGACCAGTTTCAAAAGATCAAAAAACGGTGCGGACCGTTCTTTTTTAAATTGATCATAAAGTTCAGGATTCCAGACCATACGTTAATAATTTAAACGGTTCTTGAAACCAGATAATTCTGCCATTGCCATACGGACCTTAATGCTTCCTCCAAGGAAGTTTCAGATTTCCAGCCAAGTTCTTTTTCCGCTTTGTCAACGTTGGCATATGCAATGGTAATATCACCTTCCCTACGGTCACAGATCTGATATTTTACCTCAACGCCATTTGCTGTTTCAAAAGCTTTGACCACTTCCAGCACTGATGATCCTTTTCCCGTACCCAGGTTAAAAATATCAATTACCACGTTATCAGAATCATCTTCCATTAACTTTTTTAAAGCAGCAACATGGGCTTTCGCAAGGTCAACCACATAGATATAATCACGTACTGCTGTTCCGTCTTCTGTAGGATAATCATCGCCCCAGATGCTGAGTGTTTCACGGATTCCGGCAGCGGTCTGCATGACAAAAGGAACCAGGTTATTCGGAATTCCGATAGGCAATTCGCCTAACTTTGCTGAAGGATGGGCACCGATCGGGTTAAAATATCTTAATAATGAAACTTTACGCTGGTATGCTTTCGCAAAATCAGCCAGGATCTCCTCTCCCATCTGCTTGGTTTTTCCGTAAACGCTTTCCGGCATTTTCAACGGGGTATTTTCATTAATCGGCATCTGGTCTGCCTGTCCGTATACGGTACAGGACGAACTGAAGATAAAATTGGAAAGTCCACGCTCTTTAAATTCCTGCAGGATGTTGATCAGGGAAAACAAGTTGTTCTCATAATAATCAACGGGCTTCAACTGGCTTTCACCTACTGCTTTTGAGGCGGCAAAATTAATACATCCATCAATCTGATGCGCATTAAAAACCTGAGTGAGAAGTTCTCTTCTCTTTAAGTCAAAAGGATAAAAGACCGGCTTTTTCCCGGTGATTTCCTCAATATTTTTTAAAATAAATCTTTCTGAGTTGGATAAATCGTCTACGATAACAACTTCAAAATTGCTATTCAAAAGTTCTACTACGGTGTGTGAACCGATGTATCCGAGACCTCCTGTTACGAGTATTGTCATATTAATTTTTTGTCTTTTCCGGTGATTAAGATCCGGCAGTTTTATATGGTTATATTTTATTCTTTATTAGTTAATGTCGATAAAATCAGGTCATCCAAATATCACTTTAGAAAAATATATTCTTTTATAGCAAATTAATGTAAAATAGGAGTATATAATCCTAAAATCGGTATTTACGTTATAGTCGATTGAATCCCTGAATTATTATTAAAAATCAGTAAAATTCTATTCGGTAGAAACTCAAAAAACGGACCATTGTTATTAATAATCCTTACTGAAGCACGTGATGTGGTATTTATTGACAGATTCATCTGAATACAGCTGTTCCCATCTTACCAGACTCAAAACATTTACAAAATTCTGATCAGTCTTCGAATGCAGATTAATGAGCGATATCTTATGAAATAATCTATATCCAAACAGGATACCGAAAGGACATTCAGACACGCATGGAAAACTTTAAGTTTTAGTTTTACTGAAGATTTATTTCATAAATTCCAGTACTGCATCCGTAATATATTTCAGCTGTTCATCATCCAGTTCGGTATGCATCGGAAGCGAGATCACCTGTTCCAGCAGTTGGTCTGTATTAACAAAATCAGCATCATTGCTTTCCTGGTAATAGGCCTTCTGTTTCCGTAACGCTACAGGGTAATAGATCATAGCAGGGATTTCTTTTTCGGTCAGGAATTTCTGTAAATCGTTTCTCTTACCGTTCAGGATCCTCAGGGTATACTGATGAAAAACATGGGTTGAATTTCCTGCTCTTTTAGGAGTCAGAAGACCTTCGTGTCCCGCAAATGCTTCATCATAATAATCGGCGGCCTTACCCCTTGATTCGTTATATTGATCAAGATGCGGAAGCTTTTTCCTTAAAATGGCAGCCTGTACACTGTCTAATCTTGAATTTACTCCAACTTCGTCATGATAATACCTTTCATACATTCCATGATTCACAATCCCTCTTAAACGGTGGGCCAGTTCATCATTATTGGTAAAAATAGCACCGCCGTCTCCGTAGCAGCCCAGGTTTTTAGAAGGAAAGAAAGAGGTCGTTCCTACCGTGGACATCGTTCCCGCTTTTTTTACGGTACCGTCTGAAAAAGTAAATTCAGCACCGATGGCCTGCGCATTATCTTCAATGACATATAGGTTGTGCTCTTCAGCTATTTTTAAGATTTCCTCCATATCTGAACACTGTCCGAAAATATGTACAGGAATGATCGCTTTTGTCTTGGGCGTGATTGATTTGCGGATCGCTTCCGGTGAAATGGTAAACGTATCATAATCAACATCTACCAGAACGGATTTAAGCTTCAGCAGATGAATCACTTCCACAGTAGCGGCAAAGGTAAAATCCGCCGTGATGATTTCATCTCCTTCCTGAAGGTCAAGGGCCATTAAAGCGATCTGAAGGGCATCCGTACCGTTTGCACAGGGAATCACATGATTTACGTCTAAATATGACTCCAATTCATTCTGGAAAGACTTTACTTCCGGCCCGTTGATAAAAGCCGCAGAATCCATTACATTTAATACTGCATTATCCACATCATTCTTTATTTTGTAATACTGACTTTGTAAGTCAACCATTTGAATCTTTTTCATAGATAAATATTTCTGTAAAAATAAGGAATTTAACATCCTATCAAAAATTTTATTGATTTTGTTTTATCTTTATACAAAATAAAGATATGAAAAAAACTTTACTTTTTTGTCTTTTAGCAGGTTACACGGTAAGTTTTGCGCAGACATCACTCGTTTTTGTGTTTTTCAAAGACAAGCCGAATAAGGCGGCTTTCTATGCCAATCCCCTTTCTGAACTCTCCCAGAAATCCCTGAACCGGAGGACGACACTCGGCATTGCCCTCAATGATCAGGACGCCCCGATTGAACAGTCGTACATACAGAATATCCAGACTCTGGGTTTTAACGTAACCGATTATTCAAAATGGCTGAACGGAGTTGCGGTAAATGCCACACCTGCCCAGATAGCTGCTCTTCAGGCTCAAACGTATGTGCAGTCGGTAGAGAGTTTTGCTAAAAATGCGGCCGGCATTCCCAAATATAAAAATGTTAATAAATGGGAAGCTGTTGGTGATGGTTCCGCGAATAAAGCTTTAACGACATTTGATTACGGTTCGGGTTCCGGGCAGATCGACCAGGTCAATATCAGGCCGCTCCACCTCGCGGGTTACACCGGGACAGGCGTAACCATTGCAGTGATCGATGCCGGATTCCCCTATGTCGATAACGGTTCTGCCTTTTCAAGATTATGGACCAACGGACATATCAAAGGCGGATATGATTTTGTAAATAAAGGAACTGATATTTACAATACTTCGATCAGCAACCATGGCTCTGTGGTTTTAGGTGCCATCGGAGGATATATTCAGGATACCTTTGTCGGTGCCGCGCCGGATGCTGATTTTTACCTGTACCGGAGCGAAAATGCAGCGGTGGAAATCCCGGAAGAAGAACTGTACTGGATTGAAGCCGCTGAAGAGGCTGACCGGAAAGGGGTCGACCTTATCACTACTTCACTGGGCTATGCCACTTTCGATGACCCGAAATATAACTATACCTATGCTCAACTGAACGGGACTACTTCCTTTATCGCAAGAGGAGCTGAAATCGCCGTCAGTAAAGGGATCTTTACATTATTTGCGGCTGGAAACTCAGGTGCCCAGCCATGGCATTATATTCTGACCCCGGCAGATAATGCAAAAGTATTTACCATCGGTTCTGTAGATGCAGCAGGGGTTTCTTCAGATTTTTCATCCTATGGCCCCAATGCTTCAGGTGTGGTAAAGCCTGATGCAAGTACACGGGGAAGCAATACAACTACCGTAAATAACAACTCAACAATATCGGTGAACGGGACATCCATTGCCACACCGATCGCTGCAGGAGGCATTGCCTGTTTACTTCAGGCATTTTCCGCCATGAACAGGGATGCTGTGAGAGACCGGTTAAGGCAGACGGCATCTCTGTACCCGAACCATACCGATCAGATGGGTTATGGGATCCTGAATTTCGGAAGCTTTTACAATATGGTACTCAATACTTCGGAAACGGTTCAGGTTAAACAGCTGAGCATTTTCCCCAATCCTGTTAAAGACATCCTGAACATTGCAACGGAAAAAGAAGTACTGTCCTTGGAATTCTATGACAACCTCGGAAGGCTGATTACGAAAGTTGATCATCAGAAATCGGTGAAGGTTGAAGATTTCCCAAAAGGCATTTACTACATTAAAATCCTGACCAAAGATAAAATCTTTTATGAAAAAATGATAAAGGAATAAAATAAACAAAGCCTCTCATATACGAGAGGCTTTGTTTATTTTATTTACGTCAGGTCAAGTTCATCGAAGTCCTTGATTTCAGATAACACAACAGGTTTCTGAACTTTAATTTTACTCCAGGTTTCTTTAAACACCTCTTCCCCGCTGTCCGCACCTTTATTTGTATTTTCCCTGAACTGTTTTTTACCAGTCAGGAAATTGATACTCGTCTCGCTGTTGATCACCGGGCAGAAATTATCGCTGGAATCATAGCCTATCAGTTGGAAATCAGAATTCCTGTACTGGAAAGTATACATCCAGTAGCCGTATCTGCCGTGTGCATAGTGAACAAATAAATTTCCTTTTTCTGCGTATACCTCCAGTTCAGGAGCATAATACGTACCGCCTTCTTCATTTTCTGAGGAAAAACAGCTTTTATTCTCAACAACCAATTTGTAACTATTATCCCTGGTTTTAAGAAGAACAATAATCCCTCTGCGATTGCGGTCTAATTTCCCTCGCGTTTCATCTGCAATGACTTTACCTTTTTCCGTCCCTTTGATGATCAGGATATCATCATCCATTCCGTCGTTATTCAGGTCGCCCTGCACTTCGTCAAAAAGCACAAATCTTTTCGGCAGGAAATCTGCCGGCTTTTTCTTCTCTTCAGTCTGCAGGTGGTCATCTGCTGCTTTTTCGATAGACAACGCTTCGTTTCTGGCAGCAGGCGGCAGCTGATCCTTTTTGGATTCTTTACAGCCTGCTGAAAACATCAGGGCAATTATTAAAACAGGTATCCTCATATTTAAATTTTAAGCTGAATTCCTGCTTGCATTGATATTCCCGAAGAGGGAGCGCATCACCAGCTTTTCATAGGCTTCCTTGTTCCCTTCCCCTTTCTGGATTTTCATCAGAGCATACTGCTGGATACTCAGCAGCGGCAGTACGATCTTCTCACGGATTTTCACGGATTTCCTTGATAAGGCATCTTCCTCCTGGAGCATGGTAAAACCGGTCAGTTCCAGCATGATTTCCTTGGAAAGCCGGTATTCGTCAAATAAAACAGTCCAGAACGGACCAAATTTCGGATTGTTTTTAATGTAATAGGTCAGCGGGAAATAAGTCTTGTTCATGCTCATCATGGAGTTGAGTACCAGTGTCCTGAAGAAATCGGAGCCTTTATATAAAGCTCTTACCTCATCAAACCTTCCCTGTTCCTTCAGCTGCTGCATCGCAAATCCGAAACCGAAAAACCCGGGGACATTCTGTTTCAGCTGTGCCCAGGATCCTACAAACGGAATTGCCCTCAGGTCTTCAAATTTCAGTTCATTTCCGCCGCCTCTTTTTGACGGCCGGCTGCCGATATTGGTTTTTCCGTAATATTCCAGCGTGCTCATTTCCTGAAGGTACGGTACAAACATAGGATGCGCTTTCAGATCCGAATATTTCTGATAGCTGATATCGGACAACTCTATCATGAGCGCCCGTTCTTGTTCCGTTAAATCTTTTTTGGCATTTTTAAAGACATCATTTTCCACACCGGCTGTCAGAAGCTGTTCAAAATTATATTTCGCCTGTTCTTTGTTCCCGAAAATACTGGTAATGGTCTGGCCCTGGATCGTTAATTCAATTTTATTATTGGCAATCGTGCTTCCCTGCGAAGCATAAAAATCATGGGTTTTCCCGCCGCCTCTGGCCGGCGGCCCGCCTCTGCCGTCAAAAAAGATCACTTTAACCCCGTTCTGTTCAGAAAGCGCGGTAAGAAGTTCCTTGGCTTTATAAATCTCCCAGTTGGCTTTCAGGTATCCGCCGTCTTTCGTTCCGTCTGAAAAGCCCAGCATAATGGTCTGCTGGTTTCCCCTTCCTGCCAGATGTTTCTGATATACCGGATTTTGGTACAGGTCGCTCATTACTTTTTCAGCATGGGCCAAACCTTCCATGGTTTCAAAAAGCGGAACGATATCCATATTGATTTCTTCATCCCGGTACCCGCAAATTTTGAAGAATGCATAGACATTCATGACGTCTTTCACCGCATCAGAATTGGAAATTATATAGCGGTTCATTCCTCTTATGCCGTTCAGCTGCTGGATTTGTGATATCTGCGTAACGGTAAGCAAAGTATCTTTAACAATATCTTCGAAATCTTCCGGATCAACGGTTTCTGAGGCCTGAATCAGCTGATTAAATTTTTCTTCATAGGAAGCTTCAGAATTTCCGGATATTTTAGCAAAAACTTCATCAATAACCGTCTGATGAATCCTGCTGTCCTGACGGACATCCAATGTCGCAAAATGGGTCCCGAAAATCTTTACCCTGTCCCTGAAATCGGTCAGCAGATCCAGGAACAATGAATTATGCTGCTCCACCACGATTTTTTCTGCTTCATCAATTCTTCTGATAATATCTTCTGCCATGATCTTTTCATTTCTGAAAATGGCAGCATACAGTTCATTGCTCAATTTTCCCAAAACCTCTGAAACGCCTCTGAAACTGAGCCTTCTCCGTACAGATTTGAGATTATTGTAATAGGCTTTTAAAATTGCGGAATGCAGTTCTTCCGCTACTCTTCTGGTAACGTCCGCAGTGACAAAAGGGTTCCCGTCGCGGTCGCCTCCGGGCCAGAATCCCAGCTGGATCAGGTCTTCATGCAGATGGAAATGATCATTTCCGAAAGTTGATTTGATCTTGGTAAAAAGTTCCCCGATGGTATCATAATATACATACCTCAGATAATAGATGATGCTCATGGCTTCATCAATAGGCGTCGGCTTTTCTTTGTTGACAAAAGGGGTTTTCCCCAATTGCTGCAGAAGCATATCAATATCCGTTACCGAATCTTTGGTAATCGCATTTCTGAGATCATGCAGGATTCTCTGTACGGAGTTGGGATAAAACTGGGTAGGGTGTGCCGTAAAAACAATTTTAACGGCAAAATCCTTCAGTTTTTCACGTACTTTTTCGAGTTTATGATCCTGCAACGAACGTTCGTACAGATTGGTTACCATTCCTTTGTCGCTTTCCGAGTGCAGGCTTGGGAAGGCCGCATCTTCAATACTGTCAAAAAGGACTACCTGCCGCTCGATATACTGGATGATCTTAAAAAGCAGTTCAAGCTTCTGTTCTTCCGTCTGGAGATGGGTATGGTTATGAAAAAATTCTTCTACGATTTCTTCCGGGGTCTTTCCTGCTTCGTAGCCGGCTTTGCTTTCTTCGTAAAGAAACGGAAGCAGCATCCCGATGTTGGTCATTTTATCATAAGGCAGGCTCATAAACAATGAATTGTAGATCTGGAATTTATTTTCCACGATCTGTCTGAATTTTTCTGCGCGTCGGTCGTGTCTCATATAACAAATGTAGGGGATTTCGGTTTGATATAATTCAGTTTTTATTTTAAAAATAAGTAATTTATTTTAAACAAACCCTTTTAAACATCCGTCAACGCTGACAGGGTTCCGGCTATAGATCAAATTCAGAACATGATAAATCTGCAAATTATTTATAAATAAATTATATGTAATCGTTGATTTATTAATTTCAATAGTTTTTATTTTTATGTTTAAATTGCATCTTACAATTATAAATCAACGGCAATGAAAAAAACCTTCATCTTTTTCGTCATGGCTTTCCTGTTCACTGCCTGTGGCGACGACTGTTATAATGCCCCGCAGCCGATTGTTTTCAAGTTCGTTAATGCTGATGATGAAAACCTGATTACTAACGGTACGCTTACCGCATATTCAATTCAGGATGAAAGCCAAGTTGGAGTACAATTGACAAAGACTGATCAAGATATGGTCATTTTAGAAAATGTAGGCGCCTATAACGGAATAAAAAACTACAAATTTTATTCTAATGTGAAAATTTTTGATTTTTCAATCCAGTCATCCGAATTTAAGGGAGGCTGTGACGGTTACCAGATTAATAAACTGACGTTTACAGGGGTAGGCATTGATGTAAAAGAAGAACAGGGCTACTATAAAATTATACTGAAATAGGATTCAGGACCATCAACGTATGAAAATTATTTCAATCATTTTTTTTCTGACATCCGGTTTATTACTATCTCAAAATGAGGTTTCCCGAGATTTTAAAAAGATTCCGGAAATCCTTGACAATCCCGAGCTCCTCCATCCTTTCATCATCCCGGACAGCAGATACGAATACTGGTCTGTACTTAGAAATAACCCTGATCCTGATCTGGCAGTGATCTATGAAAGCCAGATGCCACAGTACATGACATTGAATGATCCGGCACCGGAAAAAGGATTCTTCCGGAAATGCCTGGGCGAAGACTGCTTTTCCTATCTTATGGCCTGTGAAAACGGCCGGTCTATATATTTTTCAACCGAACAGCGGTTAAGGGACTTTATCGGATCCGTGGATAATCTGCCGGAAGCTGTTTTAATTGCCAATACCTATGGTTTCAGCGTTGACGCAACCAACAGACTGGGGAGTTCCTATAAAATAGATGACCGGTATATTTCTTTGTACGTTTCAAAAACAAAAAGCTGCCCGCTGACCAGAGAATCTTTTCTAATTAAGATCAATAGAAAAAACGGGAAACCGGATTTTAAAAGCAATGGGATTTATTTTACAAGTGAAGATTGTATTGCAGAGTAAGATGAGATCCTGACAACTTCAATAATTTTGTCGGGATAAAGATTGATTGTAACATTATAGTTTATATTCCTGCATAATAATAGCTAGTGTTATTTTTCACTGGATTTATGCTCTTTAATGAACACAGTCATCCGCTTTATTTCCATGTTCAGATATAATAGTTTTTATTAAAGTCCGTCATTAGAATTTTAAAACTTCTTTAACGCTGTTTTCATGGGCTATTCCGTACATTTGGGTTAAAATAAATTTAAAACAATGCTTAATTTCGAGTTTAAAAATCCAACAAAAATACTTTTCGGAAAAGGTGAGATTGCTAAAATCTCAAAAGAAATTCCGGAAGATGCCAGAATATTACTGATTTACGGTGGCGGTAGTATCAAAAACAACGGAGTCTATGACCAGGTGAAAGAAGCCTTAATAGACCGTGAATTTTATGAATTTGGAGGCGTACCTGCGAATCCTGAATATGAAGTCCTTATCACTGCGCTGGATTTTATCAGAGAAAAAAACATCACCTTCCTTTTGGCGGTCGGCGGCGGTTCGGTTATCGACGGTACGAAGTTCTTATCCGCAGCAGCCAATTACGATGGTGAGCCTTGGGAAATTTTAAAGAAACCGGTACGGACTTTTGAAGGCGAAGGCATGCCTTTCGGAAGCATCCTTACTTTACCGGCAACAGGTTCCGAGATGAATTCGGGCTACGTAATTTCCAGAAGGGAAACGAATGAGAAGCTGTCTTCGGGAGGCCCGGGACTGTTCCCTCAATTTTCAGTACTTGATCCCGAAGTGGTAAGAAGCATTCCTGAACGGCAGATCGTCAACGGACTGACGGACGCCTATACCCACGTACTGGAACAATATATGACCACCACGTCTTCAGCTGATCTTCAGGAGAGGATTGCAGAAAGCATCCTGATCAGCATTCAGGAAACGGCACCGAAGGTCATGGGCGGTGATTTTGATTATGATGCAGCCGGGAACTTTATGTGGTGCTGCACCATGGCTTTGAACGGATTGATCCAGAAAGGCGTGGTTACGGACTGGGCAGTCCATGCTATGGGACATGAACTGACCGCCTATTTCGGAATTGACCATGCCAGAACCCTGGCGGTTATTGCTCCGTCCCATTATCGCTATAACTTTGAATCCAAAAAAGAGAAGCTTGCCCAGTATGCCGAGAGAGTATGGGACATTAAGGACGGTTCTGTAGAAGAAAAAGCAGAACTCGGAATTAAAAAATTAGAAGAATTTTTCCACAGTCTTCATATCCAGACGAAACTTTCAGAGTACACGGAAGATTATAAAGGAACCGCCGAACGGATTGAAAAAGCGTTTACGGAAAGAAACTGGCTGGGCCTCGGTGAACATAAAACACTGACTCCGAAAGACGCCCGTAAGATTGTAGAGATGAGCTACTAATAAAACAGGAAGCTGTGAAGGAGTATGCCTGCCGGAAGTCCTTATCTGAAAATATTTTTCATGCAGACAAGGGCATGTTTAAACTTATTTCAAAGAATGGATTCCCGCAGATGATGGGCGGGCGTGAAATGGATTTTGGTGTAAATTTGAATCAATGAGACTTAAAACTTAGTGGGAATGGAACTAAAGATAAACTGTAGAAATTTTCATAAAGTTCAGGACTAATGTTGAAACCTGTTTTGAAATTTTCAGCTTCCTTCTTCCTTTCATCCGTTTAAATTTATCTTTTCTGCAATCGTGGGTTTAAAAAAGCAGGATTTCATTATTGATATTTCAAATTTATTTATATTTTAGCATATTATTAAATTTTGAAAATGAAAAAACAGTTACTCTTATTTGCCTTTTCAGCATTAGCACTTACTTCTTGTGAAGATGATGATATCCAGGGTTATGAATTGGATATGATGAAAGGTGAGTGGAAAACCACCAAAACAGAAGTTGTTTCCGGAAAAGACGATAAAACGGTAATTGGGACTTCTGTTCCTACAGGCTGCTCTGCAAAAAATATTACTGAATACAGAACAGATTATTATGCAGCGTATTCAGCTTATTCCGGAACCGGTACAGATTGCCAGCTCAGTGCTAAAACAGAAGGAACGTATGATTACAATGCCGAGACCAAGGAACTGACCATTAAATACAACAATGACAGCTCCAGGAAATACAAAGTGGTCATTCTCACAAGTTCTGAGATGAGACTGAAGCAGATGTTCGGAAACATTGATGAAGACGGAGATGAAATTGTAGATGCAACGTATATCTCATACAAAAGATAACATCAGACTCCCGAAATTTTCCGGGAGTTTTTTATGGAAAAGAATTTTAATATAAAACCAGATTGTTAAAAATGAAGAAGACGTTAACCGCATTTCTATTGCTGACCTTTGCCCTTTTCTTTTCACAGGAAAAAAAACCGATGTTCTGGCAGGACATCCAGAATTTCAAAAAAACCGACCGCGAAACGCCGCCGCCGAAAAATGCCATTCTCTTGATCGGAAGCTCATCCTTTACCAAATGGACTGATGTTAACGATTACTTTCCGGATAAAACCATCATCAACAGAGGTTTCGGAGGCTCAAGATTAACCGATCTTAATGATTATGCCGATGATCTCTTAAATCCTTACCAGCCCAAGCAGATTATCGTGTATTGCGGGGAAAACGATTTCGCAGATGATGACAAGCTTAAGGCCGGTGTCGTGGTTGAACGGTTTAAAACATTGTATAAAAAAATCAGATCCCGATTTCCGAAAATTGAAGTAGACTACATTTCCATCAAGTATTCTCCGAGCCGCGAAAAACTCTGGCCACAGATGAAAGAGGCCAATAAAAAGATAGCCGCTTTTATGAAAAAGCAGCCTAATTCAGCCTTCATCGATATTACAGAAATCATGCGGGGTGCTGACGGGAAAATAAGAAAAGATCTTTTTGTGGAAGACATGCTCCACATGACACCGGAAGGATATCAGCTCTGGACTTCGGTCATGGTTCCTTATATGAAATAATTTTAACCATGATAAAAAAACGAATAATCATTTTAATTCCTATTTTCATTTGCTCTGTATTTTTTACACAGAATAAGAAAGACGGACTGGCATCGGCCCAACAAATTCTGAAAGAGCTTTCTGAAGAATCCTGTAAATGTATTGATTCTATTAACGGATACAATAAAATCAAAGATTCGGTAAATCGTGAGATTAGTTCATGTATTGATAAGAATGTATTTACCTACTCCATGGCAAATGCTATAGAAAAAACAAGCGCTGATATTGAAAATGGAAATATCAAAGGTAAAAAAGCTGACATCACTATTAATTCAAATCCACAATCAGACGATTACAAGAAAGCTTATAATAAAATTGAAAATTATTTAATGCAAAATTGTTCAAGGCTTAAACGCTTAGTAAATTCAGCAGAAAGCAAGAGTGATTTAATGTCTAAAAATTCAGAAGCCATTGATTTTTATAATAAAGCCATTGAAGCTTCCAAAAAAGAAGATTGGAGAGAAGCAATTAAAAACTATAAATCTGCAGTGGAAAAAGATCAGAATTTCATCTATGCCTGGGACAATATGGGACTCTGCTACAGACGCATCGGGGAATATGATAATGCAATAGCTGCTTATAACAAATCTCTTGAAATTGATCCTAAAGGTAAAATGCCTCTTCAAAATATCGCTTATGCCTATATTTATAAGAAGGAATATCAAAAAGCAATCAATTCCTATCTAAACCTTGATAAAGTACATCCGGGTGATGCAGAGGTATATTACGGAATCGGACAGATTTATTACGACTATCTAAAAGACAATGAGAAAGCTCTAGATTATATAGCAAAGGCATATAATATTTATACTGATCAAAAATCACCCTATCGAACTGATGCTCAAACCATAATCGGTTACATTTACAAAAAAATGAAAGATGACGGCAAAGCAGATAAGTTCAAAGAAATTTTACAAAAAAATAAAATTGTTTTTAAATAACAAAAACTCCCGGTATTAAACCGGGAGTTTTTTGTTCTGTATGATAATTATTTCTTCTTTTTAGATTTCGAGATTGCTTTTTGCTGCGCTCTGTTGGCTCCGAATTTTTTAGGTTCTTTTCTTTTTGAAGGGCCGCCCCAGTTTTCTTTTTTGTTTTTGTCCTTTTTCTCATGGAAAGCACCTCCGCCATCATATAGTTTCACCTGTACCGGATTTTTCATGATCACCAGTTCTTCTTCAGAAGCGATCTTCTTAGGGTTTACCTTCACTTCCGCAGGGAAATCAATGAAGGTTAATTCTTTATCCATCAGGAGTTCGATATCAAGAATCAAAGGTTCTTCTTTCTTGGTCACAAACGTGATGGCTATTCCGTTTTTATCTGCCCTACCCGTTCTACCGATCCTGTGGATATACTGTTCCGGAATATCGGGGGTTTCAAAGTTGATGACATGGGTAATATCTGAAATATCCAGACCTCTCGCCATAACATCTGTTGTAATCAGGCCTCTGATCTGTTCTTTCTCAAAACTTTTCATGGCTTTGAGCCTGTAGTTCTGGGATTTATTGGAGTGGATCACATCAAACTGATCAGGGAAAAGCTCACTGATTTTCGTAAATAAAAGATCTGAATTCTTTTTATTGTTTGTGAAAATCAAAACTTTGGACATCTCTGCATTGGTTTTCAGCAAATATTCAAGAAGATTAATCTTGGTATTAAAGTTTTCTACCTTATAGGCCGTCTGTTCAATTTTTTCAAGCGGCGTACCGGATTTTGCCAGGGAAATTTCAATCGGGCCTGCAAAATACTGATCCAGCATTTCATCCACAGCATCTGTCATGGTGGCTGAAAAAAGTATATTCTGCCTCTTATCTCTCATCATTTCAAAAATATGGGTCAGCTGCGGCCTGAAACCTAAGTTGAGCATCTCATCAAATTCGTCGATAATCAGCTTCTGAACCTCTTTCAGTGAAATGGCGTTATCAATGGCAAGATCCATAATCCTTCCCGGTGTGCCTACTAAAATATCACATCCGTTATTAAATAAAAGTTTTTGGGTATTAATGTTTTTTCCTCCATAAATCCCGATAACTCTTGCAGTAATATTCTCTGTTAACTTCTCGACAATTTCCGTTACCTGAACCACCAATTCCCTGGTCGGAACCAAAACAACAATCGTTGGATTCCCGTTTTTGTTGTACTTCCAGGTTTTTAGGACAGGTAAAAGATAAGCTAATGTTTTTCCGGTACCGGTCTGTGCAATTCCCATCACATCCCTTCCGGAAAGTATAGGGCCTATACTTTTTTCCTGAATCGGTGTCGGCTCAAACAATTCTAAATCTGCTAAAACATCAAGAATTTTAACAGGCAGGTCAAAATCTGCAAAAGTGAGTTTATCCATTTTGCAAAGATAAGCAATTAATTTTTTGCAATTATGCGCATGTGAGGTATAAACATAATACAGGAAAATTGAAGAATGGTTACATACAGCAATCTTTAAAAAAGCCTTTATTTCCTTGTAACCCTCAGCAGGATAATGATGATCAACACCACTGAAAAGATGAATCCTGACAATGCCACTAAAGACATTTCCCCGATTTTAGGACCTGATTCTGAAACAAAGACGATAGCCGTGGCAATCATATTGGCGCCTAAAACCATAGCTAGCATCATATTGACAATCCCTGATTTTATAAGCTGGTTTGTTTTTTCAATGTTCTTGATCTCACTTGTAACCGTAAATTTATTTTCATCAAGCTTCTGCAGTACGGAACGCAGCTCCTTCGGGATCTCATCCATCGTATCCGTGAAGCTCATCATCCGGTCCATTCCCGTTTTTACTATATTTTTCGGGCTGATCTTTTTAGCGAATATTTTCTTCGTGTAGGGATGAAGACTTTTTACGACATCAAGATCAGGATTAATGGTCCTTCCGACCCCTTCAATCAGGCCGATCCCTTTAAACAGAAGATAAAAGTAATCCGGCATGTACAGGCGGTTGTCTTTCAGTACATCTTTCATCTTGTTGATGACCGACTGCGGGTTAATTTCTTTTAACGAGGTGCTGTGAACAAAATTAAGGATATCCTCTACGTCATTTTCAAACCGTTTGTCATCCGGAATCTGGTAGCTTACCGCCATTTTTTTAAGATAGCGGACAATTTTATGGGGATTTTTCGCCACGAAGCTTACAATCAGGTTTTCGAGAACCTCTTTATCATTCGGCGGAATTTTTCCTACCGCTCCGAAATCAATAAAGACAACCTTGCCGTTTTTCTGCACTAAAATATTCCCGGCATGCGGATCGGCATGGAAAAAACCGTAATCCAAAATCTGAGAGACAAACAGCCTCAATCCCACCTCGGAAATGGTAACCGGATCAAGATGATGCTCTAAAAGGCCGGCTTTATCCGTCACCTTGATGCCGTCGATAAATTCCATGCACAGCACCGTATTGTTGGAGAACTCTTCGTATACTTCGGGGACGTACGTTTCTTTATGGTTTTTAAAGTTCCTTCTGAACTGCAGGATATTTTCCTTTTCATTGATCAGCGATACTTCTTCGAGGAGCGATTTTTCAAAGGTGTAGATGGCCTGCTTCAGGTTCAGTTTCTCTCCTATTTCCGAGTAGGACGACACCAGTTTTTCAAGATCTTTAATCAGCAGCAAATCATCTTCTATAATGCTCTGGACATCCGGTTTCTTGATTTTTAAAATAACATCCGTCCCGTCAGCCAGAACCGCTTTATAAACCTGTGCAATCGAAGCCGTTGCCAAAGGATGTTTTTCAATGTTGAGAAAATGATCTGCAACGGTGATATTGAATTCGGATTCCATGATTTCTTCCACATCCGTATCCACCGTATCCACTTTGTCCTGAAGCTTCTGGAGCTCCTGGATAAGTTCAGGGGGAAGCAGGTCTTCCCGGTTGCTGAACGTCTGGCCGAGTTTTACAAAAGTCGGCCCAAGTTCTTCCAGGACCAGCCGGATTCTTTCATACACGGTGCCTTTTGAAATAATTTCATCTGGATTCCGGGAAATTTCCACCGATTTATTCCCGTTGTTCATCCTGGCCAAAAGATCTTTAAAACCGTATTTGCTTAATACGGAAATAAGCCGGGCAGATCTTTTCAGTTTTCTTTGCTGTTTATCAAACATAATGTATAAAAATACAAAAAAAATAAGATGTTGCTGTGTGATAGCACCTTCAAATACTATCCCTATACAACAAATAGATTCTCAGTTTCCAGCCCGAATGAGCCAGGACGATTGCTGTATATTACAATCCTGAATGGCATGCCTGTAATATTTAAAATTTTAATTGAAAGAATAATTCTCTTTACATAGAATAATGCAGATAAAATGTTTATATTTAAAAATTAATTATCAAATAATAACGTTATGAAAAATTTAAAGAAAATCTCAAGAAACCAGATGAAAAGTATAGCAGGAAGCGGAATCATTAAAAACTGTTCCAACAAATGCTGTCCGGATGACGGAAGACCGAGATGTCCCGGATTAATCTGTCCGGCTGTCATCTGCCCTCAATACCGTTAAGAATATTGATATAACAAAAAAAAGAATGCAAAATTGCATTCTTTTTTTATTTACCGCAGGTAGGTATCATACAAATCTTTTCTCCGGTCTTTCATCACCTGCACAGAACCATGATGGTGAAGGTCTTTCAGAAGATTTAGGTCTACATCCACAATTAGGGTCATTTCCGTATTCGGTGTAGCTTCCCCTTTAACGGCATTCGACGGGAAAGGGAAATCCGATGGGGTAAAAACAGCCGCCTGGCCAAACTGGATGTCCATATTATTTACGCCCGGCAAATTTCCGACACAGCCGGCAATGGCTACGTAACATTCATTTTCAATGGCTCTTGCCGCTGCACAGTGGCGGACCCGTATGTATGCATTCTGGGTATCGGTAAGGTAAGGGACGAATAGTATTTTCATGCCCTGATCAGCCAGGATTCTCGGAAGTTCCGGGAACTCCACATCATAACAGATGACCAGGCCTATCTTTCCGCAGTCGGTATCAAATACTTTGATTTCATTTCCGCCCTTCATCCCGTAATATTTTCTTTCGTTCGGGGTGATATGGATTTTACGGTATTCATCTATCCTGCCGTCACGATGAAGGAGATAACTGACGTTATACAGTTCATTGTTTTCAAAAACCGGCATGCTTCCGGAAATGATATTGACATTATAGCTGATCGCCAGATCTGAAATTTTCATCCTGATTTCCGAAGTCAGTTTGGCCAGTTCTATCATGCTGTCACGCTCCGAAAGCTTGTTGAAAGGGGCCAGCAAAGGCGTATTGAACAGCTCCGGGAAAAGTACGAAGTCCGATTTATAATCGCCCATCACATTTACAAAAAACTCAACCTGCTCATAAAAAGCATCAATGTCCTTAAAATGCCTCATCTGCCACTGGACCAGGCCTAAACGGATGATACTGTCCTGCATCGTATTCGGCTTCTTGCTGTAGTAAATATTGTTCCACTGGAGCAGTACTGCATTTTCATGGGAGGATTCATCTTCGGGGAGATACCCTTTCAACACCTTGATTGGCAGAAAGTTATTGGAAAGCTGAAAAGAAAGAACGGGATCATAAAGCTCCTTATCACGTACCCGGCGAATATATTCCCTGGGCGAAAGTTCGCTGTGCTTATGGTAATTCGGGATCCTTCCGCCTAAAATAATCGATTTTAAATTCAGTAATTCGCACAGTTCTTTCCTTGCGTCGTACAATCTTCTTCCCAGGCGCAGTTCACGGAATTCAGGATCTACGAAAACCTCAATGCCGTACAGGACATTCCCTGTTGACAAATGGGTATTGAAGGTATAATTTCCTGTGATGTCACTGTAGGTATGGTCATCCCCGAACTCATCATAATTTACGATAATGGAAAGCGCCACAGCAGCCAGTTTTCCGTCTACCGTAATACAGATCTGGCCTTTAGGAAATATTTTGGTTAGTTTTTCTATACTTTTCTTGGACCAGACATACTCCGACATCTGGGGATAAGCACGCCTCATCGTTTCGACCAGCCCATCGTAATCCTGCACGGTAAGCGGCCTTGTTTCAATTTGCATCTGATATAATTTTATCTAAATTTAAGGAAAATTTCCAAGGGGTAAAAGTTATTACGGAACTTAAGCAGGGAAACGAAAATATATTGCCCGGCAAAATACTTATTATTACTCGAAACAATAACCTGATATGCCCCAGATACAAATAAAAAAACCTCCCTTAAAAAAGGGAGGATAAAAACACAAATGATGAAAAAAAATTATTTCGAATTACAAATCTAACAGTAATATTTTATTTCTTTTATGAGTGTAATCATTAATATACCATTATTCCCACTCAATTGTTGCCGGCGGTTTGCTTGAAATATCATAAGCTACGCGGTTAATTCCTCTTACTTCATTGATGATTCTGCTGGAAACGGTATCTAAAAATTCATAAGGAAGCCTGCTCCAGGTTGCCGTCATGAAGTCGATGGTATTGGCAGAACGCACCACTGCAGTGTATTCATAGGTTCTTTCATCGCCCATTACCCCTACAGATTTTACGGGAAGAAGCACAACAAAAGCCTGGGAAACTTTTTCGTACAGGTCATTTTTATATAATTCTTCGATGAAAATATCATCCGCTTCCTGAAGGATTTTCACTTTCTCAGCATCAACGGCTCCTAGAATCCTGATTCCCAGGCCCGGGCCGGGAAAAGGATGCCGATGTACCAGATGATGCGGGATCCCCAATTCCTCCCCTACTTTTCTTACTTCATCTTTAAATAATTCTCTTAAAGGCTCCAGTAATTCGAACTCCATTTCTTCCGGAAGCCCGCCAACATTATGG
The DNA here is from genome assembly GCF_000430845.1 of Chryseobacterium gregarium DSM 19109. Classification (GTDB taxonomy): domain Bacteria; phylum Bacteroidota; class Bacteroidia; order Flavobacteriales; family Weeksellaceae; genus Chryseobacterium; species Chryseobacterium gregarium. Next base: position 274,471 of record NZ_AUMU01000006.1, on the reverse strand, counting down.
TGGGATTTAATCACTGCCGAAGGTCCGTTCACCGACTGGCTTTCAATCACATCAGGATAAATGGTTCCCTGCGCCAGGAACTTCGCGCCTTCAATTTTATGGGACTCTTCATCAAAAACGTGAACAAACTCGTTTCCGATGATCTTTCTTTTTGCTTCAGGATCATCAACGCCGGCCAGTTTGGATAAAAACCTTTCTTTGGCATCCACCAGTTTGATGTTCATATGAAAATGCTCGCCGTAATTCTGCATTACCTTTACATCTTCATCTTTCCTTAAAAGACCGGTATCAACGAATATACACGTCAGCTGGTCACCGATTGCCTTATGGATCAACACGGCAGCTACGGAAGAATCAACGCCTCCCGAAAGTCCGAGGATCACTCTGTTTTCCCCAACCCTTTCGCGGATTTCCGAAACTGTTTTCTCAATATAATTGGTCAGTTTCCAGTTTTTGTCTGCATTACAGATGGCAAAGACAAAATTCTCCAGCATTTTCCCGCCTTCTTCCGTATGGGAAACTTCAGGATGGAACTGTACGCAGTAGATCTTTTTATCTTCATTGGAAATAGAAGCGATTACCCCTGATTTTGCATTGAGCTCAAATCCGGCAGGCAATTCCCCGACTTCGTCAAAATGGCTCATCCAGACTACGGAATCCTGGGCAACGCCTTTTAAGAGTGAACTTTCTTTTACAATTTCCAGGTGTGCCTTTCCGTATTCGCCTTTTACGCCTTTATGAACTTTCCCGCCCAAAAGATGTGCGGTAAGCTGCATGCCGTAGCAGATTCCCAGCACGGGGATTCCCTGCTCGTATAATTCTTTTTCTACCAGGTGGGCATTTTCTGCATTCACAGAGCTTGGACCGCCGGAAAGGATGATGCCTCTCGGCTGTCTTTCCAAAATAGTTTCTAATGGCGTGTTGAAAGGTAAAATTTCGGAATATACACCCATCTCACGGATTCTTCTTCCGATAAGCTGGTTGTACTGGGAACCGAAATCCAATATAATGATACCGTTGTTCATTTTTTATAATTGATTTTTAAATGACATCAGATTTCAGATTTCAGATATGAGACTTTCAGTCTGGAATCCGGGATCTTTGATCTGACCTCTAAATTCTAAATGTTTTACAAAAAAAGACCTGGATGACTCCAAATCTTTTTTAATGATTTTTTATTAAAACTTTCCGATGTCTTCTCTATAGAAGCCGTAGTCGAAATGTACGTGGCTTGCATCTTCGTAAACTTTTTTGCGGGCATCATCGTAAGTAGCTCCCGTGGCAACGATGTTCAGTACCCTTCCTCCGTTGGAAACCACTTTATCGCCTTTCCTGATCGCACCGGCATACAGAAGTTTGCTGTATTTCATTTTATCTTCACCTACGATTTCAAAACCGGTCTCGATGTTTCTCGGATAGCCTCCTGAGCACATCACAAGACACACTGCCTTTTCGTCCTTAAAAGTGAGCCTGATATCTTTTCCGTCCATACAGTCCTGGATGACGTCAAGAAGGTTATTTTCCATCAGGGCCATCAATACCTGGGTTTCAGGATCTCCGAATCTCATATTGTATTCCAGCAGGTAAGTCCCGTTTTTGGTCACCATCAATCCGAAGAAAATGATTCCTTTGAAACCGAAACCTTCTGCCTTCAGACCTTTAATGGTCGGTTCCAGAATGTTTTTCTCGAAATCCGCATAATGTTCCTGGGTAAATTCCGGGCTTGGTGCCACGCATCCCATACCTCCGGTATTAGGACCCGTATCTCCGTTTCCGGCTTTTTTATAATCTTTAGCCGCAACGCACGGGAATAATTTATCACCGTTTGAGAATGCAATGATGGATGCTTCAAAACCTTCCAGATATTCTTCGATAACCAAACGGATTCCTGCATCTCCATAAATTCTTCTGATCATGAAATCGTGGATGGTAGCTTCAGCCTCTTCCAGAGTATCACAGATCACAACCCCTTTTCCGCCGGCTAACCCACTGGCTTTAACCACTAAAGGATATTCCTGGGTCTGAACATATTCTTTAGCTTCATTATAGGAATCAAATACTACCGCTTTAGCGGTTTTGATATCATAGGTCTGCATAAATTTCTTAGAGAAAGCCTTGCTGCCTTCCAGGCTGGCTACTTTCTGGTTAGGACCGAACACTTTAAGATCATGCTTCTTGAATTCATCCTTCAGGCCCGCTACAAGCGGAGCTTCAGGACCTACGATGGTAAGATCCACCTTTTCCTTGATGGCAAAATCCCTCAGTTCTTTAATCTCTGATAAATGAACATTTTTTCCTATAACATCCGTAGTAGCGTTTCCGTTAGCAAAAAACATTTTAGAAATTCTCGGGTCATTCTGAAGTTTTGCCGCCAAAGCAGATTCTCTTCCACCTTCACCTATGATTAATATTCTCATATTTTATTTAATTAACAAGTCTATTTTACAAATATATAATTTTGAATGCTAAAAATACAATCTCAAATTATTTTTAATTCTATTTTAATTAATGGAAAAAATGTCTGATCCCGGTAAACATCATTGGAATTCCATGCTCATTGGCCGCTTCAATGCTGTCCTGGTCTTTCACACTTCCTCCCGGCTGGATGATCGCCGTGATTCCTTCCTGATGGCAGAAATCCACTACGTCACGGAAAGGGAAAAATGCATCAGAAGCTAATACCAGTTCTCCGGTAAACTTTTCTTTCGCTCTTTCAATCGCCTGCTGCGTTGCCCAGATCCTGTTCACCTGGCCGCCGCCGATTCCGAAAGCCTGGATTCCGTTGGAAACCACAATGGCATTTGATTTCACGTATTTTACTACCCTCTGGGAGAAAAGCAGTGCTTTTTTCTGTTCTTCCGTCGGCTGTGTTTCAGTGACTACTTTAATATCATCAGAGAAAATACTGTCATTGTCCTGAACGAGAATTCCCCCGTCCACTTTCACCCAGGTCTGCTTATCGGAAACAGGGTTTACAATTTTTATGATTCTCAGGTTTTTCTTCTTTCTTAAAACTTCCAGTGCCGCTTCATCAAATTCAGGAGCCATGACAATTTCAAGGAATGTTTTATTCAATTCTTCCGCTGTTGCGGCATCAATTTTATAGTTCATGGCAACAATTCCGCCAAAGATGGAAACCGGGTCACATTCAAATGTTTTACGGTAGGTTTCCAGTGCAGAAGTTCCGATGGCAACCCCGCAAGGCGTGGAATGCTTCACAGCACAACAGGCCATTTCTTCTTTAAATTCAGTTACCACTTTCCAGCAAAGATCCATATCGCGAAGGTTGTTGAAAGACAGCTCCTTGCCTCCCAGTTGTTCGAAATCTTTCATCGCCCCGTTTTCAAAAGTGGAAACATAATATGCTGCGGTCTGATGTGGGTTTTCACCATATCTTAAGTCGGAAACTTTTTTATAGGAAGCATTAAGATACGTTGGATATTCTTCATCCAGAAGCATTCTTGAAATAGCGGCATCATAAGCGGAAGTAAGGTTGAATACTTTTCCGGCCAGCTTTTTACGGGTTTCGATATAGGTATCGCCGTTCTGTTCCATTTCGATTTTTATCGTTGCATAATCTTCCACATCGGTAATTACGGTAACAGAATCAAAATTTTTAGCCGCTGAACGGAGCATTGAAGGGCCTCCGATGTCGATGAACTCCACTTTTTCGTGAAGGGAGATGTCTTTGTTTACATTTTCAAAGAAAGGATACAGATTCACAACCACCATGTCTATCAGTTCAATGCCGTGTACCTGAACGGTGTTCATGTGCTCTTCGTTTGAACGGACCGCCAGCAATCCGCCGTGAACTTTCGGGTGCAGCGTTTTCACCCTGCCATCCAGCATTTCAGGGAAGTTGGTTACCTCATCAATCTGAATCGGATTCAACCCGGCATCTTTCAGGTGTTTGAACGTTCCTCCTGTAGAAATCAGCTCATATCCCTGGGATTCCAGAAACTGTGCGAATTCAGTCAATCCGCTTTTATCCGAAACACTGATTAAAACTCTCTTTTTACTCATTTTTTCTTTCAATTTTTTACTTTTCACAGCTATTTCAAACTGTAGACCGGTTCTTTCACCTCCGCTCTTACTTTTATTTTACTTAGATTTTTTTAATTTTTCTAAATCTGAAATATTTTCATTTAACAATTGCTAAATCTTTTCTTTCAAATTTTCTTTGATGTTATTAAACCATTCTTCTTTCAAAATGCTTAATACAATCACATCAATCCTGTTTCCTTCCGAATCTTTTGAAAAGTTCCTTAGGATACCTTCTTCTTTACAACCAATGCTCTTCATTGCAGAAATACTTCTTTTATTAAGATTATTAGCCCTAAACCCAACTCTTTCCATCTTCCAGATTTCAAAAGCAAATTCCAGCATCAAGTACTTACAGTTTTTATTTACATAGGTTCCCTGATAACTTTTCCCATACCATGTATACCCTAATTCAAGTGTCTCATTAAATTTATTAATAAGGTAAAACCTTGTACTTCCTATGATTTCTTCATCTTTCTTATCAAAAACCACAAAAGTATATTCTGTTTGATTTTGCCTGTTACTAAGTGCTGTAGTAATATAATTTTTAAGATTTTCAGCACCATTTCCTCCCAATGCATTAAATCTCCAAATATCAGGTTCTTTTTCAGAGAACTTCAGGAGGAAATCGAAATCTGATTCTCTTAAAGGTCTTAAAAGTATCTTATCATTTTCTAAAATATATTCTTCTGCTAAATCAATCATTATTCAATACCTTATTGATCGCTTTTGGAAAAATATCATATTCAATCAAATGGACTTTCTCTGCCAACGTTTCCGGAGTATCATCTTCGGTTACGGCAAATGATTTCTGAAGAATGGTTTCCCCTTCATCGATTCCTGAAGTCACGAAATGTACGGTAGCCCCGCTTTCTTTTTCCCCGGCTTCAATAACGGCATCATGTACATGATGCCCCCACATTCCCTTCCCTCCGAATTTCGGCAGCAGTGCAGGATGGATATTGATGATCTTGCCGCGCCAGTTTTCACAGAATTCAGGCTTCAGGATGGATAAAAAGCCGGCCAATACAATCATATCCGTATTTTCAGGGATGATTTTACCCAATTCGTTGCTGAAATTCTTCCCTCTCGGAATCAGGACGTTTTCTATATGATGGTTTTTAGCCCTTTCCAGTCCGTAACACTCACGGTCTGCCACTACCAGAGCTACTTTTGCATTCCGGATTTCTCCGTTATCAACCGTATCGATAATTCTCTGCAGATTGGTTCCTGAACCTGAAACGAGTACAACAATGTTTTTCATTAATTGAGATGTTAGATTTCAGATACCAGATTTCAGACTGATCGTCTGTCGTCTGATGTCTTCCATCTGATGTCTTATTAGAATTTTAAGTCTATCTTTTCGCTTCCTTCCGTAATCTCTCCGATTTCGTAGGCATCGTCTAAAAGATGCAGTACTTTTTCCGCATGTTCCGCATCCACCACGACAATCATCCCTACTCCCATATTAAAGGTCCCGAACATTTCTTCACGGGCAATGCCGCCTCTTTTTTCCAGTTCAGCCATAACGCTCGGAATCCGGATTTTTGATGCATCAATAGTGGCGCACAGCCCTTCACCGATGATTCTTGGGATGTTTTCATACAATCCGCCTCCTGTGATGTGGGCAATTCCTGCCACTTCCACCTCTTCAAGAACTTTATGGATGTCTTTATAGTACAATCTTGTCGGAACCAGAAGGGTTTCATACAAAGGCTTGCCTTCAAATTCTTCGTTAAAATCAGGGAATATCTTTCTTACCAGGGAGAATCCGTTGGAATGGAAACCTGAACTCGGCAATGCAATGATCTTGTTTCCGGCTTTGATTTTAGAGCCATCGATAATCTGGTCTTTTTCAACAATCCCTACACAGAACCCGGCAACATCATAATCTCCGGGCTGGTACATCCCGGGCATTTCAGCGGTTTCACCACCGATCAATGCACAGTTGTTATCCTTACAGGCAGCCACCATTCCCAAAACGATTTCAGCGGCAATTTCAGAATCCAGCTTTCCGCAAGCCAGGTAGTCTAAAAAGAACAGCGGTTTTGCACCGTGGCAGAGAATATCGTTTGCGCACATCGCAAAACAGTCTACTCCGATAGAGTCATACTTTTTTGAGTCTAAAGCCACTTTCAGCTTTGTTCCCACGCCGTCAGTTCCTGAAACCAAAACGGGATTTTTATATCCTCCGATTTCATAGAAAGCCCCGAAGCTTCCCAAATGGTTCAATACATTGGCATTGTGCGTTTCACCGACTGCCTTTTTGATCTTATCTACGGTTTTATACCCTTCTTCCTTATCGACACCTGCTGATTTGTATGTGTTGCTCATGTTTTATTTAGATATTAGATGTTAGATTTCAGATTTCAGACTTATCGTCTTATATCTGCAATCTGATGTCTCTTGGTCTTTTTTAATATTCTTTATTCAAATTTTGGAAACAAAAAAGCCGACAATCTTGGTAGATTATCGGCCGTTGTCTTATCTCAGAATTTCAGAGTCCACAACATTCCCTTTTTCGGAGAAACATTCTTTAAAAGTGGTCTGAATTTTCATCTTATTTCTTTTTGCAAAGATATTAATTTTAAATTAATTTTCAATTATTTTTCAAGGATAGATTCGATAGCGGAAATTTTCTGAATTTTCCCCTTTAGTTCATTGTCTTTTTCCTCATTGGAAATCTTTTGGGCATCCTTATCAAAGTAATCATTGAAGAAAGGCAGTGAAAATGTATCTACAATATTTCCCCCATGCAGCGGAAAACGTTTGGAAGCTGCTTCCAGAACACCTGCTCCCCCTCTTGCGCCGGGTGCCGTAGCCATTAAAAGCATCGGTACCTCATTCCAGACCGCACGGTTTTTTATTCTTGAAGTCCAGTCGAATACATTTTTGAAAGCTGAAGAATAGGTTCCGTTGTGTTCAGACAGGGAAACCAGAAGCACGTCTGCACTATCTATTTTTCCGGCAAAATCAACCGCCTGCTGAGGAACACCGCTTTCCACTTCCCGCTGATGCTTATAGATCGGCATCTCAAATTCATTCATATCCACTATTTCGACTTCTGCGTTTTCCATCAGTGAAGCAGCATAGGAAACCAGCTGTTTATTGATTGAAGTATCGGAATTACTTCCTGTTATGGCTAAAATTTTCATTATTGTTGTCTTTGTTTAAGTTGTTATTTTTGTGGTGCAAAGATCGTAAAGTTTTTGAATCTTCAGGTACGTTTGTCACTACCCTGTCAAAAATTCTTTTTGAATTTCCGCCACCTTCCGGAGGAGAAAAATTTCTATGCTGCGAAATATTTTATTATTTTAAATAGTCAGGCAATTCCATCGGGACTTCCATTAAAAGAATTTCAGCGTCTTCCACCGCTTCGATATTAAAACTCTGCGTATCCCAGATTCCCAAACCGTCTTTTTCGTTAAGGACTCTGTCGCCCACTTTCGCCGTTCCTTTTAAAACATAAGCATAGACCCCGTTTCCTTTTTTGTTCAACATGTAGTTTTTGCCGTTTCCTTTGGTAAAATTAGCGAGGTTAAACCAGGCATCCTGATAGATCCATACGCCGTCATCATTTTGGTCCGGTGACAGAATCTGCTGAAAACCATTAACCTTTTCGCCTTCTTTAATACTTTTCTGATCATATCTCGGCTCCACACCCTGTACTTTCGGAAAGACCCAGATCTGTAAAAACTTCACCGATTCGTCTTTGTTTTTATTGTATTCGCTGTGCATCACGCCTGTCCCGGCACTCATCACCTGAATTTCACCTTTTTTGATAACCGCAGTGGTTCCCATGGAATCTTTATGCTCCAGGTCCCCTTCCAAAGGAATGGATATGATTTCCATGTCCCTGTGCGGGTGTGTACCGAATCCCATGCCCTGAGAAACGGTATCGTCATTCAGCACCCTTAATACTCCGAAGTTATTTCTGTCCCGGTTCTGGTAATTGGCAAAACTGAAGGTGTGATAACTGTTTAACCATCCGTGATCGGCATGGCCTCTTGAATCGGCTTTATGATATACTGTTTTCATATTTTATTTATTTATAGTACAAATGTACAACATGACTGTTTCCGACGTATTGACGTAAGATAAGAAAGGATTCCGTGTTGCAGATTCAGTATTAAAATATTTGGTTTTCAGAAAGCTTCTTTGATTTTTGAATTTTTCTTCAATACAAAAAGAAAGATACAGATCATGGCGGACAGGGCTATAAGGATCTGCAGGATTAAAGAAGTCCGGTCTGAAAAACGGCCCAGGACATTCGTCACGATTCCGGTTCCGATCTGGTTGGTGGCCATCAGGAAGCCTGAAACCATGACGGAAAGCGTGGGAAATTCTACGGTCCCCCATCCGATAGCACCCGGAAACAAGCTTCCCATAAAAAATCCGGCTAGGAACATCAGCGAGAGCATCATACCGGCTCCGGTGAAAAACAGCAGCAACCCGATGATCAGTCCCACAGCCATCGGTGATAAAAGAAAGATTAAAGAAAGGTCATATTTCCTGGCAAAAATTCCGAAAAGCAGCCGGTTAAGGGCTATCCCGCCCCAAAATAACGAAAGCCCGAGGCTGGCATCGGCATTATCCACTCCCCTGCTTTTGAGAATAACCGTCCCGAAACTGCCGAAAGTCCCTTCTATACATCCATACAATACAATGACTCCGAAAAAAGCCCACAACTTAACCGGAATACGCAACTGATCGGGAAGCTCAAAAAACGTTTCTTTGGGCAGGCTGACAAATAAAAAGGCAGTCAGTATGATGCTTACGGCGGCAATAATGATTCCGGGGACATACATCCAATGGTGTACATCGCCTGCCAGGTTCATCATCAGCGGTGAGGCCGAAGTTCCCAATCCTACCAGAAACTGCAGGATCAGAATGGCCGACGAAGGATTGTTTTTAAACAAACTTGCAGCCAGGGGATTCAGTGTAGTAATCGAAAGGCCGAAACCGGAACCGGTAAAAGCCACCAGGACCATAAGCATAGGAAACAGCATATCCCTGTCATTCATCAGAAACTGCATTCCCCATAAACCCGCGGTAGCCGTCAGCATCAAAGCAACTCCTATGGCCAGTATTATTTTAGGACCTAACTTATTAACGAGAAAGGGAGCAGCAAGGCATGAAACGATGATACAAACTGCCTGAGGCAAAAAAAGGTTTCCGAACTGTGATGATGAAAGCGCAAATACCGAGGAATCGGTAAATGCCGTTCCCAAAGCAGGGAAAACCACAAAATTAACCCCGGTCATAAAAGCCAGTAAAAAGACAATTCCTATTTTCGCCGTTGGTGAATTCATGAGGTTAAAACATGGGTTTTGAGATATTCCCCGACCCTGAGAGCCATCGCAATAATGGTAAGTGCCGGATTCACGGCACCGCTGGATACGAAGAATCCGCCGTCTACGATATACAGATTGTCCAGGTCGTGGGCTTTGCAATAGGGATTTACCACTGAAGTTTCCGGGTCTGTCCCCATTCTGGTCGTCCCGTTCTGGTGGGCCGGTGAGGCAATGTCCATTCCTTTGCTGAAATAAATGCCTTTAAAGAAAAACGAATCGAATTTACCCGAGGCTTTTAATGCTTTGATGAGCTCATCTTTAAGCAATTCATGGCCTTTGGTGTTATTGTGGGTATAGCTGATCCTGATCTGTCCGTTTTCTTCAACCGTTACTCTGTTTTCAGGATCCGGAAGGTCTTCGGAAGTGAGCCAGAAATCCACGGCATGTTTAGCCATCAGCTCAAAAGTAAAACCGGGTGCGGGAACCGGACTGTCGGCACTGATCTGGTGCTCATCGGATTTTCCGAGCATCTGGATGTGCCCCAGTGGAAATTCATAGCCCCTGTTGGCATGGTAAAAATCATTGATCCCGAAGGTTTTTCCGAATTTGGTATAATTGGGCTCATTATACAATGCCACTAAAGCTGAATTCTGGTGGAACATATAATTTCTTCCTACCTGGCCGGAGGAATTGGCCAGCCCGTCGGGAAATTTTTCACTTCTGCTCTGCAGCAGCAAAGCCGCGGAGTTGATGGCTCCTGCCGACAGCACAACATATCCTGCCTTCAGGGTTTTCGTTTCCCCGTCCTGCTCCACCATTACTTCCGAAACCTTTTTTCCCTCATCATCCGCAATCAGTTTCAGGACCTTTGTATTGATCATCAATTCTACGTTGGGATGCTCCAGCGCTCTGGATAATGAACAGAGATGCGCGTCACCTTTCCTTTCCGCGGCATCAGGGAACCCGTCGAAGCGGTCTAAAGTATAAGGTGCATTGATTGCGGGATGCGGAGTAAAATTAACCCCGACCGGAAGCTCAAAAGGCTTCAGCCCGTATTTGGTAAGTTCATCAAAAATTTCCTGGATCCGGGGTTCATGAGGCAGTGCATCGTACGGATACGGTTCCGAATCGAAAGGTTCGGTAGGATCCGAGCCTCTTTTGCCGTGGACATAAAACAGTTTCTCCGCTTCAAGATAATAATCTTTCAGGTCATCATACTGAATAGGCCATGCCGGTGATGTACCTCCGTAGTGCCGTATTTCTTTAAAATCCTCTTCCCTTAACCTGAACAAGGCTGCCCCGTAGAATTTGGTATTTCCGCCTACATTGTAATGCATGCCCGGCCGGAAGGGTTTCCCATGCTTATCCAGCCACTCATCGGTTGTGGTATACCGGTTCTTGCGGAATACTTCTGTGGAATCCCAGTTTTCTTTTTCTACCGGAACATAGCCTCCTCTTTCGATAATCAGGATTCTCTTTCCGCTGTCTGCCAGCTGATAGGCCATCGTAGCGCCCCCCGCTCCGCTTCCTATAATGATAATGTCATACATCTTTTGAAATTTGATCCCTCTAAATTAGAGATTTAAATACCGCAAAAGCTTAAGAAAAAATTAAATTCCGATAGATTGTATAAATAAAAAAACCATCCGGTGATGGATGGCTGCATATAATTGGATTCAGATTTTTAGAAGTGCACCTGCCTGATTTCTCCCTCAATTTCTTCCGGGGTCTCATCATCTGATCTGATAAAAACCATGGTGATAATGGCTCCTGCGATCATGCATAAACCTCCAACTACAATATAATCCATTGCATAATTCCCAAAAAACCCGCTGACCACAGGCCCTCCGAAAATTCCGTTGATAATCTGGGGGATGACAATAAAGAAGTTGAAGATGCCCATATACACGCCCATTTTCTTCTGCGGAATGACTTCAATCAGCATGGCATAGGGCATGGCTAAAATACTTGCCCAGGCAAAGCCCAGGCCGATCATGGAGATCCAGAGTAAGTTGATATCTTTTATAAAGTACATGGAAATCAACCCGATTCCGCCACATAAAAGAGCTAAGGCATGCGTCTGTTTCTTCCCTATCGCTTTAGCGAGCGGAGTCAGCAGAAAGGCAAACGGGATGGCCCAGAGATTGTACATCCCGAACAGCTTTCCGGTAAGGTCTCCGGCATTATTAAAGGCCTTGGAATGCGTGTCTTCCGGTGACAGCCCGAAATGATGGGTAGCCAGCGCACTGGTGGTAAACACCCACATGGTAAACAAGGCGAACCATGAAAAAAACTGGACGGCGCCCAGCCTTTTCATCTGGGTCGGGATTCGTGCAAAATCCTTAAAGATGTCTGAGAACTTAGAAGTATGCACGGTTTCCGGATCCTCATTGGCAAATTCAGCAAACTCGCGGGGAGAGTATTCCTTGGTGGTGAAAATGGTATACAAGATCGTCAGCAGGAGCAGGAGCGCTCCCACATAAAAGGAATAAATCACATTATCAGCTACGAATCCTTCGGGTGCGGTATTGGAAATCCCCAGCTGCGTTAACCAGTCAGGCATATAGGATCCGATCACGGCCCCGATTCCGATTAAAATAGTCTGCACCGAAAACCCCAGCGTTCCCTGGTGTTTTGGAAGCATATCTCCCACCAGTGCACGGAAAGGCTCCATCGCTACGTTAATGGACGCATCCATCATCGCCAGGAAAATCACAGCCAGAAGCAATACGTTAGCGGCCATCATCTGTGTAGCAGAGGCGGCATTCGGCAACATGACCAAACCAATGGCGCATAGAACAGCTCCGATCAGGAAATACGGTTTACGCCTTCCCATCGGACTCCAGGTATTGTCTCCCAAATGACCGATAATCGGCTGAACGATCAGTCCGGTAACCGGAGCGACCAGCCAGAACCACGACAGCTCATGGACATCAGCTCCGAAATTCGCCAAGATACGGCTTGCGTTTCCGTTTTGCAGACCGAAAGCCATCTGGATACCCAGAAACCCCATGCTCATGTTAATGATCTGAGCCATGGAAAGATTCGGTTTCTTTCTTCCGGTAATCTCGCTTGAAATATATCTACCTTCCATTATTTTGTTTTTAATTTTTGAATCATCACATCTTCAATCGGTGTCTTTTCGGCCACGACCTGATCCACCACCTCATTAGGGACAGTCATGGAAAGCACATACTGCCTGATTTTCCATTGCCCGCTGATTTTTTCCAGCACCCCTGAACCGCGGCAGATCTTCATCTGGGTATCCAACAACTCGTCAAACCAGGCCATCTTACCGTCTTTGCTGAAATAGATATTCCTTTTCAGGGACGTAAAGTTCCATGTGGTTTTTTTTTCAAAATAAGGCTTAGCCCAGACTTTGAATGCCTGCTTGTCCCAGACTTCAGAAGCATCCGTTCCGATAAAGGAAGATTCTTCGGCGAAATAACTGAAGTAGGTATTGAAATCCGCTTTTGCGGCTGCCATATTAAAGGCATCGAGCATTGTGGAAATTGCTGCCTTTTCTTTTTCAAATTTTGTTTGCGCTGAGAGGGTTGTAAAACTGAGGACAAACAAGAAAATTGTAAAAATGATTGTTATTTTTTTCATGTTAATTTATTTTTTTCTATAAGCACAAAAAGCACTCATTTGTTTCACCCATGACACTGATGATTTATGAAATATATGAAACTATTTGGGTGATTTTTTAAATAACCATAGAAGTTTAAAAGGAGAATTAAAAATATTATGACCGCTTATCTGCTTATGTTTTGATTTGTTTTTTTATGAGGTAAGATATTCACTTCGCCTAAATACTCATTCAATTCTAAAATTAAAGGTGACTTTGCTGGAATTGCTAAAGTTTTATCCAATATAATTTCTTTCTCAGAGATAACATCAGTTCCTGAATAAAATCCTTTAAGTGATTCGTCAAAATATTTGAGGTCTAAAGTTTCTTCTTTTTCGCTATTATTCAAAACTACCATTACACTTTCATTTTCATTATATCTAAAATATACAAAAACATTATTCTGAGGAACAAAATTTTTAGTTTTTCCCGTGTGGACCACCTCTTTGCCTTTTCTCCAGTTTAATAATTTCTGTGTGAAGTAATGAAACTCCTTCTGCTCGGCAGTTTGTGAAGCTATTTTAAAAGCATTTTGTTTGTCAGACTTCCAGCCGCCCGGAAAATCTCTCCGGATGTCCGCATCACCGCCTTTGTTTTTATCCCCACGCATTCCGATTTCGGTTCCGTAGTAAATTTGAGGAATTCCGCGAACGGTTGCGATGATTGCCATTGCGAGTTTGTAAGCCTTCGGATCATTATTAAACATTTCATTCCATCTTTCGGTATCGTGATTTTCAAAGAATACAAGAAGATTGTTGATGTCCGGATACAGGAAATCATCAGTGAAGCTGTTGTAGAGTCTGTTCATTCCGTTATTCCAGCCTTCTTTTTCCTTAATGGCTTTCGGAAGTTCATCATACAGCTGAAAATCCATTACAGATGGGAGATTTGAATTGTAATTTGCGGCTTCTCCTGTCTTAGAATCCTTTTGCCAAGCAGAAATTTGCCCGGCAGTGCTCAACCATGTCTCCCCGACAATGTTGAATTTCGGATATTCATCAGTGATTGCTTTTGCCCATTTTGCCATGGCTTCCTTGTCATTGTACGGATAAGTATCTACCCGGAAACCTCCGAGTTCCGCATATTCAATCCACCAGATGGCATTTTGGGTTAAATATTTCAATACTAAAGGATTACTTTGATTAATATCGGGCATCGAAGTATCAAACCAGCCATCTAATGCAATTGTTTTGTCAACTTGGGAAGCATTTGGATCAAATTGTGAAGTGATTTTGTAGTTGGAACGTTTAAATCCATTTTCACCACCATTAAACCAATGAATCCAGTCTTTTGTGGGTAAATCTTTGATGATCCAGTGTGAAATCCCCCAGTGGTTGGTGACATAATCCATCACCAGCTTCATATTCCTTTTATTGAGTTCACGGGAAAGTTCACGGTAGTCTTCATTGGTTCCGTAACGGCCGTCGATTTTATAGAGGTCGGTCTGGGCATAGCCATGGTAGGAATACACTTTTTCATTATCTTCGTTTACCGGGGTCAGCCAGACCGCTGTGGCACCCAGATCCTGAATATAATCGAGGTGATTGATAATGCCGCGCAGGTCTCCGCCATGCCGTCCGTTGGGAAGGCTGCGGTTGGCTTTTTCGGTAAGCTCCGGCCTTGAATCATTTTTTTCATCGCCGTTGGCAAAACGGTCGGGCATGATGAGATACATGACATCTTTTGAAGTGAATGATCCGCGGGCTGCAGAACCCGGGCTTCTCTCTTTCAGCTCATAGGTATAAGAACCTGTATTTTTTCTTCCTTTCTTTGTCGTGATCTTAAATTTCGGAAAACTGACTTCATTGGTATTTACCGTAATGAACACATAGTTCGGGTTTTCAACCTTTTGGATATTGCTGATTTTCACTCCGTCTGAAAGCTCAATTTCCTGATCCGCAATATCCTTTCCGTACACCAGAATCTGAAGCTCGGGATTCTTCATCCCTTTCCACCAGAAAGCCGGTTCAACTTTTTCCAGGGTTTTGGTCTGGGAAAAGGTGGCGGACGCAACGGTACACGCAAAAATTACATATATTTTTTTCATACATTTAAAGATAATCAAATAGATTCTTATCCTTCAACATCGGGGGTTTTTTTTGCTATTTTATTGGCCAGCCAGCTTACGTAGAACAGCTGGAAGCTGTGGTAAATCATCACCGGCAGCAGAAACAGCACTTTCTGATCATCCGGAATTCCCAGAACCAAAAGGAACAGGCTGCCGTGGACCAGGGATTTTTTGGAACCGCAGAAGGTGGCCGTGATCCGGTCTTCAGTTTTAAAATTCATTTTCCGGGCTGTGAATGTCAGGATATGGTACACCGCAAAAAACAGGAATACCACACTGAGCGCCAAGATCAGGAATACCAAAGCAGGTACTGAAGCGAAGATATTTTCTATGAAAGCCGTGGAAAAACTTTCATAGACAATCAGCAGGATAATCAGCCGGTCAAATTCCGCAATGGCTGAGGAGTACCGGGTTACCCATTTTTTGAAAACGGGATTCAGCAGGATTCCCAGGATAATCGGCAGCAATACTTTGATCAGCAGCTGCTGTATGATTTCCCCCTGATGGCCGGAGTCTTCGGCCGGAACCAGGAAAAAGCTCATCAGCAATGGGGTCATGACAATTCCTATCAGTCCCGAAATGGAAGCATTGAAAATTGCCGAAGTCACATTGCCTTTAGCAATGGAAACCATCACCACCGAAGATGAAACGGTGGATGGCAGGCATGCCAGAAAAAATACGGAAAGCCAGATGCTCACATACCCTGAATCTTTCACCAAGGGATAGAACAGCAGTGCCAGCAACGGGAACAGAAGAAAAGTACCTGACTGAATGAGCACATGCAGCTTCCAGTTCGTAATATCTTTCACCACTTCTTTTAAATCCAGCTTAAGACCATACAGCAGGAAGATCCCGGCAATGCCCCAGTCTATAAAAGCGGAAAGGTTAAAGTATTGGTTATAGGATTCGTGATACGGGAAAAGCTTTGCCATCAGCACCATCACGGCCAGCAAGAAAAGAAAAAGATTCTGCCTGCTAAACATTTTAGTTATCAACATCATTAAAAGATATTTATTCGAAAAATAAAAATCCTTAAAGGCAAAACCTTTAAGGATGATAAAGTTAAGAAAATATTATTTACTGTACAGGCTTAATTGAGATCGCGAAACCACCGCTGCGTACCATTTTCATATTGATTTTGGATCTGCTTGTAATCTTCTTTTTATAGATGTTATAACTCTGAGGATTATTGACGTAGTCTGCATCCTTTCCGTCTTCATAGATTGTTGCTTCATACTTTTTCCCTTTGTCCAGGAAAGAGAAATCCAATGTGTAGTCACGCTTGTTTTCATCGGTAATTCCACCCACAAACCAGTTTTCCGTTCCTTTGGCTTTTCTGGCCGTCACTACATAATCTCCGGGTTCTGCCGACAGGATTTTGGTGTCGTCCCAGTCTGCAGCGACATCTTTGATAAACTGGAAGGCATCCATGTGCTTCCTGTAGTTTTCCGGTAAATCGGCGGCCATCTGCAGCGGCATGTACATGGTTACATACAGGGCCAGCTGTTTGGCCAGCGTGGTTTTTACGAAACGTGTATCACCCGGAAAGTAGTAATCCAGTTTGGTCTGGAAAATCCCCGGGGTATAATCCATCGAACCGCCCATCCACCTTGTAAACGGAAGAATGGTCTGATGGTCCGGATTGTTTCCGCCAAATGCCTCGTATTCGGTTCCGCGGGCGGCTTCAGCAGAAATGTAATTCGGATAGGTACGGCTTTCCCCGGTCGGACGAACCGACTCGTGGGAATTGACCATGATTTTATATTCATTGGCTTTTTCCGCAATCCTGTAATAATGATTGATCATCCATTGGGAATAATGGTGTTCCCCTCTCGGAATCACATCTCCCACGTATCCTGTTTTCACGGCATCGTAGCCGTATTTATTCATCAGCTGGAATGCCTTATCCGACCATCTTTCATAGTTGGTGGCAGAACCTGAAGTTTCGTGGTGCATGATCAGCTTGATGCCTTTGGAATGCGCATATTCGTTCAGCATTTTGATATCGAAATCCGGATAGGGCGTAATGAAATCAAAAACGTATTCTTTCGAACGCCCGAACCAGTCTTCCCAACCGATATTCCAGCCCTCGATCAGCAATCCCTGGAAACCGTTTTCAGCGGCGAAGTCGATGTATTCCTTTACTTTGGTATTATTGGCACCGTGTTTTCCGTTGGGCGTAAGCTTGGTAAAATCGGTCTGGCCTAAACGCACATTGGATTCCGGCTGCCCGTAGGCCCACTGGGATTTCCCGATGATCATTTCCCACCAGACGCCCATGTATTTGGTCGGGTGAATGTAAGAGGTATCGGTATATTTTGTAGGTTCGTTCAGGTTGAAAATCATCTTTGAATCCATAACTTCTTCCGCTTTCGGAGCCACGATAATGGTTCTCCACGGCGTTACGGAAGGCGTCTGCATATATCCTTTGGCTCCCTGACGGTCTGCCGTGAGGTGGGTTTTAAACTTAAAGTTTTGTGCATCCACCTCTAAGTGAGAAGCCGGATAATCCAGGACTGCGGCTTCCGCCAGGTTGATGTATAACGGTTGTTTGCCTTCTTTTTTAAGCATCAGCGGCGACTGAACCGCATTTTTGATCAGGGTCTGGGAAGCGTTGGCATCTGCCGCTTTCGGCCATCGTGCCGGAATTTCGGAGATTTTGGTTTCCTGATACTGGTATTCCTGGGAATCATAGTCTGCCACCATCCACCAGGCTTTCATATCGCTGGTTAAATCGATTTCAGAATCTTCTTCACGGATCACAAAATAGTTCAGGTTTTTCTGCTGCGGGAATTCATATCTGAATCCAAGTCCGTCATTAAATAGCCTGAATTTTACAATAATATTCCGGTCCGTTGTATCCTGATGTAAAGTAACCGCTAGTTCATTATAGTGATTGATATAGTTTTTCTTTTCACCCAAAACCGGCTGCCACGTTTCGTTTTTGGAATCTCTTTTTTCATCCGTTTTTGTGAAACCGTTGTTAAGATCAAATTTTACATCTTCCGGTTTTGCTATTTCAGAAGCGAACTTAATGGAGGTATCTTTAAATAACCTCAATCCCAGCTTTGAATCTTCCACCACTACGGCCCCGTTGTATTTTAAACTGTAATACGGAACACCCTGCTTCAGCTGAAAGTTCATTTCAAACTTTCCGTCCGGCGACTGTAACGTCTGTGCGTTAACCCCTGCAAACATCATCGAGAACAGCACTGCTCCCATGGTAATTTTCTTCATAATGACTCTTATAAGTTTTAAAAATAAAAAAAGTGCTGCTCAAAAGCAACACTTTGCTATATAATTCAATTTTAATCAATATTGATCTTAATTACTAATAAACGGGAATTGCAGAATAAGCGCCTGTAATATCATTAAAATAAATATCGTAATGGAAAGAAGTTGTAAGCGGAATATTTCCTCCACTGGTAGTTGCTATTCCAAAAAATTCTTCGGCAACTCCCCAACCTGTTGCCCAATCATGATTAGCTCTGAATTTAAATTCTCCCGAATTCAGCATTACATTCTTCTTAACCCAAACATGCGGATCAAAAGTTGACTTTTGCAAATCTACGTCTGTACTCCAGTTACCAGATGCAGTCCCAATCATCGAGATAAAATTATAGGTTAGTGTAGGCGGTGTAATTGCTGTTATTGTATAAGTCAGTGCTGATGTATTGATAGTTAATTTATAATATCCTGATGCTGCTACAGTAATATTCCCAGAACCTCCGCCTGTACTCAAACTACCTGTAGACGAACCTGTGCCATACTGGGTGTCCCAGCTTCCGGGACTCTTGATAATTTTAAATCCCCCGATTGCAAAATAACCTGTGTATGTGTAGATATTTCCGGAAGCAGATTTCAATAATGGATAAATTTTATCATTTGTAGCTTCATTTGTCCATCCACCGGCAGTGGCATCACCAATTAGATATAGATCTGTAAAGTTGTATACCGGGCCTAAGAGATATGGAGTAACAGACAACGTTGTTATATCTGAATAAAAAGCCGCCGAACCAATCATTGTTTTCAGCCTAACTTCAATCTGTGCCACAACATTTGGTGAAGCACCTAAAGCAAACGCAATATCATTTACTTGTTTGTTAGTAAGGGTAATAGGAGAACTTACCGCCTCTATGTTGGAAGCACCTGTGAAATTCTTTCCTTTAAGCCCGAACTGCAGCTGCTGCGTCGAAACGACAGCAACATCAAATTTTGACTTGCTCCAGTTAACAGACAATGCAGAAGCATCAGGATTATCTTTATCTAAAACAAGTGTTGTTTTGCTAAGTGTCGTTGTACTTCTGGTAATTTCAGTAACGATCGCCTGGTCTTCATCTTTTTCACAAGAAATTATAAAAAAACCAATAATGGTAATTGCTAATATTTTAAGTAAATTTTTCATTTGAATACTGTTAAAAATTAATATCCAGGATTTTGAATCAAATTAGGATTGGCTACAATATCATTAGCCGGAATAGGGAATAGATTTCTATATTCTTCTACCGATTTTCCGTCTTTTACACCGCCCTTCCAAGGCCATAGATAAGAAGCCGACGTAAACTTTCCGTATCTTATAAGGTCGGTTCTTCTGGTTGCTTCCCAAGACAATTCTCTTGCTCTTTCATCTAAGAAAAAGTCTGTATTTACTGTTGAAACATTATTAGCTCCTGCTCGTGTTCTTAGAGCATTTACATATCCTAATGCTGTGGCTACATTACCACCATTGCCGCCTCGGGTAACAGCCTCACCATACATTAAATAAATATCAGCCAAACGGTATAAGGGAATGTCTGCATCTACAAAATTACCGGCAGCATCAGAACCTGGTGCATTATTGACATATTTAATATTCTTATACTTGATAAAAGCATAG
Source organism: Chryseobacterium gregarium DSM 19109 (assembly GCF_000430845.1). Classification (GTDB taxonomy): domain Bacteria; phylum Bacteroidota; class Bacteroidia; order Flavobacteriales; family Weeksellaceae; genus Chryseobacterium; species Chryseobacterium gregarium. The sequence goes on along the minus strand of NZ_AUMU01000006.1, from coordinate 254,564 downwards.
CCATCTGTAAAAGAGGCTAAATTATTAATTTCCAGGTTTTGTCCGTTTGTATAAAAATTTCCTCTCTGATCATTTGGTGAACCTGAGAAAAGATTAACAAAAGATTTTGTCGTTCTTAAACCTCCCCAGCCACCATTGACTCCGAATTGGGCAGCAGGCATAGAGCCTCCTATAGCAGCATGTACCATAAATGTTGAACCTCCGTAAGTTCTGGTGCTCGTCCCGTCATAGTTTACTGATAAAATAACTTCTGGGTTATTCAGATTATTATCAGCCATAAACAGAGATCCGTAATTTGACTTTAAAGCATACCCTGCATTAATCACTTTGTTACAGTAAGTAATGCAATCTGTATATCTTGCTGTACCAGTATACACTTGTGCATTCAGATATAATCTTGCCAACAATGCCCATGCAGCAGCTTTATCTGCTCTACCATATTCGTTCGTTTTAGCATCTTTCAAATCATTGGCACAAGCCAGAAGTTCAGCTTCAACATACTTGAATAATTCTGCTCTCACAATTCTTGGTGGTGGACTGGCGATAATTTCTGTATTTTCGGTGACATTGGGTACATTTCCAAAAAGATCTAAAGCATGATAATAAGATTGAGCCCGTAAAAATCGAGCTTCTGCATGCATATATTTTGCTTCTGTAAGATTATTACCTGAGATTCCGTTAGATGAAAGTTTTTCATCAGTTGTATTTTTAATAAATTCATTGCTTACTGCAATCACATTAAAAATTCTATAATATATTGCCGCTACAAAAGGGTTTGATGCATTCCAGGTCATGTTGTGCATTTCCGGTAAACCGGCATCTGCCCAGGCAATGACCGCTTCATCAGTGGTAAGCACCTGCAGACTGTACATCTGGCGAAGATAATTAGAAAATCCGCCATCAATACCTCCTATATCTGTATTGCCGTCACCATTATTCTGATCTCCCTGACCTCCTATTGCTAGACCTGCATAAATTTTACCTAATGCAGGTTTATAATTATTAAAATCTTTGTATAGTACAGTTGATGTAAGACCTAAAGTGGGTTCTCTTTCCAGATCAGATGTACAAGATCCGGCTGATATCAAGGTTCCTAAAATAATAGAACCGATAATTAATTTTTTATATAAATATCTATTTTTCATGTTAATTAAAATTGAAAGTTAAAACCTACCGAATATACTTTTGGCCTTTGGTAAAAACCATTGTCGATACCGCCAAAAACTTCAGGGTCAATACCTTTATATTTGGTAATCACAAATACGTTCTGTGCCATCGCATTTACTCTAAGATTGGTGCCTTTGCCCATAAATTCACCTGCATTATATGCAATGGTAAAATTGTCCATTCTTAAGAAAGAGGCGTCTTCTATAAACATGTCTGAAAACAATTGTGTGGCTGTAAACTGAGTATAAAGAACACTTGAGTTCGTATTACTTAAAAAATTATTATTCTGAATATTTGCAATAGAGCTGTTAGAACCGGAATTATTATATACATAGTTTCCTAAAATTGCTCGAAGTGAGGTGGCAATTTCCCACTTTTTAAAATTTACTTTTGTTGAAAATCCTAAGATCACATCTGGTGTAGGTGATTTGTAGAAGTATTTATCTGCTTCATTTTGTACACCATCACCATTTCGGTCTACATATAGATTTTCAATTGGTTTACCATTAGTATCGTAAACCTGCTGATATACGAAGAATGAGTTTAATGGCTGGCCTACAGTAATCGCCTGAATGTAGTTATTGATACCGGAAATGGTTCCTGCATCAATTTTATATGACGCAGCTACATATTCCGATAAGCTGTTTACTTTAGGGTTAAATCTTGTTGCATTAAAATTTAAATTCCAAGTCAAATTGTCATTTTTTATAGGAATAATATTCAAATTGGCTTCGATACCTTTATTTGCTATCACTCCTACATTTTTAATATTAAAATTACTCAAATCTCCGGCCCAGGTAGGAACCTTGGCAATTAAATTCTCAGATTTTTTATCAAAATAATCTACTGAACCGTTAATTCTATTATTTAAAATGCCAAAATCCAGTCCTATATTTTTCGTTGTCGTTGTTTCCCATACAAGATTAGGATTATAAACATCCGGACGAAGCAAAGTATAAAAATTTTGTCCAAACTGATATTGCGCTGTACTGCTGTTACTATAAGAATAAGAACCGAAAGCGGGGAAAAATTTACCCGTTTCCTGCTGTCCAGTTTTACCCCAACCTGCTCTTATTTTCAGAGAATTGATGGTAGTTATATTTTTCAGGAAGCTTTCCTCATTAAGTTTCCATGCAATAGATACTGCTGGGAAATTTCCCCAAAGCTGATCTTTGTCTTTACTGTTCCAGAAAGTAGAAGAGCCGTCTCTTCTGATCGAACCATTAATAATATATCTGTCTGCGATAGTGAATATACCTCTCGCATAAAATGATAATAATGTTTTTCTGTCATCACCTGGCAATGAAAAATCCGTTTTCTGACCATTTCCATAATATGTTGGAGCCTCCGGAGTTATCGAACGTGTATCTTGATACGAATAACCACCTATAATGTCAACTGTCGTATTTATCGGATCAATCTTTTTAGCATAATTTAGATAAGATTCAAATAGTTTACTCTTAATTTCTTGTGAATAGGATCTGTAAGAACCCAATGTACCAATCCCTGAAGCAAAATCTCTGGATACATTTACAGAACCATCACTTTTTGCATAATCATAGGATCCTGTAATATTTAATCTTAAATCGGGTAAAAAATGAAATTTATAATCTAACTGTAAGCTTGGTATAATTCTGAATACAGATGATATATCCCTTTTACCATACAACAATCCTAGTGGATTCCTTGTACCGTTCACATTTAATCCTGTAACAGTGTTTTGAGCATCCAGCCATTCATAATATCCTCCATAATTTGAATTCCCGGAGTAAACAGGTTGCGTTGGATCAAAATAAATAGAAGCACCAATGGCACCCGTATCAGGGAATCTGTTTTCACTAAAGGTCCCTTTAAAATTACCATTTACAGTTAAATGATTATCTAAAAATTTAGGTGAGAAATTCAGGCCTAACGAAGTTCTTCTAAACTCATTGGTTCTTACAATACCATTCTGTTCATTGTATCCTAGAGAAACCCTGTAAGGCAGACCTTTTACTCCACCTGAGAAAGCCACATTATTATCTGTTCCCCAGGCTTGTTGATAAATAAGATCCTGCCAGTTCGTATCTGATGTTCCCAAAAGGGCTTTTTGCTGATCTGTTCCATAGGTATTAACAAAACCTCTGAATTGGCCACCATCCAACACATCAACAATTCCCATTTTTGTTGAAACAGAAAAATTTGTATTAAAATTAACCCTGAATTTTCCGGATGATCCTTTTTTAGTTGTAATTAGAATTACCCCGTTTGAAGCTCTGTTTCCATAGATTGCCGCAGAAGAAGCGTCCTTCAAAATATCAAAAGTTTCAATATCATTAGGATTGATTAATGACAGAGGATTTGTGGCGCCGCTTAAACTGTTATAATCAATAGGCACACCGTCAATTACGATAAGAGGATCATTATTGATAAATGAAGATCCACCACGTACTCTTATGGTAGAGCCCGAACCCGGAGCTCCGCTATTTCCTGTAATTTGCACTCCTGGGGTTTTACCAACAATGAGTTGATCTGCTGTTGACGCACCTCCATTAAAGTCTTTAGAACTGATAGAAGAGATAGATCCCGTCAAATCAGTTTTTTTCTGTTTTCCATACCCAATCAGTACCACCTCCTCAATTTTTTTCTCCTTGGTCGTAGAGTCGGTCTGCGCATGAATCATTGTGCTGGCCAGTAAGAAGGCCGGCGCAATTTTTAATACCGTTGTAAAATTCTTCACAATATTATTTTTATATAGTTTCTTTATCAATCATCCCGGCATCAGCCAGTCCCTGCAATTTAAAAAAAAATTAGAATTATGTTAATTTTATTATAAATTAAGTTAAAATTGTGTAGATTGATATATTTTCCAACTTATTATATTCAATTCCAGGTGTTTGAATTAAAATATGCTTAACATAACACTATAATTATTTAATAAAAAGTTAAACTTATGTTTAACTTAATGACATAGCCCATTGTCTCCGTAGACTAAAAACCATTAATTTTTAAGGCACAGGAATTCCGCAGATATTCATTATCTTTGCGTATAAAACTTTACAATACGATGTCAGACAGAAAGATGATTACGGCGGCGTTGCCTTACGCCAACGGTCCGGTTCACATAGGGCATTTGGCAGGGGTGTATATTCCTGCGGATGTGTATGCAAGATTTCAGAGAAGATCAGGAAAAGACGTAGCCTTTATCTGCGGTTCAGATGAACATGGGATCCCCATTACCATCAGGGCCAAAAAAGAAGGGGTCATGCCTCAGGATATTGTGGATAAGTATCATGAAATCATTAAAAAATCATTTTCCGACTTAGGGATTTCGTTTGACGAATATTCCAGGACGACATCTGAAAAACATTACGAAACCAGCCAGGACTTCTTCAAAGTACTGTATGACAAAGGAAAATTCACCGAAGAAGTTTCCGAACAGTATTTTGATGAGCAGGCGAATGAATTCTTGGCAGACCGCTATATCGTGGGAACATGCCCGAACTGCGGCAATGAAAATGCGTACGGCGACCAGTGCGAAAGGTGCGGCTCTACCCTGTCGCCTTCGGAGCTGATCAACCCGAAATCGATGCTGAGCGGCAATGTCCCGATTCTCAAGGAAACCAAGAACTGGTACCTTCCATTGAATGAGTATGAAGATTTCCTGAATGAATGGATTATTGAAGGCCATAAAGACGACTGGAAACCCAACGTATACGGACAGGTAAAATCATGGCTGAATGACGGCCTGAAGCCTCGTGCCATGACCCGCGACCTTAACTGGGGCGTTCCGGTTCCGCTGCCGGGTGCCGAAGGGAAAGTGCTGTATGTATGGTTTGATGCCCCGATCGGTTATATTTCCTTTACCAAGGAATGGGCAGAGAAAAACGGGAAAGACTGGAAAGATTACTGGCAGAGTGAAGACAGCGATCTGGTCCATTTTATCGGTAAAGATAATATCGTATTCCACTGTATTATTTTTCCTGCGATGATGAAAGCCCACGGGAATTTCATTATGCCCGACAATGTTCCGGCTTTTGAATTCCTGAATCTGGAAAACGATAAAATCTCAACCTCCAGAAACTGGGCAGTCTGGGCGCATGAATATGTGGAGGACTTCCCGGGACAGCAGGATGTGTTACGGTATGCCCTTTTATCATCCGCTCCGGAGACAAAAGATAATAATTTTACCTGGAAAGATTTCCAGACCAAGAATAATTCGGAGCTCGTAGGGATTTTCGGAAACTTCATCAACCGGGTGGCGGTGCTGATCCATAAATATTATGACGGCGTGGTTCCGCAAGGTGATGTTAATGCCCCGGAGTTGCAGGAAATTAATAAGGCAGCCAATGAAATTTCAATCTTCCTGAACAATTATGAATTTAGGAATGCTTTAACGGCGTTAATGAATCTGGCCCGTTTCGGAAACCAATATCTTCAGGCGGAAGAGCCCTGGAAGACCATTAAGGACAACCCTGAAAAAGCAGCCGGTTCCTTATTTGTCGGTGCCCAGATTGCTGTGGCCCTGGCCCAGCTGTGCGAGCCGTTTATGCCGTTCAGCTCGGAAAAATTACTGAAGATGTTCAATGTTCAGGAACTGAGCTGGAGCGATGTTGAAACTCAAAACGTTTTAATAGAAACCGGACATACCATCAATGAATCATCCCTTCTGTTCTCAAAAATCGAAGACGATGTGATCGAAGCCCAGATCCAGAAACTGGAAAACACCAAACAGAACAATAAAAAAACCAATCCTAACGCCAACCCCATGAAAGAAGAAATCACCTTTGATGATTTTACGAAAATCGACTTAAGAACGGCAACGATCATCGAAGCTGAAAAAGTGGAAAAAGCAGATAAATTATTAAAGCTGAAAGTAGATACGGGCGTGGACGTAAGAACCGTGGTTTCAGGAATCGCAGAAAGCTTTACCGCTGAAGAAGTGATCGGGAAGCAGGTGATGATCCTTCTCAACCTGGCACCGAGAAAAATAAGGGGGATTGAATCCCAGGGGATGCTGTTGTTAACGACAAAACCGGATGGAAAATTATCATTCGTGACACCGGATGACAGCAATGTGGAAAACGGTATCGAGATCGGATAATTTAAATATTCTTAATAAATTAAAGACACATCGCTCGATGTGTCTTTTTGCTTTCAGTGTCATTACGAGAAGTGCAGCGACGAAGCAATCTCATCCATCTTAAAAACAAAGTTTAAACTGAAGAACCTGTCTCAATTAGCCGGAAAACATATTCTCTCACAGATTATGGTGATTAAGCAAATGCAAATAAACATCTGCTAAATTTGTTAAATCTGCGAATAGAATACATGTATATTCGAATAAGATTTAAAATCGACTATAAAAAGATTGCTTCGCTCTGCTCGAAATGACAATCAGTAGTTTACTTTTTCGTCAGTCTTGCCAGGTAGGCATCCTCGTCCTGCAGTATCTTTTCAATAACAAAGCCGTTATATTCCGCCGCATTTTTCAGCGTATTAAAATCCAGGTAAAGCCATTTGATCGGGTCTTCCGATTCCCCTTTATAATGCACCACATAATCCAGCTCCCCGTAATACCCGCCAGCCGGAATCAGAACCCCGCCATCTTCCTCATCACGGTCAAACATATACAGGATATCCGTACTGTCGATAAGGATCTGCCCTTTCTCATTAAGCAACGAATACAGCTTTTTCAAATAGGTATCAATGGTGGAAAGGCTCCGGAAAATCCCGGTCCCGTTCATCAGCAGGAGGATGGTATCAAAAGTTTCCCCGGAAAAATGAAGTATGTTTTCGCAGACTGCCGTTTGAACCCCTCTCAGCTTACAGACTTCAATGGATTTGGGTGAAATATCCAGGGCGGTCACGTCCAGGTTTCTTTCATTCTGAAGATACAAAGCATGGGAACCCGCGCCTGCTCCGATGTCCAGTACTTTTCCGTGAGCCCGTTCAAGTGCTTTCTGCTCCATCCCGTTCATCTCTTCAAAATCCCTTAACAGGTAGGCTACCGGAAGTTCATCCAGCTCCGAAATGGACGTTTCCGTCTGCAGGTCTTCAGGATTTTCGTTGTGGTAATAATCGTGGATGGCTTGGCCCATTAGATCTTTCATGATGGAATTTTTGATATGGTAAAGATAATGAATTTTAAAAATGATTGAATTAATAAAAGACTGCAATAATCACCCGGTATTTATAGATATAGCATTTAATCATTCCATAAGAAAACTTTGATGTTTTAGATTAGTTTCATCATCACCCGTAAATATTAAAGCAAACTTAAGAACATTTAAAGTATTTTTGATTTCGTTATAGATTAAAGTTAACCAATGAAATTCATCTTTAAATATGCATGTTTGATTATTCTGTTTTTTCTTATTAATCGATAAGACTAAAATTTATGCAGATTTTACAACATCAAATTCAAATATTATTATTCTCCCTGTCTTAATTATTTTGATTATTTTAAATATTATTATCCTGTATTTTTATGATTTCAAAAAGCAAAATAAATTCATCTATAATAATTTAGTCGTAGCATTTTTACTTATTCTTTTTGGAATACACCTAATATTTGATTACAGGCAGTCAAAAAAAGAAATAAAATTCCAGCTTTATGTTCCTAATAATATTATGCTCAAACAAATAGGCCATGAAATAAAATTATATACTGATAACACTTTTGAAATAAGTGAATACTGGCATGGAGAAAGTAGACATTACTTCGGTAAATATAGCCTCAAAAACAACATCCTTATTTTTAATGATGAGCATATTGAAGATAAAACACAGGATCAGATTACAACAAGCTATTATCTGAATCAAAACACTAAGGATTTTATTGCTTTAAATACCGGATATTATAATCTGAAATCACATATAAGATAATAATCAAAATTATATTCCTCCATCACCATCATAACCAAATTCTATTTCCACCCCTTCCCTCTTGTCATAATATTTCCCTAACTTGTCTCTACCAAAAGAAGATGGATTGAATGACAAACAAAAATTTTAATTTACATAAAGGATTCACGTTCAGTAAGCATGTTCCGGAAGAAATCTCGCATTTCGACCGGGTTTTTGATGTGTTCAAGGATCTGCTGACGCATACCTCCGGCGACATTGAAGAAGCCTTCGAGTGGCTCGATATGCTGGATAAGGAATATGATATTTTCACCGATGAATATACCCTGCAGGATTTTGAAGAAGACCTGAAAAAACGCGGCTATATCAAGGAAGAAATTGACCCGGAAAAAGGAAATACCGGAACCGGGAAAGGCAAAAATGTACTGACGGCCAAACTGGAAGCGGCCCTTCGTGAATTTGCCCTCGACCAGATTTTCGGGAAACTGAAAAAAAGCGGGATCGGGAACCACCGCACGTCCAAAACAGGAATCGGTGACGAACGCGATGGTGAACACCGTACTTTCCAGTATGGCGATGACCTTTCTACCGTGAATATGACCGAAAGCCTTAAGAATGCCCAGATCAACAATGGGATTTCAGACCTGCGGCTGACGGAAGACGACCTCATCGTAGAGGAAACCCGGCATAAAGCACAGATGAGCACGGTGCTGATGATCGACATCAGCCACTCCATGATCCTCTACGGCGAAGACCGGATCACGCCTGCGAAAAAAGTAGCGATGGCACTGGTTGAACTGATCAAACGGAAATACCCCAAGGATTCCATTGACATTATTGTCTTCGGAAATGAAGCCTGGCCGATCAAGGTGAAAGATCTTCCCTACCTGCAGGTCGGGCCTTACCATACCAATACTGTAGCAGGCCTGGAACTGGCGATGGATATCCTCCGCAGGAAAAGGAATACCAACAAGCAGATTTTCATGATCACCGACGGGAAACCGAGCTGCATACAGCTTCCTACCGGGGAATTTTACATGAACAGCAACGGACTGGATGAAATGATCGTTTCCCAGTGTCTCAACAGGGCGGCGCAGGCCCGGAAGCTGAAAATTCCGATTACCACGTTCATGATTGCCCAGGATCCTTACCTGCGTAAGTTTGTGGAAGCTTTTACCGCCCAGAACCAGGGGAAAGCATTCCTGACAGGGCTCTCAGGACTCGGACAGATGATTTTTGAAGATTACGAGAGAAACAGGAAAAAGAGGATATGAGGTTAGATTTCAGATGCAAGATATCAGATATTAGACATCAGATATTAGGCTTCAGACTGGTTTCCAACAAATTTAATTTACAGAATATTAATAGTATAAATGATTACTGCTCAACATACAATGAAAAACGATACGACATTTAAAGAATTAAAAAATTCCGGATACACCGATAAAACCATCAGCCAGGAAATCCAGGCAAACCTGATTGCAAAGATCAAAGCCAAAGAACCGGTATTTGAAGGGCTCTGGGGTTATGAAGACACGGTAATCCCGCAACTGAAAAAGGCCATCCTGGCCGGGCATCATATTAACCTTTTGGGGCTTCGCGGACAGGCCAAGACCCGGATCGCAAGAAGCATGATCAGCCTTCTGGACGAATACATGCCCATCGTAAAAGGTTCTGAAATCAACGACAGTCCGTTTCAGCCGATTTCAAAATATGCCCGGGACCTTATTGCCGAGCATGGTGATGAAACCCCGGTTTCCTGGGTGCACCGCTCCGACCGTTTCTTTGAAAAATTAGCTACGCCGGATGTGAACGTTGCCGACCTGATCGGCGACATTGACCCGATCAAAGCGGCTACCTTAAAACTGCCGTATTCCGATGAGCGCGTGCTGCATTACGGGATGATCCCGCGGGCCAACCGCTGCATCTTTGTGCTGAACGAACTGCCGGACCTGCAGGCAAGGATCCAGGTTTCTTTATTCAATATTTTACAGGAAGGCGATATCCAGATCCGCGGGTTCCAGCTGAGAATGCCGCTGGACATCCAGTTTGTGTTCACCGCGAACCCTGAAGATTATACCAACAGGGGAAGTATTGTTACCCCTTTAAAAGACAGGATCGGTTCCCAGATCTTTACCCATTACCCGCAGACCGTGGCACTGGCCCGCCAGATTACGGAACAGGAAGCTTTGATTTCAGCGGAAGATAAAAACAGCATCCAGATTCCGGGTCTTGCCAAAAACCTTCTGGAAGAAGTGGCTTTTGCGGCGCGCGACAGTGAATATGTGGATGCCAAAAGCGGGGTAAGTGCCCGTCTCACCATCAGTGCGATGGAAAATTTAGTGGCTGCTGCCAAATTAAGGCTGATTGAATCCGGTGCTGAAAAAACAACGGTAAGGCTGCTTGATTTTATGTCGATCATCCCGTCCATCACCGGAAAGATTGAACTCGTGTACGAAGGCGAGCAGGAAGGTGCCGATTTCGTAGCAAAAATACTGATCGACCAGGCCGTTATGATCCAGTTTGAAAGCCTGTTCCCGCGCATTTCCAAGCTGGAAAAAGAAAGCATCAAAACACCGTATACCGACCTGATCCAATGGTTCAATAAAAACCATCTTGAACTCAATTACAATGATACAGATGAAGTATTTTATGAGAAACTGAACAGCATTAAACCTCTGACTGCCGTCATCGAAGAAAATACGCTGGAATTAAGCACGGAAGATCAGAATTTCTGTAAAGAACTGGTTTTATGGGCACTGACGATCAGTAAAAAACTGGACAAATCTGAAACCCAGGCTTCTTTTACATTTGATTCCGCAGATATGAATTCATATTTCCGGAATTAGATCTGAGCTTTGATATGATAATAAAATCCCCTGAATAAGTTTTCAGGGGATTTTTTGTTAATCAGAAACCCTATTGATTCTATGTAAGCAGAAATTTAAATTTATTCTAAAATCATTTTTTAATAATGATTGTTTATCTTTGATTTACAACGAACTATATAACGATGACCACTCACAATTATTTTATCCAGTACCACAATGCAGACAAACTTGAAAATTTTCCAACTTCAGGTATTGACTTTAATCTCCCGGTATCAGAAATTACGCTTGACAATAAAATACAATATGGTGAATGGATATATACAAGCAAAAGAATTTTATCAAAAGCCATTGGGAGTTTCTGTTTTCTGATTGTCGGGAAAACAGAGCAGAGAATTAAAAATTATTATCTGTGGAATTATTTTAGAATAGAAGACAGTAAAGAAAAAAATGGCTTTACAACAGTGTATGGAACCGGGCAGGATCTAAAAAAGCCCGTATTGCTTAACAACTTACCGGAATTTGAAAGCTTTAAAAAGTTCTGCGGTAATTTCGGAATAGGTTTTCAGAAAATTGATAATCATATATTTTCTGAAACGCTTGTTCCATATATCTTAGAAAATTGCTTTGGTATGAGAACCAATAAGGAAATGGAACTCATTTCTCATCTGCAACAATTAAATAGTAAAATGAAATTAAGTAGACCGGAAAGGAGATTAATTAAGTTGAATGCAATATTAAGAAAAGATACCTCAATTATTAATCTGTTAAAAGAGATTGCTCAATATAAATGTCAGTTTCCGGATTGCAATTCAATTATTTTAACCGAGTCGGGAACGAATTATGTTGAAGTAGCCCATGTAAAACCTGTATTCAAAGGCGCACAAAGTATAATTGGAAACTTAATTGTATTATGCCCGAATCACCATAAAGAATTTGATTTAGGAAAATTAAGTATTTCAGAACAGCGTATAGAAATGCTTTCCGGCAACCTGAACGGTAAAAATTTTACTATTAAATTGATAAATTAAAAAGCAATTGCAATCCCTGAATGAATTTTCAGGGGATTTTTTGATTACTAGATCATAGATTGTTTAAATGGTAAAGTATCACAATCCTTTTACCATTAGTTCAAAATTTCATTCATAGCGGTCAGGATCACCGGTTTTCCGTCGGTTATCATAAGAGTATGTTCATGCTGGGCCATAAAACCGCCTTTGTTCCCTACCATCGTCCAGCCGTCATTTTGTTCCACTGCGATACTGGAGTCCGTAGCAATAAATGTTTCGATGGCTACTACGGAATTCTTCTTAAACCTTCTCGTATCGAAACGGTTTTTATAATTCAGCAGTTCATCCGGCTGCTCGTGCAGGCTTCTCCCAATACCGTGGCCGCCCAGGTTCCGGATGACTTTAAAGCCTTTCTTTTTGGCTTCAGTTTCCATCAGCAGGCCGATATCGGCTATTTTCCCGCCGCCTCTGATGGTATTGATGGTTTTCTGTAAAATTTCCTTTGAAGCATCCACCAGTTTCTGATGCTGATGGATGTCTTTTCCGATGATAAACGAACCGCCGTTATCCGCCCAGAATCCGTTGAGTTCTGCGGAGACATCAATATTGATGAGGTCGCCTTCCTGCAGAACCCGTTTGTCGTTGGGAATGCCGTGGCAGAATTCATTGTTGACGCTGATGCACGTCCATCCCGGAAACCCATACGTAAGATACGGAGCAGACCGGGCACCGAAATCAGCAAGGATCTTCCCTCCGAATTCATCAATCTCTTTGGTCGTCATGCCCGGCTGGGCATACTTAATCATTTCCTTCAGGGTGAAGGCAACGGCTTCACCGGCTTTCTGCATTCCTGCTAATTCATGTTCGTTGGTTATGGACATCCTGTTATTTTTTGGTGGTTAAACTGTCAAGCTGAGAGGTATATCCCATTTTGGATAGCATAAAGTTAGCATTTCTGATTGAAATAAATAGAATATGTTCCGATTCCTTCGGTCTGAAGGGCCAGAAATTCTGGATATTTGTCTAAAAAATTTAAGAAATACCCGTTCCCCTTAGCCCTGATTGAGCGCGTATCTGAGCTCTTTTCCCTAAGGTTGAGGCGGCGGCTTTGCCGCCGCCTCAACCTTAGGGAAAAAGCGAGTAGCGAAAGCAGGAAACAGCTCCTGATAATCGCGATGACCTGCCAAACAGCGCAAAGCCCCACTTTACTTAAAAAATGAGGCTTTGCTGGTGAAAACAAGGTATCTTCTTTATACCGCAGGGCCTGCGGCATCTTTAATTTCTTCCAGTAATTTTTTCCGTTCCCTGAGCCTTCTCCTGGCAATCACGGATTTCCCGCTGAGAAGCCTGATGAACCTCAGGTATTCAAACCGTTCCCTTCCGAAATGGTGGGTGATCACATACAGCAGTACGCCGGTCCCGGCGATGAGGATGTATCCAAAGATCTTTTTGCCGGCAATAAGAATGGTGTTCAGCTGGATGAGCTTCATCCCGGATGCTACATTCTGCGGAGGGAAATTCATTCCGTCCATATAGACTGCCAGATCACCGACGGCCACCACCTGGAAACGGTACTGGAACCAGGAGTACAGTGCAGAAAAGATCCCGACCGCAATGAAGGTACGCCAGACCAGCACCAGCCCGATCGCGGCAAGCATTTCATCCATTTCCAGCTTATCCAGGGTATAGAACCATACGGAAATAAACAGGGAACAGGTGCCGTACCCCTTCAGGAACATCGGCAGGTACCAGCTGTCATAGCTGAATTCCGGGACCATGGAGAAATACATGATCAAAGAATAGCCCATCATGGCCGAGAAGCCTGAAAAAATATACATCTTCAGCGGAATCTCTTTTTTGAACCAGAATATCGCAATGACTCCTGCCAATATAAGCCCCGGGATCATCAGTACATTCAGCCTCGCATTGGTCAGCTGGTCATATCCCAGCACGCCGACGGCAAAGGTATTCTGAATGGATGTAGTCCCTAAGAACATTCCCAGGCACAGCAGCATAAACAGCCCGTGCTGAACATTGTTTTTTGAGAATATGCTGAAAGACAGGTACGGTCTTTTTAAAGTCGCCTGACGGATCACCAGCAAAGCAAAACTGACAAAAGCAGCAATTCCGGCGTTGATCATATTTTTTGAATTGAGCCAGTCCTGCTGTTTCCCGAACGAAAACACATAGGCAGAAAACATAAAGGCCGCCATGAAAAGCAGGATGCTCAGCCAGTCGATATAATGCAGCGGAACTTTGAGGGCGAAATACTTGTTGTGCATAAACACCCAGTGCAGAAGTGCCAGGGCAAAACATCCCAGTGCCGCCATGATATAGAAATGCTGCCAGTTGTAGATCACGGACACTTCCACGGCATAATACGCCGAAACCTGGTTCAGCACCAGCACGAAAGTGTAAAATGCCCCGTAAAACATTCCCCGGTTGCCGATCATGGCCATTAACGGCAGGAACAGCTCAATGGTCACCATCATTTTCAGGAACCCGATGATGAGCGAAGTAAAAACAAAAATCATCGGTTCCGCAGTGGATGAATTAATGTAGCTCAATACGCCTAGAAGCACCAGCAGCACCGTCATCTTGTCCCGTACCTTGAATCTCATCTTCATCCTGAGCACCACCGGCATAAAGGCACCCATTCCGATCGTGGTCGCATAATTCGCCCACATGAAATACTCGGTCATGGCGCCGGTCCCGCTTACCACATAGCTGATGTTTCCGGTATAGACGCCGCCGAGCGGCATCACTACGGTCAGCAGCAAAAGCATCAGCAGCATCTGTAGGGGCTTGGGCACCCAATCGTTATAAAGTCCTTTATTATACATAGTTTAGGAATTAGGGGTTGGTTAGATATCAGATACCAGACGTGAGAGGTCAGACATCAGACATCAGACAATAGGGCCTGTAATTATAATTTTTGTCTTTCAATATTAGATTTAAAAATTTATTCTTATCTGGATCATCAGAATATGATTTCTAATATTTTCCTATTACAAAAGTCTCAAGTCTCATGTCTAGAATCTCATATCTCATATCTCATATCTGAAGTCTCTTATATATCTTTATACAGAATGAAAATCTCACGATCTTATATTTTTCCCACTGCAAAAGTCTCATGTCTCACGTCTGAAATCTCACGTCTGAAATCTGGTGTCTCAAATCTCACGTCTGATCTCTCACCTCTATTCCCCTGCATTAATCGTCACGTTCATATTCATTCCCGCGCTCAGTTTGGCAACATTTTCTTTTTTATTGGCGGCGGTAAACTCGATCCGTACCGGGATTCTCTGCTGGACTTTTATGAAGTTCCCGGTAGAGTTATCGGTCGGAACATTGGAGTACCTTGAGCCCGTCGCCGCAGACACCGCGGTCACCACGCCTTCGAATTTTTGTCCGCCCAAGGCATCGGCGGTCATCATCATTTTTTCGCCGATCCTGACGTTCGGCATCTGGCTTTCGAGGAAATTGGCGGTCACCCATTTCTGTCCGTTTAAGACGATGGTCGCGACCTGCTGCCCCGGCTGGATCAGCTGCCCTTCGGAAATAACCCTCCTTCCCATCACCCCGTCATACGGAGCCGTGATTACCGTGTAGGAAAGATTGATTTTAGCCATGTCCAGCGCTGATTTAGCCCTTTTGATTTCAGCATCAATGATCCCGAATTTGCTTTTCACTTCGGTGGTGGAAAGGCTGGCCGACTGTTTCTGGTTCACGAGTGTTTTATACGCGGCTTTCTGCGCGTCATATTCGGTTTTTGCCTGGTCGTACTGCTGTCTTGTCACCGCTTCAGACGCCAGAAGGTTTTTATAGCGGTTTAAATTCTGTTCCGCATTCCACAGCCTTGCTTTTGCACCTGCGATATTCGAGGCCATCACGTTCACGTTATTGGATACGGTATTGACGGATGAACCCGTAGCCACACGCTGGGCCAGTGCATTCTGGTAAGCGGCCTCCGCCTGCCCGAGCTGGGTCAGGATTTCGCGGTCATCCAGGATGACCAGCGTATCCCCTTTTTTCACGTTCTGGTGCTCGATAAATTTGATTTCCTTGATATAAGCTGAAACCCTCGTATTGATGGGATTGATGAACTCTTCTACCTGGGCAGCCTCGGTATAGGTCTTGTCCCCGATATGGAAATATTCCCGTACGAGCCAGAACAGGCCGAAACCGATCACCAGGAATACGATGATGTTGGAAATAACGGCCCTCGTTTTATTTTTTTTGGTTTCTTTCTTTTTGGCCGCAGCGCCTGATGCCGGAGCAGGCTGTGGCTGGGTATTCTGAGTATTCTGTTCCTTGTTTTCCATTGTTTTGTTGTTCACGTAAGATTATAGGGTTCCCGTAGATTTTAAAAGATTGTAATACTGATACAGCCTATTGATTTCCGCATTGCTGTAGTCCAGTTCAGACTGGAGCTTCTGGTTCTGCGCATCGATCATTTCTGCCTGTACGGCCAGTTGGTTCAGGTATTTGGCTTCCGTAATCCTGTAATTTTCTTCTGCCAGTGTTTTGGCATCATTCAGGATCTCCGCCTGCTGGATGGATTCCTGATACTTTACATAGGCGGCATTCACGGCCATATCAACATTCTGTCCCGTAAGCGTCAGGACATCGCCGGCCTGCGCTTTCTGGATCTCGCCCAGCTTCACCCGTTCTTTTGTTTTATACAGGTTGTCAATATTATAGGTAAGGGAAACCCCGGTCTGCCATCCGCCTGAATACATATCCAGGACCGGGCTTCTCGTAGTGACGGGCTTCTGTAAGGTATATCCACCGAATCCTGCTACTGTAGGCATTTTATCCGTTTTAATGATCTCAATGTTTTTGTCGGCCACCTCAATATTGGTCCGGGCAGATTTCATGACCGGGTTGCTGTCATGGGCCAGGCTGATATAGTAGTCCATCCCGATCCCGGCTTCTTTGTTTTCCAGTTTTTCCACCGGGACAATCTCCGTATCAGAAGGAAGTCCCAAAGCTGTATTCAGATTATAGTTGAGGATCTTCCTGTTGTTGGATAAGGTTAAAATTCCCTGGTCCAGGTTTTTGATGGCCAGTTCGCCACGGATGACTTCATTCCGGGTCACCATCCCCTGCTGGTAGAATTTCCGGATATTCTTCAGCCTTTCCTGCGCCAGCTTTTTATTGTTCTGAAAAACTTCCTGCTGGTTGACCGTTTTATACATATCGAGGTAGTTGGAAATCACCAGGAACTTCACATCCTGCTTATTGTTTTCCAGGTCCAGTTCAGACAGCTGTTCACGGAGCCCTGCCATTTCGATGGATTTGTTCACCAGTCCTCCTTTAAAGATCAGCTGGGTCGCCTGAACGGCATAGGAGCTTCCGTAATGGGGCATCGGGACATTCACCGAAGATGAAAAGTCTTTGTCGAGGGCGATGGCATTCCCTAAATAAAACTGGCTCGTGGAAGCCGTGATGTTCGGGAGTTTCTGAAGCCTGACAATATCCGTATTCTGTTTTGCCATATCGATGTTCCTTGCCGAAACTTTCAGCTGCTGATGGTTCTCCACGGCGAGCGCGGCCACTTCTTCCGCCGTCATCTGCTTTCTGTCCTGTGAAAAAAACAGCGCAGGGAGCATCGCTGCCATCAGAGACAGGGCTGTTTTTATATTCTTTACCATTGTACCTTGTTTTACGGGGCAAAGTTAGGCCATGAATAAACTCAAACAAATGTTTGAATTTTGGAAAAAGATGTTCAAATGTAGGATTTCAGCTTTCGAACTGGGTACGGTACTGCGACGGGCTTTCGCCTGAATGCTTTTTAAAAAAGTGGGAAAATGAATACAGGTCACTGAACCCGAGTGTGGAAGAAATTTCGGAAACCGGCTTGCTGGAGGAATTCAGCAGTACTTTTGCTTCGTTCATGACAATCAGGGCAATCACCTGGCCGGCGGATTTCCCGGTGACTTCCTTCACCACGGCAGAGAAATGTCTGATTGTAACAGACTGCCGTTCTGCATAAAACGCTACGCTGCGTTCGGTATGGTGGTGCAGCGCAAGGTCACTTAGGAAAATAAAAACGATTTCCTCCTGCCTGGACATCTGGTTCATCGCATTGCTGTCTTCCTTAGAGATAATCCCGGCCATCTGGTAACAGAACACCGAGAAAAGATGCTCCACCATCTCTTTCTTATAGGTCATTTCCGTTTCGGAGTCCAGAATATATTTTAAGAAATTCACGCTTTTCCAGACCACTTCCATTTCGTCTGCCTGAAAAGGAACCCCGATATTCATCTGCTGCCTGAAATACCGGTAGGTGATGAGCCTGTTGAACTTCAGCGACAGGGTCGAAATAAATTCCCTTTTATACGACACCATCCTCGACTGGAAATCGTCGCTCACGGAGATCATTTCATAGACTGTCTGCGGGTCGGTCACCATAAACATATTGGCAGAAAGTTCAAGGTCCCGGAAATGCTGCCTCAGCCTGATGGTTCCGGTCTTGATAAAGATAAAAGCCGGGTTATCGGGCCGGAAAGGCTTATCGGTAGCAATCCGCTCGAAAATATTATGTTGCGTAAAGATCTCGACTCCGAATTTTTCCAGGACAGACATAACACAAATGTAAGCAATCTGCAGAGTGATTGCAAAAATTTATTATTTTAGTGTCTTCCAAATATCCGGTATGAGAAAAATTGATTTACTGTTTGCAGAATATGCAGAAAGCCACAGAAATGCCACCAACAAACTGATCCACTGGATCTGCGTCCCGCTGATCTTCTGGACGATCCTGGGATTCATCTCGCTGATCCCCTCCAAATCCATCTGCTTCATCTATATCGGATGCATCAGCTACGTAAGCCTTGCCGCCATGGCCCTGGTCACCGTATTTTATATGAGGCTTTCATTTTTAATCGGCTTTATCATGCTGGTCCTGATGATCATTATGGAAAGCTTTGCTTTCGGCGTGAATACCCGTACGGAAAAGCCGTGGCTCGTCTACCTTTCGGTTTTCGTGATTACCTGGGTGCTGCAGTTTGTAGGGCATAAGATCGAAGGGAAAAAACCTTCTTTCCTCAAAGACCTTCAGTTCCTGCTGGTCGGGCCGATCTGGCTGCTGAGCTTTATCCTGAAAAAGGCAGGCATCCGCTATTAATCTTCCAGCGCATAGACGGCAAAACTCGCCAGCCAGTGGTCTCCGCCGTAATTGCCCCGGAACAGCAAGGGAAGCCCGTTGGATAAAAATACCTGCGCGGTTTTCCGGAACTCCTTTTTTAGGGGATGACGGTCCGGCAGTGCGCCGGCAATCCCTTTCATGCACCATGCTTTGGAAAAAGACAGCCCTACCAGGTGGATGGTCTGGTAATCTGACAGGTCGCTTACCACAGGGATTTTCTCAATGTTTTCCAGGCTTCGCTTATCGTAGAATGCATCCAGCCACCGGACAAATTCTTTCTGCGGCAGCACCCTCCGCATCAGGTCGGCAATTTCAAGGCTCGGCGAAAAGAAATCCGAGCCGTCGGGTTCAAGATAGGCCGGTGTCTTTTCATCTTTCAGATAGAAATATTTTGCTTTTTCCAGCAATTGGTTCTCGAAATCCTGATCATGGTTCGCCCGGGCCCAGTCGATGGCAAAAGCCATGGCGAAGGCGGTATTGGGATGAACGCCTGTCCGGTTCGGATAGGTCTGCTTCGGCAGGTAGGCTTTCCAGGAACCCAGGATTTTATCGGTTAGCGGCTTGAGGTTCCGGTGCCAGGTTTTCGCTTTCGGATGGTCCCATGTCGTCAGCTCTTCATCCAGCTTCAGGAGCCAGGCCCAGCCGTACGTCCTTTCAAAAGTGGTAGCCAGCTGGTATTGGCTGAAATAATCCGCTTCCGCCTGAAGATTTTCTTTACGGAAAGACTGATCCAGTATAGATTCAATGTCTTTAGCCACAGACAGATCCGGCCTGGTCTTTAACAGGTGCAGCAGCATCCAGTGACCGTGGACGGAACTGTGCCAGTCGAAACAGCCGTAAAAGCTCGGATGCAGCTGTTTCGGACTTAAGGAAGCTTCTCCTGCATTATTGATGATATGGGCAGTTTTGTTCGGGTATTCCTGGTTAATGCAGTGCAGCGGTTTTTCCGCTAATTTCATGGCCATGGCATCGGTAAGCTTAGGAACTTCCTGGGCATAGACGGAAAACGGAATGATCAATATGGCTAAAAGACTGTTTTTCATCTGATAAAAATAGAAAAATATATGGTTTATCGTACCGATCATCATTTGAAATATTCAACCGGATGTTTTATGTTTTAACGAAGATTATTTTTCTGTGCTCACTTTAATCTTAAAGTATTATTAATAAAACTTTGTGTTTATTTATTTTTTAACGCAAAGATTATTTTTCTGTGTATTTTATTTAAAAGAAGCAAAGAATGAATCAGTAAACTGATTTGATGAAGCGAACGGATTAGCCGTACGCTTAATCAGCGGCTTTGCTCCCTTAAATCTACAGGCTTTATAAATAAAACTTTGCGTTTAATCAATAGGGTAATTTATATTACGACAGCTTTATAATAGAAATAACAGCAATTTATATACGCCCTCGACATGCCAAGTGTTGAGGGCTTTTCTATTTAGATCAAATGAATAATCCTGTAGTTATTTTACTACATGAACTTCCATTTTCTACTACAAAGAAACTTTTATCGCTGCTGTAGATTTGTAGTGTTCAAAGAGAACAATTAAACAATAACAGGAATAAAAAATAAATAATACGATCATGACAAAACAAATCGCCATTGCAGCCTTAACTATCGGAGCCATCATATCAGGAACTAATAATGTTCAGGCTCAGAATACTACGGCAACCACAACCGTAAACATTACCCTGAACGATGTCATCTCTATCGATGCGGGAAGTTCTGCAATCAGTGGTGCCGTTGCCTTTAACTATGCTACTGCAGCGGATTATAATTCGGAAAAAACAGTGGCCCAGGCCAACGCTTTGAAAGTTACTTCTACAAAGAGTTTTAATGTAAAGGTAAAAGCAGGCGGTGCGAGTTTCATGAACGGAACCAACGAAATCCCGGTAAATGTTTTGACCATCAAAACTTCAGCAGCTGCCGGAACCATGGGGGGAACAAAAAGCGCTGTTGTTTTATCGGCAACGGATCAGACTTTAGTAGCCAATGCTCCGCTTGGAAGCGCCTTAACACTGAATCTGGACTACACCATCCCGGCGGCGAAATCATCATCTTCTGATATCTTAGGTAAACCGGCCGGAACGTATACGCAAACAGTAACTTATACGGCGACAGCTTTATAAGTAAACTTTTTTCATATTAATATTTTGTGATTTGGTGTTTCGAAGGCTTCCTGCAGGAGGCCTTTGATTTTGTATGTATTGATACCGATATAGAGAAAATTCAAAATCCGGGAATAAGTATCTATCAGCGGTAAGGTAGAATCTATGTTTTTGGACATTTAAATCTAATTAATACATCACACCAAACATTCAGTAAATTTATTAAGCTGTTTGATATCTTTCTTAAAGTTATCAAATCTCAAAAAACGATAATTTGGATGACTTGCTCTTAGATGGAAATATTGTGGAAGCTATTAAATTTTTCGAGGAAAAACCTTAGAAATTAAATGCTATATTTACGTTACAAACCTAATAACAATGAAGCTTACACAGACTTTACTTTTATTCCTGATTTCATTTCTGACTTTTGGGCAAAATAAACAATTTCTTTACGAATACAAATTCATTCCTGACTCCACGAAAAAAGGTGACGTCAAATCAGAAATAATGATTCTTAATGTCCTGAAAGACCGCTCCGAATATTACAGTGCCGTACGGTACGCTTCGGATTCTGCTCAGTCGGCAGATTTTAAAAAAGGTATCAATTCAATGCCCGCAAATGTTGAATCGGTCAATGAATGGGTAACTAAATATCCGTACTCCAATCAACTGACGCACACAACTTTTCTCGTTTGGGACAAATATAAAGTGAAGCAAAATGTAGAATTGAATTGGAAACTCACCCACGAGTTTTCCAAAATCCTGAATTACAGTGTTCAGAAAGCGACGACCGAATTTGGCGGCAGAAAATGGACGGCATGGTTCACCAAAGATATTCCCATTCAGGACGGTCCTTATAAATTCAAAGGTCTGCCTGGTCTGATTTTGAAAATTGAAGATGCAACGAAAAGTCATCGTTGGGAACTGAAAGGCATCCGGTCCAATCAGGAAGAATTTGTCTATCCCGACCTTGGCCAATACAGAATTATTGAATTAAATTACAATCAGTTCGTCAAGAAATTTAGAAATTACCGCGCCAATCCAACTGCCGATTTGGTAGGACAGATTCCTGATCAGACAAATGCTGACGGAACCATGCGTACATCAGCAGAAGTCATCAGGGAAATCAATCAGCAAATAATGGCAAAACTGGCTAAAAACAATAATTTGATTGAGCTGAATTTGTTGAAATAAATGTTAACTTCATCAAATTACAAATAAAACCCTTCAGACATTTCTGAACGGTTTTGCTTTTAATGATATAATAAAGTTATGTGATCGCCTTCCATTTTGATTGTGATGTCAAAATTGAAGGTTACCTAATATTAATAGCAAATCTCCTAGAGAATGGAAGGTTACGAAATATTGTAGTACATGCCGATTGGGAAAATACAGATGATGATGGTTATACCTATGTAAACTTAAAGATTTCAAGCAATGGGATGGAACAAGAATATATATAGTTTTCTGAAGATTCTTTAAAAGAATTATTGACTTAATTATTACGACCCGCCGTGAATTGCATGAATATTGGGAGAAACGTAATGAAGAATTATATAGATAAACTTTTGAAAATGTAGAATATATACAATGGATCCGAAAATTGAACTATTCAGAATAGTCTCAAAAACGATTATAATAAAAATGTTATGGTAGAATGGACACCAATTTCATCAGTCGAGCTTAATATCGAAATCCAGAAACCGAAAAGGATTTGAAAGGAGAAATAGCGGAGTTTTGGGAATCAGTGAAAATTAAGCCGGTAAAGTGGAATGAAAAAGAATATGGTACTGAAGGAGGCGGATTTTGGATTGTTGCGATTTTTAGTGGAAAAGTAATTTGGTACAATGATATTGAAGAAGGATTTAACATATCAGAGTTTGAAAAACTTGGCGAAATTAGTGAATATGGCTGTAAGATTTGGGCGATTAATAAGCTGTACAATTTGGTTAAATAGCTGCATGTAATAACGAATGTTAATAATAGATAAAACGATCTTTATATCGCAGCCGAAAAAGATAATAATCAGCCCACATCTGGAATGGATTATACGAAAACTGAATATATACAGAGAAGAAAAATACTTTTGCCTTTCAATGCTTGAACATTTATTTTATGAAAATTCAAAAACTATATAAAAAACTGGTATTTATACTTATGGTATCCTTAGTATATA
Source organism: Chryseobacterium gregarium DSM 19109 (assembly GCF_000430845.1). Lineage (GTDB taxonomy): Bacteria > Bacteroidota > Bacteroidia > Flavobacteriales > Weeksellaceae > Chryseobacterium > Chryseobacterium gregarium. The sequence goes on along the minus strand of NZ_AUMU01000006.1, from coordinate 231,272 downwards.
CTGCCTGTCAAAGCGATAAGGAAAAAAAGCCCGCCTTATCCCCACCCAACCATAAAAAACCGGATATACTTACTCTTCAGACCTATGGGCTGCCACCGGATATATATTATGCAGAGGCAGAGGCCCATATTTATGCTAAGTATGGCGTTACAGTAGATGCGGTGGCAGGCTGCGAAATAACGGAAGAACTGCAAAAATCTGTAGTCAGGCATAACGACAGCCTGTTTGCCGTGCTGGCTAAAAAGTACCATAACGTTACTCCTGATAGCATCATTCTTGAAATACAGACTTTTGCTGCCCGGTCAAAAAGTATTGCGGAAAGTCTGGAAAAATTCAGTAAAGATCAGGCACATCTGCTGGATAAAGACAGTTACCCCAGAATAAAATGGGTACCCGATACGGAAAAAGATTATTTTCTGATAGATTATTTTGCCAACCGCACGGCAAACCATAAACCGGATACCCTGCTCTGGAAACTGAAAGTAAATCCCAAAACTGGCAGAATTTTAATAAAGGACATAAGGGGAATGTGGTCTGAATACACCAAAGCGGTACAATAAAAATTCACATGTACAGGATACGTTTCTGATAAATATGACAATGAAATATTATTAGATTTTGACAGAAAATACCCAATTTTGTTTATCCGCAGACTTCTAAAATAGATCAAAAATCTTAAAAAACGATTAACACTTCCCTTCAATTATATGAAATCAGTTTGCTGAATGTTTGGGGTGTTATTATTACAATAATAAATTGATTATATTAGTTATTTAAATTATATAACTAATATAATCTCAAAAACGATTAAAAATATATAAGTTCGCAGATGTTTAAAAACAGGCAAAATTTTTTTTATGAATCAACCTCTTGAATTAGAAGATCAATATGTAAAGCAAGTCCTTTATAACAGATCATTGGAAGATCTTCCGGATGAAGAATGGAAGCCGATTGAAGGGTTTGAGGATTATCTGATTTCTAATTACGGACGGGTAAAGAGTCTTGAACGTAACAGTGTCTCTTTATTCGGTAAAGAACGTCTATTACCGGAGCTGATTTTGAAGTTGAGTATTGTAAAACAATTTAACAATTATCTTCGGGACAGTATTTATACTATTCAATGTGGATTATCACGGGAGGGAAAGAGATACGGCAAATCCGTAGCCCGTTTGGTGTACTATCATTTTATTGAAAAAATTGATTGGGAAGACCGTACTGTTGTCATTGGCTTTAAAGATAATAACAGGTTTCATTTACATAGCAGCAATTTAGAGAAAATTTCTGCCCGTGAAAAGAATCTTAGAATATATCGGTTCGAAAGAGGCAAAAGTGTACATACTGACTATTCACAGCCGATCAGTCAGTATACTGTTGAAGGTGATTTTGTAGCTGATTTCGGAAATTTTTATGCTGTAGAAAAAGCACTTGGAATTGGTTTGGAAAGTATTCTGAATGTCATCAACAAGGAAAGTTTAACTGCCGGAACATTCCGCTGGTTTTTACAAAGCGATCCTCCGAAAGAAGAAGATTTTCTCATACATGAAAAATCAGATACTTCAGGAAGGCTGCTTAATTATACTCTTTGGAAAAAGTTGGGAAAGCCTGCCATTGACAAAAAAAATCCACCTCCCTGTATGAACTTGTCGATTAATAACCTTCTTAAAGAGCAATGGAAAACAATAAATATCCCGGAATTTAAAAATAAGTTTGCTATTTCTAATAAAGGGAGAATCAAACGATTGGGAGGTTGGAATTCTGCCAGCCGAAGACTCTTTTTAAAAGAAATGATTGTTTCCCAATTTGCGGAATTTAACAGCCATACCAACTATTTTCTTTGTTGCCAACTTCACGATAATGAAAAGAAAGTGTCTGTATCAGTTTTCCGACTGCTTTATTATTACTTTGTAAGAGAATTTGATCTAAACGATGAGACACTTATTGTAATTAATGAAAATGAACCGAAATGGGATGTAAATCTTTCAAAGCTGTCGTTGAAAAATACCTATAGTAAATTTAAAAAAGAAAGGAATGGTGGTAATTTATATAATTTAAATAAAATGCGTGTACTCCTTAATTCAGGGGAAATATTGAATGAAGCGCTTTGGAAAAAACTTGGCAGCCCCAAAATAGATGAAAAGAATCCGTTAGCTATCATGAATCTTTCAATTAAAAATCTTCCGAATGAAATTTGGGTGCCGTTACCTGGTTTTGAAGGTCAATACGCAATTTCCAATATTGGAAGAATAAAACGATTAGGTGGATGGAGTATTGGTAGTCAGTTTTTTGGAGAAGAACAGATTATGCCTCTCAGTTTAAATAAACAAAACGCAGCTCACCATCTCTATTTTAGGGTGCATCAGAAGATAAGCAGGAATCAAATGATACTTATCCGTTTCCTTTACTATTGTTTTGTGGAAAATTTTGATTTGAAAGACAGAGCTTTGCTGGTAGTTAATCAAAATGAGTCGCTGTGGGATATAAATTTATCAAAACTATCCTTATGCAATCTTAAAGATGTACGTTCTAAAAAGACCGATGAAAATTAATTAATCTCAAAAAACGACAGTAAATTAAGAGAGCCATTTCAATTGAAATAGCTCTCTGTAAATTTAATTTTCTACCTGTACACTGTACGTTTGGAATCTAGTGCAATGATAAAAATATAACTGGATGTATAATAATTATTTCTTGATAAACTTTTTTGTAGTTTTCCCCTTTTCTGTTTCAATGATAATCATGTAGTTACCGGAAGCAAGATGACTGGTAGTAACCATATTGTTCTTAATAATTGTATTTAATTTCCTTCCGGAAAGGTCAACTATTTCAACATTTTTTATCGTAGATCCGGTAGAAATTTTTAAGTGGTCATCTGCGGGATTGGGATATATGACGACTTCTTTATCTGAAGATGCTGCCTCTAAAGAAGATAAAGTAACTGAAGATGCTGCTTCAACGGTTATATTATCAAAAGCTGCAGTTTGTGAAACGGTATTAGCCGGTGCAGGCATGACACTCAAGTTATGCTTTACAGGCTGTAAATTTTTAGTAATTTGAAAATTGGCAGGAATGTAAAAGTTACTTAAGGTAGCTCCGTTCACCGTATAGGTTATGACGCCATTTACTCCATCGTAAGTATATGAAGCACTGATCCAGGTATTGGCCTGGAAATTCGTTGCAAATGGAATATCAATAGTAAATACCTGCGTTGCTCCCGTGGTTGTATTGGTCAGATTAGCATATCCGTTGAGTATTCTGCTGGAAGGATTAAAATATATTCCTACAATAACCCCTGAATCACCGGATATAGTTGATTGCGGATAGTTATAAGCACTGAAAGATCCGACAGTCGGACCGGTATAAAAATCAAAACTTGCCTTAATAATATTATTGCCCGTTAATCTATTATTCCATGCGGTACCTAAACCCTGTTTCTCACTCATTCTATTGGATGCTGCTGTATTTCCATTGTCAGACATGATCTGGAAAGAGTTTCCATGTGCAGCATCAATGCTCACAATCTGGTAATCCTGATTCGTTCCCCCGAAGGTATAAATACCTCCTTGTCCGGGTGTTGTTCCGTCAGTAGTACTGCCGACATTTCCCTGTACATATAAATTGAAATTATCAGATTCTAGGACCTGAGCGGCAAGGTTATTAATTGTCAACGCAATGATGCTTAATTGTAAAAGTTTTTTCATAAATATTAATTGTAAAAGTTTTTGGTGAAGGATAGAAATGTTTTTTTACGTTAACTTACTATCAACCTATATGCCATGTTATAACATTTTATATTAACATTTACTATTTCTGATGACCGATGGTTAAAAGAAGATCGAATTTTAAAAAGGATTGAATCTGTGAAATGAAATTGAAAAATATAATCACATTTTCTACATAATTAATTCTATTGAACTTTTGTGCTAAAAATCCCAGTCTTCGGGTGGCTGTAAAACTTTAAGTCTCAAAAAACGATGATAACAAATTTACCAACCTATAAATATTTTTTTTGTGAAAACCTAAAGAAAAATGATACGCAAACGGTAATTTATAATAGAAATAACAGCAATTTATATAAGCCCTCCAACACTTAGAAAGTGTTGAGGGCTTTTCTATTAACTAATACGTGTAGTTATTTTACTACATGAACTTCCATTTTCCACTACAGAGAAACTTTTATCGCTGCCGTAGATTTGTATTGTTCAAAAGAGGACAACTAAATAAGAATAAAAAATAAATAATACGGTCATGACAAAACAAATCGCCATCGCAGCCTTAACTATCGGAGCCATCATATCAGGAACCAACAATGTTCAGGCTCAGAATACTACGGCAACCACAACCGTCAACATTACCCTGAACGATGTCATCTCCATCGATGCGGGAAGTTCTGCAATCAGTGGTGCCGTTGCCTTTAACTATGCTACTGCAGCGGATTATAATTCGGAAAAAACAGTGGCCCAGGCCAACGCTTTGAAAGTTACTTCAACAAAGAGTTTTAATGTGAAGGTAAAAGCAGGCGGTGCGAGCTTCATGAACGGAACCAACGAAATCCCTGTCAATGTTTTGACCATCAAAACTTCAGCAGCTGCCGGAACCATGGGGGGAACAAAAAGCGCTGTTGTTTTATCGGCAGCGGATCAGACTTTAGTGGCCAATGCTCCGCTTGGAAGTGCCTTAACCCTGAATCTGGACTACACCATTCCAGCGGCGAAATCATCATCTTCTGATATCTTAGGTAAACCGGCCGGAACGTATACGCAAACAGTAACTTATACTGCAACAGCTTTATAAGTAAATTTTTATCATATTAATATTTTGTGATTTGGTGTTTCGAAGGCTTCCTGCAGGAGGCCTTTGATTTTGTATATTGATACCGATATAGAGAAAATTCAAAATCCGGGAATAAGGATCTATCAGTGGTAAGGTAGAATCTATGTTTTTGGACATTTAAATCTAATTAATACATCACACCAAACATTCAGTAAATTTATTAAGCCGTTTGATATCTTTTTTAAAGTTATCAAATCTCAATAAACGATTATAAGCATAAATCACAGGAGTAAAATCACAGGTGAAGTCTCAATTATGAGATTTTGCTTGTGATTTTACATACTCCATTTTAAAAACAAATTGAGGTATTGACATCTAAAAATCATATTTTAAGAAATTTATCAAAACTAAACCTCTTTAAATCTGATCCTTTTTAATATTAATTATTTACTGAAGACTTTCGAGAAAATTAATAAAATCATCATAATTTCATTCCTGAATCTTGCCAAATCCAGTTGCGGAGTTTTGCCTCGATATATCACTATCCCGTTACTCACTGCAATTTTGCAGATCAGTTGAGTATATCTTTACATAATAGCTTCTAGCCCAAAGATAATCACGCCCTGCTGTTGTGACTCTCTTCGTGTGAGTGAAGCGGCGCAACACAGTTCAAATACCCCCCTACCCGATCCCAGACGTTATTTTAAATACTGTTGCGGATTATTTGCAGGGATATATCGAATATCCCTCTAACTTAAAGACCCAGGTAAATAGTGCCCGTTTTTTGAGACTAATCAGTTTTTTAAAAAGAAAAATTATTGTTGTAGGTAGCCTTTAGACTAAGTACTTAATGATTAACTGTCTCTGGGTCAGCTTGTGCATGTTGTATCCTCAAATAAAAAGACAGCGCAATCAAAGTTATTTGTTCATGTTATTTTAAAATACTATTTAACTTGCTCGATAATTCCTGCAAATCAGCAAAATAATTCTTACAAATTTGGTTTATATTGTACCACAATTGGAGCAGGCCTTAATTGGAGCAAGAAACTGGACCCGATGGAGAGACAACATAAAAAGCAGCTATAATAATCCAACAAAAATATATTTAGATGAACTATTTAACAACCGGCAAGATCAAAAGTATAAAGGCTTTACTGATAAGCCTTCCTTTGTGCACCATTTTATGCAGTTGCCCCGATATGTCTGAAGCGGAAACGCTTGACTACAGTATTGTTAACCAGTCGGGACAAACGGTTGAGCTGAGTGTTTATGTTAATGATCATAGAGATCCTTCATCCAAAGTAATTTTGCTCCCCGGAGAAAAACTTCAGAAAGTGGTGCGGGATGATCCTCCCTACAAAGGATACAGTATGTGGGCCTTATTTGACATCCAAAAAACAGGTGTGAAAACCGATATGGAATTTGTGTATAACAATCATAAAAAGACTGTTTATCATCATTGTCCTGATCTTTTATGTGGAAATGAGCTGAGAAATATTTTTGGCTTCACATACAATAATGAAAACACAGAAGTTTACATTATTACATCCGAAGATTATCTCAATGCCGTCGAATGTGACGGAAACTGTTATTAATCTCAACAATTTTTAAAGTGGCCTCAAAAAGGGCCACTTTTTTTATTTGTAACGTTTCAGCGTGATAAAGATAATGAGTCGTTATTGTTTTCACACATTCCACACAGAGTTTTCATATGCATAATTTTACAAGGAATTTAGAAAATAAGTTTATGCTATGCACAAAACTAAATTTATATATCAAGAAAAAGTTGCTAAAAAGTTAGATATATATTTAGTCTCAAAAAACGATGATAACAAATTTACCAACCTATAAATATTTTTTGTGAAAACCTAAAGAAAAATTATACGCAAACGGTAATTCATATTACGACAGCTTTATAATAAAAATAAACAGCAATTTATATACGCCCTCAACACTTTCTGAGTGTTGAGGGCTTTTCTATTTAATCTGATAAATAATACGTGTAGTTATTTTACTACAGGAACTTCCATTTTCCACTACAGAGAAACTTTTATCGCTGCCGTAGATTTGTATTGTTCAAAAGAAGACAATTAAATAAGAATAAAAATAAAATACTACTGTCATGAGAAATCAAATCGTAATCGCAGCCTTAACTATCGGAGCCATCATATCAGGAACTAACAAAGCTCAGGCTCAGAATACTACCGCAACCACAACCGTAAACATTACCCTGAATGATGTCATCTCTATCGACGCTGGAAGTTCTGCAATTAGTGGGGCCGTTGCCTTTAACTATGCTACTGCAGCCGATTATAATTCGGAAAAAACAGTGGCCCAGGCCAACGCTTTGAAAGTTACTTCTACAAAGAGTTTTAATGTAAAGGTAAAAGCAGGCGGTGCGAGTTTCATGAACGGAACCAACGAAATCCCTGTCAATGTTTTGACCATCAAAACTTCAGCAGCTGCCGGAACCATGGGGGGAACAAAAAGCGCTGTTGTTTTATCGGCAGCGGATCAGACTTTAGTGGCCAATGCTCCGCTTGGAAGTGCCTTGACACTGAATCTGGACTACACCATTCCAGCAGCGAAATCATCATCATCTGATATCTTAGGTAAACCGGCCGGAACGTATACGCAAACAGTAACTTATACGGCGACAGCTTTATAAGATAACGTTGTGGATGGATTGAGTTTACTATTTTTTTAGTAGTTGATTACAATATAATATACCACAAAAGGGTTATTTCACATGACAAATTTTGATTTTAACTTTAACAAAATCTAAAATTAAATAATCAATTATAAAATACCACCTTATAGGTATTTTGTAGTATTAATATTGCTTTTACAAAAAATAAAATATGGAACCAGTTACTGCAATAGCCATAGCCAGTTTTGTCTATAGCCTTTATTCATCTTTTTCAAAAAGAGCTTCAGGAGATCCTATTGATGCTATGGTAGCTATGCTTGTTGAGATGAATAAGAAGCTTTCAATTATAAATGACAAACTTGATATAATTTATGATACTGTGGTCCAACTTCCCGATAAAGTTGAATATACAAGAAGAATAAATGACCTTATCGTTGTTTCCTCGAGAATGCCTGTTTTATACAATAAACTTCAGGCAGACATTGCTACTAATAAATCTGATGTGAAGGGGAAAGCTGAATTTATCAGAAAGAATAGTCAAGACGTCAACTCATATCTCTCAGATATCAGAAAATCAATGCAGGTCTTAAAAAAAGAAACTGACATCCTGACTATCGCAATGCTTTGCAACGCTGCTCAAAATGACTTTGAACTATGTAAGCTCATCAATGTAAGTCCTCAAGACATTAAAATTGAACAAACCGAGTATCTTAAATATTTAAAAAGTGCAATATGGACTGATCCTGCATGTCTTGATATTCAATTAGCTGGATCAACAACTACAATTGAATCAATTAGATCTGATTCCTTTATTGCTGATTGGAGATTTAAAGTCTGCATTCAAGAGGCAGCTCATGAAGACCCTGCACAATATAACAACGAAAGACGACTGAATATGCATAAACCAAAATTTAATCCAATAGTCTTCGATAATGAAAAAAAGACAATTCTAAATAACCTATCCTTGCTGGGATATATTGATACCGAAATATTTTCCCAACTAAGCAGCTACGAACCCAGTACTGTAACCTCAATCCCATCTGGGTATGACAAAAATGTTTTTGTTTTGAAAAAAACAATTAGATTTAAAAATCAGGACAAGCCTAGAATTACAGATATAGAACATATTAATAACGCTGTAATCAATAATTACATAAATGCAAAGGCAAGTCTGTATTCGAGCGAGCAAAATAACTTATTAGCACTGTCCAGTGTTCATAACTTAGCCATTAGTACTATTAAATATATTAATTTTAGGATTTCATAACATGAGTACAAGAAGAGATTTCGTTAAGTCACTAAGCAAAGCAAGCTTAGCCATGATTATCCTCCCAAAGAATATAATCTTATCACAACAAATTTATTCAGATGCCATGGATGATCCAGGCGGCTTCTTAGTTAGGTTAATTCCGAAAGGCCCGGTAGATATACTTAGCTTTACCCCTCAGTCTCGTGAAACCAAACCTGACGGGATTTCAGATGCAATTAGCTTCTTCAACAAGCTTTTATATAATCTACCTGATGATTTGAAAGACTGCAGAAACCACTTCAAAAAAGTATATAGCAGCATTCCAAAAAATGTAAATTATTACTATGTTGTAGAAAAACATTTCGACATTAATGGAAATGCTCATAAACAATACTGTTTCCCTATTGGAGCGGGAGAATCAGTTGTTGATGCATACGCGACTTATCTTCTATCACCGCATGTCGGTCCTGACCTGAAAAACTCATTTTCTGAGCAGGGCCATTTTGTTAAAGCCAGAAACGATGGTGATGATCTACTTTTCGAGCCACTTGCAGATGATTATCATCTTCAGAAAAAAGCTGCTCATATTCTTAGTAGAGAACGATTAAAAAAAATTACTTTGTCTATGCCCCCTGATGATGCCCCCATACCTGAATCGCTTCAATACTCACGCTATTGGTTGTCTGTAACTATAAAGTATGAAAACCAAATAAAAGAAAACCATGCTTATGACAGGATATCGCAATTGAATAAACAATTTACTGAAACCGAAAAACAATTTTATGCTAATGTTAGGCTTTACCGAGAATATAAGGCCAGACAAGCAGAAGCGGCTAGAAGCGCAGGTCTAGTATCCTTGATTTTGCAGGCAGGATCATTGGCAGCTGATGCTTATGCAGTTGAAAATGCAAAAACAATGAAAGATGAGCTGAAAATGTTGGCAGAAAACCAGCAAGCTTTGGCGAAAGAAGTTCAGCTGGCCAACCAAAATGCATTGAATAATATCGAGCAGGCTCAGCAAATAAAAACAGAGACATTAAACGAACTCAGAAGAATTAACGTCCCTTTTAATGATGATCCTAAAATTGACATTATTTGGAGTAGAGAATTATATTAAAATTAAAATCGTTTAGACATTTTGGGTATCCAAAGCTCTGTAGCCCTTATGTCCTTCAATAAGCTCTGGAAACTTCTTGAGAAGAATATTGAATAAATCAAAATGAGAGAATTAGTTTCTATTGAACACTTCTCAGGTCATATTCTCTAATCAGTCTGGCAATAAAGTTACGTGAAGTTTTATATTAAGCTATTTTAAGAGTTGCTGAATGTTTGGAGTGTTTATTGAGATACAGCAATAAAATCTATTAAAGTATATAAACAAAAAATTGAAGCAAAAATAGAAAGAAGCAGAAGATGAGTATAATTGGAATGCTGAAAATAATTTTACTGAACGAACGGAAACTGTGAAAGAAAATGAAGTAATTAAAAATCTTTTTGACAGTTTACGACCCTAGTAAATTAAAAATAACGAAACACTTCGCATTGGCACAAACTAATCTCAAAAAACGATCGCTATATTTTAGCGCATATCCATGCGAATTTGGGTAGATATGCGCTATTGTATAGCGGTTATAAACATGTTAGCAGTAATAGTATGACCGACCAACAATTAATAGAACTTATAGAAAACGAATTCAAGGAAAAGACTCTTGGAGCAACTGAACAGTATCTTGAAATTCATAGTCCAATCTATATTGACAACAAATTAAAAGTTGACCGTATTGACCGCGACACTGAAGACAGCTATATCATTGCTTATTTGCCAGTAGTTGACGAACGATTTTATTTTACAGTTTATATTAATACTACGAATAAAGAAGTTATAGGTGTTGGAACAGAAGCAAATCATCGAGTATATTTCAGAGCGACATCAGAAAATTTATCTGTTGACGAGTTAAAAGCAATGACGAATTTAAAGCCAACCGAATTTTGGAATAAAGGTGACCTCAGAAAAAATGGAAAATCAAATCACAAGTTTAGCAATTTTAAAATTTTGCCTAATCCGGAGCCAGACGAGTTTGAAGACAAACTAAAAAAACTACTTGACTTCTTAGAGCAAGACAAAGACGGAGTAAAAAGGCTTGTTGACAAAGCAAATGGCTATATTCAAGTTGCAATGGATATTCATAACGTAAACGGAATGATTGGTGGACACAGCATTGATACAGACAACATCAGGAGAATGAACGACTTAAAACTATCAATAAATTTTGACCTTTATGGGGGAGGAAATAGATTTAATGAATAAAACGACTACTGCTAAGGGTTTTGCACTAGAGGGGCGAAACTGCAAAGTTCATCGGTATTTCTTCGATTGAACTTTTGTGCATAATTAAAGATTTGTGCTTCGATTGCCCCATCATCGCAAAGCCCCAGAACGTAATTGCTATTAAAATCTCAAAAAACGATAAGAATATTCTCTGTTTACCATGGAACTTCGGAACCTGGTAACCGCTATTCCTGCTTTTTCGGGAGGAGGAAGTTTTTAAGACATAAACATGGCCGGAATTTCTTCCGGCCATGGGCAGATCAATCGTCGTTTTTCTTTTTTGAAGAGAGTACGCTTATGGCGACAGCGGTCACCGCTACTGCGGCAGCCACTTTCAGCAGGAAATTCTTTCTGTTGTACTTCCATTCGGCTCCCCAGCCGCGCTCGGCAAAGATATTGGGCACATGTCCTTTTTTCAGGTCGTCAATAATCCCTTCCAATGCGCCTACACGGTCTGCCAGCACCAGCGGAAGCCATCTACCGTAGCTGGATTCACTGTAACGGAAGGCCAGTTTTCTGATTTCTCCGTTAATACCTTCCGGCGGCGATGCAGTGCCAAAGGCAGCGGTTAAATTCGGCCGCTCTACGGACTTCAGGATTTCAACGTTTTCAGGTTGCTGTTCCGGTCTTTCCCAGGCATACCCCTCATGTTCTTCGTTGGTGCGTTTTTTCATAGGATAAACGGGATCATTTTCAGGATCGGCATCTATTCCCCAACCTTTTATATGACTGTGATCTGCCGGTTCGCTTTTTTTAAAATCGGAGGGCTTGGTTTCGTCTGTAAGCATGTCGTAATATTTTTTGGGTTAAAAACTTGTTAAGCGGTTGGCGGAATAAGCACTGTCTTTATGCAGCCGTCCAGCTTGCGCGAAAATATATGGTAGGCGTCTGCCACTTCTTCCAGCGGAACGCGGTGGGTGATGAGCTGTTTCGGGTCAAGAATACCGTTTTTTACGTGCTCAATAAGCTTGGGCAGGTGGCGTTTCACAGCGGCCTGGTTGGCCCGGATCGTAATCCCTTTATTCACAACGTTGCCGATCGGCACCAGGGCATCTATAGGGCCGTAGACCCCCACAATAGAAACGATTCCGCCTTTCTTCACCCCGTTAATGGCCCAATGGAGCGCCGTGGTAGAACCACCCTGCAACAGCAGCTTTGTTCCCATCACCGTATTCATCAGGTTTCCTTTCGCCTCGCAGCCTACGGCATCTATGCAGACATCCGCTCCCAGAGAATCGGTTTGGGTTTTGATGAAGACCACCGGGTCGCCGATACTGTTAAAATTATAAGCTTCACATTGTGCATATTTTGCTACGAAATCAAGCCGGTATTCCAGGTGGTCGATCACGATTACCCTTCCTGCGCCGAAAAGCCATGCACATTTGGCTGCCATAATACCGATAGGTCCTGCGCCAAAAACCACTACGGTATCGCCTTTTTGTATGCCCGCCATTTCTGCGGCCTGATAGCCGGTAGGCACAACATCGGTAAGCAGCACGGCATCATCGGGGTCCATCCAGTCGGGAATCACGGTCGGGCCTACATCGGCGTAAGGCACGCGGGCATATTCCGCCTGCCCTCCCTGATAGCCGCCGGCCGTGTGGGAATAACCGAAAATCCCACCTACGGCAGTGGCCATGGGATTGGATTCATGGCAGTTGCCGTAAAGTTCCTGCTTGCAGAAGGCACATTTCCCGCAGGCAATATTAAAAGGCACCATCACCTTGTCGCCCACTTTAAGTTTTTGTACGGAAGAGCCGATTTCAACGACCTCTCCGATGAACTCATGCCCAAACGTAGTACCCACCCGCGTATCGGGAACAAGGCCATGGTAAAGATGCAGATCCGAGCCGCAGATGCAGGATCTTAAAACCCGCACGATGGCGTCTTCCGGATGTTCTATCTGCGGCTCAGGCATATTGCGGTCTGCACGCACGCGAAAAGGTCCGCGGAAATTCATTGCTAACATATGTTTATATTTTTTATTGGTGATGAAGTAGCAAAAGCAAAATAGAGACCGCCATAACGGGCCTGTCCATAATTTATGATTTTTTTATAAGGGAAGCCGGCATCCGGCAATGAAGGTAAAGGCTTTTCTGTTTTCTTTACAACAGCGGTTACCATACAGTATTTGCTTTAATTTAAGATTTCCTTTTTTTACAGTAATGGGTATCATCTTCAGCCCGTTCTTCTGCCGCCTTTCTTACTTCACCCGGGCCTGCAAATAAACAGGCATCCGAAACCCTTCCCTGAATCACCTGTTAAACCTTTGATTCAAAGGGTTCTGCACAGGCTTTCCCGGCCGGATGCAGCAGACTTAATATCAGTTAAACATTCTTTTTCAGTGGATTGCTGAAACAGCCTCTTCACCGTCCGGTGGCCGGGCTTGCCGGGGCTTCATTTTTTTCATGGCCTCCCTGTCCAGAATTAACTGTGCCGCATCCAGCATTTTGTTCAGGTGGATGAACGGCGTGATGATATTGCCTTCCGGGACATGGCTGAAAGTGCCGAGGGAGAAATACACGAGGTCTGCCAGGAACCCGTCAAAATCCCTGACGCTGAATTCGCTGAAGGCTTTCCGGAACACCAGGAACGGCTGGCGGTATTCTTCCTCCGAAAGCGGACCCGGCATGAAAGCCGGTGCAGATACCGGTTCTGCCGGAACCCGGAATTCCCGTTTTCCGGCCTTCGCCTGAAGGCAGTACGCAGCGCGGACAAACGACCGGAGCGAAAGGTAGAAATGAAAGACCACGGACGGGTTGTCTTTCATCAGGACTTCCCGCTTTTGGGTAAAGTCCATCATGTCATACAGCCTGTTTCTGGCGGCGGCCGGATCATGGAATTGGAAAAAGGTTTCCATCAGGCCGGGGGCGGAATGTTTGCCGCGGCCTGCCCAGCATCCGGATTCAAAATCTGTTTTTTTCTTTTTCATGGTATACTCTTTTTGGGTTCAGTGCCTGCCGGTATGCGGTTCCGGCTTAGGCAGGCTGCAAGCGGGCGGCCGTCTTCAGACGGCTGCGCCTGCAGGGTTTTCATGGTTTGATGATTTTACAACATATCCCTCCCCTGCCCTTTCTTCTTCGCGTTGGCTTTAGCAGGAAAAGGTTGTATAAGTGAATGGCTTATAAGCCTGTCTATTTTTGGTAAGTGGGCCTGTCGAAGCCCCGCAATAGGTTGTACACCCTATTGTTCCGTGTCATTCCGAATACAGCGCAGCGAAATACATTACCGCATCTCCGGCAGCATTCCTATGTTAAAAAGCAGGCTTAGATTGTTTTGTAGAAAAAGCGGGCGGCATGAAAATAAAACGGCATGGGACTCTACATTATCCGCCCTTAGGTACTGGTATACCCTGCATACAGATAAGAGAACCCACGCCTAGGTCGTGAGCTTCCTGCTTATCGTCTCGTATGCAAAAATTACCAGTTTTAGGGCGAGATTCTAAGCAATAGCTTCTATTGTTTTTTGAAGTATCGCAAAGTTACATTGCTGTAACTTATATTGCAAATATAGTAAAATTTTTCAATATTCGGATTTCAGTCCGAAATATTTTAAATAACATGTGATTTATTTGTTCTTATGATAGAAGCAAATAAAAAAATTGTTCGATATATACGGGATGAATGGGTTATCCCTTTGAATAATAACAGCAAATTTGCCGTAGATCATAATATAGATGAGAAAACAGTCCGAAGGATAAGAGATGATGAAAATTATCAGATTTCTCTTATTACCATAATGCGTATTTGCCACGGCAAAAATATAACTCTTTCAAATTTTTTTGAAAGAGTGGGAATATAGATCATAAGTAAATTAGAAATAATTATCCTGACGAAAGTTGGGATTTTTTGTTTACGGAAAACCGTAATTATAAAGCCATAACTATTTATATATTTGTTTATTACAAATTCAAGTAAAATTAATATAATTCTAAAATTTATTATTATGGCACTGACCTAAAAGAATAGCGATTTCACTATTGAAACCAGATAAACGTCAACATAACAACAAAGAAACAACTGGAAATACACCATCTTTAAAATCACTAAAAAACAAAATTAAAAATTAAAATTTTGATAGTTTTGATTTTGAAGTTTTAATTTAGAAAAGCGGTTTTAATAATAATAATAATAATAATAATAATAATACTGTTAAATTACCTAATTAAGGCAAAATACTGAATTGTTATCCTTGTTCAAAATTCCTATCTAAACTCTTTAATTATTAAATGTATGATTGAAAACTTACCATTAAAAGAAATATTACTATTGATTCTCGGAACACTTTCGACCTATCTCATATGGCGAGTTCAATTCCAAAAAGATAAAATCAAGAATATTGAAACACAACTTTCTGAAAAAAAATATCAGATTTACTCTGAACTTGTATATATAATTTTTGACCTAATGCATGGTGAAAAAATCGGAAAGAAAGTTACAGATAAAGAATTATTGAAGAGGATTTTAGATATTAAAAAGAATATGTTTCTCTATGCTTCAGATGAAATGTTTGAATCATTTAAAAATTGGACGCTTGAATTACAAGAGCCAGGAAATAATGGGGTCGACCATTTTAAGAAATATTTCGAATTAATGAAACTTGTCCGTAAAGATATGGGACAATCAAATTCAAAAATAAGTCTGGATGATTTTATGATTTATATAATGCAAAATAAAGAAGAATATTTAAAATTTAAGACATTATATAATTGGAAATAAAAATTAAATAACTTACATTTTTAAGATAAAAAACTCCGGAAGCCAATGGCTTCCGGAGTTTTTTTTTGCGTTATCTTAATATTGAAATGCTCCTTTACTTTTTCCAGCCCCTGCTCTTCAGACATCGGCCGGGCCGTGTCCGGGGTAATCTTCAGGTTATTGAACCGGGCGGTGCATCACATGAATCTTTTATGCTACAGCATAACTTCGTATATTTGAATGGTAGTAAATCAACCATAAAAAGATACCGTGGACAAAGAGACTTCCCATTATATCAGAAATTATTTCGGCCATCTGATGACCGACCATGAGAAACTGGCTTTACAATATCATATGTATATGGATAAAACTGAAGATAATGCCCATATGAGGAAAATAATGGTAAACAGAGGTTGGATTACTGAACAACCTGATGTAATAGCGCATCTGAATAACGGATATGAAGAATTTGAATTATCTGTTGCCCGGCGGATAATGAAAGAAGCTCCTGATAAGGTTTTTCTCAACACCTGTCCAAAGTGTAACAGGCTGGCCAGAACACCGTATGCGAGACAATGCAGATTCTGCGGGCATCGTTGGCATGACTTAACGCTTGCACAGTTCAAACTCAACAGCTCGGTTCACCTAGGATAGAAACAATAGAATATGGCCTCAATAGACAGGACGGTAAAGTTGGGGAAGACATCGGGCTCGGCACTAGCGACTTAACGGAAGAAGATAAGGAATATCTCATAGATACCGGATCCTTTATGACACCCTTTGACATCATTAAAGAAAGATGAATGGTGATTAACAAAACAGTATAAAAAACTCCGGAAGCCAATGGCTTCCGGAGTTCTATTTTGCGCTTATCAAAAATTCTGTTATTTAAGCATTGAAATGCTCCTTTACTTTTTCCAGCACCTGCTCTTCAGACATCTGCTGGGCTGTATCCAGGGTAATTTTCAGGTCCTTGAACTGGGCGGTATCGTGAAGGTATTTTTTAAATTCCTCCTGAACCGTTCCGGGGCCGGTAACGTAGACTTCCTGGGAATTCGTCAGAAGATGTTCTATTTCTTTAAAGAATTTTACCCTGTTGGTTCTCTCCGCGTTGTTTCCGGCATTCTCGCTGGAATTCCCGTGCTGGATTTCCGCTTTTACCGGGCTGCATAAGAAAAACATAAAGGCATTCTGGGCATCATGGTTTTTGGCAACGATGGCTTTTTCGGTATCCATCCATAATCCAGCTAATTTTTTGTCCGACATAATTGTTTTTTTAAAGTTGTACCCATATCATCACAAGAATAATGCTAAGCATACGTTAACGGTGTGTTAAATAAATTTATATTTTAAAAAACCTGACGGGCATGGCTGAAAATGGTATTTCATTTCAAATTTAAAAACTATATTTTTAAATGCTACGGTTTTTTGGGGAGCTTACACACTTTATTCTATTCTCCGCAATGATATGTTCTTTTGATATACTATTATTTTCTAACACATATATAAAAAAATACGAAAATAAATAATATGATAAATTGGAATCAACTATTATTTCTGAGTTATTATTTTTTAAAATTATTTCTTTCATTTTGAATGACTTAGAAATTAAGTGATATTACAAAAATAAAAGTCTTGTGCAGAAAAATTATTTATATTTTCCATGTGATCAAAATACTTATCATAAAGTAATTTATCCATAGATAGATATTCATGATAAATTGAATCCACTTTTATATATTGAATATAGCTATACTCAGATAAAAGTGAATTTATTAAAGAATGATGCTCACTTTTTATAAAAAATAATGGATACTTTAAATATAAATAACCAAGCGTGTTATCTTCGTTTTGTATTATTGCAATTTTTTCTTCATTGATCTCATGGTCAACATGATAAGTTTTTGATAAAATATCAATAGCCGCATAAAAATCAAAATGCCTCCAATTAGCATCTACTTTTATTGCTTTTTCTATAGAATCTGTTATAATCATGATAAATTATTCGTTCAATATCGCCTCTCGATAACTATTAAATATTTTTACTTCTTCTCTTTTCTCTTCTAAAAGATTCTCATAAAATTTATCACCTTTTAAAACCCATTCTTTAAAACTAATAGTTTCCCCGTTTTCTATTTTTATATCTTCTAAATTTTTAAATTCATTTAATGAGGTTATCCAATATTTAGAAGATTTATAGTCAATTATTTGAAATAAGTTATTAGGAAAAACTAAAGGATAATCCCCTGATTCATCTCCAAGTATATAATAAAAAATAGTTTCTAAGTATTTTGAAATAGCAAATACAACATAGGTTTTTCCTACAGTTATTTCTAATTCAGAATTATTTGCCTATTCAACTAAAACTTGAGGACTATTTTCAATCGAAATAGAATCACTAATACATTTTATTTTCATTTTATTTAAATTTAAAATCAGTTAACAACCCAGTTTTTGGATCTCGCAAATAATGTACAACAAATATACCTTCTTTTGGAGCAACACATATGATAGACTACCGAAACAAACACATGTGATACATTATTAACTACTAATATTTTTGGCATCTTCATAAGAAATTTCAATATTTTTAGATCGTTGTAATGTAATTCCAAAGCTTTCATCTTCTGCTTCTTCAGCAAGAAAAAATGAGTTATTCCTAATTAAAATCCATTGATAAGGATCATCTCTGTTAGTACTTACAATAATTTCTTCATTTAAATACCTTGATAATTCAATACCAAATAGAAAATTATTGGAAATAACTGTTTTGTTTACAGTATCATTAAGATAAACATTTAGCTCTGTGGAAAATTCAGAGATATCATCCAATAATCTATTTTCAAATCTTATTTCAAAATTTTCAGAATCTAATAAATTTCCTATAAATTCTTTTTTACATTTGAAAATATTACTTAATATTTTAATTAGATGAATATTTTCCTTTTTTCCTTTTAGATAACAAATATAATTGTACATATTTTAATGTTTAATTATAAATTCTCTTGCAAAACTAGCGTCTGCAGACGAAATCCCAGCTCCTTTTAATGCCTGATTTAAGCTACCTCCGGGAACTTTTTTCATTAATTGAATAGCTTTGATTTGCCCTTGTGTTAAATCTATGAATTCTAAAGCTCCTCCACTTCTTGGAAATAATGTAGCTCCTTCGTTTTTAACACCATACATTCTACCATTTATAGAAACGTCGTTCCCTATTTTTGAGAAATTACCGGCATTATATGCAGAAATATCTTCTTGTAATATATTTTGTGGGGCAAATGTTGCGGCACGTGTTTTTCCTGAAGCTATGGAGTTGGAGTTTAGATAATGTCTACTATTTATTTTTGCAATAGTTGTTTCCGCTTCCAAAATTCCTCTTTCTGCAGCTAACATTTTTAATCCTGTAGTGTTCCCACTTCTTGTGATCATTAAAGCGGCTAAAATATAATTTCCTTTTCCACCACTCATGCCTGAAAGAGCCATTCCGCCTACTTCCCAGACTCCAAATGGATCACCTGCACCTCCGACATATTGAATAGGCCCGTCACTTCTCACCCATGACATACGATCAAAAGGCTGGTTAGCCCGGTTCCAGGCAGACTGCATTCCTGCAATACCGTTATAAAGAATACCGTGATTGATGTTGTAGGTGCTTATCGCTCCGCCCCAGTTTTGAGAGCTTCCGTAACCGCTCAACACAAGAGGGGGCAGTGTGTACACGCCGTCACCCATGGTAAACATCCCTCTGTAACTTACGGTAGATCCATATGCCAGACTTCCGCCGCCAAGGCCACCACCTTTAGGACCTGCATAGCTGGTTAAACAAGAATAGGGAATATCTACTCTTATTTTTATTATAGAAATGCAATTTGACCTGAATACAATGAGTTAAGTGTTCAAAATACTCATCAACTTGACACATGACACCATTCTATTTATTTAACTCTCTTTTAATCATTGTTAACCAAATCAATGTTTCTTGCTGATTTTCAAAATACCTATTTGCTTCATCACCAACCTGAAGCCAATAATTATCAATATTATTTATCAAAATGTCTAATTCTTCTTTAGTGTGTTGTAATTCTTTTTTTGAAAATTCTGATCTGTTACAATCATCAATATAGTTTGCAACAACTTCTTCATCTGTTAAATTATTAAAATCAGCATCAGGAAAGTATCCAGCAAAAAAATGAAATAAGTTTGGATAGTCATTTGTAAAAATCATGTTCAATTTTTTTTAATTTATTTTGGAAAGGCTGTTAGAATAAAGTAGCTTCCACTCCTATTTTGTTTAAGAACAATTCTAGCATTGGTTAAATCATTAATAATACCCGTTCTTCTCATAATACCTCTACCTATATTTGTTGAACTTGTAAAATCTAATGGTAAATTACGTGTACTTCCACTATTCATCCAAGATTTAATTGCTCCTCTATTACTTTTTATAGTTGAAGATATGATAGATTCTGCCATAGCTTCACTTGCAAATGAACTTGCACCAGTAATTCTTGTTTCAGTAGCTAAACGGGTAATTAAATCAGCATCTGTCTTACCAACATGTCTTGCTAGTGTATGGCCTAAAGCAGGGCCCTCATGATATGCTAGCCAACCTTCTGCCTTGACAACATTTGGTGACCTTGTTATTAATATAGCAGCCAAGCCCACTGCCATTGCAGCATACTGATTTTCCGGCTTTATATTATTGGCAATCACAATTCCAAGAGCATCCCACATACTATCCATCATTATAACGCCACCTCCTTGTCCGTTTTCGGGACCTCTATATATATAAGGTTCTTGCTTATATCCTAAATAAGTTGCAAGATGTTGTTGAATCCCTATACCTAAAGTTAAACCTGTAAGTGCAGAATTTCCCTGATAGCTTTTTGGTGCAGATAATACAAGAGGCGGCATTGTATAAGTACCGTCACCCATGGTAAACATTCCTCCGTAACTTACGGTAGATCCGTACGCCAGGCTTCCGCCGCCTCCGCCGCCCTTAGGGCCGCCATCATAACTCGTGAACCCTGTCCCGTTATTGTACCAGTAAGAATTCGAACCATCAGGCGTTTCACTTAACATAGAAGCAGTTATAGCAGCCATGGTTACCCTTCCATCCGGATCAAACATACTGATCGGGTTATTCAGTACATACGCATACGGGCTTGCCGAGAGATAATCCTCAGCCAGCTGGTCGATGCCGTTCCATCTTCCTATATCCGGCATGTACTCCCTCCAGCCGTAGCTGTACATCCCGGTCTCCTGAAGCTCCTTGCCGTTGTACTTATAGCTTTTGTAGCTGCCCTGGGCAAAGTAGGCATTCCCGGTTTTCAGGTGGTTCATCCCGAAAGGATAGTAGTCATTGGCATCCGTGATCTCAAGAGCGCCTGCGCTGTTTCTTCCGTAAGAAACCCTTACATTTCCCAGCTGGTCAACATACTGGTAAATATACTGATCTTTCCGGTAATCATAATAGCCTTCCGCCGTTGCAAAGAACTGGAGGCCGGGGGTCTTTATAGGCAGGCTGCCTACCGGTGCGGCAAGCTCCGGTGAGAACGCCTGCGGCTCCATGGCCCTCCGGGATTCTGAAGCAGCCATCAGCATTTCAGGATCGCCACCGCCTGTATTCAGGGTCGGGACCGTCAGGTACTGAAAGCCATCCAGATAATCGGTTGTTTTCTTCGAAACCGTAGATCCCGCAATGCCGACAATCGTGGTGGTACTTTCCTTTCTTAATTTTGTTCCCTCTGCATTGTATAGGTTATTAACCATGACGTTTTCATTGCCATTCCTGTCTACCTCTATGAAGTTCGGAAGATCAAGATAATTATATTCAATTGAGCTGATCCCTTTATCCGGCATACCGGTCATATTGCCGTTTGCGTCATAGCTTATGGCTGCTCCGCCGCCTTCATACCCTGTAGGGTTCTGCGAGGCATCGGCAATGCCGGTCACCTGGTTCCCGGAGTAGGCATACGTAAGCTTATCAATCACCGTTGCGGTATTGTTTCCTGCGTCTATGACGGAAGTCCGGTACAGGCTGCTGATGTTCCCGTTCAGGTCATAGTCCAAAACCTCTGTATTCTCCTTACTGTAAGGATTATTGGGATTCTGGTAATATCCTGCCGAAAGCCTGTTGGTACTGTCATAGGAGTATCCGTACCTCTTAGGCGTGAGGGGTGGGTTTACCCCGATGGTTTCTACGGCTCTCCAGTCTGTTTCCGCAATATTTCCGTCATATCTCGGGGCCACGTTTTTCCCCGGGAACTGGTCCGGGTCCGGATTGTCAACCCCTTCCTTCTCCGTGTATTTGATCCGGTAGGCAAACAGTTTCCCGCCGAGGCTTGCCATGTTCATCTGCCTCCTGTTGACGTGCGTGAGCCAGCCCCTGATGTTGTAGGTATACTCTATGTTCTGAAGATTATTTCCTACTTTTTTATTGATGACCTGGGAGAGGTCATTGTAGGTATTGTCCGTCAGAAGCTCTTCCGGCCGCTCATCTACCTGGTGGTAATGCTGCTTCAGCCTTTTCTGCGCGTCATATACAAAGCGTTCTTTAACGGTTACCCCGGGTTCATCCGCTTTCCGGGCATGGTAGGTAAAGGCTTTGCGGGTGGCGCCCGAAAAATCCAGCTCCGCCTCTGTCCGGGTGTACCCGCCTAAGTGGTTCTTACCATTGGTACCGATCACCCTTCCGAGTGTATCATACCAGATAAAAGCAGACGACCAGCTGTCGTTCTCAATATTTTTGGTATAGCTTGCCGTGGGAAGCGTCTTCGTGCTCCGGACTGAGCTTAACCCGTTGGAAACAACAGCCGCCGGAACCGGTGCCAGCGTTGCCTGGCTTTGTACCTGCGAAGGACGTGACGGTGCGCCTGCAGGGTATTCGTCATAATAATTAACACTCAGGATGGTCACGCCCGCTGCAGGGAAAGCAGCCTTTGTATAATAGACGTCCATGCCGTTCAGGGTAAACGGTGTGGTACTTGGCGCTTCATTGTTATTGGCATTGGCAGCTATAGTGTTCAGTGCCGCCTGCATGGCCGGCCTTTCTGCCGTATCTGCAAAAAACCCGGTATACACGGTCCTTCCGAATTTATCGTATTTATTAAAAAGCCAGCCTCTTTTCGCAAAGGTATTGCCGGCAGCCCTCAGGCTGGCATCCTGAGAAAGCGCCACACGCCCCTGCTGGTCATAGACCAGGTATTCCCAGCCTTTCCCCGGGATTTTTTTTTCCACAACCCTGTTGTATTTGTCATATTTGTACTGGTAGCATAAGCTGTTCAGCACAGTTGGCGTCAGGCCGGAAACAGAGGCTTTGGGCGGGATGACATACGCGATACCGCCGGATTCATTGTACACATAATAGGTGTCCAGGTTTTCTGTTGTCCCGTTTGCTTTTTTATTGATCCTGCGTACCAAAAGAGTCTGTTTTCCGGAATTAATGAAGGTCCGGATCTCATTATCGTTCTCATCCTTAGTCACCATTTTATACAAAGTGTTGGCTTTGTAATACCCGTTCGCCGTATACCCGTCATCCTGTGCGACGGCAACCGCTACATCATTAATCTGCGATGATGCATTCCAGCTTGTTGCTGCTTTATATCTTTTTACTTCCCCTGCATCATTGGAGAGGTATTCGATCTTTTGGGTATGGGTTCCGCCCATCTGCCATTCCGTTCCGGGAGCAGCAGACTGCATGGCTCTTGCCAATGGGGATTTTTCATACGAAACTTCCGAATACGCATTGGCAACCCCGTAATAGGCATTGACCGAACTTTCACCGATCCCTGATATATAGGCGCCGTTCTGGGTATCCACAGGCTGGGGCAGAAAACTTTTCGTCTGCCTTCCTGACCCGTCATACACGGAAGGAACAACGATGTCTTTTCCGTTAGGCGATGCTTTTATGCCAATGCTCTG
This sequence comes from Chryseobacterium gregarium DSM 19109, assembly GCF_000430845.1. GTDB lineage: Bacteria > Bacteroidota > Bacteroidia > Flavobacteriales > Weeksellaceae > Chryseobacterium > Chryseobacterium gregarium. Next base: position 207,654 of record NZ_AUMU01000006.1, on the reverse strand, counting down.
GGTGGTTCTTCCCAGCCCGTCAAGATACCGGACCGCCTGGATCTGCTCGGCATCCGGCTGCTCAGAAGTTACAGCTTCCAGATACGTCCTGCTGTATATATAATTTTCTGTGTTGGTTAAACTTTGTGCATCAAACAGAGCCACAACAAGAAAACATATGATGGATATGAATTTTTTCATGATTGCTTAATTTTAAAAAACGGTTATTGCTGTGGTTTTGTATTGTATTTGAAATCCTTGATGATGTTCCCGTTGACGTCTGCAACAGAACTCAGCCTTCCGTTCTTGTCATATTTATAGATTTCCCTTAATCCGGTCGGAGGTGTTACCGTGGTGGCCCCCACCAAAGGATCATAGGTATAGGTTGTAATTATGAAATTCTTTAAAGCGGCATTTGTCCTGAAACTGTCCAATGCATTGATCAGTGAGGTTTCTGAAGTACTGTCCACATCTGCATTGGATTTCTGGATTATATCATCTGCCAGGGTTCCGATATCGGATAGCTTTGCCCCTTCGATCTTTGCGATCGGGAACGTCTGGTTATATCCCCAGATGATCACACTTGAAGTCCCGGCCCCCGTTGCAGCATTGTAGTTTGACGTAAACTGCCTCACATTTCCTTTGGAGTCATAATCATCGTAGGCAACGGCAACTTTAGGACTGTTGTCATTAGGGTTGATGTTTACTACCGAAGACGGGTACAGGTTGCCCGGGTTTTCGTATTTTACCAGGGTATTGGCTACCGTTTTTCCGTTATTTTTAATTTCCGTTTTTACAGGAACTCCGTTCATGTAGGCATTTTCAAGATTCTGATAGGCCTGGGACCCTGCAGAATAGGTAATCAGCTTTTCGGAAATATTGCCGTCCGATGAAGTTTCCTTAACTGATGCTGCTTTGAAGTTTACAGGATTAAATTCCGTCTCTACTTTGCTTTCAACAAACCTGTCGGTCCCGGTGTAATCCCTGGTGGTTACTTTTGTGCTTTTAATGTAAGCCTTTTTAGTAACTCCCCCCTCAACAGAAACTTCCGGCATCTGGTTTAAGGTTTCAAACGTGAAATCGTAAGCAACGGCAGAAACCAGCTGGCCCTGCGCATTGAACACTTCTTTTTTATCCATTACCCCGGATTTGGTCAAATTATAATAAGGCCAGAACTTGGTTTCATTTCCATTGTAAGTATAGGGGGTCTTCGGATAATCATTGGGGTTCTTAAAATAATAATTGACATATCCGCTGTCACTATCATTGGTCACTTTTACGTTCTTATAAATAACTACCGGAATATAAGCTGATGATATACTTTCCATTTCAGGATAAAATCCATAACCGCTGGAACTGTTGGGATCACTGAAGACATTGTAATCATAGGCGACTGTTTTTTTAGCTATAAAATCCAAGGCAGAATTATAGTATTTAATATTTTGTATACGGATTCCTGATTTTTTATCATTGCTTACCGCATTCCTATAAGGAGTGGGTATACTTGCTATATGGGAGAATCCTACGGTTCCATGCCCTCCGGTACCATATATTTTTAGTGAATGGGCGCCCGGATTTAAATATAATATTTTAAATGACCATGCATTGCCTTCTAAAGCTTCATCATTGAAAATGTAGCAGGTATTGGTGAGACCGGGATCATTATCTATTACATAATCGACATTGGAATAAGGCTCAGCAAGCCCGTATAGAGGATAGTATTTCGTTGCTTGAAAATCAACATATATGGGCTTAGATTTATTCGGTTCTCCGGGTACCTGGAAGGTATATGTTTTCGTTTGGCCGTTAGGAACGTCAAAATCCACGCCTGCAAAAGACTGGATAAACTGGACTTCAGGATCTGAAAAAGCTCCAGGCGTTACATAATCCGGCGTATTTTTATTGGCGTAATACTGATTTCCTTCAAAATTATACTCTACCATGCCCCCTGTTGGCAGTATAACCCGGTAGAGCGTGGCAACAGGAATATCATTGGGATTTACAGGATTGGCTGAACAGGTTCTGTCACCTCCCAAACCGCTATTAAAATAATAATCTGTATAGAGAAGTTTTGTAGTTTCCAGCGGAGTGCCTGTTGGGTTAGATAAATTGATCTTATTGATTCTGGTTAATGTTCTCTTATTTTCAACCTGAATCGCATATTCAAAGCCATATTGTGAAATGACTCCTGCATTATTATTTTTAAGAGAAACTTTGGTAATGCTGTAAGGATCATTCATAGTCCCTTCCAGAGAAGCATCATAAAGATAATCCATAACAACGGAACCCATACCCGGAGATGAAATCGTTTTCAATTTACACGATTGATAGAGCACCTCGCTGGTCCCGGGTTTGTTTTTGTTATCCTTCTGATAAATAAAACTTAACAGTTCCAGATTATTGGCATTTTTAATCCGGGTTAGATAAAAAGCAGATTTAAATAAGGTCCCGGATAAAAGCGGATGGGTATAATTCCGGGCCTGGCTGTATTCGTTAAAGATATACTGATATCCGCTGTCATCAATTATCGTAAACGAATCCGCAATCAGAGTAGCCGTATTGCTGTTTCGGGTATATTCGATCCTGATATTGTTGGGAGTAAGGTTTACGACCCGGAAAGTATTGGCATCTGTATTCCTTTCAATTTTGAATTTTCCGGAGATGCCGGGTAAATTGTAATAATAGATATCATTAAATTTATTCTTCTTGTAGCCTACAAAGCCTGCATCATCATATCTTTCATCCAGTTCATCTACGACCTCTCTTGATATTATGCCCCCCGCGAACATTGACCAGCCGATCCCGACCTCGCTTCCTGCTTCGGTTGCATCCATGTTTAACGGGTGATATTGTAATGACAGATTGGCCGCAATATTTTTATCCCTGGAAGACAATGCTAACAAAGGGAAATTAATATCGGGAACGCCGGTAGCCAGGGATACCGGCGCATCTGTATAGGTCACCAAGGAGGAAACTGAAGGTACGGGCCTTGGTGCATCTCCGAAGTTGATACCGGATATGGGCTGCTGCTGTGCAGAAATATGTATGGAAATAGCCCATGTTAGTATAATCAATAGTATTTTAAGGTTTCTCATGTCCTGTTATTATTTTTTTATCAGTTTTGCACTCGCCGTTTTATCCGTGTCGGTTTTTATTGAAATCAGGTAAGCTCCCTGAACCAAAGCCTGGGTATTAATCTTGGTAATTTTATTCTTTGTTTTTAGTGTTTGCAGCTGCCTTCCGCCCATATCATACAAGTTAATATCAGCCTCTTTAAACTCGAAGCCTATTTCCACATACGCATAATCACTCACCGGGTTCGGATAGATCTTAATATCCTGCTTTTCGATCAATTGGTCAATCTGCCTGTCCCCAAGCTTCACGATCTTCCAGTTCTCTTTCCCAAGTTCCTCTGCGCTGGTACCGGCTAAAATAATTGAACCATCTCTGTTAAGTTTAATATCAGACAATCTCTCCTCACGCTTACTTGACTCGCCTTTAACGTGTTTTCTCCACTGCTCATTTCCGTTTTCATCTAAATAAAGCATCCAGAATTTCTCATCATCCGTTTCAATCCTTCCCTCAGCCTGAGTATATCCACCTATTAAAATCCCTGTGCTAACATCTTGACTCTTGATTCTTGTATCTTGGTTCTTATCTCTTACCTCTTGATTCTTGTCTCTAGTATCCTGTCTCTTCGCCACCACACTCATCCCCATCAGCACATCCCGGTTCTTAAAGCTGTATGACTTCTGCCAGATCTCGTCGCCTTTTTCATCCAGAGAAACCAGCCACAGGTCGGTTCCTTCTTCGATGCCTACACTTTTATTCCCTGATCTTTCCGAACGGCTTTCCCCGCCGATCAGATAGCCGGTGGAAGTCAAAGCTAAAGTCCTCAAGTGGTCATCACCCTTTCCACCGAAATTCTTTTCCCATTCTACCTTGCCGTCTTTACCGAGCTTAATGATCCAATAGTCTCCCTCACCATAGTTCTCGGTCTTCTTTGATCCGCCGGCACTGCTTCTTGAATAGACGCCCAGTAAAGCCCCGCCGTCTTTCGTCGGGACCATCTTCTCCACTTCATCCAGGCCTTTTCCGCCTAAGATCAGTTGGGATAATTCTTTCCCGTTTTTATCGAGCCTTATGATCAGGACATCTTTGGATCCGTACCCTTTTCCCGTTGCCTGAGCGGAGCCGAAGGCAACATTCCCTGCTACAAAGAATCCTAAATCCGTCGTCTGGATCACCGTCCTGGCTTCTTCATCGGAAGCGCCGCCGATGGTTTTCTGCCACAGCTCATCCCCGAACTCGTTGATCCGGATCAGCCAGATATCCGAGCCGCCCTTGGAATCCTCCTTTTTATCCAGGCTTTTCCCGGAATAGCTCGTACCGGAAATTAAAAAACCTCCCTCCTGGGTAGCAACAGTCGAAGAAAGGAAATCATGGTTCTTCCCGGAGAAGTATTTTTCCCAGACTTCTTCGCCCTGCGGGTTTAATTTTATCAAATGAAAATCGAAACCATTATTCTGCTGTTGGCCGCCGGCTGCCGTTTTTTGGCCTGACTGAATGGAGCTTCCGGTAATTAAATAGTGCTGGTCAATGGTGGTGGTGACCTGGGAGAGGTAGTTTTGTGTCGATGATTTGACGTCCTTCTGCCAGAGGATTTCCTGGGCACAGGTACACATGACAGCACACACGGTAAGTGCGCTTATATAGAGTTTTTTCATGCTTAGTATATTTTCAATGGGTTATCAATTTTTAAATCGCTGCAAAAGTATCCTTTTTGTTCAACGCCTGAAAGATATATGACAGAGATTTAATGTGAATCATATCATCTTTCGGTATATCCTGTTTCTTTTTTATTTCCTGAACCAAAGATAATGCTGCACAGCGACAGAATGTGTCGTGTTTTATTTTTAATCATAAAACGGCACCCGCTTTTTGAAAAATATAATAAGCAGATCCTTTTACCCATTATATTCTACCAATGAGTCAAGGATAAATGCATCACCGGCTTACTGTATATGAACAAGAAAGAGCAAATTTATCATTATTTATTAATTAAACAATAATAAATTGTAATAAAATCAATCAATGATTGTTTATTCTACTTAATAAAAAAGTGTACTCTAAACAATGCGCCCTTACTTATCTATAACTTCAAATGGGCTTCGGCTCTGTTCATCCACCGGACCATTGAACCCGGAAGCACAAAAAAATCCCCACCCGTTAAGGTGGAGATCAAATTCAATCAGCAGGCCTGTTAAATCAGGGTCACGGCTCCGAGGTATGAACTGTTGGATGCCGAGGTCTCTTCGGTGTTGGTGAAATACACCCAAAGCTGGACCTCCTGCCCGTCATACCCGTCCGGCAGCGTGATATCCGCCGTTAAGCCTGTCCTCTCCGCCACCGATTCAAAGATTTCAAACGTGCCCGAGGCTTCGCTGTAGCAGACGGCATTCGCCTTGTCTGTGGCTGAAGCATTGCCCTGCACGGAATTGTCCTGCCATGCCAGCCTGATGACATTGCCGGTCTGCGGGGTCGCCGTGATGTTCTGGAAGCCCGACAGGTCGCCTCTGGTGATCAGCACCTTGCTGTATACCAGTTCCGGGACTTCGCCCGTTACCTGCACCGCCTCGCTGATCGTGTACGAGACCGCCAGGTTTACCCTGGATTTCGAACCGCTCGCCGAACCGAAATACTTCGTCTGGATCGTTTTCAGCGGCTGGAGAAATCCGGTTACCAGCCTGAACTTCACCTGCTGGAGCAGCTGCTTCCCGGTGGCCTTGCGGCCGCTGCGTTTGGGCGTGCTCCGGATGATGTCCTGTCCGCGCCAGTTGGCGCCCACTACCGTTCCTACTTTTCCTGAGAACCCTCCCAGGATCCCTTTTGTGATTCTTGCCATGGTGTTGGTTTTTTGGGGTTAACGGAACGAAGGTATCACGGGTTTTTCAATTTTCAATGGCCCCGGAAAGTTTTGGCAGCTTGTGTCCGGTTTTGGCAGGTTTTGGCAGCCAATGACCGGTATCATCCGGCATTTCTTCGGGTCCGCTTCGGGTCTTCTTCGGGTCGGCTTCGGAAAACAGGGGGTTTTTCCGAAGAACTCCCGAAGAACAGTCGAAGAAGGGTCGAAGAATATCTGGTTTTATGGGCCTTTCCGGCGGTATATTTATAATTTATTAATTTTTTATGCTTTTATTTGAATATTTCGCAATGGGTAGTATCCTGTTTTTTGGATAAAATCGAAAGGGATTTTTACTGCATGAATGTTGGGGTTTATACCGTTTGAAATTGTGGGTCGCTGGTGGTGAGATGTCTATAAAAACCGGCATCATTTGCCTCATCTGCGGAAAATTATAAACTGGTGTTTGCTTACTGTTGTTCAATTTTGCTTTTATTTTTTTATTTGTTCTTTTGCCTTGATGCAAAAGAACCAAAAGATCAAGACCCCAAAACTTTTACGCTACCCATTGAGCCGGCGCTGAAAAGTTTAAACTTGCGCGGATTCACTGTAATTCTGTTGATCACTATTACCGCCGCGCTTCGGACATAAAACTTTTTTCTGTGGCCCTTGCTTTTCAATGGGCTTAACGCTAAAAGTTTAATGGTCATATAGGTCCAACCAGCTAATTTTGCCGGTCGATGAATTGCTGACGTCCGTTCGAGTGAAATTCTGAAAGAATTTTGTATCGAGAACCGTTGAACTCCCAACCGCAGGCAGGTATTAATAAAAAGCTTCTCGATACACTCCGCTTCGCTACGTTACTCGAAGTGACGGCTTGCCAGTTCAAATGTTTTTTACGAAAATGGTATCGGTAAGTTGGTATTTTTTAATAGTTGCGGTATTTTATATTGAGCTTATTTTTATTTGTTCTTTTACCTTGATGCAAAAGAACCAAAAGATCAAGACTTAAAACTTTTACGCTACAAATTGAGCCGGCGCTGAAAAGTTTAAAACTTGCGTGAATACGATATTTCTGCTTCGATTCAACATTTGTCTCACGCTTCGAACAGAAAACTTTTCTTGGTGGCCCTTGCTTTTCAATTTGCTTAACGCTAAAAGTTTAAGGTCATCGGGTATTTTAGTAACTCAAGTCGTTTATTCAAACACAGGATTCTTTCATTTCTTTGTATGAATTTTTTATCAAACTTTTTTAAACCATGTTTCTTCCAATGGTCGCCGAACTTTTAGACAGGCTTTTTATTTTTATTTGTTATTTTACCTTGATGTAAAAGAACCAAAAGATCAGGACCCAAAACTTTGCCTCAGTATTTTATATTTTATTTCTGAATCGGCGAATCTCTTCGAGATTTCTTAACGCTGCCCATTGAGCCCGCGCTGAAAAGTTTAAACTTGCGCGGATGGTGTGTTTGTTTTCATTTTAATTATGTAGCCGCGCTTCGGACATAAAACTTTTTTTGGTGGCCCTTGCTTTTCAATGGGCTTGACGCTAAAAGTTTAATGGTCAGTTGGGGACAAATAGCTAATTTTGCCGGCCGATGAATTGCTGACGTCCGTTCGAGTGAAATTCTGAAAGAATTTTGTATCGAGAACCGGTGAACTCCCAACCGCAGGCAGGTATTAATAAAAAGCTTCTCGATACACTCCGCTTCGCTGCGCTACTCGAAGTGACGTTCCATCAATCCAAGGTTTTGAATGCCGGGATCCCGAAGGAAGTAAGGTAAGGCCAAAATAAAAACAACCCCTTACCGGGGCTGTTGTAATCTTGTGCAGTCCTGAAATCACATGGACTGCTGGATCAGGCCTGAGCCCTCTTTCTGCGGCTCGAAGGTGATCACGCTCTGCCGCAGCAGTTCTGCGGGGAAGAGCTGCAGGCTGCCGTCCCGCGAGGTATGCCTGAAGGGTTTGTCTTTCCTGCCTTTTACAATGCCGGTGACCTTCCGGCACACCTTGTCAAATTTTTTGGCCCTGACCTCCAGGGTGTGTACGCCTGAGGCATGCCTGATGCTGATCTTTCTGAAATTCATATGCTGCTGTTTCTGTTTCTTGACGGATATACTTAAGGTATACTATTTTAGTGCCAGAGGACGGCACCGGCGAAGTTTATGACAGGGCTGATGATGCCAGTAAGGGAATGCGGTGAACCATTCCGGGCAAAACTGCCGTCGGAAGGTGTACGGAAATGATGGATATGATGAAAGAATGAAAGGAAAACAGGGATAATTTTACCCGGAATCCCGTGTACGGGCAGCGGAAAGAATAAGCCGGCGGGCTGCAGGCGGGGACTTCTGCCGGGAGTTAAAGAAGGATGGGGAAAAAGGACTGAAGATTAAAAACAGGAAATAATATCTTCTGCCGGTCGCATTGGCAGCGCTCAATTAAGAAGAATCCGGATCCTTGTCAATACATTATCGATATCGAACGGCTTGGAAATAAAGTCATCCGGCTCGCACAGGTGTTCCAGATGGACCAGGCCGGCATGCGCACTCATGATAATGACGGGAATATTCCCGTTCTGCTTGTCCTCTTTGATCTGCTGGCACAGATCGATCCCGGATCCGTCGGGAAGCATGACGTCGAACAGGTAGAGATCAGGGGTCTCACGGACATCCCGTCCTGCAAATGCCCCTGCGGTGGCAAAAGACTTTACCTCGTAATTTTCAGAGGTCAGAAATATTTCCAGAATTTCTCTGATCGCTTCATTGTCTTCCACTAAAAAAATCTTTCTCATGCTTTGGTCCATCAATAATTGCACCAGACCGCCTCCGGTCCCGAAGATGGGTTAAATGATCCTGAATGCATCTCTATTGAATTCTTCCTCCATGGTTCCCATTGTAAATCAGCCAGTTTCCGCAGAGGGCAATGACCATGCAGATTTCCGGGGTCTTTCAGCAGGCTGAGCCTGAAAGGCCAATACAGTAAAAAGTTTCAAAAAATTTCAAGGCTGATATGTAACCGCGCTTAACGGCTTGCGGTGTTTACGGCAGGCAGCGTGAACCAGAACTCGCTCCCTTTGCCGGTATTGCTTTCCACCCCGATTTTCCCGCCGTGGTTTTTGATGATTTCTGCACTGATATACAGCCCCAGCCCCAGCCCGGCGAACTTCCGGCCCTGGTGGTCGGTCCTGTAATACCGCTTGAAGAGGTGCTTGATCTGATCGGCCGCGATCCCCGGGCCATGGTCAATAACGCTTATTTTTATTTCGTCATCATTGGGCCTGCCCACATTCACTGTAATCGGCTCAGGGCCCGGCGCATATTTCACCGCGTTGTTGATAAAATTCACCATCACCTGCCCGATCTGCCGGCTGTCCGCTTCTATAATCTGTGACGCGTCCCCGGTAAAAATGATTTCCCGGCCGGTCTGATCCATGAGATCCGCGCAGCAATCCTTAAACAGCCCGGAGAGCACCACTGTTTCCTTTTCAATTTTCAGCTGCCCCTGCTCAATCCGCCCCGTATCCAGGAGGTCCATGATCAGGCCTGAAAGCTTGTCCAGGCTTTTCACGGACCGGTCCAGAAGCCTGGTGCGGGATTCGGCCGGCAGCTGGTCATTTGACCTTTGCAAAAGCTGCAGTGAAGCCTTCAGGGCGGTCACTGGGGTCTTAAGTTCATGGCTGGCAATGCTGATAAAATCATCTTTGCCCTGCATGACCATCCTTCTCGACGTTACGTCCATAAACGTCCCGATCCCGCCGGTCAGCCGGCCTTCAGGGTCCAGGATGGGCGCTGCGTTGATGGAAATGTAAAAACGGTCCCCGTCAGGAGGCTGAACCGCGATCTCACAATCATATACCGGCTTGCCTGTCCGCATCATGATGGACATCGGATGTTCTTCCGACGGAAGAGGCGTCCCGTCCAGCCTCAGGTTCTGCCATTGGGGATCGTCATACGTCCTTTCCCTGATCCTGCTTTCACTCAGCCCCAGAATCTGCTGGGCCATCGGGTTGGCATAGATCATCCGCCCGTTTTCATCGGTAACGCCTACCCCTTCAGCCATGGTCTCAAGGATGCCGTGAAGCCGCTGCTCACTGTTCCTTAAGGTTTCCTCGAGCTTGGTTTTTTCAATAATCGTCCGGTCCCGGTCCTGGATAGCGAGGACCTGCGGGGTCACTTCCACGGCCATATCGATTACCCCGGTAACCCGGCCGTTTTCGAGGTAAGGGGTATAGGAGAAATTGAAAAAGCCTTCTTCCAGGCTCCCGTTCCGGTTCAGCATGACCGGTTTTGAATAGTCGGATACGGATTCCCCCTCCCTGAAGGTACGGATCAGCACCTCGGCTGCCTTCTGCCCTTTCAGTTCAGGGAGCTCTTCAAATAACGGTTTCCCGATAATGTCCGCCTCCTTCCCGATCAGTTCCAGCATCTTCCTGTTGATCATCGTCACAATGAAATCTTCTCCTTTCACCAGCATCATGGCCACCGGGGCCTGGGCAATGAGGTTGGTGAAACCGGCCTGGCTTTCGGAAAGTTTCCCGTTAAGCTCTATGATGGTATCATTGAGCGCCCTGAGTTCCTTATTCCTGTCTTCCAGTATTTTATTGGACCCGTCCAGCCGGGCAAGGCTGTCCTGAAAACCTTTGCCGTCTGATACCAGGCCGTGGTTTTCTTCCTTCAGCCGGGCATTGAGAAGCGAGATCTTCCGGTTGGCCTCCTCAAGCTCTTCATTGATCGTGCTGTATTCTTCATTGAGGGTCCCGAGCTCTTCGTTGGTGGTCTGCAGTTTCTCGTTCAGCACCGTAAGCTCTTCATTGGATTCCTGAAGGAGCAGCTCGCTGTTTTCCAGCAGCTTCCCGGCCTCATGGATCTGCTGCTCGCGCCCTTCTTTTTCCGGGGCCCGCCTCCGGGCTTCCACCCTTTCCGTTACCTCAGTGGCCGTATGGAGGACGCAGGACACTTCCCCTTCGCTGCTGAACACCGGCTGACAGGTAAAATCAAAATAAGAAGTCATCCTTCGGCCGTTGATTTCCAAAATGGCAGGCATATCATGGGCTGCGTATGTTTTACCCGTTGCCCATGCCTTTTTCAGAAGGTCCGTAATCGGCCGGCCTTCCATCTCCGGAAGTGCTTCTCCGAATGTTTTGCCATGTACCGACGGATCCTTCCCCCACAGGGCCAGCATCGCTTCATTAACGAGCCGGATTTTAAGATCGGGGCCGGTATAAACGGCAGTGGCGGTGCAGGACTGCCTGAGTATTTCAACCCAGATATCGCTTCCCGGCGCTGAAAAAAATCTATCCATATACTACAGAGAGGATTATTAAATGATGATCAAGGAAAATGTGGAATTTCAGAACAGAGAGGGTGTATTGATATTTTTATTATTTTCCGTACTTAAGAACTACGGGCAAAGGTAAAAAGAATTTTTATAACTCCGTATGAAATAACGCAGGTCCCCTTATCATTTCGTATCCGCCCGGGCTTCGATCCCCCCTGTTCAGCCCGGGCATCGGCATCCGGAGGGCTTCCTTATTTATTCACCGGGATAAGCCCGGCTGTTGATGTACCGGGAACACACCCCTTAGATGTCTTCCTTGCAGCCATGGTCAGAAGCTGCCGGTTCTCTGCCTGCTTCGCTAAGCCCGGCTTCAGGACATGCAGCATCTCCGGAATGATAAATCCGTAGAAAAGCCCGAAATCTTGTATATCCCGGAACCCTCTTCGGCCTGCCTTTTTTTTGGCTCCGGATCTTAAGCGTCTGGTTTAAATTAATTTTTTGCATGCATGCTAATTTATTTTGGGTCTTTTTCTGTTGTGACCGTCACAACTTTGGGCCATGGCAGGATCGGTACGGATATGACAGGATAAGGATTTCCGATCTGTCTTTATGCAGTCATATCGCTTCATTCATTTAAGGTGCCTGTTTACAGGTCAGCACAACCTGGTAAGCCCCGGTGCCGGTTATCCGGTCCGTTATGGAAACGGTGGTGTGTTCCCCGACAAAAAGGGATACCGGCACCCCGCTGTCCGGCATCTTCTTTTTGCCGGCATACCTGTAGCCGAGAGCCGGCAGTTCATTTCTTAATTTTGCCGTACGGGCAGCCGATCCGTCAACGATGCTGACTGCATTGGAGCAGCTTTCGGCATTTCTGATCACGGTAATCACCATAAGGTCACCGGCTTCATCACTTTTGTTTTTATAAACCCTCTGATCCGGTTCTTCAATATCCGGTACCCTTTCGAACCCATATTGTGAAACCATGATCTGATCCAGATCTTCAAATTTATGTTTTGCTATCTCGGGGATCCGGAAAACATACAGTTCCTGAGACATCCCTAAACTGAAAAACAGTAAAAAGCCCAGCAAAAAAAATCTCATATTACTATCGAAATTATTATCGTTATATATCTGTATTAACATAAACCGACAGTCCGGGAACGGATCAGTCCTCTCCGGCGATCTCGGTTTTAAGGATATGGTACAGCTTCAGCTGCCCGAGGAATTTCTGCAGAATCTGCTCCGTATAATAGGATTTGACGAGCAGGGAATCCTTTTTGCCGTCAAAATCCAGCTTATCTGAAAAAACCGTAGTCCCCTTATATGAAATGGAGTAATAGGCATAAATGCCGTAAGCAGATTGCCTTTCGGGCATGCAGTAGCCCGAAGTGGCAATACACCACTCGCTGTCAAAAGTCTTCGATGCATGGCAGCCCATAGTATCGGTTATAATGCCCGATAGCCCATGGCTGCTGATTTCCGCGGCATCCACTTTAAGCAGTTTTACAATCCGGTCAGGAGTATGCACGGTTATCCCGCCCTTATAAAACAATTTTGAATTGCTCATTTCCGAAAATGCCAGCTGCAGCATCCCCGCCGTTACGCTCTCAGCGATTGAAATCGTCTCATGGCAGCCCATGAAATTTTCGCTGATTTCTTCCAGAAGTGCCTTATTGAATTGCATAGTCTATTATTTATTCAGATTCTTATCCCGATTGATTATTCCGGTCACGGGATGATTTAATTTTATCCTATGGCGGTAAAGCTGCTATCATCAGCAGTTCATACCCAGATGGTTATGGGCCTGGTCAAAGCTAATAAAATACTCAAAACCGGTCCTATGATCAGCATCATAAAGTATAAAAATACCCATAAAACACTAATATTAAATACGTTAACTCTCCATATTATTTCCCTTCATGCAGATAAATAACGGCAGGCCGTACATAAAAGCATAGGCACAATAGTAAAAATCTTTTGAGCATACATACAGTAAGACAGACTGAGAGAAAAGGTAGTCCTTAAGGACAGGCTACCCGTCGCTGAGGAATATCCGATGCCGTGAACGGGATCATGCAGCCGGAAATAGTGAAGGTGAATATTCAAAAACTGCTTTATTACAAAGCCCTGATAACAGTTTCTTTGTACCGGATAAACGAACTGCCCGGCTATAAAGGAAAATGCCAGCCGTTTGTTTAGCAATCATCAGGGCGGGCATTCTCATCATAATTCCCCAGTTCCCGGCTGACTTCATCCAGCAGCTGCTTTTCGGTAGGCAGGTACAGCCGGTACTGGCTGGCGATGATCTGCTGTTGGCCTTCGGGGAGCGTGAATTGTACGACGGCATCATTTTTATCGGCACACAGCAGGATCCCGACAGTCGGGTTTTCGCGGGGCAGCTTTTCCACCCGGTCATAGTAATTCACATACATCTGCAGCTGGCCGATATCCTGATGGGTCAGCGCATGGGTCTTGATCTCAATGATGACAAAGCTCTGCAGCAGCCGGTTGTACAGCACCAGGTCTGCAAAGAAGTCATCCCCTCCGATATGGATCCTTTTCTGCCGGGCCACAAAGGAGAAGCCGTTGCCGAGTTCCAGCAGGAACTCCTGGAGATGGGTGATGATGGCCTGCTCCAGGTCTTTTTCGTAATAGGCCGCTTCCCGTTTCAGGCCGAGGAACTCCAGGAACATCGGGTCCTTGATGATTTCCCGGGCACCGGCCGGCTGCTTCTCGTTCCGGGCAACCGCCAGCACGTTTTCTGGGTCACTGCCCAGCAACAGGCGTTCGTACAGGTTGCTGTATACCTGGCGTTCCAGCTGCCGGGACGTCCAGTTGTTCTTGATGGCTTCGGCCATATAGAAGGCCTTCTGCGCTTCGGTACCCAGGCGCATCAGGAGCCGGTACTGGGTCCAGCTCAATTGCGAACGCAGTGCGTTCGAAATCGGGAAAGCACGGTAGAACTGGCGGAACAGCTCGACCTGCCGCCTCGAAAAGCTGCTGCCGAATTCGGGTTCCAGCTCCCGGGCAATCAGCTGCGTCAGGTACTTCCCGTAGGACGCCCGCTCTTTCCGCTGCTGCTCTTCCTCGAAGATGCGCCGGCCGATTTCCCAGTACATCAGTGTCCGCTGGTGGTCTGCCGCCCGGGACGCCCGCTCCCGGGCCCGCGCAATGATGGCTCTGATATCTGATATGACTGACGGGTTGAGAAACATGGTTAAGGATCATAAATTTATGTGCCCCTTCTGCAGGGATACGCTGTTTACACTTAATGAAAAAAAGGTTTACCGGGGAAAGCCTGGCCGGGACAAAGCCCGGCCAGGCTTCCGGACGGAACGGGATCCGGTCAGGCTTCCGGACGGAACGGGATCCGGTCAGGGCTCGCCGTGAAAGAAGGATTTGGGGTAAAATATCTTCTTCCCGATTTTGGTATAGGGAATGGCGTTTGACTTCCTGAGCCGGTGGAGGGTCCGGTCGCTGATGTTCAGCAGCTGCTTGACGTCGGCACTGTCATAGTACCCGGCGCCGTAAGGCTGTTTTTGGTCGAGGGTTTTGAGAATTTCGGAAAGGAAAACCAGGAGCTTGCCTTTAAACGGTTCTTCTTCTTCGGAGAACGGCGTGTTGAATTCTGTTTTCATCGTGTTACGGTTATTAATTAAAATAATAATCCTGTCCCCATAAGCGTTATGTTTTTGTATTTAAACGTCAACACTTGGTGAATTATTATTCAGTCCGTCATTTTTTTTATACCCCGGCTGTTCCCCTGCCTGACAGGGATTAAAGGTAAGCCGCTCCGTACTGCCCCGGATGACAATATGTCCCTTGATGCTGCAGCTCAGTTCCGTATCCGGATATTACCCTTTTAAAACCCGGCAGGGTAAGCGATGTAAAGGCCTCTCCCCTGCCGGCCCGGCCCTTTATAAATACAGATAAGGGAAGCAGCCGTCAGAGCACCCTCCGGAATTGCCGCCGCCTGTCCTGTCAGCAGCTCCCTGCTTAATCCAACAGGCTGCAGCCACCCGGCAGCGTGACCCTGATGCAGGATCACATCTGTCCCATTCATTCACCAGGATTGACGGGTACAGAAGAAGCCCGTGTATAAAAGAGAAGGTGGGCTGAACGGTCCCGAAGCTTCGGGCAGCATGAAAATGAATCCGTTATCCGGGCTGGCCATGGAACCGGGTTAAAACAGACGATGGAAGTTTTTTAATAAGGTTTCACAACTCACCCTAATCCTGACCCGCTTCTAAAGTAATATACCCGATATTGAAATATTCTACAAGGCCCTCTCCTGCTGAACCTTCACCATTTCTTTTCCATATGAGTACAGGAAACTGTTTTGGCAAATCCCCGTTAAGCCGCTGTAGTATACTAAAAGACCAAAATACAACAATATATTGTTAAAAAATCAATCAAATATTGTTAAAAAGATATATTTTCATATCTTTGCCTGCTGTAGGGCCCATGATAAATAAGGGCCGGTGCAGATGCCGGGTACAGCCAAAATTAGAGTCAAAAAGTAATCTTATAAATTACGGGCCGTGATACTATACTAAGCCGGATCCGGTTTTTTGCAGGTAAAGATAAAATACGACACGTTCTGTCGTTTAAGAGCACTATCTTTGCCTGAGTATGAGACATGACCAAATTTAATGAAAGCCAAACTTACCATGATACAGCAAACCTCTGAGGAATATTCATTCTTACCCTTATTTTCAAACCCTGCGGTTTCCCATAATTTTTCATCCGGAAACCTTTTTATTTTCGTACCCGTATCATAACAATATAAAACGTAGAATACCCGACATGAAAAAACTCTATCTAAGCGCACTTACCGTGTGTGCCCTCATGGGTACGCATGCCCAGGAAATTATTTGGCAGAAGGAGATCAGATCCTCTGCCCAGGCCTTCCTTTCGCAGGTCACCACCACCATCGACCAGCAATACCTGATTACCGGAAGCTCCATCCAGCCGGGCCAAAAGCCGGCAGCCGGCAACGGGCAGCAGAATAATGGTTTCGATTTTCATTTGATAAAAATGAACCCACAGGGCGAAGAAGTATGGGAAAAATATTTCTCCGGAAAGAACCATGATTTCTTATCGGCTACCGTGAATACCCAGGAGGGAGGTTTCCTTCTGTCAGGCACTTCCTTCAGCAATAAAGGCCTGGATAAAAAGGAAGATTCGAAAGGAGGATCTGACCTCTGGCTGATACGGATCAATGAATTCGGGGATGAATTATGGCAGAAAACCATCGGCGGCGCTTCCGATGAAGAAGCGAGAGCCGTGATCCAGACGACGGATTTCGGGTTCTTTGTGGCAGGGAATGTTGCCTTCGGCTCCGCTCAGGCAACGGGAAAAGGGTACGGCTCCAAAGATGTCCTGATCATAAGGCTCGATAAAAACGGAAAAGAATTATCCCAACTGCTCTTAGGCGGAAAAGGCCTGGATGAGGTGGAGAAGATGGTGCCAACGAAAGACGGCGGGGCTTTATTGGGGGTGTATTCAAGAAGCAGTGCCGGCGGATCCAAGAAAACCGAAAACTTCGGCGAGGGCGATTACTGGATCATTAAGCTTAATAAAGACGGCAAGGTAGAATGGGAAAAGAATTTCGGCGGCAAAGGCGATGACCATCCAAGGACTCTGGCCTTGACTTCATCAGGATACTTAATCGGCGGGGAATCAAGGTCGGAACGATCAGGCAATAAAACGGTAGGCATAGAAGAAGGGACTGACTTGTGGCTGATTTCACTGGATGAAAGGGGTGAAGAGATGTGGCAGAAGTCATACAACTTTAAGAATAGGGATGTGCTGATGGGGATGAGTGTGGTGGCGAAGAGACAGGATGCAAGAGACAAGAATCAAGAGGCTAGAAACAAGAGCCAAGAACCAAGAGCCAAAAGTCAAGATGTGAGTACCGGGATTTTGCTGGGCGGGTATACGCAGGCTGAGGAAAGGATGGAGACGGATGATGAGACCTTCTGGATGCTATACCTGGACGAAAGCGGGAATGAGCAGTGGCGGAAGCACGTTAAAGGAGAATCCAGCAAAAGAGAAGAAAGATTGTCTGATATTAAACTCAACAGAGATGGCTCGATTATCTTAGCCGGAACAAGTGCGGAGGAACCCGGGAAAGAGAACTGGAAGATCGTGAAGCTTGGGGATAAGCAGTTGGATCAATTGATCGAAAAGCAGGATATTAAGATCTACCCGAACCCGGTGAGTGATTATGCGTATGTGGAAATCGGATTGGATTTTAAGGAAGCGGATATTACACTGTATGATATGGGCGGAAGACAGCTGCAGAGCCTGAAAACAAAAAACAAAGTGACGAAGATCAATACCCAGGCATTGGTGCAGGGGGCCTACCTGGTGGCCGTAAAAACAGATGATCAACAAACGGCCAGTGCGAAACTGATAAAAAAATAAACACAACGATGAGAAACAATACACCGCTTATACTGCTGTCTGTATTCAGCATTTTTATAAAGGCTCAGAATAACAACCTGCCTGAGCCTTCCACGTCATCTATTGCCAATTATGTCAATGCAGGCGTATCGCCTTCAACCGGTATTCCTTCGGTCAGCATTCCGGTTTACCAGCTGGAAACTTCGGATAAAAACTTTCCGGTTTCGGTGGGCCTGTCTTATCACCCCTATAATGCCAAACCGGAGGTCCCGGCAAGCGAGGTGGGCCTGGGATGGTCTTTGTTTAAGGGCGGGACCATCAGCCGGAAAGTGATTGAAGAAGTGGATGACACGCTTAACTGGACAGACACTGCGGAAAAATATGCCGATGTCTTTTATTACAGTATCCCGGGGCATTCCGGCAAATTCAGCATCTATAAAGATGCAGTGACCAACGCACTGGTGCTGAACAACATCAGCGGGGAGAAAATAAAATTAGAATATACCCGGGATCTTTCGACCACCCGGCTGGTCATTGCTTCTTTCAAGATTACCGACGACAAAGGCTACCAGTATTACTTCAATGACTACAGCCTCGGGCTGACAAAAAAGGGAGTCCAGAACATCAATTACAAAACCTCTTTTCTCCTCACCAGGATTACCGATGCCGGGAACAACGAGCTCGCCGGCTATACCTACGATAAAAAAACCAGATATGCAGGAGCGTCTGCCACCATTAAATACCAGTACAGCAAATCAAAGGAAATTACCACCGCAAAAGGTAAAATTATGTTTACCTATGACATCGATACGGACTACTTTAATACGGAAAACCCGGATAATGATGCCTATTCGGTAAAGTACATCATGCTGTATGATAAGGCAGGGCATTTCATCTCGAGGTATGAACCTGAATACGGCGCTATGCAGTTCGGCAGTTACAGCTCGGCACTGATAAACAAAAGAACCCTTTCCGGATTGAAAAAAACGGATAAACTGCTCGGTGTGAGCGAACGGACCGGTTTTGAATACGATACCACGGGTTCTGATACTGATTACGGGGATTATACCGCTTCATTCTGTAATATCGGCTCAAACGGCCCGAATCCCCAAAAGAGTACCATCGGATTGCTGAAGAAAATCACCTTCCCAACCCAGGGCTATGTGGTCTATGATTTCGAAGCCAATGAGCTGTATGCCAATAAAAGCCAGCTGGATTACAGCAACATGGATCACATAGAAGATCCGGCCGTACAGTATTGGGGAGAGACCGCCATCCCGTACCATACCGACAATACCAGGACCTATAGCTTCCAGGTAAGCGGGAACCCGGGCACTCCCCTGTATCCTGTGATCATCATCAATGAGCAGCTGAACGACGGCTTCCCGAATGATCCGCTTGACCCGAATGACCCGCATAATATGGTATTGACCTATACCGTGAAAGATTCCAACGGAACCATCGTAAACAGACAGACCGGCTGTACGTCAGATTATTATAAACTGAAGGCAGGGACGTATACCGTCAACATCAACAATGCGTATGGATACGGGAATTTCAAAGTGTACCAGATCAAATCAAAACCTAAGCCTTACCGGAATTATGTGGCAGACGGAACGGGGGCAAGAATTAAAATGATCCGTTCTTATGATGCTGACGGCACCCCGGTCAAAACAAAAAAATACGAGTACAGTTCCTTTACGAATCCACTGGATGCTACCGGGTATGCTTTTTACGGCGATCCATTAGACCCTATGGATTTTACGGACTATTTTATCCTGTATAAAAACGTAAAGGAAACCGAGGTTTCAGGAACTCAGAATGATGGGAGTATTCACTATACGTTCAAAACCCCGGATGACTATAAGGATGCCAATTCAAAATTCCTGTACTATAACCTTACCTCGAGCGGGGTAATGGCCAAAAAGGAGGTCTATGACAACACCAATCACCTTCAGGAAAGTTATGATTATGAATATACTTTCCAGGATATCCCCAATTCCCTGGGCTATACGGTCTATGATACCACCACCAAACCGGCCTGGCTCCAGTACTCAAAGGAAACCGCCAAAACCTATCTGGGCCAGTCTGCCTACCAGACGGTTTCGGAAACCACTTTCAGCCCTGACAATTTCCAGGAATCCCTGTCCAGAACCACGGCCCAGGACGGCTCGTTTACTGAAACCACTACCCGATATGCACAGGGCCTGAACAATACGCGGCTGACCAATGCCAATATGATTTCCGTGCCCCTGCAGATAGAAACCAAAACGGACGGAACCGTAATGACCAAGGTGACCACTCAGTATAATAATACCGGTCATTTTTACCCGACCTCGCTGGAATGGGCAGACCTGAACCAGACTGCTGAAACCCAGATCACCTTTGATGTATATGATAACAAAGGCAACCTGGTACAGACCACGGATAAGGCCGGGAATTCAGTAACAACGATCTGGGGATATGATCAGACCCTTCCTATCGCACAGATCGCAGGCCCCAAATACAGTGATATTTCATCCTTATCTATAATTACTGCGGCTATCAGCGCCTCCAATGCAGACGCAGACAATCCTTCCAATGAGCCAGCACTGCTTACTGCGCTGGAAAGCCTTCGCACTGCAACTCAGCTTCAGGGGTATTCCATTACAACATATACTTATGATCCATTGGTAGGCATTACGCATTCTATTTCGCCTAACGGCATCAAAGCAACGTACGAATACGATGCTTCAGGAAGGCTGTTAAGGGTAAAAAACAGCGAAGGGCAGATATTAAAAGAAAACCAGTACAACTACAAGCACTGATGGAAATGAAGAATGAAGAATTAAAAATGAAAAATCCGGGAAGGAATTTTTTGAAAGATAAGAGTTTTGCCTTCAGTGTTGATATCGTTAATCTTTATAAAAAACTGACAGAACATAAAGAGTTTGTAATGTCTAAACAGATGCTTCGCAGCGGAACTACTGTAGGAGCATTGGTAAGGGAAGCAGAGTTTGCCCAGAGCAAACCGGATTTCATCAGCAAACTTTCAATTGCATTAAAAGAGGCTAATGAGACACACTATTGGCTGGAGCTGTTGAATTATACAAATTACATTGATAATGATTCTTTTAACACGCATGTAAAACAAAACAATGAGCTTATCAGTATGCTGGTTTCCAGTATCAAAACCTCAAAATCTACCCTCAACAAATGATCACCATGAATGAAAACATAATAACAGGGAATGAAAAACTAATAAAAGGGAGTGAAAAATTAAAAATGAAAAGTGAAAAATCGAGGAAAATAAAGTATTCTTCATTATTCTTTCTTCTTTTTTCATTTGCCCTCTATGCACAGACAACAAACCTTTCCACAGGTGAGAACTACATCTACACCAAAACCTGCCTGAATGAAGACTGCACAAAGAAAACCGAGGCCGTGGAATATTCCGACGGGCTGGGAAGGTCTAAACAGGTGATCAGCATAAAAGCCTCGCCAAACGGGAAAGACATCGTGATCCCTTTGGAATACGATGCTTTTGGAAGGCAGGTAAAATCTTACCTGCCGATCCCGCAGGCAGGAACGCAGAACGGCGCCTTTTATACCGATCCGAAATCCATCGCTCCGCAGACCTACGGTTCCGATCCGTACTTCTATTCCGAATCCGTGATGGAAAACTCGCCTGCCGCGAAAATCCTTTCCGGTACCAAACCGGGGGCAGACTACCACGGGCATTCCGTCAGTTACGGATATGAGCTCAATGCGGTAAATGAAGTAAAAAAATATACCGTTACCACTGCCTGGACGGGCGGCGCTACCGGGAATACCGTCTCTGCGTCAGGGAACTACAGTGCCGGGACACTGATCAAAACTTCCGTCACCGATGAAGACGGGCACAAAACAACCGAGTTTAAAAACGGGAAGGGGCAGACCGTGCTGGTCAGGAAAGAAAATACGGATACGTATTATGCCTACAACAAATACGGGCAGCTGGCTTTTGTCATCCCGCCATTGGCCGTTTCCCAGGCCCTGACCCCTGCCCTGCTCAATGACCTCTGCTACCAGTATAAATATGATCTCAAAGGACGGCAGGTGGAAAAAAAGCTGCCCGGAAAAGGCTGGGAATACACCGTGTACGACAAACAGGGCCGTGTGCTGATGACCCAGGATGCCCATATGGGTGCTTCCAGGCAATGGCTTTTCAGCAAATATGATAAATACGGCAGGGTGGCGTATACCGGACTCTATACAAGCTCACAGGATTACGGAAGCCAGGGCAGGCAGTCTGAACAGAACACGGCGGACACTGCAGGGGCAGCAGCCGTGCAGAATGAAGGCCGCCATGCAGGAGGCTTCGCAGCCAACGGCGTAACCGCTTATTATACCAATGCCGTTTACCC
The DNA here is from genome assembly GCF_000430845.1 of Chryseobacterium gregarium DSM 19109. GTDB lineage: Bacteria > Bacteroidota > Bacteroidia > Flavobacteriales > Weeksellaceae > Chryseobacterium > Chryseobacterium gregarium. The sequence goes on along the minus strand of NZ_AUMU01000006.1, from coordinate 185,703 downwards.
CACTGCGTTTACCAAAATCCTGTCCGTTAACTATTACGATACCTATCCTGCAGGGAGCCCCGCAAGGCCTGCCCAGGTTTTAGGGAAAAACACCATCGGGGACGATATGGCAGCGGCCGTGAATACCAAAAACCTCCCTACCGCTTCCTATGTGAAGAATATTGAAGATGACAGCTGGACCAGAAACTATATCTGGTACGATGAAAAAGCAAGGGCCGTCGGAACCTATGCCGTCAACCATTTGGGAGGCTATACCAGAACAGAATCCCTGCCTGATTTTGCAGGGATGGTACAGCAGACCAGAGTGTATCATGCAAGGCTGTCTTCCGATACGCCGAAAGTCATTACCCAGACTTTTGAGTACGACAGCGGGAACCGCCTGAAAAAGCAGTGGCACCAGGTAGACGGCCAGCCGCAGGAACTCTTATCTGAGAATACGTATAACGAGCTTTCCCGGATTGTTAATAAGAAAGTGGGAAACAATCTCCAAAGCATAGACTATGCCTATAACCTGAGGGGATCGGTAACAAAAGTAAATGACCCTGCCGGCCTGGGAACCGACCTCTTCGCCTATGCCCTCTCCTACTTTGATCCGGGAGCGGCCGCTCCCGGAAAGTACAGCGGCAACGTATCGGAGCTAAGCTGGAAGACCGCGGCGGATAACATCCTGAAAAAATACAGTTACCGGTATGATAACCTGAACAGGCTGACCCAAGGAACCTATTCCGAACCCAACGCTTCCGTCCCGCAGAATAATTTCTATAATGAAACCGCGGCTTACGACCTTGGGGGGAATATCACCTCTCTGCAGAGGACCGGGAACAGCTTTACCTCCACCGCAGCCCTGATTGACAACCTTGCCTATGCCTACACCGGCAACCGGCTCAATACCGTCACGGATGCTTCGGGAAACTACAGCGGCTACCCGGATGTCTCGGGAAACCCGGTCAGCTATGACAATAACGGAAGCATGACCAGCCATACCGATAAAGGCATCCTTCAGATCGACTATAATATCCTGGACCTTCCCAACTACGTAAAGTTTGACAGGTCCTACGTGCCCAGGGCCAGCTTCGGGGGAGAAGGCAGTTTTAATGTGAATACGACCTGTCTTTACCGGGCAGACGGCACCAAGCTTAAAAAACTGTATACCTACGGTTCAGGGCTCACCAATAAGGAAACGTCTACCCTCACGGAATACCTGGACGGCTTCCAGTATGAGGCCACCAGTTCAACGGGGAAATTTACTCTGGGATTAAAATTCGTCCCTACTTCAGAAGGCTATTACGATTTTGAAAAAAACAGGTATATTTACAGCTATAATGATCATTTAGGAAATGTAAGGGTCAGCTATTTTAAAAATGCCTCCGGCAGCGCAGAAGTTCTTGAAAAAAATGATTATTACCCGTTCGGGCTGAAGCATGAAGGCAATACCCTTTCCTTAGCCAACCCTGCCTATACCTACCAGTACGGCGGCAAGGAACTCCAGAAGGAAACCGGCTGGAGCGATTTCGGGGCCAGGATGTACATGCCCGATATCGCAAGATGGGGCGTGATCGATCCATTAGCGGAGACCTCAAGAAGGGTTAACCCTTATAATTATGCCTACAATAACCCGATCAGCTTTGTAGACCCGGACGGAAGAAAGGCCATGGCTGTAGACGAAGGCTGGTCATGGAATGTTCCTACGGGAAGCGGATGGTTTAATGAAAGAAGAAATTTTGGATCTTTTGAAGAATTTGTGCAAATGACCTCCGGCAATGAAAGAGAGAAAGGCGGAGGTGGCGGCGGAAGTGCTGTAAACATCATCCTTAATTTTATTCGAAGCGATAAAGAGGGCCTTGGCAATTTTGTAAACAGTGATTTTGAAGCAAACGGATGGCATATTATAGACGCTTCCGGCCTCGCAGATGCTCTAAAACAATTGACAAAATATCTGGGAAATAGCCAGGCTGATAATATTTATATTAATGCACATGGTTTGGTAGGTGAACGTTATATATTAGACGAAAGTGGTGAATTAATTCCTGATTCAAGCATTAATGGACGAAATGGATATAAAGTTTTACCTGATACAGGCTTTTATACCAACCTTGAAACTGAAAAAATATACGGAACAGATATTCAGCAGTATATTGCTGATCCAGGTAAATTGGCTGCCGATAAAAAAAGCAGTATTGATAGTCTTATTGGGATCGGTAATTATGTGAAAGACGGGAAAAATCTAATCATGGCATCTTGTTTCTCAGCAAATGATATACTTTTTGGTACGGGACTTTCTTCATTAGTAAAGTCCAGGGATATTTTTGTAAACCGGGATTTTTCAAGTAATTATGTTGTTAAAGGTAAGGGAATAATTCCTTTTCAAAATTTTATTAATTATAATCAAACCTCCAGAGAACATTATGAACATGGATGGGTCTGGTATAGGAATGGTGCGGCTACTCAAACAAATTTTAATATTATAATGACAAAATATGGAGTCAAAACAATTAAATAAAATAATATTCTTAATAGCTTTAGCTTTTAATATGCATGTCTTTTCTCAGATGAAAATGGCAGACATAGAAAATAAAAAAATTTCGGTTAATTTAAATACTGAAAAACGAAATATTATCAAAATATTTGAAAATAAAGATTATAACGTATTTTATATTTTAGACAGAAAAAGTTTTGACTTTGATAAAAATTTAAGAAATATTGACTTAGTAAATCTAATATTTTTTTCTAAAAAATATAATAAAGGAATACTTACTCTTTTTAAACAAAGTATAGAACATGATAAAAAATCAGTGTATAATATTAACTTATTTACAGGTTCTCATGACAAATATATGTTTATTCCTTCAATGATTATTGTTGATAAAGATTTTAATTATGAATATTTAATGAAGTATTATTATATGCCTTTACCACCACCTAAAAGTGAAATATATACTTCAGGTATTAAAATACAAAGTAATAAAAATCGTTGTAATGGAGTAGAAATAGATATAAATGACAATATTATTAATGAGAATATAGATGATATTTTAAGTAATATTTCTAAGATAAGTACAACTGATAATAAGAATAAAAAATGTAATCCCATTGTTTATGAGATGGATCTTAGAGACTTTTTTCCGAAGAAAATAGATAAAGATGGTCGTGTTTACTATAAAAAATAAAGATAATAGTTTCTGCCTTATAATGACAAAATATGGAGTCAAAACAATTAAGTAAAATAATATTACTACTAACGTTGGTTTTTAGTATGAATGTATTTTCTCAGATGAAAATGGCAGACATAGAAAATAGAAAATTTTCAGTTAATTTAAATACTGAAAAACGAAATATTATCAAAATATTTTAAAATAAAGATTATAGCGTATTTTATATGTTAAACAGAAAAAGTTTTGACTTTGATAAAAAGTTAAGAAATATTGACTTAGCAAATCTTATCTTCTTTTCTAAAAAATACAACAAAGGAATTCTTACTGTTTTCGAACAAAGTATAGAACATGATAAAAAATCAGTTTATAATATAAATTTATGTACAGGTGCTCACGGCAACTATATGTTTATTTCTTCAATGATCATAGTAGATAAAGATTTTAATTACGATTATTTAATGAATTATTTATACATTCATTTACCACATGATAGAAATGTATTTATGAATAGACTTACAATACAGGATATTAAAAATTATTGCAATTTAACACGTACTGATATAAAAGGTAACGCAATTTATGAGAATATAGATGATATTTTAAGTAACATTTATAAAATAAATACAAATGATAATAAGTACGAAGAATGCAATCCTATAACTTCAGATGCAGATTTGAAATCTTTTTTCCCAAAGAAAATAGATAAAGATGGACCGGTTTACTATAAAAAGTAGAGTTAATAATTGTCTTATAATGACAAAATATGGAGTCAAAACAATTAAGTAAAATAGTATTACTACTAACGTTGGTTTTTAGTATGAATGTCTTTTCTCAGATGAAAATGGCAGATATAGAGAATAAAAAAATTTCAGTTAATTTAACTACCGAAAAGAATGATATTATAAAAATATTAGATAATAATTCTTACAGTGTATTTTATATTCTTGATAGAAGAGGGCTTGACTTTGATGAAAATGTAGGAACTGTTGATATGGTAAATCTTATCTTCTTTTCTAAAAAATATAATAAAGGAATTCTTACTACTTTTAAACAAGGGATAGTACATGATAAAAAATCTGTTTATAATATAACTTTATATACAGGATCAGCAGGAAAATATATGTTTTTACCCTCAATGATTATAGTTGATAAAGATTTTAATTATGAGTATTTAATGGAATATCATTATATGCCGCCACCTCCCCCAGAAACAGGTAATTATACTTCATGGATCACTTTACAGGATGCGAAAAATTATTGTAATACAATACATGCTGATCTAAAAGGTAATGTTATTTATGAAAATATCGATGATATTCTTAATAATATTTCAAAAATAGATAACAGTAAAAAAGGAAAAAACTGTAATTCTATTTCGAATGAGAGTTTGAAATATGTTTTTCCTAAAAAAATAAATAAATATGGCCATGTTTATTATAAAGAATGACGATTATAATTGTTTATAATGACAAAATATGAGGTCAAAAAAATTAAACAAAGTAGTATGGAGTCGATACTTTTTTTGAGACAAAACCTTTATACTTATTATCTAGTATAAATAATAGAAAAATAGGGTATTGAACTTTCAATACTCTATTTTCATAAAGTTTTGCAAGGAACAGCGCAGGCGCTCTTGAGATTATAGGTGCCAATGATTATTACCCGTTCGGGCTGAAGCATGAAGGCAATACCCTTTCCTTAGCCAACCCTGCCTATACCTACCAGTACGGCGGCAAGGAATTCCAGAAGGAAACCGGCTGGAGCGATTTCGGAGCCAGGATGTACATGCCCGATATCGCAAGATGGGGCGTGATTGATCCGTTAGCCGAGACCTCCAGAAGGGTGAATCCTTATAATTATGCCTACAATAACCCGATCAGCTTTGTTGATCCTGACGGAAGAAAGGCCATGGCCGTCGACGAAGGCTGGTCATGGAATGTTCCTACGGGAAGCGGATGGTTCGGAGCAGGCAGAGAAATAAGAAAGTTCGGTTCCTTTGAGGAATTCGTGGAAATCACCTCAGGCAATGAAAGAGAACGTGGTAGTGGAGGAGCAGGAAGCCTTGAAGGAACGGAAGCCACGTATGAGGAAGCTTTGGCTTTTCTCGGGCTGAACAATGGCTCCGGAGAGTATTTCCAGGGAATTGATTTTTCACAGTTTGGTGCGACAGACTGTTGTTCAGGAGGAAAGGATGTATTAAAAGGATTTATTAACGGAGCAGCGGGTACTTTGGAAGATAGTTTCGGGTTAGCAGGATTGGCCGTTAAAATGGCTGCCGGAAAAGAAGACCTTATCCCAAGGTTATCCGTAAAGGATAAAGCGGCTGAATTTGCAGGTATTCTGCTTTTCGCGGCTATGGAACCTACTCCGGGAGGAGAAATAAGTGCTGGAGGACGTGGACTTATGAAAGTTTACAGAGCAGTTGATAAATCAGAATTAGCGTCAATTAATAAAACGGGTAAATTTTTTATAAATAAAGGAGGAACTGAAGCTAAGTATTTTGCTAATTCTATAGAAAATGCCCATGCATTTGGAAAGCAACTCTATCCAAATGGATATACAATTGTAGAAGGAGTTATTTTTAACTCAAATAATCCTATGAAGTATTGGTCACCAAACACTGATGGCATAGGTGCCTTCATTTTTAACCAAAAAGCTTTAAAAGCAATAAAACCAACCAGATTAATTAAATAATAAATTATGCTTTCGGAGAATAGAACTTTTCATTGTGCAGGAGAACTGAAAATAAAAAAAAGTAAATTATTAAAATCTAAAATGAGACCAATTGAAGATGAGGTAAATTGGATGTTTTTAGTCATAGGAGATTATACTTATAGTTTTGTATATAAGTTTGAAGATCCAGAAAATGCTCAATATAATGTACCATTTTCTGTAAAAATTGCTTTTACCTTTTTTGATTTAGTAAAAGATAAACTTGTATTAAACTACAAGTATACAGTTTTAAGAGGGCAGGAAGAAGTAGGAACCATTATTTTAGAAGATTTTTTACTTAATTAATAGTAACCTATTGAGAATTATAGCTAAAATATATAGCTTGGTTTAAGAGAATGATTATGAAAAAATTTGAAATACATCATGAAACCGATCAACAACAAGTAATCAATAGAATTTTAAAAATTTATAAATAATGGAAAACTTTAAGATTTTATTTCTGAAAATGGGAAGCCTACAACAATTTAATGTGTGGAAAGATCCGATCGTTTTGTGAGATTTATTTTTTATATCTGCTACGAAAACTATGTCTATCATAATTTCTATATTTTTTCTTCAGCACATATTAGCAGGATGCAGCGAGAGTTTTGAAATATCGATATCCCATCGTAAGCTCCTCGAAAAACAGTACAATTTAAAAGTATAAATAATTAACTTTAAATTGTAAAAAACAATATGAGAAAGAGGAGATTTACAGAAGCAAGAGGAAACCACGATTAAAAAAATCGTGATTTGTATTTATCTGGTTGATAAAGGAACAGGGGTTTGTATTTTTTTATAGTATATTTTTAGTATACCATAATATGCTTTTTAAATTAAAATAATTATAAAATATTGACGATTAAATATTTATAAGTACACTCCGGTATGTAAAAAAGTATACGATTGCTTTTTGGACATCCTAATTTTATCTGTTGCCGTTTACCATTTCACTGATATGCCGGATGATTGTACAGGTATTTATTATCATATTTTCTCAATGCCGGAGATAGGTTTCAACGTCACTTTTTTTAGCCAGATGAATGTACATTTCATTGCATTTTTCAAAACGCACATATGGATTTATTGAATTCCCGGAATTCTGGATATAAATGGTATCATTGTCAAACATAGCACTTATATTACTGTTAAAATCAAGATAAGTTGTTTTATCCTCCTTAAAAAGCTTCACAACTCCCTCAATTTTTTTTCCTTTCCCTATTTCAAAAATAAAATGATTGCCCGGGTCAATTTTTAGGTTGATTTTACATTTGGGCTCAGTCGGAATATAGGTACCGCTTATACTTTGGGAATAGGTAAAACTGTACATCAGAAATAAAAATAACCTAATCATCAAGTTTTTCAATTTTGGCTTTATTCTTTTTACCCCATTTGAGGTTTTTAATACCGCTTGTTTCATATGTATATGTACCTATTGGTTTTAATTTATTTGTTTTACAATCCTCTTCGATTTTCATTAATTTAATGATCGATTTCACATTACTTTTTCTATGATCAAAACCATTTAATCCACCGTTAATTCTGACAGAGATAAGAATGAGATCATCTTTATCAGCATAATTCCCAAGTTGCCGGTCATCCCAGAACCAGGCTGCTGAATCACAGGTATAGGTTAAATCATCGGCAACAACTTCGGGGGTATCAATCAATTCTTTCTTACCGATATGATTGAAATATTTTTCATAGGTGTCTTTCCAGGTCAGTTGTATCAATCCTTTTCCTTTATATTTAGGGCCGTAGCCTTTAACATTATGACCGTGTTTTATACATTCATTATACCTGTTATAAGCTCTTTGAATCTGTTTGATTTCCTGAGCATTAAATTTCTTATGAAGCCCGGCACTTAGTTTTTTATCTTTCTTATAGTTTACATAGGGTTTAAAACTTTCATACCCTTCTAGATGAGTGGAATGGTCATAATCCCATCCTGAGGCATATTCCATTGTTGTATTGAGCCTATCAGATTCCGTTTCAATCTGCGCCAGAAAGTGTGCTTTTCTAAGGCATGTATTGATATGGTTATCTTTCATCGCTTTATTTAAAGCCTCTGTAAAAGCTTTGTACTCTTTCATTCCATCGGGTAACGGGCAGTTTTTAGCGGTAAATAATTTTTTAGATTTATAAAAGGATTTAATGTCATCCTCTGTAAAATCTTTTTCACAGAAACATTTTTTATCATCCTTCTCTTCCGGCACCGGTGCTCCTTTTGTATCAATACTTTCAGGCTCATTGACCTGTCCGGAAGTGACAAACTCTATCTTCCCGGTTTCAGGCGGTATATTACCCGGCATTTTGCCGGTCCCCGGTAAGGTTGATTTTTTTAACAATACATAATTCTCCTGTACTTTAGCGGTCCCGAAATCCTGCCATTCTGTGAGGGATATCATCTGAAAGCCATCATCAAATGTAAAGTTGGGAATCTGTTTTTCCACGATGGTTCCGGTAAGCTTCCCTTGGGTTGTCGGCACATCATTTAAAACTTTAAATTCGCCCGTATGGGCATTGAATTTTATCTTTGCCCCATCTATGGCCAGCAGCAGATCTTCTGAGGCACTGTCTTTTTTCTCATTTTCAGCGCGCTTTTCCTCCATTTTCCGGCTGTTGGCCTCCTTCGATTCGTCATTGTCCTGTGCCGTACCCTGCTTCTGGGTTTCCGGAATGGCAGCTTCTTTATCTGTATCTTTATCTATCCTATCCATAGTAATGAATGTTTTAAATGGGTATGATGTTTCCTGATTTCTGTAAAACCTTCTTCATAATGATCTCCTTTGAATATAAATATTCCCCTGAAGTGGTCAATCTCTGTCGGGTCCGGATTTTCAGGAGAAATGGTTAACGTCACTTTGTCTCCATCTTTTACAGGGGTCATTATTTCTGTAAATCCATCAGGAGACGCTCTCTTTCTTTTTGTATCAAATGGCTGCAGCAAGCCGTTGAAAAGCAATCCGAACATAGGGTAACCTCCTAAAAAACCGATCAGACGGCTTTCATCCTCAAGCAGACTGCTTATCTCACTGAAATAGTTATCTATAACTTCTCCCTGATGGGTTTCCGAAAGCTTTGCCAGCATCCCGGCCCATCTTAAGCGAAGAAAATCAAGGTTATTGACTTCAACCATATTTCCGGCTTTATCAACAGTCAGTTCCAGCTCATCAAACAAATAACTGACCTGTTTTAAAAATTTCCCCATTGCATGATCATCGTCCGAAAAAATAAAATCCACCACTAAAACATGATACTTAAAACGGTCTTTTTCCTCCCCCAGATAATAGATTTCAGCATGTCTTGCATATTTTTTCACGGTCAGATAAAACGGATTTTTCTGTTCGGTGACAATCGTTTCCAGCCGGTATGTTTTCTGATGAAGGTTTTTCAATATATCCGGTACCATTCTCAGTATATTCTTCTCTGATAATCGCTGTTGGGATCCATTCCCATCCAGTCTCTGTTGGCAGACCAATGAAGATATTCATTTCTTACCGTTCTTAATAAGCTTTGCCACCGGTTACCGTAGACCGTTACACCGGGAATATTTATGACCGGGTTGCCGTCTTTATCAGGGGTTACGGTAGTGTGTTCAACAGGCTCTTCTGCCTTCATTTTATCATATTCTTTTTCCAGATCTTCATCGCTTTTGAATGCCCAGGCTTCTTTACTGCCAAAAACATATTCATGCAGCCTTACTTTGGCAGCAGGAAGGTGTTCATCATGCGCTATGGAATACGTGGCTTCTGTTTTTGTTATGATCTTGTGATCATAAAACTTCAGCCCCTGTTCTTCCATAAAATGCAGTGGGATGTAGCTGTACTCTTTTCGCAGAAAGCGGGTCCCGGTAATTTTCCGGTACACATTTCCGAATGTTAAAATATTGAGTGCCGTATTGCTGATCTCAATCTGATCTTCTTTAAACCAGTGTTCATCAATTAAATCCTGCATCCGTTTTTTTAATGCCCACAGGGGTTGGTGATTGGAAGTTTCAATTTCATCCACCACTTCCATTCCGTTTTCATAAGCTCCCCCGATGTCACAATGAACCCCGGGAAATTCTTTTTCAATGCTCCCCGGAAACCTGGTGAGCGAAAAGTTTTCACGATGTTCATCCGTTGCCGTAAAATGAACCGCTTTAAAATACGGTCCGGGATTTTTTAACTGCAGCTGTTCCACATCATCGCCAAAATAGTGGCTGGGTCCTGCTGTGGAATGGACCATCCCTTTATACCCCACTCTTTTCGCAGTGCCCATGTCCCCGAATTCCTCATAAGAAGAAACGGTTTCATAGACGCCTATAAAACGGATATCCAAGGTTAAATCCTCAAGCTGTTCAGGAGATAAGATTTTCTTGCTTAAAAGATAATACCCTAAAAAACCGAATTTCGGCAGTTTCCCCTCTGTAAGATACCTGGGGTCTACTTCAATATTATCTTTATCTATCCAGATATCTCCATATTCAGGAATGATAACGGGCCCTTCATGACCATAGGATCCTGCTTCTTTGTAGCCGGTGATTTTTCTTGATTTCCTGATTTCAATATCTTTTGCCCTTTTGTGTCCATTAATTTCATAGACAAAATTTCTCGCGGCTGCAGCACCGCGGCTGAATCCAAAAGCATCTATGGTGATTTTTGTTACTTTCTTTTTTGAAACAGCTTTTTTCAGAAGCACCTTAACCCTGTCAGCGATTTTTTCGCATCCTTTTCTTACTTTTCCTCTCACTCCTGATTCACCGGAACCATACTGAAAGCCATCGTCCACATCCCTGCTGTTATTTAGTGTACCGATACCCTCTACATACACTGCATAATCAACCTGTTCACAACATTGATACATCCTGGCCACATTGGTATAATCGTTACTGAAGCTGTTATCAACGCCCTGACTGTCTAACCACCCTCTGTGGCTCCCTTTGAGATACCGGTCGCGTTCTGAATCATTTTCAGTGATGTCACTGCTTTCCAGATCATCAAATTCTTCTTCCTGCTGCTCCCTTGTTTTTTTTATTGCTTCTTCTTTCGCCAGGATCTGCTCCCGGGTATCCGTACTTTGTATTTTATTTTTCCCATCCCTGTACTTCTCCCTTAACTCCGTGTTTTTGAGGTTGTTTAAAGTACCGTCGAAAAAAATCCCTATTTCCAGATGCAGTTCATCTATAGGAGGAACAGCATTACCTGTATTATACACCAGTGTTTTTCCCATACTCTTCGTTTTAGAAAACTTCCACTTGATCAGCTTTTATAAAAGCAGATTTGCCGTTTCCGCCTTTCAGCTGTACCGTAAAATAGCTGTTTGCTTCATTTACTTTAATTATAATATCCGCTTCTGTTGAATCCGGATCTTCTCCAAATACCGTTTTAAACGCTTCAAAGCTTGATTTTTCATTCAGATCACCACTCGCTCCATATTCCTTATTATCACTGCCTATAAAATCAAAAGCTATTCTTGTCGGCATTGCCCTTCCTGTATTTTGGGCCAGAGAAATTTTTGCAGCATCAAGCTGTTCCATTTCTCCGTTGATCATGCTGATGCCAACGTCTGTTAACGGGTTGAGCTTTGCTTTTTCCGGAAGTTCAAAAACAGGCTTCCAACGGTAACGTATCCTGTACGCATCCCATATCCCAAAAGGAATAGGTTTTCCTTTATTTTCGTCCCGTACCTTTGCCGGGATGATCTGTTCACGGGTATGCACCATTTCCAGATAATCCTTCCGCCAGAAACGGTTTTCATGGCTATCCAGTTTCGCAATTTCCGATTCCGGGATCGTCACTTTCCTTCCCTGATACCTCCCTACTTCTTTCTGAACACCGGCACCGGCTACCCAAACCACAACAATGCCGCCGGGAGCCATTCCCACGCCAATCCTGTCATAGTTCAGATGCTCCGTTTCCCCGCTTCCGTTAGTCACTTTTACTTCATAGCCTTTGCTGAAATACGATCTCAGTTTAGCGGTATCAACAGGGGTATCGATCAGATAAAACTGATTTTCCATATAGGACATCCAAATAAAATCCAGACGGGAAGGGAGGCTTTTAAAACCGTTACCCATTCCGTTATTGATCGTACCCCAGGTATTTCCGCCGGGAATGATGCCAAAACCCAATCCGACCCACTCTCCCCCTTCACATTCCATGCCTCCTTTATATACTTCCATCGGATACCCTAAGGAAGCAGAGGTTCCCTCAGTCCATTCATATTTGGTCATTGCTTTTGTTTTTTGATGGTCTTTCTTTTCCTGACACGAGATCTGAATAAAGAATAATAAGCTTAATAAATAGGGTATTGACTTGTTCATTGTTTAGGGAAATTATTCTTTAACACATCCATACATCCGAATTTCTTTTTTAATAATAGTTTGAATCCTTGAATTCAAACCGATGTCTAGCCTTTGTTCACTTTGGCATCTATCTTACCAAGCATTTTCGCAACTCCCGCACTCTGCAATAAAATATCGCCGTTTTTGGCATTATGAGTGGTTGTAGAAGTGTTCTCCTTTAAATCTCCCGTTATATTGACGGTTTTATTTTCATTAACGGTCTGCTTATAATTCTTAGAAGTAAACTGATGATTGCTGATAATATTCATGGCATGATCATTCCCTACACTTGTTTTCATATCTTTTCCGACATTGATATTAAGATTCTCACCGGCATTGAAAGTCATGTTTTTGGGCGCGGTAACTACAATATTCCCTGCTCCGTCCATGAAGTAATTATTGCCGCTCGGATCGATAATATTGACACTTCCTTCCGCATCATTCATTAAAATCCTGATTCCGCTTCTCGTCTGTATGGATTTTAAATGATTGTCTGCCCCGCCTCCCAAAGCGGTCCCGCCATGAAACATTCCTCCCATCACAAAAGGCCTGTCCGGATGGTTGTGTACAAAACCTACCATGACCTGGTCACCGACTTCGGGTATGGCGATATATCCCCGGTTCTGGCTGATCTTATCTGTTCCCCCTGCATCGGGAGCCATCATCCGGATAAAATTAGTCGTATCGTTCATCTGCCAGCCGAACCTTACGGTTACCCTGCCCTGCCCCTGAGGATCAGTATTGGAGATGACGGTGGCGATCTGCGGCTGGGCAATGGGGATAACAAAATCCGGTTTGGGGATATATCCTGTATCTGAAGCTATCGCTTCAAATTTCCCTGTATAGTTTCCCAGGGTATCAACTTCATGGGTAACTTCAGTCATCATCAGTTTTGTAAAATAGTCCGTCTGGCTGCTGTCGGTTTTCCGCATCTTAATATCGGCAATACACCCCGGATATAAAAAAGGAAGGGTGGTTTCCCCTGATACGGTAAAGACTTCTACCGCCCTGCTTCCTGATGCAGAAGTTTGGGAAATGACCACATCCATATCCGTGGCCGCTTTTATCGGCGCCACCTGCAGTGATGGGGTTCTGAATATTCTTTCATTGTTCTGATAGGCGGTTTTTGCTAAATTTCCCACATGCTGTATCGGAGTTTCCCCGGAACTGAGCTTGGTATCGGAACTGCTGTTATATCCGTAAAAGCTGGGTTTGATATGGACTGCTTTCAATTCAACACTAACATCGGAAACATTACTTCCGTACACCAGTTCCAATGCTTTATTTTGAGGCGGCATGTTTCCAAAGTGGAGAACTTCACCATCGTAATAAAACTGTTCTCCGTAGGCTTCTGCCATTCTGCAAAGATAATTGTAGTGGGTTTCATCATACTGGGCACTGTATAAAATCTGAGAAGATACTTTTGCATTGATTTTTACATCAAACTCACTGCTTTCGATTCCCTGCCTGATGATGTCGGTGGCGATGATGCCCATATTTACAGGCTGTATTCCACCGAAACTTTGGGTATGGGGAGCAGCATCCAATAGGATGGTTGGGCTGTAGCCCTTCAATACGACGTTTCCGAGGCTGTGGCTTTTCTGGCTGAATCCGACTTTGGTAATAACCCCGACAAATGTTCTTTCCGGACTGTTTTCAACGTCTTTATATTTGATATTTACCGTCAGTCTTCCTCCTAAAAACCGATTGGCCTGTTCAAGCTCATGATTTTGTTTTTCAGACAGGGTATCATGGGCAAGGATCAGTTCAAATTCATGATGCTTTCTTACACTTTGCTGCAGGCGGAAATATTTAAAATGTTTGATAATCTTTCCGTCAATGACAACATCCAGTTTCACCACACGGTTGATTCCAGGAATATTATTCTCTGCAATCTTGTCAGAATTTGAAGTATTTTTATCCATATTATTTACTGTGTTTTTGAGGTTCTTACCATAAGAAATTAAAAAATATACAGATGCTCTGTGAAGTTAAAAAACTTTTCGGGTATAAAATTACAGGGTCAGATTCATTTTCAGACTTCCGGTAAAACCTATGAGCGATCTTATGCGTTACGATCTGAACCGCAATCATTATAAAGTAAAAAAGACAGAATGGCATTCCTGATACCGGATACCCCATTCTGTCTGATATTTTTTATTTTTAAGAAATTACCCTTTAGGAAGAAGGCCATTCTGCTTTGTAAGAAGAGTTACCCAGGTCGATCAGCTCTGCACTGACAATGAAACTGATGTACATACTGTTTTCATCCACGGCATCGAAATCCACTTCATGCTGAATCACATACCCGTTCTCCCATTTTAAAGTAGTCAGCGTTCCTTCTTCATGGGATTTATTGAATGTTATTTCTCCGGTTGTCGGCTTGTATTTCCCGTTTAAAAGGCTTTCCAGTATATCAGATTTTTCTGTAGCTTCTACGGTGATTTTGATCAGGGCATTGGAGGGGTCTGATGCTACCCTTCCGGATACGTCTGTGGAACGGGACACCCCATAATTAAGCCTGAGCAGTTTCTGCCCTTCGCCGCCGTTGAATTTCAGAATGCCTCTTGAATTTTTTTCTGCCATGATAGGTACATTTTAATTATTGATATGCTGTGATCTGGTGTTGATTACTTCACTAAATTTAGAATACTTATTTTAGAAAAAGGCCGTTTAATGCTATAATATCAAAAAGTGTAGTAGTATTACTACTAACAACTGTTAGGCTTGATTAATATGGTGTTGTAAAAGGGAACTGTAAATTACCCTGCATAAAATAACAATCAAAACCGGCAGAAAATTCGGCATCTCAGATTAATCAGTCGATTATCATATTTTTATCATCCTGTACTACTAAGGAAGATTTTGATACTGACCAACTGAAAAATTATATCCTGCAAAAATCCTATCTTCGGGATTGAGACAGCATTATCAACCGCACCTGGCTGAAAATACCAGAAAGGCTTCTAACCGATCTTATTAAGATCAGTTATAAAAATATTTATTTGTACTTTGGAAGAAGAAAATTTAATGATCGCCCTGAACAGTTAGGCCTTTCAGCATGATAAGGCCTTACCGCTCTCATAAGGCAGGTAATAATTTAATATCAACAATTTAAATAAAATGATGAAAAAAACTATCATGCAATGGCTTCTGCTGCCCCTTATTTTTGTAGCCTGCAAGACGCCTCAGGTGCGCAACGGCAGCAACCCCGCCCAATCCTTTTTACCGATGCAAATCGGAAACTACTGGAAGATGGACGCCCGGAATTACACCGAGGTACAGGATACCGTGAGAATAGACGGCAGACTGTATTATAAATTCTATTCCTTAACCGGCGGTGATGCGGTTTCAACCGCCTATCTGAGAATCGATGAGAACAACCGGTTAATGGAATCATGGCCGGAAGCAAACGGCAAGGAATATACCCGTGCCCAATTCAACAGCAAGGTGGGGGAAAGCTTTTTTACGCTTAATGACCGTACGGCCAATGATTATAAAGTAACCGTCACTGAAAAATCGGATAACAAAATAACCTTTTCTTTTGATATGGTATATCATGAAAAGATGAAAGGGCAACCGCATCAGGTAAGCTATATCAAGGGATCAGGTTTGGACGATCAGTGGAAAAGCATTAAGATTGACGGCAAAATTATAAAATAAGCAGTACGGCCTGATCCTGCCCCAGCCTTTGTCACCCCAAAAGCCGGTCCGGGCGCTAAGAAAGTTACCCGCCCGGGAACGATCGAACGCCCCATCCTCCAGATCGTCTGCCGGATTATCTTCGGTGCGGGGGCGGGCCTGAAACCGTTAACGGACCTTTAAGGCTCCGGCTTTAGAGAGGTTTTATCTTTGAAATAAATAAACCCCTGTTGCGCCGAAGGCTGTGGCAGGGGTTTACTTTCCTAAAAACCGGAGCACTTACCTATTTTACATGTGGGACAGATATGAAAAACAGTATATTTCAGAAGTTCAGGGTATCAAGATTTTATCTGAACAGGATCAGGCAAAACAGTCATGAGCATTGCCGGAGCCCTGCTGTCCTGCTGCGCTTGTCCCTCCATATTTTAAAGCCGGCGGGCTGGAGAAATAAACTGCTCCCATGGTTGTGAATTATGAAAATAGTTGTACTATTGTAACAGCCAAATATTCAATCATATGAAAACAAATCTTAAAGGTCTGAGGGAATTAGACAGAAAACAGCTGAAAAATATCGCAGGGGGATATCAGCAATGTCCGGACGATTTACAGTGCGGAAACGACTGGTGCTGCATCAATGGGGCCTGCAGGCCCATTTCACAGGTGAGGCCCGGGTATCTCTGCATGGTCGCAGTAGATCCCCTGAGTTAAAAACCCGGCATCAGACCGTATCAGCCAATGATTTCCCCGGCCTTTGCCGGGGATTTGCTTTACTTGGCACTTCCTGAAAATTCCCGGTAAGAACGCCCCGGGCCTCTAATACCGTAAAGCTGTAGAGACCATACCATCCCTTCCGGATACGCGGGAATCCGATAATGTTTCTTTTTCCAATCCCGTATTATTTCTTCAATACCTATGGGACCGGCATTTAACAACTTGACCACGGGTTCAGTACACCCCTATTCATCATCCTGCAGCCTGTTATTTTCATGGTGTGGCAACACCGTGTAATGATGGTGCATGCCGGTTCCGGAAAGAAAATCATCAGCGGAACCATCCCTACTGAATTTTTTATTCACAGGCATGCGGATCCACCTACCGACCACCCGGACAAACCCGTTATGTCCTTCAGCAATCCGGATGTCATTCTGCATCGTTGTTATTGCATTTCATTTCTTCCTGATGTACAAAGATCCTAAATGACGTTGATGGTTCGTAGCATTTATAATGCATCCCTGAAGATTTCTGCAACGCCGAAGAAAAAAATTGATTTGAAGTAAAACCGTTGACCATAGTATCTCGTATATATTTTAACACAGCTCATTTTTTGAGTTTTTCATGGTTATTAGTTTTTAATCCCCGGCTTTGGCCGGGGATTTTTGATCCGGTTATATATCTACCAATCATATCATTCTATTTTTAGACATTTGCATGTACCATTCATTGATTCACCACCCTTTCAGTTCCTGAAAGGTTTTTACATAAAAAATTATTAATGCATTAATTTTATGGTGTTATTTTTATTATATTTAGTTTGTCATTGGGGTGAGTCACAACAAAACCGGATGCGGACTTTTTGAAACAATAATGTGCATTGCTTTGGCTATGCCGAATCCTCCACTTCATACCCTGCCGGATTTCAAAAATTATTATCTTCTTGATTAGTCACAGCACGGAGGTTCGCCAATGCCTAATCCTGAATGTTGTGAATTGCTTTCAAAATTTATTAACTTCGTGATTAGTCACAGC
>NZ_AUMU01000006.1:0-168113 GCF_000430845.1 Chryseobacterium gregarium DSM 19109 | reverse complement strand
AAATACTTCGTCTGGATCGTTTTCAGCGGCTGGAGAAATCCGGTTACCAGCCTGAACTTCACCTGCTGGAGCAGCTGCTTCCCGGTGGCCTTGCGGCCGCTGCGTTTGGGCGTGCTCCGGATGATGTCCTGTCCGCGCCAGTTGGCGCCCACTACCGTTCCTACTTTTCCTGAGAACCCTCCCAGGATCCCTTTTGTGATTCTTGCCATGGTGTTGGTTTTTTGGGGTTAACGGAACGAAGGTATCACGGGTTTTTCAATTTTCAATGGCCCCGGAAAGTTTTGGCAGCTTGTGTCCGGTTTTGGCAGGTTTTGGCAGCCAATGACCGGTATCATCCGGCATTTCTTCGGGTCCGCTTCGGGTCTTCTTCGGGTCGGCTTCGGAAAACAGGGGGTTTTTCCGAAGAACTCCCGAAGAACAGTCGAAGAACACCCGAACAAACCGGCGGTTTTCATGGCTGAAGATCCCCATGGGAGACCGGCTGAAAAATTGTGATTTCAGAGCTTCATAAAAAAAGATTCAGTGAAGATTTTACACACCAAAAAACAGGCTCTCGCTTACCCCGATGACAGCCGTATAAAATACATAAAAACAATTGATTAACTATAAAACGGACATCAGTAAATTCCTTATAAAAAATGACTGAATTCCGGCAGAATGTGGTGCCTTTTATTTCAGCGGTTTCCGTAAACCGCCGGACCAAATCTGCAGGAATGTTGAATGTGATGAAAAGTTTCCCGGTGTTTATTTCCCGAGCACAAACACCGCAGGGATTTTATGCAGTTCGGGTTTCTGTTTCTGCCATTCTTTGACGGTTTTAGTCCGGATAAATTCATGTTCCGGGTCATTGATATTGGCGGCGATACAGAGTTTGGTGTTCGGGGATAAAAACTTAAACAGGTCTTCGAGCAGCGGGTTGTTGCGGTACGGGGTTTCCATAAAGATCTGCGAATAGCCCGTTCTCTGCACCAGCCCTTCCAGCTGCAGGATCTGCTTTTTCTTTTCGCTCCTGTCGATCGGCAGGTAGCCGTTGAAGGTAAATTCCTGCCCGTTGAACCCGCTGGAAATCAACGCCAGGATAATAGACGACGGCCCTGAAACCGGGATCACGCGGATGTCTTTCTCATGGCACCACTTCACCATCAGGTTCCCCGGGTCGGCAATGCACGGAAGGCCGGCTTCCGACAACAGCCCGAAGTCCTGGCCTTTCAGCATCAGCTGCTGCGCTTCCCTGATGTCTGCATTTTCCGTATACTTATCCAGCAGGAACAGTTTCAGGTCCGACTGCTTTTTCCCGGGCGCAAAAAATTTCACGACTTTCCGGGCGGTCTTTTCATTTTCCACGAAGAAGTAATCGGTCTGCATGATGTAGTCCTTTATCACAGGAGAGAAGTGCGTAATGGAAGTGTTTTCCGAAAGATAGGCAGGGAGTAAAAAAAGCATTTTTCTGAGTTATGGGTGATGAGTTGTGAGTTATAATCTGTGAGCGGGCCGGTGTAAACGACGGGCTATCTGTCCGCATCCGCGGTCTAATATCTGGTATACGTTTTCGAATTCCTGCATTCCGCCCCGGTACGGATCCGGGACTTCTGCACTGCCGTGGTCGCCGGGTACGTCCATCAACAGGGAGATTTTCTGCCGCTGTTCTTCATTCCGGGCTTTTGAGATGACATCCGCCATCACATCATGATCCATACAGTAGATCTTATCGAAGTTTTCAAGATCGTCTGCCGTAACAGGCCTTGACCTCTGCTCTGAAATATCGATCTGATGGGCTTCAGCGGTTTTGACGGCTCTCGGGTCCGGATGCCTGCCTTCGTGCAGGGAAATCGTCCCGGCGGAATCCACAAAGATGCTGTCAGGAACCTTTGTTTTCAGAATTCCTTCTGCCAAAGGGCTGCGGCATATATTTCCGAGGCAGACAATTAATATCTTCATTGCTCAGCGGTTTAAAGGGGAATACCCGTTTTTTATTTTACCGTTACAAAACTAAACAAAAAATGAAGAATATGCCTATTCTCCATTTTTCGGTATTTAAAGTAAATTATTTCTTACTGTTTGATTCTTTCTGATAATTCCTTGACGTATTTTTTTACCTCCTTATCGATTTTGGAAACATCCTTGATCGTATCGCAGGCATACATTACCGTGGAATGATCTTTCCCGCCCATCTCTTCACCGATCTTGGTGAACGTGGCATTGGTAAGCTCTTTTGAAAAATACATCGCCAGCTGTCTCGGAAGGGCGATTTCCCTCTTCCGGGTCTTGGATAAAAGCTGCTCTTTCTTGATCCCGAAATACTCACACACCACTTCCTGGATATACGGGATGTTGATGATCTTTTTCTGGTTGGCCGCGATCTTACTGATGGTATCCTTCAACAGCTCAAGGCTTAGATCCGACTTATAGATGGTTGAATAAGCGATGACCGAATTAATGACGCCGATCAGCTCCCGTACATTGGTTTTGGCTTCGGAAGCCAGGAAATCCAGCATGTCGTCTGTTAAAACAATTCCGTCCCTGCTCAGCTTATCCACGATAATCTGTCTTCTCGTAGCATAATCCGGGGATTTGATTTCAGCAGAAAGCCCCCATTTGAAACGGGAAACAATCCGGTCCTGGATATCCATAATATCTGCCGGTGCCTTATCGGAAGTCAGGATGATCTGTTTTCCGTTCTGGTGCAGGTAATCGAAAATATGGAAGAAACTGTCCTGTGTAGCCGATTTCCCCGAAAGGAACTGGATATCATCGATAATCAGCACATCCACCATCTGGTAGAAATTGGCAAATTCCGTCTGCTTGTGCGCTTTGGCCGATGAAATAAATTGCTGGATGAATTTTTCTGAAGACAGGTACAGGACCACTTTATCCGGGAACTGGCTTTTTACTTCAAGCCCCACGGCCTGGCCGAGGTGGGTTTTCCCTACCCCATATCCTCCGTATAAAAACAGCGGGTTAAAGGCAGTGGCGCCCGGTCTTTTCGCAATGGACCTTGCTACCGTAGCGGCAAATTTATTGCTCTCCCCTTCCACGTAATTTTCAAAAGAGAAATCCGATTTCAGGTTGGAATCGATATTGACCTTCTTGATCCCCGGGACCACGAAAGGGTTTACGATATTGGAAGAAAAGCCCTGCGGCATGGTTTCCTGCATTTTCGGCGTAGGAACCGTTTTCCCTTTCATGTTCATGGTAACGGGTTTCTCCAGGCCGGAAGGCTTGTTCTCCATGACCGAATACCATAACTTTACTCCTTTTCCGATGTTTTTTTTCAGGGCAGCGGAAAGCAGAGAGAGGTAGTTGTCCTCAATATATTCCTTGTAAAAATCACTCGGCACCATCAGCGTAAGGTTGTTGTCAACCAGCGAAACCGGCTGCACCTTATCGAACAGTAAATCGAACGATTTTTCAAGTTTTTTCAGATCAGAATTATCTTCAGCTGCGTTAAGATTATCGCGCATAAACTGAAGGCACTTCTGCCATATCATCATTAAATTTTCACCCATAATTATGCCCCGATTGATTCTTTGTTAGTACTCATTTTAGAAGGATGACAAAGGTCTCATTTTTTTAATTCAAAAAAAAATATTGTGCTTATTGATTATTTAAAAATATATTTGTATGAATAATTAAGCATTAAAAATGATATATACAAAACACTCATTACGAGTACGTTACGGAGAGACGGACCCGATGAAATACGTCTACTACGGCAATTACGCAGAGTACCTCGAAATTGGCCGCGTGGAACTTTTCAGAAGCATCGGAATGTCCTATAATGAGATTGAGAATCAAGGAATTTGGCTGCCCGTCTCGGAGTATAAAATCAAGTACCTCCGCCCTGCCTTTTATGATGAAAAACTGGAAATCCACACCTATGTTAAAAAAATTCCCGGGGTAAGGATTGAATTCGAGTATGAAATTTTCAATGAAGAAAAAATGAAGATCACCGAAGCTTCCACGACCCTGTTTTTTCTGGACGCCAAAACCAGTAAAGTGGTGAAATGCCCTGACTACCTGATGCAACTGATTGAAGAACACTGGGACGACTCACCGGGTACCACCCTGAAAAATACAACGAACTTATGAAGATAGCTTTTCTGGGCCCGCAGGCCAGCTTCACACAGCTTGCCGCCGGCCAGCTTTTCCCGGATGCCGAATTTCTGCCGCAGGCCCATATTTTAGACTGTTTCCTCGCTGTAGAAAACGGGAACGCCGAAAAAGCCGTGGTCCCTCTGGAAAATTCCATTGAGGGAACGGTTTCCATGACCCTGGATTACCTGTACCATACCCGGAACATCCGCATCGAAGCAGAAGCCGTAATGCCGATTGCCCACCACCTGATGGTTCATCCCCATTGCAATGTTGAGGATATTACCAAGATCTATTCCCATCCGCAGGCCCTGGCCCAGTGTTTCCGCTTTTTAGATGAAAAGTTTGCCCATGCGGAAAAGCAGGAATATTCTTCAACGGCAGCCGCGGCCAGACATGTGGCCGACCATCCCGGCCGGAACCTGGCTGCCGTGGCCAACCCGGTGGCCGCTGATCTTTACGGGCTGAACATCATTCACCGGAATATCCAGGATTCCGACCAGAACCATACCCGCTTTATTATTATTTCAAAATCCGGAAACGGGTATGACAACAGCAGGCTTAAGGTCCTGGGCGAAAAATCGGGACTGCTGATCACGCTGCCCGAAGATCATGCCGGCGGGCTCCACCAGGTGCTCTCGGTTTTTGCATGGCGCAAAATGAACCTCAGCAAAATAGAATCGCGGACCCTGAAAACCGGCCTGGGCAATTATTTTTTCTTTATTAATGTGGTCGGAAAGTGGGAATCTGCCCTGCATGACCATGCCCTGGCAGAACTGGAAGCCCTGGATGCAAAAACCAGGTTTTTGGGAAGCTATAAAGAGTTTATCCTCGAAAATTAAGGCAATAGCTATTGTGAAAACAGACAATGCTTTGTAAGTGTCTGATAAAATCCGTTTGCTGTTGCACAGACCGCTGATATGGGATCTAAGAGCCTGCTGAATTGCTTTCGAAGAGTAATCTCCCGCACATGATCCTGATCAAACCGATTTTCACACACCTTTAAATCTACTGAAAATGAAGCCATTATACCCTATGACTGCCCGGGGTATGATGGCTTCATTGTTTTAACGGCCTTACCAAACAATTGATTATATTTGGCTGACCAAACAGCGAAAAATGGTGTATGCCCTGATCATTACAGTAATTCTTGTTCTCTACCTCTTCAATTACCTGAACCATAAGATACGGAAACTGGAGAGAGAAATTTCCGGGCTTAAGAAAGCGTCTGCCGGAAACAGTGCCGATGAAATCCGGGAGATAAAGCAAGCCCCACAGGCAGAAGCAGAGTCTTCAGTTTCAGATTTTCAGGAATACCACCCTATTGAGCCGGCCGTACTTTTGCAGCCAGCCGATGGCCCGGGTCAGGATCAGAAAGACCGGGTCAGTATGGTTTTTGAGTTTTTAAAACAAAATGCACTCACGATAACCGGGATTTTCACTTTGGTGCTGGGGATCGGCTATTTTGTGAAATATGCCATTGACCGGAACTGGCTGGGGGAAACCTCTCGGGCGGGAATCGGTTTTCTGGCCGGGGCGGTGATGGTGGTCATCAGTTATTTCCTGAGGAAAAATTATAGCGTTTTTTCATCCATCGTTACGGGCGGCGGGATTGCCGTTTTTTACTTCACGGCGACCATCGGGTTCAGGGAATACCATCTGTTTTCACAGAATACGGCCTTTTCCGTCATGTGCCTGATCACACTGGCGTCGTTGTCGCTGTCGTATTATTACAAAAGTGAAATCTTAATGATTTTCTCTCTGGCCGGAGGATTCCTGGCCCCGCTGATGATCAGTACCGGGGACAGCAACTATCTTTTTTTATTTACCTACATCACGGTGCTGAATATTGGGATGCTGGCCACAGCCTTTGTAAAGAACTGGAAGAGCGTAGGGTGGATTGCTTTTGTTTTCACCCACATCTACCTCCTGTTCTGGACCGTTGAAAAGACAGAATTTTCGGGGCTTTATTTTTACCTGGCCAGCTACGTTATTTTCTATGCATTTGCTTTACGGGATTACTTTACCAGGAACCTCTTATCCTCTTCTGATATTTTAATGCTGGTTCTGGTTAATTTTACAGGCCTTACGGGCCTGGTGTATATTTTCAATGCCTTACAATACGGGCCTGTCATCATCTTTCCGGCCGGATTTGCGCTGGTCAATCTGGTATTGCTTTTCAGGGAATACTCCCGGAAGGATTTCGGGACGGCCTATTCCGCTTTTACAGGGATCACTGCCGGCCTGATTACCACAGCCATTGCCCTGCAGTTCCAGGCGCATTTAATGACCAGTGTCTGGGCGGTTGAAGCCACTTTGCTTTTATTCATCTGGAAGAAAACGGGCCATCCCGTTTTCAGGTCAGCCTTCTATGTCCTGTTTCCGCTGGTGGTCCTTGCCCAGATCATAAGCTGGACCCGGTATAGGGATGCCGGAAACCTGGCGGTTATCTTTAACCCGGTATTCCTGACGAGCTCCGTAACGGTAGTGACCACCTGTGTCAACCTTATGGTATTGAGAAAACATGCCGCGAATGATAAAAGCGGCCATTTCTTTGAAAATACCTTTGCCCTGATCAGCTATATCATCATCTATATGGCGTTCCTGCTTGAGATCTTGTACCACATTTCCGGAAGGCCCCAAACGGTACTGTTCAGCATAGCCCTGCTGTTCAGCATCTGCTATATTTTTCTCCTGCTGGTATTCAGGAAAAAACTCAGGATCAATACCCTCCCGGAAAGATCGCTTCTCTATATGTTTTTAGTATTGGTCATAATCAATACTTCAGCAGCAGGTTCCGGCATTGTTTCCGATTATTTCCTTAAAAAAATCCCTGCCGGTTTTTATGCCGTGTACCTGTTGTACATCATTCCTTTTGTATACACCGCCGTAAAGATTCTCCCGGCTGCCGGGTTTTTCAAAACCAGGTTATCCTACTGGCTTGCTGCCGGGACTGCCGTTACTGCGGCAAGCTTTGAACTCTATCACCTGTATGCCGTTTTTAATGCGGATACCGGTTCAGGCCTGGCCCAACTCGGCAGGCATTTCAGTTTGCTTTACCTGCCGATCATCTGGGCAGTGGCCGCGATTCTTCTCATCTACAAGGGACTAAGCAGTCATGATACGGAATATAACAGGATCGGTTTTTCGCTCCTTGCCCTGATGATCTTAAAATTATATGCTTATGATGTATGGGAAATGGACAATGTATCAAGGATTATCGCATTTATTATACTGGGGATCCTCTTGTTATTCAGCTCGCTGATTTTCCAGAGGTTGAAAAAAATCATCGGAAACCTGTTGGAAAAGAAGAATGAGCATTCACAGGAAAACCATACGGAATGATGACAAAAAAGCGGCATTTATGATAAAAAATTAAATTATTATGAAATTTTATTTACATTTTATAATAATTACCTATATTTATACCATTATTAACCGTACTTACTCTCAAAGATTATGAAAAAATTACTCTACTCGTTTTTACTGCTGTCTTCTGCTACCGTATTTGCCCAGAAGAATACCCATACGAAATTTGCAGTTGCCGATGATGTTGTTGGAACAGTAGATATGTTTACTGCCAATCATAAAAATGCGATCCAGAGTACGCGTACGTATAAATCAGCGGCAGAGCTTCCCCAGAATCTTAAAAAGTTCAGTTCTATTGCAGACCGCGGGTTGGTGGAATACACCCTGAAAACCGGCACCAGCATAGACAGGCTGGCACTGTCCGAGGTCAACGTCCAGTTCGGGCTTCCGGAAGCAACCCCGGTTCTGATTGACGGATATGAATTTACGGATCCGACCATGCGGGTATACGGAGATCTTCTGTATAACATGCAGACGATAGACCACAACGGTAAAAAAGCTGTATCCATCGTAACCACAAAAAAGTAATTTCTCAGATCATATTTAAAGGAAAGGATGCTCAGCTGAGCATCCTTTTTAGTATTTCTGGTTCCATTTTTTCTTTAGTTCCTCATAGATCTTTTTCTCGGTGGCATTATTCCCTGGCTGGTACAGTCTGGTTTCCCTGATCTCTTCCGGGAGAAAATCCTGATCTACAAAATTCCCTTCATAGGAATGGGCATATTTGTATTCTTTGCCGTAATCCAGATCCTTCATGAGCTTCGTCGGGGCATTTCTCAGATGCAGGGGCACGGGCAGGTTGCCGGTCTTTTTCACCAGCGCCAGCGCCTCGTTGATCGCCATGTACGCAGAATTGCTTTTCGGGGAAACAGCGAGGTATACTGCCGTTTCGCTTAAAATAATCCTTGCCTCGGGATTTCCGATGACGTTCACCGCCTGGAAACAGTTATTGGCAATCACCAGCGCATTGGGATTGGCCAGCCCGACATCTTCCGCCGCAAGGATCAGCATCCTCCGGGCAATGAACTTGATGTCTTCGCCGCCGGCAATCATTCTGGCAAGCCAGTAGACCGCCCCGTTAGGATCACCCCCGCGCATGGATTTGATGAATGCCGAAATGATATCATAATGCTGCTCGCCGTTCTTATCATACAGGGCCATGGTTTCCTGCAGGACTTCAAGCACCGTTTCATTGGTAATTTCAGATACGGAAGAGTTCCTGTACTGGTTCAGGACCAGCTCCACAGAATTGATCAGCTTCCTCGCGTCGCCGCCGGAATACTGGATGAACGCCTCTTTCTCAATAATCCTGAAGTCCGTCTTTTCATCCCGGTTGAATCTTTCCAGCGCAATATCAATCAGTTCTTCAAGCTTTTCGTAGGTCAGGGATTTGAGAATGTACACCTGGCTTCTCGAAAGCAAAGCCGACACCACTTCAAAGCTCGGGTTTTCGGTCGTGGCGCCGATCAGGACGATCCAGCCTTTTTCAACGGCATGAAGCAGGGAATCCTGCTGGGATTTATTAAACCGGTGAATTTCATCGATAAACAGGATCGGGGATTTCCCGGAAAAAAGATTCTGCTTTTTGGCATCTTCAATAACGTCCCGGACATCTTTCACGCCGGAAGAAACGGCAGAAAGCTTATAGAATTTCCGCCCCGACTTTTCTGAAACGATTTCAGCCAGCGTGGTTTTCCCCGTTCCCGGGGGCCCCCAGAAAATAAGGGAGTTCAGGGAATTGTTCTCAAGCATTTTCCGTATGGTGCCTTTTTCACCGGTCAGGTGTTCCTGCCCCAGTACATCGCCCAGTGTTTTGGGCCTTAATTTTTCAGCTAATGGAATATTTTGATTCAAGGTAGTTCAGATTTAATGGGCTTATTCTTTTAAGCTCCGGAACCACTGCAAATTTACGGCCGTAACCCTTTGCAGCCAATCAATCGACAAACACCGGAATTTATCCGATGAACGGGCCTCTGCCATCCCGAAACTTCCAACAAATTTAAACTAATTTTCAATTTTTTAGCCTATTTTTGCAGTGTTTTGAAACGAATACCCAACAAAATAATCACTTTTCCTCTGGTACTGCTGATCCGGTTTTACCAATGGTTTATCTCGCCCCTGCTGCCTAAAAACTGCCGGTATGAGCCTACCTGTTCGCACTATATGGTAGAAGCGCTGCAGGTTCACGGGATTTTCAAAGGGTTCTGGATGGGCATGAAAAGGATTTCAAAATGCCACCCGTGGGGAGGAAGCGGCTATGACCCGGTTCCGCCAAAACATCATCAATAAAAACAAACTATTAAAAAAATAGAAATGAGTCATATTTTTTTCAGATTTTATCTTGTATTCTTTGCGCTGGTTACCCAATCTTTCTTCGCGCAAAACTATCCGGACGGAATGTCTGATGCCACTTTAAAGGTTAACTCCGCCAGTGTTCCCGTCAAGGTTTACTCCACTACGGAGCTGGGCGACCTCAACGTGTTCCCGGACAGAAAAGTAACCGGAAATGTCCTGATCATCCTGAACGAATCTAATTTCGAGCCGGCTTACTTCAATTTCAGTGCCTTAACATTGGCCAAGTTTAAAGAGGCGAAATACCAGTTCCTGGACAAAAACTTCAAACCCGTTGAAGCCGCCCCGACCAAAGAAAACATTAAAAACTTCAAATACGCGGTAAAAACCGATCGGCCGGTTACCGCCGGTGATTCCGTAAACCTTGAAACCACCTATAAAATCTGGGACCCTTCGAAAGGGATCGAGCTGGGGCCTATTACGCTGCACTTTTACAGCTTAATGTTCATTTTTGCCTTTGGCTTCGGCTACCTCTTAATGAACAGGATTTTCAAGATCGACAATATCAACCAGAAATACCTGGAACCGCTTTTTACCTGGACCCTGATCGGGACGATCCTGGGTGCCAGAATGGGACATGTGATCTTCTATCAGCCGGAACTTTTCAAAGAAGACTTCTGGAGCGTGTTCTTACCGATAAGCACCAAAAACGGATTTAAATTTACCGGGTTTTCCGGACTGGCCAGCCACGGGGCTACGATTGCCCTGATTTTCACGACCCTGTACTATTCATTTAAAATTATCAG
Source organism: Chryseobacterium gregarium DSM 19109 (assembly GCF_000430845.1). Classification (GTDB taxonomy): domain Bacteria; phylum Bacteroidota; class Bacteroidia; order Flavobacteriales; family Weeksellaceae; genus Chryseobacterium; species Chryseobacterium gregarium. The sequence goes on along the minus strand of NZ_AUMU01000006.1, from coordinate 157,554 downwards.
AAAGAACCCTTTCTGGGTATATGACCGGTTGGGAATTGTGGTATCTTTAGGAGGCGCTTTCGTAAGGCTGGGTAACTTTTTCAATTCCGAAATCATCGGTAAGCCGGTGGACCCCAACTCCCCTTTTGCGATCCTGTTCCCGCAGCAGAGCAGCGAATATGGCCTTACGGTACCAAGGTACCCTGCACAGATGTTTGAAGCTTTCGGATACGTCTGCCTGTTTGTTTTGTTGTGGGTCCTGTACAGAAAAACCAATAAAAAATACCAGCAGGGATGGCTTTTCGGCCTGTTCTTTATTATCCTCTGGGCCATCAGGTTCTTTGTGGAATTCCTGAAAGAACCCCAGGGTGATGAGTTTATCCGGATCGGAGCACTGAATACGGGACAGGTCCTTTCCATTCCTTTCATGATTGCCGGCGTGGTTATTATGATCATTTCCAAAAGATTCACCATCACGAAAGAGCAGAACGAGAAACCGGATTAGGCATCAATTTATAAATTTACCGGATCCGTCATCCGGCGGACATTATAAAAAAGCAGGTTTGTATGAGTACAGACCTGCTTTTTTTATATTTCGATATTGCCTAATCATACTGCAATTTCAATACAATTTTATGTATCTGACGGGAATTGAGGGAAAATTAATCTGTTTAAGGAAGATATTCCCTGATGAAATATAAAAACAAATTTTTATTTCCGGTGTAATGAAAAGCCCGGCCGGGTTGTTTTAATATTATGAGAACCTACTTATTGCTGCTGTTCATCTCGTTACAGCTTTCCGCTCAGCCGGCTAAAGCCCTTGTTGATGAGATCATTCAAAGAGAAATGAAAGAAAGGAAAATCCCCGGAGTACAGCTGGCGGTTGTTCAAAATGGCAGGATCGTTCTCAGCAGATCCTATGGAACCGCGAATTTACAGTACAATATCCCGGTAAGCAATACCTCTGTTTTCCCGGTCAACTCCAATACAAAAATTTTCACCGGTGTTGCCGTGATGCAGCTGGTGGAACAGGATAAAATCAGGCTTGAAGACCCTATAAGCACTTATCTGGACGACCTGCCTGCTGAATGGCAAAAGATCACTGTTGACCAGCTGCTAACCCATATTTCGGGATTGCCGGAGATCCTGAAGCTCCTGGATCCGATGACGGGGAATATCGGCCCATTAAAGACCGAGGCTGCCATCTGGGAAAAGCTCAAAACACTTCCCCTGGAATTTAAAACCGGGGAACAATTCAGCTACAATCAAACCAATTATTATCTGTTAGGGAAAATTATTGAGAAACTTACCCGTACGCCCTTTGCCGGTTTCTTCGAAAATCAACAGTTCAGAACCGCGAATCTTAAAAATACGATGTTTGGGGATTCGAGAGATATTATTCTGAATTATGTTCCGTCATATAGCTACAACAGCTTTTCTGATGGCAAAAAAATTGAAAATAAACTTTTAAATGTCTACACAGAATTTCCGGATTTCGTAAGAACAGGATCTGGTCTCAACAGCACGGCCGAAGATATGGCAAACTGGATCATTGCCTTGCAAAACGGCAGGCTATTTAAAAAGGCATCAACCCTGGACAGGATGTGGTCACCGGGTAAATTCAACAACGGGACGCCTACCGGCTGGGCACGCGGCTGGGGAATCGCTAAATTCCGGAAAAACCATAAAGCAATAGGAATGTCCGGCGGAAACCGGTCAGCCCTGCTGGTCTATCCGGATGACCGCCTGGCAGTTATTGTGTTAACCAACCTGGCAGGAAGCGCTCCCGAAGATTTTATTGAGGAAATTGCCGGATGCTACAATCCGGATATAACGAAAGCAGATCCACTTACCTATTTAAGAAAAAGCCTGCGGGAAAAAGGGTTTGACAAGGCTATTGAAGTCGTAAAAAAAGAACAAAAGGCAAATCCTGAATTTGATCCCAAAGAAGACGAACTCAATAACTGGGCCTACCGGATGATGGCAAACAATCAGCAGAAAGAAGCTTTGGAGATTTTCAAACTCAATGTTCATCTGTTCCCGGAAAGCTGGAACGCCTATGACAGCTATGGAGAGATATTGCTGAAAATGGGAGACAAAATCAAAGCCGTTGAGATGTACAGAAAATCGATTGCCTTAAATCCCGACAATGAAAACGGAAAAAAAATCCTGAGCCAGATCATTTCGAAATAAAACATCATGAAGAATATTTTTTTACCGGTTGCTGTCATTCGTTATGTTGATCTTTTCGAAAAGCTGTACAGCAACTGATAAAGAACAGTATTTCCACCCGCCTGCAGATAAGCTGCCGGCCTGTTATTTCTTTTAAAAAGATCCTTTTACGCTTCATTCCCGCTGCCGGCCATACTGAACCCGCTGAACCCTGTTGTATGATTCCGGCCTTCTTTTAACCCTGATTCATTACAGCTTTCTCGCCACTTTCCTTTCCAGTTCTTCAAATACACTTCCGAATGCCTGGATGACATCCGTTGGAAGCACCGCCTCTTTGGAACATCTTTCAGAAGCATATTCCGCCGCTTTCCCATGGAACCAGACGCCCAGAATGGCCGCTTCTTTCGCGGAATAGTTCTGTGCTAAGAAAGAGGTTAAAATCCCGGTCAGGATATCCCCGCTCCCGCCTTTTGCCAGCCCTGAATTCCCGGTGATATTATAAAAAACCTGTCCCTGCGGAGTGATTACCTGCGTATGATGGTCTTTCAGGACAATATAAATATCCAGTTCCCCGGCTTTCGTTTTCGCCAGCTCCAGTCTTTCAAAAGAATTTTCCGTTGCCCCGAACAGCCTCTCAAATTCTTTAGGATGTGGCGTAATAACGGATTTCTTAGGAATCAGCTGTATGTTGCCGGCATCTTCTGATATAATATTCAGGGCATCCGCATCCAGGATCAACGGTTTTGAATAGTTTTCTAAAAATTCCAGAAAGCTTTGTGATGTTTTTTTACCGGTTCCCAGGCCGGGCCCGATACCCAGAACGGAATTCCCATCAGGTTCAAAAGTATCGATAACATCCTCTCCGCCTCCGACAAACATCGCTTCGGGGTTTGAAGTCTGAAGGATCTCATATCCGCATTTGGGAGCCAGAGTGAACGTAAGGCCGGCCCCGGTTTTCAGAGCGGCCCTTGTGGCCAGAACCGCCGCACCGATCTTGCCGTAGCTTCCTCCGATAATGGTGGCTTTTCCGTACGTGCCTTTGTGGGAAAACTCATTTCTGGGCCTGAAGATATTTTTAACCATGTCATGAATGACAAAATCATCGGTTCCGGTTTCAGCAATATAGTCTTCACTCAGCCTGATATCCAGAATGTGGACCTTTCCCGCATATTTTCCGGTTTCAGGATGGAGGAATGCCTTTTTCCAGAACTGAAAGCTCAAGGTATAATCTGCTGTAAAAATTACGGGATTACCAGAAGACATCTTATCTGCAAAAAGCCCGGAGGGCACATCGATGGAAATCTTTATATTGTTCTGGGCGTTTAAGAGCTCAATCAGCCCTTTCATTTCTCCCTGCAGTTCCCTTGACAAACCGGTTCCGAACAGTGCGTCGATAATGACCGTCCTGCTGTCGAAACGGTAGTTCTCTGCCTCCTTAAAATCCCTGACCGATATCCCTGAAATTTCCTTTAACGTTTTAAAATTACTTTGGGCATCGGCAGAAAACCCAGCTTTCGGGTCGGTAAATACATCGATGTCGAAACCTTTAAGGTACAGGATCCTGGCAATGGCAAAACCGTCCCCGCCATTATTGCTGCTCCCGCAGAAAACGGCAAAGTTCCTGTGGTGGTTACAGTTCTCCGAGATCCAGTCTACACATGACTGGGCCGCCCTTTCCATTAACTGCAGCGAGGCAACAGGTTCATTTTTCAGGGTATACTGGTCACACTGGCGGATTTGTTCTGCGGTAAAAATCTTCATTTCAATGGTTTTAAAAGCAATTTACAAAAGATATTTTAACCTGCCATGGAAATGGGAGTCAATACTGCTGAACGGCAAATGATGTGGTACCGGTCATTTTTTACCGTCCTTACCCTGCCTGTTACAAAAGCGGAAAAATTATATTTCTTTTATTTTAAAATCCTATTTTTGTGATACGAACACTCAAAATATCAATTATGGGATTTATAAAAGAATTTAAGGAATTTGCATTTAAAGGCAATGTCCTGGATCTGGCCGTCGGTGTCATCATCGGTGCTGCGTTCAGTGCCATCGTAAAGTCATTTGTGGATGATATCATCACCCCGCTGCTTCTGAATCCTGCTTTGGAGAGAGCCAATGTGAAGAATATCGCGGAACTTTCCTGGGAAGGCGTCAAATACGGTAATTTCCTGTCCTCCGTGATCAGTTTCATTATCGTAGCCTTTGTTTTGTTCCTGCTGATTAAAGGCGTGAACAGCCTGAACAGAAAACCGGAACCGAAACCGGCAGCACCGGCAGGCCCGACTGAAGATCAGAAATTATTAACGGAGATCAGGGATTTACTGAAAACCAGAAACAATATATAAAACAAAAGCACTTCATTACATGAGGTGCTTTCTGTTTATTGTATTTCTGTCAGAATTAATTAATGGATCTGTAAAATGCTTGAAATCTGTTCTGCCAGCGAAAGGCCGATCCGGTCCTGAGCTTCAAGGGTGGATGCCCCCGTATGAGGCGTTAACGATATTTTCGGATGGTTCAGGATTTCTTTTGAAGGTGTAGGCTCGTTGATGAAAACATCCAGCCCTGCAAACTTCACTTTCCCTGCATCCAAAGCTTCGATCAAAGCCGCTTCATCGATCACTCCGCCTCTTGAGCAGTTGACAATCGCTACGCCGTCTTTCATCATTCCGAATTCTTTTTTACCGATCATGTACCCGTCTTTCTGGGCCGGAACATGGAGCGTGATAAAATCCGAGTGCTGCAGGACATCCTGAAGCGGTTCGGTTTCAATATCCACATTGATAAACTGCTTATTGTAGAAAGTAACCTTAATGCTTGCTTTTCCTACGTTACTGTCTGCTGCCACCACTCTCATTCCCAGTCCCAGGGCAATCTTCGCCACTTCCTGCCCGATTCTTCCCATTCCGACAATCCCGATGGTTTTTCCTTTCAGTTCAATCCCGGCAGCATATGATTTTTTTAAAGCAGCAAACTCCGTATCTCCTGCCACAGGCATTTTCCTGTTGGAATCCTGTAAAAATCTCGCTCCTGAAAACAGGTGCGCAAACACCAGCTCTGCCACTGATTCTGAAGATGCGGAAGGGGTATTGATGACATGGATCCCTTTTTCCCTGGCATAATCCACGTCTATATTATCCATGCCTACACCGCCTCTCCCAATGATTTCCAGCGAAGGGCAGCTGTCGATGATATCTTTTCTTACCTGTGTGGCACTGCGCACCAGAATGGTCCGGATCTTATGTTCATTGATATAATCTGCCAGAAGCTCCTGCGGAACTTTTGCCGTAATGACTTCAAAACCTTTTTCCGTCAGGGCATCAATGCCGGATTGATCCAGGCCGTCGTTTGCTAAAACTTTCATACACTTTTATTGATTTATAAATGGTTAAATGATTATAATTAATCGTTTAATCTTTGTCATGTTTTTTTTAATCGTCTTCTCTGAATACTTCAATCGTAACCTGTTTCTCAATAAGGTCCGTAAATTTCCCCTTGTATCTCGTAGCCCTGACCAGATGGTTGTCGATCCAGTGATAGTTCCCTCCTCTCGGTTTTCCGCACAGAACGCTGTGGTAGCGGAATCCGTGTTTGTCAAGCCAATCGATGGTGATCTGCTTCAGGTTCTCAGTTCTTGAAGTGAAAAAACAGATCTGGTGTCCTTCATCATACCATTTGTTGATGGTTTCGAGCGCATCCGGAAAAGGTTCGCAGGTCACCATTCTTTCAGGTTCTTCGTTGGGAACATCTTCCGTAACGGTTCCGTCAATATCAATTAAATAATTTTTTACACCATCCTTCAGAATCGGACTGATGCGGTCTTTATACTCTAATTCCATTATAAAAAATTGAATAACAAAGTTATGTTTTTTATAACAAAAAGGTTTGTTAAACTTAATTTATGTTGATTATTTGCATTAAAATGTGTCATCCGAAGGATAATTTTAATAATACATAGCATATTATACTTATACGATTAAAAATTTTCTCTTTGAGGTTTCCTAAATTCAGCATTGGTTATTGCAGTATCAGAATTCATAAAAATAAAATGCTTCATTTATGGCCTTACAAAACATCATCCTGTTAATTCAGATTTCAGGACTGTGCGGTTTTCGTACAAATTCATCCTATCATTCCGGTCTGCGCGATACACTCAAAAAAGAATGATGTTTACCCAAAAATTTCCAAAATACATTTATTACGCTTACATTTGTAGAAATGGAATTCGTAGTTTTAGTAACCCCTGAAGATAAAGTTCTCGGCTCGATGGAAAAGCAGCAGGCCCACGTCAACGGCCTGTTACACCGTGCTTTTTCCGTATTTTTATTCAATGGTAAAGGCGAAATGCTTCTGCAGAAAAGAGCTTCCGGAAAATACCATTCCCCTTTAAAATGGACCAATGCCGTCTGTTCGCATCCTAGAATTGAAGAAACCTACCTTGAAGGTGCCCGGCGCAGACTGAAAGAGGAACTCGGCATTGATGCCGAGCTTTCACAAAAGTTCAGCTTTATATACAAAGCGGATGTGGGGGACGGATTATGGGAACACGAACTTGACCATGTTTTTACAGGGACTTTTGAAGACGGATTTATGCTGAATAAAGACGAAGTGGATGAAGTGAGGTATATCACCATTGAAGACCTTGATAAAGAAATCGCCGAACATCCTGAGCACTTCACCGAGTGGTTTAAAATCATTCTGGAAGAATATAAGCACCAACTGTAATACCATGAAGAAAATACTGTCAGCCTTATTTCTCTGTATAGGATTTTTCCTTTTTGCGCAAGCTGTTCCTGCGAAAGTGTATGAAAGCCCGAATTATTCCGTTACCGTCCCGGACGGATGGAAAGTGACCGATGACAATAGCATCATCAATATTTTCCCGGATAACCATATCGGTGCCATCACCATCTCAGAATACCACGACCTGAATCTTCCGAAAGCAGAAACGAAAAAATTTATCCTGGCCCTTTACCAGTCATCTGATGATGAAAAAAAGGTAACGAGCAGAAACGGTAAAAAAGGCTACACGGAATATTCTTACGACTATGTGGATGAAAAAGAACATCTGATCTGGCGTACCCGGGTCTTCCAGAAGGATAAAAATCTGTTCCTGATTTCCGTGAACTGCGGGCAGAAATACTGGAACGGGAATTATATGAAGCTTTTCAACGAAGCTTTCGACAGTTTTAAAATTAAATAATAGAAATAAAAATTATATATGAAGAAAACAGCACTGTACGACAAACATGTTTCTTTGGGAGCTAAAATCGTACCTTTTGCAGGTTTTGAAATGCCTGTGCAATATTCCGGAGTTACTGAAGAACATTTTGCCGTAAGGGAAAAAGCAGGTCTTTTTGACGTTTCCCACATGGGGCAGTTTTTCATTGAAGGTCCCGGTTCAAGGGAACTTTTACAGTTTGTGACGACCAACAATGTCGATGCTCTTGAAAACGGAAAGGCACAGTATTCATGCCTTCCGAACGAAGACGGAGGCATCGTGGACGACCTGATCGTCTACAAAATGGAAGACGGGAAATATTTTGTGGTCGTCAATGCTTCAAATATTGAAAAAGACTGGAATCATATTTTAAAATACAATACGTTCGGGGCAAAAATGACGAATGCTTCAGATGAGATGTCATTACTGGCCGTTCAGGGGCCGAAAGCGACGGAAATCCTTCAGAAACTGACGGAGACCAACCTTTCCGAAATCCCTTATTATCATTTCACGGTAGGTTCTGTTGCAGGAGTTGATGATGTTATTATTTCAAACACCGGCTATACCGGGAGCGGAGGTTTCGAGATTTATTTTAAAAATGAATCGGCAGAAAAACTCTGGGATGCCATTATCGAAGCCGGGGAAACAGAAGGAATTGTGCCTTGCGGGCTGGCTTCAAGGGATACATTAAGACTTGAAAAAGGATTCTGCCTTTACGGAAACGATATTGACGATACCACGTCACCGATTGAAGCGGGATTGGGATGGATCACAAAATTCGATAAGGATTTCGTTTCCAAAGATACTTTCGCAAAACAGAAAGAAGAAGGGATCACGAGAAAACTGGTCGGTTTCGAGCTTACTGACAAAGGAGTTCCGAGACATGACTACCCTGTTGTGGATGCTGAAGGAAATGTCATAGGAAAAGTAACTTCAGGAACACAGTCTCCGATGAAAAAAATCGGGCTGGGCTTAGCGTATGTAGACAAGCCTCATTTTAAATTAGGATCTGAAATTTTTATTCAGGTAAGAAACAAAAACATTCCTGCAAAAGTGGTAAAAGCTCCTTTTGTATAGGTAAAAACATATCACAAAGCCGTTTCATTTAAGTATGAAACGGTTTTTTTGTTTTGTTATTATATGAGTTCATGCGGCATATACTTCAGGTCCGGACCTTATGAGAACAGGGAAATACTGAAGTCAATTACACATATTCTTTGTGGGCCGGTGAATTCCTGAAGCCGCCTAAACGGAACCCATTGGAAAAATGTTTTTTCCGGTAGCACTTGTATCTTTCCCGTAAGCACACAGTTAAACCGGCACAAAAATGCACCGGCTTTGTATTTCCATCGGATTCCGTATAGCCTTTTTTAGAAAAAAGCCTTCAGAGCTTCCAGGTTTTTCTTGTCATTCCCTATAAAAATATGATCATCCGTAAGGAATACGGGACGTTTCAAAAACGTATAATGATCCAGGAGCATTTCTTTATAATCATCTTCATTCAAAGTTTTTATATCAAGCTCCCTTAATTTTATCTGTGTTGACTTTTTGTTGATTAACGCTTCATACGACTGCGTCAGGCTGTGCATGGCCTCCAATTCCTCTTTTGTAATCGGCTCTTTTTTGATTTCACGAAGCTCCCAGCCCGTTAAATTAAACTGTCCCAGGATTTTTCTGCAGGTATCACATGTATTGAGATAAAATACTTTTTTCATTGATAAGATTTAATTTTCCAAAAATAAGCTTAAATATAGGATTTTAAAAATTATTAAATATCTTTATTAAAATTTTAAAAATGGATAACAAACCCATTACTTTTCAGTTTATTTCCGAGCCCTCTGATGTGAACTACGGAGGAAACGTTCACGGAGGAAGCGTCATGAAATGGATTGACCAGGCCGGATATGCCTGTGCAACCACCTGGAGCGGCAATTATTCGGTAACGGTGTATGTCGGCGGGATCCGTTTTTATGAGCCGATTAAGATCGGGGAAATTGTAAAAGTGGAAGCCCAGGTGATTTATACCGGCTCTTCGAGCATGCATATTTCGATCAATGTTTTTTCCAGGAACCTGAAGCAGCCGAAATTTGATAAGAAAACCCACTGCATCATTGTTTTCGTGGCCGTGGATGAAAACGGGAAAAAGCTTCCGGTCCCGAAATGGATCCCCGAAACGGAAGAAGAAAAGCAGAATGAGCGGTACGCCATCCGCCTGATGGAGTTGAGGACGCAGATTGAGGATGAAATGAAACCCTTTTTATAAATGCACAGAAGGGACTTTATACAGCTTTCTTCACTGGGGCTTTTAGGCCTGTATTCCTGCGGGGCCGCTAATTTTAAAAACAGTAAAAGAACATTGGGCATACAAGTATATACGGTCCGTGACGCTATTTCAGAAAACCCTGAAAAAACACTGGAAAGGCTCGCCCATTCAGGTTTCACCGGGCTTGAAATTTACGGCTACAACGGGAATTTCTTCGGGAAGACCAAAAATGAATTTAAGGCCATCTTAAAAAATACGGGCTTACAAGTGATCAGCTCACACCATACCACCGGAATGCTTCATGCTGAAAAAGGAACCTTATTAAACAACTGGGAACAATCGGTGGATGATCTGCATGACATCGGTGCGAAGTATATGGTCTGCTCCTATCTCTTTCCTGAAGAGCGGACGGCAGATCACTACCGGAAACTGCCTGAACTGCTCAACCGGTCCGGAGAAAGAACGCGACAGGCAGGAATGCAGATGGCGTACCATAACCATGATTTTGAGTTTGAAAAGTTTGATGGCCGCCAGACTGTTTACGATTACATTCTGGAAAACACATCACCGGAACTGGTAAAAATGGAACTGGACCTCTACTGGATTTCAAAAGCAGGAAAAGATCCGCTGGCCTATTTTGAGAAATACCCGAAAAGATTCCCGTTGTGGCATGTGAAAGATATGAAAGCAGGATCAAAGGATTTTACCGAGATCGGGAAAGGAACCATTGATTTTAAAAGAATTTTTGAAGCCAGGGAAAAAGCAGGCCTGGATTACTGGTTCCTGGAACAGGATTCCAGTGACAAGGATATTTTTGAGAGCATTGCCATCAGCCAAAAGTATATCTCGGAAAACCGCTTCTTTTTAAAATAATATTTATCTTTGCAATACAGGGAAATGGTGTTCTTCCCTACCCAACCGCCTTTTCCAAAAAGGCTGATGACGCCTGATTAAGAGATTATGAACGTAATTGGATCAGGAAAGTTATGCCTAAACATCAGAAAACATTAAGCCGTACCGTAAAATTCCACATCAGGTTTTTCTTCAGGAAATATCCGGCTCTGCCTTATATTATTAAATGGCTGTCGATCAGCCTTATCATCGGCACATCAGCTGGATCAGCTTCTGCAGGTTTCCTGCTGTCGTTACAATGGGCCACTGATTTCAGGGAACACCATATCTGGCTGATTGCATTACTGCCGGTTGCCGGTTTCCTGACCGGGCTTTTATATTATTATTCCGGGAAAGAGGTCGAAGCCGGAAATAACCTGCTTCTCAGTACCATCCATCATCCGGAAAAGACCATTCCGTTTAAAATGGCCCCTTTCGTTTATCTTGGAACAATGGCCACCCATTTTTTCGGGGGTTCCGCCGGCCGTGAGGGTACGGCACTTCAGATGGCCGGGGCCATTGCCGATCAGTTCAGCAGGCCCTTCAGGCTTACAGGTGATGAAAGAAAAACCCTGATAATTGCTGCCATTGCCGCCGGCTTCGGTTCCGTATTCGGCACACCCCTGGCCGGTGCCGTTTTCGGGCTTGAGGTTTTCCTGTCGGGAAAGATCCGGTACCGTGCCATTTTCCCGGCTTTTGCATCGGCAGTAGTTGCGGATATCACCACTGATTTCTGGGGGGCCCGGCATACGCATTACCATATTGACCATATTCCTGACCTTGGGTTCCTGCCTGTCATATACAGTGTCCTGGCAGGAATTGTTTTCGGAATCTGTGCAGCGGCTTTCAGTAAGTCCCTTCATAAGATGGGAGCTGTTTTCAGTTCAAACATCGGCTATCCTCCGCTCCGGCCGCTGACAGGAGGAATCATTGTTGCGGTACTGGTATTTGCGGTGGGAACCTCCCGGTATATAGGCCTGGGAATTCCCGTCATATCGGAATCTTTTGAAAAACAGCTTCCGTTATGGGATTTTGCCCTGAAAATGATATTCACGATAATCACCCTCGCTGCGGGGTTTAAAGGCGGAGAAGTGACCCCTCTGTTCTTTATCGGGGCCACGTTAGGCAGCGCACTTTCCCTGTTTATCCCGCTTCCGTTCGGCCTGCTGGCCGGAATGGGGTTTGTTGCTGTCTTTGCAGGGGCTACCAATACCCCGCTCGCGTGCCTGCTGATGGGCATTGAACTGTTCGGGGCAGAATGCGGGGTCTATATTGCTATTGCCTGTGTGGTTGCTTATCTTTTTTCCGGCCGGAACAGTATTTATTCCGGACAGAAAATAGGTGAAGCGAAAAACAGCAGGTATAATTCTGGCCGTGGCCAAAGCTTTTCGGATGTATGATCGTGTTTTCCCGAAAGAAGTATCGTTCAGAACCGTTTTGATTACCCCCTGCTCCCAGCCCCGATTGAAATGAAAAGCCTTTTTTGAAAAAAAAGATTGTAATGGAAAGCGGGAAAAAGCTCCTGAAAAAAATCTGTAAAGTGCATCATTGCCCCGATATAAATTACAAAAGCCTCCCGGAAGATCCGGAAGGCTTTTGCGTATTAAATGTGGAAATGTTTATTTCTGGTTGAAATAACTCTGACTATTCTGTTAGCAGGTAATAACCTGTGGACAGGCAATATAAGATGAGCAGTATTTAGGTCCGGTAACGGCTCCCGTACAGCTGCATCCGCAAAGTGAAAGATCCGGCGTACCTAATGAACCTCCTTTTCCTACACCTCCTACGATATTTTTCAGATCTTCTTTTCTAAGCTTTTTAGCGTTCTTTAAAATGTTGTTCTGCATTGTGATTTGTTTTTTGATTAATATTATGATTTAGTTATTTCAAATTTAAACAAAAATTAATTATTCAAAGCATAATTTAATATAATTCTTATAATTTATTTATTCTGTTTACCTTATACCTTTACTAAACGCAGCATTGCTGTAAATATTTCTTAAACACCAATAATTATTCTGTAAATTCAAGATCTTTATCATGGGTTTCGGAGATGGTGAGGGAAGCGTAAAAGGCCAGCCCGAAGACGATGGCTCCTAAGATAGCCGCACTGATAATGACCGAAAAACTATTCTTAAAAAAGTCAAATGAGAAGATCATGACCGGTACCAGGCCCCGCACCATATTCGGAACGGTAGTAGTCGCGGTATTCCTGATGTTGGTACCGAACTGCTCCGCTGCCAGAGTTACGAACATTGCCCAATATCCCGTTCCCAAACCTAACCATACACAGAAAAAGTAATATTTCGATTCCGTATCGGTATTGCCGAAGAGCATCACGGCCACCCCGACAACGGTAAAAGCCAGCATATAAAAAATCGCCATTTTACGGGATTTTAAAGCGTGGGAAATAAAACCGCTCAGCAAATCGCCTACCGAAATCCCGACATAGGCCCACATAATGGCTTTACCGGGATTCAGGTCTTTGATCCCCAGTTCAGGAGCGAACTGGTTGGCAAGAACAGCCAGGATTCCGATGCAGAACCAGGTCGGCAGCCCTACTGCAATGCATTTCAGATATCTTATGAAACGGTCTTTATTGGTAAAGAAGGACAGGAAGTTGCCTTTGGAAACCGATTTGTGCTCTATATTTTTGTAAATCCCGGATTCCGAAACACTGATCCTCAGGAACAAAAGCATGATTCCTAATATTCCGCCGATGATGTATGAAATATTCCAGCCGCCGGCCAATTCTACCGTGAGCTGTGCCACCACGGCACCCATCAGTCCGAACCCGGCCACTACCGAAGTGCCGATGGCCCGGAGGTTCTTCGGCAGGCTCTCGGAAACCAGCGTAATTCCGGCTCCGAGCTCCCCGGCAAGGCCAATCCCTGCAATGAACCGTAATCCTGCGTATTGATATACCAGATGCTCCTCCGGAAAATACGGCAGGAAGCCGCAGGCGATGTTGGCCAGAGAATACACCAGGATAGACCCGAAAAGCACTGAAAGCCTTCCTTTCTTGTCTCCGAAAATCCCCCAGAACACGCCGCCGATCAGCAGGCCGACCATCTGGCAGTTGAGGATGAAGGTCCCGTCCGTATCCGGATTCAGGCCTAATGCTTTGAGGCTTGGGATTCTCACAATACCGAACAGCAGCAGGTCGTAGATATCTACAAAGTAACCCAAAGCGGAAATAATCACGGGAATGGAAAAGATAAGCTTCGCTTTGGATGATAATGAAGGTTCTTGCATCTTAATTTTAAATTTTGATAAAAATAAAAAACCTTTCAATTTCTTGAAAGGTTTTTATACAATATCTTTTTTGAGTGATTATCTTGCAATATTCACGGCTCGTGTTTCCCTGATGACCGTTACCCTGACCTGTCCCGGATAGGTTAGTTCGTTCTGGATTTTCTCAGAAATATCATAAGACAGCTGGGAAGCCACTTCGTCATTTACTTTTCCACTTTCCACCATTACCCTAAGCTCACGGCCAGCCTGGATAGCGTAAGCCGATGAAACACCGTCAAAGCTTAATGCTGCCGCTTCAAGGTCTTTCAGTCTCTGGATGTAAGATTCCAGCACCTGTCTTCTGGCCCCCGGTCTTGCGCCTGAGATCGCATCGGCTACCTGAATGATCGGGGATAATAATGAAGTCATTTCCACTTCGTCATGGTGAGCACCGATGGCATTTACCACTTCTGCGTTTTCACCGTATTTCTCTGCCCACTGCATTCCTAATAAGGCGTGCGGAAGCTCTGATTCCTGCTCCGGAACTTTACCGATATCATGAAGTAATCCTGCTCTTTTCGCCAGTTTTACATTCAATCCCAGTTCAGCAGCCATGGTTGCGGCAATATTCGCCACTTCTCTTGAGTGCTGTAACAGGTTCTGTCCGTATGAGGAACGGTATTTCATTCGTCCCACGATCTTGATCAGCTCAGGATGCAGTCCGTGGATCCCCAAATCAATAATCGTTCTTTTTCCGACTTCTATAATTTCCTCTTCGATCTGCTTTCTGGTTTTCTCCACCACTTCCTCAATTCTGGCCGGGTGGATTCTTCCGTCCGTTACCAAACGGTGAAGGGATAATCTGGCAATTTCCCTCCTTACCGGATCAAAACAGGAAAGAAGGATGGCTTCCGGGGTATCATCAACAATAATTTCCACGCCGGTAATGGATTCCAGAGCACGGATATTACGTCCTTCCCTGCCGATAATTCTTCCTTTTACCTCATCAGACTCAATATTGAAAACCGATACGGAATTTTCAATGGCCTGTTCCGTCCCGATTCTCTGAATGGTCTGGATAATGATTTTTCTCGCTTCGCTTTTCGCATTCAGCTGGGCTTCTTCCATAATGCTCTGAACATGCGCCTGAGCCCTGGTTTTCGCTTCCGCCTTCATGGTTTCCACCAGTTCCGCTTTTGCTTCTTCTGCCGTATAGTTAGCAATCTTTTCTAGGATCTCTACTTTTTTAGCGGTTGCAGAATCCAGTTCCTGCTGTTTTCTTTCCAGAATCTCCGTTTTCTTGGAATAATCTGCAATCTGCCTGTCCAAATCTTTTTCAAGCTTTCCGGTTCTGCTAAGCTCGTCATTCAGCTTGTGTTCTTTGTCTTTGGTCCTTTTTTCAATCTCCTGCATTTTCTTTTCACGAACCTGGATATCGGCATCATGCTGGGATTTGAGCTCCAAAAACTTTTCCTTCGCCTGAAGGTTTTTTTCTTTTTTTATGGATTCGGCTTGTACGTTAGCCTTTTCTATAAGATTTTCAGCATTTTTCTTTGCATCATCTATAATAAATTTTGCTTTGGTATTGAGCGAGCTTCCCGAGAAAAACATCCCTGCTGCGGCACCGATTACCAGGCAAATAACGCCAATTATAATTTCTATCATAATTTATATTAAGTTTTAATTGTCTTTAATCATGTTCAATAAAAAAGCCTACAACAATTCAGTGATATAGAGTAAACTCCTAATCAACACGATTTGAACTGATTTCCACTGTCTGTAATCCGGACGGACCGGCACGCCATTCGATGGACATTTGTTCGGTAATTGTTTAGCGTTGAGTTTACCTTTAATGTGTTAGAATTATTGTAGGCAGTCTTTTCGGGAAAAAAAATCTATTTCCCTATTTCGTCTACCGACTGACTGATCTGCATCAGTCTGTCACCGGCAGAATGTATTGTTTTTTCGTAGTTGGCAGACACCACTTCGGCATTGGTTCCCAGTTTAAGGGCACACATTGCCAGAGCATCCTGTTTGTCTCTCACATCGAAATTCTGTTCAAAATCTTTAATCATATTTTCAATCTGCTTCCCTACCTTACGCAGTGTTTCTTCTTCTGCTGCCGGTACGTTTAGCGGATACACCCTTCCTGCAATGTTGATGGTTATTCTTCTTACCTCCATTATAATCCGCTGTTTTGAAGCTGTGCAATACAGAAATCCACTTCTTTTACCAGCCTGTTGATATGGTTCTTCATCAACCGGTTATGCTCAGGGTTTCCTGATATTGCTGAATAAAGTTTTATATTTTTTTGTTCTTCTGCTAATACCTGTCCCTTTTTTCTTTCCTCATCATATTTCCTCTTCAGTTCTTCATGCTCCTTATTCAGTTCCGAAAAATTTTCAGCAAGATTTTTATAATTTTTTTGTAATAGCAAAATCTTTTTCTCTAATTCTGAAAAATGGTTTTCTAAATCTTGAAGCATTCCAGGTTTTGTATATTCTAACTGTTAGCAAAAATAACAAAATATTAATACTAACAAAAATAAAACGTTCTATATTTTGACACAAAACAAAAAGGAGACACAAAATGTATCTCCCTTTTATATTTAAAATATCTTTTATTCAAATTTCAGTACGAAAAATATCGCCCTTGTCTGCAGGGTAGACATGGCCGACGTCCAGTAAGGAGGCGTAGTCGCATTATCGGCAACCACCTCATTGTTCATAATGAATGTACCTCTGATGGCCGGTGTCAGCTTAAATTTATTAAAGTAAAACTGAACGCCCATTTCCGCAGACCATGCGAAATTGTGCGTGGTTGACCTGAATACCTGCTGATAGTTATCATCGGTAGAATCCGAGTTGGACTGAAGATTAACGATATAATTCACCCCCGCCGCCACATACGGCCTTGAATTGTACCATCTCATTCCGTGAAACTCCAACAGTACAGGAACATCCACCAAGGTAGTCTTGATCTCCCTTACGCGGTCTCTTTCTGTTAAAGGGATAGGAATAAAAGGATCATTCGTCAAAGTTCCCGCAGCATACTGGTCGTTTGACTGTGTATTGAAAGTCAGCTGTCTCTGACCAAATTGTAACCCCGGTTCCAATCGTACATCCAGATAGTCATTCAGCCTCCATTTGGCGATCAGTCCGGCACCGAAGCTGTAGCTTGCTTTGGATGTAATAAGATTTTGGTTATTATTCATACCGTATCTCGGATCGAGAACGATACGGTAGGCAAGCCTGTTTCCGTTCAGGTAAAAACCCCAGCTGAATTTCTGTTCGTCAAAGTCTTCCAGCTTATCCATTCTGTTTCGGGTTCTGAATTGCGCGTTTGATAACACGGCAACATTTACTGAGGCTAAAACCAGTGCTTTTAATAAAAATTTACTCATAGGTTACTTTGTTGCTTTATAAATTGTGGCTATACCTAAACTTAGTTTTTTATATTCAACTTTTTTAAATCCTGTATCTAAAAGAATTTGTCTCATCTTTTCCCCGAAAGGAAAAGCATTTACAGAATCCGGAAGGTAGGTGTATGCCCTATTATCCTTAGAAATCAGTCTGCCGATGGCAGGCAATATATTTTTAAAGTAAAACATATAAAATGGCGCTAAGAACCCCTCAACCTTTGAAAACTCCAGTATGTAAACACTCTTGTTATCTTTAACCACTCTTCTCAATTCTGCCAGACCTTTGGTAAGGTTTTCAAAATTCCTCACCCCGAACGCTACGGATACCGCATCGAACCTGTTGTCCTCATAAGGCAGATTCTCTGCATCCCCCTTTTGCATGGAAATTTTGCCGTCTAATTTAAGTTTTTTTATTTTAATAACGCCAACATTTAACATTTGTTGCGATAAATCCAAACCAATCACTTTGGACCCGGTTCCCTTTTCAATGGTGATGGCAAGATCCCCCGTTCCTGTAGCCACATCCAGCACTTCCTGCGGGTTATCATTTTTCATCCACTTCACCAGCGTATTCCTCCATAAAACATCAATTTTCATGGACAGCACATGATTCAGAAGATCATATTTCGGTGCTATGTTGTCAAACATATCTTCTACCTGGCTCTTCTTCGTCGCTTCAGAGTTGTAGGGCGTAATTTTGGTAATATCTTTTGTCAAAACTTAAAACTTGTAATATTCTTTATAATAATTAAGGTAATCCTGCTTTCTGAAGATCTTTGATCTGGATTCCACCTGCTGGATATTTTTGATGACCTTATCATAATCCTCATCCACATTGTAATAAAAATCATCCGTAAACAGTTTGCTGAAGCGTCTGGCTCCCCCAAAATAAGGTTTCCCGTCAATAACGGTCTTATCCAGTGCCAAAAGTAATGAATCTTTTTTAAGATTGTACCCGTAATACTGATCATTGATATAATAATCCTGGTGGGCAATATTAATCAGCCCCCGGACTCTGCTGACTTCAAAAGCGGAATCAAAGAGCAATTTTTTATTACGGTCAAACACTTTTATGGAATTTTTCCCCTGCTTAAGGTCTACGGGAACAGTCTGACCTCCTGCAATGGTACCTTCGGAACCGCTGTTGATGCTGTAGTAATAGGTATCCGGCGTAGGGTTATCCACCACATAATAATTCTTCTTGGCTAAAAAAAAGAAATAAACCCCAAATGCAACGATAAACGCCACAACTGCAATAACTAAGCCTTTTAAAGACGCATTATTTTTCATAAGATTGTAAAGTACAATTTTTGCAAATTTAATAATATTTTTAATTCTTTGTTATTAATATTAATTATTAACTTTGCCTCTTTAAAAAATCATACAAACGAATGCCGAATACGATCATTATTGGTTCTGGATCTTATCTTCCCAGCAGAATTATCGGAAGAGACTATTTCTTAGATTCAGAGTTTTATTCAGATGACGGAATAAAGATTGATAAACCCGCAGAAGAAACAATTGCTAAATTTGTTGAAATCACAGAAATAGAGAACCGAAGATTTATTGACGAAGACCTTTCCAATTCAGAAATCGGATATGAGGCTGCAAAAATGGCTATTGCAGATGCAAAAATAGATCTTGAAGAGCTGGATTATATTATCTATGCCAGTAATTTCGGGGAAGTTACCGCCCACGGATATGCTGACTTTATGCCGACCATGGCGGCAAGAGTAAAGAATAAATTAGGAATTAAGAACAGAAAATGCATTACCTATGACATGCTTTTCGGCTGCCCGGGATGGGTGGAAGGCATGATCCTGGCAGATAATTTAATTAAAGCCAAAGTAGCCAAAACCATTCTGGTCATCGGTGCGGAAACACTGAGCCGGGTAACAGACCCGCATGACAGAAACAGAATGATTTTTGCAGACGGGGCCGGAGCGGTCGTTGTAAAAGCCACTGACGAAGAAAATATAGGGATCATTGCCCACAATACGATATGTGACAACGGCCCGGAGCTGGATTACCTGGCTAACGGACCATCCATCAATAAAGAATCCGACCAGAGCCGCCTGTATGTAAGAATGCAGGGAAGAAAGATTTATGAGTATGCCCTTAAAAATGTTCCGGCCGCTATTAAGGAAACCATTGATGATGCCGGTCTTTCCATTGAAGACATCAACAAGATCCTGATCCACCAGGCCAATGCCAAAATGGATTATGCGATGATTGAAAGGCTGCATAAACTGTATGATGTAAAAGAGTACGACCATTCTGTTTCCCCGATGACCATCCAGGAATTCGGAAACTCTTCCGTGGCGACCATCCCTACAATGTATGATTTAATTATTAAAGGAAAAATGGAAGGTCATACGTTTAAAGAAAAAGGTAACATTGTGATGACTTCGGTCGGAGCCGGAATGAACATCAATGCTATTGTATACAGATTTCCTTAATCTATTTTAATAAAAAAATATATAAAAGCACAGGGAAATTATTCTTTGTGCTTTTTTAAAACCAGTTATGCAAAGAAACTTTTTTATCATTGCGGCGATCTTCCTTTTTCTGGAAGTCTATATTTACCAGGCCATCAGGACGCTTACCGATAATTTCTGGATAAGGACCGGCTATTGGGTCTTCTCGCTGGCCATTTACGGGGTTTTCATATATGAAGTGACCCATTTCAGCAGGGCAGACAGAAGCATGGTAAGGGCTCAGATCATGATCTCCCTTTTTCTTGTTTTTATCCTGCCTAAAGTCTTCATCGTTTTATTCCTGCTGATTGATGATATCTTCAGAACCGGCAGCTACCTGGTCGGGCTGTCCGGACCGACGGAACATTTTTTCCCGGAAAGAAGGAAGTTTTTAAGCCTTATGGGTTTAGGGCTGGGAGGCGTTCTCTCTGCCCTGTTCATTGACGGGATTACCTTCGGGAGATACCGCCATAAAGTAAGAAAGGTAAAAGTAAAACTGGCGAACCTTCCGGAAAGTTTCAAAGGATATAAAATCATTCAGATCTCCGATGTCCACAGCGGCAGCTTTTCAGACCCGTCCAAACTCCAGCATGCCATTGACCTGATTAACGAACAGAAAGCTGATTTGATACTGTTTACCGGAGATATGGTAAATAATGTAGCCGATGAATTCAAGCTGTTTATTCCCCTATTCTCTCAGATTACTGCGAAAGACGGCAAGCTTGCGGTCCTCGGGAACCATGATTACGGCGATTATGTAAACTGGGCTTCCCTGGGTGACAAAAAAAAGAATCTTGATACGCTTATTGAATATGAAAAGCAGGCCGGCTTCGATATGCTCCGGAATGAACACCGGATCATTGAAAAAAACGGTGAGAAATTATACATCCTGGGCGTTGAAAACTGGGGATTAAAGCCTTTCCCGCAATTCGGGAGACTGGATGATGCTTTAAAAGGCGTACCGGAATCTGCGGCAAAAATATTAATGAGCCATGACCCTACCCATTTCGATTATGTCGTAAAAATGCACCCGGGCAATGTTCACCTTACCCTTTCCGGGCATACGCACGGAATGCAGTTTGGTTTAGACCTAAAAAACATAAAATGGTCTCCGGTTCAGTACCGCTATTCCAAGTGGGCCGATCTGTATGAAAGCGAAGGGAAAATGCTGTATGTTAACCGGGGTTTCGGCGTGTTGGGCTACCCGGGAAGAGTTGGGGTGCTGCCGGAAATTACGCTTTTTGAACTGGCGTAAATCTATTAACTTTGCAAAAAAATAAATTATATACAATGCAAGATACCGGGGAGAGACATATTTCAAATGGGAATTTCAACAATAAATCAGAATTATATCTTCACCTAATGCACATTGCAACGTATGAATATGTCAAAAGTTTTGTAGCAGATAAAAAAGTTTTAGATTTCGGTTGTGGCTCAGGGTATGGTACAAAAATATTATCTGAAACTGCAGAGAGCGTAATTGGTGTAGATATAAGTCCGGAAGCTATACATTTCGCTAAAAGAGAATATCCTTCATCTAATCTTGAGTTCATGATGTCTGAAGAAATAGAAGATAAAAAATTTGACATCATTACATCATTTCAAGTAATAGAGCATGTTTCAAATGACTCCGAATACATTATAAATTTAAAAAAATTATTGAATCCCAAAGGAATATTATTCATTTCTACACCGGATAAAGAAAACAGGCTTTTTAATCATATCCAAAAGCCATGGAACATCTTTCACTTAAAAGAATATTCTTATAACAGTTTAGAATCCCTACTTAAGAAACATTTTAGAAAGGTAGAAGTTCTGAAGATAGGTTCTGATTCCGATTTGATCTTTGAGGAAATAGCTAGAACAAAGAAACAGCGGAATATTACTCTGCCGGCAACCCTAGTTTTCTATCCCAATTTTTTAAGAATTTTCTTATTAAAATTACAAAAGCGCCTATTCCTTTTTATTAAAAAATTGAAATCAGGTCCCGAGAATTTTAAAAAAGATAATTCTGCTGTCATTTCTGACTCAAAGTATTCCTATAAAGATATTTTATTTGAAAAGGAATTGCGTCATTCAACAGATTTATTTGTAATTAGTAGAAATGACGAATAGCTTTAGCTGTTCATTTAATCAGAAAATATAATCTTTCATCCGGGAAGTAGCCATTTCCTTTTCGTTGATCCAGGTAAGGAGAGCATCCAGTTTGTCTTCCATTTTTTTTCCTGAATTCACCCTTCTGTAAAAAGGGATTTTAAATTGATATTTCTTAAAGTCGGTAAACTGCCAGGTATTGACATAAATCAGAACAAATTCGTCGCTCTTCAATGTTTCAAAAACCATATTCCGGTAATATTCCATCGGAAGCATCTGGAACACAAAATCATTATACGGCAACTGGCTGTACGGCGAAATACTTTCCGGCACCATACTCAATCCGTTCTCTTCATTGATTTCAGTATCTCTTTTCAGCCGTTTAAAAGGGAAAAGAATATTGGCATTATCGATATTGGAAAGGTAATTAAATTCCATCAGTTTCAGACTTTCCAGGGAAAGTTCACCGTCTTTCTGACGAATGCCCCTGATCTGTTTCCCTAAAAATTCCTGTACCGATTTCTTCGTTTCTTCAATTTGCGGTAGCGTTGAACCCTTATAATAAAAAGCAATTTCATGCCCTTGGGATGAAATTGCTTTTATCAGGTTTTGAAGTTTATCAATAATTGAATCCTCAATAAAAAAAGTTACTTTAATACTATGAACATCTAAAATTCTGAGGATCGCTTTGGTATTATCAACGGTGATTTTCAAACGGTCGTCATCTGAAATATGAACCTCATTTTTTATTTCAGCTTCGATATTTACGACGTTAAAAGTTAATAATACCATTTAAATTAAATTTTAGGTTAACGATATAAAACATTTATAACCATAGGTTAATATATAATTATATTAAAGTTAAGGTTTATCTTAAGAATTCTTATTGAGTTTTACTTTAAGGTTTTTAATCATATCCCTGGTCATTTCCGAAATTCCGAAATCATATGATAATCCCCAATCATTTTTAGCTATGGAATCATCTATGGAAGCCGGCCAAGAATCTGCAATCTGCTGTCTGAAATCCGGTTTATAATCAATCTCGAATTCCGGAATTTCCTTTTTGATTTCTTCTGCCAGTTCTTTCGGAGTGAATGACATTCCGCCGAGATTATAAGAGGAACGGACCGTCAGGCTTTCTTTCGGAGCTTCCATTAATTTTAAAGTGGCATTAATGGCATCTTCCATATAGAGCATCGGCATCCCCGTGTTTTCAGAAATAAAGCTGGTGTATTTTCCTTCTTCGATCGCTTCATAAAAAATTTCAACGGCATAATCGGTTGTCCCTCCGCCTGCAGGTGTTTTCCATGAAATCAGTCCCGGGTACCGTATGCTTCTTACATCTACCCCATGTTTGTCAAAATAATACTCGCACCATTTTTCACCGGCCATTTTTGAAATCCCGTACACCGTGGTAGGATTCAGAACGACATCCTGCCCTACATTTTCTTTTGGAATCCCTTTCCCGAAAACGGCAATTGAACTCGGCCAGAAAATTTTCTGAATAAGGCCTTCTTTTGCCAGCTCACAAAAATGAAGAAGCGGCTCCAGATTCAGTTTCCATGCAAACAGTGGCTGTTTCTCTGAAGTTCCGGACAATAACGAAGCCAGATGGTATACCGTGGTAATATCATAGTCTTTAATCACCTGTTTTACCAATTGTGTATTGGTTACATCCATCCTTTCATAATAGCCGGCAGAAGTAATGCCTTTCTGCCACCTGTCCAATCCTGAAGCAACAACATTTTCAGCTCCGTGAATTTCAACCAGCCTGTTTGTAAGTTCTGTACCTATCTGCCCTAACGCGCCGGTAATCAATATTCTTTCCGTGTGGGATTCCATTTTTCTATAGTATTAATGATCTCAAGCAAAAGTAAATATTTTAAAGCCTATCTTAAAACAAAATTGTAAATTCGGTTACAAAATCTGCTCATGAAAAAAACATTTTTTATATTCATAATGTTTTCCTGCACATTTTCAGCCCAGTACACTGACATCAGCATTATCAAAGAAGTGAAGGTAAAGAATAAAGGGGTTGTAGTTTCGGCGCATCCCCTTGCCAGTGAAGCAGGTGCTGAAATCCTTAAAATGGGCGGAAATGCCTATGATGCCATTGTTGCAACACAATACGCCTTAGCTGTTGTTTACCCGCAGGCCGGAAATATCGGTGGCGGCGGATTTTTAGTCGGTGTCAAAAACAACGGTGAGAAATTTACTATAGATTATCGTGAAACCGCACCTCAGAAGGCAACGCACGATATGTATGTTGATAAAAACGGAAAAGCTGACACAGACCTTTCGCAAAATGGCAGACTGGCTTCGGGAGTCCCGGGAAGCGTGGCCGGATTTTTTGCCACTTTAAAATACTGCAGGCTGCCGATGGATCAGCTCATTCGCCCTGCGATTGACCTGGCAGAAAAAGGATTTGCCATTACCCAACAGGAAGCGGATTTATTAAATGCCAATAAAGCCAATTTCCAGAAACATAATACCTCTCCAATAGCCTTTGTAAAAAATATCCCATGGAAAGCAGGTGATATCCTGATTCAGAAAGAGCTGACGGAAACCCTGAAATTAATCCGGAAACAGGGTAAGCAAGGTTTTTATGAAGGCAAAACCGCCGGACTTCTGGCTGCTGAAATGAAAAAAGGAAACGGGATTATCTCACCGGAAGATCTTAAAAACTACAAAGCCGTAGAACGAAAGGCACTGGAATTTGACTACAAAGCGCATACGGTGGTTTCGATGCCGTTGCCTTCAAGCGGCGGAATTTTGCTGGCACAGATGCTTACTATGGCAGGCTATGAAAATCTTGAGAAATATCAGCAGAATTCTACCCAAGCCGTTCAGGTTATGGTAGAAGCAGAAAGGCGGGCGTTTGCTGACCGGGCAGAATATATGGGCGACCCGGATTTTATTGATGATCAGACGGCTTATTTAATTTCCGACCCCTACCTTAAAAACAGATGGAAAAGCTTCAGTTTCAATAAAGCGACTCCAAGCTCTGAAGTCGGCAAAATTATAAAGCTGCCCGGGGAATCTACCGAAACCACCCACATCTCCGTGCTTGACAGGGAAGGAAATGCAGCAGCGGTTACCACAACATTAAACGGTTTATACGGAAGTAAGGTCGTTGTTTCCGGAGCGGGATTTTTCCTGAATAATGAAATGGATGATTTCTCCATAAAACCGGGAGTCCCGAATATGTTCGGGGCTATAGGCGGCGAGGCCAACTCGATCCGTCCGAATAAAAGAATGCTTTCATCCATGACCCCAACGATCGTCCTGAAGAACGGGAAGCCCTACCTGATCGTGGGAACGCCGGGCGGAACTACGATCCCCACCTCCGTTTATCAGTCCATTGTTAATGTAATTGATTTTAAATTAAATGCCAATGCTTCTGTAAACGCTCCAAAATTCCACCATCAGTGGCTTCCCGACACGGTTGCTTTTGAAAAGAATTTTCCTGAAACGACCGTTAAGGATCTGGAAAAACTCGGTTACAAAGCCGAAAACCGGGACCAGATCGGCAGGACGGAAATGATTCTTGTTGATGATAACGGCACCATTCATGCCGTTGCCGATGGCCGTGGCGACGATTCCGTAGCGGTGGAATGAGTTTGATCTGTACTGCCTGTTTTAGGGGTTTACCTTTATATTTTAATTTCAGCGCTGTAAAACCAAGGGAAATTCGATATTCGGTTAACTGGTAATCATTCATCAGTTTCGGCGGGGGCTCCGGGCCCGCCGAAACTTTACAGGATACCGATCATATTTTCAGGTAATTTTCTTATTTTTCAGGCTTAAAACAATCTCATTGAAAACAAAAAAACTTTATCAGCAGCTTTATTTCCAAGTCATCATTGCCATTGTTGCGGGGATTCTTTTAGGAAGGTTTTATCCTGAACTCGGTGAAAAGATGAGGCCTTTAGGCGACGGGTTTATCCGATTGGTAAAAATGATCATTGCCCCTGTGATTTTCATTACCCTTACGTTGGGGATCGCGCACATGACTGACCTGAAAAAAGTGGGAAGGATTGCTGTTAAAGCCATGATCTATTTCATTACATTCTCTACCCTGGCGTTAATTATCGGTTTGATTGTGGGGAATATCCTTCAGCCCGGCCACGGTCTGCACATTGATCCGGCCAGTCTTTCAGGAGATGTTTCTCAATACCAGCAGAAAGCCCACGAATCTACCCTCACCGGCTTTATTATGAATATCATTCCCGAAACTTTATTCAGTCCGCTGGTCGGGGAAAATATCCTTCAGGTATTGCTGGTGTCTGTCTTGATGGGAGTTGCCCTGGTATTGACAAAAGAAAAAAGCCGTAAAGTAACCGATTTTTTACAGGAACTTTCGGCTCCCGTTTTTAAAATTGTCCACATGCTGATGAAACTGGCCCCTATCGGCGCTTTTGGAGCGATGGCATTCACCATCGGCAAGTATGGCCTTCATTCTGTTTTAAACCTTATTTTTCTGGTCGGTACTTTTTATGTCACATCTGCGCTGTTTGTGGTGGTGGTACTGGGTGCAGTTGCCCGGTACAACGGTTTTAATATATTCAAGCTGATATATTATCTGAAGGAAGAGCTTTTACTGGTTTTGGGAACCAGCTCTTCTGAATCTGCCCTTCCTGGAATTATGGAAAAACTGGAAAAGGCAGGCTGTTCCAGAGCGATTGTCGGACTGGTAGTCCCGACCGGATATTCATTCAATCTTGACGGCACCAATATTTACATGACGCTGGCCTCCCTTTTTATTGCCCAAGCTCTTGATATCCATCTTCCGATTGAAAAGCAGATCATCCTGCTTCTGGTTGCCATGCTGAGCTCAAAAGGAGCAGCGGGAGTTACCGGTGCCGGATTTGTAACCCTGGCAGCCACCTTAGCCGTCGTTCCGGAAATCCCTATTGCAGGGATGACCCTTATTTTAGGGATTGATAAATTCATGAGTGAATGCCGTGCCTTGACGAATGTAATCGGGAACTCCGTGGCTACCGTTGTAGTGGCCAACTGGGAAAAACAGCTGGATAAGGAGCAGCTGCAGTATTGCCTGGATCATCCGAATGAAGTGGAGAAAAAACTGGAAGTCTGATAATCCCACCGGCTGATATTTTACAGGCAAAATCCCAGCCCTGATTGCAGTGAAAATCCTTTTTTGAAGAAAAAGATTGCAACGGAAAGCAGGAACGGCTCCTAAAAAATATAATGGTTAAGTTGTAGCAGGTAATATTTTAGGATGGCATCCTTTTCTCGCTCTCTGCAATAACTTAAACTAAAATCTTAAGACTGGAGGGCTGAACTTTAACATGAACAGGTGATTTTATTTTATTGAATTCTCCGTCCAGATGCCAGTTTTTGGTATTTACCTTAAATTCCACGTCGGAAACCGGCAGGTAAGTGATATAATGGTCGTCTTTTAATTTCTTCGTAAACATTCTGAAGGCGAAAAGGGCAGAATACGTCAATGGGAACTTTTTTACCAGGACCATATCCACCAGGCCGTCGCTTTTGCTTGCCTGAGGCGCAATGTAAGCGTTGTTTCCGAACTGCCGGGTGTTGGCGATGTTAACCATCAGATATTTCCCGTTGTATTGCTTATACTCTTCGTTTAAAAATTTAAGCTTGATCGGTTTATAACTAAAAAATGTTTTAAGGGAAACCCTGATGTAATTTTTAAACCCGCGGGTCGTCTTTTCAAACTCCTTCACTACTTTTCCGTCGAAGCCGGTCCCGGAGACATTGATGGAAAGCAGACCGTTGACTGTGAAAGTATCAATTTTCCTGGAATTTTTCACCTTGAGTTTTTCCAGCAGCTCATCCAGGTTCTTGCTGAATTTCGTTTCGTTGGAAAATCCGTTGCCGGAACCGGCCGGAAAAATAGCCAGGATCTTTTCCGTATGAATGATATTTTTTGCCACGGTTGAAATGGTGCCATCACCACCGATCGCAACGAAAATATCCACATCCTCTAAATGCATCTGGATAAATTCATTCGTTCCGGGAATGGATTCTGAAATATAATACAAAGGATCTTTTATCTTTGTTTTCAGCTCATTGAGGAACGGCTGATAATTCTTCTTTGCCGAAAAGGGATTGATGATGAAGGCAACTTTTTCCATTGCTGCAAAATTAAAAAATGCTTCCGGACCGGGAAGCATTAATATTACTTAATTTTCATTCTTTCTTTAAATGCAGGATTCAAGGTACCTTCAAGTTCCTGCCACGAAACTGGAATGGTTATGTCTCCGGCAGCAAAAGCGGCAATTTCATAAGGGCTGTAATGGAAATACAGGTTTTTGTCATCAAAATAAAAATTTTCGGAAGCCGGCACTGTGTCCACCAGAAGCATTTCCGAATTGTTGACTTTCCCGCTTTCATCGGTTGTTCCACTGTTTATTTTATTGATGTTTTTAATCAGCAGGGCTTCCAGTTTACCTTTAGGCATCGAGGTGATATCTTTCAGGTCAACTTTTTTATTGTTTTTCAGGTCGAATACCCTTTCTGAAAATCCGTAATTGTCATGCGCGCCACCTTCATAGGAGCCCCACACATACTCAATGTGAAGATAATCATGGATATTTGATTTCATATTCATGCCCATATCGGAATACCATTCCTGTGAAAAGGTAAGATCTGAAAGAAAGTCCTTTGACTCTTTTTTAACCCGGCTGAAATATTCGTTCTTATTTTTTTCAAGCAGGGCCTGAAGTCCTTTTTTAGAAAAATCCTGAATATTTTTATCCCCGAAATAAATGCTGTCCAACAGTTTTTTATCTTTAATCGCCGGAAAAACCAGCATCATGGAATAATACCTGATCTTCAGGGAATCACTGACCTGAATGGAGTCGTTAACTCTTACTGAATCAATCGTAAATTGCTTTTGATCAACTTCAGTTTTGGCAGTCTCCGTATGGATGTCAGACTTTTTACAGGCAGAAAAAATAAAGAAAGAGGATAACGTCAGAATGGCAAAGGTATTTTTCATAATTGGATTTTCTTTCTGATATGCAAAAACCATTCAAAAAATGAATGGTTTCAGACTTATTTTAAAAGTTGACGGTTTTTATTTCTTCACCAGACTTATCACCTGGTTTTCCTGCTTAGAGGCCACGCCCCAGATCTGCCTGAATGCCGGATAATATTCTTTGGGATAATTCGGGCTTAAAATTTTTGTCGTAGAAATAACTTCTATGGTTTTGCCTTTCTGCTCTGCGATATAGCTGTATTCAATTTCTTTATCTTCTGTCACTATTCTTTTGCTTTTAGGCATTTCTTCAACAGTATAGCCTTCCGGAATTTCCAGAACAATCTTTTTCACCCGTGTGAAGGGAGAAGTGAAGTCGATCAGGTATTTCCGTGCTTCTGTCTGATCAAATTCATTGGAGCTTTTGCTCAAAAAAAGCATCGGGTTAATAATCATCTTCTTCCCGATTTTATCAATCAGGTTATCCGAAGAGAACTTCATGGTACTTTCAAAATCACCGTTTTCCAGTACTTTGGAATCTATACCGGTAAAATCTATGGCAAAGTTGTCCTTGTACTGCTTTTTGTATTTATCGGCATTGTCATCATAATTTTCCTTGGCAAACATGGCATAGGTTCCTGTATCGCGATCGGAATACGTTCCTGAAATACTTCCGTCATCATTGATTTTGGCCTCTGCCGTCAGGTAAGTAAAGCTCGTTTTGGCATTGACCATCGATAACTGCTGTACTTTTTCTTTGGCCATCAGAATCCCGAACTGGTTCCAGTCCCTCGGAGGCAGCTGGTCCATTGAAGACTGTTTTGCCGTAGCATCATATAAGTGGAACCCGTCTTTTGCCTGAACGGCGGCAATCACAAAGTTCATATTGGAAATGTTGGGTGATGCCATATTGATGAGGCCGTTGCTTACCGTAGAAATGGCAAGTGGGTCGGCTTTGATTCCTGCTTCACGAAGCATCATGATCAGAAAAAGATTGATCTCGGCAGCATTCCCGGTTTTTGTTTCCAGCATTTTTTTGATGCCGTCTTCGGCGTAAATACCCCTGTCTTTATTCCATGTGAACGTATTTTTTACATAATTAAAGACCGCGTCTGCTTTTGCCTTTTCGTCATGCATTCCTGAAATCCCGGCAGGCATATATTCTTTTGCCAGTCTGGTTTTCTTCAGTTCCCCTCCGAAGTCCTCGTTTTCATACAGCCTTTCTTTGATCTGCTCCCAAGAGGAGGAATACAGTTTGAGTTCCTTAAAATTGGTGGAATGCAGTTCTGCGCTTATTTTTGTCCGGTAGTTCCTGTCATTATTAATAAACTTTTCACTTTTAAAGCCTTTTACGTTTTCATAGCCGAACCTATAGGTTCTATAGCTTACACCATACATCATCTTTTCATCAACCTGCCGGTATTTAGGGTTCAGAAAGCCTGTATAGTTTACATTGTAGGCAATACTGGAAGGACTATCCAGTACATATTCGGTATATAAAGATGGTGTATCCGTTTCAATTAATATTTCAGGAACAATAAACAGAAACGGAGAATTCACTTCATACTGGTATTCGATGACCGAACCGTTTTTCACATTCGGAAAGGCAAATTTTGTAATGGAAACATACTTGCTTTCCTTGCTTTTATACTTTGAGCTTTTATCAACTTTTGTTGCCACTGAAGCTCCGTTTTCAAAGTTATAGGTAAAAGCCTTCATTTTGGAAAGTGTTTCCTGACTGCTCCCACTCTGATAAAGGGGGATCTCAAGATTCAGCCAGTCTTCCGCTTTATCCTTGTCATAGATCTTCACCCTGTAAAATGCTTTTTTTATCAGGTTGCCCGTATTGTTATCGACACTGAAATGCAGGGATTTGTACAAAATTTCTGCCGGGGCATTTTCATCCAGCGCTGATTTCTGCTTTGATAAATCCGCATCACTGAAGGCGGGAGGCTCAAGGAACTGGTGCTTCTGTGCTTCAAGAAACATAAAATTCAATGAGCACAATGCCAGAAGAAGTATTTTTTTCATGGTTAGATCTTAGAAATTAGAATTTTTGAATTGTCTATGTTGATTGTTTTTTTTCTGAAATTAACGTAATCGTTGTATTTTTCCTTCGGATAAAGTCCTTTATTGATTCTGATGGTTCTGTTCACTTTCAGTTCATCACCATTTTTTACAAAACTCAGTGTATAGGTTCCAAATTCTGAATTAAGCAAAACATTATCAGGAACTTCATCTATCTTATAATTTTTAGGAAGTGCAAAATTGATTTCATATTCATCTTCAAAAGACTGTCTCAGTTCAAAAGGCAGTTCTCTGTTTTCATCAGTTTTGTATATTTGGTTCGAATAAATCGGCACTGCCCTGAAAATGATGCTGCTGCCTGCATTTTTAGAGTAATTGCCGGCTTTAAAATCAAGATCAAATTTTGCAACTGCGTGGTCTCTATCATTCAGGAAGTTTTTCATCTCAATTTTTTCGAAATTCAAAATATCCATAAGGCTTTTTACAGCTTCGTTTCTTTCTCTCGGAGCCATGGCAGACAATACCAGGTTGTTATCATACTGAATCCCGGTGTATGAAAAGCTACCTTCCCCTGAAATACTGTTGTCTTCATTAAGCTTTATTTTTAACAGCTGCCGTTCTTTGTTCTGATCTGCCGTATAAGAAGGAGTATACATAATCTCAATACCCTCTTTTTTAACCATAAGTACATTCCTATCCGTTGTGGTATACCCTAAGTGATTGAATGCGATCTGCTGGGAAGTATTTTCAAGCCAGATATTTCCTTTTTCAGCCGGAACCATCAGAATAATATGGTTCCCGCCCATTTTAGGGAAATCAGGATCGAAAGAAATATTCGAAGGCCCCGAATTGATTTTACAGTAATAAGAAGGAATTCCTGCTTCATCTAACAACGTTTTCATGTAGGTAGTAAGCCCCTTGCAGTCTCCGTAACCCTTTTTCTGTACTTCATCAGGCAGCATCGGCTGCCACCCGCCGATTCCCAGGGCAACAAAAATGTACCTCGTTTTGCTCTGCATATACTGATACAGTGTCTTTACTTTTTCTTCCGTACTTCCCTGCAGGTTCAAAGCTGCAACTTCTGCTTTAATGGATGGAGTAGAGACAAAAACAGGCTGTAAGATATTCTGGTAATACCAGGTTCCGAAATCTTTCCAATTGCTGATTGTTCCCTGTTTGCCCTCTAAATTAAATCGGGTTAACGCAAAACTTACTTTTGGCAGAATTTTTTCAGGTTGCGGCAACAGATTGCTATCATCTATCGCCGGAACATTTTTATAGATATACAGTTTTTCGCCCGCATTTTCACTTTCGGTAACGGCAGCGTAATTATATTTTGACGGATATGTTTTTGTTTTAAGCTCTATCCCTGATTTGTTGATGATTTTCATCTGCGATTCTTCCAAAGAAACCTTAGTAGATCTGAAAGGCATGAAATCCGGCATAAAAACGGTATTTTCATCACCGATCTGATACGTAAACTCGATAGTATAAGGATATTGTGTCGGTGTATATGATAAAGCCATGACCCTGTTATCCGAATAAAAAGTTCCCTGATTGTTATTCGCAAAATCTCCGAAATCCGACTTTGTGTATGATTTTATTTTTTTTCCGGATTCATCATAGATATTGACTTTTATATCAGAAATATTATCCCCTTTTTCATAAGGTATAAAAACCTGGGCATCTGAATCCCCGTCTTTATTAAGCACTGTAGTTACTGTATAATACTGGTATTTTATATCATCAATTTTATTGATCTGGATTGTTGTAAAGTCTTTCCTGATAACGGCATCTGCATTCTTCTTCAAGTTTTCAGGAATGGCAGAAACCGGGAAGTTCTGTGAATGGTATAAGGAAGCTATCGAAAGGGCCCCAATACAGAATATTTTCATCATGGTTATTAAAATTTAGCAAAAGTAATGAAATCTTAAGGACTGCTGAAATTAATTTTTGATGAATAAGGTATAAAATCATGAAAGGAACTGATAAATAAATTTCTAACTTAAAAAAATATTTTAACAGATGGTTTCTTTGTTTTCCCACCATAATATTCAACATCATATAAAAACAAAAAAAGACTCCATTTCTGAAGTCTTTTTTATTAGGTTTAAAGATTTTATCTAAGCATCGATTTTCGCGTACTTGGCATTTTTCTCGATGAATTCTCTTCTTGGCGGAACTTCGTCTCCCATCAGCATAGAGAAAACACTGTCTGCTTCTACGGCATTATCAATGGTTACTTGTTTCAGGATTCTGTTTTCAGGATTAAGCGTAGTTTCCCAAAGCTGTTCCGGGTTCATTTCTCCAAGACCCTTATAACGCTGAACTTCTACCCCTTTTCCGTCCGGAGACATTTCCAGGGTAAACTCTTCCCGTTCCTTTTCGTTATAGGCATAAATTTTCTTGTTTCCTCTCTTCAACAGATACAAAGGCGGCTGAGCGATATAGATATATCCGTTCTCAATCAGTTCTTTCATATACCTGAAGAAGAAAGTCAGGATCAAGGTAGAAATGTGAGATCCGTCAATATCAGCATCGGTCATGATCACCACTTTATGATATCTTAATTTGGCAATGTTCAATGCCTTACTGTCTTCTTCAGTTCCTACAGAAACCCCAAGCGCGGTATAAATATTTTTGATCTCTTCGTTGTCATATACTTTGTGAAGCATTGATTTCTCAACATTAAGAATCTTACCTCTCAACGGAAGGATGGCCTGGAAAAAACGGTCACGCCCCTGTTTTGCCGTTCCTCCCGCGGAATCTCCCTCTACAAGGAAGAGTTCAGATTCAGCCGGATCTTTGGATGAGCAGTCAGATAATTTTCCGGGAAGCCCGGAACCACCCATCGGGGATTTTCTCTGAACCATTTCCCTGGCTTTTTTAGCAGCCTGTCTGGCTTTTGCCGCTAAGACAACTTTCTGAACAATGATTTTTGCTTCGTTAGGATTTTCTTCCAGGAAGTTGGTCAGCATTTCCCCTACGATTTTATCTACTGCCCCTGAAACTTCAGAGTTTCCTAATTTCGTTTTGGTCTGTCCTTCAAACTGAGGCTCCATGACTTTTACAGAAATCACGGCAGTCAGTCCCTCACGGAAATCGTCTCCGGTAATCTCCACTTTTTCTTTTTGGGGAATCCCCAGATCATCAGCATATTTCTTTAAGGTCCTCGTCAGCGCACGCCTGAAACCCGCCAGGTGAGTACCTCCTTCATGGGTATTGATATTATTGACATAGGAGTGAAGATTCTCATTGAACGAGGTATTATACCGCATGGCCACTTCCACCGGAATATCATCTCTTTCCCCCTCCATGAAGATCACATTCTCCATAATAGATTCACGGTTTCCATCGATGTATTCAACAAATTCCCTTAAACCTCCGTCAGAATGGAAAATTTCAAAAGCAAATGTTCCGTCGTCATTAGGTTCTCTTTCGTCCACTAAAGTAATGGTGATCCCTTTGTTCAGGAAGGCAAGCTCGCGCAGTCTTGCAGCAAGCGTATCATAATTGTAAACCAGTTCCTGGAAAATCGTACCGTCCGGTTGAAAGAAAACTTCCGTTCCTCTTTCATCGGTAGTCCCTATCTCATCAACCTGGGTCAATGCTTTTCCTTCGGAATATTTTTGCTGATATAATTTACCGTCACGGCTTACCGTAGCGACCAATAAAGTGGAAAGTGCATTCACACAGGAAACCCCGACTCCGTGAAGCCCTCCGGAAACTTTGTAAGAATCTTTATCAAATTTTCCTCCGGCCCCGATTTTGGTCATTACCACCTCAAGAGCCGATTTCTGTTCCTTTTCGTGCAGGTCTACCGGAATACCTCTCCCGTTATCTTTTACAGAGATACTCTCTCCTTTATGAATGGTTACTAAAATAGTATCACAGTATCCTGCTAAAGCTTCATCAATAGAGTTATCTACCACTTCATAAACCAAATGATGAAGACCTCTTACGCCTACATCACCAATGTACATAGATGGTCTTAATCGAACGTGTTCCATACCTTCTAAGGCCTGGATACTGCTAGCTGTATATTGTTTTTGACTCATATAAAAAATAATGTTTTCGCCTAATGCAAAGACCCACAAATATCGTGATTTTTTTCGGGATATGAAAGTTAAAATATGTCAAAAAACACTGATTTTTCCCGGGAATGCAAAGTGATTTATTCCAAAAAACACCAAAGTTAAAATCTATTCTTTAAAGCGATACTGTTGTAAATCATACCGGATATCTTTAATTTATGCTTACATTTATTTGATTAAAATTTGATATGATGGACGATTTTCTTGCAGCCCGTGCGCAGATGGCCATGTCACTTGGATTCCATATTATTTTTTCGTGTGTCGGTATGGTGATGCCTTTTCTGATGGCTTTTGCCCACTGGAAATATCTGAAAACAAAAAATGAAGTATACAAAGGTCTCACCAAAGCCTGGAGCAAAGGTGTTGCCATCCTTTTTGCCGTCGGAGCCGTTTCCGGAACAATGCTTTCCTTTGAATTAGGATTGCTCTGGCCCAACTTCATGAAGCATGCGGGACCGATTTTCGGGATGCCTTTTTCCCTGGAAGGAACCGCATTTTTTATCGAAGCCATTGCGATCGGTTTTTTCCTTTACGGATGGGACCGTTTCAACAAGTGGTTCCACTGGTTCTGCGGATTTCTGGTCGGCATAAGCGGACTGGCTTCCGGAATCCTGGTAGTCGCTGCCAATGCATGGATGAATTCCCCCGCAGGATTTGATTATATCAACGGGCAATACCTGAATATAGACCCGATAAAAGCCATGTTTAACGACGCCTGGTTTTCACAGGCTCTTCATATGAGCGTTGCTGCTTTCTGTGCTACGGGATTTGCCGTGGCAGGCGTCCATGCATTCCTGATTTTAAAAAAGAAAAATGTTGAATTTCATACCAAAGCGTTCAGGATTGCCGCAGGCTTCGCCATGATCGGAGCATTCGGAGCCCCTCTCAGCGGGGATACTGCAGCAAAATCCGTCGCTGAAAGGCAACCCATCAAACTGGCTGCCATGGAAGCCCATTTCAAAACAGAAAGAGGAGCCGCTTTTGTCATCGGCGGAATTCCTGATGAGGAAAGAGGTGAAATAAAATACGCAATAAAGATCCCGAAAGTATTAAGCTTTTTGGTCTCCAACGATTTCAACCATGAAGTGAAAGGACTGAATGATTTCCCCCGGGATGAATGGCCGCCTGTTGCCGTGGTGCACTATGCCTTTCAGATTATGATTTTCTTCGGTGTGGTGATGATTATTATCGGAATGATTTATCTGTACGCTTTATTCTTCAGAAAAGAATGGCTGGACAGAAGATGGCTGCTGAAAACATTTTTAATCGCCATGCCTTTCGGGTACATTGCCCTGGAAGCAGGCTGGACGGTAACGGAAGTCGGGAGGCAGCCCTGGATTATCTACGGGATTATGAGAACCGTTGACGCGGTAACGCCGATGCCAGGGATCCAGTATTCTTTCTATTTTTTCACGGCCGTTTTCGTTTCATTGTCTTTGGTGATCGTTTTCCTGTTAACAAGACAGATCAAGATGGTTCCAAAGTTGTATGACCCTACCGACCCTCAGTTTAATCCTAAAAACACAAAATCATGATTTACGTCGTTATAGGTTTCCTCTGGCTGGCTATCTGCCTTTATGTTATTTTAGGCGGGGCAGATTTCGGGGCCGGAATTGTGGAGCTTTTTACCAAGGATAAGAACCGCCCTAAAACACAGACCATCATGTATGAAGCTATTGCTCCGGTATGGGAAGCCAACCATATGTGGCTGATTATTGCGATTGTTATTCTTTTTGTAGGGTTTCCGGAAGTGTACACTACCCTTTCCACCTATCTTCACATTCCGCTGGTTTTAATGCTGATCGGGATTATTGCCAGGGGAACGGCATTCACGTTCAGGCATTATGATGCGGTAAAGGACGACTGGCAGAAAGTCTATAATCAGATCTTTTACTTTTCAAGCCTGCTGACTCCTTTCTTTTTAGGATTGATTGCCGCGGCAACTATTTCACGGTCTATCAATCCCAATGCAGACAATTTTTTAGATCTGTATATTTTCAGCTGGCTGAACTGGTTTGGGGTTGCCGTAGGATTGTTTACCGCTTCCATCTGCGCTTATCTTGCTTCAATATTCGCATTAAGGGAAACGATAGACCGTATGGAATTAAGCCTGATGATTAAAAAGTCAAAACAAACCATGATTTTTGTGGTGATCACCGGCCTCCTTGTTTTTCTGGCGGCTTATCTTTCTGACATCCCTCTGGTCATGTGGGTCTTTTCAAAGCCTTTGGGAATCATGGCCACCTTTTTTGCCACTATTTCTTTAGGTTTGATTCTCAGGGCCATGCACATAAGAAAACTGCTTCCCGTACGGGCCCTGGCCGGATTTCAGATCATCATGATTCTGGTTGCGGCCACTTATCAACATAATCCCAACATCATCCTGTTTTCCAATGGCCAGCACCTTTCTTTACTGGAACATATTGCCGCTCCGAAGACGATCTCCGCATTGGGATGGGCGCTGATGCTAGGTTCCGTTTTTATTCTGCCGTTCTTGTTTTACCTGATGCTTTCTTTCAGCAAACAGCGAAGACAGTTAAAGGAAACCGCAAGACCTGAAACACCGATTAAATAAAATCAATTTATTATATCAAACAAAAAAATCCTCTGCAGTTAAATTCTGCAGAGGATTTCTTATTATATGTGATATATATTAAATCAATTTCATTAATACATTTTCATCAATTTTTTCCACTTTTACCAGATTATTCTTGGTCAGAGTCTTAGAAGCTTTATCCCATTTTTTACCGGACAACTGGCTTCTTTCCTTCACCTCAGCGAGTGAAAATGCTTCTTCCCGGGAATTTAAAATTTCAAGGATTACTTTTTCATCCTCGCCCAGTTCAATCTGAGGAACTGTTTTTTCAGGTTTCATCTGAGGGAAGAACAGTACTTCCTGGATGGATGCGTTGTTGGTTAAGAACATGATCAGCCTGTCCATTCCGATTCCCAATCCTGACGTTGGCGGCATTCCGTATTCCAACGCTCTCAGGAAATCCTCATCAATAAACTGCCCTGCTTCATCATCTCCTTTTTCGGCTAATTTCAGCTGCTCTTCAAAGCGCTCCCGCTGATCGATCGGGTCATTCAGCTCGGAATAGGCATTGGCGATTTCTTTGCCACAAACCATCAGCTCAAAACGCTCTGTAAGCCCTTCTTTGGTTCGGTGTTTTTTAGTTAAAGGCGACATTTCTATCGGGTAATCGGTGATGAAAGTCGGCTGGATAAAGTTCCCTTCGCATTTTTCACCGAAGATTTCATCGATTAATTTTCCTTTGCCCATGGTTCCGTTCACTTCAATCCCGATCGATTTTGCAAAATCAAATAATTCCTGCTCGGTTTTTCCTGTGATATCGAAACCTGTGAATTTCAGGATCGCATCCGTCATAGATATCCTTTCATATGGTGCTTTGAAATCAACTTCATGTTCACCGAAAGTAGCTTTTGTTGTTCCGTTGACCTGAACGGCGCAGAATTCCAATAATTTCTCCGTGAAATCCATCATCCAGTTGTAATCTTTGTAGGCTACATAGATTTCCATGGCGGTAAATTCCGGGTTGTGCGTTCTGTCCATCCCTTCATTCCTGAAGTTTTTTGAGAATTCATAGACCCCGTCAAAACCACCTACGATCAGTCTCTTTAAATATAATTCGTTGGCGATTCTTAAATATAACGGAATATCCAGGGCATTGTGGTGCGTGATAAATGGTCTTGCTGCCGCTCCGCCGGGAATCGACTGTAAGATCGGGGTTTCCACTTCAAAATAACCTGCTTCATTAAAGAATGTTCTCATCGCGTTGAACAGTTTTGTTCTTTTCACGAAAACCTCTTTTACCTGAGGATTTACCGTTAAATCCACATAACGCTGCCTGTATCTTAATTCCGGATCGTTGAATGCATCATGCACGACACCGTTATCATCGGTCTTTGCCTGCGGAAGCGGACGTAAAGATTTGGTTAAAAGGGTAAAGTTTTTTACCAGAACGGTTTTTTCCCCTACCTGCGTAGTGAACAGTTCCCCTTCCACACCGATGATATCACCGATATCCAGAAGATGCTTGTAGACTTCATTGTATAAAGTCTTGTCATCTCCCGTACAGATCTCGTCCCTGTTAAAATATACCTGAGTTTTGCCCGTAGAATCCTGTAACTCAGCAAAAGAAGCTTTGCCCTGAATCCTTCTTGACATAAGCCTTCCTGCAATCTTTACCTGTTTACTTTCAGCGAAATCCTGTTTTATAGATTCTGTGGTATCTGTAATTACATATTCCTCTGCCGGGAATGCATTGATCCCCATTTCAACAAGCTTGTTCAGCTTTTCTCTCCGGATTATTTCCTGTTCTGATAATTGCATTGTATATATTTAAAATAACGTGCAAAATTAACGATTTTTGAATTGATGGTCAATGCCTTTTCTCAGAAATATAATTTATTTCATATCAAAGCAACTCTGCATGATCGGTCAACCACCGTTATAGAAACCAATCTTTACGATGGCGTGGGGAAATAAAAGTCCAGGCTAATATCCTGCTTATTTTCTGGCCTTGGGCCATATCTATAATTTTGAATTCTAAAGCTTTATGCTTTTTTAAAAGCGAAGTCAGCTTAAATAAATTATCCTTTTTCGATACCAGGCAGGTAAACCAGAGAACCTGTGAGGAATACAAAACACTTTCATTGATCATGGTTGTGATAAAAGCCAGTTCGCCGCCTTCACACCACAGTTCGGAAGACTGTCCTCCGAAATTAAGCAAAGGCTTTCGGACGATTTTTTTATTAAGGTTCTTTGTTTTTCTGAGGTTTCCCTTTAAAGCGGCTTCTTCAGAATCATGAAAAGGAGGATTGCATATGGAAAATGCAAACCGGTCTTCAGGATCAACAATATTTGTAAATATATGTTTGGGTTCGGGCTGGTATTTTAATTCGACTGCAGGAAGAAAATCAGGATT
The DNA here is from genome assembly GCF_000430845.1 of Chryseobacterium gregarium DSM 19109. Classification (GTDB taxonomy): domain Bacteria; phylum Bacteroidota; class Bacteroidia; order Flavobacteriales; family Weeksellaceae; genus Chryseobacterium; species Chryseobacterium gregarium. The sequence goes on along the minus strand of NZ_AUMU01000006.1, from coordinate 117,758 downwards.
ATGATCCAGGATATTCCGGGCATTTTCCAGAGAATCTTTGTTACTATCAACTCCGATCATGCTCCAGCCGTACGACCGGTGGGCAATCAAAGGATAGATGAGATTGGCCCCTACCCCGATATCAAGACCTTTCACAGACGTTCCTATAGGAATCTCCTTCTGTCCAGCCAGTAAATCTGCAATATAATGCACATAATCTGCCCGGCCAGGAATAGGCGGACAAAGATTAGCCTCGGGGATATCCCAATCCTTAACCTCGTAAAAAGACTGCAATAAAGCTTTATTAAGTAATTTTACAGCTTTCGGAAGGCTGAAATTGATAGTTGCCGTCTGATAAGAATTAATAAAAACATACGGCTTCAGTTCCGGCACACAAGAAATAAGCCGATCAAAATCATAAGGATCACGATGCAGGTTTCTTGTGTGCAGACTGGATTTTTCGGCAGACATGTGTTACTTTTTCTTCAAAGACAAAATATATCCCACCATTTTTTTAGCATCTTCTTTGGACACCTGTGGATGGGCAGCCATCGGGACATTTCCCCAGACCCCGCTTCCGCCTTCTATGATTTTGGAAGCCAGCATTTCGGTATCCTGATCAGAATACTTATCTGCGATTTCCTGATAAGAAGGCCCTACCATTCTCTCGTTAACCGAATGGCAGCCGGAACAGTCCAGCGCCTCAATAATCTGGTCCCCTGAAAGGCTTTTGCTTCCGGAATCCTGCATTCCTGCCGTTTCAGAGGGTGTACCTTCCACCGGAGTATTGTCTTTTTTAGAACAGGAAAAAACAAGCAGTGCCAAGCTTCCTGCCAAAAACAGTTTTTTCATTATTTCGTAAGGGTATCTGCTTTAGCTTCGTTAGCAGGAACCGACATGGCAGCATTTACGTCAGCCTCAGGAGTTTCACGGGTTGTTGCGCTGGAATCCACTACCGTAGGGGCCTCCGGTTCAGCCAACATCGTGTTGCTGTCCTGTAAATCATGATCAGGCTTTTTTGAGCAGCTGACAGCCAGTAAACCTCCGATAAATGCGATCGCTAATACTTTTTTCATTTTTTCTTTATTAAAATTATTAAGCAAAAATATAAAAAATAAATGTTAAAGATGATGACTTGTGCGTATTTTACAAGATACTTGCCTGTAAAAACGATCAATAAAGCAACAGATGAAAACTTAGGTTTTTATTTTTTCCCATTTTTGTTTTTTGTATAAAAAAAATTATATACATTTGTCCTATGTTTACTAACAGCAATAATATTTGGTGGTGGCTTTCACACTCTTCGTCGGGTCTGAAGCTATTGTCGTGCTGTTAATTCATCTTACAAAAGAAATAATAAAGCAATATAATAAAAGACTTTGACGGATCACCGTTGAAGTCTTTTTTATTTATACCCATTTAAAAAATACCCTGTGATGTTCAGTAAAAAAATAAAAATTAAAACCGTTTCCAAAAAAACACTCGGTGACCTGCAGACTCCCATGAGTATTTACCTGCAGATGCGTGACCGGTTCAGAGATACCATTCTTCTGGAAAGCTCGGATGCTAAAAATATGGACAATAACTTTTCATTTATTGCCATTAATGCGATTGCCGGGATTGAAATAAAAAACCTGACTGAGTATGAAATAAAATTCCCTCAGCAGGAACCTGTAAAACAACTGATCGGCAACCAGACCATCGCAGAAGTTTTTGAACAGTTCTCCAATAGTTTTGACTGTGAAAAGACGCATGATTCCATAGAAGAAACCGCACAGAGCCTCTTTGGATATACAAGCTTTGATGCCGTGCAGTTTTTTGAAAAACTTACCTTTAAACCTCAGAGTCCGGAAGTTGAAATCCCTATTCTCCGATACAGGCTGTATCAGTATGTGATTGCCGTCAATCACTATAATGATGAAATGCATCTTATTGAAAATCAAATTGAAGGTGTAAAATCTGAACGGTATTTACTGGAAAGCCTTATGAAAAACAAGAATGCCGTTATTTATCCTTTCGAGAAAAACGGGGCAGAGACTTCCAACCTTACGGATGAAGAATATATCGGACTGGTACAAACGGCACAGAAGCACTGCATGAGAGGCGATGTTTTTCAATTGGTCTTAAGCAGGAGATTCCAGCAGAAATTTACCGGTGATGAGTTTAATGTATACCGTGCCTTACGGACTATCAACCCTTCGCCGTACCTTTTCTTTTTTGACTATGGCAACTATAAATTATTTGGATCCAGCCCTGAAAGCCAGTTGATTATTAAGGATAACAAAGCGGTCATCCACCCTATAGCCGGAACCTTCAAAAGGACAGGAGACTTTGACACCGACCTTGCCTCTATCGAATCCCTTAAAAACGACCCGAAAGAAAACGCAGAGCATACCATGCTGGTGGATCTGGCCAGGAATGATTTAGGGAAAATGGGAAAGAATGTTACCGTTACCAAACTTAAGGAAATCCAGCTTTTTTCCCATGTCATCCATATGGTGAGTGAAGTTACCGCCGATCTACCGGAAAACACGAAACCGTTTGAAATGGTAGCCACTACTTTTCCGCAGGGAACATTAAGCGGGGCACCCAAACATAAAGCGCTGCAGCTGATTGACCAATATGAAAAAGATTCCCGCGGATATTACGGCGGCTGTATCGGAATGATCGGGCTGAACGGTACCTGCAACCAGGCGATCATGATCCGGACTTTCCTGAGCAAAAACAATACTTTGTATTATCAGGCCGGTGCCGGCCTGGTGGCAAAATCGGATCCTGAAAGCGAACTGCAGGAAGTCAACAATAAACTGAATGCCCTGAAAAGAGCTGTGGAAAAAGCAGAAAAGCTGGTTGACAGTTATTAAAAAAACAAAACAATGAACAGCAATATAAAACAAATGAAAGTATTGGTCTTTGATAATTACGACAGCTTTACCTATAACCTTGTCCAGATTATTGAACGGGTGCTGCAAACCAAGGTCGATGTTGTGAAAAATGATGAAATAAGTCTGGAAGACATCGGGCGGTATGACAAAATCGTACTGTCGCCGGGTCCCGGGATTCCCGAAGAAGCCGGAATTTTACTGGATGTCATTAAAAAATATGCTCCTGAAAAAAGCATTTTGGGAGTTTGCCTGGGACAGCAGGCCATTGCAGAAGCCTTTGGAGGAACGCTGATCAACCTTTCGGAGATTTTTCATGGGGTCGCTACGCCTGCTGAGTTGGTAAAAGAAGATACTAAACTTTTCAGGAACCTGAAAAGCGGGCTTGAAGTGGGACGGTATCACAGCTGGGTGGTGAACCAGGACGGTTTCCCGGAAGAACTTGAAGTCACAGCAGTGGATAAAGACGGAATGATTATGGCCTTACAGCATAAAACCTATGATGTGCATGGAGTGCAGTTTCATCCGGAAAGTATTTTAACGCCGCAGGGTGCGGTGATCATTGAAAACTTCCTGCTGAATTAATTAAACCCTATTATTTATTAATCATGAAAATCATCAGCTGGAATATTGCTAGGCCAAAAGTGAATCAGCATTCCAAGATTTCTTTTATTAAAAATATCATTGAATCTCAGGAGCCCGATCTTATTGTCCTTACTGAAACCAGCCGCTGCCTTGAGTTTGGGAAAGCATATTATGAATTACACTCTGAGACGCTACCCGTTTTTCATGAAGATCAACTTTATGAAGAAAAAGAAAACCGGGTAAGTTTTTTCAGCAAGTATCCTATTGAAACGCAGTACAATACTTATGATTCCTATACAAGTATCTGCGGAAGTATTACTACAGATCTTGGCCCAATCATCATGTATCTGAGTATCATAGGAAGTTTCGGAGGCAGAGATTCTCATTTTACTCATGATCTGAATTATCAGAAAGAAGAAATAAAAAACATGAAAGGAAATATTTGTTATTCCGGCGACTTCAATATCTCATTTTCAGGATGGAAATATCCGAATAAAAAAGTGATTGAGGAAACAAAAGCATTTTTCAGCCACCACGATTTGGAGATTCTGACAGAAAAGAATGAGAACAGTGCCGTCCATATTGTTATGAACAGCAACTTTTTAAAAGATAAAACGGTAACACAGCACATGATCCCGATTGACCGGAAAATTTCTGATCATCATTTGGTAATCTGTACCATTGAACCTATAAACCTTTAGATATGAAAGACATCCTGCAATATTTATTTAATCATCACACTCTGTCTAAGTCCGAGGCCAAGGCGATTATGATTGAAATTGCCCAAAATAAATTCAATGATACGGAAGTTACGGCTTTTATCAGTATTTTCCTGATGCGGAATATCACGCTAAAAGAGCTTGAAGGGTTCCGTGAAGCCCTTCTGCAAATGGCAGTTCCCGTGCATATTGATGCCGGTGATGCGATTGATATCGTAGGAACCGGCGGTGACGGAAAAAATACGATCAACATTTCTACCTTGGCCAGCTTTGTCGTGGCAGGAACCGGGCAGAAAGTAACCAAACACGGCAATTACGGCGCTTCAACGGTTACGGGATCCTCAAACGTCCTGGAAGAGCTGGGCTATGAATTTAAAAACAATTCAGACCGGCTGCAGGAAGACCTGGACAAAGCCAATATCTGCTTTCTGCATGCGCCTTATTTTCATCCTGCGCTGCAATCCGTCGGAGCCTTGAGGAAATCCTTAGGGTTAAGGACTTTTTTCAATCTGTTAGGCCCTCTTGTAAATCCGGCAAAGCCGCAGTTTTCAATAATCGGAGTATACAATCTGGAAATTGCACGGCTGTACCAGTACCTGCTGCAAAAAGAAGAACGCCATTTTACACTCGTTCACGGGATGGATGGCTATGATGAGATCAGTCTCACGCATGACAGTAAGATCATCACTAAAGACGGTGAAGAAATGTATTCGGCTGAAGATTTAGGATTTGCTTCCGTTACACAGGAGAGCATACAGAGCGGTAAAACAACCCATGAGACGGCAGCTATTTTTAAAAATATCCTGCTCGGAGAAGGCACGGAACAGCAGAATTCCGTAGTGCTCGCCAATGCAACGGTAGCCCTTTCCCATACCGGGAAATTCGGGAGTTACAGCAATTGTGTGGCTGTGGCAAAGGAGAGTTTATACGGAGGGAAGGCTTTAAGAAGCCTGGAACTGCTGCTAAACTAAGAGCTTCATTAAAAGGTTCAATTTTAAAAAAAACACAATGAATATACTAGAAACCATCATACAGCGAAAAAGAGAAGAAGTTTCAGCATCAAAATCAACGGTTTCCGTTCAGCAGCTGAAAGATTCTGATTTGTTCGGACGGAAAAGTCTTTCTCTGAAAGAAAACATCATCACCGGAAGCGGAATCATTGCAGAGTTTAAAAGAAAATCGCCTTCAAAAGGGATGATCAATAATATAATTTCTCCGTTGGAAGTCGTTTCAGCCTATGAAAAGTCCGGGGCCAGCGGAATTTCGATTTTAACGGATCGTGATTTTTTCGGAGGAAGTTCTGAAGATATCATCAGGGTGAGGGAAAACATTGCGATCCCGATACTGCGAAAGGATTTTATGATCGATGAATACCAGCTGTATGAAGCCAAAAGCATCGGTGCCGATGTCATTTTACTGATTGCCGCCTGCCTGTCACCTTCCCAGGTCAATGATTTTACAGGTCTGGCACACGAACTGGGCATGGAAGTCTTGCTGGAGATCCATACTGAAGAAGAGCTGGGACATCTTAACCCGGATATTGACTTAGCCGGCATCAACAACCGGAATTTAAAGGATTTCAAAGTAGATCTACAGCATTCCGTTAATTTAAAGAACCAGCTGCCGGAACCTGTTTTATCCGTTGCAGAAAGCGGAATTTACAGCGTGGAAGATTTTAACTATTTAAAAGAACAGGGCTTTGACGGCTTCCTGATGGGTGAATATTTTATGAAGAACGAAAATCCGGGAGCAAAGTTTGCCGAATTTATTTCCAATGTATCAATATAATAATGTACCCGTTTAATAATGAATGAAACCCAACAAGCAAAACTCAAAGTTTGTGGTTTGACAAAACTGCATCAGATTCATGAATTGATTTCTATGCATGTGGATTTTCTGGGGTTTATTTTCTATGAAAAATCGCCGAGGTATGTTTTGAACCATTTGAACCTGAAGGAAATATCAGAAGTTCAGCATTATGGAAAAGTGGGTGTCTTTGTCAATGAACACTTGGATAAAGTAGTTGAAATATCAGAAAAGGCGGGCCTGAATTTTATCCAGCTTCACGGCGATGAAGATGAGTGTTTCATTGCTGAACTGAGAAAAAAATTACACCCGGGAACCGGAATAATCAAAGTGATCAGGATGGGAAACCGGGATATGGGAGATAAAAAATCCATACAACAACGTATGAATGACTTGCTACGTAATGTTGATTATCTTCTTTTTGATACGGATTCAAAAGCTTTCGGAGGGACCGGAAAAACTTTCGGCTGGACTCTGTTGAATGAAATTAATATTCCACTTCCTTATTTTCTAAGCGGCGGCATTTCGGAAGAGAATATTAAAAATATGGAAACCCTGAATCAAAAACCTTTTGCCGTAGATATCAATTCAAAATTTGAAACCGGGCCAGGAATTAAAGATGTTAGCCGGATACAAAAATTCAGAGGAAAATTTGAAATATCATGAGACTGAAATAAAATTTTAAGATATACCCTCAGTACAAAAATTGAATAAATCATTTAAAAAAATTACAAAATGAACTATAAAAACCCGGATCAAAACGGATATTACGGAGCATTCGGAGGGGCCTTCGTTCCCGAAATGCTCTACCCGAATGTGGAAGAACTTCAAAATAAGTATTTACAAATCATAGAATCCGAAGATTTCCAGGCTGAATATCAGGATCTGCTGAAAAATTATGTGGGACGTGCCACGCCATTGTATTTTGCGAAAAATGTAAGCGAAAAATATAAGACCAAGGTGTATTTGAAACGTGAAGACCTTAATCATACAGGGGCACACAAAATCAACAATGCTTTAGGACAGGTCTTGCTGGCTAAGCGTCTCGGAAAACATAGGATTATCGCAGAAACGGGAGCCGGACAGCATGGTGTCGCAACGGCAACGGCCTGTGCATTTTTAGGTCTTGAATGTATTGTATACATGGGTGAAGTCGATATTGCAAGACAGGCTCCGAATGTAGGAAGAATGAAAATGCTGGGAGCTGAAGTCATTCCGGCAACGTCAGGTTCGAAAACCCTGAAAGATGCCGTGAACGAAGCTTTGAGGGACTGGATTAACAACTCAACCACAACCCATTATGTGATCGGGAGTGTGGTCGGTCCACATCCGTTTCCTGATCTGGTGGCGAGATTTCAGAGTGTGATTTCAAAGGAGATCAAAGAGCAACTGTATGAACAGACGGGAAAAGAAAACCCGGATTACGTAATGGCCTGCGTAGGCGGAGGAAGCAATGCAGCAGGGGCTTTTTACCACTTCGTTGAAGAGGAAAATGTAAAGCTTATTGCTGCAGAGGCAGGAGGTCTGGGCGTAGCTTCAGGAAAGTCGGCAGCGACAACTTTCCTGGGGACTTTAGGGGTTTTACACGGAAGCAAAAGCCTAGTGATGCAGACCGGCGACGGCCAGGTCATTGAGCCCCACTCTATTTCTGCAGGACTGGATTACCCGGGAATCGGGCCTTTCCATGCGCATTTATTTCAGGAAAAGCGCGCGGAATTTTTCAGCATTACCGATGAGGAGGCTCTGGAATCTGCTTTTGAACTGACCCGGCTGGAAGGAATTATTCCCGCACTGGAAAGTGCCCATGCACTGGCGGTCTTAAACAAGAAAAAATTCAATGAAGATGATGTTGTGGTCATCTGCCTGAGCGGCCGTGGCGACAAGGATATGGAAACGTATTTAAAAAATTTGTAAAATGTAAAAAGTATTGATGTAAAATGATTTTAAATATTTTGCATACATTAATACAATAGATATGAAAAAACTAAATATATATTTCACCGCAGGGATTCCTGAATTGGAAGATACTGCCGATATTATACAACTGATCCAGGATTCAGGAGCGGACATGATTGAAATCGGCATGCCTTATTCCGATCCTGTAGCGGACGGACCGGTTATCCAAAAAGCGCATGAACTGGCCTTATACAATGGAATGACCATCGAAAAGCTGTTTTCCCAGCTAAAATCTGTGAAAGATCAAATCCGGATCCCGGTTATCTTAATGGGATATATCAATCCGGTTTTAAGCTTCGGTTTTGAAAATTTCTGCAGGGCATGTTCCGACAGCGGTGTTTCGGGACTGATCATCCCTGATTTACCGCCCGTGGAATTCGAGAAAAATTATCAGGCTTTGCTGGAACAATATAATCTGAACTTCACTTTTCTGGTAACCCCGGAAACGTCTGACGAAAGAATTATGTACCTTGATTCTTTAAGTTCCGGGTTTCTGTACGCGGTAAGCTCCTCATCCACCACCGGAAATACAAACGCCGTATTGAAAAATGACGGATACTTAAACAGGCTTGCATCATTACCTTTAAAAAATCCTCTGATGATCGGTTTCGGAATCCAATCTAAAGAAGATTTTGAAAATGTTACGGAAAAAGCAGACGGCGGAATCATCGGAACTGCCTTTGTGAATATTTTGCTGCAGGATAGAAACTGGAAGAACGAAGCTATAGATTTCATCCATTCCATCAAAGCGTAAAAATCACTAAATTTGTATCATTAAACAAAGGAATGAACACACATCAGAATAAGACCGTAGCATTTGAAGATCTGGGGATAAAAGAATATCAGCCGGCCTGGGATTATCAGGAACAGCTGATGAAAAATATCATCGATACAAAAATCAAAAACCGTGATCTCCCGGCTGAAGAGCATCTCATCACCTCTAACCATTTTCTTTTGGTGGAACATCCGCATGTGTATACTTTAGGAAAAAGCGGGCACGAAGAAAATATGCTGGCCGGAATGGAACAGCTCAAGGAAATCGATGCTACTTTTGTAAAGGTCAACCGCGGCGGTGATATTACCTATCACGGGTACGGGCAGATTGTGGGCTACCCTATCCTTGACCTTGAAAATTTCTTCACGGACATTCATAAATATATGAGGAACCTGGAAGAAGTCATCATCAGGACCATTGCCGAATACGGACTGAAAGGGGAACGTTCTCCCGGAGAAACCGGCGTCTGGCTGGATGTGGGAAAACCGTATGCGAGAAAGATCTGTGCCATGGGCGTAAAAGCTTCCCGCTGGGTTACGCTGCACGGTTTCGCACTGAATGTGAATACGGACATGCGCTATTTTGAATACATCATCCCCTGCGGAATCAAAGATAAACAGGTGACTTCTTTAAAAAGAGAACTGGAAAGAGAATTGACTCCCGAGGAAATGGAAGATATCAAAGCGAAGATCAGGAAGCATTTTGAGGAGGTGTTTGAGGCTGAATTGGAATTAAAATAAGCAATTTAGTTTATGCAGTAATTCAGTACTTTACAAATGATAATCCTTATTTGAAATTATATGAAAACCTCGTTATAAGCGGGGTTTTTAACATTTTCCATAGTGCCAATAACACTGATCTTAACATTAATTTAAATAAAATTAACACAATTAAATTGTACGCAATTCAATTTGGCAGCATTTTTGCATCATGGTATTTCAATAAAAATAATTAGAAAAATGTCATTAATAGAAGACCTGAACTGGAGACATGCCGTAAAAGCATATGACCCAACGAAAAAAGTATCTGAAGAAGACCTGAATAAAATTTTAGAAGCCGCAAGACTGGCCCCAACTTCATCCGGGCTTCAGCCGTTCCGTGTTGTTGTTGTGGAAAATCAGGAATTAAAGGAAAAAATGGTTCGGGGTGCGCTTAATCCTGAAGTGATGAGAGACTGTTCGCATGTTTTGGTTTTTGCCGCCTGGGACCGTTATTCTGATGAGAAAATTGATCAAGTATATGATCTTCATACCGATGTAAGAGATTTGCCAAGAGGAAGATTCTCAAGCTATACCGATAAGATCAAAGAACTGTATGGCGCACAGACGCCCGAAGAGCATTTTGCCCATACGGCAAGACAGACGTATATTGCATTAGGCCTTGCCATGGCTCAGGCAGCGGAACTGAAAATCGACACGACGCCTGCAGAAGGTTTCAGCAATGAAGTGGTTGACGAAATTTTAGGATTAGGGGAACTGGGGCTGAAAAGCGTTTCGCTCCTGTATATCGGATATAAGGATGCTGAAAACGACTGGCTTTCCCACATGAAGAAAGTACGGATTCCTATGGAAGAATTTATCATCAGGAAATAATTTTCACCTCATTTTTTTGAATTATGAAAGATCAGAACCCACCCAGATTAGGAAATCAGCTCTGTTTTCCGCTGTATGTCATTTCAAAAGAAATTACGGGACTCTACCGGCCTTTTCTTGATGAGCTCGACATTACCTATCCACAGTATCTGGTGATGATGGTTTTGTGGGAAAATGACGGACTGACCGTGAACCAGATCGGTGAAAAACTGTATCTCGACAGCGGAACGCTCACTCCCCTTCTGAAAAGGCTTGAAAGCAAGCACCTGATCATAAGACAGAGAAAAAAACAGGACGAAAGGGTGGTTCAAGTGTTTCTGGCTGATGCCGGAAACCTGCTGAGGAAGCAAGCCTGTGAAATCCCCGGAAAAATCCGGGATAAACTGGACCTTACAGAAGATGATCTGGCAGAACTTAAAGAGACCATTCAAAAAATATTAAGCAAAATAGAAAATAAATGAAGACCTTATACACCACAAAAGTAACTGCCAAATGCGGCAGAAACGGCCATTTGAAAAGTGAAAACGGCATCCTGGACCTGGATGTTAAAATGCCCAAAGCATTAGGCGGCGCCAATGATGATTTCACCAACCCCGAAATGCTCTTTGCAGCAGGATATTCTGCATGTTTTGACAGCGCACTGAACAGAGTGATCAGCTTATCGAAAGTAAAAACTGGAGAAACAACGGTGACTGCACAGGTCAGCATCGGACAGCTGGAAAACGGAGGTTTCGGTTTAGCCGTTGAACTGGATGTCAACATTCCTGAAGTTTCCATAGAGGAAGCCCAGTCTTTGACGGAAAAAGCCCATGAAATCTGTCCCTACTCCAATGCGACACGAAATAATATTGAAGTGAAGCTTTCGGTGACGAATCATTAAGCTTCCTTAGTTTAATTATATAAACTCTGTTTCTTTTGGGAACAGAGTTTTTTATTCAAATAAGTGAGAATTTAAGTTACTTTTTAAACAGAAATTTTTATTTTTGAAATTATTGATCTGTGAATTCAATGCTTAAACTTAATGACCTATGAAAAATATACTGATTCTCATATTAACATTGATTACCACTGTCTTCAAGGCTCAAAATAAAAACAAAACCGATGAAATAAATGTCCTGTTTATCGGCAACAGCCTGACTTATTTCCATGACATGCCGCAAACCGTCCAGAAAATGCTTAATGAAACAAACCCTAATATCAAAATTGATCAAAGTACCTTTCCGGGACAATCCTTATCCGGTCATTTATCGGAGATCATTACATCCAGAACGGAAAACGGAATTAATACCAGACCAAAAGAACCGGGCGAAATTACAGAAACAGAGAAAAAAATTGCAGCCAAAAGATGGGATGTAGTGATCCTGCAAACAGGGGGAGTCGGTATTTTAATTCCTGAAAACCGTGAGATGAAAGTGAATAAAGCCATTGCAGCAATTAGAAAATTGGTTAATAATCCTAAATGTGAGTTTATACTTTTCAGCACCTGGCCAAGTAAAAATCAATATCCTCAACAATATTGCTATCCATCCTCAATGATAGACGAATCGATAAAAAAAGATAAATGCTGCTCACCGGTTCTGGAAAATTTAACGCAGGAAGCCAGAGTAATTAATGAATCTTATGAACTGGTAGCAAAAGAAAATGATTTAATTAAATCAGATAACGGAAGTAAATTCTTTGAAATCCTAACCCGACATCCCGAAGTAGAACTGTATGAAGATGAAAGCCATCCCAATATATATGGAGCTTTTTTAAATGCCTGTATCTTTTATAAGATGCTAACAGGGAAAAAAGCATCTGATCTAAAATATATCGGAGCAATAGATCCTAAAACAGCGGAATTATTGAAAAATATTTCAGATTAATTATTAATACCCCATAATTTTTGCTACCTTCTCATATTTTAATAATAAATGTTCAAATTAAAAATTACCACACTTGTCATTACAATTTGTTTCTTTTTCAAGGCTCATTCACAGAAGACCTATGCTTTTTTCGGTTCATTCAACCGGGATAAAAATACGGAAGGAATTTATGTATATGAATTAGATACCATCAGCGGGAAATTATCTGAAATAACCACCTTCAAAGGCATTTTAAATCCATCATTCCTTACCTTATCTCCGGATGGAAAATACGTTTTTGCGTGTACGGAAAGCAAAACTCCCAATGGAGGAAAAGTAAGCAGTTTCGAATTCAAACCTGAAAATAAAACGCTGGCTTTTATCAACAGCCAGAAAAGTGGTGGCGAAAATCCGGTATATGTCACCGTTCATCAAAATGGAAAATGGCTCATTAATGCCAATTACACGGAAGGAAGTGTCTCCGTATATCCGGTTTCGGAAAACGGAGTCATACAGCCATATGTACAGAATTTTCATTTTTCCGAAGGAAGTATCAATTCTGACAGGCAGGACCGTTCCCATATCCACGCTGCTGTATTTTCACCCGATTCCAATTACCTCTTTTTGCCGGATCTGGGAGCTGATAAAATCAGAATGTATGCATTCGACAATAACAGGGATAGGCCGTTGCAGGTATCAGAGCCTTCTTTTATAAAAGCTCCTTTGGGGAGCGGGCCAAGGCATTTTACTTTTCATCCGAACGGAAAATTTGCATACTGTATCGAAGAAATGGGAGGAACTGTAAGTGCCTATGCCTATGAGAGCGGAAATTTAAGGTATATCCAGAGGATCAATACCCATTCTGAAAAATATAAAGACCATTTTGAAAGCTCTGATATTCACATTTCTCCGGACGGCCAATACCTCTACGCATCAAACCGAGGAGATGAGAACAATATTGCCATATTTTCCATTCTGAATGACGGTACCCTGAAAACAGTCGGCTATCAGTCTACCAAAGGAAAACACCCTAGGATTTTCGGTCTTGATCCCAGCGGAAAGTTCCTGATTGCCACGAATGCCGGAACCGATAATGTTGTCGTTTTCAGGCGGAACGCTGAAACAGGATTATTAAAAAGAGCAGGCAAGAAAGTGAAGATAAAAAATGTTTCATGTGTACAGATCAGGAAATATTAGTTACCTCGTCAGAGAATCACTGCTCTTATAAGCATCCACTTTTATATACTCACCACTTCCCTCTTTTCCTTTTTTATCTGAAATCAGAATGCCATACAGGTGGTCAATTTCATGCTGGAAAATAACGGCCGTAAAGCCTTCCACCATTTCAGAGTGCTTCTGCCCTTTCAGATCAGCATATTCCAGCTGGATGACTTGGCTCCGGTAAAACAGGTCCCTGAAATCAGGAATTGACAAGTCGCCTTCCGGACCGAGGTTCTGCAGTTCAGATTTCCAGGTGATCACAGGATTGAGAAAATATTCCAAAGGCTCGCCTATTTTATCAAAACGCTGAACCCAGATGACTTTTCTGTTGATCCCGACCTGTGGCGCGGCGATCCCTACGCCGCCGTCTGTTAAAAGAAGGGATTCTTTCATTCTGTTCACCAGTATTGCCGTGTTTTTATCAAGCGGATCAATATCTTTGGACAGGCTTAACAACGTCTGATGCTGATGTTCTTCCGTGGTCTGATAAACAGGCAATGCCGATGTTACATCTCCCTGGCTGATTAAAGAAATTTCAACTGAAGTCAGCTTTTGAGCATTAATAAAACCGGTAAAAAATATAAAGAGTAAAGAGATTTTTTTCATTCTTGCTGGAATCTTAAACAAAGATAAAAGATGTTTTTATGTTTCGGCTAAAGCCATTTGAATTATTCCATTAAAAACAGACCAGAGTTCTTTTCTAAGAATACATTCTTTATCTGTCTTATCCTGCTGGTTAAGCAGGTTGCTCCTATTTTTAAATAAATAATCTGTGAAAATCCGTGGGAAGAATTTTAATAGGTCTTCGTCATATCAGCCGGAATTATCAGATTAAAATCGGTTGGTTTATACTCTTTTTCCGGGATTTTCAGTTCAGGATCTTCCGATTCAAATACAGAGATTACCGCCATCTTCAGGGTTGGGTTTTTCTGCCTGATGTACCAGTAAATCCCGCCGAACTCTTTGCTGTGGTAGTTCCCGTTGTAATGAATAAACGTCTTACCGGCCTGAAAATTCTCCAGAATGGATTCTGCCATCGTAGCATCTTTGATGGCCTGGGCAGCAATAAAATTCATCGTTTTGGTTCCGTCGGCATGATCGCCCATCATGGTTTTCATTTCAGGATACCCCGGAGTATCCAGAGTGACTTTGACCGGTAACCGGGCCATATAGGCCTTGTCTTTTTCAGGAAGCTTATTAAGTGACTCTAATCCTTCTTTTGCGGTCTGGGAAGCATATCTTCTCGGGACATTCGTGGCTACAAAATTTAATTTTTTAGCTTTGGCAAAATCTACCAAAGGCTTGTAATCGGTCGGGAAATTATTCCACAAACGTGCTGAATCTTTCAGGGTCTTGGCATCCATTGTCCCGTTAAGGTATTGATTCAGCTGAGACTGGTTGTCCCTTTCAAACATTTCGGCCCCCAGAATAAGCTGCCCGTTTTTCTTTTGATGCAGGGCTTCCGTAATCTTCAGCTGAAGCCAGTGGTTGATCGAACTGTTATGGTTTTCTCCAAAAAAAACCACATCATAATCCACCAGTTCACTGATTAGTTTATCCGTTTTAATTTCCTTTCCTTTTTGATTGTAAAACTGATAGGCTTTGAAAGCCTGGGCATGTAATGAACAGAAAGTGGCGAGCAATATTGTTACTAAAATACTTTTCATTTTTATTTTACCATTTAATTAACCTTTTTTATCATCCGAAATAATCCGGCTTGGACCTTTCAGGCATTCTTTAATATACTTTGCTTAGATCCGCACAGGATGGCAGACTGAATGGATATTGATTGATTGAATCTAAGAGCCTGTTCAAATTTATTTTACAAAACAATTTCCCGAAGATGGTGGACATTACCCAGATGTTCATATGCATGTAAAAAATCAGCGATAATATTTCTCAACATAAACTTTAAAAGGTTTTATAAAGTTTTGATACTAACCTTTAAACCGGCTCTAAAATAAGTATTTATTAAAGATATTTTATAACCTCGACATTAAATAAAAAGCCGCCCTGCAAAAAACAAAGCGGCCTTAATAAAAAAACGATCTAACTATTATTTTTCCAATCCGGCTACCAGGTCTTTCCATTCCTGAAGCTCAGGGATTCCCGGCTTTCTTTTTCCAAAGAACTGAACGATGAAATCGCCTTCTTTGTTGAATACTTCGATAGCAGTTACTTCTCCATCCTCAGTCGGTTTTTTCACGATCCATGCCTCAGCGATTTTTGTCACATCAAGATGTAGGTTGAAATCAGGATCCATAACGTTGAACCACTGCTGATGCCAAAGCGTTTTCTTCACATTTCCCGTGTGGATCTGAATAATCCCTCTGTTTCCGACAAAGATCATGATCGGAAGCTGTTTTTCAGAAGCATCTTCCAGTACGTTCACTACTTTTGCATTGTCGATTTTTTTGGCAAAACCTTCAGGAGCAAGTCTCAGAGCCTGTGTTCTGCTTACCCCGAATTTTCTGGTCATCATGAAAAAGTCATGCGTATCTTTTAAAGAAGTCCATGCCTGCTGAAACCCTTCCACATCAATTTCCGAATCTGCTTTTTCAGGAGCTTTGGGAGCTACCGTCTCAAATTCGAAAGCCTGGTTCTGGTCTTCTGCCCTGAATTTTTCTACAGTAGCATCGAAAGCCGCTTCTTTGCTGTCTTTTGTTACATAAATCTTGTGTAATGCCAGGCCGTCTTTTCCAAAGAACTGAAGACTTTTCTTGTCACCTTCCACCACTGCAAAAGCAAACTTCCAGTGGTTCAGGAAAATCCTAAGGTCAATTTCTTCCCCTACGAAAAGCTGTGCATGCGGGCTGCTGAAATCCCCATTCAGGTAAGCCCCTTTTCTTTCATGAACACACTCGTCATTGCGGGTAAGGGCCATTACTTTTCCTAACTGTTCAGCTTCCGTCAGAATATTCTGAAATTCCGGTCTGAGTACGGTTACCCCTTCTCCGATACTGGTAGCCAGCAATTCCGCTTCGCTTACGGCAAGTTCCTGCGCCGCGTTTCTGATTCTCATATTCGGGTTTTCAGCTTTAAGAGCTTCCCATTTTTCTTTTAATTCATTTACTAATGTGCTCATTATTTTATTTTTTTATGGTTAGAATTGTATAATTTCTTGTTATGGTTTCGTCTGCGGTCTTGCTTTTTACCTGTTCTTCCCTTTCAGAGATTTTCATTCTCGTAAAACGGCTCTGTGATACGGTTTCTTCCATTTCTAAAGTACTGTATAGGGTAAAATCAAATTGGGTAAAGGGCAGCCTCTCCATGAATTCTTTCTGTCCGAAAGTCAGGACAAAGATTCCTTTGTCTTTCAGTACCCTGTATACTTCATTTAAATACTGAACAGGCTCTTCCCAAAAATAGACGGTATTTACCGTGAATATTTTATCAAATGTTTTATCTGAAAAAGGCAGTTTTTTTCCTTCATACCACACAAAATCCACCTGATCTTCATACTCCTGATTTAATCTTCCGGCTTCATGATGCATGGTTTCTGAAATATCAATACCTGTATACCTTAAGTTTCGGGCTTTCTTTATAAGATATTTAACATGCGCCGCATTGCCGTGACCGATTTCCAGGATCGTTTCATCATCTTCTATCAGAAGTGTTTTGATGCTTTCAATGGTCATCCCGATGTTGGTATCATTCATTATCCCGGCGATTTCAATCCCTTTTTCACCCTGTGGATTGGCCAACTGCCGTGCTAATTTCTTTAAATCTTCTTTTTCCATTTTATCCAAAAATAATCATCGGGTTATGAGTAATCGGATGCGCGCAGATGCTACACGGAAAATTATAGGCACTGCTGATATTTTCAGCGGTAAAAACTTCGTCCGGCGTTCCGAATGCGGCAACTTTCCCTGATTTCATCAGTAAAATTTTATCTGCATATTGTGCGGCTAAATTCAGGTCATGAAGCACGACAATCGCAGAATTGTTTTTTTTGGTGAATTTTTTAATGATTTCCAATGCTTTGTACTGGTGTTTAACATCCAGGTTGTTCAGGGGTTCATCCAGAAAAAGAAGTTTATGGGCAATCTCGTTCTGCAGCTGTGCCAAAACCCGGGACAGGTGTACCCGCTGTTTTTCACCGCCCGACAAGGTATTGTATTCCCTGTCTTTTAAATGAAAAATATCGGTTTCATACATCATATTGTTCATCGCTTCGTGGTCTTCCTGTCTCGGCCGGGACTCAAAGTATGGGTAACGGCCCATCATCACGACATCTTTTACCTCCAGCGGAATATCATTGCTGTTGTGCTGAGAAAATTTCGCCTTGTGTTTTGACAGTTCTCTTACTTCCCAGTCACTGATGTTTTTATTTTTAAATATAATCTCCTGCTTTGATTTTACTTCATTCGCCAAAATACTCAGCAGGCTGGATTTTCCGGCTCCGTTCGGACCTACGATGGCTAGAAACTCACCGTATTCCAGTGAAACATCGATTCCCTCCAGGATATGGAACTCTTTGTGCCGGTAACTGATCTGATGTGCCCTGATCATGCCAGTGATTTTTTGGATTTAATTAAGATGGCAATAAAAATCGGCCCTCCCATCAATGCCGTCAGGATCCCGATCGGCAGTTCCGAAGGTTCCACGATGCTTCTGCTGAACGTATCTGCCGTCAACAGCAAAATACTTCCGCAGACTGCTGATAACGGCAGGATAAATGCGTAGTTCGATTTAAATAAAAGCCTTAAAATATAGGGTACGATAAGGCCTACAAAACCGATGGTTCCCGAAAACGCTACACAGGTCCCGATCATCAAAGCCGTCATGATAATAATCTGTTTTTTTAACCTTTCTACATTAATTCCCAGATGCTGTGCATCTTTTTCGCCCAGCATCATGGCATTCAATGCTTTTCCTTTCGGCAGTAACATACTGTACGAAATTATTAAAACAATGACCAGGATGATATTTTTGGTCCAGGTTGCCGCTGCCAGGCTTCCCAAATTCCAGAACGTAAGATCCCTCAGCTGCTCGTCTTTCGAAATATAGATCAGAAATCCTGTAATTGAAAATCCGATGGCCGTAATAGCAACGCCGGTCAGCAACATCATGACCACATTGGTTTTCCCGCCGCTTGTGGAAATCCTGTACACCAGTAGCATGGATAGCAAAGAACCGATAAACGCAGAGATCCCAACCAATGAAAACTGCACGGCTTCGGGCACATACTGCTGAAAATGGCCTCCCAAGACAATCGCAATCGCGGCCAATAAAGTTGCTCCCGAAGTCAGCCCGATCAGGTCTCCCGTTGCGAGTGGGTTTTTAAACAATCCCTGCAGGCCTGTGCCTGAAACGGCAAGCATGCTCCCGATCAGGATGGCCATGATAATTCTGGCGGCACGCACGTCCCAGACTACATATTTATCGCTTAAGGGCAAATCCGGATCCTGCCGCATCAGTTTTCCCAACACATCGAAAGCAGATTTCCCTCCGAAGTCATATACTCCGGTGTTAAGTGACCATACTGCTATTATGACCAGCAGCAGGACACTTATGATTATATAAAAGTATAATTTATTTGGTGTTTTCAATTAACAGCTTGTTTAATCCTACAGCAGCCTCTCCCAGTCTCGGTCCGAAACCGGAAACCAGACCTCCGTCCATGGCAATGATTTTCTTATTTTTTCCTGCATTGGTTTGTGAAACACCCGGCATTTTCAGTGCACCTTCGTTTCCACCGGCACCTTCCAGTCCGCTCGTGAAGAAAAACAGGACGTCCGGATTGGCTTTTACTACAGCTTCAGGCGTTAACGGTTTGAAATCTTCGAAATCATTCACTGCATTTTCACCGCCGGCCAACTCGATTAATGAAGCCATCGGCGTATTTTTACCCGATACCATCAGCATCGGCCCTCTTGCATAGATGAACAGTACTTTCGGCTTTTTAGCGATCGGCTGGATTTGTTTTAAATCAGCATCGATTTTATCATTAAGTTTCTGATAATCGGTATTTCCGATTGCTTTTGCCACATTGGCAATCAGTTTTTTGGTTCCGTCAACGGAAAATTCCTGTTTGAAGACCTGTGTTTTGATGCCTGAAGACTTGATTTTCCCCATTAGTTCAGGGTTGATGTCTTTATCAGAAGCTAAAATCAAAGTCGGCTTCACCGCCATAATCGGCTCAATGGTTATTGATCTTACATGTCCCAGATCTTTAGCCGTTGCTTTCAGAGATTCCGGATAGGTGCTTGTTACATCAGTGCCTACGATTTCCTTTTCGTGACCTAAAGCAGCTACGATTTCTGTAATTCCACCGTTCAGCGTTACGATTTTATTATTGGATTTTGGGGTTTCCGAACTGACTTCCGTATTGTTTCCGGTTTTGGCACTTTGTTCTTTATTACACGAGTACACTGCCGCCAGCACAGAAACTGCGAGAATTATTTTCTTCATGATATACTATTATTTGATTTATTTATTATTTAAAAAAAATCTTACAAAGGCTTATATTCGAAAGAAGGAAAACCTCTTTCTCCTTTAATACCCTGATTGTCCGTTTCGGCTTTGACAAGTCTGGTAAATCTCAGTTTAAAATAATATCCGTTAGCATCTTTAATTACGTAGAACCGATCTCCATATACTTCAAGACCATTTACTCCTACGGGGTTTCTCCAATTTGCCCCGATGATACGCTGGTCATTATAGATGAGTTTTGACTGATCGATATCAGAAGCTTTAAAGTTATTATAGGCCTCTACTCCTGATGCCGGCGAAGGTATTACCACCTCATAAACACCTGTACCACCGACATTATTCGTTGTTGCAAAGTCTGCATAAATATAGCTTCCTGCCCCATTAATTGTATTTGTAAATACAGTAAAGCAAAGATCCCATTTTTTCTTTTCCGGCTGAATGGTGATTTCTTTCTTGTTTTTTAAACTGATAAAATTATAGTTATAGGCCGAATTTTTATTTACGACAATCTCATAGTAATTACTTCCATCAATATCAGCAGATTTTACTTTATATCCCTCTCCTGCAAGCAAAATTTGTACTTTTTTCCAACCTCTGCTGTCACCACCTGTAGAAACAGAACCATTAGGTACAGTACCTGTATAAATTTCTTTTCCCATATTGACAAGATAGATTCCGTTTTCAGAATCAACCGCTTTGATCCCTTCAATTGCAGTAGTTCCTGTAGGAAAGTCGCCTTTAACATCATCTATATAAATTTCATTCGCCGGGTTAAAATTTGCCACCTGCACCTGAGTTTTCAATGTAGAAACAGTAGCTTCTGTTACCTGATTGAAATCTGTAACATTAGGAATTTTGGCGGCAGCCATCATAATTGATGAATTTAATACAACCTTAAAAGCAGATCCTGAATAAAGAGCTAAGTCCCAATCAGTTCTTTTTGTAAGGGTTTGAACCGGTCCTTTTGTGGCGGGATCTATTTCACTTAAGTCAATCCAAACCTGATTCGGCTGTGTTGCTCCACCGACTTTAGGGTCTGCAATAGCCCCTTCAAAAGGTGCCACCGCTACGGGATCTTCATGGTCATTAATACAAGACTGAGATATAAAAGATGCTCCTACCAATAAGCAAAATAGTATTTTTTTCATTTCTAATTTATTTAAAAATTATAATTTAGTCTGGCAAAGTAACTTCTACCATAGAATAGATTCTGCTGATTGGCAGCTGCATTGTGACTGTTCCCGGATTGGATTGTATTGGTTACACTCGTCACGTCTAAGATATTTTTGACTCCTGCACTTATTTCAAAATGATTTTTAAAGAATGGCTGACTCACTGTGAAATTCAGCATATTGAAATCACCGATTTCCCCTAATATATATTGTCCCGGGTCTAAAGGATTATTTTTTTCTCCCTGATGCGTGTAACGCCTTTGCTTTCCGGTATATTTATAATAGAGTGCAAACAAAGTTTTTGACGACGGTAAAGTATAGTTAGCAGCAAGATTTGCTTCAGCATAATAATTATAGTTGTCAGGTGAAGTAATATTTCCTGTATTTAAAACCTGGGAAATCCCCATTACCGAAACACCTGCATTCAATGTCAGATCTCCTTTTTTTACATTAACGCCGCCGCCAAATAATAAGGATCTGTAATTATCTATATTCAGAAAAGTGATCTGCAGCGGGCTGTTATTGATAATTACATCTTCAATTCTGTTCTTTACATTCAGGTACATCCCTGACAGGCTGAAATTAAATTTCCAGTTATCAGAATCTGTTAATGCATAATCCCAAAATGCAGCTGCGGAATACCCTGTCTCCGGCTTTAAACTCTCATTTCCCCTTATATCATGATTGTTATCTACTACAAAAGTGTATAACTCATCGTAAGTCGGGAACCTATTGGCAGAACCGAAAACAGTACGAATGTCCGAATTCTCAGACGTTTTAAACCTTAAAGTCCCTGAATAATTATATTGTGAATTAAATCTGTTGCTTAAAGCCAATCTTACTCCCGGGCGGAATGACAGCCAGTCATTGATCTTCCATTCTGCTGATAAGAAATTGGCATAATTAAAGATAGAACGTTCAATACTCCTTCCGTTATTATTACTTTCAAAAGTTGTTGCATCGGCAAAACCTTTAGTCCTGTCTAATTCATATCCAAGCTGGAAATTAATCTTTTCATTATCTAAGAAATTACTGAACATTCCCCTTGAGTAGAGCACGTCGGATTTATAGAAAGTAATTTCGGAATCCCTTGATATTTCCTGCCTGTTGGGAATATCATAGGTATATATCTGTGATTTTCTTTCCTGACTCTGATAAGAAAAATCGCCATTATAATTGATCCTTCCCAATTTGCTCTGGATATTAAACTGATGAATCCATCTTTTGGTATTATAATCTTTATCGTTTGCAGTATATGTTCTATTACCACTGCCGAGAGGCAGTTCGCTGATTAAAGGATTGTAGTAGTTTATTTTCTCTGTAAGAAAATTTAATTTGTAAAAGAAACTTGTATTATTTTTACTGTACCGTATAGTCCCGTTTGTTGTAAGCTGATCTTTTGGTTGCCAATCATAGCCTCGCAGACCGTCATTGCTCTCGTTAAAATATTTATATCCTTGAAGAAAACCTTTATAACCCTGAAAATCATTATGATTAATATCTGCAGAAACAGACCAGTTTTCATTGATTCTATATCCCAGATTTAAAGACTGAATATGACGTCCATTTCCCTTTTTAAACCAATCATAGTCTTTTCCAACAGTTTCTTCCTGTAAAGATGCTAATACTGTAAATTTCTTATTATAGCTTTTCTTCGTAATAATATTTATCACTCCCGCAACTGCATTATTACCGTATTCAACTCCCATTGAACCTTTTACAACCTCAATTCGTTCAATATTATTAACGTTGATTTTTGTAAGATCAACGAGATTCCCCATCCCTTCATCGCTTACGACAGGAATATTGTCAATAAGAATCTTTGTATATTCACCACTAAGCCCCATAATATTGGCGCTGGAGTTTCCTGAGCTTTTATTCGGTTCTATTAATATATTAAGATTCTGATTCAGAACATCAGCTACATTGGTAGCGGCCATATTCTTAATTTGCTGCGCATCTATGACTTCAACTTTATAAATGGATTTATTGACAGACTGCTGGGTATATTGCCCGGTAAGGACAACCTCTTCTATCTTACTCTGACTAAGAGAATCTTTTTCCTGTGCATTCATCCATAGAACAGTGGATAATGATAGAATGGAAAGCACTTTCTTCTTCATAGATGCAAAAAATTTCGACAAATATAATGTTTTATTTAGAACAATTAAAAATAATTAATTAATTTTGTGGAATAATTCTAAATAAAAATAACGTTATGAAATTAAGACTACTTTTAGGGACTTTACTATTTACTGCTCTATCAGCACAAGCACAGGTGAACACAATTAATGAAAATTTTAACAGCTTTACACTAGGTCAGGGACAAACTGTTTTTCCACAAAATCAATGGACAACAATTTTTCCTGCGGCTGTGGGAAACCCTGCTCCAATGATGAATGTGATCGCTAACGGTTCATCAGATAATTTTATTCAGTCATATTCCGGAGCCAATCAGAATAGTCCGCAATATCTGATTTCGCCAATGATTGTTGCACCTACGGGAAATACTACCTTAAGTTTTAAAGCAAGAAGAAATACTGGCTCTGCACCAGGTACAGTGCAAGTAGGATTGGCTTCTAATCCTGCAGACATGACTACTTTTGTAGCTCTAGGAAATGCAACATTCCTCTCCAGTGATGTATTCCAAACTATTTCTGTTCCTGTAACCGCTTCAGCTTCCCAGTATATTGTATTCAGGTTTGTAGGTCCTCTTGCTCCCCATACGGTATTGGAAATTGATGATGTAGTATATTCAGCTTCAACCAGCTTGGCAGTTACAGATGCTTTAAAATCAAAAGATGACGTTCAGTTTGCGGTGACTTCTGATAATACCGCACTGCAGTTCGTTACCAAGAAAGATCCTAAAAATATTCAGATTTATTCGTCAGCAGGACAAAAAGTTACCGGCGGTAAGTTAAGCGGACAGAGATTTGATATCAGTGGGTTACATACCGGTGTTTATTATATCATTGTAGAAACAGCCGAAGGCTCTGCAGTAAAATCAAAATTCATTAAAAAATAATTGATCAGCACCCATATGCTGGCCGGCTTATGATTCTTTCATAAGCCGGCTTTTTATATACGGCATAACAGATAATAACTTACCCGAAATCTATCCTTAAAAGTATAAAACACGATAAAAATCATGTTTTTATTTAGAACAATTAAAAATAATTATATAGTTTTGTAGAATAATTCTAAATAATAAATAACATTATATCGGATGAGAACAAAATTACTTTTGGCAACAATGCTTGCTGCAGGCATTCAGCAGACGGTTTTTGCGCAGGTTGATGCAAACGGTTACAACACAGTAAATATGACGATGGGAGCAAACTATCAGAACCGTGTATTTTTTGACCTAAGCGCGAACAATATGATCTCCCAGCCTGCCAATACCTGGGATATTGCTTTCTATAGAAATTCAGGCATGAATTTTGGGACGAGGATCAATGATGCTCAAAATATAGAAGTATATCAGGCTTCAAACAACCCGGGCGACTGGAACGCCATTACGTCTAACAGTGTTTCTGCATACGGAGCGCCTTTATATAATCTTGATAATACGACAGCCATCCAGGAAGGTGCATTTGAGCAGGGAACTGCTACTTACGGATGGGGAGAATACAACCCCGGGAATCACCATGTAGAAGGAAAAGTAATCTTCATTTTAAAATATGCTTCAGGGATTTATTATAAATTTATGATTGATGATTATTTCGGAGGCTATACTTTTAAATATGCCAAATGGAATACCACCAATAATTCATGGGATGCCACCGTTTCAAAAACAATTGCTAACGGAAGCGATGATGCATTCTTCAATTATTTTTCTTTTGCAACAGAGGATAAAGTAAGCAATATGGAACCTTCCAAAACCAGTTGGGACCTGATGTTCACCAGATACTGGACCGATTATTCGTATACCAATCCGAATACAGGGCAGCCTGCAACCATGAAATACAGAATGGCCGGGGTGATTCAGAATTCAAATATTACGGTAGCTAAAGTACAGCCCGAAACACAGGCCACATCTACCTCATCGCTGCCTGCTTCCACAGCATTCTCAAATAATATTACAGCGATCGGGCACAGCTGGAAACCGACCATGGGTATTTACAGTGATGTAGTGTATTACATCAAGCAGGGTTCTGAATATTACAGGATATATTTCACATCCAATGAAGGAAGTACTACGGGAAATATGTACTTCAAGTACAAAAATATCACTTCTGTATTAGGTGTTACGGATATAGCCTCCAAAAAAGCATCATTCGGTATTTACCCGAATCCTGCACCAGCTGATCAAAAGGTTACGGTCTTGTTTGATATTAAAGAGAAACAGAACAGCAAAGGCTATGTAGAAGTGTATGACCTTTCCGGAAAACAAATATATACTTCGGAACTGACCAATCAGACCGGTTTCTATAAACAGGATCTCAACTTATCCCACCTTACTTCAGGAAATTACCTGGTAAAAATTACTTTCGGCGGTCAGACAGAGACTAAAAAGCTGATCATAAAATAAAATCTAAACTTTAATACTTTCTATTTTTTCTAAAGAAAGGCTGCTCATCATGATGAACAGCCTTTCTGTTTTTTTATCCGAACCCTTAAAGCGAAAGCTTTCTGCCATATGTCCCCTCCTTTATCTCAAGCTATAAAATTTTAGATCCTTTATATACCTGTGTGGAACTTTCCAGTATTTTTGAAACATCCCTGCGAAAATCCAGTAAGTGATCCTGCCCGTTGTGGCGGTTCAGGTGCTCTTCAGTTTCCCACAGCTCCACCATGAAAAAAGTCCCTTTCGTTACCTTATCTTCAATCAGGTCGTATTGCAGACAGCCTTCTTCTTTCCGGGTTTTCCTTACCAAAGCCTGAAAAAGTTCCACCGCTTCCATCAGATAGTTTTCATTGAATTTGAAAAGCGCGACAACATGTACGTTCATATGATTTTTTTAGAGTGTAAATGTAGAATATTTTCACACCAAAGATCTGTTTCATATCTGTATTTTTACAAAGGATCGTACATTCAATATTAAAATACAGATTTATAAACCGTTATGGAGCTCATCACAATGACAAGAGTTCCGATCAGAATAAACATTCCTTTTACAGGAAGCTTTGCAGTAAGCATAGCAGAAAACGGTGCGGTAACGATTCCGCCGAGCAGAAGCCCCAGTATAATATTCCAGTGCTGGATACCCAGGGTGAAAATAAAGGTAACGGCAGCCGTAAAGGTTAAAATAAATTTTGCTACTGTAGAACTTCCGACGGCAAATCGCGGGGTGAAGGAATTTTTAATTAATGTTCCCGTTACCAACGGACCCCAGCCGCCGCCGGCAAAAGAATCAATAAAGCCTCCGATTAACCCAAGCCTGGTCAGGTTGGTTTTCTTTTTCAGCTTTTTATCGTGTTTCGTTTTAAATGCATTCGACAGAATCTGAATACCCAGGTATAAAGTATAAAAAGAAATGAGGGTTTTGGTGATTTTGGAATAATATTCCCCGAGATAGGTTAAAGACAAGGCCCCGATCACCGCTCCGAATACAGCCGGTATTGCCAGTCTTTTCACCAGACTCTTACTTACGTTTTTCAATCTGATGTGGCTCAGGCTTCCTGCAGCAGTGGTAAAACTCTCTGCAGAATGGATGCTTGCGCTTACGGCGTGCGGCGGAATATTCAGGAATAAAAGCGTTGTGGTGCAGATTACTCCGTAACCCATGCCCATGGATCCGGCTACAATTTCAGCCAGAACACCTACCAACAGCATCCAGTAGAAAATGTAGCTGTCCTTTGCCAAAACAGTGAACAGTTCATCCAGATATCCAAATTCATACATGGACAAAACAGCAATCAGCAATACCGCCGCCGTTGTAAAAAACAGATTAAGCCTGAGTTGAACTTTCTTAGAGATGACCATTGCTGTTTGATGTTATTTGAGGTATTAAAAACAGTATGAAATTATACTGATCTTATGAATGAATATTAGTTTTGAGATTCTTCCCGGGGTTCTTAAGTATATAATGTATCCGGATTATAAAATCATGACTGCTCCTACGGTCGAATGGCTGGTTTCATCAATCAGAATGGCATTTCCCGTATTTTTACTCTCTTCAAAACGGTCAAAAACCAATGGAGAGGCTGTTTTAAGATGAACTTTGACGATTTCATTGAGTGTTATACCTTCTGAAACCGGTATCTTTTCCAGTGTATTGACATCAATTTTATATTCTATCTGTTTTATAATGGCTTTTAAGACCCTGCTTTTATGCTGGATGAAATATTTATTTCCTTCATTCAGGTTCTTGGTATCCAGCCAGCAGACCACAGCTTCAATCTCGTTTTCAACCTTCGGAAGGTCTCCGGACTGCACCAGAAAATCGCCCCGGCTGATATCAATATCATCTTCGGTATGTAAAACGGCAGGCTGGCCGGCAAATACGGATTCCACTTCACGGCCTCCGGTTTCAATCTTTGAAATCTGCGTCTGGATATTTTGGGGAAGCACCGTAACCGCATCCCCTTTCCGGTACATCCCTGAGATCACTTCTCCGGCATAGCCTCTGTAATCATGCAGCTCATCTGTCTGCGGACGGATAACATACTGTACCTGGAATCTCGGGCTTTCAAAATTACGGTCTGTATGGATGTTGACATTTTCAAGGAAATCCAGCAGCATCTCACCCTGATACCAGGGCATATGGTCTGATTTTTCCACGATATGGTCACCGTGAAATGCCGAAATCGGGAAATAGCTGATCTGCTCCAGACCCAGCTTCCTGGCCACCAGATCATACTGGGCCCTGATATCATTGAAAACCTCTTCGGAATAGTCTACCAGATCCATTTTATTTACCGCTACCGCTATATAGGGGATCCGCAGCAGAGAGGCAATGATTGAATGTCTGCGGGTCTGCTCAATTACTCCCTGTCTTGCATCAATCAGGATGATCATCAACTGCGAATTGGAAGCTCCGGTAACCATATTCCGGGTGTACTGGATATGCCCCGGTGCATCAGCAATAATAAACTTCCTTTTAGGGGTGGAGAAATAGCGATAAGCCACATCAATGGTAATCCCCTGCTCCCGTTCGGCTCTCAACCCATCGGTTACAATGGCAAGGTCTATCCCGTTTTCATTCCTGTTTTTCGATTGTTTTTCCAGGGTTTCGAGCTGGTCGATCAATATATTTTTACTGTCATACAGAAGCCTTCCGATCAGGGTGCTTTTTCCGTCGTCTACGCTTCCTGCAGTGATAAATCTTAATATGTCCACGTTTGGTTTATTAATAATGAGTAATTAGTAACGAGTAGTTTTTTCAAACCGCTCATCTGTTTATCATTCTATGTAAGCAATGAGTGAAATATACAGTAAGTCTTTTATTACTTATCACCTATTGCCGATTACTTATTTCATTTAAAAGTATCCTCCTTTTTTCCGGTCTTCCATGGCGGCTTCCGTTACCTTGTCATCAATCCGGGTCTCCCCTCTTTCTGAAATCCTCGAAGCCGTAATCTCACTGACCACCTCATCCAATGTTACCGCCGAACTCTCAACGGCAGCCGTGCAGGTCATGTCTCCGACCGTTCTGTAACGGACTTTTTTATTCACAACGGTATCATGTTCATCGATCCGGATAAAATCCGAAACCGCAATCAGCTGACCTTCAAATTCAATCACATCGCGGTCATGCGAAAAATAGATCGAAGGCAGTTCAATATGTTCCTTTTTAATATAATTCCATACATCCAGCTCTGTCCAGTTGGAAATCGGGAATACCCGCACATTTTCCCCTTTGCTGATTCTTCCGTTGTAGATATTCCAGAGTTCAGGGCGCTGGAGTTTCGGATCCCACTGCCCGAATTCGTCACGGACAGAGAAAAACCGTTCTTTGGCCCTTGCTTTTTCCTCATCCCTTCTCGCTCCACCAATACAGGCATCAAATTGGAATTCTTCGATCGTGTCTAACAGTGTGTGGGTCTGCAGCCAGTTTCTGGAAGCAAATTTTCCTTTAGGTTCTGTCAGGTTTCTGGCTCTGATCGTATCTTCGACTTTCCGTACAATCAGTTCCGCATTGATATTTTCCGCTATATAATCCCTGAATGCCAGTGCTTCCGGAAAATTGTGTCCCGTATCAATATGCACCAAAGGAAACGGGATTTTCATGGGAGCAAACGCTTTAATGGCCAGATGGACTAAGGTAATGGAATCTTTTCCGCCACTGAAGAGCAGGGCCGGCTTTTCAAACTGTGCCGCCACTTCACGCATCATATAAATACTTTCTGCTTCCAGCTGGTCCAGATAGTCTAGTGTATAGGTATTCATTATTTGAAATTTTAGAATTAATGGGTATGCAGTCCGCATTCTTTATGTGAGCTTTCCCACCACCAGCGTCCGGCACGGGGATTTTCACCTTCGGTAATTGCTCTGGTACACGGCTGACATCCCACGCTGATAAAACCTTTTTTATGTAAAGACAATTCCTGTACGTTATGCCGTTCCAGGTAATCGAGAACTTCCTGATAGCTCCAGTGCAGCAATGGATTGTATTTGTACAGCTTCCGCTCTTCATCCCATTCGATCACCGGCATCTGCTCACGGTTCTCCGACTGTTCCGAACGTAAACCAGTAATCCATATTCCGGCATGCGCAAGCGCTCTGTTTAAAGGTTTAACCTTACGGATAAAACAACACTCCTTCCTGTTTTCTACAGACTGATAGAATGCATTGATGCCTTTTTCATTGACATATGCCTCTACATCCGCAACAGCAGGAAAATACACTTCTGTTTTCGTTCTGTACCTTGAATTGTTTTGGGAGAGTAATTCATAATGCTCATTAAAGAGCCTTCCCGTATCTAATGTGAAAACCTTTACAGATAAGCCCGCCCTGAAAATCATATCGGTAATGACCTGGTCTTCCTGACCGAGTGAGGTGGAAAAAACAGCGCCTTCCGAAAATCTGGACGAGACCAATCTAAGCCCCTCTTCTGCCGGAAGCTGTTCCAATATGGCTGCATCTTCTTTTGAAATCATAATTTATTCATTTGAAGTGATGCAAATATCTGACAAAATAATTAGCCTACCAAATGAGTAGACTATTATTTGAGCTAATGCAAAATTAATCTACCAGATCCATCAGGCTTTTGCTCTCCAGGATACTGAGTGAGGCATCCCGAACCTCGATCAATACGTCATGTAAACCGCAATGGTCTTCATTACAGTCGTCACATTTTTCGTAAAAGTTCAGGCTTACACAGGGAAGTAAGGCAATGGGGCCGTTGACCAGCCGGATAATCCGGGCCAGGGTCACATTTTCAGGATTCTGCTTTAGCAGATAGCCCCCGCCCTTACCCTTTTTACTGTCCAGGATATCTGCTTTTTTAAGCTCAAGCAGAATATTTTCTAAAAATTTCAAAGGGATTTTCTTGCGGTCTGCAATTTCTGAAATAAGAACAGGACCGTCATTTCTCTTTTCTACAAGGTATGACAGTGCTTTAAAAGCGTATTGGGATTTTTTGGACAGCATTACAACAAAAATAAGAAAATTGTTTGGAATATGACAGAAGATTGATTATAAGATAAAAACACAGACTGGATGTTAAGGACAGAGATGGCCAGTTCTTTATTTTCGGCCAAATCACTATATTTGTTGTATGTTCAGTAAACAGGAAGCACAGCAGTTAAAAAAAGAATTTTGGACCGCTTTTGGAAAGTCTTTTCCGAGAAAATGGATTCTGTATGATACCAAAGTGAAAGATTTTTCATTCAAGTTTTATGCAGACAATAAAAAGGCGGAAGTTTCTTTGGAGATCGAAATGAAAGATGAGGTTTTACGGAATGCCTACTACGAGAAAATCTGGTCGCTGGAAGATATCCTGAAAGACTATGTCGGGGAATTTCAGAAAGATGAACATTTTACACTGGAGAACGGAAAGATCATCAGCAGGATCTGGGTAGAACAATACGGCGTTTCTATTTTCAATAAAAATACCTGGCAGCAGATTTTTGAGTTTTTTGTAGAAAAGATGGATGGTTTTGAAAGGTTCTATTATGAATATGAGGATTTTATAAAAGATGTTTAAGGATATACCTCAGATCTTGTTAAAAAAAGTTCCGATACCTGATTCCGAAGAAGGAAAAACCGCTTCAGAATGATAGAGCCTGCCTAAATTTATTTCAAAAATAACTTCACATAGGATTAGATAATCACTTAGATTTCATGGATACTTAAATCCGCAAATCGAAAAAAAAGAGGATATAAAAGAAAAATATACATAAAAGCTTCTATATTAATTCAAACTTCCGTTTAAATATTTTCCGTAATTTAGTAAACAAGAAAGTATGATTGAGTGCCTGATCATAGCATTTTCAGCAAGTTCAATCGTATATTTTTAAAAATCAAATCACAAAATATCTAAATATAATGGAAAATAATCCCGTATTTCTTGCAGACGGTGCAGATTCTGAAATGCTTGAAGCCTACCGAAAAGCTCAGCAAACATTTAAATATTTCTGGAGGGAACAGTCATGGGAATACAGGAGAATTATTCCGGCACTGGCCGTTTCCTGTGTGAAAGTTGCTTTTTCACAGGAGGATCCAGCATCTGAACATCCGATAGTGGAACACATGTGGATCAATGATATTGATTTTGACGGCGACTGTGTGAAAGGTTATCTTATTAACGAGCCGAATGACTTAACCAATATTCAGGTCGGAGATTATGTAGAAGTGCCGCTGAATGAAATCAGCGACTGGCTTTTTGCCATTACTCCTGCTGCAAAGAAATCAGCGGGACTTTCAAAATTATTTTCATCTTCCGCCGGCCCCTTACCGAAAGTATACGGAGGATTTACGATTCAGAAAATGCGCTCCGATATGTCGCCCGCTGAAAGGAAAGATCATGACAATGCATGGCAGCTTGATTTCGGAGATTTCAATGATATTGAAGTGGTCTACGAACAGAAAGAAAAGCCGGAAAACCTGGTTGAACATCCGATGAGCAGGAAGATGCAGGAAGATTTTATCAAGTTTTTAAAAGACTATCCCGATGAAATGACAAATGCAGATGAAAACGGATTAACAATTCTTCATAAGGAAACGATTGCCGGGAATTTAAGTTCCGTAGAGGTTCTGCTCAAAGCCGGAGCTGACAGAAGTTTAAGGACAAATAATGGCAAAACGGCTTTGGATTTTGCTCAGCAGCTGAATTGGGAACATCTGATTCCGGTTTTGGAAAATTATTAAAAACTAAATAATAAAATCGAATGATACCTGAATTTCTTAGTGAATTTAAAGACCAGCTTGAAAAATATAAACTTGAAACAATAAAAATTAATGCCGTACCGCTGGCAGACCATGAATCTCTTCAAATTCATAACAGCAAGTTTTTAGGTAAGCCGTATGTACCAAAAAGCATGGAATATCCTAAAGACAAACAGAATAATCCGATGATTCTTTGGGCACAGATTAATTTTGCAGAAACTCCTGAGTTTGCAGATTATCCTGATCATGGGATTCTTCAGTTTTTTGTATCTGCAGATTGGTTTGATATGGATGATTATAAAGTTATTTTTCATGAAAGCACTTCTGAAGAATTCCAAACCGATTTTTCTTTTCTAACAGAGGATATGTATGAAGAATCTCCGATATATTCTGAACATAAACTCATTTTCAAAAAAGAAACCGAATATGGAAGCTCTGAAGATTTCAGATTCGATATGCAGTTTAATGGTAAGGATCATTGGGACTTTTATGAAACCCTTGATAAAGCCCAAAAGAAACTCTTTGATAAAATCTTAAGCGGAGACGGTCATAAAATGGGAGGTTATGCTTACTTTACCCAGGCAGATATCAGGGACTATAATGAAAAACTAAAACAGGATGTGCTTCTGCTGCAGATTGACACAGATGAAGAAATTATGTTTGGAGACTCCGGCGTTGCCAATTTTTTCATTAATCCTGAAGATTTAAAAAACAGAACCTTTGAAAAAGCCTGGTTCAATTGGGATTGTTGTTAGCCAAAATTTTTAATTATTGAGCTATTGATTAAATAATCATCCTAAATCATTTTACCAAATGGCAAATGCTGAAAAAATTTCTTTCCTTAACTTGCATTCATGAAAGAATTGTTTGATTTTATTTTAAGATTCGGAAACCTTAATCAGCAACAGATCGATTTTATCGCAAGCAAGGCACAGGAAACAAATATTCCCAAAGATGAATATTTTTCTGAGGCAGGGAAAATTGCAAAACAGGTCGGGTTTATCGCAGAAGGAATTCTTAGAGTGTGCTATTACAACAATAAAAGTGAGGAGATCACCAAATACTTTATTGAAGAAAACAACCTGGTGGTAGATCTGGAAAGTTTTGACAATCAACTGCCTTCAGTTGCGTATGTAGAAGCAGTTACGGACTGCAGACTGATTGTATTTTCAAGAAAAGACTGGCTTGAGCTTCTCCAAACGATTGTCGGGTTCGATGCGATTGTCCATAAAATTATTTCGAGGGCTTTAATGCAAAAAGTGGAACGGAGAAGTCCGCTGGTTTCAGAAGACGCCACTACCCGGTATCTTAAATTTCTGGAGATCTACCCTACGGCTGCCAACCGTATCCCGCTTTCTTATATTGCTTCCTATCTGGGTGTAACCCAATCTTCTCTGAGCCGGATCAGAAAGAATATCAAATAGATGTAAAGATTTAGACTTCAGATGCAGAATTAAATCTATTTTGAATTAAATAATTCATGATTTCTAATCACTTTTTGCCAAATGGCAAATGTCATCCTGATTAATTGACGGAATTTTACACCATTAATTAAAAGAAATATGAAAACAGTATTAATTACAGGAGCCAACAGAAGCATCGGTCTTGAAACCGCAAAACAACTTTCCGAAAAAGGACTGTTTGTCTATCTGGGAAGCCGCAGCCTTGAAAATGGTGAAAAAGCAGTACAGGAATTGCATGAAAAAGGATTCCAAAATATCAAAGCTATTGAAATTGATTCCACTAAACCGGAATTGATTACTGCAGCTAAAAATACGATTGAAAAAGAACAGGGTAAACTGGATATCCTGATCAACAATGCCGGAATCCTGGGAATACAGCCTCAGACAGCTGCGGATACTTCAGTAGAAGGCATCAAAGAAGTTTTTGAGACCAATTTTTTTGGCGTGATCAGCGTTACCCAGGCTTTTCTGGACCTGCTTAAAAAATCGGACAGCCCGAGAATCAGCAACATCACTTCCGGACTGGGCTCATTGACCCTGCACAGCGATCCGGACTGGAAATATTACCACGTGAAAAATGCAGCTTACGGCCCTTCCAAATCAGCTTTGAATGCCTATACCATTGTTTTAGCGTACGAACTGAGGGATTTGCCATTTAAAGTAAATGCCATTGATCCCGGCTATACCGCAACGGACTTCAACCATCACAGCGGACCGGGTTCTATAGAAAGCGCGGCATCATTCATCATTAAGCACACCTTAACCGATGAAAATGCACCGACCGGACAGTTTTACAGCAATGATATCGAGGATGAAACGGGAGTCAGTCCGTGGTAAGAACTAATTTATATTAATCAGTAAAGAGAAGCTTCCGGGTTTCTCTTTATTTTTTTACCAAATGGTAAAGATTCGGAAATTAAGAAAAAGTATATTGCAGGAATGAAAGAGTTTATTGATTATCTGCTGAAATTCGGTGATCTGAACGAACAGCAGATCAGCTTTATTACCGGAAATGCCATTGAAACGCAACTCAGGAAAGACGCTTATTTTGCAGAAGCGGGGAAAGTGGTCAGGGAGATCGGATTTATGACTGAGGGTATTCTGCGGAACTATTATTACAACAGCAAAGGCGAAGAAATCACCAAATATTTTGTAGAAGAGAACAATATGGTGATCTGCAAAGCCAGTTTCGATAATGAGGTTCCTGCCACTTCCTATCTGCAGGCGGTTACCGACTGCAGGCTTATTACTTTTCCGAAAAGAAACTGGGAAGAAATCTCTGCTACGGTCATGATCTGGGACAGCCTAATGCAGAAAGTAGTTTCCAGGGCTTTAGTAAGGAAAGTGGAAAGAATCAGTCCGCTTATTTCCCAGGATGCCACAACCCGTTACCTGGAGTTTCTCGAAAATTATCCGGGCCTGGCCAATCGGGTCCCGCTTTCCTATATTGCATCCTATCTCGGGATTACCCAGCAGTCACTCAGCAGGATCAGAAAAAATATACGGTAACCAATTTTAATACAACTTTTACGATTTTTTATCTACAGCATTCATTACCGGTAAGGATGATCGTTCTGTAATGATACCATGAAGCAAATTCAGTAAAATAAAACTGTAATTAAGCATATAAAAGCTAAATTTATTATCTTTAAACAACAATTCGTAAAACTTCATTGTTCAACAAGCCACAGACCGTAAGTAGCGAATTGATTGAAACCGCCCCATGAAATCAAAGTCCCATTTTACCGCATTGCTGACCTATACTCCAATGGAAGAAGGAGGAAGACCTACGCCGGTGTCGTCAGGTTACAGACCCGGGTTCAAATTCCCGTTTGATGAAAACCTGTTTACAGGTATACAGAAATTCGCCGGAACAGACCTGGTTTTTCCCGGTGATACGGTAAATGCCGAGATCACCTTACTCAATCCGGAAAAACTTACAGGAAAAATTTATGAAGGAATGGATTTCGATTTTTTTGAAGGCCCGAAACGGATCGGCCACGGCACTATAACGAAATTGTATATCCAAATCTGAAAAATACCTGCAATGACCGATGGGCTGCCTTTGAAAACTTTAAAACTGTTTAAGCTTTCATTTAAATTGGGGATCCAGCCTAATTCAAAAAGTAAAAAATAGTATAATTATTTTAAAGCCTATTTAAAATTGTATACACTCAAGTTTCATTACAGCAATTTTTAAGAGTTATGGAAGAACACTTTAGATGAAACGATTTACCGGAAACTTAAAATAACTTAAATGTTTTTAAATAAGTTTAGACAGACTTATTTATTAAAAGTGCATTTCATAACACAATTCAATTGCTTTTTCACGATTCGCTTACATCATGTGTGGATTGGGCTACATTTCAAAATCAGGAACTTACCATCTTTGTACCATCATTTAAACAAAAAAATATTTAAAAAATGGAAACAAAAAAAGTATGGTTCGTAACAGGAGCATCAAAAGGTTTAGGATTAGCTTTGGTTAAAAAATTACTGGAACAGGGTTACCGTGTGGTGGCGACAAGCAGAAATTCCCAATCTCTAATTTCCGAAATCGGAGAAGCATCAGAGAATTTTTTACCGCTTAAAGTGAGTCTGACAGATGACCAGGATGTAAAATCTGCGATTGCAAAAAGTGCAGATTATTTCGGACAGATTGATATCATCGTTAATAATGCGGGCTACGGGCAGATCGGAACGCTGGAAGAACTTTCAGATGAAGAAGCCAGAGCCAATTTTGATATCAATGTGTTCGGGACACTGAATGTAATCAGGCATGCAATGCCTTACCTCCGTAAGCAAAGATCAGGACATATCTTCAATATCTCTTCGATCGGAGGATATTCGGGAAACTTTCCGGGCTGGGGAATTTACTGTGCGACAAAATTTGCCGTTGCCGGATTGACTGAATCGCTGGCAGAGGAAATCAGAGATTTCGGAGTGAAAGCCACCGTAGTGTATCCCGGATATTTCAGAACCGATTTCTTAAGCAAAGAATCAGTGAAAACGCCTGAAAATATAATTGCGGAATACGAAGCGGCAAGAAATTCTGAACAGGCCCACATGGATGAAATCAACGGAAACCAACCCAATGATCCTGATAAAGGCGCAGAAGCCATCATCAAAATCAGTGAAGAACAATATCCGCCTGTGCATTTCCTATTGGGAAGCGGCGCTTCTGAAGTTCTGGAGAAAAAATTTGAAACGATGAAAAGTGAAGCTGGCAGGTGGGAAAGTCTGACACTGTCTACGGTCATCTAATCGTTTTCTTTTGCCTTAACACAGAAAATCAAGACTGGGAAACTTCCGGTAAACATGAACTCTGTTCTCTAAAAATTCTAAAACCCGCATGGATTCTATATTTCTGCTTCGGTAAAATATTTTCCCCGCATTCGGACAGCATTTTTTTAACGCTAACAGAGTTCATTTTCTTACCGCTGCATTTTCCTAAGCCGAGGTAATAGTTTAGCATAAATACTTTTTACATTGTACTTTTCACAAAAACATCTAACTTAGTCATTATGAAAGAGACTTTCCGTTTTAATTCTATTTCTGATTTCCATGCTTTCTGCAACCTTCCCGGCCCGGAACATCCGCTGGTCAGCCTGATTGACTACAGTAAGATTAAATATCCGGTGGATGACAATGAACTGAAATGGATCCAGAATTATTACTCGATCGGGCTGAAACGAAATGTCAATGCCAAGTTTAATTATGGGCAGCAGGAATATGATTTTGATTCCGGGGTCTTATGTTTTGTTTCCCCGCTTCAGTTCTTAAGAATAGAAATGAAGCCTGAAGTTGAAATAGAACCTACCGGATACTTACTGCTGATCCACCCGGATTTTCTTTGGGGGACTTCCCTGATCAAAAAAATAAAATCGTATGAATTTTTCAGCTACCAGATCAATGAAGCGCTTTTCCTTTCTGATAAAGAAGAGAAAATCATTGTAGGACTGTTTAAAAATATTGAAAGGGAATACCAGAACAATATGGATAAATTCACGCAGGAACTGATTGTGGCCCAGCTCGAATTATTCCTGATTTATGCAGAACGTTTTTACGAGCGTCAGTTTCTTACCCGGAAAAAATCCAGCCATGAACTGCTGGTGAAATTTGAAGAAGTCCTGGACGGATATTTCAAAACCGGAAACCTCATTGAACACGGCATTCCTTCCGTGAAAACCATTGCCGGAGAAATGAATATCTCGGCCAATTACCTTAGCACCCTACTACGCATCCATACCCAGCAGAACACGCAGCAGCATATCCAGAATAAAATTATTGACACGGCAAAGGAACGCCTGAGTACCACTCATTTATCGGTCAGTGAAATCGCGTATGAGTTAGGATTTGAGCATCCGCAGTCTTTCAGTAAGCTGTTTAAGCAGAAGACGAACCAGTCGCCGGGTGAGTTTAGGAAGTTGTTTAATTAAATAATAATTTTTCCAACAAAAGA
Organism: Chryseobacterium gregarium DSM 19109; assembly: GCF_000430845.1. Lineage (GTDB taxonomy): Bacteria > Bacteroidota > Bacteroidia > Flavobacteriales > Weeksellaceae > Chryseobacterium > Chryseobacterium gregarium. The sequence goes on along the minus strand of NZ_AUMU01000006.1, from coordinate 79,595 downwards.
AAATATCTATAGCAAAAGAAATTATTAAAATGAAAGCCAAATAATTGATTCTTTATTATATTTAACGTCTAAGGAATATGAAGAGTTAAACTCAAAACTATTACAATGTATAGAGGTGATCACAAATTATTGCTTCTTTTAGAACAAGATAATAGCAAGTTAGATTCTATAAAATATATTCCTTTGAAAGAAATTGACAAATTTAAAAGACTATTTTTTAAACTTCATAATATATTATATCCTGCAATTTTGATTAATTGATATTTAAAATAGAAAATTAAAATTGATTGAGAAGTTCTGAGAGTTCAAAGTGAAGAATCAATTTCCAAACTTGAAAATGTTTTAATAAATAATACCGATAAAATATTTAGAAATCCAATATTACTATGAAAAAAATAGGCTTACTTTTTCTGATCCTGATCTTCGGAACCGGATTTGCCCAAAAAATAAAAAAAGAAGAAAAAGCAAAAGATAAATTTGAATCACGGCAGCCGCAGGATATGTCTGTTCCGCCTCAACCCATGATCACTTTTTCGGCCCAGTACCCTGGCGGAAATAAAACTTTCATCAGTAATGTTGGTAAAAACCTGAACATAGTTGCACTTAAGCCTTTGAATAAAGATTTAAAAACCAAAATTATCCTTAAGATCGGAAGTGACGGGAGTGTCATCAATATTTCCACTTACGGAGATGATGAAGTTTTTAACAGTGAAGTTAGAAAAGCGGCTCAAAAAGCGACCCAAGGTATTAAATGGGAAGCCGGGAAAAATAACAAAGGCGAAAAAATAATCGACATCGTCAGTCTCCCGTTTAAGTACTCAAATATTTAAAGCAAAATATATTTAGTCTTGTAGATTTTATATAAAAAAGAGAAACCTTACAGTTTCTCTTTTTTTCTTATTCAAACTTCCTCTTTCTTAACCAGAAGAACAATCCTCCCAAAATACCGATAATGGCTAAAGGAAGCAGCAAATTAAACCATTGCCAGTAATTTCTTTCTTCATTGATCAGGTAGCGGTCCAGCAGCCGTTCTTCGATATTGCGATTTCTCAGTTCCATAAGATTGCTGTCGTCCAAAAGGTAATCCAGTGCATTTTTTAAGAACTGTTCATTTCCGAAACGTTCCTGTGTCAGGACATCCATTCCCAAGGGCATCGGTTTTCCGTTCACCACTTTATTTCTTGCCACATCTCCGTCGGCGATCACGATCATTTTATTTTCAGGACTTGACACTTTAAAACCGGGATAGGATTTTCTTTCGATCCTTGAAGCATAGGCAGAAGTAAATTTACCCTGCAGGGCCACGGCGAAAATTTTAGGCGTGCTTGGTTTTTCCATCTGTCCCAGACTGTCGACACTGTTGATTTCCTCCAGGCTTACATAATTCGGGACCTGTTTCAGAGATGTTCTTTCACTCGACTCAAACAATACCGAAGTTTTAATATTTTTCCTTCCCAGGGTATCAATCGAAGTCGGGAACTCGAATTTTACAGGATTGATATTTTTAGTAATCGGATTTTCATCTTCTGCAATGCCTAAAGGAAAATATGGCCACGGCTGCGTCGAATACTGGGCATTCCCGGCGACTTCCCCGGCCACAAACTTCAGTTTGGCAAACTTCTTTACATCTTTTACCAGAGCAGGGTTGATCCTGATCCCGTAATTAAAGAAAAAATCCGTCAGATTCAGGTCAACCGGATAAGGCATCAGCTTTTCAGAACGCATTAAGGTATCCATTTCTGCATTCACGGCATCGATCATCCAAAGGGTTTTTCCGCCGTTCATGATGTATTGGTCAAGAATTACCTTTTCCCCATCAGTAAATGCTTTTCTGGGCTTTGCAATCACCAGGGCACTCATCTGTTTAAGCAATGGGACATCCGCTAATGAAAGTTCGGTCCGGTTTTTAGGAATAATCGGACCAGCATCATAATTTTCCAGGGCCAGATTCATAAATCCCTGGAATTCTCCCGGGCTTAATTCGTCCTGATTCACGAGAACACCCACTTTCCTGAAAGTGTCGTTGGTGGCTATTTTTAGTTTTGAAATAAAATTGTATTCCAGGTTTTCAATGGATTTGTTAAGCAATTCGGCATTATCCGAATAGTTCTGCTCTACAACCAGCGGCACGGTTACTTTTGTTTTCCCGTTTTTAATCAGGGCATACGGATAAATTTCGATCTGTGAAGTCTTCCCGCTTTTTCTGTCGTCCAGAACAGACGGGTATATTCCATGGGACAATAAACTGTCTTTCGGGATTTTTGTTTTAATCGGGTCAATGAATTTAAAATCCACATTTGAATTCACCTTCCTGAAGTTCTCCAGTATGAACTTAGTCTCGCCCTGAAGCTGTTTGAAATCCGCAGGGAAATCACCTTCCAGGTACACTTCGACCATGATCGGTTTTTTAACGGATTCCAGTACTTTAATACTGCTTTCAGAAAGCGTGTATCTTTTTTCTTTGGTTAAATCCAATCTGATTCCTGAAACCGCCAGGATTACGGCGAGCGGCAACACCACAAAAAGCAAAATTCCTAACGGGGATCTGAACTGTATCTTCTTCATACTTTTACTTCTTTTTATTGATAAAATGATTGGACAACACCAAGGTTACGCCGATGATCAAAACAAAATAAGCGACATCCTTAAAATCAATAAGTCCTCTGGTAAATCCCAGGAAATGCTGGTAAAAGCCGATATTCTGCAAAATAAAATCTGCACCGCCCAGTAATTTATAACTGGCCAGCTGTTCGATTCCGAAATACATGATGAAGCACATGAAAACCCCAAGCAGATAAGCCATAATCTGGTTCTGGGAAACAGAAGACGCCAGGATTCCGACACCGGAAAATGCGGCAATCAGGATCATCAGTCCGATATAGCTTCCGAATGTCATTCCCAGGTCAATATTTCCGGCAGGAACGCCTAAAACATACACGGTATACAGGTAAATCAATGACGGAATCAGACATAAAATCCCAACGATCCAGACCGAAAGAAATTTTCCGAATACCAGGTCTGAGACTTTCAGCGGCTGGGAAAACAGCCAGTTTAAAGTGCCGGTCTGCTGTTCCTCAGCGAAAGTTCTCATTGAAAGTGCGGGAATGATAAACATCAGGAACCAGGGCACCAAAACAAAGTAGCTTTGCAGAGAAGCAGTCCCGATCTCAAAAATATTGGAATCATTATCGAAAAAAAACAGAAACAGCGTCGCAATCAAGCTGAACGCCGCAATGATCAGCCAGGCGCTCCAGTTCCCGAAATAGCTCCAAAGTTCTTTTTTTAAAATTGCAAACATGTTTTATAGTTATGAGTTGTAAATCATAAGTTATGAGTGGTGATGAGCTTATCATTCATCACTCTTAACTTATCATTTTATTTATTTCTTTTTATTCTTATTCACCAGTTTAACCGTCATCATAATCAGAAATACCAGAACGAAAAATCCTAAAATTAATTGCCACCAGTATTCAATGACCTGAGATTTTAAGATCACTGTAAATACGACGAGAAACAGAATAAAGGTAGCGATCTCATTGGCCTGTCTCAGTTTGATATTTGCCGTATCGAGTTCAGTTCCGTTGAGTTTCTTTAATTCCAATACTTTTTTCCAGCACCAGTAATGGTAGATCGCAAGACCGATAAGAAAGGTAAGTTTCAGATGAAACCAGGGCATTTTCATCAATCCAGTATTCAAGAAAATCATGACCAGTCCGCAAACCGCCATGATGATTCCGGCCGGAACGGTAATGATGTTCCAAAGCCTTCCTGCCATAAAAATATACTGTTCTCTTAAAATCCTCTTCTTTTCCTCCGGAAATCCATCGGTATCTTTATAGTACACGAAAATCCTGACGAGATAAAAAATTCCCGCAAAATAACTGACCATAAAAATTATGTGAAGCGCTTTTATTATCGTATAAAGCATTTTACCTATTTTTTTAAAGAAATACTATCGGTTTTATTACCGTTAAAATATTTCTTAATGTATAAAAGTTCTCCTTGATCATTATAAAATTTCCAGTCTCCGAAATAAAACCAGTGGCGTTCTTCTTTTGAAATCTCGAATTTACTCTGACCTTGTTCCATCATTTTTCCGTTGGGAAAATATCTTTTGGTGTTTGTAATATTTTTTCTGATTTTATCTTTCTGGAAAAGTTGATGATTTGAGAAAGTCTTCCAGACACCAATTTTCTCTCCTTTCTTATATTTTCCGATGGAAATCAGAACCCCTTCATCTGAAGAGTATTCTTCTTCCCATTTTCCGTTTCTTTTATTGGTGTTGTTATCATCTTTTACATATTGATTAATTTTAGTTTTACATGAAACTGAAAATACACAATACAGTAAAAACAATAATTTTATTTTCATAGGTTACTGCACCACCGTAATATTGGATTTGTCCTGCTTTAACCTGATTTTTTTCGCTCCTAAATTGGTGTAATATTTTTCCAGTTTATTTAAATGATCGTCGCTTGTTTCCTTACCTTCTATCTGGTAGCCATAGTCGCTCCAGATGCGGATGTAAAATAAATCTTTTACTAAAACCCGGTAATTGGGCTGTTCAAAATTCTTGGTAAGATAATTATCCAGATCTTTTTTCGTATTAAACTGATATACATAAACCCCTCCGTCATTCAAATTATCTTTAGGATCATCATAAACAAAACAATAGATTTTTTTGATTTTAGAAGCAATTTCTTTATCTGCAATTTTAGAAATGACACTAGGGTTATCCGTTACAAAAGGAACTTTGGTAATCCCCGCAGCTTTCATTTCCTTATTTATTTTTACGGGTTGCATCCCTTGCAGCTCAACATTTTTAAGATCAAGATCCATAATGTTTTGTGCAAAAAAACTCTGAAAGCAGACAAAACCGAGAATCAGCAATAATTTTTTCATAAGACTCCTTTTAAGAAATTACATCAAGCTCCTTTCCTACTTTTTCAAATGCCGCAATGGCTTTATCAAGGTGTTCTCTGGTATGTGCCGCGGAAAGCTGGACCCTGATTCTCGCTTTTCCTTTCGGTACTACAGGATAGAAGAACCCGATCACGTAAATGCCTTCATCCATCAGCTTTTCCGCCATTTTCTGGGCTAAGGGTGCATCATACAACATCACCGGAACAATCGCAGCATCACCATCGGGAATATCAAAGCCTTTGGCTTTCATTTCCTTTCTGAAATATTCTGCATTTTCCATTACCTGATCACGGAGAGAAGTATCTTCGGAGATCATATCCAAAACTTTCAGAGCTGCCCCTACAATTCCGGGAGCCAGTGAATTGGAAAACAAGTAAGGTCTTGAACGCTGTCTCAGCATATCAATGATTTCCTTTTTACCGGAAGTAAATCCGCCCAGGGCACCGCCCAAAGCTTTCCCCAGCGTAGACGTAATGATGTCTACCCTGCCCATCACCTCATTGGCTTCATGGGTTCCGCGGCCTGTTTTCCCGATAAAGCCGGTAGCATGGGAGTCATCTACCATAACCAATGCATCATATTTATCTGCAAGGTCACAAACACCTTTCAGGTCTGCAACAATTCCGTCCATAGAGAATACACCGTCCGTTACAATAATTTTGAAGCGGTGGCTTTTTTCAGAAGCGGCAATCAGCTGAGCTTCCAGATCTTCCATATTGTTGTTTTTATACCGGTACCTTGCCGCCTTACAGAGACGGACCCCATCGATGATTGAAGCATGGTTCAGTTCGTCTGAAATAATCGCATCTTCTTCCGTAAACAAAGGTTCGAAAACCCCGCCGTTGGCATCGAAGCAGGCTGCATATAAAATAGTATCTTCCAGTCCTAAAAATCCAGCAATTTTCTGCTCCAGCTGCTTGTGGATATCCTGAGTCCCGCAGATGAAACGAACAGACGACATTCCGTACCCGTGGGACCCGATCATGTCCTGGGAAGCTTTCATTACTTCCGGATGGTTGGATAATCCCAGATAATTATTGGCACAGAAGTTCAGCAGCCTTTTCCCATTGGCTTCTATTTCCGCACTCTGCTGGGAAGTAATAATCCTTTCTTTTTTGTAAAGGCCGTCATATTCAATATTCTGCAGTTCGTTCTGTAAGTTTTCAAGATACTTTTTAGAGATCATTTTCTGATAAATTTTTGGTATGCTAATTTAATAAAAAAAAGCCGTTTCAAACTTATGAAACGGCTTGGTTATTTGATGATCGTAAACTTTGTTATTTCTTGATAAATTTAATGTTCCTCTCTTTTATCTTAAATACATAGATTCCGGGAACGAGCTCTGAAATATTAATGGCCTTTTCAGGTACGCATATTCCCTTTCTCACTAATTTTCCGTCGGTGAAGTAAATGGTGAAGTCTGCCGGTTTATCAATTCCTTTGATATACAGCTCGTTTTTCGCAGGATTCGGATATAATGCAAACGCTTCCTTAGCCGCCTCAGCAGTTCCTAAACTGGTGTCCATTGTCACCGTAGAATTTCTTTCCAGGATCTGATAATCATAATTGAATTCCACACTGGCAACCGGGAAGGTTACCGACTGTACGAAATACTGGTTATTCGTGGTATTATTCAAAGCAAAATAGGCGACTTGGCCTCCAGTCCCGTTGACTTTTACCGGCAACGGCATCTCGAAGAAACTTACCGTCGGACTGCTTTGGGTCTGGGATGCTCTGAAAGTCAAAGAATTTCCCGTCTGTTTCCATCGGATATCATAAACGGGATAGCCTTCCCCATAGATCCAGTCATTAAAGAACCCTGTAAAATCCTGTCCTGTCGACTGTAATAAAGAAGCATTGAAATCCTGTGTCTTTACATAATTATAGGCAAGAGCCGGTCTTGAGTGGTATTGCTGAAGAGCCTGATAAAAAGCGGCATCTCCCAAAATCCATTTCAGCATTCTCAATACATAGGCTCCTTTCGAATAGGATAGCCTCCCGTTGAAAATGGTGCCGGTACTTCCCAAATCGGAATCTGCAACATACACACTGCCGTCAGGTGCTCCTGTGACATAATTTTTCTGGATGAGCAGATAATCTAAAAATTCCGTATTGGACATTAACAATTTTTCATTGGCCACATGTTCGCCGAAAGTGGCGAAACCTTCATTCAGCCAGATATCATTCCATGCTCCGCAGGTGACTTTGTCGCCGAACCACTGATGGGCAAGTTCATGGGCAATCAGTCCTCTTCCCCAAGAACCCATTGAAGTCATGGTCTGGTGCTCCATTCCGCCTCCGGCCTGGAATTCCATATGCCCATATTTTTCATTCCTGAAAGGGTAAGGTCCGAAATAGGTTTCAAAAGTATTCATTACCGTTTTAGTCCATTCGATATTGCTCATGCTGGCCGTATCGGAAGCGGTGGAAGGAAATATATAATTGACAAAAGGGAAAGGAGGATTTCCCATCGTATCATTAAGCTTGACAAAATTGGTCACTGAAAGCGCAATCAGATAAGCTGCAGTGGGATATTGGGTCCTCCAGAACGTCCGTTTCTGTCCGTTGCCCAAGAGGGTTTCAGACATCAGTTTTCCGTTGGAAGCCACATTATACTGGGAAGGCGTAGTTACTTTAATATCGACTCTTTCAATCTTGTCATTCAAACTCTGTTTGGTGGGGAACCAATCCTGTGCCCCGTAAGGCTCATTTAATGTCGACAAAACAGCAGTTCCCCCCTGAGTGCCGTTGAAGAAAGCGTTGTTTGCCATTGAAGGCGCCCCGGAATAATATACCGTAAGAGAATCCAGCACATTGGCGGCAACGGATGCTGCAAAATTAATCTTCAGCTCTTTGGTGGAAAGCTGCTGAAAGCTGAGATTCTGACCATGATAGACGACCTGGGAAACCGGCATCTGATTATTGAGGTCAAAATAAATGCTGTTCATTACCTGATTCGGTTTGAAATGAGAAGTTACCGAACCGGAAATATTATATACGGAAGGATTGATGGTAACATCCATGCGCTGGTACTGAAGATCATAATTCAGGGTGTTGGGATTGGTATTGCCTGCATCCATTTTATGGGCAAAAGATTTCATCTCCTTTGCAATCAGTCCTTTTTTTTCCGGATTATCATTTTGAGAATACAATTGCTGAAAAACGACAGCACTCAAAAGAAAAAGGTATAATTTTTTCATATTTTAATAGAATTGGTTCAAAGATAAAAAAAACCTTATAATCATTGATTAAAAGGTTTTTATATTAATTAATTTTTAATTTTTCTAAAGATCGAGTGCGGGCTCCAGAATCTTCTCCATTCTCTTCTTCACCATATCTACAGATCCTGCATAATTATTGACCATCAGTGAAAAAACGAGTGTTTTTCCTGAGTTTGTTTTCATATACCCTGCCAGGGTTTTCACTTTATTCAGGGTTCCGGTTTTGGCAAAAACCTGCCCGTTTCCGGTACCGATAAACATTCTTTTCAAGGTTCCTGACTGCCCTCCTACCGGTAATGAACTGAAGTAAGTCTTATAATATTTTTCCTCCATTAAAGACGTTAAGAACTTGGCCTGGGCAATCGGGGTTACATTATTGCTTCTTGAAAGCCCGCTTCCGTCGATATAATTCAGTCCGATCATGTCAAAGCCTTCATTTTTCAGATGTTCCGTTACCACTTTCCTGCCGGATTCAGAGGTCTGGTCTCCCAAACTCTGGAATCCGACGGTTTTTAATAAAGCTTCTGCCAGACCGTTATCACTGTGCTGATTGGTATAATAAATAATGTCACTCAGGGTCGGAGACTTATACACTGAAACCAGTTTCCTGTTTTCCGGATGGGCATCCGTCATCCTGGGCGTTACTTTTCCGGTAACGGCAATTCCGCTTTTTACCAGGTTGGTTCTGAAAGAATTGGCCAGATAAGCCGGAGCGTCCGGCAGCTTTGTCGTCAAAATACCGTTTCCTTCATACATATCGGCATACACCATCTGGCGGTTGTACGGAGAAACATAGAAGAACTTCTTTTCAGTTGAGAAGTTATTAGCCTTCTTCACGATCAGTTTTTCATTGGCCGGATTGATTTCGCGGGTGGTTCCTGCAGGCAGATAGTAATTATTGTTTTCCAGCCAGACAACATTTTCCGGAAGCTTTGATAGATTGCCTTTGAAAAGCGCTGTCTGAATGATAATATCACCATTTACCTTTTTGATTCCCTCACGGGAAAGTCCGTCTCTGAAATCCGAAACAATATTGCTGTACGACCAGGCTCCTGCCTTGTTGGTCCCCAAAGAGGGGTCACCGCTTCCTACAATATACAGGTTTCCGTTTAATACGCCGTTTTCATCAACGCTTCCAGAATATTCTAACTGTGTATTCCAACGGTAATTTTCCCCCAGCAGACTCATCGCTGTCTCCGTGGTTAACAATTTCGTAGTGGAAGCCGGAACTAAGGGCGTATTTTCGTTATACGAAGAGATTACCTTCTTCGTTTTCGGGTCATACACTACGAATCCCCAGGTTGCATTTTTCAGCACCGGATCGGTCATCATCGTGTTTACATTAATGTCAACAAGTTCTTTAGGCGACAAAATAGCTTTTTCTGCCATCGCAGTGATGGGAGAAGGTAAGTTTAAACTGCTTTTCTGATTGTCGTAAGCCTGAGAATACAGAACTGTGGAAACGGTAGACTGTGCAAGGAAAAATCCTGAAGCCAACACCGCAACACTTGAAATATACTTTCTGAAATTTACCATCTATTTTTTCATTTTCTTATAATTTGGATAGGTTAAAAATCAATTGGTTAAATTGATCTTTAGATACCAAACATATAATCAACGGCCAAATGTAGAAAATATTGCGGTAGCTAGGTTTAGGGTAGTCTTATAAAAACTCCATAAAATTTGTTAAAAACTGTTAAAAGTCAACATAAATGTCTTTTTTAATACTTTGATAGGCTGTGATTTCTGAAAATTCATTCAAACTTAACAGAATCAGCTTTTTATATTCTTCATACTTTTTGCCGCGCGGAAGCTTCAGCATGATCTGAAACTGGTACAGGTTGTTAAGCTTTCCGATCTGTGCTTTTTCGGGGCCCAAAATACAGTCTTCCGGAAGGTATTTTCTGAGAACCGATCCTAAAAACTGGGAAGCCCGGTTGACCTTATCTTCTTTACGGTGCTTGAGCTCGATCATAATCAGTTTCGTAAACGGAGGGTAGTGGAATTTTTTCCGTTCCGTTAAAATATATTTATACACTTTTGCCGGATTGTTCATCTTGATCAGCTGGAACACAGAATGCTCCGGATTGAAAGTCTGGATTAAGATTTTCCCTTTCCCAGAAACCCTTCCCGCTCTTCCGGAAACCTGGGTAATCAGCTGGTATGCCCTTTCCTCCGCCCTGAAATCCTGAACGTACAGCATGGAGTCTGCTTTGGGAATGGCGACCAGTTCAATATGGTCAAAATCCAGCCCTTTGGAAATCATCTGGGTCCCGACCACGATATCGGTTTCGCCGTCTTCAATTTTTTCGTACAGTTTTTCGTAGGCAAATTTCTTCCGCATGGAATCCACATCCATCCGGTCCACTTCATGATCGGGAAATAATTTGGATACCTCTTCATGAATCTGTTCCACTCCTACTCCTCTTTCATTAAGATTTTCAGAATAGCATTTCGGGCAGGTCTTCGGTTTGGAAGCCCGCTGGCCGCAGTAATGGCATTTCATCTCATTGGCCGCTTTATGATAGGTCATCACCACATCACAATTGGAACAGTAATTTACGTAGCCGCAGGTCTCACACTCCACCACATTGGCATAGCCGCGGCGGTTATGAAGGACGATGGCCTGGTTTTTTTCTTCCAGGGTCTTTTTGAGCTCATCGATCAGATGTAAAGAGAAGTTCCCGGAAACTTTTTTGGAATCCTGCGCTTCCTTGAAATTAATCAGCTCATATTCAGGCAGGCTGACATTCCCGAAACGCTCATCCAGAAAGACATATTTTATTTTATCTTTACGGGCATTGTAATAACTTTCCACGGAAGGTGTGGCCGAACCTAAAATTACTCTGGCACCGTAGAAACCACCCATCACCAACGCTGCATCTTTCGCATTGAAATAGGGAGAAACCTCTCTTGGCCGGTAGGCAGAATCATGCTCTTCATCCACCACAACCAGCCCCAGGTTTTCAAATGGGAGAAATAAGGCATTCCGTGTCCCGATGAGGACTCTGATATCATTCTGCCTGATTCTCCGCCAGACTTCCACCCGTTCAAAATCGGTAAGCTTCTGATGATAGAATCCGAGCTGCCTTCCATATTTCTTTTCCAGTCTCTGGGTAATCTGCTTGGTTAAGGAGATTTCAGGAAGCAGAAACAATACATTTTTCCCTTCGCTAATGCATTCTTCAATTTTTTCTAAATAAATATGGGTTTTCCCCGATGAAGTTACGCCGTGAAGCAGCACGTTTTTTCCTTCTTCGAATGCTTCATCAACTTCAGCCTTTGCTTCTTTCTGGGCTTCGGAAAGTGCTTCCAGCACTTCAATTTCCCCTTCATAGCTTTCAATTCTGTCCTTCTGCATAGAATATTCTTCGACCAGATTTTTATCAGCCAGGGACTTGAAATGCGAGCTTGCAAAATATCCGTCTTCAAACAGTTCCGATTTCCTGATATGCCCTTCAGGATGTTCCGCCTGCTTTTCCAGAATATGAAGCAGAAGTTCTTTCTGCTTCTGTGCTCTTTTCAGACTCAGAAGAATATCCGTAAGGGTCTGATTGTTTACAACCTCTTCTTTGATTTTAACGTATGCAATTTCTTTCGCTTTGTATTTCTCAGCAATTTTTTCGTCAATTTCAATATACTGCAGATCAATCAGCGAATTGATGGTTTTAATAATATCTTTTTTCGGAATAAACGCTTCAATATCCGTCAGGTTAATCAGCTGCCTGATTTCCAGCGCCTGGATCAGGTACATTTCATTCACGTCCAGATTTTCAAAATCAACCGTTATATGGGGTTTCAGCTTTAAATAGGTTTCACTTTCGAGTTTGAGGGAAGAAGGGAATGCAAAACGGTAAATCTCTCCTAAACTGCACAGGTAATACTCTGATAGCCAGTTCCAGAACCTGATCTGTTCATGCGGAACAATCGGTTTATCATCCAGAATGCTGATCACTTCTTTTGCCACAAAACTTTCAGGTGTATTATCGTGAAGCTCAAATACAATTCCGGTGTAAATTTTCTTGCCTCCGAACGGAACGAGCACCCTCATCCCGATCCGGATTTCAGGCTGTAGCTCTTCCGGGATTTTATAAGTAAAAGATCCTTTAAGATTTAACGGTAAAACAATTTGGGCGTATTGCAAAAGAAATATTTTAAAATGTAAAATTAGATTTTTCTTAAGAGAACTGCAATTTTTTCTACTTTTACAGATGTAATATCAAATAAAACATCAACCATGAAAAGGATCGTTTCTTTATTCCTCCTGTTTTTCATCATGACTGTTCATGCTCAGGAAAAGACATTGTTGAAAAAAGGAGCAATTACCATTCCGCTCGGCAAAAAAGTTATTTTAAAACCTGCATTTGAAAATGATAAAATAACAGACTTTGAGATTGTATCTGAGAACAGTACAGAGAAGAAAGATATGTTTGATATGCTTGAAAACTTTAAAAAAGACGATACAGAAGACAATAGCATTGAGTTTATATTTTCCGAGGCAAAAATGATGAACGATTCTGTAATCACCTTGTTCACCGTGCAAAAAACAGGGAAAAAGATGAATTTCAAAGCGAAAATCAGATTAAAAGGAAGTTCTCTGTATCATTCAACTTCAATTATGCCCGCTCACAGCAATGCTGCTTCCGTAGAACAGTGGAGAGATGCTATTGATTCTATTTTCCTTTATGATTTTGAGCTGGTGAATTAAAGCCATTTATCTGATTGGCCCTAACTAAAGATAAAAACGGTCCTTCATCCTAGCCCCGATTGCAGTGGAAATCCTTTTTTTAAGAAAAAGATTGCATCGGAAAGCGGGAAACAGCTCCTAAATATTAGTAATAGGCAATAGGTAATAATGAATGCTTCACTTCGTTCAGTGTGATTTATTTCAGAACAGGAATTCAATAATCTGGTACCAGAATGTGGAAGTAAACAGTCCAATTATAATACTGAATCCGATGGTTAAATTGGCCAGTTTGGTGTTTAGCCTGAACTGTTCTGCGATGATGCTTGACGTTAAAACGACCGGCATTGCGGATTCAAAAACAGTAATTCTGGCGATATTCCCTTTTATCCCGAAAAGCAAAGCGAGCAATAACGTTATGGCAGGTGCCAAAACTAATTTGTACAGCATGGAAACAGACATTTGCGGAAGTAATTTTTTCCATCCACTGAATTTCAACTGTAAACCGACTGAAAATAGAGCCAGCGGGCTTACCGTTGCGGCCAGTTTATCAAAAAAAGGTTCTGCCAGAGTGAAATCGATGAACTGAGATAAAATCAATGCGGCAATACATCCCACCAACGGCGGAAAGGTCAGCAGCCGTTTTAAGATCAGCTGTGCACTCACTTTCCCAGATTGGCTTCCGCCCTTTATGGCTGCTATGATCCCTAGTGTGGAAAGGGCAAAAAACATGGTTTGGTCACAGATGACGGCGATGCTCAACAGACTTTCCCCATAAAATGCGGAAATGAGCGGAAAGCCTAAGAATGAAGTGTTGCTGTAACCGCTTACCAGTTCCAGGGTACTTCTAGAACGCCTTGAATAGCCTCTGCTCCTGCTATAAAACATCATAAAGAAAAAACAGAAAACCGAAGTCAGAAAGGTCGCTATGATCGGAAAAAGCATTTCATTCGTCCAGTGAAGTTTCGGTAAATATTTGAATGAAACGGCTGGTAATGCCAGGTAGAGAATCCAGGTATTGATGCCTTTGTGCGCATCATGATGGATGGATTTTGTTGCTTTGAAAACCATTCCTGCGATAATGCATACTGCGATCAGAACAAAATTTACCATCGTTTTTATAAATGTTTTGCAAATTTACGGCTGATTTTTCAGTTGGCGGACGAAAATTTTTTTTTTAATGTGAAGTATAATGTGATTTTTAATACAACGGTTGATTTGTCATTCTTCTGAACGACTATTCTTTAGATGAACTGTTAAGATCTATTTAGGTTTTAAGAATATTATGAAACTGTTTATATTTATTTCACGCAGATTTTCATGTGCATTAAGAAGGCTTTGAAAGTTTTTACAAAACTCACAAAACAGAATCTATACAGAGATTCTTCACTGCACTTCGTTTTGTTCAGAATGACAAGATCGGAATTGCTAATTTATCGTATCCCAAAGGCTTATTGCCTCAACTTTTCCCAAAGGTTTCGAAAGGATGATTCTTTTTGACGTTTTCGGAAGCAGATCAAAAAAATTGTCGCTGAAATGCACCTCTCCCATCAGATAAACATCTTTCGCCAGGACATCGGTAGAAATTTCGATTTCCGTAGAAGAGATTTTTCTGACTTTAAGATTGGGTTTTGTGAGCTTCAAATCTTTCGGTTTTGCAAAGAAATGGGTATTTCGGGCAATGGTTTTTTGATTTTTATCTTTAATGGAAATATCGAGAACAATCTCATTTCTGTCTGCATCCCCGATGATCTCTTCAAGTGAAAACGGATCAAACTTCACGATACTGTTATCATTCAAATCCTTGCTATCCGAAGTTCCTGCTGAACCCAATTTTTCCCCGTTGAATTTAATAATATCGAAACTCACATAGACATCATTAAACTTCCGGAAATCATCATTAATCCCGTAAAAACTCAGGATCCCGTCTTTCTCTTCCGTTAAAATTACCTGATTTTCGAAACTTCTCTTAACCTGATAATGCAATGCTTTCCAGTTTCCCAGATAATCAATCGATGACCACGAAATCACCGGCCAGCAGTCATTCAGCTGCCAGTACAAAGTTCCCATATTGTAAGGTTTTGCCCGTCGGTGCGCTTCAATTGCGATCTGCATTCCACGGGCCTGGAGCAACTGCGAAACGTAATTGTATTTCACAAAATCTTCCGGGACAATATAATCACGCTTCATGTATTCATCAATAATATGGAAGCCCCGTACATTTTTTTCGTGTGCTTTTATGGTTGGGTGTTCCAGATTTAATTCCGGTTTTTCTGAAAACATAGATTTTACAGCTTCCAGGCCTGGCATTCCCTGAAAACCATATTCCGAAGCAAATCTCGGAACTTTTTCGTTATAAATTTCAAACGGCTGTTCGCCCCACCAGACACCCCAGTAATGAGAATCGCCTTCGGTTAAGCTTTCCTTATGTCCCCACCCGATTGATGGGGAACTCGGCCAGTAGATCACCTGATTTTTCCCGGCAACTTCATCAATTGCATTGGGAATCACTTCATGGAAAAGCTTTTTATAATCTTTCCAGACCTGTAATGAATCTTCTTTTGAATATTTGAACTGCTTCTGATAACCCCAGTTGAAAATGGCTTCATCAATTTCATTGTTCCCGCACCACAAGGCTATTGAAGCATGGTTCTGAAGCCGATTCACCTGATCTTTTACTTCCTCTTTTACATTGTTGAGAAAATCTTCATCGGACGGATAAAAACTACCTGCAAACATAAAGTCCTGCCAGACCAGAATTCCGTTTTCGTCGCAGGCTTTGTAGAATTCTTCATCCTCGTAAATTCCGCCACCCCACACACGGATCGTGTTCATATTGGCTTCCTTACAGTCTTTGATCAGCTTCCGGTATTTTTCTTTCGTAATCCTTGGGCTAAAACTGTCGGACGGAATCCAGTTAGTTCCTTTTGCATACATGGGCCGACCATTGACTTTAAAGTAAAAAGATTTTCCGTTTGCATCTTTCTCCTGAATTAATTCGATGGTTTTTAAACCAATCCGTTCCACTTTATCGGCTAGAATTTTTGAATCTTTCAGTAAGGAAATTTTTAAGTCGTATAAATTCGGCTCACCCCAGCCATTGGGCTGCCAGAGCTTGGGATTTTTAATCTGATAAGGGATTGAGATCCTGTTTTTTCCTAGTTTTAAAGAAACATTCTGAACATTACCGTTTACTGCAACACTGTACTTTCCGGCTTCCTGTGCAAAAATTTCAGTGTGGATCTGTAATTCTGCCTGTTTCCCAGTTACTGCTTTCTGCTCTATTCTTACATTTTCTATTTTAGCGCGGTTCCAGAAATTCAATTGTACGTCTTTCCAGATTCCGGCTGTCACTAATCTCGGACCCCAATCCCACCCGAACTGGTACTGTGCTTTTCTAATAAAGCTTCTTGGGGATTCAGGCATCGTGAACGGAACTTTTTTCGCCAGCTCTTTTCCGGCATTTACCGAAGATTTAAATTTAATCTGTAATACATTATCTCCAACCTTTAAATCCTTCTTAACCGGAATTTCCCATTTCCGGAACATATTATCTGTTTTTGTCAACAGCTTTCCATTCAGATAAATTTCAGAAAAAGTATCCAGTCCATTAAAAACCAGATCAATATTTTGATTCTCCAGTTCTTTTGATGAAATTTTAAATGAAGCCTGATAATCCCAGTCTTCATTCTCTATCCATTGCGCTTTTTTCTCATTTTCATCTTTGTAAGGATCGGAAATGATTTTATTATTCATTAAATCCAAATGAACCGTCCCCGGCACCGTGGCAGTAAGCCAAGAGTTCTCTTTCGTATTTTTGAACTGCCATTTCTCAGAAGACAGGCTCCGCTCTGAAAACTGGGCATTGATTGATATCTGAATGAAAAGGAAAGCAAAAAATATCGATTTGTTCATCTACAAATGGTTTATGATTCTGTGAATTCCATCTTTTATAAGAGGTATATTAAAATTAATAAGAAGTCCAAGCTTTAAATAAGTCAGCTTTAAATAAGTCAGCTTTAAATAAGGCATTTTTAATGTATATTTCTTTGTATTTTAATGGACATAATGGTTGTTTATATCAAATCCTGATTTTTTCAACTCATATGCCAAAGCCTGTTCATATGTATTTTCTAATAATCCTATTCCCAGATTTTTGTGAACTTCCAATGCTGATCCTATGATTTTATAGGATAATTCATTTTCTGTCATTTGTGCTTGTTTATTTTTTAAACGCAAAGTTTTATTTTTAATATCGTTATATTTTAGGGATCAAAGATAAATCAATACATTGATTTGATTAAGCGTGTGTTATATTCAAGCTTAATCAGCGACATTGTCGCAACTCTTTGCCTTCTTAAAATTATATCAGATTGTAATAAAACTTTGCAATTTAAGATTAAGCTATTTATTCTTTAAAGCAACAACCTCATCCGCATTGGCAAAAGCACCGCCATCGGTAATTGCTGAAGAATGGAAATATCCGGCTTTAGTAAATTCTCTAAGCTCCTGAATATTGGTTGAACGCAAGCCGCCGCCGACTAAAATTTCGATTCTTCCGTTCGATCGCTCCACCAGTTTTTTCAGGTTTTCTTTTCCTTCTGAGACATTGGGTTTCTGCCCAGAGGTAAGAAGGGTTGTAAAGCCGCATTCAATTACTTTCTCCAAAGAATTTTCCAAATCCTTTGCCTGGTCGAAAGCCCGGTGAAATGTACATGGATACGGTTTTGCCAACTCAATTAACTCTTTATTCTGCTCCCTGTTCACCTCATCTTTTTCATCTAAAATTCCGAATACAAAACCATTAACCTGTAAAGTTTTTAACTGGGTCAGGTCATGTTTCATCTGTTCAAATTCGGCATCAGAATAGGTAAAGTCTCCGCCCCGGGGACGGATCATCACAAAAACCGGAATGTCTATTTTTTCCCGGAGCTGTTTTACCGTTTCAAAATCAGGCGTTGTGCCACCTTCGGCTAATCCGTCGCAGAGTTCTATCCTGTCGGCACCGTTTTTAAAGGCGATCATTGCAGATTCGGGGTTGAAGCAGGCGATTTCTATTTTTGACATTTGAATTTAGGGGAATTAATTGATAATTATTTTAATGCAAATTCAGGTTTTTCCAGGCGGTTTCCTTTCTGGTCATGTACGGCAAAATTAAATCCGTCCTGAATACAGTATGACCCATATTCCCCTTTTTTATTGATGGCAATAAAACCGACCTGGATGTCTTTCAGGTTTTTATTTCTTGTTTTGGTAATCCGGACAATCCTTTCCACAGCTTCTTTACAGGCCTGCTGCGGATGTTTTCCCTGCCTCATTAATTCTACGACCAGATGTGTTCCCACCATCCGGATCACTTCTTCACCATGACCGGTTGCCGTTGCCGCACCTACTTCATTATCTACAAATAATCCTGCACCGATAATCGGAGAATCCCCTACTCGTCCGTGCATTTTAAAAGCCATTCCGCTCGTCGTACAGGCTCCGGAAAGGTTCCCTTGGGCATCCAGGGCTATCATTCCGATAGTATCATGATTTTCAATGTTTACAATAGGTTTGTACTTGCTGTCTTTCAGCCATTCTTTCCACTCTTTTTCAGATTCGGCTGTCAGAAGGTTTTCTTTTTTAAAGCCCTGTGAAAGCGCAAACTGTAAGGCGCCATCACCAACGAGCATCACATGAGGCGTTTTTTCCATCACCCCTCTTGCGACAGAGATCGGATTTTTAATCTGTTCGAGGCATGCTACCGAACCGATGTTGTAATTTTCGTCCATAATGCAGGCATCCAGCGTTACTCTGCCGTCTCTGTCGGGACGCCCACCATACCCGACGCTTCTTTCAGTCGGGTCCAGCTCTACTAAACGCACCCCTTTTTCAACAGCATCCAAAGCTCTTCCGCCTTTCCCCAAAATGGTCCACGCTTCTTCATTAGCCCGCAATCCGAAATCCCAGGTAGAAAGGACGATGGGCTTGTTGATCGCTGCATTATTCTGAGGAGTGTTCTTAGCAATCAGATCCAGAGGATTTAAAAGAAGTGCGGATGACAATATCCCTGTTGTTTTTATAAATTTTCTTCTTGAAGACATTTTTATGGTATTAGATTGTATTTTTTAAGATTCAATGTTTATGCTTTGGAATTTAAATTATTTCGCTCCGATTTCATCCACAAACAGCCATGCTTTAGAATCTGCTCCCGGATTTCCTGCCGGAATAATCCCGGCATTTTCTATTTTGATTCTGATATATTCTGAATTTTGATTTCCTACGTTAAGTTTAATGTTACCATTTGAACTCTTAATTTCATTTTTCCCGATTTCTTTGATCAGTTTAAAATCTTTATTATCATCAGAAACAAAAACCTGAGCAGATTTTGCCAAATGGATCCAGCTTCCCTTATTATCCAGCGTATTAAAATACAATTCTGAAAATTGGGTTTTATGTCCGAAATCAATGGTTGCCACTACATCTTTTCCCTGGAAACCGAGCCAGGTTTTCCCTAACTGCTTTCGGTTCCCAATAATTCCGTCAACCAGCGTAAAAGAGCCTCCGAATGAATAATTTTCACTGGGCTGATATTCTAAAGTGATTTTTTTTCCGGTCGTTTTTGATGTTGTAAAAGCCTGAGAAGAAACGGCAGATTTTAATTCTCCATTTTCGAAATAAGCAGATTTTAGGGTCATTGACTTTGAAACTGATATCGGATTCTGATAGGTTGCCGAGTTTGGTGTTGGCTCGCTTCCGTCAATCGTAAATTTAATCCCATCTGGATTTTGAGAGGTTGACAGCTCATAAGCCACACCATCAGAAGCTGAGATAACTTTTCCATTGATATTGTAAATGCTTTTTGCATAATTAATCTTCATTGCATCCAGCACTTTAAACTCGTTAATCACACGGCTTTCAAATTCTTTATAGTTTTTAGGATCTGAGGTTCCCCAACCCACCTCAGAAAGAGCAAATAACCTTGGAAAAATCATATACTGAACCTGCTTAAAATCAAGGATATATTCCGTCCATAAATTGGCCTGTACCCCCATGATGTATTTTGACTGTTCGGCATTCAGCTCTTCAGGAACCGGACTGTAAGAATATACTTTATCCAGAGGCGTAAAACCTCCGAAAGCATTCGGCTCCGTCTGCGGATCGCCCTGATAATGATCAAAATAACAGTAGGAACCCGGAGTCATCACCGCAAAATGATTTGATTTGGCAGCTTCTACTCCGCCTTTGATTCCGGTCCAGCTCATAACAGCCGCATTCGGAGCTAATCCGCCTTCTAAAATCTCATCCCAACCGATGATTTTCCTGCCTTTGCTGTTTACATATTTTTCAATTCTCTGGATGAAATAGCTTTGCAGGCCGTGTTCATCCTTCAGGTTATTTTTCCTGATCAGTTCTTGGCAGTGTGCACACTCCTTCCATCTTGTTTTAGGGCATTCATCGCCACCGATGTGAATGTATGGTGACGGAAAAAGCACCATCACTTCATCCAGAACATTTTCTAAAAATGTAAATGTTTCTTCTTTCGGACAGAAAACATCATCAAAAACGCCCCATTTCGTAGCCGGTTCAAAAGGCCCTTTCGTACAGGCTAATTCGGGATATGCTGATAAAGCAGCCAGTGCATGGCCGGGCATCTCAATTTCAGGAACCACGGTAATATATCTTTCCTGCGCATATTTTACCACTTCTTTGATCTGCTCCTGTGTATAGAAATACGGTCCGTATGGTTTTCCGTCAAAAGTATGATCAACATACGCTCCGATCATGGATTCTTTACGCTTTGAGCCGATTTGCGTCAGTTTCGGATATTTTTTAATCTCAATTCTCCAGCCCTGGTCATCGGTTAAATGCCAGTGAAAAGTATTGAGTTTGTACATGGCCAGATAATCAATGTATTGTTTTACTTCTTCAACAGTGAAGAAATGGCGGCAGACGTCAAGGTGCATCCCTCGCCAAGCAAACTTGGGTGCATCCTCAATCTTCATGGCCGGAATCTTTTTACTTTCTTTAAATTCTTCAAACAATTGAATCAAAGTTTGAAGCGCCAGAAAATAACCCTGCTTTGTATATGATTGAATTGAAATCTGTTTGGAAGTAATTTCCAGGGAATAAAACTCGTCATTTTGTTTTGGGTTTTTTGAGTCTGGCAATTGAGAATATACCAGATGTGCGTTTGGCTTACCGGAATTTTGAAATTTCAAAATTGAATTCGATTTCTTTTTAAGGTATTCGGTTTCTTCTCTTGGAAGCCCATTATCCAAGGACATTATTTCAGGAATAATAAATTCGCCCTGTAAAAAATCAACTTTTTGTGGATAAGGAATTAAATTCAGCTTTGTCTGAGATAAAAAACAGGTTGAAATCAATAAAGAAAAGACCAAAAGAATACGCAGCATCTTGTTAAGTTTAGATTTTAGCGAATATAATTATTTTCTGAAAAATTTGAGGCTACTATTAAAAAGATCTTAACCTGGATAGAATAAACCATTTTTTATGGTGTCTTGAAACAGAAATTCGAGACACAGAAACTTCCGCTAAAAATTAATGCTGTACCTTCCTGTGTTGACCAATAAAAGTATAAAATAACCTTGTCGATGGACAAGGTTATTATTTTATTAAAACTGCATTTCAGGAATTTCACCTTCAATAATCAGTTCTGCTTCAGTAGACTTTATGATATGTTCCACGGAAACTCCTGGCGCCCGTTCCACAAGTCTGAAACCTGCAGGCGTAACATCCAAGACGGCTAATTCAGTCACTACTTTTTTAACACAGCTGATCCCGGTTAAAGGAAGTGTACATTTCTTAAGGATTTTGCTTTCTCCGGCTTTGTTGACATGCATCATCGCGACGATGATATTTTCTGCCGAAGCCACCAGATCCATGGCGCCGCCCATTCCTTTGACCATTTTTCCAGGGATTTTCCAGTTGGCAATGTCTCCGTTTTCTGAAACTTCCATGGCTCCGAGGATGGTAAGGTCTACTTTCTGGCTTCTGATCATCCCAAAACTGAATGCAGAATCGAAAAATGAACCTCCGTCTAAAATCGTGATGGTCTGTTTTCCGGCATTGATGATGTCTGCATCTTCCTCTCCTTCGAAAGGAAAAGGGCCCATTCCCAAGACTCCGTTTTCGCTCTGGAATTCTACAGAAAGATGGTCAGGAACATAATTGGCCACCAAAGTCGGGATTCCGATTCCCAAGTTTACGTAATATCCGTCTTTAACTTCTCTGGAAATACGTTTTGCTATATCTTCTTTACTTAACATATTTGTAATTTGAAAATTTGATGATGCGGCAATCTGAAAATTGCTGCTGTCTGTTTATTTTTTGAAATAATTTCATGAATATCCGTTAGCTGAAAACGAATCGTTCAATTAAAAAATTTATTCTGAAAATTATTTTGTTAATGATCTATTATAAAACTCTGCAATGTCTATTGGCCTTGATATTTTTTATTAACAAATTTTCAAATTAATCTTTCTTTCTGACCGTTCGCTGTTCAATCCTTTTTTCAAATTTCTCACCCTGGAAAATCCTCTGGATCATGATTCCCGGAATATGAATCTGGTTAGGATCCAATTCCCCCGGCTCTACCAGTTCTTCTACTTCGGCAATGGTAATTTTCCCGGCACCGGCCATCGGATGGTTGAAATTTCTTGCCGACCCTTTGAAAATAAGGTTTCCGGCATGGTCGCCTTTCCATGCTTTTACAATAGAATAATCTGCTTTGAACGCGTGTTCCAGAATGTGAGGTTTGCCGTCGAAGTCTTTTACCTCTTTGCCTTCCGCCACTTCAGTACCAAAACCGGCAGGCGTATAGAAGGCCGGAATTCCTGCCTGTGCCGCCCTGCATTTTTCCGCCAGAGTTCCCTGTGGAGTCAGTTCAACATCCAGTTCACCGGAAAGCATCTGTCTTTCAAATTCCGCATTTTCGCCAACATAGGAGGAAATCATTTTTTTAATCTGCCGTTTATGAAGCAATAATCCCAAGCCGAAATCATCAACTCCTGCATTGTTTGAAATACAGGTAAGATATTTTACATCACTTTCTACCAAAGCATTAATTGAATTTTCAGGGATCCCGCAAAGTCCAAATCCGCCCAGCATCAGCGTCATTCCATCAGTAATCCCATCGATGGCTTCCTTTGCATTTTTTACTCTTTTATCTATCATGAAATATTAGATTTTTCTGTTGGCCTAATTTAATACTTTTTCCTTTATCTAAAAGAACGGGAATCATTTTACTGCAAGATAATTCCAGGTTCAGGGTTATGACTGATTTAAAGAGTCCTGAAATGACTCATCCAGCATTTATGATATCGTGGTCTGAATTTTGGTTACTAGTTACTACACCAATTAATACAATTAAATAAAATATTATGGAAACGAAAGACATTTCAAGAATTGCGCTCGGTGCATTTCTTATTACCGCAGGGATCGGACATCTCACCTTTGCAAGAAAAGAATTCCAGGCCCAGGTTCCAGAATGGGTTCCGCTGAAAAAAGATGACACTGTGGTGTATTCGGGAATTGCAGAGATTGCACTAGGTACGGCCATGATTGCCACTCCAAAAAAATACAGAAAAACCATGGGAAAAATTGTTGCCGGATTTTTTGCAGCCGTTCTGCCCGGAAATATTGCCCAATATAAAAACCGAAGAGACTCATTTGGACTGAATACAGATAACCAGAGGTTCGCGAGGCTTTTTATGCAGGCTCCATTGATTGCGTGGGCATTGAAATCTACGGATGACTAATATATCATACAAAAAAGGCGCGGGAAAATTAAAATTTTCCCGCGCCTTTTTTGTAATCTATTTTTAAAGGACTTTATAAATTCTTATTTAATCGTCCTTTAGAAACCCTCTCTTTCAATCAATTCTTATTGAATGATCAGTTTCAAAGTGAATAATTTTCTGGTATGGACTTTTACGAAATACACTCCTTTCGGAAGATTTTCATTTACCAGAGAGAACCGCTGGTTGTTGATGTTTTTAGATTCATACAGCAGATCTCCATTGGCCGACAGCAATTCTATTTTTTCAATAGGATAATCACTTTTAATGAAGGTCGGTTCGCCCGGTTTGCTTGGGTTCGGATATAAAACCACATTCTTTTCCGTGCTCTTCACTTCTCCCGTTCCCAGAGACGTCCCTGAAACCTGGAACTGAACCCGGTTTGAAACTTCCGTGTAGGAATCATTGGTAAACATCACCATGTAATAATTGCCCGGCGTTGTGGGAACTGCAGTTCCCTGAATTGTTTTTGTTCCTTCGGTAACTCCGTCAAAATAAGTATATGAAACGAAATTGTCATCAGGTGTTGTAACGCTTTGCGGATAAATCCCCAGCCAGTCTTTGATAATTCCCGGGGAATCCGTCCAGGAAGCCGTAATATTTTCACCTAAGGTATAAACCGGCTTATTCGTCCAGAGCTCAGTAACAATATCCCCTACTTTAAAGAAAACTTTTTCCCCTACAGATGTATATCCATCTTCAAGGAAGTATTGGGCATAATAATATCCTTTCGGAAGCCCTGTAAAGTTAAGTATTCCGGAAGCAGTAGTTACATAACTCCATTTTATGGAAGGGGTCGGTCCGGGAACCTGTCCCATTTTATAAATCCCGACCCAGTCTTTTGTTAGGTTTGGACCATTATTAAAATTAACGGCCACAGTCCCGCCCACAGGATACGCATCTGCAGTTGTGCTTAAAACAACTTTCGGTCCTACATAAAAGCTTTTTCTTGGAGCAATATCCGTATACCCATTATTGGCGAAAAATCCTGCAAAATACTGGCCTTTGTTCGGTAAGCCATTGTTAATCGTAACGGTTCCCGAAGTCTGCCCGTTGGTATATGCATAAGCCTGTGAAGTTACAGAGGCCGGAGTCTGATCTTTTTTATAAATCCCTACCCAATCCTGGTTATTTCCGGGACCGTCTGTAAAAGTTGCTGTAATGGGTTCGTTCTGAAGGTATTCAGTTTTATTTAACGTAAAAGTCGGGTTAGACACTACGCTGCCGGTCACTTCAAACTGTTTTGCATCGCTCCAGTCGCTCCATTCCAGATTCCTGTCCCGGTAGCGGACTTTTACATAATAGATCCCGTTGGTAATTGAATTGGCTGCAATGTCTGCTTTTGTAATGTCAACGTTTGCGTTCAGGTTTTTTGTAATATCGGGCGTTCCGTTTCCGTCTTTTCCGAACCAGTTTTCATAATCGCGGTACAGTTCTTTTTCAATAACAGAAAAATCTGCCGCTTTGCTGATCAGGAATTGTGTGGTGTTCAATAATTCCCCGTTTGCTGCGGAAAAAGTACTCCCGTTTAGAGTTAAAGGTAAAGTTACCGGAGCCGTAAAGGTATTGGTAACGGATGGCTTGGCAGGCTTCGGCTGGTTTTTATACCGATGAAAAGTATCAACCAGTTCATTGTATTTCTTATGGTAAACACCTCCGATTGAATACGATTCGATATCGACTTTTCCTGTGTTTACATCCACTTCAACAATCTGATATGTCCAGTCGGTCAGGGTTTTCTGAACATCGTCAAAATCCTGTTCATTGGACATTCCCCAGTACTGATCCCAGGCCGTACCGCCTGAAATAATCTGGTAATTCGGGGTATTTTTCAGCTGTCCCCTATGGTATAAATGATGATGGGCACCGACATGCATCAGGTATTTATTGGATGTTGTCAGAAGCGGCACGGCAGTATTTCTAACCCACGTCGAAATATCGCCTACATATTGTTCCGCCTGATAAGGCCTGTGGCTTAAGGAAATAATCCAATCTACCGTAGGGTCATTATTTGCCTCATTTAAAATCTGCTGAAGCCAGGTCTGCTGTGCCGCGCCCGTGTGTTCTGAGCTCAGGCTTACAAATAAAACATTTCCTGCCTGCTGCGCGTAATAATTCTCATTTCCCGAAGAAATATTTTTGTATTTGATTTCATCAATATAAAAATGAGCGTAATAGGAATTCATGCCCAGTGTTCCGTAGGTTTCGTGATTTCCCACCGTGGTCTGGATCGGAAGATACGGTGAAAGCTTGATGTTCTTTTTGAAGTGTACGTTTTCATAATGGTCCAGCGTTCCTACATCTACCTGGTCTCCTACCATAAACGTCAAGGCAATATTATCTGAAGGATCTGAATTCTGTCCAAACTTCTCCTTTAATTTTTTGTAGGCATTTAATGTTAAGGTATCATATCTCGGTTCAGCCTTGATCTGGTTGTCTCCCATGATCAGGAACCGGATTTTTCCGTTGGCTGTGGCAGCCTGCCCCGATAAGGGGAGCGTACGGAAATTATACACTGCAGATTCGCTTGTGCCGGTCTTAATTTTGTAATAATATTTTGTATTCGGCTGCAGGCCGGTAATCTTTGCCGTATGATAATAGTAATTGTTATTGTATCCGGTATCTGAAAAAATATTAGTGGTTCCGGTAACGGTAACATTCAGATTGGTAGGTGAAGTTCCGTACGTAACTGTGGTTTCATTACTGGATGCCGTTTTCCAGTTAACGATCATTGAATTAGGCGTTGGATTTTGAAGATAGGGAAATAAAGACTGTCCAAATGCCATCTGGACGACAAAAAAGAAAAAGATAAGGTAATGTTTCATAAATTTCAGTTTTAAATTGAGTTATATTTAAATTGCGGGTGACAGAATATGGAAGCCTGAACAGGGCTTTTATCACCGGGCAAAAGTATAACTGCCATATAAACTGAGCCTGATGGTAACATAAAGGAAATGTTAATTTTCAGTAAGAATAATGACTGAAATTCTGCTATTTTTAATAAACAATTGTTTTGAATATTTAAAAAGTATTTATATATTTGCAACCTGTTATTCAACCTCTGACGAAGTCCGTGTAAGTTGCTTAGCCTAAATATTTTATTTATTAATAATGGATTTATTAAAGTACGTACAAGACAAGTACATTACAAAAAAAGAATTCCCTGAATTCAAAGCTGGTGACACCATCACTGTGTATTACGAGATTAAAGAAGGCCAGAAAACAAGAACCCAGTTCTTCAAAGGGACAGTGATCCAGTTGAGAGGTGCAGGATCTACAAAGACTTTCACCATCAGAAAAATGAGCGGTGATATTGGTGTAGAAAGAGTTTTTCCGATCAACATGCCCGCTTTACAAAAAATTGAAGTTGACAGAAGAGGTAAAGTTAGAAGATCAAGAATCTACTACTTCAGAGATCTTAGAGGTAAAAAAGCGAGAATTAAAGACGCTGCTTACAAAAAGAAATAATTCAGACAACAATACATACGAAAAGAGACTGTTCAAATATGAGCAGTCTCTTTTTATTTAAATAATTTTAAGAAGCTGTTCCCGCTTTCCGCTGCAATCTTTTTCTTCAAAAAAGGATTTCCACTGCAATCGGGGCTAAGATATTGGCTCAATATTTCACTACTTTATAAAATCATACAGTGCATTCCAGAACTGATCATATACTTCAATATGCGGAAGGTGGCCCACATTTTCAATTTCAACCAGTTTCGATCCGGAGATCTGCTGCTGAGTTTTTTTACCTAATTCCTGATACTGTCCCATTTTCGCCTGCAGCTCCTTAGGCGCTCTGTCTTTTCCTATTGCCGTTCGGTCTCTGGTCCCGATAATCAGTAAGGTTGGCGTCTTAATATTTTTAAACTCATAACACACCGGCTGGTTATAGATCATGTCTGAGGTCAGGGCCGCATCCCAGGCTACTTTCGGATAATCGGGATGGATCGTCCAGCCTGCAATCAGGTCCAGCCACGGCTGATATTCAGCCTTCCATTGGTCATTATAATAAAATTTCATCTGATAGTTTTTGTATGACTCAGCTGTATTTTTCAATTCTGATTGATACGCCTCATCTATGGTCTGATAGGATGCAAAAGTCTTATAATCTTCTAGTCCGATCGGATTTTCCAAAATTAATTTCTGAACTTTTTCGGGATACTGTAAAGTAAACCGTGTGGCCACCATTCCGCCCATAGAATGCCCTAATACGATTGCTTTTTCAATTTTCAGTTCATCTAGAACCGCTTTTGTATTTTCTGCCAGCTGGGAAAAAGAAAACTGATAACTCTGCGGCTTTGAAGATTTCCCGAAACCGATCTGATCCGGAATAATCACCCTGAATCCTTTATCTGAAAGATCCCGCGCGGTTTTCTCCCAATTGGCTCCGTTAAAATTTTTCCCGTGCAGGAGCACAATGGCTTTCCCATTGGATACTTTTGGTTTTACGTCCATATAGGCCATTTTCAGATTATTATTCTGAGATTTAAAACTGAGAAAATGTACGGTGTAAGGATATTGATAATTGGTAAGCTCTGCGTCCAGAGGCTTTATCTGTGAAAAAAGACCATTAGAACCCATTGACAGCATAATGATCACAACAGTATTCTTTATATATTTCATACTCCGTATTTTAAGATCTATAAAATTAAAAAAACCGCTTCAAAAGAAACGGTTTTCATTATTATTTTTTACAGCTTTTATGATATTTCTGAAACAGCCGTTTCTTTTCTCGAAGGCAAATTCATCAGAACAATCGCAAAAAGTATCAGAGCAATGCCTACCCACTGGATAAAAACCACTTTTTCCCCCAGCAAAATAAAAGCCATGGTGACAGAAACCGGAAGTTCCAGTGAAGAAACGATGCTTCCCAAACCCAGTCCTGCATTGGGAAAACCGATGTTAAATAAAATCGGAGGGATGATGGTCCCGAACAAAGCCAGGACAAAGCCGTATTTCCATAAAATAGAATACCGGAACGTATGGATATGTTCAGTATTATCCGTAAAATTTAAATAGACTGATTTTAATCCTTCAAAATGCAGCGGCCCGATCTGAGCAAAAAACAGGAAGACAAAAATAATGACGGAACCTCCGCAAAGCATGATAATACTCTTTCTGAATACAGGCAAATGCGTTGCTAACTTATTGGATGTAAACATGGTCATGGTATAAGAAGCCGCCGCCATAAGCCCCCAGAAAACACCTTTTATATCAAGATTGATTTCCGTATTGATAAGGTTTGTTGCTAAGACGGTTCCTGTCAAAACAATAGTTACAGATATGATCTTTCTGATATTAGGCAGCTTTTTAATGATGAAACTTTCCACCACAACACTGAACCATACCGACTGCATCAGTAAAACAATCGCAATCGAAACATTGATGTATTGAACTGACAGATAATAGAATAAGCTTGTACAGCCTAATGAGGTTCCTGCCAGCATCAGATTCCTCACCTCTTTTGAGGTAGGAAAAGGTAATGGTTTCTTAGATGTCATGGTCCGGATAAAATTCAACAGCAAGAGTCCTATCAAACCCAGAACAAATTGAGAGGTGGTAACTTCCGAAGTGGTATACCCTTCCTGATAAGCGAGCTTCACAAAAGTTGCCAGCATACCGTAGATGCTTGCCCCGATGCCTACAAATAAAACCCCTTTCAGTATATTCTTCTTCATAATTCTTATTTCAGCCTGCAAAGGTACAACTTTTCATTAAGAATTGTTGTTGCTGCAAAGCTATAAAGAAACCCGGCACAAGCTTCGCTTGTGTCGGGTTTAGATTATCTTATGGTATTTATTTATTACTTTTTGATAAGAAGTTTAGTCGCAGCATCAATACCAATTCCTTTTACTTTTACCATATAGGTTCCGTTAATCAGTTTATCTGTAGAAATGGCTTTCTTACCATCCGGAGAAATTTTGTCTTCGGAAGAAACCAGTTTTCCGGACATATCATAAATTTCCACACTTGCTTTCCCTAACGTTTTATCCGGGAAGTTAATAAAGAATTCGTTTTTGGCAGGATTCGGATAAATTGAAATGGTAGTATTTTTTACTCCATTCACTTCATCCGTTGCCAGTACGCAGTCTGCCGGTACACTAAGATCCTGTACCTGATCATTGATGTTCGTTTTAGATCCGGCAGAAGCATTTACCCCTAATCCTCTTTTTGCGAAGGTTCTCCAGATCATACATCGGTCTGCTCCTTGAGTGGTTGCCAGTTCAGCTTGTAAAATCGCATCTCTACCATTGATAAAAGTAGGATTACAGACCTGCAGCTTTAATGCATCTGTAACCAGCTGAAGTACTCTAGAACTTCCGTTTGTTGTATTTGCGGTAACATCTGAGGAATATCCGTACTTGGCAACATACTGCCAATGAAGATCCCATAACATCGTGGCCCAGATAAACCCTATCGAATGAACATCAGGAACAACTTGACCGCTTGAGTTAGTATATTGCATACCATTTGTATCAGTATAAGTATAGTCATTAACAGCAAAATCCGGAGAATATTTGGCAGGTCTGATACCTTCCCCGGAAGATAGCTGTCCGGCAGCATAGGTAGCCATTCCTCTCGGAACTGATGCATTGTCTCCTGGCTTATTAGTCAGCATTAAAGCAAAAAAGTCTGACCAACCTTCTCCCATCTGTTCTTTATCTGCTGCAGAATTTAGACAACCCGCACCGGTACCTGTCAATCGATTGGATATTCCATGCCCATATTCGTGAACTACAATACCGTTATCAAAACTTCCATCCGGAGTAACACTGGTGGCAGGATCATCTTTTAATGTAACATTAACGACTGTATTGGCAGAAAGCTGGTTTTTGATATATTCGCCTTCTGTATTTGTGATAAGCACGGAAGGTATGGTTATAGTGGCATCAACACCGGACATCCCACCTATTGTATTGCCATTGGCCGTATTGTTATAAATAATTACGGCATTTGCACCGGCATCCTGTGCATTTTTAACTTTCACTGTAAACGAACAGATTCCCCTCTCTACCAAGCCTATTTTCCCAGTAAGTGATCCTGCCGGTATTGCTGTGCATCCATCCAACACTGAAGACAATTGAACATTCCCTGTAACACCTGTAGCGTCAAGAGCATTACCAAACTGAGCAACCCCTACAGCCGGCTGGCGCGGTACGGCTATACTTGGTGCATTGTAGAAAAATAATCTGTTTACAGTACTCCAAATATACATCTGCATTCTTGGCCTAGTACCATCTTGTGGACTCGAAAAATTTGCATTATTCATATCTGTACCGTCTTGTGCTTCCGCTAATACATAATCTCCTTCAACCCCACCTAATCCGAAGTTTTTGTTCTGAAAGTTCCTTGCTGCAGAAGTAAATCCAAATTTGTAAAATACATCATGAACCTTATTATTTATATAAAATAAATTTGTAATCGATGCATTTTGATTAGTAAATGTATCTCCATTAATACTAAAAGGAAAATTAAAATTTCGTAAACTTCCACCATCAGGAGAAATACCCGGCAGATTCGAGGCTGCAGTATCTTCATAAGCATATACATTATTACCTCTTGTAGTTGTATAATGAGTTGTTCCGTCATAATGCCATCCTTCTGGTGATGATGCAAGAATCCAAGGATTATTAACCACAGATCTTGACCCGAATGTAGGAGCTTCTATCGGTAACGGAAAGATATTATATGATGCATTATCGGGGGCTAAAAATGAAGCTGTTTGCTGAACCTGATTTATGGGTCCAACAAAATCATTATGGGCATGGGAATAATCATGAGAATAAGCATCATGATGGAAATTACACGATAAGTTCAAATCAAGTTTGCTGATTATATTTCCGTTAGCAGCATCTACTAAAATATCCCAGTAGCTCGGAGAATCCGGCTCAGGAAGAGAAAACTGATAGGCCAATTTTAAAATGCCTGCATCTTCCACATATACGAGTCTTTGTTTAGCAAATTTTGCATTTTCCAGTTCAGGATCATTAAAACCCAGAATCGGATAGGTTTCTACTTTTTGTTTTTGCAGATTTTGTGCAATTTTCTGTAAGGCTGTCATTTTATTGACAGAAACATTATTTGATCCTGCTGACTGATAATCTTTTAAAAAGGTATCTGCATAATAGATTACTTTATTATCCCTAATTAATACAGTTCCTTCGGCATTATACACAGGAAAACCATTATAGATCTGCTGAAATTTCACAACATTACCGTTAAGGGATTTTGACGCATCCACATTTCCTAAGATGAAATTGGTAAGATCAGATTTTTTATATTCCCTGATTTTATTTTGAGAAATATAATCTTTAATCAACTTCTCATTGTCTTGTCCGAATAAAACTGAAGGAATGATTGTAGAAACTACAAACAGAAGGGGTAAAACTACTTTTTTCATATACATTAATAAAGGCGCTAATCTACAAATATTTAATAATAAAATAATATTTTATTTAAAAATAACTCTACTTTATTTTATTCATAAGTAATTGTTATATGATAATGATTATTTTTTTCCTTGTCAGCATATTTATATATAATGTAAGTATCTAAGCTTTTCAAATAAAAAAGCCACTCAAATAAATGAGTGGCTCGGTATTATAAATGGATTAAAGATTATTTACCTTCTTCCATTTTTCTTTTCAATTCTGCTAATGCATCGATATCTCCAAGAGTTGATCTTTCTTCATTATTTGATGAAGATGACATGTTATTGTTGTTAGATCTGTTGTTGTTATTTTCTCTAGCATTCTTTTTCTCTTCGTCTCTGAAGATTCCTGTGTGAGAAACGACTACTCTCTTAAATTCTTTGTTGAATTCGATTACTTTGAAATCGGCTTCTTCACCTTTTTTGATTTTGGATCCGTCTTCTTTCTCTAATAATCTTGAAGGGCAGAATGCCTCAACCTCAACATCTTCAAACTGTACGGAAGCACCTTTATCATGTACTTCTACCGCTTTACCTGCATGGATTGTTCCTTCAGCATATTTAGTTTCGAATGCATCCCACGGGTTATCCGTCAATTGTTTGTGACCTAAAGATAATCTTCTTGCCTGGATATCCAGTTCAAGAACGATAACATCTAATTTATCACCAACTGCACAGAACTCAGAAGGGTGCTTGATTTTCTTAGTCCAAGAAAGATCAGAGATGTAGATCAATCCGTCGATACCTTCTTCTAGTTCTACAAATACACCGAAGTTGGTAAAGTTTCTTACCGTTCCTACATGCTTGGATCCTACAGGATATTTAGCTTCGATATTTTCCCATGGATCTTTGTTCAATTGCTTGATACCAAGAGAGATCTTTCTGTCTTCTCTGTCTAAAGTCAATACTTCAGCTTCTACTTCATCCCCTACTTTTACAAAGTCACCTGCAGATCTTAAGTGAGTAGACCAAGACATTTCAGAAACGTGGATCAATCCTTCTACACCTGGAGCGATCTCAACGAATGCACCATAGTCAGCAAGAACTACTACTTTTCCTTTTACTTTATCACCAACTTTCATATCAGCAGAAAGAGCATCCCAAGGATGAGCCTCTAACTGCTTCATACCTAACTGGATTCTTGTTTTCTCGTCATCAAAGTCAAGGATAACCACTTTCACAGTCTGTCCGTCCTCAAGGATTTCAGACGGGTGGTTCACTCTAGACCAAGAAAGGTCTGTAATGTGGATCAATCCGTCTACACCACCAAGGTCTACGAATACACCATAAGAAGTAATATTCTTAACAGTACCTTCAAGAACCTGACCTTTTTCAAGTTGCGCGATGATTTCTTTTTTCTGACCTTCGATATCGGCTTCGATCAATGCTTTGTGAGATACCACTACGTTTTTGAACTCAGGATTGATTTTCACAACTTTGAACTCCATCGTTTTACCTACAAACTGATCGTAATCTTTAATTGGCTTAACGTCAATCTGAGAACCAGGTAAGAATGCTTCGATTCCATGTACGTCAACGATCATACCTCCTTTAGTTCTTGATTTTACAAAACCGTTTACGATTTCTCCAGTTTCGTGAAGTTCGTTTACTCTGTCCCAAGCTTTAAGCGTTCTTGCTTTTCTGTGAGACAACTGTAATTGTCCGGTTTTGTCTTCTCTTCTGTCAACCATTACTTCTACCTCGTCACCTACGCTAAGGCCCTGGTTGTAACGGAATTCGTTAAGAGAGATAACACCTTCAGATTTGAAGTTGATGTCTACGATTGCTTCTTTGTCAGTTAATCTTACAACTCTTCCCACCAAAACGTCATTATCGCTCAGGTTATTAAGAGATCCGTTGTAGATTTCTTCTAAATCGCTTTTTTCTTTTCTCGCATCTGCATCAAGACCAGATTCGAAAGAATCCCAGTCAAATTGTTCCGGTGCTACGTTTTGGTTTAATAAAACCTCTGCTGAATTTGTCTCTTTTGACATTTTCTAATAAAATTTGTATTCCTTCTTTTTTAATGGTCTGAATCAATGTGGATGTAAAAAATACGGAAGTAATTAATTTATAATAATTTACCTTTTCAAACCTCGCCCACAAAAAGTGGTGCAAAGATATGAAAAATTACCATAAGTCGTTTTATTTTTCAAATGTACTTTCTAAAATGTCTTTAAATTCATTTTCATTTCCATAATTATAGAATGGCAATGCGGTAATCTCGTATGTATTGGTATGGATTTTCTCTCATTTCCTATAAGATATGTCCCTTTAGGCTCTATGAATACCTAAAATGTTAATTTTTGATTATGAAATTTCATTGAAAATTATCATTATATGAATCCGTTATTTCCCGTATTGTACGGCGGATCAATATAAATCAGCTTTACCTTTCCGGCAAATTCTTTCTTTAGGGAGTGCAGTGCAAGGAGATTGTTTCCTTTAATGATTAGATTATCGGTGATGGTTCCGTTTTTGTTCCGTTTGAAAATAGATTCTTCATTTTCTTCAGAATGACAGCTCTGATTTTCGCCGTTTTTATCAAATCTTTTGGCGTTAGTAAGAACTTTCGGATCCAGCAATTCAGTGATTTCATCCTGTGCCAGGGTTTCGTTAAAGAAAATCTCTTCTCTTTTATCCTCTTCCCGGCTTTGTCCGCCTTCTAAAACACAGTCTTTAAACGGCCAGACCAATGCCACTTCATTTCGCTGTTTTAAATATTTGCCGTCAATGGCCAGACCAACTTTATTTTTAAATTGAGTGTAACTGTCGTTAAGATAATTTTTCTGCTCAAGAAACTGGATGAAAAGGTTTTGTTTGAAAACCAGAGTATCTTTCAGCCTAATGAAAAACTTTTCTTTCAGATCAGGATCATCCAATAATAAGCTGATCAATTCCTCATCAAAATTCTGAGCTTTATTGAACAGTACCTATTTTTTGATTTTGCTGTTATCTGTAACATAATTGGGATCTTTTCTGAGTTGGATTCGAGGGTTTGATAGAGTTTCATTTTTTCCGGTTATTAGAAATTAATAATCCCAAATGTACTATTAGTAGGTAGCCGATTATGACGGGTTCCCGTAATTCAAATAAATAGTGAATGTAATTTCTATAAAAAACAAAATCAATTACCTTTGCAAAATGGAATTAGAATCAATTTATCAGAAACTGCAGATTCAGGATATGAACCAGATGCAGAAATCTACCTATAAAACCACTGAGAATAATCAGGATGTCGTTCTGCTCTCTCCTACCGGATCGGGGAAAACGCTTGCCTTTTTATTTCCTGTTCTCCGAACCCTTAAAAAAGAGGCTTCAGGAATCCAGGCATTGATTCTGGTTCCTGCAAGAGAGCTGGCTCTGCAGATTGAGCAGGTTTTCAAATCGATGGGAATGGATTTTAAAGTTTCTGTAGCTTATGGAGGCCATGATAAAAAGATTGAAGTCAATAACCTAATTGAAGCGCCGGCGGTTTTGATCGGAACTCCGGGAAGAATCGTCTATCATTTAAGAAATAACAATTTTGATCCTAAAACCATCCAAACTCTGGTACTGGATGAGTTTGACAAAGCACTGGAACTGGGTTTCCACGAAGATATGGAATTTATTTCCAACTCCCTGAAAGGCCTTTCACAAAGAATTTTAACGTCTGCCACGGCGATGGATGAAATTCCAAAATTTACAGGCCTTAAAAATGAAAAAATCATTGATTTTTTAAAATTAAGTGAAGTAAAACCGGATATTCAGCTAAGAAAAGTAATGACGATTTCTGAGGAGAAATTGGATACTCTATTTAATCTGATCTGTAAAATAGGGAATAAAAGAACGTTGATTTTCTGTAATCACCGCGAAGCTGTTGACCGTATTTCTGATCTTTTAGCTGAAAAAGGAATCGACAGGGAAACCTTCCACGGCGGAATGGAACAGGATGAAAGAGAACGTGCCCTATTGAAGTTCAGAAATGATTCAGCGAGAATCCTCATTACTACCGATCTGGCTTCAAGAGGCCTGGACGTTCCGGAAGTAGAATCAATTGTTCATTATCAATTGCCGTCAAAAGAAGATGCTTTTATCCACAGGAACGGCCGTACAGCCAGAATGAATGCAAAAGGGTTCGCTTATTTAATTATGACTGCGGAAGAGAATTTCCCCTTTATCAAAAACG
Source organism: Chryseobacterium gregarium DSM 19109 (assembly GCF_000430845.1). Taxonomy (GTDB): domain Bacteria; phylum Bacteroidota; class Bacteroidia; order Flavobacteriales; family Weeksellaceae; genus Chryseobacterium; species Chryseobacterium gregarium. Next base: position 43,366 of record NZ_AUMU01000006.1, on the reverse strand, counting down.
ATACGCCGGAGGAAAGTGTTGAAGGCTTTACTAAAATTCCGGAGAAAACGCCGTTTCAGACGGTGTACATCAGTGCCGGAAAGAAAGATAAAGTAAATAAAGTGGATATTGTAGGATATTTAATTAAAAAAGGGGAGCTTCAGAAAGAAGATATAGGCCTGATTGAAGTGAAAGACACCACTTCCTATGTTGCGGTTTCCAGAGACAAAGTGAATGCCCTATTAAGAAAGCTGAGCCATGAGAAACTGAAAGGCAAAAAAATAAAAATGGAAGTTGCGTATTAATCAGATGACGGATTTTTATAACTGTCAGGATTATTTAAATGTTGTCTGAAGGCAATGTTTATTTTAATAAAAAAAGCGGGCTAAAGCCCGCTTTTTTTATTATCTTTTATTGATAATATATTATTTATTATTTGGTACCTTTTACTTTTGTGGGTAAGGTATATACTGATTTTGATGCCGTAATAAAGAGAACTTCATTATGTTCCCCTCCGAACGTCACATTGGAGGTCCAGTCTTCTTTGATCGGAATATGATAGATCTTTTTTCCTTCCCGGTTAAAAACGTGAACGCCGTCCCCTGTTAAATAAAGATTTCCGTGTTTGTCCAGCGTCATCCCATCTGAACCCATTTCACAGAACAGTTTCTTTTCCGATAATTTACCTTCTTCTAAAATATCATATTCATAGGTCTTTCCGGCATCGATATCAGAAACATACAGCTTTTTGAATTTTTCGCTTCCTACGATTCCGTTAGGCTGTTTAAAGGTTTCAATTTTCTTCACTTCGCCTTCTTTGCTTCTGTAATAAAGGCTTTTATGCAGCGTTTCCTGTTTAAAATCTATCCAGTAGTCTCTTTCGTACAGCGGATCTGTAAAATACATCCCGCCATGGGCATCGTTCCAGATGTCATTAGGGCCATTCAGCCTTTTACCTTCAAAGTGGTTCAGCAGAACTTCTGTTTTTTTATCTTTTGAAATTTTCCAGATTTCTCCTTTATGGTCAGAGCAGGTAATAAGATAACCGTCTTTGTCGAAATGCATCCCATTGGCACGGCCTGTCTGGCTCATGAACTCGTTCACCGTATTGGTTTTCCAGTTCCAGTAATAAATCTTGTCATTGGGCTGGTCGGTAAAATATACATTTCCTTCTTTATCCGAAGTCGGACCTTCTGTAAAGCTGAATTTGTCCGAAATTTTCTCCGGCTGACGATCTTCATAAAACATATTGCTTGTATTTACTGATTTGCAGTTAAGCAATACGAAAACCAAACCAATATAACCCGTACGCAGGATATTCTTCATACTCCATTCTATTTGAGATGTAAATTTACGATTATTTCTTATTTTGAAATCGGAAACAAATTAAAAATTCCATAAGCTGTAATTTTAAGTAAGCAAGATTGTTTCGGTTTAATATTTCTATAGACCCGTCGGTTTGCCTTTTATGATCAGCTGAAACCCACTTTTTCCATGCCTTATTGATCCTTAAATTTAAAAAATATTTATCTTTGGGGATTAGATTCCAACAATGAAGATCAATTTACCCGATAAACTGTATTATTCCATAGGAGAAGTGGCAAAGGCATTTGATGTGAATGCTTCACTGATACGGTATTGGGAGCAGGAATTCCCGATCATTAAACCCAAAAAAAACAAAAAAGGCAATCGGTATTTCACTCCGGAAGACATTAAAAACCTTCAGATGATCTACCATCTGGTAAAAGAAAAAGGCTACACCCTGGACGGAGCCAAAGTTGCGCTTACCACTAACAGCAGGATCTCGGAAACCATTACACTGATTGACAGGCTGGAATTTGTTAAGGCCGAACTGCTCAAACTGAAGGATTCCTTGGTAGAGAAAGATCGTGAATAGTTAAAAATTTTAATCCATTATCTTTTAACAGTTTATTTTTTAAAGTATTTAAACTGAATGTATAGATTGAAATAATTCAATTACTGTTGACTTATTGCTTAATATTTTATAAAATGATTAAGTTTAGGCAATGAAAAAGATCTATTACCAAAAGCTGGCCTTTATGGGAATGATTCTGGTCATTCTCTTTGCCTTTCAAAATTATACCGGTACGGAAAAAGAAGATTTTTCCGAAGTGAAATTTATAACGTCCAGCCCTGTTCTGTTATCTCTTACAGAATTCGACCCGAATGAACTGGATGAAAAACAATGGCAGAACTTAGGATTTACCGAAAAGCAGACGGCAACCATCCTTAATTATAAAAAGATTGTCGGCGGAAAGTTTATTTCCAAAGAGCAGTTCAAAAAATGTTTTGCGGTTTCGGAAGAAAAATTCGGTGAACTTAAGACGTTTATTATGCTTCCGGAAACCAATAAGGAAGCTAAATCGAAGAATTTTAAAGCCTTCCGGAAAACATCGATCACCATTCCCGGAACATTCAATCCTGATGATTATACTGAAAATGACTGGATGAAAATGGGCTTCAGTGAACGACAGGCCTCAGCAATTTTAAAATATAAAAGTTTCCTGGGAGGAAGTTTTGTAAGCAAAGAAAAGTTTAAGGAATGTTTTATCATTAATGAAGAAAATTATAAAATGCTTGCCCCTTATCTGATACTCCCGGAAAAAACGCCTAACACCTTCAGAAAGTATTCAAAATCTTTCGAATCGAAAAAAACAAAGGTTCAGTATCATGCATTTGATCCCAATACAACAGACCTTGACGGATGGAAATCTTTTGGATTTTCCGATAAACAGGCGCAGACTATTGTCAATTACAGGGACCGGAACCTGAAAGGCAGCTTTAAAAACCTGGAAGATATTCAGAAATGCTTTGTGATTTCTACTGAAAAGTTTGAGGAACTGAAACCGTATATACAACTGAATCCATCCACTGCCAGCAGGAGTAACAATGTTCAGAAAGCTGAAATCCAACAGGAAAAAACGGATTTTTCAAAAACAGATCTTAATACCATTACGTTTAAGCAGCTTCTGGAATTCGGTCTGGATGAAAGGAGCGCGGGTTCTATAATCGGGTTCAGGAAAAAGCTGGGTGGGTTTGTTAATAAAGAACAGATCCTGACCACTTACAATATTGATATTGAACTGGTCAAAAAACTGCTATCCACAGCACCATTGAATACGGCTGATGTCCCGAAATATACGTTAACAGAGGCCCCGGAAGAATGGCTGAAAAATCATCCTTATTTTAAATATTCCGCCGATAAAATTATTTTTTACCGCCTAAGCGAAAAAGATGAAAGGAAAATCTGGAAGTTGCTGAAAGTAAAGCCGGAATATGAAGCGAGAATGAAACTGTATTTAAAATGAAACCTTGTCAGGGTTTAGAACCCTGACAAGGTTGTTCCTCTCAGTTAAAGGTTTTGCTTGAGCCTTCCAGCATTTTATTCAAAGCGGCAAGCTCTTCTTCGGTAAGGTCCCGCCATTTTCCAACAGGAAGGTCTAGTTTGATATTCAGAACCCGGATGCGTTTCAGTTTTTTCACTTCATAGCCTAGGTATTCGCACATCCTGCGGATCTGGCGGTTCAGTCCCTGGGTCAGTACAATCCGGAAATTCATTTCATCAATTTTTTCCACTTCACATTTTTTGGTGACCGTATCTAAAATCGGGATGCCATTCCTCATCTTATCCAGAAATTTCGGAGTGATCGGTTTGTCCACTCTTACAATATACTCTTTACCGTGGTTGTTTCTTGAGCGTAGAATCTTGTTTACGATATCACCGTCGCTGGTTAGAAGAATCAGCCCTTCACTCGGCTTATCCAGTCTTCCGACCGGAAAGATTCTTTTTGGATGGTTAATATACTCAATGATATTATTTTGTTCACGCTTGATGTCGGTCGTACATACAACACCTACAGGCTTATTGAAAGCAATGTATACATGCTTTTCTTCCGGGTCGCGGATGGGTTTCCCGTCCACTTCTATGACATCTTCATCTGAAACTTTCGTTCCCATTTCCGGAACTGTTCCGTTGATGGTGATTCTCCCCTCCTCCAGCAGTTTGTCTGCTGCCCTTCTGGAGCAGTACCCTGCTTCCGATAAATATTTGTTAATCCGTGTTTTTTCCATTAATCTTCTCCGTAACCGGTATAATTTTTATTGCTGAAAATAGTAATTCCGTAGCTCAGTCCGATAAAAAAAGGATTGACCCCACCTAATTTATAGCCTTCCAGAACCACGCCGCCTTCCTGACTCAGCCTTTTGGAATAAGACACCTGGATTCCCAGCCTGGCTCCCCAGAATTCAGAATCGGAAACAACCGCATTATTAAGCTGTTTGCCATAATTCAGCTCAATGAAAAACGGACGGTCTCCCGGATTAAAAATAATCTTAGGTTGTATGACAGCATAGACCAAATGATAATTATTCTCTATAAAACTGTATCTGAAGCCGCCTCCCAAAGCAAAATTCGGAAGAAAATGATACCCTCCGATAGCAGTCACTCCATAGGTAAGCTTTTTCGGGGGCTGAGGCTGAATGTATTGGGTTGTATTCGGAACTTCTTTTTCTCTGGCTAAATTGAATCCGACATGTGCTGACGGATTAAAATAAAATCCCATCATCGGCTTTGTTGCCTGCTGTGAGAAAAAGACCAGGGAGCTGCAGAAAAACATCAGTAAAAATATTTTTTTCATTTTCAATTTTTATCGTTTTCAAATCTGAAGTCATTTTCCAGGAAATCCGCGGTAGCATCTTCAATGGTGTACTCTCCGATTTTTGTCCTTCTTAACTGGATCAGGTAAGCACCCACGCCCAGCTCCTGCCCGATGTCATGGGCCAGACTTCGGATATAGGTTCCTTTGGAGCAGCCTACCGTAAAACTTATGAACGGCGGCGCAACGGTAATATCATTAATATAAAGAATTGTTGTTTTGCGGGATTTCATTTCCACTTCGGTTCCGGCCCTTGCCAGATCATAGGCCCTTTTACCGTCAATTTTAATGGCAGAAAAAACAGGCGGTGTTTGGTCAATTTCCCCGATAAATTTTTCAAGCGCTGTTTTAATCTGATCTTCTGTGATATGAGAAATATCCTGATGAAGGATTTCCTGTTTTTCCGTATCATAAGATTCGGTCTGTGCCCCGATTTTGATCTCGGTCCAGTATTCTTTGGGAGCATCCTGAATTTCAGGGATTTTTTTAGTAAACTTTCCGCAGCAAACGATTAAAAGTCCGGTTGCCCTGGGATCCAGTGTTCCGGCATGTCCGATTTTGAATTTTTTAGGAAGGTCAAATTCTCTCCTGAGCTTATATTTCATTTTATTGACCGCCTGAAAAGAGGTCCAATCCAAAGGTTTGTCCAGTAAAAATAGGTGTCCCGATTGCAGTTCTTCAGCTGTCATGAATTGATGAGTGATGGGTTGATAAGTAATTGAATACTTATAATTTAATAAATTTATTTGAAAAAATAGAAGTAGATCAGTAAAGCCACCCCTACGAAAATACGGTACCATCCCCAGGGTCTGAAACCATATTTATTAAGAATTCCGATAAATGCTTTGATGGCAATCAACGCTACGATAAATGCTACCACATTGCCTACAATAAAAATAGTAATGTGGTCCTGCGATGCCATGATCATTTCATATCCTTTCTGTGGATTTCCGGTCCCCTTTCCCCAGGTTTTCACGAAAACCGAATACACCGTAACGGCCAGCATCGTAGGAACAGCCAGAAAAAACGAAAACTCTGCAGCGGCTTTTCTCGTAAGGCCCTGAGACATTCCGCCGATAATGGATGCAGCACTCCTGCTGGTTCCGGGCATCATAGCCAAACACTGCCAGAAACCGATGGTAACCGCTTTTTTTATCGTAACGCCCTTTTCATCATCAATCTTCGGATTTTTGAACCATTGGTCTGCAAATAACAGGACGACTCCACCAAGAACCAAAACGGAAGAAATAGCAATTTGATTCCCCAGAACCGCTTCAATGGTATCGTCGAATAGGTATCCCAGTACCAAAGCCGGAATAACCGCGAAAGCCAGCTTGAAATAAAACTGTATGTTTTTTAAATCAAAGAACTTTTTCCAGTAGGCTACCACTACCGAAAGTATGGCCCCAAACTGAATGGAAACCTGAAACATCTTCAAAAATTCATCTTCCGGCAATCCCAGCAGGCTGGCTGTAAAACCCATATGCGCTGTGGAAGAAATGGGAAGATATTCTGTAAGGCCTTCGATAATGGCAATAAGTATTGCTTTGAATAAATCCATAATGATGTATAAAAATAAAGATTAAGAAATCGGGAAACTTAGACTGTATATTCTAAACTTCCGAATTTCTTAATCTCTAAAAAATTGTATTGATTATTTTCTTTTTAAAATCGCGTACACTTCAATTGCAAAACCCAGCACCACGAACATCGGCGCAATTCTGATTCTGCGGATGGAAAAAATACCGTCATTCCAAGAATTCGGATCAAATTTTCCGTCTACCGTATTGGCATCAGGGCCCATCATAAGAAGGAAACCCACTACGATGCATGCAAAACCGATCAGCATCCACTTAAAGTTTTGTTTTCCGAAATAAAACGTGTTTTCCTTCGGAACTTCAGTCGTATGTTTTCCGAAGCTGTCAGCGGAAAATTTATTTGTTTTTTTGCTCATTGTTAAGAATAGTATAAGTCGTCAACATTTGATCTCAAGAACCTCCAGGTTGCCACAATTGTACTGAGAACGGTAATAAAAATACCTATCCCGATGATCAGCAAGACCAGCCAGAAATATTGATTGGTATCCTGTACGAAAGCAGATCCTATCTGGCTCGTAAAATAGTACCACACGCCGAATAAAGCCAAAAGCCCTATTCCGGAACCGATAGCGCCCAGAATAACGGCCTCTATGATGAAGGGTTTAAGAATGAATCTTCTTTTTGCCCCTACCAACTGCATGGTTTTAATGATAAATCTTTTGGAGAATATCTTCAGGCGGATGGAATTATTGATCAGTACCACCGCCAGGATTAAAAATAATACAGAAAACCCTAAGATCCATTTAAGGATTCTGCTCAGGTTATTGTAAACATCTACCATTAAGGTACTGTCATTTTTTACATCAATAACGCCCGGAACGGCCTTGATTACCTTCAGAGCTCCATCAATTTTCGCAGGATCTACATATTCGGGTTTAAGGGCAATCTCTATGGATGAAGGGAAGATATTTTCTTCGAAAAGCGCATCCGTATCGATCCCCATGCTTTTTTTCGCTTCCTGTGATGCCATTTCCCTTGTAATATACGTGGCTTTCTTTACAGGAGCCAATGTCTGGATTTCTTTGTATACCTCAGCTTCCATTTTAGCGATCTTTACGGAATCTTTTGCATCATAGTTTTCGTCAAAATACGCATTTACCACAAGCTGTTCCTTGATATAATCGGAATATTTCTGGGCATTAATCAGGATAAGTCCCATTAATCCTAGCAAAAATAACACTAAGGCAATACTTATTACTACTGTAATATTGCTAGACCTCAGCCTTTTCTTATTGAACTCATCTACAGATTTAGCCATTAATATTAAAATTTTTGGCTAAAATAGAAAAAAACTTCCGAAATTTGGGAACGAAAAAGAGAAAATCACTGTTAATAAAATCATAAAGATATTGAGTGTAAAAGCAAAAAAGCATCTTGGTCAGCACTTTCTGACGGATGAAAACATCGCAAAGAATATTGTAGAAGGCCTAAGTCTGGAAGGCTACCGTAATACCATGGAAGTAGGCCCCGGAATGGGTGTCCTGACCAAATACCTGCTGGATAAAGACCAGCATATCCATCTTGCAGAAATCGATAATGAGTCTATTGAATACCTGAAAAAAAATTACCCTGAAATAACGGAAGAAAGTTTCGTAGGCGATTTTTTAAAACAGGATTTTCAGTTTACCCATGGAGAGCAGATCGCCATTATCGGGAATTTCCCCTATAATATTTCTTCACAGATCCTGTTTAAGATCGTGGATTATTATGAGCTTATCCCTGAAATGGTAGGCATGTTCCAGAAGGAAGTTGCCGAAAGAACTGCCGCCGTTCCGAGGACGAAAAACTATGGCATCCTGACCGTTTTGATCCAGGCATATTATGATACTACCTACCTGTTTACCGTTCATGAGAACGTATTCAATCCGCCGCCGAAAGTAAAGTCAGGGGTGATCAGACTGACAAGAAATCCAAAAGAAGGACTGGCAGGAAATGAAGTGTTATTCAAACAGATTGTAAAGGCCGGGTTTAATCAGAGAAGAAAAAAACTTTCCAATGCCTTAAAGATTTTACAGATCCCCGAAGCCTTGAAAGATCATGAGTTTATGGATAAAAGAGCGGAAGAGCTGAGTGTTTCTGACTTCATTTCTTTTACACAGCTTTGGAAAGAGAATCAGTAATATCGCTTTTAAAAGATTTTTCCATTAGTCATTAAGAAATTCAGCGGTCAGAAAGTAAAAAACTGAGATTTTTGTAATCTGTTTTCAATGTCTTGACTATAATCTTACATAAGTTCTAAAAACAAATATGATCAAAACAAAAGCCCTTCAGAAAACTGAAGGGCTTTTAAAATTGCATTATCAATTAGTATTATTCTCTGTTCTTAAGCATGATCCAGCCGGACTGGCTCATATTGGCTTTTGATTTAGGATACTGGAAATTGAATTTATACCAGTAAGTTGCTGTTGACAATCTTCTGCCTACCAATGTTCCGTCCCAGATAGGGTTCTCTTTTGAGAATCTGAAGATTTCCGAACCATACCGGTCATAAACGGATCCCGTAAAGTTGCTGAATGCTGCCAGAGCCGTAAGGTCCAATGTATCATTGATTCCATCCTGATTCGGAGTGATGACATTGGCCAAATGCAGGGTAAAGAATTCCAGTGCTCCGACACAGTGGGTCCCTACCGTTCTTACCTGGATCTGGTATGTGGCATTGTTCTGAAGACCGGTAAACACATTCGACGGTTGCCATGAGATCCCTCCGTCAACAGAATATTCTGCCGTCTGCGGAATATTGTTGATCATAGGAACTTCTGCCGTTATTGTTAATGTGTTATTACTGTAATCTACATGCGTTACAAACGGAGATGCTGCACCCATCACCTTAGCGGTGAACGTTCTTTCACAATATCCGTTTTTAATCGTTACGGTATAAATGCCCCATTGGTCTACATTGATGGTCTGAGTAATAGCACCCGTGCTCCATAAATAAGTATAATTAGGTCCGGCTCCTGCATCAAGGGTTACCCGGTCTCCTTCGCACATTTCTACATCCATTAAGGGAGAAGTAAGTTCCGGAACAACCTCCACAGTTATTTTAGCAGGCTGTAATGATTTGCATCCTTTCGGTCCCAAAGCATATACTGAAAAAGTGGTGGTCTGAGTTACTGTGGCTGACTGGGTGTTTCCTGTACCCGAAAAATTAGCCCATTCATACGTTGTGCCTCCTGTAGCGGTAAAGTTTACCGTCTCTCCCGGGCATACCTTTATTTTTGAAGCTACTACGCTTGCTACAGGGGTCGCTTCTTTTGATAAATCCAGTTCTATCATCTTGCTGCAGAAACCTCCGTTCGAAACAACGACATATAGCGTCTGACCGTCATTTCCGTTGAAATGCAAAATATCCTGAATGTAATCATCATTCTGAGCGATGGCATCAGCCTGATCTACATAAAAATGGAAGATGGCACCCGGAGTCGTACTGATCGACGGTATTGCATCACTTAAGTCAAACCAGGTGATATCAGGCGTAGTGCACAGAAGCAATGATGCATCCACTGCTGAAGGTGTTGTCCCCCCGTTGATTTTAATATTTGCTTTTCCGGGGCAGGGATTCCCCGGAAACATCACCTGAATCTCATAGTTCCCCGGCTGTGTAGCGGTTATAGTAGGCGTTGTAGCTCCCAGAACGGCCACTCCGTTGAAGTACCACTGGTAATTCATATTCGGGTCGCTTACTGAGGCTGTAATCACTTGGGGTACGTTATCACAGACATTAATTTCTTCCGGTAAAGTACCGCCCGAAGGATCTAATAATTCAACACCGATGTTGAAAGACCCTCCTTCTAGGAAAACGGCAGAATCGAAGCTTGTATCCGATGCATCGCCCAATACCATTTTGAAATGATAAGACTGCCCGGGAGTCACCGTTGCCGTGGCAGTAAAAGGAATTGTTCTCCCGTTAAAATTGGTTTCAATATTTGCAGAATTATACCCGCTGAAAAATGCTACATTGGGAGCACCGCATCCCATATCAAATCCACTGTCACTATTTTGAGGGTGAATATTTGTCACACTCACAGGGCCTGTTCCCGGTGTCGGCACAATTGCCATATTTACATAAGGTCCGCCTGAAGTAGGTTTCAGCAATAAGGCAAAAGCATCAGAGAAACTGCAGGGAAAGAATCCTGTATATTCTTCTGAAGCAAATAAATAATTGAATTTTACCTGGCTTGAAGTCGGTACGAAGTCAAATTCTAAAATAACTGCATCATTGATATTGGTTGCCGGGCTGGTTGCCGCTACAAGATCAGGATCACTTCCCGACTGTAAAGCATCTCCAAGCGTTGAGCTGATAAAATTGTTACCGGCCTTGTTCACATAGCCTGTTGCTAAAACAATTCCATCGGTGAAGGGAAAATTGGTAGTTCCTTTGTGAAAATACCCCCAAGATCTGTTGGCACTGGTTGCAGGAAGATTCGGGCTTACCTGAACATTCGATACGTTGGGTGTCACACATGAATTGGTGCCTGATGATATTAATACATCTTTAACCAACTGTAAAGGATCAAAAGCCGATGGTGCATATCCCGGTGCATTAACGTCAATAAACGCTCCCGCTTTCATGGTAGCAGCAGATGCTTTTTCTTTTTGAAGTTTTCGTGGTGTAATTTTTTGTGCGTAAAAGAGACTCGGCGAGGAGGCCATTAATAAGGAAAATAACAGTAGATATCTCTTCATAATATTTTTGTTTCAACAAATTTAATTTTTTTTTACAAATCCCCTATAAATATTTACCCTTTTTATGCAGAAAAAGTAAAAAACCTCCCAGATTGAGAGGTTTTAATAAGGTAAAGTTAATTTCTGTTTTTTAATAAAATCCAGCCGCTTCTGAGTTCGAGTTTTTTACTTGCCGGGTTTTCCCACTGCACCCTGTACCAGTAGGTAGCTGTCGGAAGTACAATGCTTCCCCTCAGCAGGCCGTTCCAGGATGTCTCATTTTTCCCGGCCTTGAATACTTCCTGACCATACCGGTCAAAAATAGAAGCTGCAAAATTATTATACTTGCTGATTCCCGTAAAGTCTACCATATCATTTTTACCATCCGAGTTAGGCGTAATCGCATTGATGACGATAAAGGTAAAGTAAGTTAAGGAAGTGCTGCATTTTGCCCCTTTTGCCCTTACCAGGAGATTATAATTGGTATTATCCAGAATATTATAGAATATGTTGGAAGATTGCCATGTAACACCTCCGTCTATGGAATATTCCAATATGCCTCCGCCCGGATTTGTTGTGGATAATGTCAGTACATGATTGTCATAGACTACATTTGTGAACTGCGGCAATGCAGGATTGATCAGCTGCGCAGAAAATACCTTAGAACAGGTTCCGTTGCTGATGGTTACTGAATAGGTTCCCGGTGTATTGACAGAGATGGTCTGGGTTGTGGCCCCTGTACTCCAAACATAAGTATAAGTTGGGCCGGATGGTGCAGCTCCTGCATCTAAAACGCCGAAGTCTCCTGCGCATACATAGACATCCTGTAATGTTGAAACAATGGCTGGTACGACCTCAATAGTAATTGAAGTAGGATTTAACACTTTACATCCGTTTCCGCCTAAGGCAAATACTGAATATATTGTGGTGGTTGTAGGGCTTACAACTTGAGTATTTCCATTTCCGGGTAAACCTACCCATTCATATGTAACACCGCCTGATGCAGTCAATGTCACAGACTCTCCTGCACAGATTTTGGATTTTGATGCTGCCAACACGGCTACGGGAGGTCCCACAACAATGGTAATAGTAGCAGGATTTGCCGAAACACAGCCATTAGCCCCTACTGCATATACTGAATAGGTTGTGGTCTGTGATGGAGAAACCACCTGGGTATTTCCATTTCCCGGGAGGCCGCCACCCCAATTGTAGCTTACTCCGCCGGAAGCCGTTAAGGTAACCGATTCTCCCGAACAGATCTGTAAAACAGGGGCGGTTACGGTGGCTACCGGAAGTGTTGTATTCTGAGTTACCGTAACGTTTGCGGTATATGAACAGTTTAAGTTCCCGGGTTGATTAACATTGGTTACCGTCAGGGTATAAACGCCTCCCGCATTAACGACAGGAGTTAGGGTATTGGCTCCCGATACAATCGTTCCGCCGGTGGTCGTCCATGCAATGGAAGAACCTGCAGGGATTACAGATGCAGAAGCATTTAAGGTAATATTCGGTGTATTACAGGTAATCTGTTGCGGAGGAGCAATCGTCAATGTCGTAGCCGGTGTTGACAGTAACTGTAAGGTCACAACATATTTACATCCCCCGTTTGAAACCAGCACATAAATGGTCTGCCCGCCTGCACTGTTAAATGATGCAGGAGCAGCGATAGTATTGGAATTTCCGGCATTGGCATCAGCCACATTTAAATAATAGGCAAAAGTAACCCCTGCTGCAGAAGTAATCTGCGGCTCGGCTTCCGTTAAATTATAGTTAATGCCGCCTGTCTGGTAACATTTAAACAAAGTAGCATTCTGTACCGTGATCGGTTGGGATACCTGAATTATAATGGTTGCTGCAGTTTGAGAAACACAACCATTTGCTCCTACAGCTGTTACCGTGTAGGTAGTTGTAGCTGTTGGTGAAACAGTCTGGGTATTTCCGGTTCCCGGTAAACCGGCCCAGTTGTAGGTCGTGCCACCGGAAGCTGTTAAAGTTACGGATTCTCCTGAACAGATTGATATTTTTGAAGCTGTTAAACCTGTAGTTGGAGGAGCACTGTCTCCTGTAACCGTAACACTGGCTGTTCCCGTACATGTCAAATTTCCGGGCTGATAAATGCTTGAGATGGTTAAAGTGTACACTCCCCCTGCATTGATGACAGGGTTTAATGTATTGGCTCCTGAAACAATATTTCCCCCTGTAGTTGTCCAGCTGAATGTTGCTCCGGCAGGAAAAACAGAAGCAGAAGCATTCAGTGTTATTTGTGAATTTGTACAGGTTAAAACACCCGGAGGCGCAATAGCAGCCGTAATCTGAGGTGCTTTTATCAACTGCAATTCAGCAACCTTAGAACAGAATCCGCTTTTCACTAAAACATATACGGTCTGTCCCGGGCTTGGAAAAGCAGTCGGAGTGGCAATGGTATTGGCATTTCCTGCCAAAGCATCTGCCTGATTGATATAATAGGCAAAGGTTGCTCCCGAAGTTGAACTGATTGCCGGTTGCGCTGATGTTAAATTAAACGTAGCATTTCCCTGGGTATAGCAGGTGGTAAGGGTGGTATCCTGAACCGTGGGCGAAGTTCCCCCGACCACTGTTATGGAAGCTGTTCCGGGACATGTATTTCCCGGTAAAAATACCTGAACGGTATAAACACCCGGCTGAGTCGCTGTATAGGAAGCATTCGTAGCTCCCGGAATAGGGGTACTTCCTAACAACCACTGATAGGTAGCTCCGGCACTCTGAACTGAAGCCGTAAAAGTCTGAGGTGCATTATCACATACATTGATCGATGAAGGAAGTGCCACCCCGGCAGGATTTAAAAGCTGAACCCCGATATCAAAAGACCCAGCCTCAAGGAAAACAGCCGAATCAAAGTTTGAATCCTGGTAATCGGCCAACACCATTTTAAAATGGTAGGTCTCCCCCGGGATTACGGTTGCTGTTGCCGTCAGAGGAATCGTACGACCATCAAAATTAGTCTGTATCTGAGGGTTATTGATTCCTGCGAAATACTGCACGTTTTGTGGTCCGCAAGGTAAGTTGGCAGGGATTATATTGGTAACACTTACAGGTCCTGCTCCTCCTGGAAGAAGGGCGAGATTCGTATAAGGATCCCCTACTTTTTTCAGCAATAAGGCGAAACCGTCGGAAATATTACAGGTAAAATTGCTTTGATATTCTTTGGAGGCAAATAAATACCGGAATGAAACTTTTGTAGAAGCCGGTACAAAATCAAATTCTATATAGGTTGCATCTTTCAAGTTTGTATTGTTAACATTTAACGCAACCGCTAAATCAACATCGCCGGTAGTAGGAAGAGGGTCACTTAAAGTTCCCTGCAGATTGTTCCCTGTTTTTCTTGCATATCCGGTTGTCAGGACAATACCTTTGGCAAAAGGGAAATTGGTCGTCGCTTTATTAAAATAGCCCCAGCTTCGGTTTTGATCGGTAACCGTTAAATTGGGAGAAACAACGACGTTGCTTACGTTGGCTGCGGAACACGTGGATCCGCCACTGATCAGAACATCTTTAACCAACTGCGTGATGCTGAAACTTGATTCCGGATATCCAGCCGCATTCACATCGATAAAAGCACCCGCTTTCATACTTTCAGCTGCAGGTTTTCTAACAATGCCTTTGCTCTGTCTGTCCTGAGCAAATACAAAGCATCCTGCAAAAACTAAAAATAAAGCCAAAAATATACTTTTTGTCCTCGTATTTAACATTTTATATTATTTTAAACAAAAATACTATTTTTTTTGATTGAATGATTACATTATCACTTATACAATCCATTCCGTTACAGAAATATCAGTTTCAATTGTATTAAAAACAAAAAGGCCGACAAACTGCCGGCCTTTATTGATGATATTTAAATTTTCTTACTCTATATTCTTAAGCAATATCCAACCTGTTTTCAAGGCAGGCTTTTTACTGGCCGGATCTTCAAAAGTTATCTGATACCAGTAAGATGCGGTAGGCAGTCGTTTCCCCTGGAAATACCCGTCCCAATACGGCTGCAGACTGCTGGCTTTATACACTTCTTTTCCGTAACGGTCAAAAACAGAGGCTTTAAAGTCTTTATTCTTAATAATTCCTCTGAAATCGATCATATCATTAATATTATCCCCGTTCGGTGTGATAACATTCTGCATAATAAAGGTAAAATATTCCAGGAACCCAACACAGCTGGTATTTTTCACCCTTACTCTAATGGATACAACAATATTTCTCGGCACATTTGAGAATGTATTGGAATTCTGCCACGTTAAACCGTTGTCTATTGAATATTCCAGCGGTCCGTTGCTTGGGTTACTTGCCGTGATAACCATAGTTCCGTTTTCATTATAGTTCACATTAATGATTTCAGGTATAACAGCCTGAACAACCTGTGTGGTAAATACTTTTGAACAAACTCCGTTATTAATCGTCACCGAATAAGCCCCAGGTGTTCCTACGGATATCGTTTGTGACGTATCTCCTGTATTCCATAAGTAAGTATAGTTCGGACCAGCACTGGCATTCAATGTAATCACATCACCCTGGCAGATCATCCCCCCGGAAAGATTTGATGTAATTGCCGGTACAACTTCCACTGTAAGAGAGGCAGGCTGTAAAGATTTACACCCCTGTGCTCCGATGGCATATACGGAATATGTAGTTGTTTGTGTTGGTGAAACAGTATGTACAGCACCGGTTCCCGGCACTCCTGTCCATTGGTATGTCACTCCGTTGGCAGCAGTTAAAGTAGTGGATTCACCTACACAGATTTTCACTTTTGTCGCAGTAAGCTGTGCTATGGGAGTTGCTTCTTTTCTTAAAGTTAACGTAACCATTTTACTGCAAAAAGCCCCGTTGGAAACCACAACATAAAGAATCTGCCCGTCTGTACCGTTATAGCTGCTTAATGCTGTTGTACTAAGGTAATTGTTATTTTGCGCAACAGCATCAGCCTGGTTTACATAATAATGCACTACCGCTGTGGTTGCAGTAGTAATTAAAGGAGTGGCATCATTTAAATTAAATGTCGAAACAGAAGGGGTTGTACAAAGCTTCAACGTAGCATTCTGAGCAGGAGGGGTTGTTCCTCCTACAATCGTGATCACGGCTGATGCAGGACACTGATTTCCTGGAACGGCAACTTTCACTTCATATGCACCCGGCGAAGTAGCTGTATAGGAAACACTGGTTGCACCATTGATAGCCGCTCCGTCTTTAAACCATTGGAAAGTCATTCCGGGAGCCACCGTAAGCAATGCTGTTAAAACCTGAGGCGTATTGTCGCACATATTTACCGTATCCGGCAGAACTACGCCGTTGGCATCTACAATTTTAATTCCGATATCAAAAGATCCCCCTTCAAGGAATACAGCAGAATCCAAGGTCTGGTCATTATAATCGGCCAATACCATTTTAAAATGGTAGGCAACTCCGGGAGTTACATCAGCAATTGCCGTTAAAGGCACTACCCTCCCGTTAAAATTGGTTTCGATACTCGTTGTATTGTATCCTGCAAAATAAGTAGGATTTAAAGCCCCACAAGAAAGCGTGCTACCATCAAACTGATTAGCCGGACGTATATTCGTAACACTTACAGCGCCTGCAGTTCCGGGAAGTATGGCCACATTCGCATAAGGGCCACCGGCCACCGGCTTGATTAACAAAGCAAATGCATCTGAATAATTACACGGGTATCCGAGTGTATATTCTTCCGAGGCGAATATATAATTAAACTTTACCTGATTGGAATTCGGTACAAAATCAAACTCCAATGCTACGGCATCATTCTGATTATTGATATTGGTACTGGTCGCTGCCGCAAGATCGGCGTCTCCGTTATCTGAAATTGTTCCGTGTAAATTTTCGGATATTGCTGCATTACCGGCTTCCCTGGCATAACCTGTTGTTAAAACAATCCCGTTGGCAAAAGGGAAATTTGTGGTTGCTTTATTGAAATATCCCCAAAAACGGTCATTATCAGTTACCGGTTGATTAGGACTTACCGTTACATTCGTTACACTGGGTGTCGCACAACTGGACTGTCCGTTAATAAGGACCTGCTGTAAAAGCTGCTGGATATTAAGGCTGGATTCGGGATAAGATGCAGCATTTACATCAATAAATGCCCCGGCTTTCATACTTTCAGATGTCAGTTTTACTTTACCGTTTTTTCTGGAAGCATTTTGTGCGGATGCCGACCCTGAAATCAATAGTAATACTAAAAAAAAGAAATAGTTTTTCAGTCTATAATTTAACATTTTTTTATTGTTTGTCCAAAAATACTAAATTCTAGATTAGAATTAAATAAAAATGACGGATATTCATATGAAAAATTTCATTTATTCTGAATATTTACGAATAACAGATAATATATCTGGCTAAAGGAAAAAGACTAAATAAAAAAACAACTCCATTTGTGAATTATTTATTAATTCAGGTAAGATAACAAGACCATTTCATCATCATTCGCTTTTAAGCTCCTCAATTTTATTCTGAAGTTCTTCAATTTTATCTTTTAAAGCCTTTATTTCATTTTTATTGGAGCTCACATTACTTTTAAGCATCACATTTTTTGCTCTCTCGCTGTGGTCTTCATCATCTTCCTCTTCATTGATTTCTTCGATATCCTCCTGGATATCTTCAATATCCTCGGTGATTTCTTCAATATCTTCACTGATTTCCTCAATGTCTTCACTGATCTCTTCGATATCTTCCTGAATGTCTTCAATATCCTCCTGGATATCTTCAATTTTTTCGTGGCTTTTATTTACGGACATCTGGATGAAAATAGCAAGGTAAATAGCCTCAAGAGAAACGACTGTGGTAAGGATCAGCAGCATTTTATCAAATTCGACAAGATGAAGCAGAGGCAGTAAAAACGAAATGATAAAAAACAGGGTATGGGCGATTAATGACGGGATAGAGCCAATCCACCAGGTAATTCCATTGGCTATTTTTTCTAAAGTCTCTATTTTATCTTCCTGTTTTTTCATTGGTGTTTTTATTTTATACTATTTCTTTTGTTACGCCTAAGCCGAACAGGGCAAAATCATATTTTGCAGGATCTGCTTTATCCAGTTTCCTGATCACCAGATCCAGTTCTTCTACGGTCTTCCAGTCATTTTGTGTTCTGGAAATCAGGCCCAGTTTCCTCGAAATATTTCCCGTATGCACATCCAGCGGAATGGAAAGATGCTTCGGGTCTATATTTTCCCAGAGGCCGAAATCTACCCCGCGCCTGTCATTACGTACCATCCATCGGAGAAACATGATGATTCTTTTGGTGGAAGAATTTTTATACGGTGAGCTTACATGCTTATGGCTCCGATGTTTTTCAGTACCTAAAAACCGGCTCCTGAACCTTTCGATGGCATGATGGAAATTGGTTTCAGGATCATTTACTGTGAATAAATTTTCCAGGCTTTCATTTTCTTTATATATTTTATTGAACTGCTTTATAAAATAAATAAAATCTTCACCGTTAAAAGTCCTGTGGATGCTCTTCCCCTGAATTTCCTGCAAATCTTTTTCAGAATAATTCATGACAAAGTCATACGGAGAATTCCCCATAACCTCAAGCATCTTTTCAGCCGATTTAATGATGGCTTTCCGGTTGCCCCACGAAATGGTCGCTGCCAGAAAACCTGCAATTTCAATATCCTGCTTCAGGGAAAAGCGGTGCGGAATCTGGATCGGGTCGTTTTCAATGAAATCAGGACGGTTGTACTGATTGGCCTTTTCATCCAAGAATATTTTTAATTCTTCAAACTTCAACATCATTTTTAAATTTTCACACCTTCTAACGCCTTCGGTAAAAAAGTATTAGGGAAAACGGTTCTGGCTTCATCCGTAAATACCGTTAAATCTGCATACCTGTTGGAAAAATGCCCCAGAATAAGTTTTCCGACCTGAGCTTTTTGGGCAATGGCAGCTGCCTCTAAAGCTGTGGTGTGTCCGGTGTAATCCGCCATTTCCTTCAGGTCATGTAAAAACGTGGACTCATGGTAAAGTACGGTTGCATTTTTAATAATGGGAATGACACTTTCCAGATATCTCGTATCACTGCAGAATGCATAAGAAACGGGAGCGGCCGGCTCAGTGGTAAGAATTTCATTTTTAAGAACATAGCCATCACTCAAAACAAAATCTTTTCCCGCTTTAATATTGTGGTAATCACAGGTTTCTATCTCATCGTATTTGGCAATTTCATTCATATTCAAATGCCTGTCTTTAGGTTTTTCCTTAAACAGATATCCGTTGCAGTAAATCCTGTGGTCTAGAGGAATGGTATAAACCTCTACCCTGTTGTCTTCGTAGATTTTTTCGGACTCCTTTTTATCCAACTCATGATACACCACTTCAAAACCGCGGTGGGTTTCCGTAATGGTAAAAATAGTTTCTAGCATTTTTTTAATGCCTTTCGGGCCATACACATGAAGCGGATTATCCCTTCCGAGCAATCTGAAAGAAGCGATCAGTCCCGGCAAACCGAAACAGTGATCCCCGTGAAGGTGCGAAATAAAAATATGATTGATCCTGGAAAATTTTGCTTTTGCTTTTCTCAGCTGAACCTGCGTACCCTCTCCGCAATCAATCAGAAAGGATCTTTCTTCCATTTCCAGAAACTGTGCGGTAGGAGAAGAATTAATGGTGGGAATCGCTGAATTAAAGCCTAATATCGTTAAGTAAGTACTCAAATCAAGGTTTGTTATAAAGACAAATGTACGACAGAAAATCTGAACTTGAATGCAAGGCCTTCTTATACTTTTATCCGGTTTGAAAGTACCTTAATCCAAATTTTCTGCCACTTTGCGGTTTCCTAATCTTTTATTTTCAAAAAATCCAGGAAAAGATCCAGAGCCTGTTTTCTGTGGCTGATTTTATTTTTATCCTCAGGGTTCATTTCTGCAAAAGTCATTTCATATCCTTCAGGAACAAAAACAGGATCGTAGCCGAAACCTTTGAACCCTTTATTTTCAGTCAATATGTTCCCGTGAACCCTTCCTTCAAAATATTGAGGCCCGTTTTCATCATAGTAGCACAATACGGTAATAAAATAAGCCTTTCGGTTTTCCACATCCTTCATTTCGCTCAGTACTTTTTCAATGTTCTTTGCAAAATCATGATCGCCGGCATACCGTGCAGAAAAAATACCGGGTCGCCCGTCTAAAGATTTAACTGCCAAACCGCTGTCGTCCCCAAGACTCGGAATACCGGTTTTTTCAAAACAATATTTCGCTTTGATCAAAGCATTGGCATAAAAGGAATCTCCGTCCTCTATAATTTCTTCATGAATATTATAATCGGTAAGGCTCTTTACTATAAAATGATCTCCCAGAATCTGCTGGATTTCTTCCTTTTTATGGATGTTGTGTGTGGCTACCAATAATTCCATATCCGTTTTCATTTTTAAATTTTTATTTAACAGGTCTCAAAAGTCCCTGATTCTACATCTCCTTATAATGCACTTTATTTTTTACCGTAAACAGATAGCAAAACAGCGAAAAAACCACTATTCCCACGACCAGTATTATCCATTCTGAAACTTGAAACGCTTCTGCAAAGCTTTCATTTTGGGTATAGGTAATCAATAAGGTTGAACATAAATTATTAAAACCGTGAAGCAGCATGGGCAACAGCAGGGATTTGGTTTTCTCATACACCAGCCCTAAAACACAGCCCAATAAAACCGCCCCGACAAACTGCCAGGGATTTGCGTGAACCAGCCCGAAGATAACAGAGGCTATAACAATGGCTTTCCACGGCTCCATGCCTTTATTGATAAGGCCTTTCTGAATAATTCCCCTGAAAATAATTTCCTCAAAGATCGGGGCACAGATTACTGCCGTAATGATCATCACTACCGTATTATCAGTGAGCTGCTCCATCAGCTGTGAGAAAAATTCATAATATTTCCCGAAAAAAGGCCCTGTTGTAGGAATCTGAGCCGCAATAAATTCAGCAATGAACATCATACCGGCCATCATGGGGAAAATCAAAAGATAGGTATAAAAATTGGTCGGGGAGAAATTGAAATTAAGCTTTTTCCCTGTCGTTCTTCTTACAATAAAAAAATCAAAGAATGCGATCGCTGTAAGAAATCCGGCTGCATTGGAAACCATCAGGAACCAATCCTTGTATTGAAGGTTCTCCTTGAAAGTAAACATCCAGAAAACGTTGAAAAATGATGTAACCATTGTGCCGGCGAACAGTCCTGCCAACAGAACGACACCTCCGATCCATGTAAACGTAAACTTGGGATATCTGCTGTTTTCCATTATTTCCAGTTAAAATTATGCTAACAAAGATAAGTATTTTGAATGACTGACCGTAAATAAGTCATCGCCGAATGTTTAAACTTTCTCATGAACAGATGGTATTTAAACACTTAAGATGAAGCTGAAATTCCATTCCTGGTAATTTGATTTTTAATTTCCATTAAAAATCACGATTTTTGCAAGTTCAAAACAGGATATGTCAGACTTAATCAAAGAAATAGAGAAAAGAAAAACTTTCGGGATTATCTCTCACCCCGATGCCGGGAAAACCACCCTTACAGAAAAGCTGCTGCTTTTCGGAGGTGCAATTCAGGAAGCAGGTGCGGTAAAATCCAATAAAATAAAAAAAGGAGCCACCTCCGATTTCATGGAAATTGAAAGACAGAGAGGGATTTCCGTAGCAACTTCCGTGCTGGCTTTTGAATACAAAGGCCACAAAATCAACATCCTGGATACTCCGGGACACAAAGATTTCGCAGAAGATACTTACCGTACGTTAACCGCTGTTGATTCGGTAATCGTAGTGATCGATGTGGCAAAAGGGGTTGAGGAACAGACGGAAAAACTGGTTCAGGTATGCAGGATGAGAAATATCCCGATGCTGGTTTTTATCAATAAGCTGGACCGTGAAGGTAAGGATGCCTTCGATCTCCTGGATGAAGTTGAACAGAAATTAGGATTAACCGTTTGTCCGCTTTCCCTGCCTATCGGGATGGGAAGTGATTTCCAGGGGATTTATAATATCTGGGAAGACAATATCCAGTTATTTTTAGAAGAAAAAAAACAGAAAGTCGGAGAAGCGATTAAGTTTGATGATATTAACGACCCTTCGATTGATGAAGTGATCGGTGAAAAAGCAGCCGGTACATTAAGGGAAGAACTGGACCTGGTACAGTCGGTTTACCCTGAATTCAACCGTGAAGATTATATGAAAGGTGATCTTCAGCCGGTTTTCTTCGGTTCTGCCCTGAATAATTTCGGGGTGCGTGAATTGCTGGATGCATTTATCGATATTGCTCCGATGCCTCAGCCGAAAGAAAGCGCTACCCGCGTGGTAAAACCTGAAGAGAATGCCTTTACAGGTTTTGTTTTCAAAATCCATGCGAATATGGATCCTAAACACAGGGACCGCCTGGCTTTCGTGAAAATTGTTTCCGGAACCTTCAGGAGAAATGAAAATTACCTTTTGGTAAGAGAGGGCAAGAAAATGAAGTTTTCTTCGCCGAACGCATTCTTCGCGGATAAAAAGGAAGTGGTGGACGAAAGTTTCCCGGGGGATATCGTAGGCCTTCATGACACGGGAAGTTTCAGGATCGGTGATACGCTGACGGGCGGTGAAAAGCTGAGCTTTAAAGGAGTGCCGAGCTTTTCTCCTGAACATTTCAGGTATATCAACAACAATGATCCGCTGAAAGCAAAACAACTGGCCAAAGGAATCGACCAGCTGATGGACGAAGGGGTTGCGCAATTGTTTACGCTTGAAATGAACAACAGAAAAATTATCGGAACGGTGGGGGCGCTTCAGTATGAGGTAATCCAGTACCGCCTGGAGCATGAATACGGTGCAAAATGCACATATGAGCCACTTTCAATGCATAAAGCCTGCTGGATAGAAGCGGACGAGAAATCAGAGGAATTTAAAGAGTTTGCCAGATTGAAGCAGCGGTTCCTGGCCAGAGACAAATACAACCAACTGGTATTCCTGGCAGATTCGTCTTTTACGATTCACATGACCCAGGAAAAATTCCCGAATGTGAAGCTGCATTTCATCAGTGAATTTAAACAAAATCAGGATTTGATTTAATAATAAAAGAGACCGTTCAATATAAACGGTCTCTTTTATTATGCAATTATCTGATTGTCGGTTTTTTATTCCTTAATCCATTTAATTGATTTAGTTATATCCTTCGATTTAACGGTAACCAGATAATCTCCTTTAATTAAGTGCGTTAAATTAAACGTACCCACTTTATCATGGTCCAGTTTATTATTCGTTTTATTAAATACCAATCTTCCGCTGACATCATGGACAGCAACATCATAGCTATCATTTTGTCTACCGAATCTGATATTTAAAAGTCCCTTGCTTGGATTAGGATATATAACAAATACATCTTTATTACCATTTGCTTCATCAACCGCCAATACCTGGGTAATGGTAAAATTAACAGGATTGATGTTATAAAATACATTTCCTACCCCTGCCACCATAATCCTGGCTTGCGTTGTCCCCACACTTGGAATGGTAATCGATTCAGAACCATCATTTGGAGTGGACGCAATGATAGTAATCGGATAGGTAAGACCTCCATCCGTAGACAGTAAAATACTTACGTTGGCACAGTTAACAGGAGCAGTGGTGGTATTCGCAACATTCCATGTTATCGTCTGAGTGGTATTTCCTGTCCAGTTTACGGCTGTAGTAGGCGCCGTTACTGTGAACGGCCCTGAATTACCGTCAACCGTAACCGATGCGTCATCGTTGGCAACACCTGCACAACCCGCATTATTATCCCTCACTGTCAACCTGAATTCCATAGTCCTTCCGTATGATGGCAAAATTTCTCCTTTGGTTACTGTGTTATTGATCACATCTGTAATTTTCGGGAAATATCTGTAAGGAACGGTTACGGGTAAAAATGATCTGAACAGAGGAGCATTTCCGGTCGGGGCATTCCAGTTTCCTGCGGGACCAGTGTCGTTTTGTTCCCAGCAGTAAGTCAATCCGCTGTTTTCAGCATCTGTTGCAGTACCTGTTAATCTAAACGGCGTGCTTTTAGGGATCGTAAAGTTATTTCCCGCATTTACAACCGGAACGGTATTGGAAACAGGCGTTGTCACCTGGCAGCTTGTCGACTGAACTTTTGCTGTAATCGATTGAAATGAACGGGTATGGAAAATAGCAATACTGTTGGAAGCCAAATTATTTGTATTGCCGCAGATTCCTGCGTAAGCCATAATGGTGATTCCGCTTCCGGGCTCTACAGCATTATTGGCACTACGGTTTCCGCCGCCGCAATTGACTGTCGTCGCATTAAAAGTATGTGGACCTCCAAACTGATGCCCTACTTCATGTGCCACATAATCAATATCATAAGGATCACCGACAGGGTTTGGCGAGCCGGTAATACCGCTGGCTTTGCCCGAGTTGTTACATATAACGCCCAATCCAGCCAATCCGCCGCCGCCGGTACTGAACGTATGGCCTATATCATAATTAACCGTTCCGATGATTGCATCAATCTGGTCCTGGCTTTCGTCAATTAAGGTGTTTGCATCGTCATTCCCGTTAAAAGGATCTGTAGCAGGATTTGTAAAAATAACGGAAGCTTCATTGGCAACCAATACAAGCCTTACTGCTACTTCTTGTTCATATACTCCATTGACCCTGTTTACAGAGGTAACAATAGCTGACAGGGTTTGGGCAACGGAAGGAGAAGCCAATCCCGTAGCAGCCTGCGCATATTCGCCTGTACAGGCTACAACAAAGCGGAAAATCCTAATTTGGGTACCTACGCTTGGAGTGACGGTTTTTTGAACGCTTTTTTTTTCCGATCCGGACTCGTCATCCTTCGTTCCGCAGACTCTAGGGTTTTTATTAATTAAATCAGTTTTCTTATAAATAATATAGTTATCAATGGCATTTTTCACATACGGATCAATATATAAATCACCCGTTACAACCGATTTTATCTGGGCATGAAAACCCAATTCCGTAAAATCCAGTTTTAGAGTGGCATACCGATCATCAATTCCCTGTCCTGTAAAGGTAACCAGCTGGGGAAATTGCTGAGCTAGTTCCGGAGCCATTACCGAAGATTTCCAGATTCTGAATTTAGCCTTCGTTCCATCAGGCATAGGCAGCACAATAATGGGCGCTTTATCTTTAGGATCATTATCCTTCAATTCAGGAACTGAGCTAAAATAGTTTTTCATTCCGGCCACATCCAAAGTATAGGTAAGGAACTTTTCGGGCCGAACGGTTCTGTTTCCGGGCTCTGCCTTAATAGATCTTTCACTGATCACCGTAAAAAAATCCTGCGCTTTGCCTAAAGAAAAGGATAAGATAAATATCCCCAGATAAAGTAGTTTTTTAATATTCATATTGATGTTTTTATTTTTTGCTGCAACTTCCTTTCATCAAGTCTGTCATGATGAATAATCAGACCTAAATAAATGAAATTTACCTACAAAGATTCACAATTAACAAATATATAAAAAACACAGACATAAACTTAGAAATCATAATTAAATACACAAACTAAGATACTGCTTCAGTTATAAATTAAATTATTTTTTAAAGAAAAAGCAATACAGAGCCTGTGATAAGTTTTATTTTTCTAAAGAATAAGATGAAAAACCAAGATAATACACATAATCTATTTGATATTCAATATTACTAACAAGGGATATACAAACTATTGAGTCAGATATTGGTATATATATTTTAACTTTTTTTCGTAAAGTTTGTGATCAAAGTATTTTTATTATTTCCTATTCCTGTTATGGATATTGTTTTTAATATTGATAATGATTTCTTTTGTCCTCGTATAAAGATCATGATGTTACCGGCTCAAGAGCCTTCTTAAACAATACATTTCTCCCTGATCATCACAAAGGAAAATACAGTTTTTCTATAATGGGTTAAAAACCATTAAAAATAAAGTTAAAAAATTAACTTTGGTCGTCATCTATTGTATTCTACTTCTTTTTTTGTAAAAATAATACCCGATTCCTGCAATTAAAAACAGAGGCCAAAGCGGCAGGATAAACAGAAAGACAGAAGTAATGACGTTCCACCCTGAAGAAACGGCAGCAAAGGATTTTTCACCGAACGTTTCAGGCTTGTCACTTTGTGCATAGCTCCCGTCTTTTCCGTAGAGCGTGATATCAACCTCGCACATGGTATTCTGTACAAAATCCTGTCCGGAGATATCAACGCTTTTATTTTCAACTTGTCCAAGGTTCTGACTGAGATCATCCATCAGATAATCAAATTTCTGAATCGGGATCTTCACTTTTAAATAGGCTATTTTCTTATCATTGTTATTTAAAGAAATATTTTCACTTCTTATCAATCCGTCATATTTGGCAACCTCTTCTTTTACTATTTCTTTTGCGGTTTCAGCATCATCAACGGTGAGCTCCAAAACTCCGGACTTTACTAATTTGTTTGCAGGAACATTCAGTTTATTGTTTTCTTTTTTAGGATTGTTTTGATACACAATCCTAGTTTCCCTGATCACTTTCGGAGCTGGGACATTCACCACAATTTTTTCATCTTTTTTTACTGAATCTTTCTTCCCGGCTTTTGTTTCCAGTTTTACTGATGAAATTTTTTCAGATAAGGAATCTACCATTTTGGATGTGCTTTCGATCCTGTCTTTTACTTCATTTCTTGTGCCTTCAAACTCTTTGATCCGGACATTTGCGGAATCCATTGCGGCATTGGCTTGGTCATTAGCCTGGCTGATCTTTTCAGGTGCTGTAGCAACAATGCTGTCGGCTGATTTTAAAGTATCTTCCAGTCCGGATGCAGTAGCTTCTCCTTTTTTACACATGATAAATGTACTTGATACAGCGATCAGTAATATGAATTTTCTCATAAGTTTAATTTTTTGTTGGAGTAAAATTAGACGTGAAATTCCTATAGCGCTTGTAAAAGAAATGTATTGTACTGGTAAATATATAACGTTCTTATAATCAATACTATAAATCTAATTTACAATTATTTTACAAAATATTTATTCACTTTTTTAATAGATAGTTAGATTTTATTTATACTTTTTGTAAATGTTCCGTTTTGAATATCATTTGGCGCTGCCAAATAATTTGGTTATTGAAAAATAAAAGAATCGTTGACCGATTTTGAACTGTTAACTGTATAGTTCTATATTCTCTCGGAACTGCTTGGATCCTGTTCTGAAAAAATATATTTTTTCCGAGATACCTGTAGAAGGAATAATTTTAGACAATACAACTTCTCATTATATGAAGCTTCACAAATTCAATACTAACACAAAAGATACAGACTCTGTGTTTATATAAAAATAGTAATGCCCCAGGTAAAAAAAAGTATATGAATACTAATATGATCAGAGAAATTAGGGACCATCAGCTATACTCTAAATCAACTGATAAAACAGAATGGAAACCTTAAATTCAAATATACATTTGATAATCAGTTATTTTATATAAAATACTATGCATAATAATGTCAATATTGTTCGATTCCAGATCCTGTCTACATAATATGGTCAATATGTCAATTCAAAAATTATTTCCTCATCCTTCAGAGATTGGCTTTGTTTTTGTGAAGCAAGGGTATGAAAACTATTTTTATCCTTGAAGATGAGACAGGCATCAGAGATGCATTGCAATTGCTCCTGTCATTTGAAGATTATGATGTAAGGTCTTTTTCTACCGTGGAGGCCTTTAACAACAGAGACCGCGCTTCGGTACCGGATATTTTTATTCTGGATGTTATGCTGCCTGACGGTTCAGGTACAGAAGTATGCAATCAGCTTAAAGAAGAACCCGCTACTTCTGATATTCCCGTAATTATTATCAGTGCCCATGCAAAAGCAGAACATGTGATCAATTCCTGTAAAGCAGATGAGTTCATCAGCAAACCTTTTGATATTGATGATGTTCTTGTTAAAATTGAAAATCTGACTAAATAATCCTGTTACATTTATCTTTACGTGCATGATAACAGAAGGTTAAGATCATAGCTGACCTTTAATTGTCGACTGTTTATTATAGAATATGATATGCTGATTAAGACATTACATAAATTGATCATCTATGAATATCATAATCAATTAAAGATACTTTAAACAAGAACTCCGGAGCCTTACAGCTCCGGAGTTGTCTTTATGTTCTATCGGTTCTTTTATTTTATTATTTAGTGGAACTCTCAGATCCTGCCCCTTCCAGGTATTTCCTGATACTCTCTTTCGGAAACAGATCAAGGACCTTATTTACATCGATGATCTTATGTTCATTGATAATGCTGTCGATTGATTTTGCAGCATCCGGTGCATTGACAAGACGCTCCAAAAGACCATAAGTATTGACCATTTTCTTATGTGTATTCTCTTCGTCGCCCCCAAACCAAGAACCGTTAAAATGATGGCTCACATAATTCTTCGGCAGATCCTGGGAGAAATATACCGAGGGATACAGCGTTACCTCATGTTTAAGCTTCTGAATGGTATCACTGTAGCGGTCTGCACCGTACTCTTTTTCAAGCATTTCAGAAAAAATATCGGTATTGATCCGTTCTACAAAACCTTCCTGCTTATTGTAATAGGCTACAAAATCTTTTGAAAGCTGATGCCTGGGTTCAGCCATCCAGAATGCAGAATAAGGAACCCCTTTTACCTCGAAACCGCATACGGCTTTTTCATTGAGAAATTCATCAAGAGGCAGTTTCAGTTCCATATCCGTATCCATGTAGATACCGCCATGCTCATACATGACTTTAGAGCGCACATAATCCGATACGAAAGCCCATTTTTTCTGGGCGAATGCTTCTTTTACATAATTATTATCTTCAAGAGGGGCATTGCTTTCATTCCATTCCACGAATTCAAAATCAGGATGGATTTTTTTCCAGGAAGCGATGCAGTGTTCTGCCAATTCATGTTTTGCCTGTCCGCCGAACCAACAATAGTGTATTTTTTTCGGAATCATATTTTATTTTTTTATGTTTGGTATCATATAAAGGCATCCGAGCGATGCTTTTTACTTCCTGCAAAAATTAAACCTTACCGGGTCTTAAGAGAAAACTTTCAATGTTGCACCTTCATTATGAACTATTTACAATCTTATATTATTTGTCATTATACATGATGTAACAATAAAATTACTGTCGGAATAACTGAATATCCTTTAAGCACAATTATTTTCACTATTAAATGGTACATTTATTTCTTATCATCATATCAGTGATTGATTTTTATATTGAAGTTGTTTAAAGTTTCCTGATTATAATGGAGACAAAAGCTAATAGATGTAAATCTCTCCAGTGTTTTTCCTTTGTCTCATATCTGATTAATAGTGCTTTGAAGCCGTCTATCCATGCATTCATCCGCTCAATAACGAATCTTCTTTTGTAAAGTTCTTTATCAAAAATTTCTTCTCTATCGGAAATATTTCCGTTTCTTTTATTGAAATCAATATTGGCAAACAGGTCTTTCTTCATACAAAAGTTTCTCAATTCCCACGCATCAAAACCTGCGTCAGCATTTAGAAACAGATAATCTGTTCCGATATTGGATTTTTTGATGTCTTCCAACATCATATCCAATTGTTTTTCGATTTCAAAAACATCATGATGATTCCCGGAAGTAACTTCCGAACAGCTTAATGGAAGCCCATTATTATCACAAATAAAAAGCATATTGCTTGTCTTTGCTCTTTTTCTTCCCTGATAACCAACGCTTTCACCTCCTCTTTTTGACAGGGTATGGGAGCCATCCAATTGAATACTGCTCATATCCAAAAATGTTTTGTATTTTCCTAAGAGTTTCTGCTTGATCTTTTCCCAGCTTCCATTTTTACTCCATCTTGAAAAATGTTGGTAAACACTATTCCAGCTATATGCTACTTCAAAAAACTGTTTCAAAGGAAGTTCACGCCATTGACACCCTGTCTTCAGACGGTATAGAATGGCTCTTACAACATCTTCCAACAATACTTTGGCGTTATTCTTCTTCAAGCCTAAGGATAAATACGGACAAATCTCTTTTTTATAATATCTTTGCTTAACAAACTTTTTTTGAAAGAATGATACAACTTTTTTATAAAGTTTTCATTCTTTCTTTTACTTTAAACAACTTCATTAAATACTTATGGAAGAACAGACTGACCACCGCTACCGGCCGAAAAAATATGTGCATATTACCAGCCCCGACTGGGTAAAAAACGCCACGATTTACGAACTCAACATCCGGCAGTTTTCAGAGGAAGGCTCCTTTAAGGCGATTGAACAACAGCTGCCGCGGCTTAAAAAGATGGGAATCGATATCATCTGGCTGATGCCGGTGCATCCTATCGGGGAACTTCACCGTAAAGGCACGCTGGGCAGTTATTATTCCGTGAAAGATTATTATGGCGTCAGTCCCGAATTCGGTACTGAACAGGATTTCAGGAACCTGATCAGTGCAATCCACTGTGAAGGCATGCAGGTAATCGTAGATTGGGTAGCCAACCACACCAGCTGGGACAATGAGATCTTCACCAAACATCCCGAATGGTACAGGAAGTCAAGGAAAAACACCTTCCAGTCTACGCGCTGGAGGGATTATGATGATATTATTGAACTGGATTACAGCCATCCGGAGCTGCGCGAATACATGACCGAAGCCCTGAAATTCTGGGTCAGGGAGTATGACATTGACGGGTACCGCTGCGACATCGCAAGCTTTGTCCCAATTGACTTCTGGGAAAATGTAAGAACCGAACTGGAACTCATCAAGCCTGTTTTTATGCTGGCCGAAGCTGAAGACCGTGAGCTTCACCGCAAAGCCTTTGACGCTACCTACAACTGGACCCTCTGGAATATCCTTCACCAGATTGCCCTGAATGAAAGAAGCGTGAAGACCCTGACGGAAGCTTATATTGCAGAACATGTTTCTATTTTCCCGAAGGAAGCCATCCGGCTGAACTTCATCGACAATCACGATAAAAATTCATGGGAAGGAAACCCGTACAGCAATTTTGGCGATGCTCTCAATGCAGCAACGGTTTTTACGGTGATGATGGACGGAATGCCGCTTGTCTACAACGGACAGGAAGCGGGACAGGACCGTTCACTGGAGTTTTTTGAGAAAGACCCGATCGAGTGGAAACTCCATGAAAATGAAGCACTCTATACTACCCTTTTTATGTTGAAACACAAGAATCAGGCACTCTGGAACAGTGGCCACGGCGGGGAAATGGTAAGAATAATGAATGACCGGATGGACCAAGTGATTTCCTTCGTTCGGGAAAAAAACGGCGATAAGGTAATGACCTTCATCAATTTCAGCAAAGAATCTCTGATTGTACAGTTTGATACTTCTTTTGATATGGGCAGGTACACGAACCTTTTTACCGGAGAACAGCAGGGTGTTTCTGATACCCTGATATTAAATATGAACCCATGGGAATATGTCGTGCTTTACCATCCTGAATAATACCGGCTTTCAAGGTTCATAAAAAGCTGCTTTAAAAAATTATTACATCTTTTACAGTACATTTATACATTGTACTAACGGAAGTATTAAATTAAAGCCGATATATAATTGAAAGAAACCGGAATACGATAAGTAATCCGGTTTTTAATTTTGGTATGGATACGATTTCAGTAGGCCTCTTTTAAGAGGCTTACTGTTTTTCCAGTCCTGTATTTCATCATTTCAGAAAATGCTGCCGCTAATTCGTGTTATTTCAACGATCCATTTTGCCCGTTCACCGAAAACCGTCTCCGTTTAGCAGGATTATTACTGACCTTTACATCAGAAAACAGAGCAATAATGCTCAGAAACTTAAATCCTGTTATTATGAAAACAAACATCGGACTTACAGAACAGAACACAGATGCTGTAGCAGCACAATTGGCAAAACTTTTAGCTGACGAATTTGTACTCTACACCAAAACAAGAAATGCACACTGGAATGTGACCGGAGAGAATTTCCATGCCAACCACATCTTTTTTGAAGAACAGTACAGGCAAATAGACGAATTGATCGACAGCGTTGCAGAACGTATGCGTAAAATCGGGCATTATGCACCTGCTACCATGAAAATTTATCTTGAGCTGACGCACCTTACAGAGTACAGCGACAGAACAAACGACGGCCTTGGCTTTATGAAAGATCTTTTAAAAGACCACGAAAGCATCATTGATTTTCTGAGAGGAAACATCACACCATTTGCTGAAGAATACAAAGATTACGGCAGCAGCGATTTCATTACCGGACTGATGGAAACGCACGAAGAAATGGCCTGGATGATCCGTTCATATTTCAGATAATTAAGATTCCGGAGCATCAAAAATAAAAAAGGAATAATTATATTTGTGTCAATCATAAATTACTATTCCTATGAAAGCTTTAATCGTTGACGATAATGACATTGCAAGAACCACTCTGGCCCATCTCGCAAAACAGATTCCGGACCTTACCATTGTTAATGAATATTCCAATGCGATTGAAGCTTACCATCATTTACAGAACAATCACATCGACCTGATATTTCTGGACATCGAAATGCCGGAAATGACCGGAATCGAACTTACAAAGAATCTTTCCGGGAAGGATATCATCATCATTTTCACCTCTTCCAACAAAGAATATGCACTCGAAGCTTTCGAACTGAATATTGCAGATTATATCCTGAAACCGGTAATACCTGCAAGATTTTTACAGGCCGTAAGCAAAGCACAGTCAATCCTTGAAAGCAGGAAAGAAAATGTAGAAATGACCAATGATGAATTTCTGTTCGTAAGGGATTCCAATATCACAAGGCGTTTGAAGCTGGACGATATCTTTTATGCAGAGGCCATGGGCGATTATGTAAAATTCTACACCAAAGAGAAGATGTTTGCGATTCACGGCAAGATGAAAACTGCTGAAGAACGTCTCCCGAAGGATAATTTTATCAGAGTTCATCGCTCATACATCGTTTCTGTCGGCAAGATTGACACCTTACAGGACGGCGGGATTATGATTGATGGAAAATTTATCCCCGTTGCAGATGCCTACCGGAAAGCACTCAACACAAGAATGAATGTTTTTTAAAGCATTTTTATTGGGGCAGCTTTATCCGCCTTCCGCTCCCAATCTTTTTTGTAGATGTTTTCGTTTTAAGCAGAATCCGAAGACCACGCAAAAAAGGATTTCCGCTCAAGTCGGGCTGCTGTAATTCAGCGTTCAGGGGCGATCTCAAAAATTCCAATCCTTTTGGAGGAGTGGCGGAAATTCAGAGAATATTTGACGGGGCGGTTAATAACAGTTTGACATCAAGTATAAAACTTATGATACATAAATCTTCTGTAATGAACAACAAGCGTTTCAGTTATTTTATAATACTGACCTTCATTGCAGGCTCTCTCCTGTTGATCGCTGTACAAATCAATTCAGCTAAAAATACGAAAGAACTCATCAAAAACAATAACAGGCTTTTGAATGAGCTGCGTTCAAACAACCATTTGAGAGAAATCGACCGTGATATTTTAGGTGTTGAAAGCCGGATCAGGGCATCCATCGCCACCAATGACACCACCCATCTGGAAGGGATTGACCAGAAAATAAATCAGATCGAAAATTTCCTCGATTCACTTTCCAAAGACAATACAGATTCCGTAGAAGAAAAGCTCATCCACCGGCTCAGCATTCTTGCCATGGAAAAGAAAACAACCAAAGAAAAATTACTGCGCCGCTACTTTTCTTTAGGGAATATGGACGATCAGACTTCCATTGCCAATCCTCGGGCCAGAAAAATTTCGAATGAAATCACTTCCATTACTGCCAAAATCTATGAAAGCCGCCGGCTGCATATGGTTGAGCTTAGCAAACGAAGC
The DNA here is from genome assembly GCF_000430845.1 of Chryseobacterium gregarium DSM 19109. Lineage (GTDB taxonomy): Bacteria > Bacteroidota > Bacteroidia > Flavobacteriales > Weeksellaceae > Chryseobacterium > Chryseobacterium gregarium. Next base: position 9,599 of record NZ_AUMU01000006.1, on the reverse strand, counting down.
GAAGAAATGGGGCAGAAAGCAAGAATGTACGACCTTTCTTTACTCATTTTATTGATATTAAGCGGCGCTGTTGTCGGATATCACATCCTGCGTCAGTTCAAACGTCAGCGATTACTAATACAGGAACTGGATGTTGCCGAAAAAAAAGCATCGGTTGCCGCACAAACCAAAGAAAACTTCCTGGCCAATATGAGCCACGAAATCAGGACACCGCTCAGCGGAATTTTGGGCTTTACCAATCTTTTGCAGAAAAGACCTCTGGACGCCACTTCTGCCGAATTTGTATCTTCAATCCAGCGGTCGGGAGAAAACCTGATGGCGATTATTAATGATATTCTGGATCTGTCTAAAATCGAAGCAGGAATGATGCGCATCACGCCCGGAATATTCAGTATTAATGGGTTGGTAAATTCGGTAGAAACATTTTTCGTAGAGCGTGCAAAGGAAAAAGGACTGACAATTTCCAGCAAGATAGAAGCATCCATTCCGGATACACTCAAAGGTGATGCAACGAGATTAACCCAGATATTGGTCAACCTTATCGGGAATGCCATAAAATTTACAAATCACGGAAGCATCAATATTGAAATTTATAATAAACGGCAAACTGAAAATGAAGTCATTGTCGGTTTCAAAATTTCAGATACAGGGATTGGAATTGATAAAGAAAAACTGAGTGCGGTTTTTGAAAGATTCAACCAGGGTGAAGATTCCATCACCCGAAATTACGGAGGAACAGGATTAGGTTTATCCATCGTGAAAAGCCTGATTTTATTGCAGAACGGCAATATCGAAGTCAGCAGCGAACAGGGAAAAGGGACAACGTTTCACTTTTATATTCCTTACGGCATTGCAGAAGAGCAGCTCAGTACAGTTCCTGCGGTAGATACCGATTATTTTAAAGATAAATCAAATACGCCTTTACGCGTTTTGGTCGTAGATGACAATGGAATCAACCAAAGCCTGATGAAACATTTACTCTTACAGTGGAATATCAATTTTGAAACGGCCTCCAATGGTTTGGAAGCCGTAGAATATCTCAGAGCTAACGATTGCGACCTGGTTTTGATGGATATCCAGATGCCACAAATGGACGGTTATGCTGCAACTCAACAGATTCGGGAAGAACTGAAATTAAATGTTCCGATCATTGCCATGACCGCACACGCTTTGGCAGGAGAAAGAGAGAAATGCCTGAGCCGCGGAATGAACGAGTACATCTCAAAACCGATCAAAGAAGAAGAATTGTTTAAACTGATTTCAGATTTCGGATTGAAGGAAGGAAATCATAAAGAGACAAAAACAGAAGAACAACCGCCTGTTTATCAATACATCGACCTTACTTATATGCAGTCGGTAAGCAGCGGCGACAAAAGTTTCGAAACAATTGTCACCCAACAGTTTATCGGTAATGTCCCCAATCACCTGAAACAATTAATAACAGCATATCAAAATAAAGACTTTACAACCGTAAAATTACGCGCACACGATCTCAAATCCAGTGTGGCGATCATGGGACTGCTCCCCCTATTACAGGAAAAACTGGATGGGCTTGAGATGGCCGCTGAAGATCAGCCGGCGCTGGAGCAGACCCTCACTGAAGTACAAAACATCATTGATAGGGCTGTTGAAGAAGCAAAGATATTTTCACAATCACTCTCACATTAAAAATTATTATCATGAATTTATTCTCACCTATAACCCTTCGCGAACTTACTCTGAAAAACAGAATAGTGGTATCCCCGATGCAACAATACAGCGCAAAAAACGGCATTCCCGGCAACTGGCACCTGGTACACCTCGGAAGCCGTGCCGTGGGCGGCGCAGGCCTGATCCTTACGGAATGCACAGCGGTTTCCCCGGAAGGCCTGGCAACCCTGAGTGATGTAGGGATCTGGAATGACGAACAGAAAAATGCATGGAAAAACATCGTGGGTTTTGTTCATGAACAGGATGCCAGAATAGGCATCCAGCTCTGGCATTCCGGAGGCAAAGGAAGCCTGAAACATCCCAATGAACGGATGAAACCGCTTACCGCCGAAGAAGGTGGCTGGGTGGTAAAATCATCATCTGCCACTGAAATGAACGGTGTGGTTCCTCAGGAATTAACGGTTAATGAAATCCGGGAGCTGAAGATTAAATTTGTAGAAGCTGCCCTCCGCGCGGTTGAAGCCGGTTTTGATATAATAGAGCTGCACGCCGGCCACGGGTACCTGTTTCATCAGTTTTATTCTGCCGTCATCAACAAAAGACAGGATGAGTACGGCGGCAGTCTGGAGAACAGAATCAGGTTTCTGGTGGAAACCGTTGGCGAAGTAAGAAAAGTAATTCCGGACGGGATGCCCTTATTCGTCAGGATTTCCGCTGTTGACTACCTGGAGACCCCGGATGCCTGGACCCTGGATGACAGCCTTATACTTTCAAAAGTCCTGAAAGAAAACGGCGTAGACCTAATAACGGCTTCCGGCGGCGGGTTTGCCAATGTGAGCAAAGACCGCGTTTTCCCGAACTACCAGGTTCCGTTTGCCGCTGTTATAAAACAACAGACCGTTATGGCAACAGGAGCCGTAGGAATGATTACCGAAGCCGTACAGGCCAATGATATTATTGTGAATGACCAGGCAGATCTGGTATTTATTGCCAGAGAACACCTGCGTGACCCTTATTTCGCCCTTCATTCCGCACAAGAACTGGGAACGGATGTCGAAATCCCTTGGCAGTATAAGAGAGCTTTTTAATCAACAAAGACATTAGTAATGGAAAAACAAGGCGCATCCGTTGTGATAACCCACCATATTTTGGACGGAAAACGACAGGAATACGAAAGATGGCTGGACGATATTGTTCCCGTTACGAAACATTCGGAAGGCTTTATCGATCTGCAGATTGTAAGGCCGATTCCTGATCTGACTTTTGTATATACCGTTATTATCCGGTTTGATACCATCAGCCATCTTAAACACTGGATGGAATCCGACAGCCGGAAAAATCTGATTGAAAAAGCAGCTCCGTTATTCCGGAAAAACGATCATTACAAAATAAAATCCGGCCTCGATTTTCTTTTTGAATCTGAGAATGAAACCAAAATTCCCGTTCGCTGGAAGCAATTCCTGGTGACTTGGTCTGCCATTTATCCGCTGTCGCTTCTGATTCCGTTATTTGTACTGCCTATTTTAAGGTTTTTACAAATACCTGTCAATCATTATTCTGATGGGCTGATCGTTTCGGGATGTATTGTTTTCCTGATGGTATTTGCAGTGATGCCCAATTATACTAAGCTGATCAGAAAATGGCTGTATAAATAGAGATTATGACGAATTTATAAATTACAGTCCGCTTCAATTTGATATTGGGGTGGATTTTTTTGTTAAAATTATTTTCTGAAAGCTGGACCCACTGAAGATCAGCATCCTCATTTTTTCCGAATTCAACGAGCCATTTTGCCTATTTATCGAATGGCAGCTGATTTTAAATTGATCTGATTATAGCTTTACCTTCAAATTAATACAAACAATCAAAATTCTAAACATTATGGAAATTATTCAGACACCGGAAAACGCATTGTCCCACTCTACCGCAACAGCGATCATCAATGCACCTATCGAAAAAGTAAACATTGCAGAGTGGTTATTGAACCTTCCCGATGCGGAATATCAAAGATGTTCTACGCAGCACATCGGAGCGGCCATCTCTTCAACGTATGATGGACAGCCTGTTTCATTAAATGTCGAAACCATTGGTGATGCACTGATGGTTCAACATTATGTAGCGGTTATTCACCGTCCGGATTATTGCCGCATGCTTTCAGTCTCAGATTCTATTACCCAGGGCGGCAGAACGAAAGTCCAGGTTTTATGGGAACTGAAAGCGACAAAAATTGACGACAATACAACCTTGTATACCAACGAAATTCACGCAACCGCCACGCCCGAAATGTTCGAATATCTTAAAAGACATAACCTGAACCTTGCTGATGCTGCCGCTTCCAGACAGGCTGCCTCCGATGCCCACAACCATGAAGAAACGCCTAATTTTGCAAAAAGCATTGAGAACAAAGCACTGACGGGAAAATACAATCAGCCTTTCTAAGCAAAACAGACCATGAGCGTAAAACTCATAAGAACCGGGCTTTAGCCGAATTAATCGGAGTTTCTGTAAACGGCGGAAAAATTACCCTCGCGTGGTCAAAAATCCAAAGATTCTCATCCTTTATAATCGTGATGGGTAAATGTCGGCATAAATTATGAATGCTAACCGTGACCTGTTTTATCAGGAATATGGAACGGAGGTCCATCCGGAGAATATACATGGGAAAATGCAAACTACCCTGCTTATCCGGGACTATTTAAAACGGACGATAAAAATCAGATTGTTGTCATACCATGTATAGCTCTTGGTCAAACGGGCGGACTATATACTGCACCGGATTGTGTTTTTTAAAACCGATTCCTGCACTAAAAATCTGTTGAAAGCAATCCAAAACCATTGATTTATTAACTCGCCTGGAAAAGAGTTCTAATTTAATCTAAAATAAAAAAATGGAAGCAATAATTATAACAAAACATGGCGCTCCTGAAGTATTGAAATTACAGGAATGCCCGACTCCCGAAATATCCGGGGACCAGGTATTGATTGAAGTTAAAGCCGCCGGGATCAACCGTCCCGATGTTTTTCAGCGTGAAGGTAATTATCCTGCGCCGGAAGGCGTCCCGGCAGATATCCCGGGGCTGGAAGTTTCCGGAATCGTTGTACAATGCGGACCGGATGTCGTTGATTTTAAAACAGGCGATAAAGTATGTGCCCTTTTGGCTGGCGGTGGCTATGCAGAATTTGTGAGCGTACGTGAAGGACAGTGTTTACCGATTCCTGCAGGCCTTAGTTTTATTGAAGCGGCAGGCTTGCCGGAAACTGTATTCACGGTCTGGTCAAACGTCTTTCAGAGAGGAAGACTTCAACCTGGTGAAACCCTTCTGATTCATGGCGGAAACAGCGGAATCGGCATCACGGGAATTCAGATTGCCCGCGCTTTGGGTTCAAAAGTAATGGTTACCGTAGGTTCGGACGAAAAAGGCCGGAAATGCATGGAACTTGGTGCAGAGGCATACATCAATTACAAAACTCAGAATTTTGAAACCGAATTACAAAATAAAGGTATTGACGTTATTCTGGATATGATAGGCGGTGATTACCTAAGCAAAAACATAAATATCCTGAATCCGGAAGGCCGTCTGGTCCATATCAATGCCGTAGGGGGCAGCCATGTTGATCTTGACATCCGGAAAGTGATGCTGAAACGCCTTACGATTACAGGAAGCACCCTGAGAAGCAGAGAATATAATTTCAAAAAACAACTGGCGCAGGAAATCAGGAAGAAGGTATGGCCTCTGATAGAATCTAAAAAATTCACACCTGTTATCTTTAAAACGTTTCCTTTTTCAGAAGCTGCAGAAGCGCATCGGCTGCTTGAAGACGGTACTCATACAGGCAAGATTATTCTTGTTAGGTAAGACAAACTTTAATTAAAAACTATGAAAAGAATAGAATAAAGATTTCTGATAATTTAACACCTGCAATTTAAGCCTTCCCAAATCAGACCGGGAAGGTTTTTTGTTTTTAAAATTATTTTAATAAAAACAATGATTAAGATTCTTTTAAAATAAAAAATGAATTCAGAGATCTTATCTTTCATCTATTTTATTTACGTCAAAGGCATCAACTATTTGTTTTAATTTCTCAACGACTCATTTTGCCCGTTCACCGAAAACCGCTTCCAAAACGGATGATTCCTCAGTAGCTTTACAGTAGAAATAAAGACAAACTCTAATAATCAAACTAAAAAACTACTGTAATGAATACCGAAAATTTAAGCTTCAGATACGAATTAGAAAAAAAAGCCCCCCGAACCAATGACGGCGGAACCACAAGAGGCGCATCAGTAACCGATTTCCCTGCTTCTATCGGCATTGCTGGAGTTTCCATGAGACTGCAGCCGGGAAGCATGAGAGAACTGCACTGGCACGCCAACGCTGCAGAATGGGCTTACGTAATCTCAGGAAATGTGCGGACAACCATTATTCATCCGGACGGACACAGCTATACTGATAATTTTGAACCGGGTGATGTATGGTACTTCCCGAAAGGTTATGGGCACTCGATCCAGGCAACCGGAACGGAAGAATGTCATTTCATTTTAATTTTCGATAACGGTAATTTTTCCGAAGACCACACCTTCAGCGTAACCGATTTTGTTTCGTCTGTACCGCCTGAAATCGTTGCACAGAATTTAGGTTTAACGCTTGAAGAAGTTGCTGCCTTACCACAAAAAGAAGCGTATTTCGCAGCCGGAATTGTTCCGGATGAAATGTCGTTCGTTGCAGAGGCCCGTCCGAATGAATCTGATATAGAATTAACCAGTTTTCACCGTTATCCTTTGCATTCTCAACAGCCGAGAATTGTTCCGGGCGGAGGGTTGCAGAGATTGGTTACCAGCAAGGAATTCCCGATCAGCAGTACCATGTCCGGTTCTGTTTTGGAACTGCAGCCGGGCGCTCTGAGGGAAATGCACTGGCACCCGAATGCTGACGAATGGCAGTATTTTATTTCAGGGCAGGCGGAAATGTCAGTCTTCCTGGCAGAATCTACTTGCATCACGGAACAGTTTAGTGCCGGAGATGTGGGATATGTACCGATGGGAGCCGGACATTACATCAAAAATACGGGAGACACCGTATGCAAAATATTAATCGGCTTCAACAGCGGCGTTTATGAATCAATCGATCTGAGTGAATGGCTTGCCGGAAATCCGAAAGATGTGGTGGTCACCAATTTTAAACTGGCCGCAGGTGAAATAGAAAAATTCCCTTCCAAGAAAGTGTTTATCCAGCCTGAAAAATAAGAATTTCTTTCAGCAATAAAATTTTACAGGATGAAAAACATAATATAAAAAAGTAGAGATTCTTCATCCGTGAATGTAAAACAAAAAACCTAACCTCTCAAAATGGAACAGCCTAAAGTTTCTTCAGCAGTCATCTCAGTCTTGCCTGACCCAATCAGGAAACAGGAAAGACTGGCGGTATTCTTAGCCCTGGTTGCAGGATACATCGATGCGGCAGGTCTCATCAAATGGAAAACCTATGTTTCTTTTATGAGTGGAAACACAACACAGTTGGGTGCCGCACTTTCTGCTGATAAATCAGGAGTAGTCATAACATCAGTTACAGTGATCGGTTTTTTTCTGCTGGGAATTTATACAGGGATCTGCCTGTCGGTGTGGAAGAGAATGAAGAACCAGGAATTAACATTTTACATCGTTTCGGGAATTCTTATTTTTTATACGATAATTTCTTATTTTTATACTATCAATTCCATTTCCTCTATTGCGATGATCGGCTTTTCGATGGGATTAATGAATACGATTGTGACTTCCGTAGGCAACCAAAAAATAAATACGGATTTCGTAACGGGAACCTTGAACAGCCTGGCAAGAAACACCGCAATGCTGAGTATGACGAAAAATAAAGCGGAAAAAGAAGAATATAAATCAAATGCCATTCATCTTTTACTCTTGTGGATCGGCTTTTTATCCGGTGCGTTTACCGCTCCTTCCCTACTCGGTTATCTGGGAAAATGGACTTTTATTCTTCCTGCTGTTTTATTACTGATGTGCGGTTTACTGATTTCAAAAATTAACTATAAAAACTCATATTATGTTACAGAAAAATGATGTTGCCCCTGATTTTACTTTATTTGCAACGCCCGACCAGAAAATTAAACTCTCAGAATTCAAAGGAAAAAATGTCATCCTTGCTTTCTACCCTGTCGACTGGAGTCCGGTATGCAGCGACCAGATGGCTTTATACAATGAAACATTGAAGTTTTTCAAACAATATGATGCAGAGCTCTTCGGAATTTCTGTGGACAGCAAATGGTGCCACCTGGCATTTTCACAATCCAGAAACCTACATTTCCCTTTATTGGCAGATTTTGAAGCCAAAGGAGAAATTGCCAGAAAATACGGAGTCTATGATGAGGAAGAAGGAGAATGCAAACGGGCCCTGTTCGTCATCAATAAGGATGGCATCATCGAATGGAGTTATCTGTCGCCCACGGCCATCAATCCCGGAGCAGACGGAATTTTAGAAGCTTTAGAAACCCTTAAAACAAAATAATTATGTCATTAAAACCAAACGTCAGCAAAACTGACCACGCACAGGGCAACTTAGATGCCGATTTAGTTATCGTAGAATATGGAGACTATCAATGTCCGTATTGCGGAGCTGCTTATCCTGTTCTGAAAGAACTGATGAAAGAATTCGGAAGTCAGATTAAATTTGTTTTCAGAAACTTCCCATTGTCAGAGATGCATCAATATGCAAGGCCGGCAGCACTTGCAGCAGAAGCCGCCAATCTGCAGGGGAAATTCTGGGAAATGCACGATGCCATCTATGAAAATCAGCAGGATCTGAATGAAAGTTTCCTTGTAAAGTTAGCAGAACAACTAAAACTGAATATTCCTCAATTCGAAAAAGACAGGGGAAGCACCGAACTGGCAAATAAAGTTGATGCACATTTTGAAAGCGGAATCGTGAGCGGAGTGAACGGAACGCCTTCTTTCTTTGTTAACGGAAATAAATTCAACGGAGGCGCAGAGGATTTAGTGCAGCTTTTGAACGAAAATGCTGAGTAATTTCACCAGCTTAGTTAAATACATGTAAAGCGTGAATGATTTTAACTTAGGACAAGATACGCTGAACCTTCAACAATACATCTACCAAGAATAAAGACAATAAAATAATTTAAATAAATAACAACATTAAAAAATCTACAACAATGAGTACACTGCAATTAAAAGACGGAACCGAAATTTTTTACAAAGATCAGGGAAAAGGACCGATATTGATGTTCCACCACGGATGGCCGTTGTCATCAGACGACTGGGATGCCCAGGTCATTTTCTTCTTACAAAAAGGGTACCGAGTAATCACGCATGATAGAAGAGGTCACGGAAGATCAAGCCAGGATATCTACGGCCATACCATTGAACAATACGCTTCTGACGCTGCGGAACTGGTAGAATTCCTGGACCTGAAAGACGTAGTTCACATCGGGCACTCAACAGGAGGTGGCGAAGTGATCCGTTATGTAAATAAGTATGCCAACGGAAGAGCTAAAAAAGCCGTATTGATCAGCGCCGTTCCACCCGTTATGGTGGCAAGCGAAAGCAATCCGGATGGGGTACCGATGGAAGTTTTTGACAACATCAGAGACCAGACGCTGAACAACAGGCAGCAGTTTTATATCGATTTGACTTTCCCTTTCTATGGCTACAACAGAGAGGGTGCCAATGTGAAAGAAGGGATACAGAGAAACTGGTGGAGACAGGGAATGATGGGCGGAATCGTTGCGCATTACGAAGGCATCAAAGCGTTTTCTGAAACTGATTTCAGAGAAGACCTGAAAGCAGTTGATATTCCTGTTCTGGTTCTTCACGGGGAAGATGACCAGATCGTGCCTTACCAGAATGCCGCATTAAAATCAATTAAACTACTGAAAAACGGGACGATAAAAACCTATCAGGGTTTCCCACACGGAATGCCGAC
>NZ_KE387264.1:2749-351267 GCF_000430845.1 Chryseobacterium gregarium DSM 19109 | reverse complement strand
ATCTGCTGAAATTCAGCAGATTATTTTTGTTTTCAGGATGTAAAATTCAGAATAATTCGAGCTGCTGGAAGGTAGGTGGCGGTTCTTCTTTATTCCTGGCAAAGAAGATTTCAATATCCCCGAACTGCTTATCCGTAATGCACATCATGGCTACCTTCCCTGCTTTGGGCAGCATAAACTTGACTCTTTTAATATGAACCTCAGCATTTTCACGGCTCGGGCAATGACGCACATACATCGAAAACTGGAATAAGGTAAACCCGTCATCAATCAGTGCCTTGCGGAAACGGTTGGCATCCCGCATATTGGCTTTGGTTTCCGTCGGGAGATCATACAATACTAATACCCACATAATCCGGTATGCATTAAACCTTTCGGCATTCATATTAATTCAGGGTAAGCAATCAGGCGCTTTTCTCCCGTGTAACATTTATACAGTGAACTGGCTGTCGTCTTTACCGCCACCATCAGAGGCCTTGTTTTACCTTCAATGCTCACATCTTTCGTGGCGATCTGCAGGAGATGCGCTTTGAATTCTTTGCTTAACATTTCAGTCTCCGGATGCATGGTGAGCCACTGCATCACGAGCAGGTCAACAAACGGCCGGTACGGTTCCATCAGGTCATCGGCCAGGCAGTACGGATTGTATTTGTTCTTGTGAAAAATCCCCAGGACAGGCAGCAGTCCGGTTTCCACAATGGCCCTGGCCACAATGCTCCTGAGTACGGAATAGCCAAAGTTAAAGAACTGGTTGGGCGAATCCCCGAAACGTTCCCGGAGGAAATCCAGGCTGATCAGGTATTTCCAGTAGTGCTGGGCCGCAATGCCTTCCCTATTGGTGATGTCTCCCGATTTAACGTTCTGCTGATAATCCATCATCGGTTCATAATAATTCCCGAGTTTCATCAGTACATTTTTCTGGTTTTCAATCTTACACTCTATCGTCTGCTTCCAAAGCTGCTTTTTTAACGGCTCACTGGTTTCCAGCTGGTCTTTTACCCGGTCCGAATGTTCGGTATGCCCATACAGCGGCAGCATGATACCGTGGGGTAAATGATGGGAATCACAGCTGATGACCACCACATTGTTTCCCATCATTTTCTGGATCAGCTGGTGGGAAACGGTAATCTGGAAATGGTCGAGCATCAGCAGCCCTAAATCCTCTACAGGAACACTTCCCTTTTCAGTTCTGGTTTCCGGACACAAGATTTTCATCTGCTCGTCTTTGATTTTCAGATAGGCCGGATTGCCGATGTAAATAGAACGGGTGATCATGAATAACTATTTAAAAGGGTTAATAATTTTTAATTTTTTATCAACTAAACCATGATGTCCCATATTATCCTGAGAATATAAAATATTACAATCATTCAAAATCGCATCCGCTAAAATAATTGAATCACCTAGTTGAAAATTATGTTTAGTCATTAGATAATGAGCATATCTATACGTATCTTTATCAATCTTATTTAAATTTAATATAGCTAATAAATCAATTCCGATTTTTGAAATATTCTTCTTTACGATACCTTTATCCTTTAACTGAAATAAAAATTCCTGATAAACATAATTAGAAATTGAAGCTTTTGAAGTGATCAAACTAATAGCAATTTCTGAAATACCATAATTTGACTCTTCGTAAGCATAAACTAAAATATTAGTATCAAGTGAATATTTTGCATCCGTAAAATCAAGATTTTTAGCTATTAAAAATTTTTCTAACATCATCTGTAGTAAAAGTTTTTATATCACCTAAACGGTCGACATTAAATTTTAAAAGTATTTCTTTCTCTCTTGTAAATTCTATTTTATTGAGTTGAGTATATTCAATTTTATTAACTATTACATTTGACAATGAAAAAGGAATTCCATACAACCTATTTCCAGTAAAGCTTACAATCTTATATACATTATAAATGTTTTTTTTATCTAAATTTTTAAAATCAACTGTATTTATATTATATTGCTGTTCTCCTGTAGGTATATAGACTAAATCGTTTGGTGACAAATAAAATAATAATTTCTCACCCTTTTGGTTAGTTTCCGGACAAGAATATAAGCCTTGCTTTTGTCTTTCAATAACTTCATTTAATGGAACAGTTTCATAACTTCTGATCCCATGCTTATTTTCGTAAACTGCGAAAAACAGGTTGGTCCCTTTAGCAGCCTCTACATACTTATCTTTCTTATTCCCGGTCTGGCCGACCTGAAATTTGCTACCCAGTTCAAAGACTCTTACTTTGCCAATTGGCTGATGGGGCTTACCATCATTGTATTTCTGTATGTTTTTGTTCATGTCTTCGATTCCTTCAGGCGAAAAGGCAGATTCAGGACTTCCTTTGAACTCAAGATAATTTCTGAGAATTTTCTGAATCCCTGTATCTGTAACCGAATTGATTGTTTTTAAATCAAATGAAGTATCCAGGCTTTTTCTCGTTGCGGTCACTATTTTTCCTTTAGGAACTTTTATCCAGGGTAAATCCACTTTACCGGAAACCGTATCCTTATGCATGGGCTTACGTATTGCCCAGTTCGTTCCGGTCTGCTTTACGACCATCTTGGTTTTTACACCGTCTTTCTCCACATACTTTTCATAATAATTGGTTGCTTTATTGATCACACGGAGATTCTGTTTAAAGCTTACAACAATCGTTTCCAGCTTATTCCTGGCATCAACAGTAAAACCATTCCAAGGCTTTAAAAATTTTTTCGGAACTCCCCTTTCTATTCTCTTTCCGGTTTGAGGATCGTTGTAAACTGCTTTTTCAAACTGCATCAGCTTCCTTTTCAAATCATAACGTCCGGTATCCGATTTTGCCGACTGATTGTTAAGTAGATTGACATGATCTCTGGTAGCACAGGCAATGACCAAAGCATCCATGGCATGATGGCGATGGTCTATCCTCTTCTTTGAAAACCCTTTTGAATATTCAACAGGAACGGTGGGCAAAAACTTCTGATGTCTTTCGTTCCAGGCGGTAAAGTCTTCAGAGTCGGTTAACCGGTTCATTCTTTCAAATCGCGGCAAAACCAGATCATTCCAGACATCATTCAATCCCCAATCCTGTTTTAATTGGGTAGTGATTTTTCCGTTGCCGGGAATAATGTTTTTAGAATTGACACCCTCATCCTTACCGTCTTCCTCTCTGACCATATTCGACAGAAGGCCGGAAATATACTTGCTGATGTATCGTGTATCATTAAGCTGGCGTTCTATCATCTTTTCCGGAATCTCTTCCATAAGAAGCTTATTCCTTTTACTGCGGTTATTGGCATAATGCTTTTTAACGAAATCTTCGTATTCACCTGTTTCAAAAACTTTCACTGTTTTTCCGAAACCGCATTCGACAATCGTCCCGCTGAACTGTTTGATAAACCCAAGCCCGATGTAATTGTCTTTTAGTTTATTGACTGCTGATTCACAAATAACTTTATTGCTGAAACTGTCATCAAAATACCGGCTTTGCGGAATGATATGCTCAATTTCATATTCTGGTGTAAACAGTTTATTTAACGGGATAATCTGTCCTGTATAAGGGGATTTGTATTTCTGTTCCAGCCACAGTTTATATCGTTTTAAATCTGAAGAAGAAGGCTGTGCCGTTTTGCTGATTTTCAGGATATCATCTTCAATTTCGATATCCGATTTTAAAATTCCGTCTTCATAAATTTTCAGGATTTCCTGCTGCATCGGAGAATAAGGACGGACATTTTCCACCGAATGATCATCCATCATTTCAGCCAGTAAAGCCTTAATGCGGAGATTCGTATTTTCATTTTCAGAAATCTGCCGGGTAAGACGTTCTCTTTCTTCTGCGGGAAGTTTCATCTCTCTCGCCAGTTCAACATGAATTTCACTAAAGAAATCTTTCGCCCCGTTTCCGTATTTTACCCAGATATCTTTTACTACACGAAGGGTTTCCGTAATCACTTGTTCTACAATCGGATTCCGAAGTGAATGCTGCTTAAACTCTTTTAAAAATCCTTCAAGATCATCCGCAGAATTCCATTTGCCGGTTATTGATGCTTCCGAATGCCTTCCGTAAACAATGTATTGGGCCAGCCACAATTGTAATCCCTGAAAATCATCTTCAGACTTAAGATGAAGCGTTTTTTCCCTTACTTTATCTTTAATATTTTCGTCATATTCTCCAATGATGATTTTCTGAATTCTTTCTTTTGAATTTCCATCAATAGCAGCATAATTCCAAAATTTTCCCAGACGCATGAGGGGCAAGAGTTTTTTAACGGCTTTTTCAGAAAAAGAGCCATACTCGCTTCTGAACGGCGGGAATTTCCTGAAAGCCTCAGAAAATGAATGTTCATCGAGATTATTTTTACGGGCGAATGATTTTAACGCTTTTTCAAACTCGGTTTTGTCATTTACAGAATAAATGATATGCCAGATCTTCTGTTCAATTTCTCTTGTCAGAAAATTATTAGTGATCCCTTCAACCTTGTCCAATCTTGATGAAATCATTGTTTTGGTTTCGTTGCAGGGGTATTTTTTATCTTCTACAAAATTCCATCGATGGGTTTTCTCAGTGATCTTAAAATGTTTGAGTAAAGCTTTTTGGTCAACTTCTTTTCGATTGTTCAGAAACTCAAAAAGATTTTCGTAATCTTTGGTTGTGCTTAGAAATTCTTTTGTGACGTTATCCTCATTTTCCTTTTCATAAATATTCAGATTAAAAACCCACTGCCAGATCCGGAATTCCTGATAGTAAGGGTTGGATTTCGGAATCGCCTTTAAATACTGAATATGTTCCAAACCATTTTCAACCTTGTATTTTCTGAATTCCAGCGTGCAGTTTGAAACTGAAGATTTCTGGCTTCTTAAGGGTCGCTGATAAAAAATCAGATCTTCCATCAAAAGATGAACGAAATCTTTTTTGCTCAGGCTCAGTTGATGCACTTCGTTATTGCGGTACAGTTCCCGGATACAATCGTTATAGGTATCTTCGTCCTGCAATTCTGGATGAAATTCCTTCTGTTTTTCCAGGATCTTTCTCAATTCTTCTTTATAAAATTTCCTTTCAACCGTCCGGACCAGTTTTCCTTTGATTTTCTGTTTCGGGTTTTGAAGTAAGGTTTCGTAAATATAGGTTCCTACGGTTTTATGCGATTTTTCGATTTCCTGTTCGGTTTTCTTTTTAACAAGAGTCCAGTCGTTTTCACTTGGAGCACGGAAACTTCTTTTTTCATTTCCGTCTTTATCGGTTTTAATGCTTCCGTCATCATTCAGATCAGTTGTCACAATGAAATCCCTTGTTTTATCTTGCCAGTCGAATAAAGGGAGCTTGCTTGAGCGCCTGTAAATCCATCCGTTTTCCAAAACCAGGGAATACCAGAGGTCAGTCTTTCCTTTTTGCGGTTCGTCGGCCAGTACATCCACAATTTTTAACGAATAGAATTCAACCCTTTTATTTGGATTTTCCTCCTCTTCTTCACCCCGCAGTTGATAATATCCTCTTTTCTGATTAAAATTCAGGAGAATCCAGACCAGTTCCTCTTTTCCTATTTTTTGGGAAAGTGCTTTTTTACGGAGATAATAGAGGGTCCAGTCATAAGGAACCTTTAAATCTTTTCCGCTTATCTTAAAATCTTCAAGCATTTCATTGAAGGAAGCCTGAAACAGAAATGAAAATTTTCCATCGGTATTTTCCCACGCAAGCTTAGGTTCTGTTTCCGATTTGAATTTCCCGAAACGTTTTTCAAAATCGATCTGAGCGTCATAATGCTCAGGAAGAAAATTCAGAACATGCAGGACACGGTGAAGCCGCTCTCTTCTCAGTAAAAACCGTTCACGCAACCTTCTGACACTCCTGTATCTTGTCCGTTCTGCCGTTTGAGAAACAGAATTCCCTTTACCGAAATCTCCGAGGATATCCTGGGACATTGGAATGATCCGGCTTCCCATCCCAAGTATATTACCTTGCTTATTTTTGAAATCCTGCTGAACTAAAGCCCATCCGATAGAATTTGTTCCCAGGTCCAGTCCTAATATCGTTTTCATAATTTCAGTTTTTATTAATTCTTAAATGTATAAAAATTCTTTATTACAAAAATTACGGGAAACCACAGTTGCGGGAATAAAAAATTATTCTATATTTGAATTATAATTTTGAAAGCAATTCACAATAAGGATTATTCCGTTGTGAAAACATTTAGCGCCTCGACTATCTTCGGGGCATTTTTTGTCTATACCCGCAAGTTAAATACATAAAAAAAGCCACCCTACGTATAGGGCGGCTTCATTGAGAATTTATCTAACAATAATATTATTTCTTGGCTTTTACATCCACGGCGATTTCGATGTCTTTGCTGATCATCCATTCTGCCGGGTCTGCTTCGGAAGTCCCGAACTTGATGCCCCAGTCGGCTCTGTTGACCGTGAACTTGGCCTGTACAGAGGCGGCCCCTTCGGTAACGTCTACTTTTGCAGGGAATGTTACATTCATGGTTTTTCCTGACAGGGTAAGGTTTCCGCTTACAGTCTTGTTGGCTCCGGCTATTGCATCGGCCGGGGCAGCTTTAAGATCGGTCACGCTGGTAATCTTGAAATCCGAAGTCGGGTTTTTCTTGGTATCGAAGAAATCCGGGTTCTTTAAGTGCGCTTCAAGGTCGGCAGGCTTTTTATCTTTTTCCGTTACGGAAGCAGGGTCTACCTTAAGGGAGTTCATATCGATCACGAAGTTTCCGGCAGTTACCTGTCCGCCTTCGATGCTCAGGTCTCCCGACTGTACGCTTAATGTCCCCCAACGCGGCGCCATTCCTCCTTTATGGAAGGCTTTCCAGTTCACCACGGAAGTGGCAGCGTCCACCATCAGCTTTTCGCCTTTGCTTTCTGCTACCGTCTGCTCCTGGGCCGTTTTTGCGTTTTCCGCAGATTTTTCCTTGTTACAAGAGGCTGCCAGCATGCCGACAGCCACTAATGCCATAATACTTAATTTTTTCATATGATATAATTGTTTAAAAAGTTTATTTTAAATTGGGATTGACGAGGATCTTTTACAACAGCTCCTGCCGGTACCAAAAATAGGAAACTTCATCCCCTGTGCCCGTTACCATACATCAAGAAATGAGGTCCCGGTTTTCCGAACCCAATGCTAAAATAACAAAAAGATGGTACATCCGGATACATGCCCTGTTAAAATTTGATTATTTTAGCGTTTTGAATTTAAAATGAACGCAACCCTTTATATCCGGCAGGCGCTTACGGTGCCTGAAAAAAGCATCAATGCCACTTTGAAATTACTTTCGGAAGACTGTACCATTCCGTTTATCTCGCGGTACCGCAAAGATGCAACGGGAAACCTGGACGAAATACAGATCGAGCAGGTTTCAAAGCTCAGCAAACAATTCGAAGACCTTGTCAGACGGAAGGAAAGTATTTTAAAATCAATTGAAGAGCAGAATGCCTTAAGCCCTGAATTAAAACAAAGGCTGGAAGAAAGCTTTGACCTCCAGGAACTGGAAGACCTGTACCTGCCGTTCAGAAAACGCAGGAAAACCAGGGCGGATGCTGCCAAAGAAAAAGGGCTGGAACCTCTGGCTAAAATCATTATGAGCCAGAAAGCCGGCGATCTGCAGCACGTTGCTTCAAAATACCTCAACGGCCAGGTTTCATCGGAAGAGGAAGCCCTGCAGGGTGCCAGGGACATCATGGCCGAATGGATCAATGAAAATATGTACGTCCGCAAGAACCTCCGCCGCCTGTTTCAGCGGAAAGCGGTCATCACTTCCAAGGTCGTTAAATCAAAAAAAGACGAAGAGGGAGCGCAGAAATTCTCACAGTATTTTGAGTGGGAAGAAAGCCTTAGCCGGACCCCTTCCCACCGGCTGTTAGCCATGCTGAGAGCGGAATCGGAAGGCTTTGTGAAGACGCATATCGGCATTGATAAGGAAGAAGCTGTTGATTTTATCGCGAACGCCGTTATTAAATCCGATAATGAAAGTTCGGAGCAGATTTCTTTAGCCATTAAAGATGCCTATAAAAGGCTCCTTGAACCGGCTATTTCAAATGAAACCCTGCAGGAAGCCAAAGAAAAAGCAGATAAAAAAGCCATTGAGATCTTTTCTGAAAACCTGAGCCAGCTCCTTTTGGCCCCGCCCTTAGGAGAGAAAAGGATTTTAGCGATTGACCCCGGTTATAAAAGTGGCTGCAAAGTCGTCTGTATCGACGAAAAGGGTGATTTACTCCATAATGAAACGCTCTATCCCCACGCGCCGCAGAACGAGAGCGGAATGGCGATGAAGAAGATCCGTTCGATGGTGAATGCCTATAACATCCAGGCCATCTCCATCGGAAACGGGACGGCAAGCCGGGAAACTGAATTTTTCATTAAAAGAATCGCTTTTGACAAGCCGTTACAGGTTTTCGTGGTTTCGGAAGCGGGCGCTTCCGTGTATTCTGCCAGTAAAATTGCAAGGGATGAATTCCCGAATTATGATGTGACGGTCCGCGGCGCGGTGTCCATCGGGAGAAGGCTGGCCGATCCGCTGGCAGAACTGGTGAAGATCGATGCCAAATCAATCGGCGTCGGCCAATACCAGCACGATGTTGATCAGACGCAGCTGAAAAAGGAGCTGGATTCTACGGTGATGAAATGCGTCAACTCCGTCGGCATCAATATAAATACGGCAAGCAAATCCCTGTTAAGCTACGTCTCCGGAATCGGTGAAAAAATGGCCGAAAACATCGTGGATTACCGTGCGGAAAACGGGGCTTTTGAAGACCGGAAACAATTAAAGAAAGTACCGAGGCTGGGGGAAAAAGCCTACCAGCAGGCGGCAGCCTTTATCCGGATTACCAATGCTAAAAACCCTCTGGACAATTCTGCGGTTCACCCCGAAGCGTATGGAATTGTCGAAAAAATGGCGAAAGACTTAGGGATAAAAACCGATGAGCTGATTGCCAGCAAAGAGAAAATCGCGCTGATCAATCCTGAACAGTACATCAATGAAACCATCGGTATCCTGGGCATCAGGGATATTCTGAAAGAACTTGAAAAACCAGGACTGGATCCCAGAAAGGCAGCTAAGATTTTTGAATTTGACCCGAATGTAAAAAGCATCAGAAACCTGAAAACCGGAATGGTTCTTCCCGGAATCGTCAATAACATTACGGCTTTCGGATGCTTTGTAGACCTGGGCATCAAGGAAAGCGGGCTGGTCCATATCTCACAGCTGAAAGAGGGTTTTGTCTCCGACGTCAATGAAGTGGTAAAGCTGCATCAGCACGTCCAGGTAAAAGTGACGGAGGTGGACGAGGCGAGAAAGAGGATCCAGCTGAGTATGATATTATAATAAAAAACTCATGAAAATTTCAGAACTGAAAGAAAGAAAAATAGTTCGGAGGGCAACAAGAAATTTTGACTTTGAAGGTAAGCGTATTTATAATGAATTTGAATATGATTTACCTTACAAAGTAGATTTTTATGGAAGTGACCAGAAAAGAAAAGTTGCGAAGTTTATTGATATGACTCCATTCTTTTTGGTTTTATATTTTATTTTTCACCTGCCTGTAATGTATTCCTTTATGAGTTCGATTCCTCTAGTTATGATAGTCGGAAGTATCACCGAAACTCATTGGGGAACGACTTTAGGTAAGAAACTTTTTAAAATGAAAGTAATTGATGATAATGGAAATTATCCGGAAATCTCTAAATCTTTAAAGAGAAATTTTCTTTGTCTGGCAAATTTTTATCCTAAGTTCTCAGAACGAACCATCAAAGATGTAGCAATGGGAACCCGAACTGTTATTGAGACCCGTTTAAGTATGTTTATGAATAATAAACTGTGTCATACTTATACCGTAAAAGAAAGTCAGGTTTGGAAGCTCAGAAAAATGCTTGATCAATCAATAACACAAGCATTTACGGAAATAAATCCGTGAAAACCTTCATAATATGCGGGAAATATTCAACCGCAAATCACACAGACTTTCACGGATTCATAAATAAACTTTTACAAAGGATATGGTATCGCTTTATCCAATTCAATCGGGTTATTGTACTTTCTGACCGATTCTCTCAAACGCTCATTCACTTCACGGGAATTGCTTTGTCCGACTTTTGTCCCGTCGCTGAGGTAGAATTCTTCATTGGTTTTGATTGAGCCGCTATTGTTTCTCAATGCATTGACGGGAGAATCGTAGTATTTCAGTTTTGCAGCGGTGTATTTTTCTTCATTGACCGGAACACTTTGCTCGATCACATAGCTGATGTACTGATTGACATAAGGTTTTGTCAGCTTCTGGGTTTTCACCAGGTCAAATTTGTAATTGTTTTGGTCATCATAAAGTTCAACAATCAATCCCGGAAGACCATGAAATTTATAGGGACCTTCCTGAAATGGAATATCAGAAGTAAACCAGGCAATCCAGTTTCTTCCGCCCCAGGTGGTGGTGGCTTTCTGGAGATTGAAGTCTTTCACTTTCTTTTTCTCATCCGTCAGTTTCCAGTTCTGTTTATTTTTTGACGGAAGTTTTAAAATAATATTTTCTAAAACATCATAATATTCATAATCATCTGTTCCCGGTTTATGGGTAAGAATATTCGAGGTATTAAAATCTGCGCTTTGCGGTATCGCAAGATTATGGGTAACCAAAGAGTCTCCGACAAAAAAATCGCGTGGATAATATTTTATTTGTTTCGGTTCAATATCCAGATGATAGTTTTCTTTGGCAGTCAAATTTTGTATAGAATCTTTCTTGTATTCTACATCATAAATAAAGCGGTGCGTCTGTGCATTTGATGCAAATGAAGCTAAAATAAATGCTGGTAAAAGGATGTTTTTCATAGTCTGTTATTCTGATTGATAAATTCCTGTTCTTCTCTTGAAAGTAAAATTGTAGTTTCTTTATCTTCTTTTACAGGAATATTTTCCCATATGCTTTTATTGAAATCAATTTTAGATTCCAGACCTTTTTGATCAGACTTTGAAAAACTGTTATAGACAATTTCCCGGCTGGCTTTTTTCGTATGGACCTGGTCTTTATAGAAAATAACAAAATTATCTGTATTCAAACTATTCAGGGAAGGCAGATATACCCCATCTTTTTTGTAAAATTCAAATTTTATTGTTGCATTGCCAAGCTTTCTGCTAAACTCTTTCCCATCGGCAGTTACTTTCTTTTCTGTCGGAAAATCGCCCTGCAGATAAGTGAATTCATACCCTGTAATGACTTTATCCTTTTTATTGTATCTGATTTCTCCACTGATATCAGTCCCATAACTTGATTTTATTTTACAGTTAATAACCTGCTCTTCACCATCATCAGAAATTAAATTACCGGAAAATCTGGTCGCTTTATTTCTCAAGTTCAATAACGTGCGGTAGATTTCAAAATTAAAAAAGAAATTCCCGACAATCTCATGGGAGAACTCATCCGTTTTTTGGCTGAAAATGCTGTCTGATTTACTATTTTTCAAATATTTAATATTATTCAGTTGGATCTGTACAATATCATCATAATTCTTTTTAATGCCGTTTTTCCAGTTGTACATGTTGTTTCCGCTCCACAATTTGGCCTCTGCAATGACCATAAAGTGTAATTTATCATTGTCAAAAGCCCGCTGTTTTAAGGTGATATCGTACAGCGAAGGATCGTCAAAATATCTTTTATGATAATTTTTAAAGACATCCTCGAAAATCGTCTTGATATCAACATTCACCATCTTTACCTCTTCAATATCTTTAAAGCTGGGTTTCAATTTTACCAGCGCAGTAAATGAACTGAGATTTTGTTTCTGGAAACCGGCCGCAGAGATCTCAAGATTCTTCCCGGTAGGTTCTACCGGAGCAAAACCGTCATCATTGGTGTAAACCACTTTATTCTCAAGAATAATCCGGGCATTCCCAATGGGTTTGTTGTTTTCGGCATCAATGACCTGTATTTTCTGTGCCGGGAGAAGTGTTGAAATAATGGAAAATAAAATAAAAATTCGTTTCATATAAATTTGTTCATGTTTATTAATACGACAAATATATATTTCAAATACGATACAATTCAATACGGAATGAGTTATTTAATAATAAATTATCAATATTTAACTAAAAGCCGTGAAATTTGGGAATAACAATCGGGATGTTTAAATTTTTTAACAAAAAATTTTTTCCGTTTATAAAAGAAATAATTGACGGTGTCAATGAAAGTGCAGTCAATAAAATAAGTCAGGTCATAAAAAAAACCGGCTTTTTCAAGCCGGTTTTGGAAATTAACTATTTTTTAGATTCTTCAACAGAAACCTTTCTGAAGTCTTTGAACAGTTTGCTCAGCTCTAAAGCTGATTTACGGGCTCTTGTCCCTGCTGCCTTGTTCCCTTTTTCTGCCTGTTGGTTTGCTTCGTTGGTGAAAGCTTCAAATTCTGCGTTGATTTTTTCGATAAGTTCTTTCATTGTTTCTTAAAATTTAGGCTGCAAATATAGGTTTTATGGCGGTTCCAGCCTAACAGAGCATAAAAAAAATGCACCCATTCATTAAAATTTATCGCTTTTCTGCCGTTTTATCTGATTTTCCGGCTGAAACGTAGCGATATCAGCAACGGTAAACAAAAAAAGTCCCTTCAAAAGGGCTTTGAAAATAATATGATCATAATGATGAATACAATGTTGATAAAAAACAGAAAGTCCACAGAAATCCTGCGGCCAGCAGACAATCCTAAATAGTCCTGAATCAGTGGGAACAGCGTTAAAAATCAGGCTTTAAAAATTTATAAAGTTTTATCCGTCTATAAAATATCATGCTTCAACAGTCTGCTTCAGGCCATTCCTGTCATGCCCGGTCAAATCAAACGGCAGAGATTCCGACTAAAATGGTCCGCTTCTTTCTGTGGATTCATTTGGGCATGTAAGTTGCAAATCACTTTGACTTATATTTGATACTCATTTAAAACACAAATTATGGACAACGAAAAATTTTTCAAAGTATTGGGATGGGTAGCCACGGCCACCGCTATGGCCATGTATGTCTCTTACATTCCGCAGATCCGGAGCAATCTAGCCGGCAACAAAGGGGAATGGCTGCAGCCGCTGGTGGCCGCTGTGAACTGTACCCTGTGGGTCGTCTACGGGTTCATGAAAAAACCTGAAAGGGATATGCCGATTATCATGGCCAATTCACCGGGCATCATATTCGGGCTTTTTGCCTTTATTACGGCAGTATAAAAGGCGGTGTTCATCCATACTTAAAACGATAAGAAATATCAACAGGAATGGGTTCAGAGCTTTTTAGCGGCCCCTGCTTCATTCTTCCTGATGACGGTAAGCACCAGCATAAAAAAGCCTATGGCGAAAAGGAGGTTTCCTATAAAGGTAATTGTCCCCAGCACCCCATAATACAAGGACACCTCATCCATTGGCATATGCCGGCTCCAAATCAGGTAAGGCATGAAAACGGCAAATACAGCAGTCACGAAAACAAGTATTGAGCCGGCCGTTAAAAGTATGGCTTCCGTATTGAAGCGTTTGGACGCATAATAGATACTGATGGCTGTCATGATGAAAGGAACGATCAGAGACATCATGCTGAAAGGGGAAATATTTAAATTTTCCATCGTTTTTTTATAGAGTGGAGATACAATTATGCTGCCATGATTGTATACCAATACGCCTGGACCTATCTTCCCTTTTTCATGGATGACTTCCGGATGATACGAAGCTGTTACTGAACGGGTTTCCGGGTATCCGACTTGAAAATGCTCCCGGCATTGAAAACAAGTACGGCAAAGAATATGAGTGCATAAGCCCCTGTCTGCAAGGCGCCTAACGGCTCGTGATACACCACTCCGGCCAGAACAAAGGCAATAATAGGGTTGATGTTCAGGATCATTCCCACCTTTGACGAGCTGATGCCCGTCAGCGCATACAGGTTTAACAGTAATGGGATAATGGTGTAAACGACAGCAATAATCCCGACATAGAAATAAAACTTCAATTCCGAAGGCGCAGGCCCGGAAAATGAAGGAAAAAAAGGCAGCAGGACCAATGCGGATATCAGGATGTGAACATTGAGGACCAGAAATTTATCAAACTGACCGTTTTTTTTCTGACTGACCAGATAACAGGCATAGGTAAAGCCGATCAGGCTGCTGTATACCATATCAGCCATATCTGCATAAGACAGCAGGATGCATCCCATCCCGCTCAGCATTACGGAAAACCACTGGAGTTTCGTCAGCCTGTCTTTCAGTACAAAGAACGCAAGGATCGTGGTCATGATGGGGCAGACCAGATATGCCACTGAAGTGGCCCTTACGCTGATATGGTTCATCACATAAATAAAAGAAAACCAGTTGGCGGCCAGTAAAATACTGCTTCCGACATGCAGGAAGGCAACGCTCCGCCTGGCTTTTCGCGGCAAAGACCTGAAATGCTTTAAGTTCTCCCTGAGCGCATTCCTCTTAAAAAGGACCGTGATCAACGACATGACCAGTGCACCGATGAATACCCGGTAAAAAAGGATATCCAGCGCGCTGTAGGCATGTAGCGGCTTCAGCACCAGGCTGAAAGTGCCCCAGATAGAGAATGCCAGCACCGCGGCAAGATTATATTTCAGTGTATTCAATGTTTCAGTACGGGATTCATCAGATTAAACTTACCGATTTATTATATCAGACAGTCCGGGAGAAATGGAACGCATAACCGGCGCACATCCCAGGTTCCGGACGGTCCGGCAAAGATAACCAGAAAACTGAATTAGGATAAGGTCCCCTATCTATTTACAGGATATCTATTCGGTACTCCCACGATGAACGGAATGTTAATTCTTGACAGAAAATAAATAAAACTTAAAAAAAATTTGCTTTTCAATAAATTATACGTACATTTGTAGAATAATCAGGCTACTGCCAAATGCTTCTTCTGAAATTTCAGAGTTTACTCTTTTCTATCAGTCTTCGCTTTATCAGCCGCTAAGTTTGTCATCATTATATCAGATGAATCATTTTTTTCACCTTGAACCGTTCAAGATTCTAAAAAATATCCCCATCATTTTTGTTAACAAATCGATTTAAACCCGTACTGATGTAAAATCAGCCCGGTAACGGCAAAAGCCAAAAATTTAATACAATAATTTTATAATATATTACAATGCAACAAGGAACAGTAAAATTCTTTAACGATGCCAAAGGATTTGGTTTTATTACACCATCAACAGGTGGACAGGATGTTTTCGTACATACTTCAGGTTTAGTAGATAACATTCGTGAAAATGATGTCGTAACTTACGAATTACAGAACGGTACAAAAGGCGTTAACGCAGTTAACGTACGTTTAGCATAATTTTGAAGAAAGGTTAAACTTTCTTTATTTTATTACAATAGCAGATAACAGCAGTGTTATCTGCTATTTTTTTTGTCCGGATTATCAATAATCCATCGGATGCTGAAATACTTCTTTTCAGCGGTATTTATAAGTAGGTTTTCGAACAAAACCATCCTATCCTGTTAACACCGGTGATCATAGATTATCTTTACGGTGATGTAATACAACCTAAGCCGGTATTGTTATACCTATAAAATACTTCAGATGAACCTTATAAAAATATGTTCCTTATTTTTCGTTATCTTTTTTTCCAACCGGGTTTCGTCACAGAAAACTCCGGACAGCATCGATCTGTATATTAAAGATAAAATGGCCCGGATGAAAATACCGGGACTTCAGCTGGCGGTGATCCGAAACGGGAAACTGGTTAAACTCAGCCATTACGGGCTTGCGAATATTGAACAGCAGGCTGCGACAAAAAACAGTACCGTATTTTCTATCAACTCCATGACCAAGGCTTTTGTAGGGGTGGCCGTTATGCAGCTTCAGGAACAGGGAAAGCTGAAGGTAGACGATCCTCTTTCCCTGTATATAAAAGACATGCCGGCCGGATGGGAAACCGTTACGATCAGGCAGGCACTCAGTAATGTTTCAGGACTTCCGAATAATATTGACCAAAAGGAACAGGTTTTAGGCGACGGCAGTGAAGAAAGCAACTGGGAAGCTGTTAAAAAGCTTCCTGTGGAATCCGCTCCCGGGGAAAAATTCAGTTATAACCAGACCGGCTATCTCATTTTAGGAAGAATCATCACCCGGCTGAGCGGGAAACATTTTACACAGTTCATTGAAGACGGTCAGTTCACGCCATGCGAAATGACAGTTACCCGGTTCGGGGATTCAAATGACATCATCCCGAACAGTGCCGGAGCCTATTCTACCCTGATCAACACCGACGGAAAATGGATCAATGACGGAAAGCTGCACAATATATTTGCTACTTTCCCTGTTTTCTTCAGGACTGCCACAGGAATCATTTCATCGGCTGAAGACCTCAGCAAATGGCTGATCGCCCTGGAAGACGGGAAATTACTGCATAAGAAAGAGAGCCTTGAGGAACTATTCACCACGACAAAACTCAATAACGGCCATGTTGACGGCTTTAACAAACTTACCAACGGCTATGCACTGGGGTGGCCTACGGTAGTACGGGATGAACATCCGGCAGCCGCACCGGTCGGCGGCATGCGTTCGGCTTTATTCGTTTATCCGAAAGACCGTTTATCGATTATTATTTTAACCAACCTCCAGGGTTCCAATCCCGAATGGATGATTGATGAAGTAGCCGGGTATTATATCCCGGATATGAAAGCAGAAAACGGTTTCGGACTGAGCCCGGATATGAAGCTATTGCGGAGTGGCCTGATGAGAGAAGGGTTTCAAAATATAGATTCGGTCTACAGGCAGCTTAAGAAAAAGAATAAAACGTTCAGACTGACAGAAGATGAAGTGAATGCGTGGGGCTATCAGCTACTGGGTATGGGTAAAAAGGATGAAGCTCTGTCTGTTTTCAGGTTAAATACTTTATTATTCCCTAACAGTGCCAATGGGTATGACAGCTATGGGGAAATACTTGAAACCGTGGGGCGGCGTAAAGAAGCAGTCCTCAATTATAGAAAATCGCTCGAATTAAATCCCGGGAATACGAATGCGGCGGATTATCTTAAGGGGAAATAAGCTGAAATCTTTTTCAGAACATTTTATGCTTTGAACCCTAAAATAAAAACAGCATGCTGATCATTGTTTTGATTCTGCGGATTCATCTTTCAGGATTTCAATTTCCTTTTCAGTTCGCGGAGTTTCGGAGTAATCACTTTCCGGAGGCCGTCGTGAAACTGTTTGTAGTCTTTAATGCTTTTTTCAAGCTTCTTTTTATTGGTTAAATATTCTTCATACAGATCCATTAATTCAGACGACTTTGACACAATATCCGATGTCCGGGCCTCATGGTCTTCAAGGGCTTCGGTCAGACACCGGTACACTTCGATGCGTTCGGCAAGACTGTTGTGAAACTTAGGCTCTATTCCCTGCATGTCCGCTGAAGATTATCTTGCCGTTCCGGCAAAAGGATTGTCACTCTGAAATAAGACTTTCAGCTTCTGATCATCGTCTGAAACCTGTCTGTCATGGGATGGTTTTGAATAGATCTTATGTAAAGCCGACGCCAGCAAAGTCTCTTCAGGATCACCCAGAGGCAAAAGAGGCAACATATTGTACTCGTCAACGGACACCTGCGGAGCAATCCCACTGCTGTAGCCGCCTGCTCCGGATGCATTGAAAACTTTATAGATAACGGGGTGGATCTGCCATGAAATCTTCTTGGGCTTCCGCCTGTCTTCAATGGCAAAGCCTGCCATATCTTTCCCCAGCGTCTTCTCTCCGACCTGAATCACCTGCAGGTAAGGCTTTAAATTATTGATGACAATCTCCGAAGCTGAAGCTGTACTTTCCGAGGTAAGGATATACACTTTATTCAGTCCTAATGAATTGGCATGAAGCGTATTAAAATCGAGCGCATTGGGATCGTAAGCCATCTGCTGTGAAAAGGTACGCTTCACTTCTCCCCCGTTCTTGTTTCCTTTATAGGTGATGAATGGTGAGCCGGCTGATATTCCTGAAGGGATCAACGAGCACAGGGCGGCCGCTGATGAAACCGAACCGCCGTAATTGTAACGGAGGTCAAGGACAAGTTCCTGGACGCCTGCCGCTTTAAAAGCACTGAATTTCTGATTCAGGCTCTGCGTCATGCCGTCGGGAAAATCGTAGATATACAGGTATCCTGTTTTTTTACCTGCCTCTTCAATAATTTTAGACTGAACAGGCTGTGCTAAAGAATATCCGTAATATACCGTCACGTCCTTTTCATGAACCACCGTATCATCCTGCCAGTCGCCCACCGTCAGCTGAATAACGGTCTGATCCTGAAGCGAGGAGGTCAGCGGTCCCGCATTGGAAGCTGTAATTGCGGTACCGTTGATTTTTTTTATGACCATCCCTCTTTTTAGCCCTGCATTCATTGCGGGAGAACCGGTAAGGACGAGTTTGATAACGGTAACGACCTCACCGTTTCCGAGCTGTAAAACCGCATAGTCGAAACCATACATTCCCCGTATGGAGCGCGGGTATGAGGAAGCATCTTTGGTATCCACGATATAGGAAAACAGGTCCTGGGAGGATAACAGGCTTTTGAAAAAATCTTTTACGGGAAGGTGGTAATCCGGTTTAGCAGGCATCTGCTCTGCCCAGTAATAATACCGCCTCATGCTGTCCTGAACCCATACGTTGACCGATTCGGTGCTCCCTTCGGGAAATTCCGGTAAGCCGTCATCGGTTTCACTGCACGACATTACGGCCATACCTGCTAAAACAGCCAGCAATATGCAAAATGTAAAAAATATTTTTATTACTTTCATTGTTTTACAGATAATCGGCTACGTCAATATCTCCTTTTAGCACTACTATTCCGTTCTCCATTTTCTCCTGAATCACCATCATATTCGCTCCGATGTCCTGCTTGATCTTCACCTGGATCAGGCCGGAACCGGTGTAGGGTTCCATGGTTCCCGGCTTGTATAATTCCAGATAAACCGGAGCGGAAGTACTGAAGAAATTATAGATTTTTACCGCTGTAAAATTCTCTTTCCCGATGTTGTCGAACTCAGCCAGCACTGCTCCGTTTTCTCTTTTCAGAACCCCTTTAACATTCGTCAGGGAAGAACCTGAGAATTCCCCCAAGTTGGGGAAAATAAATTCAAACCCTACTTTCCCAAGGTTTACCTGAGGTTTTACGGCATAGGTCTTCAGGAAAATCCCCGGAAGATTAAAGAAACTCAGGCTTTTGTAATCATTGATGTTATCGTATGTTATACTGTATTTTGCAACCTGGGCTCCTGTTTCGCTGTTATAGATCCCAAGTTCACTGCTTTCATCTTTATCCAGCACGAACTGAAGCTGGGTTTCTATTTTGTCGGTGTAAGAAGCTTTCCCGTTGATCGGTACCGGCGACCCGTTAAGCCTCAATTGAAGAATATCCGGCTTGGAATATCCTTTAATATTGACTTCTGCAGGTTTTTGCGCTTTATCATATACCTCTAAAGTATTATCATCGGTACAGGAAAACAGTAAGGTAAAGAGGGTCAGAGCTATGATCTTTTTCATCGAAAATATATTAGAATAATAAAATTTGAATTAAAATTGCCCCACCCGAAAGCAGGGCAATAAGGATTATAAAAAAACTAAATCGGATACGTCAGTTGGGTAAGCATACCATTATTTTAAAAGTTTTCATGGTTATTTTTTCAAAGCTATGGGCTTGCTTAAGACCAATTATTTCTTAATGAATTTCAATTTTTCTGATATTTTTCCGTCTGAAACCTCAGCGATGTAAAGTCCTGCAGAAAGTGCCGAAACATTCATGTTTTTTGAATATTTAGACATCCAGACTTTTTGCCCTGCCCTATTGTAAACCGTCACTGTGGCTGTATTTTCTTTTAAAGCCGGATTAAGCTGTAACTGTAAAGAACTGTTTACAGGGTTTTCCATTACTCTGGTTAGATTTTTAACGGTTTTTACGTCATTTGTTTTTAAAACGGATGAATAAATAGCCATTTCATCAATATTGATATTCTGCGAATTTGCAGCGCCGCCGGAAGTGATTCTGTTTGACCACATGCCCAGATAGATCTTTTTTCCTGCAAAAGCTGAAATATTGACCAAAGATTCCGCAAACTGGGTAAGGTCGGACGGCAACGTGGCCGTGGTAGCGCTGAACTTATATAATGCTCCGCCCGCATTTTGCGCCTCGGTTGCCAGTTGCTGGAAATCAGACAGTTCAGGCACCTGCTTTTGAGGCGTGCTTACGAAAATATAAATATCTCTGCTCACGCTTGCATGGGTGGATCTCTGTCTTCCGATATAACCGGCCAGTGTGATGGTTCCGCCTGCACCCGTAAGATCGATCTCAGGGGAAATGATCCAGTCGTTTTCCGTTGCAAAACCGGTGGCATTCCCGGAGGGAACCAAGTTAATGGAATGGCGGAGAACTCCTGCAGTTCCATATGCCAAAGCAGTTCCGTTATGATAGATATTCTGTCCCTGAACCCACCCGTTTCCGTTTCCGTTCACATCATGGAAAGTCCATCCCTGTAAAGAAGCCGGGGTATCAAAAGAATTGCTCCAGACAGGAAGTTGTGCCCATACGGCCTGGGATAAAAACAGAACAGAAAATAAAATTAATTTTTTCATAATACCAATTATTAAAGTTTTTTAGTTTGAAATAAAAGCAGGGAATGGCTATAATACCATCCCTGCATTTTAATTGAGCTTATTATTCTACAATTGAGAAATTATATTTTGTCCAGATACCTGTGAAATTTCCACAGTTTCTTGGTGACACATTCCATCCTCCATTGTTAAAGAATGGCTGAGATATTCCGAAAGCACTAGCTGTTGACGAAACCACCAAGTTCGCAGCAGGAATTCCTGCAGTCCCTGTACCTGTTACAGCAGTTGTGAACCCATGTACTTTGATCGAGCTGTACGTAGAAGCTGAAGATAACTGGGAACCTACCCCTTCTACCCTGATCCCTGTAGGATATCCTGTAACTACGGCGTCATTTAAAGTTAATAAACCGTTTCTTCTGATATGGATACCGTTTTCATAGGCTAAACCTTGTCCGGCAACACCTGAACCGGCTCCTATGATCGTAAGGTTATTGATTACCGGGTGCGTAAGCAATGCAGTAGCAGTACCCCCCGCATTGTTATCCAACTCGATACCGTTGGAATCAGGACTTCCGCCGCTTACTGTATGACTGGAATTATAATCTGCCAAAGAAAGTGCACAAGAGATCGTTCCTGTATAGCCATTATCAAAATCAAAATTGTCATCTTCTGCAGCAAAAGACACCAAGTTGGTAGCGTTTACCGTACCTCCGAAGAATTCGAAAGAATCATCCTGACCGTAAGAAACCTGGATGTGATCTAAAGTAGTCCCGCTTCCGACACCGGCCAATGTTAGACCATTCACCTCGTTACCGGAATTAGCACCAGCGAAATCATAACCGGCGAACTCAATACGCACGTATTTCATGATCCCTGCATTGTGATTAGAGACCGTACCTCCAAACTGGAAATCTGCTCCGGTTAATCCTTCTACAGTAGTTGTAGTCGGTACATTGGTAGGAGCAGTCCCTAATAAAACGACCCCTCCGAAATCTCCGGGAACGGCAGTAGTATCTTCATTACCATCCAGTAATCTGTAGCTGGTAAAGATGATAGGCTGAGATTCTGTACCCGTAGCATCAATTGAACCTGTTTTTGTAACGATTAAAACCCCTCTTCCTTCTCCGGAAGCGTTTGGTTTCGCTTTGATAAATGTTCCGGGCAGGATGGTTAGTTTGGCACCATTTTTCACCGCTATATTACCGTCAAGCTCTACTACTCCACTCCAGGTAGTATTGGTAGTAATATCAGCATTTACCGTAGTCACAGGAAGGGACGCTGCAGTGATATACTCAGCCGAAGCCGACTTCATATCGAAAGCGTTTGAAGAATCTGCTAAAGAATCATTCTGACAGGCAGTAAGAGATAAAACTGCTGCTGCGATTAAAGTTAATTTTTTCATTGTTAAAAATTTTATGGCCAGGCCGGTTGGTTATGTTTCAGACCTGAAGTTTTTTATATTAGAAATACCCGCCTCTGTATTTCTGCGATTTGGTTAATTTTTTACGCCTGCACCGCATGAGGAGCTGCCTTGCAGAGTTTCCCGATAATCATAAGCCGTTGTCCGGGAAAAACAGCCGGCCTCCGGTTTCTGTCTGAATCTTTACTGCTGCTGCGCATCACCAGTACTGTTGATCTGATTCATTCTCAGGCTACCGGAACCTGTACGTTGCTATACTGAGCTCTTTTCTTTATTCTTTAATGATTTGCTTAGGTTCAGAACGTGTAATTCACGCTTAATCCCAACATTCTCCCGCTGTAGGCACGGAACAGGATCTTGTCAATATTTTTGTCGTATTTGTCAGTGGCACCGGGCAGAAGTTCCCACATTTCTCTGTCTGTCTGGGAAGCTCCCTCTTTTGATACCGAATAAGAATTATAATTGTTATAAAATTCCTTCACCCTGTTGAAAAGGTTCCTTGCATTAAATTTCACTTCTAAATTCCTGTCTTTTAATAATTTATATGAAATCTGTGCATCTGCCACTGCGTAGGGACGCTGTATTTCCTCTCCGTTGTAGGCATATCCCACCGTGATATACTGATCGCCCTTGGCATTGTATAAAAAACTTAGCCCCAAACGTTCCCCGTCATACATCAGACCCAGATTATAGACATAGGGAGTCTGCCCGTAAAGCGGCCGGTCTACTTCATAAGTCTCATCTGCATCCGTTGTTTTTTCCCTGTTCTTAAAAGAAATTACCTTAGTATCGTTATAGGTGAAATTTCCGCTGATAAAAAGCTTTTCGAGGAAAGAATCCGTGGCGATGAAACCCAGGTTTTTTCTCACTTCCGCTTCAAAACCTTTCAGCTTTGCGTTTTTTGAGTTTCCGTTAAAGAGGAATAAATTCCCTTCATTTGAGATATATCCTTCCCGCTCAATGGGCCGTTCGATATTTTTGTAATACAATCCTGCCGAAAAAATCTCCCCTAATCCCGGAAACCATTCCAATTTAAAATCATAATTATTGACTACTGATGAAACCATTTCTGTGTTATAAATCAATCCGTTGGCAACAGGGTCAAAATAGGGCAATCCGGTTCTTTCATTAAACTGGGGCCGGATTACCGTTTTACTGTAGGCAAGCCTTACATTAATTTTACCGGTGGGACTATAGGTAAAGTTGGCAGAAGGCATAAACTGCCACGGCTTATCTTCAACATCTGCTTTGTCATCATTCTGCGGATCATTCGTATCCAGCTGCTGAGAAATAAGGTCATACTTAAAATACTCTGCACGCAGTCCCCAAACCAGCCTGAATTTATTCCACCGGTTATCAAACATGATAAATCCTGCATGCTGATCTACTTTCCCTTCATATTTTTCGTCTTCATAGAGTGGCCTCGTCTCCCATCCGATTCCTCCCGGTACGTATTGTGATCCGTTAAACCATTCAGAAAGCCCTCCGTGCATCTTCAGGATACCTTTGTCTCCTCCGTTGGGAA
This sequence comes from Chryseobacterium gregarium DSM 19109, assembly GCF_000430845.1. Taxonomy (GTDB): domain Bacteria; phylum Bacteroidota; class Bacteroidia; order Flavobacteriales; family Weeksellaceae; genus Chryseobacterium; species Chryseobacterium gregarium. The sequence goes on along the minus strand of NZ_KE387264.1, from coordinate 327,775 downwards.
CATTTCTGTTTTCATCTACTCTTAATAAAAATTTCTGCTGGATGTTGGTATTGGATTTTGATGCCCCGGCATATCCCACTTTTATATCGTTTTTGAAGTTGCCTTTATCCAGATTTAATTTAAGAGAAGCGCCGTAATTATAATCGGTCTGCCTGTTTTCAATATATCCCCTTGCGAAATCACTTGATGAATTATTAATTTCATGATAGTTTAAAATTTCATTTCCTATAAAATCATAATAGGTCTGATGCATCGTATAGTCTTTGGTGTCGGAAGAAACTCCGGTTCTTGCCGCAAACCAGTCGACGTCTACATTCCCTATTTTATGGTTTCCTTCCAGTTTATTCTGCAAAAGGGTCTGATATATAGGATAATCGGTATTGTCTGTGTAAGGTTTGTCTAACGATTTGATCTGAGAAGGGTCATTGTTCGGAATAAGTCCGTTGTAAAAATAATTGTAGGATAATTCTGCATTCCCCGGCAATCCGCTTCCGCCGGTATATTCGTTCCAGCCGGTAATCCTGGTAAGCGTATTGTCATAGATATGGGTGTAAGAATTACGGAAGGAAAGCCTGCTTTTCCCCAACTGCAATCCGAAATTCAACATTCCTGCGATGGTGGAATTATAAGAATAGGAAGCCCCTTTATTCTTAAAGTCATAAAACTTTATAGGGGCGGTTCCATGATCTTGCCATCCCTTGATGTCCTGCTCGGTCGTATCCAGCCAGTTCCCCCTTCCGGTATGGTCGATCTGAAGTTTATTCTGTTCGTTTCTTAGGGTCAATGCTCCCGCAAATCCCCATTTGTTATTATTTTTAAGCTGAAAAGTCCTTCCCAAAGCCAGCTGCATATTTGAACCTAAATCTGCAGTGGTTCCGTAGGTGGTGAAATTATCATTGGTGAACTGTTTCGACTGATCGAAAAACAAAGGATTTTCCCAGTTCATGGCTTTGAGGCCCTTCGGGAAATCCCGGGTTCCGTCGTCATACCCGAAATAATCATATTTTCCGCGCTGGCGGGTCAGAGATTCTTTAAAAGTCGAAATATCATTGTAAGAGGTTCCCATACTGACCGTGGTAAAATTCCGGCTGGGAATATCTTTCGTCCTGACTTCTACGTAGCCCCCTGCAAAGTTGGCATTCATATCCGGCGTTGCGGTTTTGCTTACCACAATACTTTCCACCATGGCGGTGGGAATAATATCGAATGAAAAATTCTGGTTATACGCTTCCGTACTCGGAAGGCTGATCCCATCCATTGCAGCCGTATTCCAACGTTCTCCCATGGAGCGGACCACGACATATTTATTATCGATTGTGGTAATTCCCGTTACCCTTTTCAGTGTTCCGCCGACATCATTATCAGGGGTTCTGGAAATCTGTTCGGCAGAAATACCGTCGCTCATCTGGGCCGCTTTTTTCTGCTGGGCCAGTAATCCCGCCTGGGTATCCGCTTTACGGGATCCCGTGATCACCACTTCTTTGATATCTTTGATCTGATCTGAAACCGGCTTCATCGCAAATGAAACGGTATTGGTTTCATGATCGCCAACTGATAATTTTTCGACTCTTAATGTGCTGAATTTGGCGGCTTTAACCGAAAGAGTATACACTCCGGACGGTAGATCGACGGCAAACTCACCGTTATTATCGGTGGTGACGGTCTTTCCGGCAACCATTACCTGGGCGCCCACCACAGGATTTCCGACTTCATCAACGATTTTCCCGGAAAGCCTTCCGTTTCCCAATACGGAAACCCGTTCGCCCTGATATTTTACCGAAATAAGATCCCCGCGCAGCCGGAAGACTACCGGAAGTCCTTCTGTCATATCTTCAAGACAGTTGTTTACTGAAATATTTTCGCACTTTGCCCCTTTTACCTTTAATTCTTTAATATCGGATTTAGAATAGGCCAGCCTTGCGCCTGTCTTTGCTGCAAATTCTTCCAACACTTCAATCAGCGGCCGGCTTGCCGGAACAGAGAATGATACTTTCTGTACCAGCTCCTGTGCCTCTGCTGCTGACGTAAAAAACAACACCGCGATGGTAAAACTACATTTCAAACTTTTCATCTTCTTTTCAGTTAAAATTTTTCTGGATATTTGTTTTGTTTTAATGTTTACAGATTTTATTATTTTAAAATATAGGTATGGTTTTCCTTCTCAACCCTCAATCCTAATATAAATGCGAGTGCGTCTATATTTTCATCTGTGCTTCCCCCTGTAAAATCTGCCGTGATTTTTTTGCCTGAAACGCCTTCAGGATATCTGATGTTGACCTGATGGTTTTTCTGTAACACTTCAACAACTTCTTTTAAAGAGACGTCATTAAAGCTCAGGGATAACAAGGCCGATGCTTTCTTCCCCGGGTTTTTCTCAGCGGCTACCGAAAGAACGGCAGCGGTTCCGGAAATTCCGAAATTGGTCCATTTCTGATGGGGTTTCAGGAAATAAACAGGTACGCCCTGAGAGGAAACCGCCACTTTACCTTCATACAAGTCTACCGCTTTATCATTGCCCGACTGGGAAATCTTAAAAACCGTTCCCAGGACCTTCGTGCTGAAGCCGTCAGCGTTGACAATAAACGGATGGGTTTTGGATTTTGCTACGGAAAATATAGCATCTCCTTTTAAAGCAACGATCCGGGTTTCGGCCGGGAAAGATTTTTCTACCGTAAGCTCCGCACCCGGAAACAGGTTTACGGATGAACCGTCTGCCAGATATACTTTTCGGTTGACGGATTCTGCGATATAGACATCCGGCTTAAAGAAAGTAAAATAGGTAAAAATTCCCCCTAAAGATAACAGGAGCAGGATAACCGCCGCAACCCGGTATAAGTATGGGATAAAACCGATTTTATGATCTGTTGTTATGGCTGACTGGGCAAAGTAAGGCTCTAAAGCGATCAGAATCCTTTCCTTGGATTCATTGATGTGATTTTGATCCAGGTCTTTTTCAACATGCATTTTCCATTTTTCCAAAATCTCAGTTTCTTTCGGGGAAATCTTTTCTCCTGAAACTTCCCTTTGCCAAAGTCTGAAAACCAATGCCTCCGCTTTTTTATATTTTAAACTCTTCATAACCTGTTTAATTCTGAATTCTCTTCGTTTACTATTGATAAGACTGCGAAAACAAAAAACTTCCCCGGAACCTTTTTAACATCTTATTCATATTGAAACCCGGTTGTTAACAATTTTGGGCATTCCCGGTGCTTTATCAACATTGACGTCATATTGGCGTACGATTTCCCGGAAATAATTAATGTTGGATTTACGAAAGTTCACAAAAAGTTAATTTTACATTAGGTAATTTTGCGGGGTAATTATGAGACCGACAGATCAGACTTTACTGAATACCATACAATCAGGTGACCGTCCTTCTTTCATGCTGCTGTATGAAAGATACTGGGACCGCCTGTACGGTTTTGTCTTTGGCAGGACGAGGAATAAAGAAACGGCAGAAGAAATCCTGCAGAATCTGTGGATTAAAATTCTAGAAGATCCCGGCAGCATACAGACCGATGACTCGGAAAGCGCAAAAGGCTATTTATTGCGCCACCTCCACTACAGGATCCTTGATTTCTATAACCAGTCCAAAAAAGACCCGTCAACCGTAAGCATTGACGAATCAGACCTTCCGATCGAAATAACGGACACCGAATATTTTGAGATTCTTGAAGAACATGATATTTCAGCTTTATTCGGAATGATCGACCAGGTGGTTTCGAAACTTCCGGCTACCGAACAAAAAGTATTTGAAATGAGAATCCGGGAAAACAAATCCGTTGATGAGACCGCAGAAGCGCTGGGCCTAAGCAACAAGACAGTGAGCAACAAATTAAGCAAAACGCTCGGCGAAATACGCGAACAGCTGAATCCCGATTACCAGTCCTCCAAAAAGTTTATTACCCTATTGATGCTGATGGAGATCATTGCCAAACAATAAGGCCATCTTTAAATACTTCAGATCCGGCATGGTCAATATTATCTTAGAGGGAAAAAAGACGTAAGTTAATATATCTCTTTTCACATACACAAAAGTTCAATATATTTGTGATTAGGATAAACTTCATCCGTACATCGATTAACCAACCATCATTTCATGAGAATATACTTTGGATCTCTAGCTTTACTGGTATTACTTCCGTTAAAAATATATGGACAGCAAAGCCCGTCTGCTGACGAATTATTTGTAAAGGCAAGGACAGCCGCATTTGAAAACAAAGATTATACGACCTCTATTACACTGGCTAAACAGGCACTGGAAACAGCGCCCAACTACACTGATATTTCCGTTTTTCTGGGAAGGGTATACACCTGGAATAAAGATCTGGAATCAGCCAGAGCGGTTTTCGACGGACTTGACAAAAGGGCGGTTCAGGATGAAGATTATTTTATTGCCTATGCTTCTCTGGAATACTGGAATGACCAGTACCCCAAAGTCATTGAGATTATTGACAAAGGCCTGGCCTATCATCCCCAATCCGAAGCCCTCTGGCTGTTAAAGGCAAAAACCTATTATGCCGACAAGAACTATGATGAATCTCAAAAAGCCCTTAAAACTCTTTTGGCGATTAATCCGAAGAATACGGAAGCCAACAGCCTGGCTGTTAAAATAAACGAACTTACTTCTAAAAATGCCATCAGCCTTACTTATAATTATTCCCATTTTGACCGGCAGTTTGATGATGACTGGCACATTGTAGGGCTGAGCTATAAAAGGGTGACGCCCATCGGATCCGTCATCATCAGAGGAAATTATGCCAATAAATTTGCACAGGACGGAACACAGATCGAGCTGGAGGCCTATCCAAGGATATCCAATACGTTCTATCTGTATGTAGGCGGGGCTTATTCCAATGATGTCGGGCTGTTTGCGAAATACCGCACAGGCGTTTCCCTGAATGCCAACCTCCCGCACAGCTTCGAGGCAGAAATCGGTTACCGGCAGCTTTACTTCAGCAACAGCATCTGGATGTATACCGCTTCGGTAGGAAAATATTATAAAAACTTCTGGTTCAATCTCCGGACCTACATTACTCCGGACAGCAAGAATATTTCGCATTCCTATACGGGAACCGTGAGATATTATACTAAAAGTGCCCAGGATTATGTTGCCTTCCAGATCGGAACGGGAATCAGCCCGGAAGAAAACCGCAACAATCTTCTGGAAAATGAAACCTTTAAGCTGAAGACCTTTAAAGTAGGCGCCGAATATAATTTCTCCGTAAAGACCAATGCCTTTTCTCTGGGAGCCATGTATTATAACCAGGAATACCGCCCGAATGAAAAAGGAAACCAGTTCGATGTTACATTAGGCTATACGAGAAAGTTTTAGAATGCGGTTTATTTTGATCTTCTTTTCTTCATAAAATTGATCATCACTGAATCCGGCATCAGTTTACCGGAAGTATAAAACCTTGAGTTCATGCTTTTGAACCGCCTAAACTGTTTGCTGACCTTTTTCAGGGCGGCAGCGTCCTCATCAGGTTCTTCATCGGAATTGGCAAGGGTAAACAGCTTATCATTGTGGAGATAATATTTCCCGGAAACAAAATCGACCATCATGTCTTTGCTCTGCATAATCGGAATGTCTGCCTTACTGATCTCCTGATCAGGAGAAAAACCTCTCCCCATCCACGTCACGGTTGACGGAGTCTGTATTTTGTAATTATTTCTGTAAAAAGCCAGAACGGAAGGGGCAATATCAAAATGACTCGTCGTTTTATGGAAACGTTTCGGTTCCTTCAGCAATGGAGAATAGATCATTAACGGAACATGGAACCTGTCAATATTGGACTGCAGGGTAATTTCCGGCATACTGTGATCCCCTGTAATGACAAAAATGGTATTTTCAAAATCAGCGCGTTTACGGTAATTTCCGAAAAAGCTTTTCAACGCATCATCCGCATTAAGCATGGAAACCAGCTGATTTTTAAAGCCGGAAGCCCATTTTTTCTGTTCCGGAGACAGAAGATCCGACTGTAATCTCTCATTATACAGTTTTTCATAATACGCTCTTTTATTGATCAGAAAAGGGTTATGGGTGGAAAGCGTAAGGAGCATATTGAAATAAGGTCTTTCCTGTAATTTCTGCATTTCCAGCATTTTGCTGAAGACCGCCTGGTCTTCATATCCCCAGCTTTCGCCGTTATTAGCCGGAAGCTTCCGGTAAGGGCTGCTGAATGACGGTTCATCTACAATATGGTCCACCTTGCTGTATTCCAGGAATTCCCGGTACCGGTCAAACGATACGTGGCCGCCGTAATAGAATCCTGTTTCGAATCCGTTTGCTTTCAGGATGTTATACAGGTTAAAGTTTTCCGGGGTCTTGCCGATTTCCAGAAACCCGTTTTTCCCGAAAGGAAGCGACCCGGTAATGGAGGGCAGGGCCCCGAACGTCCTTCCTGCCGAGCTTAAATTGTTTTCCCAATACAGGCTTTTATAAGACAGAGAGTCCAGAAAAGGGGTGAAATTCCCGATGTATCCCTTAGGGGAAGTATAGGCATGACCGAACCCTTCCAGGACTACCAGGACCAGATTGGGAATCTTCGGAGACCGGTTAAAATGGCTCCCCAGAAAGTCCGGCGTCTTCTCTTTCCGCCAGAAAGGAAATGCGTCGTTCAGCATTTCAGGATCTGCGGAAAAGTCTTCTGTATCCCCCCATAACTGGGCAATTTCCGGATGGTCATTGATAAAATTATCTTCATTGGAAGTAAAGAAATAAGTCCATTTGCTTTTGGCAGCCGTCTGGCTGAATGTATTGGCATGGCTTAATTCATCGGACTGTACCATATGGCCCGGAACAAAAAAAGCAATTAAGCCAAGGGAAAGGAATGCAGCACCTGCATATACTGATCTGAAAGCAGACCTTCCCGCAAACCATAACGGCGTGACTGATACTGCGATCAAAATTCCCAGCAATGCAAAATTTTTGAAATTAAGCATCCCGCTTGCCTTCATGATCTGTTCTATTTCATCCCTGCTGTAGTATAGAAAGTCGGCCCCGAGCATATTCTGGGTCTCGGAAAAATATAAGAACAGAATATACTGTATAATGGTGACAAAACCGAGCACGACCAGGGCCATGGTCCTTGCCCAGCCCTCTTTTATAAAATTAAGAATGAGATAGATGATACCTAAACCGAATATGAGTCTGAAAGCAAATAAAATATTTTCGATGAACAGGCTGGTTATAACGGCATTTGTATCCAGCCCCGGAAAGGAATAACGGTACCAAAGCCATTCGGCGACGGTTCCCAATAAAAACAATACCAGGAAAACCACAGACAGCATCCCCCATTTTTTGAGCCCGTCCTGAAGCATCGCTGAAATCCTTTCTTTTAAAGGTAAATTTTTGGTATTCTGATTAAAGCCCTGCCTTGTCATTTCGCCCCATCCGTGGGATTTTTTAAAATAATCTATAAATCCGCTCACGCCTGCTTTAACCACAATGGGATGAAAGTAGAAAGGCTCTGAAAAAGCAGTCGCGATCAGGGAAAAAAAATCTTTTCTTTTGGTATAGACCTGATAGCTGACGAGGTCTACCAGTATGCCATAAATAGAATACAGGAAGCCCATTGAGACAACCAAGGCAAACAGGATGAAAAAAAACTGCCAGTTAATGATGCCCAGCAAAAGAAAAACAATAAAAATAATGTAGCCTAAAAATTCCACCAACGGGCCCAGAAACTCAAAAAAGAACCAGTAAGGCAGGCTTACCATTCCCAGTTTGCCGTATTTCGGGTTAAACATCATTTTCCGGTGCTTCCATAGGGTTTCAATGGTACCGCGCATCCAGCGGTTCCGCTGCTTCTTAAGAATATCCTTGCTTTCCGGAACTTCCGTCCAGCATAAAGGATCAGGAATGGTCAGCACTTCATAAGGTTCTCCCCTTTCTTCCATATATTTCCGCATACGCACGACCAGCTCCATATCCTCGCCCACCGTAGTTTTATCATAACCGCCGCATTCCAGCACGATTTTCCTGTCAAACACGCCGAAAGCACCGGATATCAGAATCAATCCGGAGGCCCGTGACCAGGCCATCCTTCCGAGTACAAAAGCCCGAATGTATTCCAGTGCCTGTGTCCTTCCCAACAGTGTTTTGGGCATATTGACACTCACGACTTTGCCATCTTCAATGACACAGTTATTGGCAAGACGGATCACCCCTCCACAGGCAATATATTTTTTATCAGTCTGCTCCAGAAACGGTTTGGCCAGCTTTAAAATGGCATCCTGCTCCAGGATACAGTCTACATCAATGCACACCAGATATTCCCCGGAAGAAACATTGATTCCTACATTTAGCGCATCTGCTTTCCCACCGTTTTCCTTATCCACCACAATAAGTTTTTTAAAAGCCGGGTTTTTGCTTTTATATACTCCTTTTATGGCATTGGTCTCAATTTTTCCCTGAACGAAAAAAGAGATGCATTCCAGCTCATAGGCTTCGATCAGCTTCTGGATGGAATCGTCTTTGCTTCCGTCATTTATAATAATAATTTCAAGATTATGGTAATACAGGGACAATAAAGACCTTACATTCTCCACAACGGTCATTCCTTCGTTATAAGCCGGGGCCAGCAGGCTGAACGTGGGAGCATTGGGATTGGCCGCGATCAGGCTGTAGTCGGTGAATGTATTTTCTTTTTTATACCGGAGCACAGCTCCCAGCGCATAAATCCCTACCCAGCCATAAATAATCGCTACGGCCGTTCCATACACAAGAAATAACCATATGACAACTTCATAGATAATGTGTGAGAATTCTAACATACTTTTTCCTGGAGTGCGTATTTAACAATTTGAATTAATTCGTCAGATGAAGATTCATCCTGAGCCAGTTGTGAAAGATATGGATGGTGCCCCAGTGAAAAAAGAGCTTCTGCCGCCTGGACCTTGATTCCCGGATCGGTATTTTCTGACAATTCTTCCTTAAGCAGATCCGTACAGTACTGGTCTTTTGAAATCTTCATCACGCGAAGAATTTCAAGCTGCACCTCAAGAGGCTGATTTGGATAGACTTCAGTAAGGAATTGGATGGTTGAAGGGTTTTCAAGGGACAAAAGCGTCTGTACAGCCTGTACCCTAACCTCATCAGACGGATGCTCCAGCAGACCGACCACATCAGGGTAAAGGGAAAGCATCTGGAATTTCCTTAACAGCTTAAGGGTAAAAATAATAACGGAGTCATTCGTGCTTTCCAGCCAGTTCCCGATGGCTGAGCCGGCATGTTCCGGTATGCTGGTGATGGAGAGGAGCAGCCTCATCTGCTGCCATTCTGAAATTTTAACTGAAGCCGTATTCAGGAATCCAAGCCCTTCGAAGCCTTTAAAGCTGACCATAGCATATTGTGCTTCCTGGTACACCTTTACAGAAGGATGTGATACGAAAGAAGCAATTTTGGGAAGGGCTTCCCGGGCATCCATTACCGTAAGCTCCTGTATTCCTCCGGCAATCAGGTAGGGTTTTTTATGATCCAGCTTCTTGAAGGCTTCACGCTGCAGGTTATACTGTGTAAAAAGGTTTTTAATTTTGTCTTTTGCAGCTCCCGAAAATTTCTTTTCGGAATCCACCAGACTGTGCAGAAATAAATTTCTGAATGAAGAATTGACCGAAAATGCTGCAAACCCGGGATCAGCAGGCACTTCTTCGTCCTCATACACGATAGCTTCGGAAATTTTCCGGTTGATCACCTTCAGCCAGCCAGCCATGCGCACAGATTTTTTATACTCGAAAAAACCGTAAATAAGCACCCCGATAATCAGCGAAAGTACCAATGATAACATTACGATAAAGACAAGAAAAAGAAAATGTACAGAAGTCGTTAACAGCATTTTTATCTATTTGGGGATAAATCTTTTAATCCTTAACATTAGTTCATTGGGACTGAACGGTTTCACGATAAAATCAGAAGCCCCCAGGCTGAAAGCGTTCAGCACTACTTCTTCCTGTCCCATACTTGACAGCATAATGACCGGGATCTGTTTTCCCATCCCCTGTATGGCGGAAAGTATTTCTATTCCTGAGGCAAAGGGCATCATGATATCGGTAATGGCAAGATCAACATCTTTTTCCTTTAGGGTTTCGATGGCTTCCTTACCGTTACGGGTCAGGATAACCTCATGGCCCTCTTTTAATAATTTGTGTTCTATGGTTTTTAGAATCAGTTCATCGTCTTCGGCGATCAGAATCAACATAGTTTTCTTTTTATTTTATTAAACCTTTTATCAAATTCAATCCAATTGATATTTCTTGTATAATTTCCTGTTGCGCAGAGAGAAAATCTATGTCCCCGGCCGCTTCTTTTTCCCAGTGTGAAGCCGTTTTTGCCAGTTTTACAAGGCCGGCCGTTCCGGCGGTGCCTTTAAGTTTATGAAGAATCGTCTTCAGTTCATCCGCATTCTTTTGTGCAACGGCCTCTTTTACATTGTCTTCCGCCTGTTCAAGCTGCTGGATGACCAGGTTCAGAAACATTATTTTAAAATCTTCATCATCTTCTCCCGTCTGCTCATTGAGAACATTGATATCGAAATAAGCTTCCTGTTTTACAGAGGCTTCGTTTTCTTTGGTACCGTTTGAAACATATTTTTTCAGCATTTCCAGAAGGTCAGCCTGCCTAAGGGGTTTCGGCAGAAAATCATTCATCCCTGAATCCAGGCATTTTTCTTTTTCCCCGATGATGGTTCCTGCCGTCACTCCGATGATCGGAACATCCGCATATGCCGGCAGCAAACGAATCTGTTTGGTGGCTTCAATACCATCCATCACCGGCATCTGTACGTCCATCAGCACAAGGGAAAAACGCCCGCTTCTGCAGTGCTCCAGAGCTTCCAGGCCATTCACGGCTTCCGTGAGCTGTACATCCGGGATGAGGGATTTCACCATCCTGTTGTTGAGGACCATGTTTACCGGGTTGTCATCCGCCAGCAAAACCTGAAGCCCTGATGTAAATGAAGAATATTCTGTTTTTTCCGGTTCTGCTATGGATATTTCTTTCTCATTGTCTTCCACCGCACGCCTCAGGGTTTTGTATAATTCCTCAGATTTTATAGGTTTCAAAAGGAAATACGAATTTTCTTCCTGGCGGAAAGAGTTGATGACATCGTGTTCTTCCGAGGAAGTATGAAGGATAACCAGGGGAGAAATCTCGTTCTTTTTATCAAATAACTGTTTGATTTTTTCAATGGTTTCAAGCCCGGAAATAACCGGCATATGATAATCCATCAAGATAACATCGAAACGCTCTCCGGCCAGGAGGATCTGCAGGGCTTCCATTCCGTTGGCCGCCAGTTTAGATTCAATATGCTTATAAGCCAGCATATGCTCAAGGATAATCCTGTTGGCTTCATTGTCATCAACAATAAGCACTTTTTTAATTTTCAGTTCATCATCGTCGTTCAAAGAAGATAATTCATAAGGAACTTCGATATCAAAGAAAAATACGGAACCTTCCTCCAGCTTGCTGGTTAATGAAAGGTGGCTTCCCATATATCTCAAAATATTGTTTGAAATGGTGAGGCCTAGCCCAGTACCGCCATAGCGCTTGCTGATGGAGCTGTTCTCCTGGGTGAACGCATCAAAAATATGCTGCTGTTTCTCAACCGGGATCCCGATTCCCGTATCCCGCACTGAAAACCTCAATGTGATGTTTTCTTCATTGCTGCTGAGCTTTTCCACTTTCAGTTCGATCTCCCCTTTTTCTGTGAATTTTACGGCATTGCCCAAAAGGTTGATAAGAATCTGCTTTAAACGGGATTCGTCAAGCAACAGCGTTTTCGGCAATCCCTGCTCAATGTTCAGCAGCAGTTCAATATTTTTTCTCTGCGATTGGTAAAGAATAACATTGATCACCTGGCTTACCAGGTCATATACATCAGATTTTTCAATGAGAAGATCCATCTTCCCGGATTCTATTTTAGAAAAATCAAGAATATCATTAATAATGGTCAGCAGGTTTTCTCCCGATTCGTTAATATAATTAAGATACTGCGTCTGCATTTCATTCAGCGGAGTCCGCAGGAGAAGGTCGGAAAATCCGATGACCCCGTTCAGCGGCGTACGGATTTCATGGCTCATGTTGGCCAGGAATTCAGATTTGGCTTTGCTGGCAATATCGGCTGTTTTCTTTGCATTTTTAAGCTCTTCATTGGCTTTTACGATATTTGTAATATTCTGTACAGATACCACGACCCCGCCGATCACTTCATCTGAAATATACCACGGGCCTACCCTGACACTGTAATTCTGGGGCTCTTCTTTATGTTCAAGCTCCAGGGTAAAGTTTTCATTTTTATACGCATTGCCTTTTAATGCATCTCGGTATATGGATCTTCGTTCTTTCGGAACATTCGGTGAAATCGTAAAAATATTTTCTCCGATAAGTTCAACATTGTTCATATTGAATTCTTCCTTCCATTTGCTGCTTACCGAAACATAATTAAGGTCTTTGTCAAACATGGCCACCGCAACGGGAACGTAAGTTGCAAACGACTGCATCATCGCCTCGTTCTTAGCCAGCTCGAGATACATGTTTTTAAAGGTATCAATATCCTGAATGATCCCGAATACCCTTTTACAGACCCCATCTTCAAATTCAGGAATTCCTTTCAGCCTTACCCATATGGTAACTCCGTCATTGCGGACAAGCTGCAGTTCTTCATCATAGGGAACCCCTTCTGATATCGCTCTGTCCAGTAAAAATCCTATTTTTGCCCGGTCTTCTTCCTTGAAAAAACGAACGGCATTTTCAAAATCCGGGTTAAAATCCGGGTCTACTTTATGAATTTCTTTTGCCGTCTGTGACCAGAATACGGAATTATCTTTAAGGTTCAGTTCCCAGCCTCCTACCTGTGCAGTAGAACTGGTCTCTTCCAGTATTTTTTTTACATGAAGAAATTCCCTTTCCAAAGTCATTCTTTCGGTGACATTCAGGGCTGTACTGACTACATAAGATTCGCCGTTTTTATTGATTTCTACCAGGTTATGGTACATCCAGATCAGTTCTTCACCATCTTTTGTTGTGAGGATCATGGTCCCGAAATCTTCCTTATTGTCATTGATACGCTGCAGATATTGCTCAAGCAAAGGCCAGTTGGCTTCAGGTACCAGATCTTTTAGATTCAATCTGTTCACCTCTTCTGCAGAGTACTTCAGGGTTTCCCGTCCTTTTTCGTTAACTGACAGAATATTGCCTTCCATATCATGCATACTCATTAAACCGATCGCATTTTCGAAAAAACTTCTGAAACGGCGTTCAGAATCCTCAAGCTGCAATCGTTCCTCGATATGCTGGGTAATATTGATTCCGAAACAGAAAATTTCAGACTGGTTCCGGTTTCGCTTCAGATGCCATTCTATAATGACAGGAGCTGCCTCGTTGATCTTTGTAGAAGTGGTAAAAACCAGTTCTTCATCGGTTTTCAGATTTTCAATATCCAATACCAACGCCGGGTCCTGTTCTCCTATAAGCGTCAAAAAGTTGACATGGAACGCATGATCCCGGTGGATGCTGAATGTTCTTTCAAAAGCAGGATTAATATCATTAAGTATAAACTCATTATCCAGCACACAGATCAGATTATTGGAAATATTATAGGTCTGCTGAAAATATTCGGCCTGAATATTTTTCCTTTTGCCCATAAACAGCTTTGTAATGATCTTTCCCAGTTTTTTAAGCGTTCTGACCTGATCCTCTGATATATTTTTAGGCTTATAATCTATCACGCAAAGCGTTCCCAGTGCAAAACCTTCATCATCAATCAGCGGAACTCCCGCATAAAAACGGATTCCGCCTTCCAGAATCAGGGGATTACTTGACGATCTTTCATCGGCAAGCGTATCATTGATGATAACGATATCCCCGCTCGCAATGGAATACTGGCAGATGGTGTCTTTCCGGTCTACGCTATCGATAGACATGCCTACACAGCTTTGTATGGTCTGGATCTGGCTTTCCATTACGGTAACCAATGCACTCGGACAGTCAGTAACCAGACAGGCCGTTTCTGCAAAAATATCTAATTCAGGATCTTTGGGTAAGTTTAAAAGACCGAACAGTTCCAGTCTTTTTAGTCTTTCATCTTCGTTACCGGGGACCGGATAATTATTCATATTGTTAATCAGCTTTCATTATAAGGTTAAATATACTAAGAAAATTATTACTACAGCTATTTTATGTTAAGTTTGGATTTATATCCCGTAAATATGATTAATGCATAATCAGTGGTTCTGTCCGGATATTGCAAGCCTTTTTATAGGAATCATATGGTTCGATATAGCTTTAAACAAACTTAAAAATGACTGCAACAGATCATTACCGTTGTTCACATATTAAACATCCGGATGTTCATAAGAGCCTGTTATTATTTGGTTCAAAAAAATTTCCCGCAAATTATGGAAATCCTGCGGATTTTTATGTGCATTTAAACCTGATTTTTAGCCGTCAGGATATCTGCAATGTCTTTTAGTGATATCAAACCTGAAAATTTATTCAGGATTAGTAAATGATACAACAATTTTGTATAATTTAGCTCATGATAACATTAAAAAAATTTCAATCATTTTACTGCCAGCCTGTTATTCCTGCAACAAAAAACAGCAATACCGGACTGGGCCCTCAATATCAGGCCTGATCTTCAAAGATCAGAATGATTCAAAATTTATAATTTCTGATAAAAAATAAATAAGAATGAGAAATCTAACTTCCATCGCCATATTGATTTTGCTGCTTTCCTTTTCTTTTGTGAAAGCCCAAAAAATTTCCGACGGCGAAACGGTTGACCTGAATGGACTGGCCGTGACCTTCAGTATTTTGAATAAAGAATCGGTAACTGCCGGCGGGAAAAACTTTGACCGCTACAAAGTCTCGGCTAACCTGGTCAACAATTCGCCGAAAACCTTCAATATGAGACTAAGCAGCGCGCCTCAGATTGTCCTGAATACGGCACTGGTGGAATTAAACTGCATCAATGCCACAGGCGCAAAACTAACTTCCAAAAAACTGGATCTGAAAATGAAGCCTCAGAATGTAAATGTCACCTATTGGGCCTATACAAAAGAAGGCAAATATGAAAGTGCGGTCATTCCGATTGTTGCAGGGTATTATCTGGACACTGGAGATACGGTAAGCGACACTGCCGTTTTCATGGTTCCTGCAGGTGAACAGCCGAATGTTTCGGTGAGAAAACTTCAGTAATACGTCTCATTAAAGAATATTGAAGGGGGGAAAATTTGCCCCTAATACTTTTTGCCGGTATCGGGTACGGAAAGTCATAGAATCCATAACCAGCCGGAGAAGCAGCGTATTGGCGTAATCTGCAACTGTTGATTTTAATAACCAGCAACAAGTGTTTCTGCAGACAATAAATATCTTATTCCCTTGATAGATATGTTTTGAGATCAAATGGCAGTTCATATCCGGAAAGAAAGACATGTAGGTGTACAATTACCATTCAGATTTTTATCAATCCTAATGATACGATAATGATCATTGTGAATAAAAATGCGGCGAATAAGTAAACAACATAGCTTAAAATGCTCCTTGCAAGAACTTCCTTCATTCCCATTTTGCTGAAGAACTGTTTATTCGTCCAGAAGATCAAAATAAAATCAATCAAAAAAAGAAAGTCTGAAATCACCCTGAAACCTGACCGGTCTTTGACAAAATATAAAACCGGTAAAAAAAGGATGTGAACAGATAACCTTTGCGAAGTTTTAAAGGCTTCAAAAATAATGAATTCATAAAAATTATAGCCGGATTTTTTAAATACAAGCCAGGTCGTCAGGGCATATAAAGGAATGGTGGCCACAACAAACCAGTAATAGTGCTCAAAAACCTTTTCCAGTATCAATCCGGAAGACTCATCAAGGCCGGAACGGTTATTCAGGTCAAGCAGATGATAAATAAGAGCATAGATCGTGGCAAGGATAATGACCATTGAAATGGGCCTGAAATGGCCTATCCTTTTCCCTTCAATATAATCTTCGATAATATAACCGGGTTTCTCAAAAAGTTTTTTTAAAGAATACCCGATACCTTTGTCATAATGTAAAATGCCGTGCTGAATATCTTCCCACAGGAATTCAAGACCAATACGATACGTTTTTGCAGACTGCCCGCATTGGTTACAGTATTTCCCTTCGAATACATTTCCGCAATTTTTACATTTTGTCATACGCTGAGTTTTGATTTTAGCAGGTTGGTTATTCTGTAGTCCTGCCGTATCTATTTTAATAAAAGTAAAAATACTATTTTCTCAGAAATGTAATGCGGTTGAATGTAATGAAATTAAAGATTTCTGGCAAACACATTTCCCTTACCCTAAAATGATTGTTACTTCATGTAATGAATATGTAATTTTATCAACAGAAATTAACGCTAATCCAATCATTTTCATTACTGAGCTCTATTCAGCTTAATCAATGATTTCATCATTTTACGATGTTGGATCAAAGACAAGAGATCAGTAATAAAAAAGCAGATATAATCATGAAATACTGTCCTGATCCAGAAAAGCCCATATCTTATTAATCTGTCATTTAATTTGACTCTGACGATCCATTGTGGTATATCATATTCAGGCGATTTTTGTATTTTTGTGCTCTAAAATCTAAACCGATACTATGACCGATCCAGTGGCGCCCCTAAGTTCTGAGCAGCTCATCAACGTTCTTTCTTCCATCCATACGGCCACAGCTGTGCATGTTGGTGAAGACGCGAGGATTGAATTTGCAAATCATGCGATGTTAACGATCTGGGGCCGGGATACCGGAGTTATTGGCAAAGGCCTGGTTGAGGCCATGCCCGAACTTTCCGGTCAGCCGTTTCTGGAGATGTTTGCACGGGTATGGCGTGAAGGCATAACGATCTCGGGAAATGATACCCCTGCAGAAATATTGGTAGATGGAATACTAAGCACGTATTACTTTGATTTTGAATACCGTGCCGTGAAAGACGGAAGCGGCCGTGTAATAGCCGTTTTACATACGGCTACTGATGTAACGGAGCGATACCTGAACAAGCGCGAACTGGAAGAGGCAGCCCGTAACAGGGAATTGCTCCTTCGTGAGCAGTCCCTGAACGAGGAACTGGCGGCGACCAATGAAGAGCTCAATGCGACTAATGAGGAACTCCTGACAAGCAGGGAACAACTTTCACGCATGAACATTGAACTGGAATCCATGGTGGACGATCGCGTGAAGGCGTTTATCGAAAGTGAAGAGCGCTTCAGGTCTATGGCTGACAACACAGACGTGCTGATAGCCGTAAGAGACGAGACAGGGCAGCTGATCTATTTTAACAAGGCCTGGGCAGAGCTTACCGGGAGAACCGCAGATAAACTGATCAGCAAAGGATGGTATGATCTGATCCATCCCCTCGACAGGCAAAAATTCATTGCTATTCATCAGCAGGCATTTACCCGAAGAGTTTCCTACAGCGATGAGATCCGGATACTCGGATCTGACGGATCATACCATTGGCTGCTGAAAAAAGGAACGCCAAGATTTCTTTCCGACGGGACCTTTGCAGGATATATCAGTTCCTGCATTGATATTACCCAGCGGAAACTGGATGAGCAGCTGCTGCAGGATATGAATGAAGAACTGGCAGCCTCCAATGAAGAGTTTGCAGCCCTGAATGAGGAACTCGCCGCCACCAACGAAGAGCTGGCAGAGTCCAATGACGAACTGCTGATCAGTGAAGCGCGGTTCCGCAACCTGATCAATCAGGCGCCGTTTGCCATCTGTGTGATCAGGGCGGAGGATCTGATCGTAACGGAAGTCAATAAAGGGTATCTGGAGTTGGTGGGCAAAACCCGTGAACAGTTAGAAAACCAATCGATCTGGGTGGCTGTGGCTGAAGCGGCGCCGGTGTATGCACCGTTAATGCAGCAAGTCATTACCACCGGCGTGGCTTTCCATGGAAGAGAGCATGAACTGATATTGAACCGGAATGGCATGGCTGAAACGGTATTTGTAGATTTCGTGTATGAGCCGGTAACAGACTCAAAAGGCACCGTAACATCGATTATGGTGGCAGGCAACGATGTAACGGATAAAGTGCTGGCCAGAAAGCAGATTGAAGATGTTGAGGAGCGTAGCCGCCTTGCCATTGAAGCGGCAGAGATCGGAACCTATGAACTCAGCTATGAAGACTATTCAGTAAAAGGTTCAAAGCGCTTCGATGAAATATTCGGGGTAACCAGCCCTGTTTCCAGAACACAGGTACTGGCTGCTTTACATCCTTTGGACGCCCATCTGAGTGATCAGGCCCATAGCATTGCCCGAAAGACAGGCAAGCTGTTTTATGAAACCCGCATTTTGCTTGAAGGAGGCTCTGTAAAATGGGTACGCCTGCAGGGAGATGTTCATTATGATAGAGATGGTAACCTGAAAAAACTGCTCGGTACCGTGATTGATATTACCGGTTCCAAACAGCTTCAGCAACAGAAGGATGATTTCATTTCAATCGCCAGCCATGAGCTTAAAACGCCGCTTACCAGCCTGAAGGCTTCTTTACAGCTCCTGGACCGCATGAAGGCCAGCCCGACCCCCATTATGCCAAGGTTAATTGAGCAATGCAACAGGAGCATGGAAAAGATTTCCGAGCTGGTGGAAGAATTGCTGAACGTGACAAAAATAAACCAGGGGAAAGTCATACTGAACAAAAAGAAATTCAGTTTAGCGCATATGGTAGAGGAATGCTGTACCCATGTAGCGCAGCTGGGCACCCATGAGTTGATCGTGGAAGGGGAAAGAAATCTCGAAATCGTGGCCGATGAAAACAGGATAGAGCAGGTCGTTACGAATTTCATCACCAATGCTGTAAAATATGCCCCGGACAGCAGACAGATATTCCTGACGATCGAAAAACTCAGTGATTCAGTGAAGCTTTCTGTCAGGGATAACGGGCCCGGCATTCCGGCTGATAAGCTGCCGCACCTGTTTGACCGCTATTTCAGGGTCGACCAGACAGGCATACAGGTCTCAGGGCTGGGATTAGGATTGTATATCTGTTCGGATATTATCCAGCGCCATGGCGGAAAGATCGGCGTAGAAAGTGTTGAGGGCATAGGAAGCACATTCTGGTTCTCGCTTCCTAACCAGTTTTAATACATTAGATTGTGACTTCTCATTAATTTAGATGTAAATCAAAAATTGAATATTGATGCTGTCGGCGTTACCGACAGCCTGGAATTAATATAGCAATAAAGTGGCACTTTACATCATCAATTGTGCTTGATAAATACTTTGAATACTGAGCCTTTTTCCGGCTCACTTTCCACTTCTATTCTACCGCCGGCCTCTGTCACCATGGTATTCACCAGATATAATCCAACACCGGAACCTTCGTTAGTAGTCCTTATCCGCTTGAACTTTTCAAAAATAATTTTCTGCTCCTCCTTGTTCATGCCGATCCCATTATCAGCAACACTGAGTACAATATATTCTTTTTCTTTGGTGCTTGTAACGGTAATCTCAGGTTTACGATCCACACTCCTATATTGGATCGCGTTACTCAGCAGGTTGTAGACAATACTTCGCAGCTTTCGTCTGATAAACGTAACTTCTGAACAATTATTCAGGTCCACAGTAATCACTGCTCCGGATTCCTGAATTTGCGGGGCAAGGGTCAGCCTCACATCTTCCAGAATATTCCCAAGGTCAATCAATTCTTCAGCAGTCTGCTCACGCTGCTGCTTCCAGCGGGAATCAATAAGATCGCCGATTACTTTCTTCATACTCCCCAGACTGTTTTCTACATTATTGAGCAATGCTGGAAACTTTCCCATACTTTTTTCCGGCAGTCTTTTCAGCATTTCAATAGCCAGTCCGAGTCCATGGATAGGATTTTTAATATCATGTGGTATCAAGCAACAGCTCATGCTCAGAAACGAGCTTTTCCTGCTCTTTCAGATCACGAATACGGGAAGTGATATCAACAAAAGTGATGATGACGCCATTGGTTTTATTTTCTTTACGAATGACATACGGCAGAATGTTCATCTGATACCAGCCAAGATCTGTTGTCTGTATCTCCTTTTCCAGAATTTTACCTGTAGAAATAACCACTTTAATATTATCAATGATTGAGGGATAACGAAAGTGTTCTTCTATCTCTTCTAAGGGCTTGCCTATAAACTCCTTTTTCAGGTTAAACTGCTTCATCGCAGGAGGGGTGAATTTCCGGAGCTTCAGATTAGCGTCTACAAAAAGCTGAGGGATAATCGTATTGCTAAAATAGTTCTCTAACTCTTCATTGAGTTCGATTAACGAGGTTATTTCTTGACTTTTATTCTGCATGTGAAGCCGGGATATTTCGTATTTTTGACACTGCTAAAGTACACATAATTAAAATAACAAAAAGGTAAAGGATAGGCCCGGTTTCAATAGGCATATCTGTTTCAACCCGGTGTTCTGAGCAAGAGATCCGAGGGCGCAGGTAGATATCGTACAGACGGCCAACTGAACCTTTTACTCACAGAAATACTTTAACTATAATGCATTCATGATTATCCATTCCCTACTCAATTGTTCCACAGTCACAATTTTCTAGATACGGATTTAATATATTATCTGTCGTCATGCCTGAGAGATCGGCATAGAAATGTTGAAGGCATAGAAAGCACATTCTGGTTCGCCCTGCCCGATCAATATTAATTTAAAGTATCTGAGTATCATTAATTTGATTGGTGATCATTAATCCAGAGAAAGAAAAATATTAAAAAGCCATTGTCGTATATTTAAAGCCTGTAAATTTGAGTAGCCGATGGAAAAAGACCCCAACATACAATTCTACAATGAACTGTCGGAAGATTATCATTTAATTTTCGATAGCTGGGAAGATGCTGTAAGGATGCAGGCATTGATTTTCCAACGTATCATTACGGAATACGCCAAACCGGATGCAGCTAATGTCCTTGACTGTGCCTGCGGTATCGGCACACAGGCCATCGGGCTCGCCGCTCTTGGCTATCAGGTATCCGGCACCGACCTTAGCCCGAAAGCGATCGGGCGGGCAAAGGCGGAAGCTCAACAGAGAGGGCTGTGTATTTCTTTCCATGTTGCCGATTTCAGGACACTGGATAAGGATATCACCGGTTTATTTGATATCGTCATAGCTTGCGATAATTCACTGCCTCATTTACTGGATGACCATGATATGCTGATGGCGGCGAAAAGCATTTTAACGAAAATGGAATCCGGAGGCTTATTTATCGCCAGTATCCGGGATTATGACAAAGTCTTGGAAGAAAAACCGGAAAGCACACAGCCTACGGTTAAAAATACAGGGGGCCGGAGAACCGTTTCGTTTCAGGTATGGGACTGGATCAAAGAAGATGTTTATACCGTCAACCATTTTACATTAAAAGGTAAAGAAGAACAATTTGAAACTATTGTACGCAAAACAAAATACCGGGCCTATCGCAGAAATTATTTAGCTAAGATATTTGAAACTGCAGGATTTACAGACCTACGCTGGCTTATGCCTGAACAGTCGGGTTACTATCAGCCCATACTGATCGGAAAAAAGGGTTAGTTCCTGTATGTTTTAACTTAATCGTCCATTAAATTATTCTTATCCTGATTCAGGTTAAGGAGGTTATATCACCTTTTTCGATCACCTTTTTTATTTGATCTGATTTGATCTGCCCTATTCTGATATTCATTGAAATTTTAATGATATTATATCAGGATTTAATCTTTAAAATTATTTTCCCGTTTTAATACCTTTTCCGACAATTCTTACTCTTAAAAATCCGAATTGAAAACTTTTAATAACTCGGTCTGCTGCATCACTTCATTTTTACTGCTGATAAGATTATAGTTGGCCTGAAGCCAGTTGTTCCGCACGACAAAAAACGTATAGGCATCCATTAATCCCTCTTTATATTTCTCCTCGGATTTCCGGAAGGATAATTTCTGATTTTCGAAATTGGCCTGCAGTAAGGTATATTTTTCTTCGGAATTCCGGAACTGTGCCTTGATGGAATTGATGCTTTGGATCAGGTTATTGATGATGATTTCTTGATCATAGCCGGAATTGATGACATTGAGTTTTGCGATCTCGACATTATTCTTCACCTGCAGTCTGTTGAAAACAGGAATATTAAGGCTGAACCCAACCTGCTGATTTTTATTCCTTCTGAACTGGTCTGAAAATGCATCAGCCGGTTCGCCGAGAGCTTTGCTGTAGAAAGTTGACCAATTATAAGCACCGTTCAGTGTTGGCAGATAAGCCGACCTTGCGATAGAGACATTTTTTTGCTGGGCTTTTATTTCTGTCTGAACCGATTGATATGCCGGATTTTTTTCTAAAATATTTTTCACAAAATCAGGGTCGTCGAAGCCGGAACGGGAAAGATTTTCTTCTTCCATTTTAAAGTCCAGAGAGTCTTTTGTTAATGCCAGGGCATTCAGTAGATTAATTTTAGAAAGATCCCTGGAATTCTTTGCCGTTACCCATTGTTCCTGTAAAGTTCCGAGGTTGGCTTTGATGTCATACACATCACTTTTCGGCCGGTTTCCGATCTCCACTTCTTTTTCGGTACGCCTGATCTGATCCTCGATTCCTGAGATCTGAGTTTCCAGAACATCCAGCCAGCTTTTACTGTTCTGATAGGTAAAGAACATTTGGATCACGTTCAGTTTTACCTCATTCTGTGCCTGCTTCATCCTGAAAACAGAGCTTTCTTTATTGATTTTTGACAAAGAAATATTAAGGTAATTCCGCCAGTTCATCAGTTCCCAATTGGCCTGAGCATACACCTGGTCATATTGCGTATTGAGAGATCCTCTTTGATTGGTCGTCTGATCGATCGTAGATCCGAAGCTGTAATTGTGATTAATGCCTGCTTCAACCGACGGAAGCAGCATTCCTTTAGCGGCAGAAATCTGACGTTCGCTTTTTTGAATATTAACCGAAGATTGCCTGACCAAAGGATGATGGGAAGATGCATATTCCAGGCATTGCTTCAAAGTCCAGCTTTGCTGAGCCGGGAGAAGGTTTACGAGGAGTAAAAAAAACAGTTTTTTCATAACAGGTTACCTTTTACAATTTTAGTTTTCAGGGTACGGAATTGCTTTATCCGGTTCTATCGGATTGTAATTCTTTCTGATGATCTCCTGAAGGAATTTTCTTTTCTGATCCAATTGTTCCTGGCTTGTGATCTTTTCGCCTCTGATAACCACCGTTCCGCCATTTTTCAGAGCGTTTTTCATATCAGCAACCGGGTCGTTATAATAATCCAGCTTGACTTTTTGAAACTGTTTCAAAGTAACTTTTACAGGTTGTTTTCCGTAATGGGTTTCCAGAAAATTGGTGGTCGCAAAAGTCTCCGGAAGATTGATGCTTTTCGACAATGTGTAAATGTAAATGCCTTTGTCGTCTTGCAATTCGAAGATCAGTCCGGGCAAACCCCGGAATTTGTATGGCCCTTCCTGAAAAGGAACCGCATTGCAAAACCAGGCTGTCCATTTTCTTCCGCCAAAGTCGGCGGTTGCTTTCTGCAAAGAATATTCTGCGCTTTTTTTGCTCTCGTTTTGTATTTTCCAGTTTATCTCGTCTTTGGAATCAATGACAAAATAATCGAACATACTGTTGTGAAAAGCTTTATTTTCACTGGTATTGGTTTTCCTCAGAATCAATTGGTCAGACTGCGTAGTGTTCTGCCGGTTTTCTCCGGTTTTCTTGCTGATAGAATCGTTTCTGAGGAAATCATAATCGTAGAACCTGGTATAATCCTTATCGATGTCCAGAACCATATTCATTTTATTAATTTGATTATCCCGCTTTATACTCAGTTCATAAATATATCTGTGGGTTTGTGAAAAAGATAATCCGAATGTCAGTACCGCGATAATTAAAAGTTGTTTTTTCATTTTGATTTATTTTTTATAACCCTTCAAGGTTTTTGAAACCCTGAAGGTTAGAAAACCTGTCATTCGTATTTGAGATATTTTACAAGGTTGATTTTTGTGGCACGGTAAGCCTTGAAACTTACTACCGAAAAAGTGAGAATCAGCAATAAGATCATGCTCAAAACGTAAGGCCATACAGGCATATCGATCCGGTAAGAGAAATTCTTGAGCCATTCATTCATTGCATAATAACTCGTAGGAATGCTTAGCAAAACGGCAAAGAAACAGATCAGAAGAAATCTTTTCGTAAGATCCCAGATAATGGTTTTCCCGTCGGCACCAAGTGTTTTTTTGATGGCCACATCTTTCAGTTTTTGTTCTATTAATAATGATGACAAGGCGAATAATCCCAGCAGTGCAATGACCAGAACCACAATATTGAGTATCGTGAAAAGCATCTGTTGTTTCTGAAATTTCTCAAAGGTTCTTGCAAATTGTTTGTCTACAAATTCATAATCGAAGGGATAGCCGGGTTCTGCTTTTGTGAGCCAGAACTCCTCGATTCTTTCTAATGTTCCATTAATATCGTTTCCGGAAAGTTTGATCTGGAGATTTTGCATATTATTTTTGACCCAGTTTCTGTCATAATTGAACATTACGACCGGATCTACAGGCTTATCTACACCAGTGACATAAAAATCTTTAACAACACCCAGGATTTTATATTTCTTCTTCCCTTCCCAGCCCGGCAAAATTTCTTTTCCTAAGGCCTGCTGGGCATTCCAGCCCATTTTTTTAACAAATGTTTCATTGGCAATAGCACCGGAAATTGTATCAGAAGCATATCGCAGATCCAGATCTCTCCCGGCAACAAATTTAATTTTATAAAATCTGAAAAAATTATAATCAATGCCGCCAACACCAACTGAGCTGATACTTTTTGTGGTATCAATAGCATTTTTTACAGAAGAGGAATTGTTAAGCCCATTTCCTATATTAAAAACAGAACTTGTAATATCCTGTACTCCTGCAATCTTTGAAACTTCATTTTTTAGGCGAAGGTATTTTTTGGAAATATAATCGTCCTTCCAATCGGCTTTTTTGAATTGGATTCTTATCACCTGATCACCTTTAAAACCTAAATCCTTTTTCATCATATACCCAACCTGAGTATGAATGATCAATGAGCAAATGATGAAAAATGAAGAGATAATTAATTGTAAGGTCAGAATTGAATTTCGTAACCAAACGCCTTGTCTGCTTCTGGCAAAATTACCTTTCAGTGTGTTGATAGGCTTGAAGTTGGAAAGATAAATAGCAGGAATTAATCCGGAAATCAATGAAAAAACCAGCAATAACAAACCTGTATAGATGAAAATCTGCCCGTTATCCAGTTTGATATCCTTGCCAAGAAACCTGTTGTAAGAAGGAAGAAGAAGCTCGACCATTGCAAAAGCAATAATATAAGCTACAAGACAGATCATAAAGGTCTCGATCAAAAACTGCAAGATCAGCTTCGATTTTGTGCTTCCAACCACTTTTCTTATTCCGACTTCTTTTGCTCTTTGAGATGCCTGCGCTGTTTTTAAATTAATAAGATTAATGCCTGACAATAACAGAATCAAAGCCGACAAACCCAACAAGATCATAATTGATTTTTTATCTCCTTTATCTACACCTTCGCTTTTTGCGTCCAGTTTCATTTTGCTGACCGGCGTGAGAGAAACTTTTGACTTATTTTTTTCGTCAATCTTTTCTCCCCATTTTTTCATCGTTATTTTTTCATTTTCCCAAAGGAGATTCGACAGTTTTCTTTCAAGATCCTGAACATCGGTTCCGGGTTTCAGTTTGAAATATCCGACGTAGCTGTAATTGGTCCATTGGTCATCATACTTGTTCTTATTCAAAAAACTAGGATGTTTCATTACAAAACCAGGACGGAAAACTGTGTTGGAATTTGGCAGCTTGTAGACAGCACTTACAACATAAGACTTGTTTTCAGAATCATCTAACTGCAATTTTCTTCCGATACAGCTGTTGAAATCATCTCCAAAAAGAACTTTTGCTGTTTCTTCTGAAATGGCAATTTTCCCGTCGCCGTTGACAGCGTTTTTTAAATCTCCTGCCACTTTTTCAAAAGGAAAGAACTCAAAAAAATCATCCGTAACTTTCGCATTAGTGGTAAAGACAGATTTGCCACCGGATATTAATCTGATTTTGTAATCCTTCCACAAATTTACAATGGCAAAATTCTCTATCTCATCAAATTTTTCTGTCGGTACCGCCAGTTCCGGGTAACTGGATGTAATCAGATTTCCAAAAGCAGCATTGCTATTTTCCACCAAATAAATATTCTCTTTATTCGGAACCCAATTTTCATAGGATTTCTCATCCTGCCAATGGATAAATATTAATAGGAAAACACACAGGCCGACACTGAGTCCCAAGACATTGATGATGGTGGAAAGCCAGTTTTTCCGGTAATTGATGAATGCTATTTTGAGCCAGTTTTTAATCATAGATGATGAATTATAAGTGATAAATGATGATATTAAGTCTTCCGGATTTTACTCGTATTTCAGGTATTTTACAAGATTTACTTTTGTGGCTCGGTAGGCTTTGATACTTACCACTGCGAAAGTCAGTAAGAGCAGAACCATAAGACTCATAACAAATGGTAAAACAGGCATATCAATCCGGTAAGCGAAATCTTTCAGCCATTCATTCATCAGGTAATAACTGACCGGAATGCTGATTAAAACAGCGATTAACGTAATCCAGAGGAATTGTTTTGTAAGTTCCATTATCAAACTCCCGTCTGATGCACCAAGTGTTTTTCTGATCGCAACGTCTTTCAGTTTTTGTTCGATCATTAATGATGACAAGGCGAATAATCCTAATAATGCGACCATTAAAACCATTGCATTCAAAATGGTAAATAATGTCTTTTGTTTTTGATATTTTTCGAAGGTCTTTGCAAATTTCTGATCGAGGAAATAATAATCGAAAGGATAGCCTTGCTCTACATGATTCTGCCAGTAAGTTTTCAGTCTTTTCACCGTTCCTTCTATATCATTCTGGTCGATTTTTAATTGGATATTATAAACATCGAATCGTTTCCAATCGGTTTCTTTGTAATGAAAAAACACAATTGGCTCTATTGTAGTTTGTAGATTTTTAATATTAAAATCTTTTACAATTCCTACGATGTGATAATCTTTCTGATAGTCAAACCCGGGATGGAATACACGCTTCATAGCTTCCTCATCATTCCATCCAAATTTTCTTACAAAAGCCTCATTGACTAAAACATTGCTTATGGTATCTGATGCAAGGTTTGGGTCGAGCCAGCGTCCTGTTTTAAGTTTTACATCAATAAATTTCAGGTAATTATAATCCATCGATCCGTGCTGGGCTTGTATGCTTTTATCCATATAATCCATATTGGAATCGCTTGATCTTCTGCCATTTCCAGGGACAGCTTCCCCGTAAGAAATATCGGTCACGCCTTGGATCTTTTTCATTTCGTTTTTAAGCCGTTCATATTTTAGCCAGGGTTTAGGATTTTCTTCGCTGAAGTTGATCATCATAATCTGTTTTCCGCTATATCCAAGATCCTTATTCATCATATATTTCACCTGCTGATTCACGATCAATCCGCCAATAATGAAGAATGAAGAGATGATTAACTGCAAAGTCAAAATCCCGTTTCTGAGCCAGATTCCGTTTTTACTTCTTGCAAAATTCCCTTTCAGAGTTTCAATTGCTTTGAAGTTTGAAAGATACATTGCAGGAATCAATCCTGAAATAACAGTTACCGTAATGACCATTGCAAATGAGTAAAAGAAAATATGCCAGTCGGTCATTTTCATTTCTTTGTCATAGAACTTGTTGAAGCTTGGCAAAAGCAGTTCTGTCAAGGCTAAGGAAAGCAAGTAAGAAGCAAAACAAATGATAAAAGTTTCCAGCAAAAACTGTAAAACAAGGCTCAATTTCGTACTTCCAATGGCTTTTCTCACGCCGATTTCTTTTGCACGTTGAGAAGCCTGGGCTGTTTTTAGATTGATAAAATTAATCGCCGACAAGACAACAATCAGAACTGAAAGTGTAAACAAAATCATCAAAGTTTTGAAATCAACCGGACCAAACCAAGATGCTTTTGCGTGGAGTTTGATTTCATCCAATGGTGTAAGAAGACTATCCGTCGGGCCGTACAAATCGAGATATTGTTGCGGCGTCATTCCTGAAGAGTCTTTATCCAAACTTGCACGATATAGAAAAATATCTTTTATAAATTTTTCTCTTATCTGCTCAAGATCTACCTCTTTTTTAAGCATAAAAAAGCAGCCGTAGCTGAAATTTCCCCATTGGTTTTCATCGTTTTTCATTGGTTCTACTGGCTTTAGAAGAAACTCTGGTTTTATCTGGCTGTTTTCTTTTGGTAATTCATAAACTGCGGTTACAACAAAATTTTTATTATTGAACTTGAGACTTTCGCCGGCAACATTAGTTTTACCAAACAGATTTTTGGCGGCAGTTGTCGAGAGTGCAATATCGCCACCACCTTTCAAAGCATTTTTGTAACTCCCGTCAACCAGTTTGAATGGGAAAAATTCAAAAAAATTATCAGAAACATTCATTCCCCCTTCTTGATAGAATGTTCTATTTTTAGTGGTTATTTTAAAACCCATTCCGGAACTTTTGAACAAGACATAATCCTCAACACCTGGAATAACTACTTTGGCACGATTTGCTATCGGAATGGAAATATTGTTACCATAAGAATTCTCTTTTTTATTATAAGTCTGGAAATAATAAATATCGTCTTTCTTCGGATTCCATTTTTCGAAAGATTCTTCGTCATTCCAATGCATTAGAATGAGCATAAAGCCTGTCAATCCGATCGTCAATCCAAATAAATTGATGATGGTGGAGAGCCAGTTCTTTTTATAGTTGATGAAGGCAATTTTGAGCCAATTGTTTAACATAAGTGATGTTTTATGATTGATAAACGATTTTAAAAACCTCAGAGAAACAGCAATCGTCTGGATCTCTGAGATCAGTTATAAAATGGTTGAATGAATGTTTGTTTTAATAGAATCTGATTACTCAAAATTCTTAGCGTCTGCCTTTTCAAAGACATCCTTTCTTTGGGAAGAATGCTCTTCTGAGAAGATTTCGCCGTCTTTCATATTCACGATTTTGGAAGCGTAACCAGCGTCATAAGAAGAGTGCGTCACCATTGCGATTGTAGATCCTTCCCTGTGAAGCTCTGCCAAAAGGTTCATCACTTCGTTTCCGTTGGAGCTGTCAAGATTTCCGGTCGGTTCATCAGCAAGGATCAATTTTGGTTTTGTGACTAAAGCTCTTGCAACGGCTGCTCTTTGCTGCTGGCCGCCGGAAAGCTGTTGTGGATAATGTTTTGCTCTGTGAGAAATGTTGATTTTTTCCATAATTTCTTCCACTCTTCTTTTTCTTTCGGAGGAAGAAACACCGTTATAAATCAAAGGAAGTTCTATATTTTCAAAAACCGTCAGCTCATCAATCAGATTAAAATTCTGAAAAATGAAACCGATATTTTTCTTTCTGATGTCAGATTTTTTCTTTTCACTCAGACTGATTGTTTCCGTATCACCGAATTTATAAGATCCCGAAGAAGCACTGTCCAGCAATCCCAGAATATTAAGGAAAGTAGATTTTCCACAGCCGGAAGGCCCCATGATGGCTACAAACTCACCTTCTTTTATGCCCAGGCTTACGTTGTTTAGTGCATTGGTTTGTACATCTTCGGTTTTATAAACTTTTGAAAGGTTCTGAATATTGATCATTTTAATTTAAGTTTAAATTTCTATATTTTAGGTTCTGTATTTTGAGTCTGAGATTTTAAGTCTCTCATCTATCAGTCTATTGTCTCACATCTAAGATCTCATATTTCTTAAGTTCCGTATAATCTGATGTAATCACAGTTTCGCCCTGTTTAAGTCCGGAAACCACTTCATAATACATTTGGTTTTCTCTTCCCAGGCTGATATTTCTTTTTTCGGCTTTATTATTTTTCAGGACAAATATCCATTTTCCGTTCGTGTCTTTGTAGAAATTTCCTTTCGGAATCATCAGGCTTTGCGTGTCTGCAGATAATTTCAGTTTCACTCCGAAGGTCATTCCGATTTTCAGATTTTCCGGTTTTGCATCAATGAAGTTCAGCTCCACAGAAAACTGCCCGTCTTTTACTTCCGGAAGAATTTTGGTGATGATGACTTCAAATTGTTTTGTATTGCTTTCCAGGCTTCCCTTGATCCCGCTGGTGAGTTTATTGATATAATATTCATCCACTTTCGCAATCAGTTTGTAACCGCCCATCAGATCCACTTTTCCGATGCTTTCACCGGATGTCAGGTTTTGTCCTAATGAAATATTAAAAGACGACAATCTTCCGGAAACCGGCGACATAATAAGAAAGTTATTTTTATTCGACTTAAGAATATTCAGGCTTTTGTCCATTTGGCTGATGGAATTATTGATGGCAGAAAACTGAGCGTTTCTGGACATCTTTTCACTTGAAGCCCCTTTTTCCACAATTACTTTTCTCTGTTTCTGATAATTCAGGTTTTGCAGTGCCACATCATAGTCTGTTTTCTTGCCAATTTCTGCTTCATAAAGCCTCTTCTGGAGATTGAAAGACTGCAAAGCGGTATTATAATCGTTCTGAGACTGTAATAATTCTTTATCCTGATTGAATTCCTGATTTTTAAGTTCAAGAAGCGAACTTCTCATCTGGCTGATCTGCTGCATAATGCCGGTTTCCTGATTCAGATAATTGAATTCCGTATTCGGATTGTAGACCCTTGCGATCGGCTGACCTTTCGTTACCATTTGTCCGTCCTCTGCAAAAATTTCTTTTACGGCGCCGCCTTCCAGAACATTTACCAAAGATGAATTGAGAGATTGCGTCTGCGCTGTTACCATCAGCATATCTTCAAATTTCCCGTTTGTCACTTCATCCGCCTGAATGTCTTCCAGCTTTACGTTATATGTTTTTTTCTGATTGAGGAAATACCATCCGAAGACCAAAACCGCCACAGCGGAAACAATGATAATGGATATTAATTTGAGTTTAGACTTCTTTTTTACTATTTTCGTATCCATATTCAGATAACCTATTTACTTACAGACTATTACACAATGCAGGTGCCAGAGATTTATCAACAGGTAACCTCCTGAAAATGTGGTTAAATATGATTTTGTTAATTTTAAGACTGTTCATTATCGGACACCATTTGTACGAAAACGGACAATTTTTATAAATAATGAATGACCATTGATCAATGATTTTATATTTAATACGTATTCGGAACAATGTAATACTATTTAAAATATTAAATTTAAAGCTGAGCGCTAATTGGAATGATGATTAAAACTATGGCTAAAAAAATAAAGAACACAGAATCCCCAGCTCATCAAATAGGATTTCCCAGCGAAAAACTATTTACCGACTTATTAGAACTGATAGAACAAAACCGTCATCAGGTGGCAATGCAGGCGAACAGCACGCTTACCATTTTGTTTTGGCAGGTTGGCAAACGCATCAATGATGACATCCTGCAAAACCAAAGAGCGGAATATGGAAAACAAATTGTGCCGACAGTGTCGGCACAATTGGAACATACTTACGGACGTAATTTTACGGAAAAAAATGTGAGAAGAATGATGCAGTTTGCCGATATTTTTTCTGATATGCAAATTGTCGTTACACTGTCACGACAATTGACTTGGTCGCATTTTTTAGTTTTAATTCCTTTGAAATCAGAGCAAGCAAAGCAATTTTATGCGCAATTGGCAATTAATGAAACACTTGGTGTAAGAGAACTCCGGAAACAGATTGCCAATAAAGCCTTTGAAAGAACTGAAATCGCCAACATTCAGGCAAAGCAAAACGACAATTTCCCCATCAACACATTCAAAGACCCCTATCTTCTGGATTTCCTCGGACTGCAAAACGGCTATCTTGAAAAAGACATCGAAACAGCTATTCTCCACGAATTGGAAAAATTTATTTTAGAATTAGGGAAAGGGTTTGCATTTGTAGAACGCCAGAAGCGAATGATCATAGACGGAGAAGACTTTTATCTTGATTTGTTATTCTACCATCGGTCATTAAAAAGATTGGTTGCCATAGAACTCAAGCTGGGGAAATTCCAGGCAAAACACAAAGGCCAAATGGAATTATACCTGAAATGGCTCAATAAAAACGAACGTCAGGAAGGCGAAGAAACCCCAATCGGACTGATACTTTGCGCCGAAAGCAGCAAAGAACAGGTGGAACTCCTGGAAATGCACAAAGACGGGATTATGGTCGCCGAATACTGGACACAACTGCCTTCCAAAAAAGAACTGGAAAGAAAACTACATACCGCTCTCATAGAAGCAAAAGAACGTTTTGAACGTAAAAAACTGCTTTAATTTTTATTGAATAAAGAAATGCGAAAAAAAGAAGCTCATATTTTAATTGTTGATGATGACGAGGATATTTTATTTTCGGCGAGAGTCTGGCTCAAGAAATTCTTCACAGAAGTCAGTTGTCTCAGTCAGCCAAAAAATATTCTGAAGTTTTTAGCCGAACAACAAGTTGATACGGTTCTTTTGGATATGAATTTCCGGAAAGGCTTTGAAAACGGACAGGACGGACTGTACTGGATGAATGAAATCAAAACCCTGGAACCTCACCTTCCTATTATTCTGATGACGGCGTACGGCGAAGTGGAACTGGCTGTGGAAGCCTTGAAAAACGGGGCTTCCGATTTTATCCTGAAACCCTGGAACAATGAGAAATTATATGCTTCCGTCAATCTCGCCGTTGATGTTTCCCGGAAAAATAAAAAACTGAACCAATGGGAAAACGTCAGCATCAAAACCACTCAATATCAATTGGATACACAGTCATTTGCAATGCAGGAAGTGATGGGCCAGATCACAAAAGTGGCTCCGACAGACGCCAATATTTTACTTTTAGGAGAAAACGGAACGGGAAAATATGTTCTTGCGGAACACATTCACGAATTATCGGAAAGGAAAAACCAGCCTTTTGTCCACATTGATCTGGGAAGCCTTTCCGAAAACCTTTTTGAAGCAGAATTGTTCGGTTATAAAAAAGGTGCTTTTACCGATGCCAATCAGGATTACTCCGGTAAAATTGAAAATGCACAGAACGGAACGGTTTTCCTGGATGAAATCGGGAATCTCCCGCTTCATCTTCAAACCAAATTATTGAGCCTGATCCAAAACAGGAAGTTAACGAGAATCGGAGAAAATAAGGAACGGAATCTGGACGTACGGTTTATTTTTGCGACCAATGAAAATCTCAAAAAAGCAGTTGCAGAAAACCGTTTCAGGAAAGACCTCTATTACAGGATTAATACCGTTGAACTTCAGATCCCGAGTCTGAGGGAACGTTTGGAAGATATTCCGACTTTAGCCGATTATTTCCTTGAGAAGTACAAACAGAAATATCATAAATCAGATTTAGCTTTGAATGAATCTTTAATTAATGAACTCACCATGTATTCCTGGCCGGGAAATATCCGCGAACTGGACCATTGCATCGAAAGAAGCATAATCCTTTCCAACGAGAAAAATCTGAAATTATTAATGCCTCAGGATGAAGAATCTGAAAAGCCGGTCATCAACCTCAACATTGAGGAAATGGAAGAAATGCTCATCAGAAAAGCATTAAAAAAACACCGGGGAAATATTTCTCTTGCTGCAGAAGATCTCGGATTATCAAGAGCGGCACTGTACCGAAGAATGGAAAAATTTGAATTATAAAGGGTCTGGGAATGAAAGTCCGAAGTTAAAATCTACACGGAAATTCAGTTCCGGAAAAACGGTTTAAAAAAGGATAGAATTCTATGGTTCAAAATCTGAATTGTACATGAAAAAACAACAAGTTATCGGGTTATTATTTATTCTGCTGACGGTTATCAGCGGGATCTTTGCCTTTCATTTTTACTCTAAGCATCAGTGGATCAACTTCGGCTTATTTACCGTAATGGGTATCGGCAGCATTATTCTGGCTCAGAATTTTGCCTTATCTTATATTCAGAAAACTGAAAAACTCTTGCTGGCCATCCGGAAAAAAGACTTTTCTCTTTTCCCCGAAACCGAAGAGAATGATCTGGTTCACAATACCGTAAAACTGTATTATCAAAGCAAGGAAGAACATCTGTCTCTATCTTCTTACAAGCTTCTTTACGAAGAGATTCTGAATCAATTGGAAATAGGATTGATGATTCTTTCTGAAAAAGACCACGAATGGGAAATTTTTTATGTAAATCCTGTTTTTCTGGAAATATTGCAGATTCCAAAATACAATTCCTGGGAATTATATCAAGCCAAAGCACCCGATTTTTATCAGATTATTGAGCAGACCCATTACGAAAACTCACAGGAATTCTTCGATATTTCGATCAATGAAAATGTGAAACAGTCATTTTCCCTGCGGACTAAAAAAGTGCAGAATATTAAAAACCGATTCTGCATCATCAGTCTGGAGTCTGTCCAGAAAATCATTGAGCAAAAAGAAAAGCTCGCCTGGAACAATCTGATGAAGGTAATCTCGCACGAACTGCTCAATACTTTAACCCCGGTAAACAGTCTGATCCAGAATCTGGAATATATTGCCAACCAGGATAGGGTTGAAAAAGAAGACCAGCAGGAAATGAAGGAAAGCCTGATGATCATCAATTCAAAATCCAAACAATTGCTGAATTTTGTAGACGATTACCGACAGGTTGCCGAACTGCCGAAACCGGTTTTCAAAACCGTTTCTGTGAAGGATATTGTTGAATCGGCACTCCGTTTCCTGAAACCTGAATTTGAAAAGAATACGATTACGGTCATTAATTCGTTGGAAAACCAGATGGTTTCTGCCGACCGGAAAATGATTGAGCGATGTTTAATTAATTTATATTTGAACGCCATGTATGCTGTTGCAGACCGGTCAGAAAAAATTATCAGAACAGAAATCAAAACTTTCAATAAACGGATTCTTTTAAGTGTGGAAGATAACGGGATCGGCATTTCAAATGAAATCAAAGACAAAATTTTCCTTCCGTTTTTCACAACCCGGCTCAGCGGTTCGGGAATTGGTCTGACCCTCAGCAAAAGCATCATCGAAGCTCATAAAGGATATCTGAATTACAAACCTTTGGAACAGGGAAGCCGTTTCGAGATTTGGTTTGTAGAGTAATTCACTTCTACTTACTTGTTTTTAATAATACACGCTGTCTTATTCAAAAATAATTTCAAGGATCAAACTGAAAAAATAGAAATATATCCAATTTTTTTCAGATAAACTCTTCCGAATTAATCATGCCGCAGCCTCATATTTGTGATCATATTTTTATGTAAATTTACTTATCAAACTTATACCATGAAGACTTCTATTATGAATTTAAAAACATTAACGGTAGTATTCCTGCCCTTTTTCTTCTCTGTTTCGGCTACGGCACAAAACAACGACTGGGAGAATCCTAAGCTTATTGATCAGGGAAAAGAAAAACCGCATGTCACCTTCGTATCCTTCGATCGTCAGCAGGACGCCCTTTCCGATGATTATACCAAATCCGATCATTATAAATCCCTTAACGGGCAGTGGAAATTCAGCTATACCGACCAGTATAAAGACAGGCCTGCCGATTTCTACAAAACTACACTCAACGATTCCGGATGGGCAAATTTGACCGTACCTTCCAATTGGGAACTGAACGGTTTCGGCATCCCCATCTATACCAATGTCACCTATCCGCATCCCAGAACCCCGCCGTTCATAGGTCCGGACAACCCTGTAGGCACATACCGAAAAACATTTACCATACCGGAAAACTGGGATCAGAAAGAAGTATTGCTTCATTTTGGCTCTATTTCAGGATGTGCATTTATTTATGTAAACGGGGAGAAAGTCGGGATGACCAAGGCTTCCAAGACCCCTGCGGAATTTAACATCAGCAAATACCTGAAAAAAGGACAAAACCTGCTCGCCATACAGGTATTCCGGTGGCACGACGGGAGCTATCTTGAAGATCAGGATTTCTGGCGTCTGAGCGGACTGGAGCGGGACGTTTACCTGTATGCCTTACCAAAGCTGGCGATATGGGATTTCTTCCTCAAAGCAGATCTTGATGCCAAATACACCAATGGACTGTTCAGCGCCGATATCGATCTCCGCAAATTCAAAGGGAATGACCTTAAAGGCGGCAGCTTAACACTCAGCCTGCTGGACAAATCAGGAAAAGCCATTTATAACAAACAGGAAAAATTCAGTGTAAATGCAGACAGCATTCAAACCCTGAAATTCCAGTCGACCATTAAAAACCCATTGAAATGGAATGCCGAAACACCCAATTTATATGATTGTGTACTCACCCTTAAAGATCAAAATGGAACAGCAATCAGCACTATTGCTTCAAAAATAGGATTCCGTAAAGTAGAGATTAGGAAGGCAAGACTTCTGGTTAATGGAATGCCGGTCTCCGTCCACGGGGTAAACCGCCATGAGCACGATGATGTCACAGGCCATACCACCACGAAAGCATTAATGCTGAAAGACATAAAACTAATGAAAGAACTGAACATCAATGCTGTGCGGCTTTCCCATTATCCGAACGATCCGCTGTGGTATAAGCTGTGTGATCAATATGGCTTGTACCTCGTTGATGAAGCGAATATCGAGACTCATGGTATGGGTGCGGAACTGCAGGGCGGGTTTGACAAAACGGTACACCCGGCCTACCTTCCGGAATGGGTACCGGCACACACGGACAGGATTGTAAGAATGGTGGAGCGTGACAAAAACCACGCCTCCATTATTATCTGGTCCCTGGGCAATGAATGTGGCAACGGACCTGTATTCCACGATAATTACAAATGGATCAAAAGCCGGGACGCTTCCAGGCCGGTACAGTTTGAACAGGCCGGGCAAGACTGGAATACCGATATTGTAGCTCCGATGTACCCGCGTATCGCCGATATGAAAAAGTATGCTGCCGATACCACTAAAACAAGGCCTTACATCATGTGCGAATATTCACACGCCATGGGCAACAGCAATGGTAATATGCAGGCCTATTTTGACATTATGCGGAAAAGCAGGAATATGCAGGGCGGGTTCATCTGGGATTGGGTAGATCAGGGCATTAAAACCAAAGATGCCAACGGTAAGCCATTCTGGGCTTATGGCGGTGATCTGGGTGGATTTTACCGGCAGAATGATGAAAATGGCATTGCCGATGGGATCATCAGTTCCGACCGCACGCCTGACCCCGGTGCTTATGAGGTGAAAAAAATGTATCAGAATGTGATCTTTACGGCAAAAGACCTGAGCAAAGGATTGGTTACTATTGAAAATATCTTCGATTTTACCAACCTGAACCAATATGTATTTAAATGGGAACTGCTGAAGAATGGCGAAAAAGTCAATGAAGGTGCATTTGATGTTCAACTCGCTCCTCATCAGTCAAAAAACCTGAAGCTTAACCTTCCCCGATACAAATCGGCTGCGGGAACGGAGTATTTCCTGAACCTGTATGCCTATACGAAAACCGCGACAGAAATGCTGCCTGCCGGAGCAGAGATCGCCAAAGAGCAGTTCGGTTATGCAGGTTCTTATTTTGATAAAGAGGCTGCTGCAGCTCCAAGATTAGTCATCACAAAGGATGATAAAAAGCTGAGTTTCACTGCGGGTGACGTAAAAGGTGAATTTGATCTGCAAAAAGGAAAATTTACTCGATACAGCAAGAACAACAGCAATTTCAATAATTTCCCGGAACCGTATTTCTGGAGGGCACCTACCGATAATGATTTCGGAAACGGCATGCCTTCAAAATTGGGACTTTGGCGCTCTGCCCATGACCAGAAAAGATTAATAAAGGTTACGGTGGCAGAACAGACTGAAAACGGAATAGGCATCCAGGTCGAATGGCAGCTGGCCGGCATCGATGTGCCTTACCAAATTAATTATTTCATCCGTAACAACGGTGACATACAGCTGACCTCAACAATGGATATGACCGGTAAAGAGCTTCCTGAACTGCCGCGCTTCGGAATGCGCAGCACATTACCCGGCAGCTATCATAACCTGAGCTATTATGGAAGAGGCCCGTACGAAAATTATACCGACCGGAACAGCAGCTCTCTTGTCGGAATCTATCAGGATAAGGTAGAGAACCAGTATTACAAAGGATACATCCGCCCGCAGGAGAGCGGCAATAAAACTGATGTCCGCTGGTTTACGCTGACCGATGAATCGGGCAACGGAATAAAGGTGGAAGGTATCCAGCCTATTGCTTTCACTACCATTAACCATAGTGTAGAAGATCTAGATCCGGGTCTGACCAAAAAGCAGCAGCATCCTACAGATTTGCCGCGAAGGCATCAGGTGTTTTTAAACATTGACCTTAAGCAACGGGGGCTTGGCGGTGATGACAGCTGGGGTGCCTATCCGCATGAGGAATACCGCCTGCTCGACAAAAAATACAGTTACGGCTATACGGTCAGTCTGCTGAGCGAAAAATAAACTTTACCCTGCCTGAAAGCGTTTAGATGTCCAGGTCTTTCGGGCAGATTTTTCAATTTTACCCGTTGTAAATTTTTAACTTATGCTAATTCAAGAAAATATTAAGATTCTCTTGAATTAGCATAAGTTTTTATCAGAATAAGTCTTAAGGCCCATCAACAATGATTTTTATCAGTTATTTTAATTTGTTCTAAATAAAATGTAGATCCATGAATTAAATTTCTATTTTTGCGGCTGATTGGTTTTAGAAAACTAAAATAATGACACTCAGGATTTTATCATTTTTATTCTTATTGCCTTTCGGCACCTTACTTTTATTCTCCCAAAGTGAGAAAATACAGCTCATCATTCATACCTCCGCTGAAAACCAGCAGGAACTCGGCGGTGTTTCTGTAAAAAGCACCGAAAATTCATCAGTCACCAATGAGAAAGGAGATGCTATCCTTTTTTTAAGCAAGGGGAGGCATCACATTATAATCATGCATTCAAATTACCAGGAAAAAGAACTGGATGTGAATGTAGATGTTCCAAAAACGCTGAATGTCCAGCTCCAGGCAATAGACAGACTTGAGGAAGTGGTGATGTTTTCGAAAGAGAGCACAGGACTCACGACAAAGTCTGTAATAGACCGCAAGGCAATGGAGCATTTGCAGCCGTCAAGCTTTTCAGATCTGATGGAGCTTCTTCCGGGAGGATTGGCAAAGACCCCTGCCCTGAGTATTAACAACAGGCCCATCATCCGCGAAAACCGAGGTGACCTGAGCAACGGACCCGGACAGTACGACACCTCATCTCTCGGTGTGCAGTTTATGGTTGACGGGAATGTCATCAATTCCAATGCAGACATGCAGGTTTCTTTAGATAGATCACAGTTCGGCTATTCACCCCAAGCCAGAGAAACGGCAACCACAGGAGTTGACATGAGAACGATCTCAACCAATGACATTGAAAGGGTTGAAATCATCCGCGGGATCCCCTCTGCATCATACGGGGACCTGACTTCAGGCCTGATAAAAATTGAAAGGAAAATCGGAGCCTCCCCTTTGCAGGCAAGGTTTAAAGCAGACGGCTTCAGCAAACAGTATTATGTAGGAAAAGGCTTTAAGATTACCGACAGCTGGCAGATCAGTGCCGGCGCAGACTTTCTGGATTCTAAGGCAAACCCTACGGATGATTTTGAAAATTACAAGCGTGCTACGGCCTCCATCCGTTCAAGAAAAAAGGGTTTTCTCTGGTCTAAACCGTTGGAATGGCGCTCAGGCATCGACTTTTCCACCAATATTGATGTTAAAAAAAATGATCCGGACAACGGCGTTCCCGATATTGACCGCTACAAGCAGACCAGAACGAGAGTCAGCTTTACCAACAACTTCGTGTATAGCTTAGATCCATCCTCCGTCTTCAATAAGGTTATTTTAAACACCGCCATCCGTCAGGGATTCGAAAAAATTGACCAGACCAAACTGGTACAGTTATCCGGGCCGAGATCTTTTTCATTAGCTACCGAACAGGGTGAAAATGTAGGGGTATTCCCGGCACTGCGTTATATTAGCGAGTACAGCACAGAGGGAAAACCACTGGATATCACAGCACTTCTTCAGGCTACAGGAAGCAGGAATATGTTTGGTGTTACGCATGATTATGAAGCCGGTTTAGACTGGCGGTTTTCCAAAAATAATGGCAGAGGCTTAATTTACGATATGAATTCACCGTATGCGGCAACTTTTACCAATTCAAGGCCGAGGCCGTTCAATGACATCCCTGCTTCTAATTTACTGGCAGCATTTTTAGGAGACCAGATGAGTTATGCCGTAGACCAGCACAAATTTACCTTGTATACCGGTTTAAGATTTTCCAGACAATTGGGAATGGATCCGTCTTATGCCATCAGCAAAAAGGTTTTTGTGGAACCGAGATTGAACTTACAGTACAACCTTCCGCACCTGATGATCAACAATTTCCCGATGAAAACGGATGTTACTTTGGGATACGGCCAGTTTTACAAGCAGCCTACCCTTCTGATGCTTTATCCGAACCGGGAATTCTGGGATTATACGCAGCTTAACTATTATCACAATGATGCGCAGTACCGCTATGTGAATTTTATGACCTATGTGCAGAATACGGAAAACAAAGCCATTGAAGCGGCAAAAAGCATCAAGAAAGAAATCAGGCTCGATTTGTCCTACCGGAACCATACCCTGTTCTTCACATATTTTAAAGAAAATATGACGAACGGTTTCCGTAATATGCTCCATACAACACTTCATACCTACAAGCAGTATGATGCCTCGCAGGTAGACCTGTCCCAATGGAACAACGGGCCGGATCTTAATGCTACGCCCTACACCGTAAAGCAGAATATGGGCGAATACACAGTTACGGAAAACGGCAGCGAAACCCTGAAGAGCGGAATTGAATTCGGGTACAGCTCGCCACGTATCAAAGCCATCAATACACGGTTTACCCTGAGCGCTGCTTATTTCAAAACCCAGTACAGGAACTCAGTCCCGTTTCTGTTTAAGCCCACGGCATCAATCGGCCCGGACGGGTTCCCTTATTACGGGATTTACCGGAACGATGACGGATATGTTAATTCCAATATGAATTACAATCTTTTTATCGACACCTACCTTCCGAGCCTTGACCTTACGATTTCGGCATCTTTCCAGGGAAGCGTATTTGACCGTCAGAGAAATGATCAGAGAATTGCAGAACCTATATCCTATTACGGTATTGACGGTATCATCCGTCCTTTCACCGAAGCTGATAAAACAGACACTTACAAGCAGTGGCTGGTCCGGAATGTTTCGGTGACCGATAATATGCCTAAAGACTACACCTTTACGCTTGTCGGGAACCTGAAAATTACGAAAAGCATTTACAAGGCCATCCGGACGTCCATGTTTGTTACCAGGATGTTCAATTACAGCGCTCCGTATGTCTTCAATAACGTAACGGTGTACAGAAGAGGGCTGAATACCCCGTATTTCGGAATGGAACTTAATTATAATTTTTAAATAGATATATAAAACAACATGAAAAAGAGAGTTATACTGCTAAGTTTAGCAGCAGCGATGGCATCAGGATTTACCGTTACCTCATGCTCAAGCGATGATGATTTCGGCGTAACCGCAAAACAAAATGGTGTATTGACGCTGAACATTACCGGAGAGGGCATCACTGCCTATAAAGGTATCAACATCGAGATTACCGAGCTTAATACCGGTGCGGTTATCAGGCAGACACTTGAACCTAACGTAGCTACATTTTCATTTGATGTCCCTTACGGATCTTATAAAATTACAGCTAATGGTGTGGTGATTGCCAACAATGAAGAAGCCAGGGCAGCCGGTGTAGGCCAGACAGACATCACCTCTGCAGTAACCAACCTTACCATTCCTCTGTTTGTAAAAAAATTCCACGAAGATTTTATTATCGAAGAAGTGTTTTTCACAGGAGTAAAAACTTCTGATAATAAGAATTACAACTCCAGCCGCTATTTTAAGATCACCAACAATACAAATAAAGTTCTTTTTGCAGATCAGCTGATCATCGGCCAGTCTGAGTTCCTTACAACAGACGATAAAAGCCCTACTCCATACAACCCCAATATGTCTTTTGCCGTAAAAGGCGTTATGGTATTGCCGGGAACC
The DNA here is from genome assembly GCF_000430845.1 of Chryseobacterium gregarium DSM 19109. Classification (GTDB taxonomy): domain Bacteria; phylum Bacteroidota; class Bacteroidia; order Flavobacteriales; family Weeksellaceae; genus Chryseobacterium; species Chryseobacterium gregarium. The sequence goes on along the minus strand of NZ_KE387264.1, from coordinate 285,685 downwards.
GGAAACCAATATCCTGTTCAGCCTGGGGACTTTATCGTCATCGCAGACAACGCCATCAACCATAAACAGAATACGAGCACAGCCTATGATCTGCATAATGCAGATTTTGAGTTCCCGTCTACAAACCCGACTTTAGGACAGGTTGATAATCCGAGTGTCCCGAATGCCGAGGTAATTTATACCCAGATGGCATTCAATATGTTTTTTCTTCACAACAGAGGTTTTGAAAGCTATGTAATCGCACGTTTCCCGGCCGGTGAAAATAAAGATTCATTCCTTCAGAAATTCAAGTATGACTACACGTACCAAAACAGCGCCGGTACAGTTACTTCAAAAAGCGCGTACGCAATCCCGAATTCCTGGATTGTTGATGCAGAAAACAATTCTGTACCCACCAAATTCATTCACACCCTGACTTCTGCAAGCATGGATTCCGGATGGGCATCCGTGGGCGCTACAGATAATGACGCAAACCGTTACGGGAAATCAGTAAGGCGTAAAACATCAGGAACAATGTCTAACGGCAAGAACCTGTATATGGATACCAACAATTCCACCAATGATTTCACCAAAGATGCAGTACCGAGTTTAAAAGACGGTATTGACCACAACAAATAACATGATGTTCAATTTAAAAAGTTCTTTACTGCTGATGGTTGCCATTTCCACTTCCTTTTCTGTAAAAGCGCAGGACAGCATTTCATTTTATAAAAAACTGAATAATCAGTACAGTATTGAAAGAAATTTCAGAAGTCAGTTTTACTATAATCCGGCCAATAAACCGGATTATAGTTCTTCCTCATTCTCAGAATTCAGCGTAGACTATCACGATAATCACCGGAAGGTATACCGTGAACAGCTGGGTGCCGGCGACAAAGGGCTTTCCGTAAGCGCATCCTCATTTTTAAAACTCAATACCAACCGCTCTGTGTGGGGGGAAGCCAGCTATCAGAACCTGAAAAAAAGAACATTCCGGTGGAATGAAAACCTGGATTATGAACGTATCGCCCCTTACACCACCGCAGATTCGCTGGGCGGGACACTGAATGTGGAACGTTATTTTTTTGCAGGAGGCCTGTCCCAGAAAATCAACAGATGGACGGTGGGCGGTGACGTAAGCTACCTTGCCCAGCTCGGCTACCGCAGCCGTGACCCCAGACTGAAAAGTACCACGTCTGACCTGTCCGTAAATGCAGGCGTGAACTATAGGGTATTCCGGGAATATGAAGCCGGGGTTTTCGGGACCGTCAATAAATATACCCAAAACAGCTCGCTTAATTTCCAGAGCGTCCTGGGAAAACCTTTTGTGTACCAGATGACAGGTTTGGGCAATTCCAATTACTTTTTCAGCGGCGGGATAAATCCGGCGCAGACTTTTGAGGAATTCGGGTATAAAGGAGGCATCCAGATTTCGAATAAACAGGGAAAAGATTTTTATCTTCGGGCTTCGGCCGGACGTTCAAACAACACCAAAAGCCACAAGGACAAAGGCTCAAATACATCTTTTGAAATTTCAGAACTGGAAAACAAAAATTTTGAACTGGAAGCCGCTAAATTTTTAACGCTGAAAGAAAAGCACAGGATCGGACTTTCTGCAAACTATAAAGCCGTGGTCAGGACAGGTTCAGAATTCGGATATTCCGTCAACACCAATGTTACCGAACAGATATTTAAAAGACAGTCCTACCGCTCAGAAAATTTCATGAGTTCCGTAAAAGCTTTTTACCAGTACAGCCAGGATCATTTTACGGTGAGCGCATCCCCGTTTTTCGGGTATGAAGAGATTAAAGAACGGAATCTTTATCCCAATTCCGGGCAGAAATTTGAATACTCCTACCTCGGCATAACAGCAGATTACCTTCAGTCACTTAACTCAAACCAGGTGATCTCGTTCCGGCCTTATTTTTCAAAACGTACGGTTAACAAATCTATCAATGCTTTAAGCATGACGACGAGTAAGGAAATCAATGAATGGATTCTGCATGATTATCAGTTTCAGGCAAGCGATATTACCACTTTCGGTGCTTCCCTCAGATACGACATCAAACTTGAAAAACTCCCGGCATTCTTTATCTGTGCAGAATACCAGACGCAGAAAATCCAGAAAAAAAACAATAATTTTGCCGGCGCAAGCTTGGGAATTACATTTTAAAATGAAAAAAGGTATTTATTGGGGTTCAGGTTTAATGATCATTTTTCTGTGGAGTTTTACTTCAAAAGTGAGCACAGACCTTTCCAACATTCAGGATCCGTCCATCGAAGATATTGTAAAAAGCTATAAAAAGGCCATTGCAGAGTGGCCGGAACCGAATATTGACAAAGGGGTAAAGTGGCAGGAATTTGCTCCTCTTAAAAATGATTCGGCATATTTTGACGAACAGGAAAAGCCGAATGTCATTTTAGGGAAAATGCTTTTTTTCGATCCTAAATTATCCCAATCCAACCAAATCTCGTGCAGTACCTGCCATGATCCTGAAATGGGCTGGTCAGACAGAAGGCGTGTCGCGCTGGGAAATGACCATCTTCTGGGGAACAGGAATACGATGTCACTCTATAATATCGCGGAAAGAACATCTTTTTTCTGGGACGGAAGGGCTAAAACCCTTGAAGAGCAGGCTTCCGGCCCTTTGGGAGCACACCATGAAATGGCCATGGATGTAAAGACGCTGCCGGCAAAAATCCAGGGCATCGCAGGCTATAGAAAACTTTTCAAAAATGCATACGGCACCGAAAAAGTAACGTATGACAAAATTGTAAAAGCAATTGCCGATTTCCAGAGAACCATTAAAAGCCAGCCGAGCCGTTTCGACAGATTCCTCGAAGGCAAATACAGTTCGCTGTCTGATGAGGAAATTTACGGCATGCATATTTTCCGGACCAAGGCACGCTGCATGAACTGCCATAACGGGCAGTACCTCACCGATGAATCTTTCCATAATATAGGGCTCACTTATTATAAAAGAAAATATGAAGACCTCGGATTGTACAACATTACCCGGAAGCCGGAAGATGTAGGGAAATTCAAAACGCCCCAGCTCAGAGACCTGATGCTTACCCAACCGTGGATGCACAACGGCCTGTTTGACAACCTTGAAGGCGTGGTAAACATTTACAACAGCGGAATGCACCAGCTCGATCCGAATGCAGAAAAAAAATTATCGGATCCGCTTCACCCTTCCGCAGATTCTTTGCTGAAACCCCTGCATCTAAATAAAGATGAGGCTAAGGCTCTGGTTTCTTTTCTTCAGGCACTTTCAGGAACCAAGTACAAGATGAGAAGACCGGAATTTCCTGTGAAATAAAATAATGAAGGTCAAAAAATTACCGTATTCAATGGCTGTTTACCCTGTAGAGAAACTAATTTAAAATCTGATTTAATTTACAATTAAGGAAATACTGGCTTTGGTGGACTGGCGGACAGCAATTTTTACTTCATCAAATGAGGGAGCGGAGAGTTTAGGTCTGTAATTTTTTGAAAAACCAAACCCTTCGGTAGGATAACCGATTATATTGCGGTCGCATTTCCCATTGTTATTCACATCTTGATATACGGCAACAGCATAGTCTCCGGAAGGCAGGTTTTTAAAAGTATAGATGGCCTTATTGCCTGTCGATTTTACTTTGCCGGTGGTAACAGAAGCATCTTCATTCAGAAATCCTTTCTTTTTATCGTAAAGGCCAAGATATACGTGACCTTTACCGGGGATCACGTCCGTCACTTCCACTGTAAAATGGTATTGCGAAAAAAGAGTTGTATTAATGGTAATCAGCAGTATCATGCCTATTATTTTTTGTAACATACATTTTGTTTTTCTAATTTTACTGAAGTATTGTTTTCACCGTTTCACTTTCATTTTTGTTGAAAAAATGATCAGTTTCCGATATATTTCCTTTTAAAAAAGCCTTATAAGGTTCCGATTGCGACAGTAGCCACCGTTTAATCATATTTCTTAGAAGACACGTGAGTTTCTTCTGATACGGTTTAACCTGCTGATCAACCGTTTCGAAATAATCGACTAAATTTTGTCGGCGGAAACGGATGATTTCCTCTAATTTAAAGCCGTCAAGCATGATTCCGCAGTGAAAATTTTTATCGGCAAATGCTTTTTCGGGAAAATCGACCCTGCCTAATCCAAATGCATCAAACATTCTGACAAGAAAAGAATGATATGAAATAATACAGTCTTTACCTCCCCCCAGATTAAAGATTTGATTTTCGAGTTTGTTTTGAAAAGCAACAGCAAGCGTAAAAGCCCGGCCGGTATCTTGTGGTGTACATATTTCCAGTGTTGTATTCAGCGGCATGTGGAACATCAGTTTGGAAATCTTATGGTTGCCCATGATCGCTGCCAGACGAAAAATTGACCAGGACAAATTTGACTGCCGGATTGCCTCTTCACACAACACTTTGGTTTCGCCATACTGATCACCCGGGCTGGGCTTCAGAGGGTCGGTAACTGAAATTTCAGGATCATTGACACGGTCACCATACACCGAAATGCTGGAACTGAACAACAAATAGCACTGCGGGGAATTTTTCTCCAAAGCATCAATCAGATTTTTTGTTCCTTGAACATTGACACGATAAGCCAAGTCGGGATTTACATCCGCAAGCGGCGGAATAATTGCTGCCAAATGTATGACCACATCTTTATTCTGACTTACGCCGTCCAGAGATGAAGCACAGCTGATATCACCATACACAATCTCCACACGACCGCGGAAAGGGGTGAGCTTCTTAACGGATTTTGCAGTTTTCATGTCGAAAACCGTAATTTCATAATTTGGATTCTGTACCAAATGCTGCAAAGTTTCGAAACCAACCGTTCCGGATGCACCGGTGAGAAGAATTCTTTTTTTTGTGTGTATTGTCGTCGTTTCCATTTTTTTTAGATTTAAAAACATGTATTCAATCAGTATTCGTCCGGAATAAACTTTAAATTTGTTGTACCATTTGTTCGTTATCCCGCTCTATGCTTGTTGATGATTGTATGGTAAAACTATTTAATAAGAATGGGACGGACCTCTCAAAATGATAAATTCTGTTCTATAGCGAACAAAAGCGATCGATTTTGTAGCGTAAGAAAAAAAAATTATGATGGATTTAAGAAAAGACCGGAGGGTACAGTACACCAAAAAAGTATTGCGCGAGGCTTTATTTGATTTGCTGAAGGAGAAAGAATTAAGCCAAATTTCTATAACGGAACTGTGTAGATCGGCAGATGTCAACAGAAATTCATTTTACCGGCACTATACGATTCCGATGGATATCCTGCTTGAGCTGGAAGAAGAGGTTTTTGAAAAATTATCGGAGGTACTGCGCAAGAGCCACCGGATGAATGAAGTCATACTGCTCAGCTGCCAGCTGCTGGAAAACGACAAAGAGATGAGCAAAATCGTTTTCACCAAAGCCGATGGAAGCGGAATTCTGGCCCGCATCCTGACCAGTGTCAGAAATCATTTTCCGGTTGAGAATCAAATCGAACTTACTCCGGAAACACAGCCTTTTACAGAAATGGCGTATCAGTTCGGTGAAAAAGGGAGCATCGCTGTCATTAAAAATTGGGTCGAAAATGATTTTTCCCTCCCGGCCGAAAGGATTGCAGAAATAATAAGTTATCTGGTTAATAAACTTAATAAATTGTAGCACTTAAACAAAACATCGTATCCATACCCTGCTTTTCCTTTGAATTTTAATTGTAAAAGCCATAATGGAGAGAAGCAATATCCGAATATATTAAGGTAAGAAATGCTTTGTTGAAACAGCTTTTGACCACTCCTAAAAATACCCTCTTAAAACAGCAACTTTATGATCTCATTCATTACATGGCTGTTGTAAAATATTCTAGGCATTAGAATAAATAACAAGAGCCGCATAGGGTTATATGCAGCTCTAATTTTACTGTCATTAAAAAACAATTATTTTTTAGAGAGAGCCATAAAAAGCAATCTTCTCATAATAATACTTGTTAGGAGTTGCAAATATTGTCGTATAATAATGATCTTTATCAGAGCCGCTATAATACTGATAAACAGGTTTATTGGTAGACGTTGATGAAACAGCCGCATAGAATGCTATTTTTTCATAATGATATTTATTGGGAACAGCAGGTAATGTCGAGTAATAATGATCTTTGTCTGAACCGCTATAAAACTGATAAATGGGCTGTGCGTTAGGAACTTTATAATTATATGCCCTGAAAGCTTCTCCTTCACCAACATAATGAGTAGGAACGGCAGGACTTGTTGATAAATAGTGATCTTTACCGGAACCCGTATAAAATCCGTAAATCGGAACGCTTTTATATTCCAGAACCACTCTGTTATCAATTAAATATTGATCAACATATGCTTTTAACTGGGCTTTTTTAGCAGCATCTTTAACAAACTCATATATTAAAACCAATCCGTTTGTTCCAAAATCCACTAATACTGCATTGCTGATATTGGAACTGTTTTGCCAGTTGGAAATATTAACTTTAGAGTTAGCCTGTTGTAAATCAAGATCTCCTACAAGCCCTTTCGAAGCGTCTCCTCCCCTTGTTCTGTACGATAGCTTTTTACCGTAGTTCATACTGGAAGAAGTGGTGGTAATATCATTATTGATATCAATATCAAAAACATCTTTAATTCCTGCTTTAATTCCTACCCTGGCAGCATTTTCCCTGTTTTCGTTTGTCGTTTCAGACTGAAACATAATGTCCATTTTGGCGCCTGTATAAATATCCATCGCTACATGGGTTCCATAATCCGCGACAATTTGCTGTGGTGTTTTATTCTGCAGATCCTGAGTAAATTCGGGAGTTGCATAATCTGCTAAAAGACTGGTGGTGGCATTGAATCTAAATCGTCTTTGTCTTATGGTCAAATTGTAGCTTCCATAAATATATTTTGCATCAAACTTATAGCTGCTTGTTATAGTACCGTTAACTGCCAGTGAAAGTACTTTTTTAAATAATCCCGAAGCCCCTACTTTTGCAGAAATCATGTTGGAATAGACCTGCGCGTTCTCTCCATATTCTTCTATATAATCCTGAGAAAATGTATTTTCACTGATTAATCTTGGACCCTGTTCAGTTTTAAATTTGTCAACATCAATAACCTGGAATCCTGCCGAATTGGCATTGGCATATTCTCCTGCAGCATTATAGCCATATCCTAAAATATCATATAATCCATCTCCTGCACTTCTGGAAGATGTTGAAGAATGAGATTTTTTAGAATTGATTACTTCATCATTAAGTTCTTCTGTAGAACATGATGATAAAAAAAGCATCAGCATTGAACTAATGCATAATAAAATTTGTTTTTTCATTGGTATTAGATATAAATTTTTGCTAAAAGTACAACTAAATCAATGGATAAAAGAACTATACCGTATGATAATAATCACTAACAGGAGAATTTTAATATGGAAAAATAAAAGTAAATACTTTTATTTACTTGCAACTTTTACCAAAGAAAGAAATTACGTTCCAATGAAACTTTCATATCTGCGTTGAATTTGCAGGATCGTTCTTTTACGGTTGTATTTAATGAAATAACGAAGATTTACAATCAAAAATCAGTTTCCATGCTGAAATTGGCACATTGGTTTAAATAAGCGGAAGAAGCCAGATTTAAATCCTTCAATATCTTAATTGGAACAATCAAATAAATCACAATGGTATTCTCAATTATTTTAATGCATCCGGTATGAATGCCTCAGCAGAATCTTTCAATGCAAAAATAAAAAACTTCAGATGACAACTTCGGGGCAAGAGATCGTTAATTTTCCTATTCGGGATTTCTAAACTTTTTTTAGTCCCCAAATTTAATACTGATCCCTAGAGGTTAAATAAATTATAAATCGGAGGCGCATTATGGCTTCCCGTATCACTGCAATGAGCCATAACTGATACCCGTTCAATTCAGGCCTTTTAAACAAAGTTAATCCGGACGTTTAAACAAAACGGCATGTCAAGATCCCCACTACATTTGTATCAGCAATAACAAATAATAATAAAACAATGGTACAAAACAATGATCAGGGAGCACTACAGCAACCGGCAGGTTCCGGCTTCAACGCAAAATCAACCGCAAGTGATGTGATCAAAGGAATCGATCTGACAGGAAAAACCGCAATTGTAACAGGCGGGAATGCCGGCATCGGCCTGGAGACCACCAAAGTACTTGCAGGAGCGGGTGCCACGGTCGTTGTACCGGCCAGGGATATGGAAAAAGCCATGAAAAATCTGGAAGGGATCAGGAATGTAGAAATTGAGGCCATGGATCTGGCAAAACCCGATACTATTGATGCATTCGCTGAAAAATTCCTTTCTTCAGGACGGCCGTTGCATCTGCTGATCAATAACGCCGGCATTATGTGGGTACCACTGCAGAGAGACAGCCGGGGTATCGAATCCCAACTGGCTACCAATTACCTGGGGCAGTATCATCTGGCTGCAAGATTATGGCCAGCCCTCAAGAAAGCCAACGGTGCAAGAGTGGTTAATGTCTCTTCCTACGGTCACCAGATGGCTCCGTTTAATTTCGATGATCCTAATTTCGGGCACCGGGAATACCAGACCCTTCAGGCATACGGACAGTCAAAAACGGCCAGTAACCTTTTTGCTCTTGAGCTGGATAACCGCGCGAAACCATTCAGCGTAAGGGCCTATTCGCTGCATCCGGGATCAATTGCCGGAACGGAACTGGCCAGAGATGCGGATACGGAACTGTTTAAGCAAATGGGATTCTTTGATGATCATGGAAATATGCGCCCGGAAATCCTTGCCGGATTAAAGACGATCCCCCAGGGCGCTGCCACCACAGTATGGTGTGCCACCAGCCCCCTTCTGAATGATATCGGCGGAGTGTATTGTAAAGATGCGGACATTGCGGAGCTTGACCATGGAAATTTTGGAAATGATAATAGCCTGGGAACGCGTGGCGTACAGCCGTATTCATTAGATGAAGCCAGTGCGAGAAGACTTTGGGATCTCAGCGAAAAAATGACGGGCGTTGCTTTCGAGGTCATTTAGTTTCATTGATGCTCCGTACCCTGTTTATTAAACGGAGCATCTTTAAAACGATCTTCAAATCAACGGTTGAACAGTAAAATAAGTTATTATGAACATCCTTACAAGAAAAAAAGCCTCAGCTACCGGGAACCACAGGTTGGGTGAAGGCAGTAAAAAGGGGCTGGTTTTTATACCCGATATCAGCGGATTTACAGAGCTGGTCCGGAGCACGGACATGGTAACGGGAAAAGCCATTACCTATCAACTGCTCTCTGCCATCATCAGTCAAAACAAACTGGATCTTGAAATTGCAGAAATTGAGGGTGACGCGGTATTGTTCTTCAAATGGCGGGCCATTCCTGATGTTGATGAACTAAAGCAACAGTTTAAGCTGATGAAAAATGCCTTTGATAAAGCGAAAGCAAAGCTGGAAATACAATACTGTTTAACATTAACATTGGAGCTTAAGGCGATAGCCCATTATGGAATGATGACGCGGTTCTGTCTTGGTGGATTTACGAAGCTGTATGGTGAAGTGATCATTGAAGCGCACAGGCTGCTGAAGAATAATGTTCCCGAGCACTCTTATCTTCTGATCACAGATGAACTTTACGCGGCAAGTGTAAGTGCAGCTGCCACAGTCTCAAAAAGCACACATCTGCCAAACAGGATCTGCGAAATCTACCAGGATCTTCGCAACATCTGTTATACCTATACTTCTTTCGGCAGTTCTATCACATGGGTGGTATAAGTATAAGATCGCTTAAGAAAACAATGAGCTTTGATGACATTATAAGTTCGCTATATTGAAGAATTTAATAATTTTAATCACCGGTTTCACTGCCGACGGTTGTGCCGGTCTACACTCACCAATTATTGATAACATTAACAAGTATAAAAAATGGAATACCAGGCCAAATACATCACAGAAGACGTCAAACTTTCCTGTTACGAGGACAAATTTTTCAAATCGGATATCATGTTCGACCACCACATGCTCATCTGGTTTATTTCCGGAGAAACCAAAATTGTTCAGGCCGATGCCACCTATTTTTTCAGGAAAGGGGATATTTTCCTGATCCCCAGAAACCAGCTGGCTACCATCATCAATTATCCGAAAGACGGGCAGCCGCACAAAACCGTGGTCATGCATCTGTCTACAGAAAAGTTAAGAAATTTTTATTCCGGTCTTGATGTAAAACCTAAAGCACCGGAATCACAAAAGATATATACTTTCAGCAACCATCCATTGCTGGAAAGCTGCCTTGCTTCCCTCATCCCCTATTTTGAGATGGCAGAACTTCCTGAAGGTATTGCATCACTGAAAATCACTGAGGCCATCACCATCCTTCGCACTGTTAACAGAGAAATAGACCATGTGCTGGCGAACTTTGAAGAACCCGGGAAAATTGATCTGGCAGATTACATGGAAAAGAATTTTATGTTTAACCTGCCGCTGGAAAAATTCGGGTATCTTACCGGCCGCAGCCTCACCACCTTCAAGCGCGATTTCAGCAAAGCTTTCAATAACACGCCACAGCGATGGCTCACCCAAAAACGCCTGGAACTGGCCCACTACCAGTTTGTGGAAAAGAAAAGAAAGCCCATTGACGTCTGCTATGAGACCGGTTTTGAAAATTTATCCCACTTTTCTTTTGCTTTTAAAAAACAATTCGGATATACACCTACGGAACTGCTAAGCAGGTTGAATGCTTAATTTTAAATATCATTGAATATGCCCTGGAAAGCGGGACAGGTGAACAAACATTCATTCTGTCTGAAAAATTTGAAAAGGCTTTTTGACATATAACATAATTCACTGTTGATCCTGGCTCATATTGCCGATCTTTATCATCGCTTAAAACAAATAAATGAACGAACTTGAAAGTTATATCCATCACCATTTCGGCATTAGTGCTGACGAATGTCAAAAAGTGAGCGGGTTATTTAAACCGGAAGTGGTGGAAAAGGGAAGCTATTTTTTAAAAACAGGAAAGCCCTGCAATAAGCTCAGCTTTATAGAAAGCGGCATCTTAAGGGTTTCTGTAAACCTGCCGGACAGAGAAGTTACCCAGTGGATAGGCACAGCCGGATATTTTATGACCGATCTCCGGGGTTTCATGTTCCGCGAAACGTCACGCTTTGACATCCGGGCACTGACGGAAACGCACTTATTCACCATCGATTATGAAGCCTACCTTACTATGGGAAGACGGGTACCCAAATGGCATGAATTTGAAAAACTGTTCATGGGTAAATGCTTTGTAATGATGGAGAATCGTATTTTAGACCTTATCTCCATGACTGCCGAGGAGCGTTATCAAAAATTCTTCAGTGAAAATCGCGAGCTTTTTAATCAGGTGCCGCTTCAATACCTGGCGTCCATGCTCGGCATGACGCCCGAAACCTTTAGCCGTATACGCAGAAAAACGGTTTCTTGATTTTTGTCAAGCGCAGTGCCGGAGTTTCAGTTGTACCTTTGAGGCAATCAAAAATCATTGTCATGAACCAGGAAAAAACGATGGCTATCGCTATCAAAATTGAAGAGGCAGCTATAACTGCAATTGCTATTTATTTCCTGACGAAATATAATCTCGGATTATCTGTTTGGCTGTGGGTATTGCTGTTTTTTGCGCCTGACCTTTCCATGACAGGTTACCTGGTGAACACCCGCATAGGTGCTCTCACGTATAACTTAGTTCATCATCGGGCGATAGCAATAGCCCTTCTAGCGGCTGGCTTTCTGATGCATGTGGATATCCTTATTTCAATAGGATTACTGCTGGCCGCGCATTCATCTTTTGACCGTATGCTGGGTTACGGATTGAAATTTCCGGATCATTTCAAGCATACCAGTTCAGGCTGGATGGGAAAAAACCTATAAAATTTCTTAAGTCTAAATCAGCCTCTTGTCTGTTATAACTTTGTTTCCTATATTTGCGTAACTGATTACGTAATTAAAAATATATGGAGTTTTATAAAAATGCAGGCATTAAATCAATAGGCAGCAGATTAAGGATGCTGACCAACAGGATTACAGATGATGCGGCCCGGATCTATCAATTATACAATATTGAAATGCAGCCCAAATGGTTTCCTGTTTTCTATTCCCTGTCAGAAGGTGAAGAAAAAACAATTACCGGCATTGCGCAGGAAATTGGCCATTCACACCCTTCAGTCAGTAAGATCATCAGTGAGATGATTAAAGAAGGCCTGATCGAGAAGAAAGACAACAGTGACGGCAGGCGGAGCATGGTGGGACTTTCTGAAAAAGGCATGGGCTATAAGGAAAGGATCCAGGATCAGTATACAGATGTGGAAGAGGCAATTAAAACCCTTAACATGCAGGCGACCAACGATCTGTGGAAGGCCATTGAAGAATGGGAATTTTTGCTTGAACAGAAAACATTGCTGCGCCGGGTCACCGAGCAGAAGAAACAACGGGAAAGCAGCACGGTCCGGATTGCAGACTATCAACCCGGGCATGCCGGTGCTTTCAGACTGCTGAACGAAGAGTGGATCTCTTCTTATTTTAAGATGGAAGAAGCCGACTATCGTTCGTTGGATCATCCGCAGGAATATATTCTGGATCAGGGAGGCCACATTTTAGTAGCCCTTTTAAATGATGAAGTTGTCGGGGTATGTGCTTTGATGAAAATGAATGACGGGGAACATGATTTTGAACTGGCGAAGATGGCGGTTTCTCCTTCCGCACAGGGAAAGAGTATCGGCTGGCTTTTAGGACAGGCGGCATTAAATAAGGCGGCTTCACTCGGTGCCAAAAAAGTTTACCTGGAGAGCAATACGATATTGAAGCCGGCCATCAATCTGTACCACAAGCTGGGATTTCAGAAAATAGCGGGTCATCCAACCCCTTATGAGCGATGCAACATTCAGATGGCTGTAGATATCAGCGAATTTCCCCTAACAATAAATAACGATTAATAGGTACGATAAAAAAATAGCCGTCGTTATTTTAAACAGTTTAGAAGACTGGCAGAAATTGGATGTGACCTCTTTCCTGGCGGGTTCAGTAGCAATAGCTTTTCCGGAAACCCATGGTGCACCACTCGTAAGTGCATCCGGTACTTCTTACCTCCCTTTTATAAAACATACCATACTCATCTATGCCGCTGAATCGGATGAACAATTGAAGCGCTTTTAACCGCGCATCAGAAAAAGGCTTACCGATCGGTATTTATACCAAAGAACTGTTTGCCACTAAAAATGAATAAGGCAATATCAACGAGATCGTAAAACATGCAGATGAGGTATTAAACCTGGCTGGAATGATCATATACGGGGAGAATAAAAAAGTTGATAAAGCGGTTGATAAACTGAAATTCCATTCATAAAACATTGAATTCACCATTACAGTCAGTATTCAAATAAATGTATTCTCCGTTGCTCATTAACATTCCATGCTTTTATACCTCAAAGATAAAACAACATTTAATGTCTTTTGTCCAATAAAGCAAGACAATAGATAGATTTTTTGATTGCGAATCAGGACGGGGAACCGAACTCTGCGTTAAAATCACTTCAGAAATCGTTTTTTTAACTTCAAATTAGAAGTGCCACTTGTTTGATCTATTTCTGAAATCAATTTCCGGCTTTCTTTTGAATCTTACTAGAGAGCGATAAATTCACACTGAAGATTTAATATGAATAATCATATATTCAGAATCACGGTACCACTTTGATAAAATTAATAGCTGACCCTTTTACTTTTTTTATTCTATACCATACCGCCTTTAGCAACGGCAGGTTTTTGCCCTTCTTGTCTTCTTACCCAATAAGGCTGGTCTGTCCAACGCGTCTCCTTTCGGTAGAGGTCTGCACGTTGCTCTCCGTACAAACGGAAGGCAAGCTGGATTTTCTGATCATAATCATTTGCGGCTGCTGAAATGCCCGCCAGCTCATCTTTAGCAGCAAGGCCCGCATCAATGCCGCTGCGCAGCGCAAAAGCAATACCGTGGGATGACAATGGGTCAAACGCACAGGCTGCATCGCCAGCTGCCAGCCAGCCTTCGCCGGCATAAGATTCCAGATGATGGCTCCCTGCTGAAGTATATTGAATAGGCAATATATCGCTGTAACGATTTACCGGTACCCGATGCTTTACAAAGCGCGTCTGCATGCTCTTCCGGCACCAATACAAGGGATCCAGCCAGTCTGCGCGTTCATGCAGGTCAGGATCTGTAAAAAAAATACGCACTACCTTTCCTCCCCCGCCCTCCGAAACATACCACCAGCCATCGGGTACTGCTTCAATAAGACTTTGTTGACTCCTTAAGGGATTAGGGGAGGCCAGCAAGCTGACCACCGCTATCTGATTATCCCCGCGAATACGTTTTATACCAAGTTGCCTGCTCAGCCAGCTGTTCCTGCCACTGGCATCGATTATTACAGCGGCGTTGATGTGCGAATGCCCTTCCGTGTATTTCCAGCATACGCCTTCCCTTACGAGTCCGAAAGCCCGGCTCGTTTCAATGAAGCTGACTCCGGCTGCTACAGCTTTTTGGACCAGCATAGACTGAAAAGCCGTACGATCCGCATACCAGCCCTCTCCGGACGATGACTGGATAAAATCATAGAAGAACAGCCGGTCATCACCCCAGCAAGAGGAATTGCCATAACAGGGAGGGTGCTCTGCAGCTAAAAAGTCATCCCATAGGTCAAGTTCCATAAGAGAGTGCCGGGCGGAAGCAGCGAGGCTTTCTCCCACCCGGACAGCATCCACAGCGGGCCGGTGCACCACCGTTACCGATGCACCGTGCTGCCGTAAAGTGATTGCTGAGGCCAATCCGGCAGGACCGTTGCCTATAATCAGCACATCTGTTATCATCTTCTTTTTCTCTTTTCAGCCCGCTCTACCATCCATAGGTAACCTGAATCCTCCGATGGTAGCCCCTGCTCTGGCGCAGCCTTCAGCATTGCGTCTGCAGTAACCTGCTCTTCTCCTATGGTTCGTCCATTCTCTACCCACATCTTATCGGGGAAGTTGGCATCACCCGTACCTTCTTTCTGGATCAAAATACCTACATCGGGCCATTGGGTGATAAAATCATTAATGCCTTTGGTATAAGGGCTTACCTTTACCGATGGATAACCATACTCATATACCACACCGCGCAGCCACTTCACCCGGTTGCCAAAGGCAGAATTCTTCTCTTCCAGGCTGCTGCTGCCACTTATCATTACTTCAT
The DNA here is from genome assembly GCF_000430845.1 of Chryseobacterium gregarium DSM 19109. Classification (GTDB taxonomy): domain Bacteria; phylum Bacteroidota; class Bacteroidia; order Flavobacteriales; family Weeksellaceae; genus Chryseobacterium; species Chryseobacterium gregarium. The sequence goes on along the minus strand of NZ_KE387264.1, from coordinate 270,474 downwards.
AATCCGCTTCCGTAAGCACATCGTTCGGCACCCTAACCGGCCAGAAAGTCGGTACATACTGACCCATAATTTCTACATAGCCGCTTAAACAGCTGGAAGTATCGGTTTGCCAGGGCACGGCCATCCATTTGGTAATATCGCCGGCCGCGGAGCCATCCAAAGGGCCTCCCGGTGCCAGCGCAATTTTGGAATTGAGCACGGGTCCGAAAGTAAGCGGATCATCCAACCTGCGTTTGATCCGAAACGGTGCCGAATACAGGATAGGTTGCCGCATGGGCCAGGTATATTCGCATCCCGGGTGAAAAGGCCCGCCAATGGTTTCATCAAGCGTGGTGCGGTCCAGCTGGCTGGCCTGTTCGGCAGGAGAAAGGTCATCATAATCAACCGTTCCAGACTTTTCGCCCAAAGTAAAGTTGCCGTTGGCCCACTGCTGAAGATAGTCATACTGAAAAGGCATCACCGCCATGAAATTACGCGGATCGGTATCGCTGCTTTTGAAACTCTGCAGTCCATCGCCGTAAACCGGCGGGAAAAGCTCTGCCTGCATGGTTGCGTAATCAGGATTACGGAATTGGCGGAAAATGGCCTGCCGCAGCTCAAAGTACTGATCGGATGCATCAGAAAGCTTCGCCACCATTTCGGGAGTGGAAAGATTCCCCGGGCTGCCCCAGCCATACTGCTTAAAAATACCTGCATTCACCCACCCGTTGAGCGGCATGCGTTGCAGCATCGGATAGATGTGCGCCCAGAACTCCGGCGTTTCCGGTAACACCGACTGTCCCATTTCGCTGGCCGTTTGTGCCAGCAGGTCGTAACCGGTTACAAATGCCTGTATCCCTGGTGAATAATCTGGCGGAGCAGTGAGCACCCATGCGCCGGTCGCCTCGAACACTTCTCCTGTATTCAATTTAATTTTTGCATCAACCGGACCGTCAGAGGTATCATCATGCCAGGTATTGTTATTGGCAAAAGTAGTGGCCATCTTCCCATCGTATGATGCAGATACGCCACGGCCACCCAGGAAAAGCAAGCTGCCATTCTGGTCTGTACGCAGTTCGCCCAGGTAAACCGGCGTATCCGTACCATGCGGAGAATAAAATGTGCCTTTATCGAAAGCGAATTCGGGATCATTGCCACCAGAATTGGTATTGATGCCGGAAATCGTTACTGCACCGCCATCAATCACCAGCCTCGGGCGATGCGAATCGGCGACGTTAACATTGCGTAACTTGCTTTCTACCGGCGGATATTTCGGATAAACACCGGTGGCCTGGGGAATATCCAGTGCAAGATCGAAATCGTACCAGGCGGCTTTTTTGTTGGCCACGTGTACGGTCCAGGTGATATCGCCATCTTCCGCAGTAAGTTCCCGGATGATATGGCCTTGCTCATCGGCACCGAAAAGCCGGAAACGGGCCGCCTGCCTTTTAATACGCCCTTGGCTATCCCTGAAATTTCCGGGATCGGTTATGGGTTCGTTAATGAGATCAGGCAGGAGAAAATATTCATCCGGACTATTGCCTACCCGGGCAACACCGATGGCCGGGTGAATGATTACTTGTTTAATGTCAGACATGTTGTATAGGTTTTTGATTGTAAATGGATTTTATCGTGTATTATAGAAGATCAATCGATCTGGTGGTTAGCAGAGGATAAACCATCGCCCTGAAAGCGTTGGTGTGCCTGAATTTTGTGATGGTTACCAGAAAAATGCATGTTGTACCGAGTTTATCAGGGGGGATTTATTCCATCAGATGATCGTTTTGCGGCTGCTGAGCAAATTGTCAGGGTCATTGCAATACGTTTCTTTTATTTCTTTAAGCTGGTCATAACTTTCCTGAAAATAAACACGGGTTGGAATGCTGCTGTCTTTGAAACTGATGAAGGCTCCGTAAGTAGCAGGGATCTCATAATCCCGGCAGGCCTCCAGCCAATCCAAAGCCCGGTTTACATAAGGTTGCACTTTCGGGTTTTCACGACCGTCATTGTTCCACCAGGCTTGATATTGCACCGTGTAAAAGCATTTTTTATAGGCAAAAGAACTTCCCTCCGGAAATTGGTTCGCATTAAATTCATAATCCCGGTAATATGCCCCGGTGATAGCACCCAATGTAAAATACGTATTCATTCCCTGATAAGTTCCTTCAGTATCCAGGAGATTGGATTCCAGGCTTTCAATCAGTTTTTTTCTCCGCTCCGAAGCAATATTTTCATCAGCCGTAACCATGGCAAACCTCGATGTTATTTTATGAGGGGCCGGTTTGTCTAATTCGGGCGGAATGGCCTGGAAATGGGGAGGTAAGGCAGCAGTATCATATACACTTTCGAGTAATGGGTTTTTATCCTGATCGGTATCCCATCTTACCACCCGGTCCCAGGCTGAAAAGGTACTCCACTGGCGCCTGTCGTTATCCGGTACAGCAGTCAGCTTGCCGGATGGGCTGGTAACGTTATTGGATAATACGGCCTCGATGGTATCTTCAAAATTGATACTGTACGTTCCGAACTGATACTTTGGAAACCACTTTTCCCGGATAATTTTTTCGAGGTTGTCTTCAAAATCCTTTTGGTTGTTAAAGTGTGCTTTGCTGCCCTTATAATATCCGTAGAAGTAACAGTCATGCAGAGTTTGCTCCACCGGAGTCGTATCCTGTTCAGATTTGAATTTGCCAACTATTTTTAAATTCGTACCCAGCAAATCTTTATTTTCTTTATAGCCTATAAGCGCTTCCCAGCGTTTGAGTATATCAACGGCAGGGGCAAAATTCCATCCAAACTTTTGCTCAAAGGAAACCGAAAATTTCGTGGTAAAATCAGGTAAGGTAAATGTTTTGTAAATGAGTGCTGTGATGATGCCGTAACTCATCCCGCCGCCGCCACGCAATGCCCATAAAAGTTTACGGTCTTCGTTGTTAAGATCAGGCACGGTTTTGCCTTCATACTCCGGTACAAGCTTGTTGTCTATAATCGTCCGGTACGAACCATCACCCAATACGATGGTAACACCGGCAAGGCTTTCACAGCCCATCCCTTTGTCACGGGTCCAGGGGCCCCATCCCCCGCCAAACGTAAATCCTGCAATGCGTACGGAATAGCACGTACCATGCGGCAATCCCACTTTCCTGGCATTCATCTGTTTAATCAGGTCAATGAACATTATGCCGGGCTGGATGGTTGCATAATTGAGATCGGCGTCAATATCGACCGTTGTCATTTTTGAAAGGTCTATTACCAGGGCATCAGTTGCCGAGCATTCCCCTTCATGATCATGACCGCCGGACCGGATTCTCAGGAGCCCGGTGTAATTGTACTGTCTGATGCATTTAATGATTTCCGAGACCTGTTCCGTGTTGGTGCAGAATACAATGGCCGTCGGCCGGAATTGGAAGTAGGTATTAAATATTTGTCTTTCGTCGTTGTACTCTTTATTTGTTAAAGGTGAATCAAATAATATCTCCGGCATATTGTCCTTTGGAAGATATTCCTTTAAGATCCCGATGATATTGAGCAGCGTTGCTTTCATGAAATGTTGGTTTAACGGTTATTAGTTTTAATAGTCTACGACAGTAGCATACTTATAAAAAATATACATTTTAAATTATACATTAACTAAATATTATAATGAATTACATCATTAACGTATGCCATATTTAAATGGTTTTTAATTAAATCAAATCTAGGAGAATTAATAAACAGTTCATTAAGTATTTTTACGGATTTTTATGTGAAACCAACAATCCCTGTATACAAATTTTATGACCATATCATTGGGTTCGAATTCGATATTCGAGCCCTACTTCACAAAAATAATTTCCATTTCAGAAATGCCTTTGATAGCACTGTTGCAAATTTTATATATTAATACAATTCGTAAATTTGGGTGTTAGTGGATCTCAGTCACCGGCAATGAATAATTAATGACTAGAAAATGGATCAATGAAAAATGATTATTAGAAAGGTTAAAAAACGAAAACAATACTATAAAGGATGGTCTGATCGGATTGATTAATATCAAGAGATAGTTGATGATGCCGGATCCTTCTATTGTGTAATTGCATTTTTAAATTCACACTATTTTCAACATATTTTTAAATTTATCTCAATCATAACCCATGGGATATCCGTAAAATCCGGCATGGCCACCATGAGCTGTAAAAATATTTTTTGGGAATCATTTTACACAAATTCGGTTATGAGAACCCCTATTCCCTATTCCTGGCTCCTGATCCGCTTCAAAACGGTAATAAATTTGTGATGAAAATCATGGATGTTTGGGAATTTAAGCGTGAAAACCGGACTCCTTAAAGAGCGTGCCTCTAAAAAATCGATGACAGAATGGAGCGTCAGCGTGGACAGGAAATGAAAAAAATTAGTTTCACGTTTGCCCAGGCAGACGCCTTATGATTCTGCCAAGGTAATCCTCATCACCGGATGCTGTAAAGCCATTGTATTGCTGCCTATCCTGTTAAATCCTCTCATCCCTCATAAGGAATCCAAAAGGGCTGAAATCCGGCGCAACTGAGCGTTTAAGAGCCTGACAGCCTTTCTCAAATGACCGGCATCCCTGAATCCGGGGCCGCACAAAAAATCCCCATCCTTGCGGATGGAGATCAAACTAAATCAGGATCTGTATTAAATCAGGTTCAGGGCACCGAAGTACGCGCTGTGGGAAGCCGGTGCCTGTACGACACTGCTGAAGTACACCTTGGCCAGCCCCGGATTTTCCTGCCGGCATCCTCATCCGGCAGCGTACGGTCTGCCGTTAAGCCTGTCCCTGCCACGCCGGACTGATGATGTATCCTTGTCTGTGGGGCCACTGTGATGTTCTTCACCTGCCGGGAAAATCCGGTCGTCCGTCTGGACTTCACCTGCCGGAGCAGCGGCTTCCCCACAGCCCGGCGGCGCCTGGCCCTGCTCCGGATGAGGTCCTGCCCAGGCCGTTTGGTACCTGCTGCCGTTCCTGCTTTTGCTGTGATCTGCCGGGATCGCTTTTGTGATTGGTGCCATGGGGTTGCTTTTTTGGGGTTTAACGGAACAAAGGTATCACCGGTTTTTGAATTGGCCATGGCCTGAGCATGTTTTGGCAGCTTGTGTCCGGTTTTGGCAGGTTTTGGCAGCCTATGACCGGTACTAACCTGCATTTCTTCGGGTCCGCTTCGGGTCTTCTTCGGATCGGCTTCGGAAAACAGGGGGTTTTTCCGAAGAACTCCCGAAGAATAGTCGAAGAAGGGTCGAAGAATGTCCGGAAAATAGGGCCTTTCCGGCAGGTTATTCCTGCCGGGAAATATCAATTTTACCTTTTGAATAATTGATAAATTTTAGTACATTTATTTGAATATTTTGCAAATGAATAATTTCCTATTATAAGTGTCGTTTTACCTTGATGAAAGAACAAAAGATTTCTCCATGGTCACCAGATTTTTGGGAAAAGATTTTTTATTTTTATTTGTTCTTTTACCTTGATGTAAAAGAACCAAAAGATCAAGACTTAAAACTTTGCCTCAGTATTTTATATTTTATTTCTGAATCGGCGAATCTCTTCGAGATTTCTTGACGCTACAAATTGAGCCAACGCTGAAAAGTTTAAAACTTGACTCCCGTTGGTCGTCGAACCGCTCCGTTAGATTTGCGCGGATTCACTGTAGGTCTGTTGATCAATATTACCGCCGCGCTTCGGACATAAAACTTTTTTCTGTGGCCTACCCTTTTCAATTTGCTTAACGCTAAAAGTTTAAGGTCATAGTGTGGTTAACAGTTAGAATGGTCAGTTTCATAAAGGAATACTCTCATATTGTTTATAGGTTTTATTAAACTTATTAAACCATGCTTTTTCCCATAGTCACCAGAATTTTGGAAAAGTTTTTATTTGTTCTTTTGCCTTGATGCAAAAGAACCAAAAGATCAAGACTGGGATTCTTCCGCTAAAAATGAACCCTATTCGCTAAAAATTCTAAAACTTGTGCGATATGATCTATTGGGTGATTATAGTATTGTTGGACTCGCACTTCGGACAGTAGAATTTTTTTAACGTTCACAGGCTCCATTTTCTTCACGCTCCAGACTCCTAGGTCGTTTTTTACTCGCAGTCGGTGTTGTTATTCTGTATGAATCATTTTATGAAGGCATTTTTCGTTGTTCTGGGTTTTCATTAAACTTTTTTAACCATGCTTTTCCCCTTTGTCAATGAACTTTTGGGAAAGTTTTTTTATTTGTTCTTTTGCCTTGATGCAAAAGAACCAAAAGATCAAGACTTAAAACTTTCTTGACGCTACAAATTGAGCCAACGCTGAAAAGTTTAAAACTTGCGCGGATGGTCTGTTTGTTTTCATTTCAATCTTGTAGCCGCGCTTCGGACATAAAACTTTTTTCTGTGGCCTACCCTTTTCAATTTGCTTAACGCTAAAAGTTTTTAGGTCGTTTTTACTTCCGGTCGGTGTTGTTATTCTGTATGAATCATTTTATGAAGGTATTTTTCATTGTTCTGGGTTTCATTAAACTTTTTTTAAACTATGCGATTTTCCCGGTGGTCGCTGAACTCTAGGGAAGGGCTTTTTATGTTTATGTTTATTCGTTCATTTTGTCTTGATACAAAACGAACCAAAAGATCAAGACTTAAAACTTTTTACGCTACAAATTGAGCCAACGCTGAAAAGTTTAAACTTGCGCGGATGGTCTGTTTGTTTTCATTTCAATCTTGTAGCCGCGCTTCGGACATAAAACTTTTTTCTGTGGCCTATCCTTTTCAATTTTCTTAACGCTAAAAGTTTTTAGGTCGTTTTTTACTCGCAGTCGGTGTTGTTATTGTGTATGAATCATTTTATGAAGGCCTTTTTCATTGTTCTGGGTTTTCATTAAACTTTCTTTAAATTATGCGATTTTCCCGTGGTCACCAAACTTTTGAGAAAAGGCTTTTATCTTATGAACGCCTTTACAAAAACAAAATGCAGGAATCTAAAATTGTTGAAAACCCTTTTTTAGCAGGGTCAATCAAGATTCTGACACTGAGATAAAAATCATTAGATGCTTATCTAATAGTTTGCATTACATCTATTTTCGCTATTTCCCTCAGACCCTTTAAACAAACTTAAAACCCTGATGGATAATTTGAAATCCTGTATTTCCAATACCCATAAACATCTATTTCAGGTTCTTTTAACAAGACAACGGCTTGCCAATATGACAAGGTTAGGAATTGAAACGGTTGTTCGCACCGTTAAAAGATAGGAAACGGACAACACCTTAAAAAGCATAAACGGCAAAATATTATATTGATATAGGATGATTACAAAATTTGAAATCCCGTATCTTAAAATGGCTTTACATTCCTGTTGTTTTATACTTCGAAATATTCAGTAAATTGTGGATGAAAGCGAATGGCATATCTTTAAGCTTTCTGAAAACAAAAGAAATGTTCTTAACGATGATAAACAGCTTACCTGATCATATACAAAGTCTGAATAAAGTTAAGCCGGCAGGAAAAAGATATGGTCGCTGAATCGTTTAAATCCAGGACGTACAAACAAGGGACATCTTCTTATTGGATCTGCAAAGCGGTATTTGCTGTGGAATTATAAAAAAAGTACAGGTGAAAACGTATAAATTTGAAGTGTTTACAACAGTCATAGAAAAAAACATAAAGGAAGGAATTTTTCAACCAGGGCATAAATTGCCTTCTGTTCGTGAAATCAAGGACAAGTATCAGGTAAGTATCAGTACCATACAGAACGGATATGAATATCTTATCCTCAGCGGACTGGTGGAAAGCATACCGAAATCAGGGTATTACGTTAGCAACAGGCTTGAATTAACGGCACCACAGGTAAAAACTAAATACCGGCCCGTAGTGAGAGATGCCGTTTTCAAGCACCACCTTAGCCTTACCACCTCATCAAGGGCGGGAAGGAAAGTTTCCGAATTTAATGTAGCAGCTCCTGATGATCTTTTAATCCCACAAAAACTATTGTTGCGTACCATGCAACAGGTAATCCGGGAACAAGGTACTGAACTGCTGCGATATTACCCTTCTGACGGCTCAGTGGAACTGAAAAACAATATTATTCAAAGGGCTGCCGCTTACGAGACCATTATAAATCCCGATGAACTCATCATTACAGATGGAGCGTTGCAGGCATTATATATATCATTAGCGGCAGTATGTAATGCGGGAGATATAGTAGCCGTTGAAAGCCCATGCGTATTTTCCGTACTTGAAGTGATACGGGTACTAAAGCTCAAAGTCATTGAAATCCCTGTTGACTCAGGCATAGGATTCGATATTGATTTTTTTAAAAAAGCCTGTCATTACAATGACGTAAAAGCAGCCGTTTTAACGCCTAATTTTCATAACCCGACAGGCTTAATGCTATCAGACCAACAAAAAATGGCACTGCTATCCATTGCCCACCAGTATAATGTTGCACTTATCGAAAACGATATTTACGGTGATTTGAATTTTCATGGACAAAGGCCCACTACTATTAAAAAATTTGATGATAGCGGGCTGGTACTGTCGTACTCATCTTATGCAAAAACCTTGGCTCCCGGTATTCGTCTGGGTTGGTTAAGTGCCGGCAAATTCATGCATCGGGCAGAACAGATCAAATTTGCTTTGGGGAGTACCGTCTCTCCAATCTATCAGGAGACCGTCAGCCGGTTACTGTCATGCAGGAGCTATGAGAAGCATATTCGTGCATTCAGAATGCAACTGGCAAAAAATGCTTATTTCGCCATCAACCTGATATCTGCTCATTTCCCGGAAAAAACCGCTCTTACCACACCATCAGGCGGTTACAATATTTGGGTAAAGATGCCTGACGACACCAAAATGGTTGATTTTTATGATCAATGCAATAAGGCCGGAATACGGTTTACGCCAGGCTCTACCTTCTCCTTTTCAGGGGCTTTCGATAAATATTTCAGAGTGGTAATTGCCAATAAATTTTCTCCGGAAAGGATCGAAGCTTTTAAGCTCGCAGGACAAGGGTCATCATAAAACAGTTACATCATGCGCTTTACTATGAGTCCCAGGCAGTTTTAAATCTGTCTGTCTCCGTTGCATCGCGTTGAAGAAAACTGTACTGGTTATTTATACGAAATCTGTATCGTGTATTATTCTGAAAATGCCCTTACATTTGCCGGTATATACAACATTAAGAGATGGATATAACTGTAAAATTTACCATAGCAACAGAACAGGGAACTGATACTTTAATGATGCTGACAGAGCAAATCGCCTTAGAGAAATTCTCACAACTTGTTGATGCCAAAATATTGGCTGGTTACATAGAAGAAAATTTTTCTGAAAAGGTCCTGATATCAGAACTCAACAGCCTGTCTAACCAATGGCTGGTTGTTTATGTGGATGAAAAACCTGCCGGATATGCCAGAATCACCTCCAAAGGCAAAATGCCGGAAAGCTTATATCAAAAGCGAAGCATACGGATAGCAGATTTTGGGATCCGAAGCCGGTATTCATCAGATCCTGCTATTAGAAAATCATTAATTGATAAATGCCTGGAGGTCTGTAAATCCCACGATGCCATCTGGATCAATGAATATTCCGACAGCCCTTTGTTGCCTTTTTTTGAATCTGAAGGGTTTTTAAGAGATAAAATAATTTATGGGTATGATGACCTGCCTCTGCGGTCCGTCGTGCTGATCAAAAACCAGGAATAAACAGTTGGTGTATCAATGGCCATGATTTTGCCACAGAAATTATGAGTACTTTTGAAAATTTCAGCAATTGCCATCATAAAATAAATCCTGCAAATCAATGATTTGCAGGATTTATTTATTTTTAAGTGCTTTTTAAAAAACTTTCGTTTTCGCATTTTGCGGAGAGAGAGGGTTTTTGTAAATTCTTCTCGTCCTTTTATTGATAAGCATTTCGCTGTAGCATCTTGTGAAAGGCCTTAAATAGGGCATTTGCAAAAAAGTGGTAAAATCCTAATTTAAATTTTACGTAGTAAAGGTAAAAATTTCTGCTCAAATTTGCAAGTAAAAAGTCCAAAATTTGAACATGTTTTTTAGAGTTCAAATCGAGAATTTAGTTATTCTCTTTGCGCTTGAAATTTCTCAGTTGAAATATTTCTAAAAGAAAACGAAGAAAAAAAAATTAAAAAAAAAAGAAAACCTTTTTGAAAATGAGCGTGGCATTCTGTCAAGGTTCTTCGGAAAAAGTTTTTGTTTACATTTTTATAGACAAAAACTTTTTTCAAAAATCCGGAGGACTTGACCTTGACAGAATTTAGCTGTTGGACTGGAAAGTGAATTATCTTTGGTTTGTTTTTTAACTTTTTATCAAATAAGATATGCCTCGCATTAATAAAAAGGCTGAAATTTAAGAAAAACTAGATTATCCAATACCCAATAATTCTTCAATAATATCTTTTTTAAATTTAGAAAATGGTCTTTTGTGATAATCTTTCTTTTTAGACTCAATGCCAAACAATAATCTAGATATTTCGCTTTCTGATATTGATAAATTAAAAGTGTCTTCGAATAAAATCTTTAGATAATTATCACTATACTTATATCTTAAATCTAATAAATCTTTCAGTTCTCTCTTTGAACTACTATCATAAATTTCTTTCAACCTACTATACTCTAGGCTAGCTTCAGCCTTTGAATCAGTATTAATAAATTTTACAGTTGGATTTGTAATTCTTGTATCATAATCATATGAAAAAGAAAATATTAATTCTTCTTCATATGGATGAAAAATATTATCTAAAGCCTTATCCCATCCACATTTTGGCGAGTTATTGTGCTTAATATGATTGCATGATTGGCAACTAGGAATTAAATTATAAAAGCTCAAAGACAATACTGGATGACTTTCTTTTGGAAACCAATGATCTAATTGAGCTCGAGCTCTATCTTTTACTAATTGCACTGTGTAGTTTCTATTACAATAAACACAAGTGTCAATATTAAGCTTTTCTAAAAATTCTTGGTTATTAAAATTGCCATATCCTGTGTCAATAAAAAAACTTTTAATGAGTTTTCTGTGATTAGAAGACAATGGTAAAGATTCATATTTCTCATGCAATTTTAAAAGCTCATTTGGTTTGCTACTAATCAGCTCTTTATAATGCTCCTTTAGGAATTTTAAGAAGCTAAAATGCAAGTATTTTCTTTCTCTACTTTTTCCTCTTATTACAAACTTGTCGGTAAGTATTTTCTCGAATATTCTAGTAACTTCTTGTTTATGAAATTTTACCGCACTTTCAGATGGATTTATTGTTAGCATTATAAATTAAATTTTTTGTTCAAATAATCAATTTGTTTTCTTGCTACCTCCTTTTGTACTTCGCTTTTCCCTGAAAGCTCGTCTAGCATTTCTGCCAATTTCAATCTTAATATTGGTTCATCAATAATTTTGATAATCTGCCTATGGTAATCAAAATCATCTTTATTTTGATTAAAAGATTTTTCACTTTTTTTAGCTTCGCTGATCCACTGAATTGTTTTATTTATTGTTTCTTCTGCAAACTCCCCCATTAATAAGCCACTTTTGATTTCATCACTGAAAAAGAAGCTATTAACTAATAAATCAGAAATGTTTGCAGCAAAAGTACTTGCTCTATCAAAAGTATCTACACCTCCATCTTTTAAAAAGAGTACGTTCTGTTTTGGAATATCTGATAATATAAACGGCGAATGAGTAATAAACAGAATATTGAGATTATCATATCGTTGATAAACGGAATTTATCGCTTTCAACAAATCATTTAGGAAAGTTCTTTGAAAGTCAGGATGCGAGTATAATTCTATTTCATCAAAAATTATATTAACATTCTTATAATAAATCATTTTTTCATTTGGATCGTTCTCATCAATTATTAACTCTTGAACAGATTTTAGATTTCTCAAATGATAAATTACTGAATGAATGCTATACAATTTTTGCTTCTCTCCAGAGCTAAAATTATTAAAATTATGATTTGAATAATTCTCTTCAAAAAAGTAATTTACTTTAAAGATAGAAGGAAGCGACTGTGCAATAGAGAACTTATTCATTAAATAATGTTCTTTGGGATCTATTCTAGACTTAAATGCTGTATCAATCACCTCATATAGATCATCAATCTTAATCAATTTTTCGTTTAGTTTTTCTATAAAAATTTCATCCATTTTTACATATTGATGCTTCAATAAAAAGATTGCTTGGCATAGTTTGTCTGTGATGTGACTTCCATCATCTTTTAATTGTTCGAAATATTCCCTTAGATTATCTGGACTAATTAATGTGAAATATAAGGGATTATCATTTTTCATAATAATGCAATGTTTCCCTTTTCGATATTTCTGATATTTTTTATAGAATGTAATTTTGTATAGCTTTAGAAGAATATAATCTCTCAAGTAAGGGTAAAAACTTTTGTTGATAACGTTTTTGATTTCTATTTTTTCAATATAAAATATTTCAAGTAACAATTCGAGATATTCAATTTTTTCTTCATCTCTATTATTTATCCGAAGATCTTTTTTTTCACTCTCATCCCAATGACTAAATTTCTTATAATCAATTTCTATGGATATATGGGAAACATCTTTACCTTTGGCAATACTTCTAAGTTTTTCTTCTTGCAAAATATTCACGAGAAAACGCGAGGACGCTAAATACTTTTCAGAATTTACATCTATGTTACCATCTTCACGAAATGGATTTATTACAATAGGTAATTGATAACTGTCGTTTTTGTGAAAAACGCCTTTCAACCATTCACCTGTTTCACTTGTATTATAACCATAATGTGAGTAATTTATAACCATTGTGTAAAAAAAATCTTTAAAGAAAAGAAGTTCTGATTTTGAAAGCTCTTTTTCACCTTCTGGTTTATGACTTTTGATATGTACTTCGGTATTCTTTTGAAGTGAAAAAGTTTTTGGATTAGAATTGAAATCTTTATCAAAATCTAATAATGTAATTTCATTATTTTGAATTTTAAGTTTCCTAATCTTTTCCCTATTATTTTCTTGAAATTGGTTATAATAAAAATAAATTTCAACATTTATTGAATTTAAATCTTTAACAATACTTTCATTATATTTCGTAACAAGCTCCTTTTTCTTCTCTTCATCTTTACTATCATATAAGTTTTCAGGGTTAATAAAATCATCCTTAATTTGCAAAGATATTTTTACAATTGACGCCACGAGTAACTCGATTAAAGCGCTTTTGCCAGACCCATTCTTACCTACAATTGCTGAAACATTTATATTCGTCTTTGCATCATCTGTGCCTTGAGAAAACAAATCGTCAGGAATAGTTGCTAGGTAATCAATCTTAATTACATCATTTTTTGAATCGATTATCTCTTGATTATTGTTATCATAAAAAATATAATCATTGTAAAACTTATACAATTGATTAGTTTTTAAATTTTTGAGATAATTTGGATTACACTCTTTTAGCGGTCTTATCGCAATTAATTTGAAGCTCATAGTTTTAGTTGTTTATAATTTAATTCTCAATTGGTTATCAATTCTAAATCGTTTAAAAACTTTTTACAATTATAAAAATCATAGTAAGAATTTTTTAATATTTCAAGTTTAAACTTTACTGGTAAGAACTTACCATATTTAGAGAAATCTAGAATTTCAGGGGTATTTTCTATGAGAGTTGTTAAAACCAGATCTAAATTAATATTGGAAGATTCTAAATTTTTCATTTTTGAAACAAATTCTTCCTGTGAAGTTTTTATTTCAAAAGAGGAATCTAGTTCAGAGTAAATATTATGAATTTTTAAAGTATCAAAAAAAAGTTTCAGTGTTCTGTTGATTTTTGATCCTGTGAATGAATAAAATATAAGGTTTTTATTTGTTGAAAGTAAGGGTCTATCCTTCGCAATATCTGTAAAATTAAAGACTGAAAATTCTTTTTGCATTTCTGTTATTACATCTTGACTTGGTTCATCAAGAAAATCATATTCTCTTTTTGAGACTAAAACTTCCAGCATTTTTGTTCTTATTTTGTCTGCGACATTTGCCCCGTTGCCTTCAAAAATAGGTCTCTTACCATCTTTTGCAGGAATAACTTCTATTTTTTTTGATTTTAAATCAACATTCGTAATTTTCCAAATTCTTGCAGACAAATAGATATTTTCATCTTCCCGAATCTGAAGTGTTAGTGGGACTTCTCCGACTTTATTTCCTTTATGTGATACTTTAAATAAATTTTCGGTTTGGAAAACACTATAAAATTCTTTGTTATTGACAATTTTCTCACCTCCAATTCCTAAAATCAGCTCTATACCGAGTTTTTCAATAAGATCTTTTCCAACTAAGAAATCAATTATTTCCTCTATTTCTGATGTACCGATATTCTTAAAAGCAGCATTTTGTAACAATTCTGCGATTAACTGCTTTTTTGAAATTCCTGATGTCCCTTTTACAACAGACAATATTTGATGAACCAAAATATCATAAGATTTTTTATTCAAAGAAATTGGCTCGATGTACTTTTCTTCATATAATAGCCAACAAGCTACTGATTGTAACAAAGTCCATCGATTGGTAGCATATAAGAATAAATTACTCGCTTTATCATCTCTTCTCCCACTTCTTCCAACTCTTTGTATCAAAGAAGCAATACTATGTGTCGCATCAATCTGAACAACCTGATCTACACTTCCTATGTCTATTCCCAATTCTAAGGTAGATGTACAGGCAATACTAAAATTTTGGTAAGTGTTATTCTTTGCAAAAAATTCTACGTATTCCCGAACTTCCTTATCTACAGAAGAATGATGAGAAAAATAGTTTTGATGTCCTCCAACTTTATCTGAAATCTTTCTTAGTTTTACGGCAACTTCTTCAACTCTCCCTCTTGCGTTGGGGAAAATCAATGATTTATTATTTCTTGTCTGAATATATAAATCCTTTAGTAAATTAACAGGTAGTTCAGCTCCGCTACCTTCGAAATATCTAAAGACAGCATTAATGGGTTTAGGAGTAGTATCTCTTATAACTTTTGTATTTTCAATATCTCCTATGAAGTTCTTTAGCTCGATATATTGATTTGCATCACTTACGGTTGCAGAAAGAGCAATAGTTTTAAAATTTAACTTGTTTATTTTTTGTAATCTCGATAAAATGGATTGTAACTGAATCCCTCTATCTGAACCTAAAAAAGAATGAATTTCATCGATAACCACATAGTCTAATGTTGAAAATAGATGTTTAAGATTATAAGGTTTATTCACAAACATTGCTTCCATGGATTCCGGAGTAATTAAAACAATTCCGTTTGGCTTTCTCAGCAATCTATCTTTCTGGCTTTTGCTTGCTTCACCGTGCCATTTGGTTACACTAATGTCCAAATATTCACATAATTCTTCCACACGTCGAAATTGATCGTTAATTAGAGCAATCAAAGGAGAAATATAAAGAACCTTGACACCCTCCTCATTAAAATTTGTCCTTGATAATATAGGTAAAAATGCAGCTTCAGTTTTTCCAGAAGCCGTTCTTGATATTAGAACATAATTATTTTCAGTTGATAAAATGCGAGGAATTGCTGCCTCTTGAATTGGGCGAAGAGAAGCCCAACCCTTATCTCTAATATATTTTCTGATAGGCTCCGAAAGTAAATCAAAGGAGGTCATAATTCTTCAATGCTATCCAGTACATTTAAATCATTCGGTCTTTCGTCTTCAATTTCAATATCCCCAAAAAGTTTGGTTTTATCAACTTCTGGGTTTTGGCGAATAATATTTAAGATGTTGAGAAAATCACGGATAACCTCTCTCGGAGTTAAAAACTCTGAAGCTCCTGGTTTATTGAAAATCTCCTCCATGAAGGCTGAGATTTCCTCATCTGAAATTTTAATATCTGTTTTATAATTAAAATCAAAAATCAACTTCAATTTCTTTAATAAAACAAATATCTCATTATGATCTAGCGGTGTGAGTTTAATTACTGGTTGAGCATAATCCCGGATTTCCAGAGATTCAAACTTATTAGTTTGTAATCTTGACTTCAGTGCCTGATAACTGAATAAACCTCTTCTTTCATTTTCCAAGAATTCTTTTGTCCCAGCAAAATTAATCAATAAGTTTGAAATCTTGCCTTGAAAGCAATCATTATAAATAGACAAGATCTTTTCGTAATTTTTTTCTCTCATTACAGAAGTTGAAATCTTATAAAGATTAATAGCTTCATCAAGATTGATCATAAAACCACTATATCCCATACTTACAAATAGCTTACAAAAATTTTTAAGCATATCATAAAAATTCTGGTCATTGACGATTTCTCTGACACCGAGATCCTGTCTGGCTTCTGTTTTAGTTTTGTATTCACCTTTGAGCCATTTCAAAGCATTTCTTCTCAGGTATTCGTCATTTTTTATATAACCCTCGTAATATTTTACTATGACCGAACCAAAGTCAAAGCCGCCAACCTCCGTGATTTCGTTGATGGTTTTCATTATGGCATTTTGAATGAGAGCCAAATTTTCTTCTTTGCGGATGTCAACCAAAGAGATATGATGTTCTTCAGCAGTTTTAGTGATAACCTGTTCGATCCATTTTTCCAACAGTGTCTGTAAAGCACCACCTTCAGGTTTGGTCTGAATTGCAATATTGTCCATAATAGCAGAGTACAATAAAACGCTTTTCCCATCATTTGCATACAGACGATTGTCTGGCGTAAAATCAGCATTAGCTACAACGAATTTTTGTTTTAAGGCAACAGTATTTAGTAGGTGAAGCATAAATGATTTACCACTTCCAAAATCTCCAATCCAGAACTTCGCTAAGCTGTGTCCATTTTTAACATCATTCAGGGAACTTATAAAAGCTTCAATCTCTTCTGATCTGCCCACTGTAATATGCTGTACACCTATTTTAGGAACGATGCCACCTATCAGGGAATTGATAATTGAGGTAGCTTCTTTTGGTTTAATATTGTCAATCATTGTTTAATAGTTTTTTATAGTAATCAGTATTTATAGTGAAATAATCATTGTCCTCTTCAATCAAAACATCGTCTAAAACATCAAAGCAAATTTCGTTAATCGCATCAACAGTAGAGCTCATCAATAAATTTTGATCTTTCAGATATTCCTCTAAATCACTTTGAGAAATATTGAAACTGTTCTTTTCAAAAACGCCTAACACATCTTTTTGTACACTTGTTAAGCTGATTTCGTTCAGGTACTTAGAATGAAGATGCTCAACATTCTTATGAATGATATTGATTTGTACTTCGTCTTTATTTGCAATTTCCTCAGATACAATCACAATGTTATCATCTTCATACTCATCCTGAAGGTATTCGTTTAATAGGTCTACTGTACCGGAGTGTTGCTTTTTTACCTCCTCGATGGTATCTTTATCTATAAAAATCTTCTTTCTCTTGGGTAGGTAAATGGAGTTTATTTTTTCCAGCGTTGTATCAAGATTTTTATTCGTTATGAAATCGCTCAGTATCTGTTCAAAATCATTCAGCTGTTCATTGGTCTTAAAAAGGCTTTTCTGAATGGTTTTATTCATCTGTTTGTTATCAAACTTTGCAGAGCTCAGATCTTTATCAATGTAATAAATGTAAAGTCTTAAGGCGGTAACCTTATTGATTTTAGCGACGAACTTTGAGGCTTCGTAAAAAATATTCTCCACCGACGGATTTTTAATATTTTCTTCAGCCAATTGTATTATTTGCTGTTCTAAATTTTCAGAGTCAGAATATTGTGCTACTATCTTGTCATATTTGGTCTTCCACCGTGTTGTATTGCTTTCGTTGAGGCGCTTTTCCGTTTCGAGATCTGGGGTAGTAATTTGTTTTTGATCTTCGGGAAAGAACACATCTAATTTCGTAATGACTTTTTCAAAATAAACATTGTAAATCTCAGGGTTACTATAGTTAAATTCCGCTGTTAATTTTCGTTTGTTGGAATAAGATTCTCGGACATTGTTTTCACTCAATTTTAAGATGTGCCCATAAATCTGTCCCTGAACGGTTTCGAAACTGTATTTGTAGTTTTGACTTCCCTTCCGGTAGCGGTAATACTTCCTTACAATTAGATCTGTTAATTCATCTATTAGATTATCGAGTGAATTATCAACAGAAGTAAAGTTTTGCTGAAGATGTTCAGTGGCTCTTAGAAATTGTTTAAGTACTTCAAGTTTACAAAATTCTATTTCAGTAAAAACATTGTTTTGAAACCATATCTTGTTAAGTGTATTTTCTTGCTCATTAGAAAGGTCAAGTATCTTTTTATATCTTTTCCCTAATTTCCAGTAATCATAATCATAAACGTTGTTTTTTTCTCTATATTCTTGTGCCTCATCGTTCATATTGTAATCGTCAAGTCTTTGAATAAGAAATGAGACACAATAGGATTTTGTGATTGGATAATTGTTGCCAAGATCTTCCAATTGCTCTTCGATTTTTTGGAAATCCTTATGGACTGCAAATTCATTCAGCAGATCAAACATTAGAATGAAGGAATAGTTGGCATTACCATTTAAAAAAAGAAAATTTCCTTTTAAGAATTCTGTTTTGAATACGTTGTAGAATTTACGTTGCTCCGCGTTTGCCGTGTTGAGATCAGAATATGAATATACATAGCGATGAGGCCAGTAAGGAGCGGAAATATTTGCAGATCTGTTTTCTGAAGTAACTTTAATATTGCCTAATAATGACGTTACAATGTTTGACACATCAATTATAGAATCGTCTGTTTTAGTTATATTCTCTTCCATACTGACAGATGCTTTTACTGGACTACTGTAGCGTATTGTGATCTGCTCTTCTTTTTGTATTTTTGAAACAGGTTCAACATTGATCACAGGTTTAATGGTGGGAATAGATGTTTTTATTGATTTGTCAAAACTTGTAGTGATTTGAGTTTCTTTTTGAACTTTTTCAACATGTTTAACAATGGCCTTAGGTCTATCAGTACGTGAACGTGAAGTTTTTAAGACAACTTTTTTACTATTTTTCTTGTTCTGATTGACTAACGCAAAAAATAAAATAACGAAAACTAAGATTATAAAAATAGTCATATCTTAATTTTCTATGGCGTCAAACACATCATATTCATGAACTAGGATGATGGTATGGCCTGACTTTCTCAGGTCTAAAGCTTTCTCAACTTTTCTGCCATAGCAGGCATAGCTCCAGCAAGCATTGTTGGTATCACCAATCACAAGGTAATCTGCTTTTTTAGATATGGTGTTCACTGGAATGCCGCCTTTGCTTTTGATTGCAGTTTGCAGTTCGTTTCGGGTTCCTCGGCTTAAAATGCCAGTTATACAGAATGTTTTGTTTTCAAAAACTATTTCTGGATCTACTGCGCAAATTCCTGAGATGTTTACATCGGTCGTCAATTGGTCAATCGATTCTTTTATCTGATCATTTTTGAGCTCTACGAATTGTTTTATAAAAGCTATTAATACCAACCTTTCTTCTTCATCGATCTTCTTGTCAGAGACGATAGACAAAACTAGACTTCTTATTTCGTCATAAGGATAATAGGAATTAAGATGTTCGTTGTCAGACAGCCATTTGTGAAGGTTGAAAATCTCGTCATCGTTAAGGTTACCGTCTGCAAGTAATCCATGGAAAATTCCTTGCAATTGCTGTAGGTCTGAAGTTATACCGTTATAATAGATACTGTCGTGCTCGTATTTTTGGCAGAGCCAATACAGATCTTCAATAGATTCTTTCGGTGGAATGTCATTGGACGCAGTATTTTCAATTAGAAGCATAAATTCCTTGAAGGGATTTCTGTTGATCAATGCGTGATTTTCTTTTGCCCACAATTGCAATTCCTTCATTTCGTAAGAATCTATTTTTTCATCTGATAGTATGCCTAATAAAATTCCTTTTAAAGAATTGATTGCTTTATCTGCTCGTGCCTTCACAGTAACAATTTGCTGTGTTGTATTTTCAAAAGTGGTCATAGTTGTGATTGAATTTTCGATATTGTTATTAGTTGATCTTATTTTTATAATGGAAATTATAAAGTTAAGTATTTATATAACAATTTTCATCATATAAGATTAAAACGTTGCAATCTACATAATATCATACAGATTATTTTACGGTTTTCCGTAAATACGTAAATCCTACGATCAACAAAATAAATATTGACAATATTTTATTGAAAAAATAAGAATCACAACCGATAATTATTACAAGTTAAAATGTCTTAGTGGAATTACAAATCAGCTCAGTTTCTTGGATAGATTAATTTTTTTTCTTTCTTGTTTATGGGAAGGTTTCAATTCCCCCGCAAAATCCAGCATAACAACCTGACTTCCTATAAACGGATTATAAGACGGCTGATAATCAATATAGCCCGAAGAATGCAGATTCTTCAGGCATTTGTGGTAGGTGGCTCTTGAGTGGATTTTACTGATTCGCATCACTTCATCACGAGAAATACTGACCGGATTTCGGAAACGGTTGAAATTCCAGAATTGGAATAATGCTAAGTAGAGGCTGATGTGTGTGGGATTAAGTGTATTATCCTGAGCCACCTTTTCATAGAAGCCTGTAAGATGTTTAATGTAATTCATTTTGTTAATAATAAATTATCCTTTGCCATTTAACATTTTCTCGATGTCTTTGTAATTGTAATATATTGTTCCTCCAACACGAGTGTAGGATAAGGTTCCACTGACACGGAGGTTCTGTAATGTTCCGGTAGAAATTTTCAGAAGCTCTTTGACCTCTGATGAACGCAGCCATAGTTTCTGCTCTGAAATTTTGATATTAAACAGATTTTTAATGTCTTCAAGCAATTCGGTTTTGAACTCCTGAAGGTCTTCTTTGGTAACAAGGTTTACTCTCATAGTTTCTTCATTTTTGTTTTTGATAAAATTTCTTTTGCAAAATTGGAATATCAAAATCGTTAAAACAATAGTGTTAAAGGGAGTTGGATTGAATAAGAACAATCTGGAATAATTTGGAAATAGGTGGAGATTAAAAAAGAATAAATAAGAATGATTTGGAATCTTTAAACCAATTTCAAGGAAAACAAAAAAAACAAGTTCCGCAGTTTTTTCCCCTTTTTGCAAAAAAGGCAAGAGAGTCTTTGGATATCAAACTTGAAAAGTTTGTATATACAAAGACACATCTTGCCGTTAAAATCAACGAATGTTATTTCAGAGCTCTAAAAAAAAGAAACAGAACCATAATTATTGTGTAATTAATTGAAAACCAGTATCTATTTTTTGTAAATCTGTTTTGAGAGATGACAAATGATGAAAATAATACCTAGCCTCTTTTTACGCAGTTTGACCTTGTATTATTTTACATACGTCAGCCAAGAACCTGTGTCTAATTTACGCAGGTCAATGGAATACCTGTATCTCTTTTACTCAGGTTGCTATTGTAAAGGAAAAATACCAACCTATATCTTTTTTACACAGGTCAGCTAAGAACCTGTATCTTTTTTACGCAGGTCGATTGAGTACCTGTATCTATTCTACACACCTATGAATTTTTAAAAGGTTTGCTGTTGTTGTGAAAACTTTGTTGGAATGTGGGAAACTCTAGGGAAAAGCAGTGGTGAGTTTTCCATATTTCAATAAACTCATTTACTATTTTACATCAAATATAGCAGATAGAAAATGATGAAAGCTCGGGCTAAATTTCCAAATATTTAAACCAATTCTTAATGTAAATGATTTGATAATAAAACTTTTTGTCTGTCAATTATTCAATTTCAGTTTACCAGATTTTTAATACCTCAGAAATGCTTTTCAGCATTGATCTTCAATAATTGTTCGAACAATTGAATTTTATTTCTAAACATATCTCTAATAATGTTTTGCCTTTAATATAGGTAAAAAAAAGAAGCCCACGCCGTTGTATATACTAGTTAGTATTTAGTGAGTGTTCAAGACCTCACCCTGCGGGTTTACAAGCACCCTCGTTATTTTTTTTAAGCTATCCAATGATCAATTCGATACCAGCTTTTTCTGCCTTGTACTTTATTTTGGTCTGTAATTCATAGTAACTCCAATTGCGCAGCACAAATTCCTGTTCTTTCGCAATGCCAATTTTGTCTTCCTGATCTTTAAGAATAAGCGTGCCCGCCTGTTGTTGGATGCAGAAATCGATAAGTTTCCGGCTATATAGGTGAAGCCGATGGCTTACATAACGGCTTTCCAGATTTTCTGTTTTATATAGTGCCTTTTGTTTCCGTTTGGCTCCATTTCCTGAACGGGCATATTCGACGCCCGCTTGAATTCTTTTTTGACTTGCCTGAATTGCGAGCCTGCGATATAAAAACTCCTCTTTCGAGCCAATATTGATTCGCACTTTGTTAGCTTTTACTACGATAGGATGTTCCAGAGACAGGGAAGCTTCTGCGATGACTTCGGGTTTTAAAAGGTGCTCTTCTTTTTCAAACTCAAATACTGCAAGCCAGTAGATTTTCCCTGCTTTCAGCTGGATCTGCGATGTACAAAGCTTGATCTCTTCTCTTAAGAGGCGTTCCATGATCAGACGCTTATCAGTGAAGTCTTTTCCTAAATACGTTTTAACCGGAATAGCAAACATATTGAAGCAAAATGCTTTCTTTTCGAGATCATACTTCATTTTGCTGATGCATTTTACCGGAAGCGGAATAGGAATGTCTTTTTTAAAGTTCCTCAAAGATTTTAACCCCTGCCAGTAATCCGCTTTGTTTTTAGAAAAGGTTGACTGGATCGTATTGTTCAGGCTTCCCAGAATATCGGTAGGGATTTCTCCTTTAAAACGGTCAGAGACCAGGCGTGCCGTTGTATTTGTTTTCGAACGGGTGAATATTCCCATTTCATCTTTGCTCGCATCAGCAAGCTTATATTGGACTTCTTCTGTGAAGTAAAAAAAATCCTTGATCATTTCCTGAACATATAGATGGGAAACGATAAAATTAGCCGCTCGGAAGCAGCGGTTTTGATACCGATACAGTTTTTCCCACATCTCTTTTTGTTCATTTGCCGGAAGATCGATCCGCAGCTGAATTCTTCGGGTCAATGTTATCGTGGATTTTTCCATTTCAAAAAGGTATTTCAGAAGTGTTTTGATTTTGTATATGTTGATATGCATACACAAATTCCCGATGGACTTCCTTTTCAGGTAATTTGAGTTCTTGGGCGATAACTGCAAAAGAAGATTTCTGATCAAACCTTCTTTTCAAAATATCAAGTTGTTGACTACTGAGTTTTTCTGACTGCTCCTTGTTATCGAAAGCTTTTTCCTGTGGCTGTTCAAAAGAACTTTTATTAAGAATTTTCCTAAGGTCATTTATAGCTCTGCTCACCTCATTGCTGATGTCTTTAACACTGCTTCCCATTGCTTCTGCGATTGGCTTGTGTTGAAAGCCATATTTAAGGCAAAGTTCAATCAGGTATTTTCTTTTGGGATCCAGAACGGGTAACACCTTTTTGACTTCATCGAAATTTTTCTGATCCGATTCGTGACTGAGGAGATTCTCTTTATCATTCAGGGGATCATAACCCACAAGATAATCCTGATAATTCTCAAAACTGTCAAGAGAAGCCATTAAGCAGGTGAATTTATTTCTTGGAGCAGTAACATACGATATACAATCCCTTTTCATCACAAACCGTAAAAATCCTGTAATATGATCAGGCGTTTCAATCGTATCGCGGTGCAGCCACAATTTAAGGAAGGTATCCTGAACGATAGTGTCCACTACAAAATCATCTTTAAGCACCTGCCATCGAACCCAGAAAAGAAGTCTTTTGTAACGCAGATGAATGTGTTCTAGAGCGGTCGGATTGCCTTTTTTCAGAAGTTCGTACAACTGAAGATTGCTTAACTTCCGGGGTAAAGAGTCTGTTCTTTTCATAAGCAGCGTATTTTAGCAAATTTTTGCTGGAAGGAACTGCTTAGATTTTATATGAATTCTACGCAACACTCAAAACACTATCTCACTACATTTTACCCAAAATAAAGACGTGGAACTCAACATATCCGAACTGGGGCACTGGTATACCTTATATGCAGATAAGTGAGCTCACGCCTAGGTCGTGAGCTACCTTACTTATCCTCTCGCATATTAAAAATTACCAGTTTTCAGTTCGAGATTCTAAGCAATAGCTTCTATTTTTCTTTGAAGTATCGCAAAGTTACATTTCAATAACTTATTTTACAAATCTATGAAAGTTTATTGAAATATGTACTATAGTACATAATATTTTTTAATGTTTTTCATTCACTTTGATTTATGAATGAATCATTAGACGAAATAGAGAGATACGTTATAAAACGTGTTAAAGAAATACGAGAATCTAAGGGTATTACCCAAGAGGAGCTCTCTCTTTCTATTGGAAAGAATATTGGATTTATTTCACAAATAGAAGCTCCATCCAAAAAAGCGAAATATAATATAATACACTTAAATTTAATTGCAATAGTGTTAGGATGCTCCATTAAGGATTTCATTCCTGATGAACCGATTCGAGATAAGAAATACGATATTAAAGAAATTAAAAGTAAAAAATCCTGACGAGAGTTGGGATTTTTTATTTATGTTAATGTATATCGTTTGGAACGAAAAAAAATTAAGTAAAAAAAATAACTTGGTAACAAAGATATTGAGGAGTCGTTGAAAAAAGCGTTTGCTGAATCACGAAAGTGAATAGATTGGCAAAAATTAAAGAACTTGGAATTGATTTATTTGGTGGATGTTTCAATTTTAGACAACAAAGGGGTGGATCCAGTTATTCGGTTCATGCTTGGGGTTTGGCAATAGATCTTGATCCGGAAAGAAATCAGTTAAAAGAAACATCAAAAACAGCACGCTTTGCACGTCTTGAATACAAACTAGTGATTGATATTTATTACAAATATGGATTTGTTTCATTAGGACGTGAAAAAAATTACGATTGGATGCACTTTCAATGGGAGAAATTTTGATAATATTTTAAGATAAAAGCCACATTTAATGTGGCTTTTGATTTACTTTTTTACGAATAAAATTTCGTTATTTCGTCAGCTTTTTTGTTAAACCTTTCTTCAATTGTATTTACAAAAGTTTTGTTATAATCAGAAATCCATTTATTATTACTTTCAATAAAAGACTTAGTAAGTGTTAAGGTTTTGTTTGCTTCATTTAATACAGTGAGTTTATCAAATTTTTTAGATCGAACCTCAAGTGTTATTTTATTGTTTATAGGTTCGTACACATTTTGATCCATTGAGGAAGTAAATGATACTGCAACGGGAGAATATCCAAATAATTCAGGGCTTCCAGTTGTTTCAGCTTCAACAGTTACTATATAAATTTCTTCTTCTTCACCCATAGGATAAGGATTCTCCCAAGATTGTTTTACTTTTACTTTTTCTGTTCTATGATCTAAAATTTTAACTTCACTGATTTCAACTTCATTCCATACTAATTTTTGTTGAATCTGTTTTAGTTTTTCATCTCTTTTTTCAGGAGTATCAATTTCTACATATTTGATGTTGTTTAATTCATTTTCTAACAAATCAAATAAATGTCCTGGTAAGTCATAAGCAATAGTTGGCAATAATGTTCTTGGTTTCATGGTATTTTTTTTAAAAATTAATTATGCTAATTTAAGAATCATTTTGAATTGGTATCGAAAAAGATATCATTTTTGAAGTTAGTTTCTTTCAAACTTCGAAAAATAAAGATTATATGAAATTTGGAAATTTTCAAACTTGAAGAGTTGCTACAATTTTTTAATCTTTGTTTAATTTCGCTTTCATTTCACAAACTACTTTCAATAAAAGTTCCCGTCCTTCATCTGTTTTACTACTTTCTAAAACAAAGGAATTCAATAAATCTTCTTTAGTATCATGTGTTCCTTTTTCATAACCTTTATCATGCTGGTATTTAGCAATAATATCTTCTAAGTATTTTATTAAATCTTGTGCTAATCGAATGAAACACAATTGAAAAACGAATTCGAGATCTTTTTCTTCCATGTCTTCTACGCCTTCAATATCTTTAGTGTAAGTATCAATAAGTTTTTCACCTTTTTTCTTGTATTCACTATTTATAGAGCAAAATTTTTCATAGGAATTTACTTCAAATATGTGTGCAAACTTGTTTCTAATTTCGGCAAATAGTTGAAATTTATTTTGAATATCCTTTTCTGCAACTGTCAAATCGCTCATCAAAGTAAATTTGTTATTGAAAGATAACGCATAAGATGTCATTCCAAAACTTTTACTTTCACCTATTTTCAAGCCAAGTAAATGGCTAAGTGCTGATGAGGTTCCTGATTCTAATATTGTTCCATATTCTATAATAAGAGCACGTGTTGTCATTGTTTTATTATTTTGTTTTTCAAGTTTTCAGAACACCGTTATCATAAACATATATTTCTTCATCAAAAATATCAGAATAATTTATCTTTATTTTGGTTTTTTGTAAAAGATTAGTTAAATCGTTAAAATTCTTTATAGCCTCATCACGGTTCTCGTATTTAATGACTTCCCTTAGTTTTACAGTTATTATGCAAGACTCTGTATTTATGGGGATCACGCTATTTGACAAGTCAATCCCTGCTATTTCAAAATATTCTGTCATATTCATATGTGGTAGGGTGCTCATGTAATTTCCTAGGCTAGAATATTTCTTGCCTTCCCCAGTTATTACGGATAGGCTTTTAATCAGGACTGGTCCTAATCCAAAACTGTGTATTATTATTTTGAATTCATCAGGAGATTGACTTCGTATTAAATTAAAAGCAGGGAATACACTATTTTTATAGTTCTTATTATTTCTTTCATCTTCAATTTTCACCAACTGAAAAGTTATATAAGTTAGGATTATTAAATTGGCTATGCCAACAATTGAATTTAACGTTCCACCAATATAATCCCCAAAAACACCCCACATTGAGGGATCATTAGAAACACTGTAGTCTTTGAATTTGTAATAATATATTCCTACAATGAAAATTACCATTAATAGTACTAGAAATAAGAGAATGTAGATTAATGATTGTGGATTAGAAGTTTTTTTCTTAGCCATAATTAATAGTTTTGCAATAAAAATTTAAAATATTTGAGACGGTTTAAACCTAATATGATAAGTACTAAGTATCTATTACAAAAGTAATAATATTCCGAACGATGAATTTCAGTATTTCGGTTTTATATTTGATCGGTAAATTATGTTGTTGAGTTAATTAATTATTTTAGAATACTACTATGCTTATATTTGTACAAAACTAAACAATGAAATCTTTTATTCCCGAAATTATGAATGCAAGTGATTTTAAATTAAATTTTGGTATGATGTCGCATGATATTGACGTTAATACTTTAATTGGAAGCCTTGTCTACACATCAACTTTAATTCAAGAGATCAACAAAGAATTGAATACTGACAGAAAGATTGAAATTAAAATTAAAGCACTTGACAAAGGAAGTTTTGAAGTTCACATCCAGTTAATTGAAAGTGTTTTAGAATCCCTTTTTAATCGTAATAATATTGAGTATGGAGCTGCCTTAATAGGTACTTTAGGAGGATTGTATGAGTTCGTAAAATTTCTTAAGGGTAAGAAACCGAAAAGTGTTGTAGAAAATACTGGAAATGAAATCACAATTATAAATGATGAAGGTCAAACATTGGTTTTGAGTCAAAGTATTGTAAATATTTACAATAATAATAGTAACGTCCGTAATACAATAGCAAAACAGTTCAATACTTTGGAAAAAAGTGAAGACATACAAAGTTTTGAAATTAAGAACTGGAAGGATGAAACTATTGCAAAAATTCCAAGCTCTGAATTTCGAGAATTAGCAATAAATTTTGTAGATGAAGTTCGTGAACTTACAGAGGTTGAAACATTAACTGGAGAAAAACTGTCGATTATAAGACCAAGCTTTTCTAAAGATTTAAAATGGGATTTGGTTTATAAAGGAATTAAAATTTCAGCCTTTTTAAAGGATGAAGCTTTGCTCAAAATGGTGGATAATGGGGATAATTTTGCCAAAGGTGATTTGATGGTAGCTGATCTTGAAGTAACCAAATTTTATGATCCAGATTTAAAAACTTATATGATTACAAAAGATAGTTACAAAATTTCAAGGTTTATTGAACACATAAAGATAGGGAAAATAGGTAGTATTTTTTAGATTTTTATAGATACAGAAAAGAAATTCTTCTTAATTAATTTTTCAAATCAGAACAGATCAATTCAGACAATTTAACTATTTGTTTAAGTTCAGTTGATGAAAAGTGTGTTATTTCTTTATGAATAAAATTATCTCTCTTTTCTTTCAATTTAAATAATAACACGATATTAGGATTGTTCATCTCCAATATTTCAAAGTATTCTATAAATAAAAATGCAATGCAAGACGTCCATGTATATTTTATAGATTGATTTTTGTACACACGCTCCCTTTCTGAAGAATAACAAACAAAGTCAACAGCATCAAAACCAATTGTTTTTGGCTCGTGTTTGTAAAAATAATTTTTAAATGTTTCAATAAAATTAAAAAAAGATAGAAAAGCAATATCTATAGTATTCTGAATTTCTAGATTAATATTAGCTAAATTAAAGATATTAATTTTATTTTTTGCTTCAAGCTCTAATATAAAATCATTGTACTCATAATCTCTGTAATCATTATTTTTTGCTTCAACAAGCAATTTTTCAATATTGTAACATTTTTCAATCAAAGTTTTTATAAATACTTTTTTTTGTAAAAATTCTATTGAAGATTTAAAGTTTATTATTACATCACTGTATGTACTACTCTCAGAAGGAAATTTAAAGAGGAATCCATCGGCTCCCTTATTTTGCAATTCTAGTAAATTCCAAATCTTATTTGTAGCACTAAAAATAGCAACCTGAATGCCTGGATTTTTATTCTTAATTAAATTTAGGATTTTTAAACCAGAAAGCTCTTCAGTTTTTGTATTTTTATCAAAATCATTATCACATAGTCGTAAGTCTAAAATAACTAAATCTGGATCAAAACTTTCTAATATTTTAGTAAAATTATTCTCGATATCCAAATACTCTAATTTCTTATAGGGTAGTTCCATTGTTTTAAAATCAGAACTATCATTTCTATTTAATATTTTATTTAATATCGTTTTCCACCCCTTGTCCCATTCATCATCAATATATAAGATTTTACTTTTCAGTTGAGGGAGAATATAGGAATTAGAATCTTTAATAATACTATTTTTTGAATATTCATATTTTGTTGCTAAATATTTATAATAAAGCATTGCTGTAATATCCTCTGAAACTTTATCAATTTCACTAACTTCAGATAATTCTAAAATATTAGCCCAATTTAAAATACTCCATTCATTATCTACTGAATGATTTGATAGATAATTTGCAGGAGGTAAAACTTTAATTTTTTCAATAAAAGATGTAGTATTGTTAATTGATTTAATTTGCTTAGATTCTAATCTTTGTGTCATTTTACCCAAATCTTTTTTAGTATCTCTCATAAGATAGATACCATCAGTAAAAAGGATTTCAGGTAATTCAGCCGTAATACCTATGAACTGAAATGATTCCTCTCCAATAATGACAATTGGAAGTAATGATTTTTCTTCTAAAAAATTACTTAGACGTATATGATAAGCTATTCTTAAACCATAATATTCAAGATAATTATCACTAAGCCCTAATTTAATAAAAATTATATCTGCCTTTAATAATTTTTGTCGTATAACTTCATTTAATAAACTATTGCTAATATATTTATCAATATCATCTATTTCGCTATTCTGCTCGAATAAAACGATTTGTTCTGATATATCAAAACAATCATTATCACTTAAAGCTGTATTTTGGCTGTGAATTAAAATTTTATTCATCGTTATTACATTGATTCAAAAATTAATAAGTCAATTTTATTTTTCAATTCTTTCATTTCTAATTCATTAAGAGACTTACCTTTATCGCTTAACCAATCAATATTAATTTTTTCAGAAGTGTAATCATTTATTTTTAATTCATTTACCAAAATTTTTCCACTTTCTTCTTGTGTCTTGATTAAATTATTGCGTAAATTAAGTAATGAGCTCAGTAACCAACGCTCACCATATTGCAAAATTAATAGATTAATCTGACCATTAATTTGATTTTCATTTAAGAATTTTTTTAAATTATGAGAATAGAAAATTTTAGAATTAATACTTAAGAAAGGATATAAATTGTCATTATAGTAAGATGTACTAATCCCTCCCGAAAAAAACACTAGGCTCTTCTTATTTTTCTGACAAAAAGCTTTCAAATTTGACTTTTGAATGTTTGAAAGTGCAGATGCATGGAAAATAAGACATTTGTATTGTTCTAATTGAAGGAAATTTTTATGTGTAATATCATTTAAGATATTAGTAAGATTCTCTCCAGTAGTTAGGTCAACATTTGTATACTCATCAAGGTCAAATTTAATATACTGCTCTTTTCTATTAATTCTATCTTCAATTAATAATATATCACTATTCATTATTTATAAAATTTAAATATATATTTAAAACCCTCTGAAGAACTTTTCAATTTATAAGGTGAAATATTTTTTGATGATAAGAAATTGACTTGGTAAGTGCCTTCCGAAAAGGATGATTCTATACTCCAGTCGCATAAATTTTTTAGATAATTTGAAATTGTACCAAAATCTCCTTCTTTTAAAGTGAATTTCGAATCTTTAAATGATTTACCTTTTGCATTTGATTCAAAATGCATTATTTCTAAACAAAAATAATCTTCAAAATCATACCCTATATATCCAACGTTTGGATATTGTGGTCTTTTTTGAATATTATGAAATACTAATTCTAATGCTTTATAGAGATAATCTACATCGGTATAAAAATTTTTATTAGCTAAATTCTCAATTTTCAAAATATTAAAGCCATTTAAATATGTTTTATGAAGTGAAATAACTATGTCTTCCAAGGTCGAATTTTCATCCCTAATTTCAATTTCATTTTTAAATAAATCAATTACATTTTTGAAACTTTGAATAAGAAAACTCTTACCATATTTTTTTATATTTTGTTGGAATTCTTCTGGTAGAATATAACTTTCTGGTTTATTATTTGGATTACCATTTAAATATTTGTGGAGCTCCATAGAATTCCATCCAAATCTAACATTAAACATACCCCATCCATTTTTAGAAAAATTATCTGAAAATAAAAAAGTCCAAATTTTTGCATTTAGTGGCTTGCTTAATATACTTAAATCGTAGCTGATAGTTTTATATTCTCTCTCTGCCATTATTAAAAAATCCTCGATATTTGCAAATATTTCGGTATCTTTCCCACCATCCCAGGTATGTGTTGAATACTTTAATGCTGTATTATTTGTTGTAAACTTTTTTAAGATTGCAACTAATTTTTGAGGTTGATGGATTACTGGTATTGCTGGTTTAGTTATTTTAATTAATGAACTTTTTTGATCAATAGAACCATTTAATAATTTATCAAATTTAGAATTTAGATTTAGATATAATGAATCTTTATCACCCTTTAACATTTTTAAATAATTAAGTTTTCCTCTTAAAACACTTACTAAAGAAGGGGTTGTCTTAAAATTTAATTTATCTGCTTCATATTCAGATTTAAAAAAAATGCTTGCTCGCTCATATCCATAATTTTCCCACAGATAAATCCATTTTTTCAGTCTTTTGACAAAATGCTTATTAGTATTAACTTTTTCGTTGACTATAACTCCGGTCACTTCTTGTCTAAAGCCTCTTTTTTGTAATCTTGTTTTATTTACGTTAAAATAAAACCCCTCTTGCTGTACTATTTTTTCTAATTCTTTTCTAAAATCTCCATCTACCTGATAAACATTTTGATCTGAACTGAAAGTAATATCATCAACATATCTAGTATATTTTAATCCAAATCTTTTAGCTACTGCAGAAAGATAATAATCTAACCTCTCGCAAATTATATTACTAATTACTGGGGATGTAGGAGCACCTTGTGGTAGAACATTTTTTTGATTTTTAATCCAAGTTCCTTCGACAAATCTTTCTACTTCAATAGAATGACAACACAATGATGCTACAATATTTGCTAATTCTAACTTATTCTCTTTTTTAGAAAAATTAAATGGTTGAACTTGTAATCTGCCCCAAACTCTTGCCTGATCAATCGAATAAAAAAAATCTTTTAAATCAATATTGAAAACATAATTTCTGTTAACATGAATTTTAGCATTATCAACAATACTCCGTCCGGAAATAAAACCAGTCGCATATTTTGAGGGATTCTTGTAAACAACTTGGAGAATTAGGTTTAAGCATTTTTGTATAACCTTTAATCCATTATTAGGAGAAAAGATAATTCTGTCACCTCCAGATTTTTTTTTAACAATAAAAGAGTTGTATCGAAAGTTATTGTAGAGTGGATTAATATGATAGTTAAATTGCTTAAGAGAAATAGGATGAGCTTCTTCTCCATAAATTTTCTTTTTACAGAAATTAATAAGTTGTAGCAAATCCAACTTATTATTCATTTTATAAAAAGAATTATAAATATATATTTTATCTTTTGAATCTAACTCCATAAATTAAAAATGAGTCTGCAATATTTTCTTTGTTTATGAGATAAAATTAAAATTAGAAAAATATAGTAAAAACAGTTAAATAGTAAATCTAGTAAGAATAACTTAAAATAACATTCAGTTCTAGACTTTCATCTAAAACAGACCAATCATATAATTATAAATAAAAATTTATAACAACTGGCAAAATCAAAATTTCGTGCAAACTCATTTTATTAAATATATACAAAGTTAATCATTCTTTTTACAAAATTATATTTATTTCTAAATTAACATTCTAACTAATTATTAGATATTTTACATTTCGTTTTTCATAAAACTACTAACCGTTAGTCAATGAATACTCAAAATTCTTCCGATTAACGAGTATGAAACGTTTTTATCCAAAAGATCCTGAATCTTCTTTTCCTGCCAAGTAAGTTTTGTCCTTTCAGATTTGCATCCTTTTTTACGACTTAAAATCACATCTTCTGCCCTTATTCTCGCTTAAGGCTATTTAGTTCTTAAAGGTATAAATTCCTTTGTAATTCTGCCTAGAATCTAAAGGCAAGCACTAATACTTTGGAGCTAATATCACTTCTCAAACGGTAATTAACCTTGATTGTCCAAACAACCTTAATGTGTCCGTCTGCCTGTCTTTGCTATAATGTATCAGTAATCATTGTTTTATTTTAATCATATCGTTTAAATTCTATAACAATTAAATAATATGAACAAAGACCTTCTTTTTTTTAAATCTTCAGACAAGAAGATGGGACACTAGACAATATACCAAGAGTAAATCAAGAAATAAAACCTAAAAATCAAGACTGTAAATCTCACAATCATAAGCTTGGAGATTCAAAATAAGTTTTGGTTGCATTTAAAATCCCAACTTTAAGTTGGGATTTTTTACTTTTTGGATATTAATTAAAATTAGAGTAACGCTTTAAAGCTCATCTTTGATTACCAGTTCTTATCCTAAACGTTTTATTTCCTCTTTACTTTGAATTTTTCCCCTCAAAATTGACATATCATCACTCACTTTCTTATCCAAAATCTTCGCATAATGCTGAGTGGTCTTTATATTTGTATGCCCAAGCATTTTGCTTACGCTTTCAATCGGAACACCATTTGACAACGTAACTGTCGTGGCGAATGTATGTCTTGCGATGTGAAATGTCAGCTCTCTATTGATTCCACAGACGTTCACAATTTCTTTGAGATATGAATTCATTTTTTGATTACTGAGAACGGGAAACAAAACATTTGAATTTACACATTCTGGGTGGTCTTCATATTTTAAAATCAGTTCCTGTGCTAAAGGTAATAATGGAACCCTAGTTGAGGTGTCGGTTTTCTGACGATGCGTGAATATCCATTTGTCACCATCTATTCCAATGTTGACGTTAGATTTCGTCAATTTCTTTACATCTACATAGGCCAAACCGGTATAGCAGCTGAAAAGGAAAATATCACGTACCTGGCTCAATCTGTCTGATGCAAATTCCTTTTCATAAATTGTCTGAATTTCCTCTTTTGTAAGATATGGACGTTCTACTACCTTAAGCTTTGCTTTGTAGCTTAGAAAAGGGTCTTTTGAGAGCCATCCATTTGCCATACATAACCGAATGATCTTTTTGAAATTCTTGATATACTTTACTGCCGTATTGTTAGCACATTTACGTACACTGCGAAGCCAGAAGTCATAATCCATAATAAAAGCGTGGTCGATCTTTGTAATGTCAATATCAGAAGTTTTATATTTCCAGATTAGGAATTCCTGCGTATGCTTTAACGATGTTTTATAACGCTCCAATGTTCCGGGCGCAAAATCCTGACCAACCAGTGCTTCTACTTTATCATTGTGATCCTGAAAAATAGGAATGAGCATTCGTGTAGAAACATCAGTTCCAAGCAGTTTAGATTTTAAACCTTCTGATGTTACAAAGTCTTCTTCTTTCAGCATCAAATAATGAGAATCGTAAACTTGTTGTTCCAAAGTTTTAAGATAGACATTAAGCGTTTTCGCCTCCTGAGAGTTGCCAACTGCTTTATGTGCTTTAACATCCCATTTCTGTGGGTCGATGTACCTTTTAGCGGCAATGTCCGCTGCCTTGCCATCTATCGTGATTCTTAAGTAGATGGGAGCAGTTCCGTTTGTTCTGATTTTATTCTTTTTTATAAAGAATAACAGGTTGAATGTTTTGTTCATAGTGTGGTAACTTTAATTGTTAATAATTTAGTTTTTGTTACCACTTTCTGCAAGATGTACAATCGTTAGACTGCCTATTGGTCGGGTTTCCCTGAATTTTTCGTGACCCATTTTCAAATTTTCAGGATGGGTCACGGAATAGGTCATAAAAATCGTGACCTTTTTTGATTTTTTTTGACTCTAGCGTAAAACAAAAAACGCTGTAAACATTGATGTTTACAGCGTTTTAGCTTATTTTAGTTTCTCAACCAGCGGAGAGAGAGGGATTCGAACCCCCGGACCTGTTACAGTCAATAGTTTTCAAGACTATCGCAATCGACCACTCTGCCATCTCTCCCTAAACTCCGATGGTAATGGTATCGTCGTTTTCAGTGGTGCAAATATAGAAACATTTTTAATTCTGACAAAATATTTTTAAACAAACATCTGAAAAAGTAATCAGGGCCTGTTTTACTGATAATTTTAAAACTGTATAAAAATTCTAAAAGCTGATTTTAGCTCTATTATTACCGGTTTTCAGATTCAGGAGATTAACATCCCTCTGCAAATGTGTGTGATCACTATAACCTTATCTGAAATAAATTATTTTTGAAAAAGTCAGCCGGGCTTTCATCATCTTACATTTCAGAATACCATTTCATTAACCGTTTTTTATTCCGTTTTACGGAAACCCGTAACGGTATGACAGGAAGCATGAGTAATTTTGGAAATCATAAATAATTAACAAAAAAACTTTCAATTATGGGCTGGAGCTACAGAAAAAGAATAAAAGTAATCCCGGGAGTTCATCTCAACATCAGCAAAAGCGGAGTATCCACCACCGTCGGTAAACGGGGCGCCAGTGTCAATTTCAGTTCGAGGGGTACGCGGATCAATAATAATTGGGTGAGCCTCTTTAAAAAACTGTTCTAGCTGGCAGTTTCATAACAGGGCCTTTGTCACGGTTTGTGAGGCGGCCCTGTAAGATTTTCCTCTAATGTTGGGGGATTTCAATTTCCGATATGATCAGTCTGCTCTGTTCCAGCTGCTGAATGACTCTGGAATCTGTACTGAAGAAATCAGTTTTTCGGAAAAGGTTTTCATAATAACCGATTCCCTGCAGAAGGTTATCTTTAAAATTCTTCCATTTTTTGATCTGGGCATTGGTAAGTGCTCCCGAAAAGTTCTGTATTTCTTTTTTAAGGTGTTCGACATACATTTTCAGTTCATTGACAAACATATTCGGACGGTTATTGTCCGGGAGGATATTTTTATTTCCGTAAATATGCCGCACCATGTCCGAAAGGGAAACTTCTTTATCAAAAAAAGCCAGGTTAGGCCCCGGACAAATCACCACCCCCTGTTTTTCACCTTTGACCGGGAGGCCCTGTTCGAGATAAGCGGCATTGACCAACCCTACACAAAGGCAGGCTTTTTCAGTAATGGATTCCTTTCTTTTCTGAAATGCCTCTTCAGTCAAGCCTTCCTTTTCAGCGTCGAGCTCCCGGAACTTGATATCCTGGTATTTTTTCGATGCCGTGCACATGCCTTCCGGTGAATATTCCCTGCTTAAGGCCAGGAATTTTTTAGGGCATGAACTTCCGTACCGGTTTTTTTTCTCCTTTTCATGCCGGATGATTTCATTGGATGTCCCTTTTACGGTATTAAAGGGCACCCCTAAAGGCGAGAGGTTGCTGAGGTAAAAGTCTTCTTCTTTTGACCGTATAAGCAGTTCCCTCGTCTCACGGTCAACGGAAGTAGCTTCCGGAACCAGCAGGAACGGAGAACCCCAGCCCACACTTTCGATATTATACGTTTTTAAAAGGAACTCATGTTCTTCAGAAGTCCCCACCCCGCCCTGAACGGTAATTTTCATTTCCGGAGGCACGGAAACAGAATATTTCTGCTTCTGTTCCAAAGCTTCGGACATCAAAGCGTAAGCGGACTCAATCAGTTCATTTTTCTTCTGCGTGAATTCTTCCAGGATCGTTCCCAGCAGAAGCCCTTCCGTAGCAAAAGCATGCCCGCCGCAGTTCAGCCCGGATTCTATCCTGTATTCGGAAACCCAAAGCCCTTTTTTAGCCAGGAAGTTTCCCTGGACCATGGCGGAACGGAAATCACTGACCTTCAGGATAATCTTTTTCTTAAGAATCCCTTTGTTATCCGGGAAAAAATCATCAAACTCTTCGAGATAACCGTATAACCTGGGATTCATTCCGGCAGAAAGCACCACGGATGAAGAGAGCCTGCTGTTGGCAAACCCCCGTAAGGAGGCATGGGCATCGTTATAGAGGACTGGCAACGGCTCATTGTTCTTAAAATTATCTTTATCCACTTTCGTCATGATATTGACGTCGATATTCCCGGGAGAAAGATGCTTTTCAATAAAATTTTTAACAGAGGCGACGGTAGGGTTCTGATCCAGCATATTCTTCAGGCCGGCTTTTACCTCTGAGGTATTCGGGAGCATTTCCGTAAAATTCCTGAGTGCTGCTGCATTCCTGGAGATTTCGTCTTTAAACGCCTCGAACTTTTGATTCACAATACCATCTACCATGTCCAGATAGGCGGTAATCCTTTTGGCCCGGTAATCATCAATCTTTTCGGAAATACTCAGATCGCCGAGATTGAATTTTTTACTGTAAAAATTTTTCATTCTTTCTATAATCTCATCATCAATTATAGAAATTACGGAAGAGATTCCGTACTGTGCCACACGGATAGGGGTGTCTATCGTGTAAGCCAATCCCATAACGGGAATATGGAAATTGTGTAAAGGCTTTTTGATCATTTTTATATTGATTAAATAATGTCTTACCTCTAAATTCCCACCAATTCATTCACTGGTGCAAAAATATCCGTTTTAAATGAATTATGCATCAGATAAGAGATGAATTTCTCAAATGATGTATAAAATCACGTTTTGGATCATCCGGATTCTCAGCAGGACTCTATTCGCTGCCGTTACTATGAACTTGTAAAATTGATTTAAAGTCATTAACTCTTGCAGATTATGAAAAGTTTATCAACTTTCAATACTAAAATTTATGTATGTCCTAAAAATAAGTTTCGGGCAAATCAAAGATTTGCCCGAAACTTATAGTACCTTTTATTATTGAAAAACCGTTTACCTGATCATGATTTGTTTCCTGAAGATTTAGCCTTGAGAAACATAAAAGCCAATCCTAATCCGAGGCCGGCAAGAGCTGCCATCCTTGTTTTTCTGGAAACTGCCGGGAGAATGGTTTCCCCGTAAATCCTGTGAGGGTCCGGCGACGGCTGCAGCACATTTCCTGAATCCGACGGAGCATTTTTTATTTTCATCATCAGCCTCATCCCTGCGGAAGCGGTATTGATGACCGGTTTAGGAAACATTTTATAGGCTGTGGTAAGAATCTTAGACATCATGTCCGGGAACATTTCCTTGCGGGGATTTTTGGCCAGTTCCACAAATTTGGCAGCGGTATCCCTAGGGTCTGCTGCAAACGGAGGAATTTTAAAATCCAGCCCTGAAAACTTAGCCGAATGCATATTTCCTGTAGAACGCTGGATCTGGGGATAGATATTGCAGATATGGACATCAGGGAAATCTGAAATTTCCCCGTGCAGGCATTCCATCATTCCGCGGATCCCGAATTTTGTTGAGGAATAGACGGCACTGTACGGGGCCGGCATAAAGCCCCCTATAGAAATATTATTAATCAGTATTCCCTCTTTCTGCTTTTTAAAAAGCGGCAATGCACTGTACGCACCATGCATGTATCCGAAAAGATTGGTCTTGATGACCTGCTCATTCAGATCCATCGGGATTTCTTCAAACTTCCCGCTTGCCATGACCCCTGCATTATTAACCCATATATCTATGCGTCCGTTAAACTCAAGTGCCTTGTTGGCCAGATTCTGAACATCTGCAGCAATAGACACATCGGTAGGAACCCCCATGGCGGCAACACCCAGATCCCTGCACAGGGCAACGGTTTCATCCAGTGCCTCTTTGCCTCTGGCTGCCACAATAACATTACACCCTTCGAGCGCAAATGCTTCGGCAGCCGCTCTTCCTACTCCACTGCTTCCTCCGGTAATGACCACTGTTTTTCCTTCAAGGGTTCTTTCAATGCTATGATCTGATTTCATTTTGTGAATATTTTTTTGGTTGATTACTGTAATCCACCTATTATTATGCCATTAGAATGTTTCACACTGTAATAATAGTTTTTATCTTTCAGGAATTTAGCCCGTAACAGATAAAGCTGACCCGATAAATTGTGCATACAAGCATATGGATTCAACATAAAAAATCCCCTTTTGATAAAGGGGATTGATCCTGTTATTCGCCAAAGCTTACTTTGCTGTCGAAGAGCAGCCTTCCGTCAAAGGGTTCACTCCAGAAAATTTCTACATAATCGTCAAACCGGTGGATGTGGGCCTGGACCACTTCATGTTCTCCGGATTCATTTATTCTTTCTATGGTAAGGTCTGACCCGATCCCGATTTCATCTTTTCGGAACTGTAATTTATAATCTTCTGCATCTCCTTTTATAAAATCTTCTTTTCTAAAACTTTTTTCTGCCATGATACTATTTTTTAAGTAGTACAGATACAGAATAAACTGTGCCAGAATGAAAAACTATTAATTTTTATTAAAAAGTCTTAATTTTTTCTTAAACATCTGTTTGACATAATTTATGGCACAATATTTTAATACTGTTAGTTACTCATGTTTAATTTGAGTTTTCATGGTTATTAGTTTTTATCCTCAGATCCTATCTGGGGATTTTTTTGTGGAATTAAGCCAAGAGCAGTCTGAATTTCAGTCATGGAATTATTTAAAACTTTTGAAGTTTATTTTAATTCCGCTCTCAAATGTTATAATGATCATATCTATTTATATGATTTAAATCTGTCCGATCTGAAAAATCAGCGGGGAATCATATTTTAAATACTTTGAACACTTTGTAAGGGTATAAATAAAAAAACAGCTTAATAAAGCTGTTCTTATGTATTATTTTTAGTTTGATCAGGGATTATACTGCATACGCTCCTTTATTCTGAAATACGTTAATGCCTTCCACTTTATTGTTCTGCGTATTGTAAATCATTTCTACGGTAAAATGTGAAACTTCATACAGCACATATTTTACTGTATTGATCGTTCTTTCATTCATTACGCGCCCTTCATTCATCACCAGACTGCACTGATCCTGATCCGGCATATTTTTAAAATCGTAATAAGAAATATTCATAGCTGTTGTTTTAATAATTTCTTTTAGATATACACAATTTCTTTGCCAACTTACAGTAAAACGGTTAATCGTTTATTTAATTGATAAAATTCAATACTGATTATATTAGCCACGTCCATCTGAAATTTCCCGGATCATCCTGAAGGTAAGGTTTATTCTCGGTTCCAGTGCCTTTTCAGACTTTGCAATACGGTGCTCCCAGTGTACCTGCAAATCTCCTTTCATGATCAGGAGCGAGCCATGCTGAAGCGGCAGGCTGTATTTATTTTTACGGTCATCCACCTTCCTGAAATCAAAATTCCTTACCTGCCCCAGGCTTACGGATGCAATAACCGGGCGGTCACCCAGCTCACTCTCTTTGTCACGGTGCCATGCTACCGAGTCATTTCCGTCACGGTATAAATTAAGCAGTACCGTATTGAATAAGTATCCGGTAGCTTTTTCAATTTTTTTCTTGAGATTCAGCAGTTCGGGCGACCACTGGCTGACCCTAAACTCATTTCCGCCCAGATGATAGGACTTGCTTTCATCACCGTACCATGCCGTCAGGCGCGGAGTCTGAACGGTTTTATCATATATTTTCCGGACATTTTGCTTCCAGGGCGTAGCATCCATAAGTTTTTGCAGGAGCTTACCGGCTTTCTTCTCATCCAAAAAGCCTGCGGTATATTCCAGCAGTTCTTCCGGAAAACGGTAATATTCATCTGGATTAAATAAGCTCAACTGATTCATCTTCCTTCCCTTTATTTTTGCTTAAGATCTTTATTGATTTGTTTTTCGGCATTTTTAGCTTTCTGCTCCTGGGCTTCTTTTTCCTTTCGCTGCTGTCTCCGGGTTTTCTTTTCAGCCCTTTTTTCCTGACGGATCACTTTATTGGTCTTTTTATTATAGACAGCGTCAAGGATCCCCTGCCCTTTTTTGCTGAAAATTTTAATTTTCGGTTTTTCATGGGTTCCGGTCACCACTACCGGGAAGCCGATGATTCCGCCCGGAAG
This sequence comes from Chryseobacterium gregarium DSM 19109, assembly GCF_000430845.1. Classification (GTDB taxonomy): domain Bacteria; phylum Bacteroidota; class Bacteroidia; order Flavobacteriales; family Weeksellaceae; genus Chryseobacterium; species Chryseobacterium gregarium. The sequence goes on along the minus strand of NZ_KE387264.1, from coordinate 229,562 downwards.
AATCCCTATCCTTATCCTCAGGTCAAGCAGCCCGTTGAAACTGGAGGTGCCGCTTACCGTTGGTCTCAAAATCGAGACCTTAAAGGTAAATTTATCGACATGGATAAGATTGTTCTTGATGTGGGTTTCGATGTTCACGCCCTTCATATCAGGGTCATTGAATGCTTTTGCCCCGATATTGTCACCTACCGCAGAAAGCATCTTAAGGTCTTTAACCTCCACGTCTCTCAGATTCACAATCCCGCCTCCTTCGAGAGACGGATAGATAGGCTTCATGTTTTTATCAAAATCGCCTTTCAGTTTGTAATCTATGGAAACAATTCCTTTCACATTTTTGGCAGCTGTTGCCATTTCACGCACCATATCGATTTCCTTGTAAGCCCTCTGCACATTAAAGTCCAGCACTTTAAGCGCTACATCATAATTCGCCGTTAACGGAGATTCATCCTGGTACCGCGCATCAATATTCATCCGACTTCCGATAATATCAAAAGAGGTATTCTTAAGGTAAACCTGGCCTTTTCCCACCGAAGCGGTTCCCTTAATATGATTCAATCCCAATCCTTTGAACTCAACTTTCCTCGCATTTACATTTAAAGCAACATCAAGGTTTTTCGGGACAATAACGACACCGCTGCTTTTCGGATTCTCTACTTTTGCGTATTCTACGTCTATGGATTTTTTATCATTATCCCCGTTCTTCAATGCCATAAATTCATCGATCAAAATGTAATTGGAGTTCAGACCGAATTTCCCGTGGAGCGTTCCGCGCCGTTCGATAAAATAATTGATGGTATTCAGAAGATAGCCGTTCAGTGCGAAATCTGATTTTCCGTAGGTGGCAAAAAATTTCCTGAACCACATTTTCTCATTTTCAAACTGGAAGTTTCCTTCTTTGATAAAAAATGACTTGGGCAGGTATTCGGTTGTGGCTTTTATATTTTTTAAGATCAGGTTTCCTTTGTTGTCAAGCTTGCTGTACTGTCCGGTTGTCGCATAACTCTGGCGGCCATTCAACGACAGGTCAGCCATGATCAGACCGCTTATATCAAATCCTTTTTTCGCAAAAACCTTATAAATCCGGCCGACGTTCAGCACCCCTTTTGCACGGACTTTATACAATACATCTTCAAAGTTCTGAAGATCCGCATTAATAAAGACCGGATTGCCTTCAAAATCAAATTTAAACGGGGTTAATTTAACGCCTAAACTTTTAAAGGTCCCATCGGTATTGATGATATTGGCGACCATATTGATATTCCGGATCGGATTCGGATAGTATTTTGTTTTCAGCCAGCCATTCTTCAGGTTAAGATACCCGTCGGTTTTCGGGAATAGTTTTTTATCCAGACTGAAAATCCCGTTGGCCTTAATATTTGTATCCATCATCCCCATGACATCAATATCCTTAAGCCCTAACGCCTGGTCAAGGGTCTGCAGGTTCACGGCTCCTTTAATATTGGCATTCACCGTCATTTCATTCAGTCCTTTGGTCTGTACGACCGCTTTAAAGCTGTTGTTCGGGCCCAGGTCAAAACTCAGGTTTTTAAGGTCAATGCCCAACTGATCGGTATCCAGGGAAGGAAGGTCAATATTCAGGTCCATATTCAGATGGTTCATCGGAACCGGTGCTTTTCCGTTGGAAACATAGCCGTCCTGTACAAAGAGTCGTGCATTCAGCCTCGGTTTCCGGTTTTCCGGCCCACTGAACTTACCTTTTAAGCTGAAAAACAGATCGCTGTTCCCCTGTATTTTGGTATCTTTTGCCCAGTTCAGGTATTGAGGCGGCAGGACCGAAATCATATCCCGGATCGTTGTTTTTTCCGAAGCCGCTTTGATATCGAGGTTGTAACCGTCTTTCAGAATACTGACGAAACCTGTAAATTTTAACGGCAGATCATTGATCCTCAGCTCATTTTTCCTCAGTACAAAGGTCAGGGCGTTGGTATTGATTCTGGTAATGAGATCTGCATGAAGCGTTTTCTGCTGGGCATAATAAATCCTGTTCAGGCTGAAATCAAGTTTATTGATATCAAGATCGGTTTCCAGATCGAAAATATCTTCGCTCAGCCCTCCCCTGCCGGTATAATTGAGTCCTTTGGCATCTACCAGAACCCTCGCTGCATGGTCATTGTATTTGATATTCCAGTTCTTCAGCTTGATCAGGTCCAGTTTTATTGAAGTTCCCGTACCCGCAGTATCTTTAGGCTTTTCAGAAGGTTTTGAGACATAGACATTGTAATTGGCCTCCCCTTTCGTATTGACGAATATGTTGGCATACGCATCCGTGACGTATATCTCGTCTATTTTCACCTGCTGGTCGAAGATCAGATTTTTAAGGTTGATCCCTACGGAAACTTCCCGGGCGGCCAACAGGGTATCATTCTGGAAAGGCTTGGACCCTTTCAGTAAAAGATCATCTACGGAAACGGTAAGCGACGGAAAATGCCTGAAAAAAGTAAGGTGGGTCTTCCGGTAATCCAGCTTGCCGGCCAGATGCTTATTGGCAAATATCTTTACCTGTGCCGAAATGGTTCCCGGGAAAAGGATGGGCAGGATAAACATCAGAAAAAGAATGGATGCTACAGAAATCCCCGTCCATTTAAGGGTTTTCAACATAATTTTTTTAAACTTTTCCATCAACGGACATTTTTGCGATTAACTGCTTAACAGTTATCTAAAATCAAGCCATTGCCGTGGGAATGCCAGCCCGAAAATACCACAGCCAGTAAGTATTGTTTAAAAATGAGACAATTGGCACAGTTTATTCATGAATTCACCAACCCATAAAATACAGGTATGAATTATCAGGAAGCCGTAGAGCATAAAAAAGAATCTTTTAAGAATGCAGATGAATCTGTTTTGAAACTGTTTCACGTTGTGATTACCCCGGCCAATACGGATGAAAGCGCAAAATATATTGAAGATTTCCTGCAGTCGCCGGAATCATTTACAGATGAAAGCTGCAAGGATTACTGCTCTGACGGAAACTATGAAGTCGTAAGCTTTAAAAAGGAAAAGGACAGTTAATAAGCTGTTTTACACCGTCTGAAGCTGAAAACCGGATATCATTTCAGCATACGTTCAAGTTCTGCAATAAATTCTGCCTGCGCAGGATTTATTTTTTTGCCGGCTTCTTCGGTATCAAACCACTCCCACCGGTCTACTTCAGGGATTTCCAGTTTTTTTCCGGAGCGCGGCGGCCAATCGATAAATAAAGTATTGCTGTATAATCCTGACGGTTCAAGATCACTTTCCAATGCCCAGGCATGCACTGTTTTACCGGATTTCTGTTTTATGGGCTGCAGTTCGATAAAGTTTCCCTCTATGCTTTTTCCTGTCTCTTCTTCAAACTCAATACACGCCCGCTCCAGTAAGTTTTCCCCTTCTGATGCTTCGCCTTTCGGAATTGACCACGCCCCGACCTCTTTATTCTTCCAGAACGGCCCGCCCGGATGCACCAGGAAATAGAAAATCTTTTCCTTCTCTCTTTTAAACAATAAAATGCCTGCGCTTGTTTTCATCGAATTTTATGATTTTAGGTTTAACCATATAAACATACCGTAATATTTTATATAATTTAAAAATCAGTGAATTTTAATTTGATATGATTAAGCAATAATTTTATCTTTAAATGTATCATTATTAAGATCAAAATCTTTTTCCGCCAGCAAAAAGTATTTTTTTCCGGCAACAGAATCTATAATTTTTTTGTATTAAGATTTACTGAATTTGCAGAGATCTTTTTGCTGAAAAATTTTGAATATTCTTCTTTGATGTCTATTAAATCGAGCGTTTTATATGATCCATTCCTATAAAAAATCAAATACCATGGATTTTTATATTTTGGAACTGTTATGACTTTATTATTTTTCTTAAACACGATAATTTTATCGTCATCATAATTTGTGTAAGGAATTTTTAATGAATCCAGATAGCCTGAAGCTTCAGAAAAATAATTATTGGCATCATCTGCTATGGGGTAAAAATCCTCTCCGTTCTTCTTTTTAAGCGCTTCCAAATGCTTGTCGCTTGGAGAAATAAAAATGACATCGTTCTCTTTCAAAAAACAGTGTCAGATTTTACGGAAGCTGTTGTTATTTTATCCTGGGACTTGATGCAAGCTGTAAAAAGTACACAGATGAGTGCAGTTATAATCAGATTCCTCATAGGTGATTGATTTATTTCAAGATGATAACGGTGGTTTTTATTTATTCAGCCGAAATGTTTTAATTCTTTTTCTAAATATTAAAAATTCTACAGTTGTAAAAAAGAGATAAATTATTGAAAAAATCAGAATATTTCTGAATACAGTAACTGTATTATTGTCAAAAAGCCCGTCAGTTACTATGCTAATCATTATAAAAATAACACAAAATAATGGTATTCCTAAAAATGTTAACAAGGACAGATAAAGATTATTTCTAATTCTATCGGTCAGATTTAGAAAAATGGCAAGCGAACAAAAGACCATGGCAATGAGGTATACAAATGAATACGCTAAGTTTAATAGTATATCTAAAATTTGTAAAACCCATTTAAAAAAATTCTCCTCAGCGTGATCTTGCTCTGCAATTACTATTCTATAAGCAATGAATAAAGCAAGACTTATTAATATGTTTATTAACCAAAACTTAAATATAATTCTTCTCATTTCTGGTACTGAAATCTGTTTAAAATCAGGATGATGTAATAGAATATAATGTAATTACTCTTCCCATGTAAGATCTGAATTCAATTTCTCATTTTCAAAATAGCATTCAAGGATAACCCAAACATTATTAATCCTCTCCGAGGTAAGTTGTGGGCTAATTTCACTATTTAAAATGTAATATTGCATAGTCTCTAAAGGTAACAGGAAATCTACAACTAATTTTTTGTTCAAAACCCCTTTTTGTCCACAAGTTAAAGCCTCCATATCATTATTTGAATTGTTTTTCATATTTATTAGATTAATATTCAGTTCATTATCCTCACCGGAGAGGTCACCATAACCCCATAAAAAATTCAGCCCTTATCATCAAAAGGCTGTAATGTACCGAAAAAGTCTAAAAATATAAAGAAAATCTGTTAAGCTTCTGCCATTAACGGTTCAGCTGCAGGATCCTGTTTTTTAAACTTTTGAAAGAAATAGATATTCCAGAGGATCATTTCATAGCCGTATACAGTATCTTCAATGGGAATGGTAAGGATCCTGACCCCGAGGAATTCCGCAGGATGGTAATTCACGATCGGTGATTCCAGACCGGTGCCGGTGAGGATGCCGTTGACCATCAGAAAGCCGGGCATCAGCATTAAATAGATAAAGGAAGCCTTGCCGATCCATCTCGACTGCAAGACAAAATACAGCATGAATAATGTAAAAGCTGTCGTAGCTAGAGTCATGGAAGTGTAAATCTTTTCACGGAAATAAACAGCCCCGATCACGGAGAGGATAATCGCTGCAATGACGAAAATCTTTTCGGGAAGCGGCTTCCAGTCCAGTCTGAAAAATTTGTTCAGGCAGAAATAGGTGAAGATGCATGAAAAAGGGATACAGAAAAAAAAGAGTATTTCTTCAATAGGAAGGTCTAGAATTCTTACCCCGACCAGGTAACGGTCATTGAACCACCACACCCCTATGCCGGTAAACCAGGCATCCCAGATGATGAATACCAGTGCTACAATGAAGGAAGCTTTCAGAAAAGCCCCGAAATGCCTGCTGAATTTCAGTTTATGGTGAAACGAAAAAATAAAGCAGATAATAACCGTAAAAAAATTGATCAGCAGGTAAGTATAAGACAGCATGGATTATTTGTTTTTATTAAAGTACATCTGAAAATATTTTACCGGCACCCAAAGGAAACCGAAACACTCGCCTCTTTCTTTTCCCGTATGTTTATGGTGCTGCTTGTGCGCACGCCGGATGGCTAAAAGGTATGGATTTTGGGTATCGCGGAGCACTTTTATCCTTTGATGGATGAAGATATCATGAACGAAAAAATAGGCCATCCCGTATAAAGTAATGCCCAATGCAATGTAAAACCAGTGGTTAAACCCCTGGACTGTACCGTAAGCCATCAGAAGAATAGACGGAAGCGCAAAGATAAGGAAGAAATAATCATTCTTTTCCATAGGGCCGTCATTGCTGTGGTCATGGTGATCTCTGTGCAGTGCCCAGAGGAATCCGTGCATAACATATTTATGCGTTAACCAGGTTATGCCTTCCATCACAAAAAAGGTGATTACTACAATTAGAAAATTCATATGAACGGTTTAAAATGGAAATTTTAGTCTATAAAAATGAAGTCTTGTACTGTACATAACTGCTCATCATCAGGGAAATCTTGGCACCGTTGGATATCCTGATCCTCTCACTCAGGATTGCGTTTGCAGATTTTCTCTTGATCTTCCTGAACAGTGAAATGTAATAGCGGTACGCCAGGTAAACCCCGAACCTTGCGGAAGCCGGAAGCTTTTTGATGCCGACCAGTGCTTCCCTGAATTCTTTTTCGATTTCCTTTTCAATAGACGATTTGACTTTATTATCAAACAGGGAAAAATCGAGATCCGGGAAGTAACTCCTTCCTAAGGTATGGTAATCATCCTTCATGTCCCTTAAGAAATTCACTTTCTGGAACGCCGATCCCAGAATCATCGCGTACGGTTTCAGCCTTTCAAACTGTTCTTTGTCGCCGTTAACGAAGATTTGCAGGCACATCAGCCCCACTACTTCTGCTGACCCCAGAATGTATTCTTTATAAAGATCTGAATTATAATCGATTTTCTGAAGGTCCATTTCCATGCTTTTCAGAAACTGGATGATCAGCTTCTTATCAATAGCAAAACGGTGTACGGTCTCCTGGAAAGAATGCATGATCGGGTTCAGGGAAATCCGGTCTTCCAGAGCCTGGAACGTATCTTCCTTGAATTTTGCCAGTAACCTTTCCTTGTCATATTCATGGAAGCTGTCCACAATCTCATCAGCAAGCCTTACATACCCGTAAATGGCATAAACAGGGTTCCTGATGCTGGAAGACAGGGCAAGGATTCCCAGCGAAAAACTGGTACTGTACTGTTTTGTCGTCTCCTTACTGACTTTGTACGCGAGATCATCAAATAGTTTTTTCATATCAATTTATTTTGGTGGCTTCTATTGCAGCTATTTTTCCGGAGATGATGGACGGCGGTACTCCAGGACCGGGAACGGTAAGCTGCCCCGTGTAGAAAAGGTTTTTTATCTTTTTGTTTCTTAATGATGGTTTTAAGACGGCAGTCTGGGAAAGCGTGTTGGCAAGGCCGTAGGCATTTCCTTTGTAGGCATTGTAATCTTCCTGGAAATCTTTGATGCAGTAGCTTTTTTTATAGTCGATTTTCAGTAAAAGATCCGATGCGCCGGTGTGCTTTTCCAGCCTCAGCATCATTTCCATGAAATAACGCTCCCTGATCTCTTCGGAGTCTTCAATCCCGGGAGCCACAGGCATCAGGAGAAATACATTCTCGCCATGTTCCGGCGCTACGGAAGAATCTGTTTTTGAAGGGCAGCAGACATAAAACAGCGGCTTGGTCGGCCATTTTTTATCTTTATAAATTTCTTCGGTATGAAGCTCCAGGTCATTTTCAAAAAACAGGGTATGGTGCTTAAGATTAGGGATTTTTTCTTTGATCCCAAGGTAATAAATCAGGCACGAAGGCGCGAAAACCCTTTTTTCCCAGTACGCTTCGTCATAGTTCCTGTATTCTTCATTAAGAAGTTTTGACTCAGTGTGGTGGTAATCCGAAGATGCAATAATTACATCAAAATCAATCACCTGTTGATTGACCGTTAATGAGGATACCTGCTTATTTTCAACATTGATCTTCTGTACATCCGCATTCAGGTGAAACTGTGTCCCGTGGCCCTCAGCGACCTCTTTCATCGCATCGATGATTTTGGAAAAGCCGCCCATCGGATACCAGGTTCCCAGTTTGTATCCTCCGTAGTTCATTAAACTGTACAGCGCAGGAATATCTTTCGGAGCTGCTCCCAGGAAAATTACCGGGAATTCCATTAGGACAATCAGTTTGGGATGGGTGAAGTATTTCCTTACGAAACGCTGGAAATTGCTTAACAGATCCAGTTTGAATGCACTTTTGGCAATCTTCGGGGACATAAATTCAAACCAGGAATAACAGGGCTTGTTCACAAAATCCTTCATCCCGACTTCATATTTATACTGCGCATCTTTCATAAACTCATCCAGTTTTTTTCCTGCCCCCGTTTCAGTCCCTTCAAAAAGAGCTTTCATGTCTTCATAACTGTGGGGAATGTTCATGGTACCGTCTGAGAATACCATTTCAAACTGCGGGTCTAAGGGCACAAGCGTATAGAAATCGGAAGCTGATTTGCCGAAATCACTAAAAAATGCTTCTATAATATCAGGCATCCAGTACCAGCTTGGCCCCATATCAAAGGTATAGCCGTTGTCAGTCTTAAACTTCCTGGCACGCCCCCCTACCTCACTGTTTTTTTCAAAAAGGTGAACTTCATGCCCGTCTTTTGAGGCATAGGCTGCCGCAGACAATCCTGAGAATCCCGATCCTATGACCGCAATTTTTTTGCTCATACTTAGTTTTTAAATGAATATTCTTCATAGACCGTTTTAATCAGGTCTTTACTGTCTATACTTCTGGAAAAGATCGGATAATGAAAACGGTCAAGCTTATTAAGGATAAGGATCAGATCCATCTTTTCCCGGTAATTAAGGTTTCCTGTTACGATATCTGTAGCCTCTCTTATTTTTTTCATTTGCTTTTCCAGGGCCTGTAAACCTTTTCCGGAGATATTTATAATCCTGTTTCTTTTATCGATATCAGATTCCGTCTGCTCGATCCAGCCCTGTTTCAGCAGTCTGGTGATAATAAGCATCCCTACAGGCTTGTCATGGATATTCTTTTTGATAAGCTCCATTTTTGTCATCGAGCCGAAAGCCTTTAAATTGATGAGATAAATAAAATCTTCCTGAGTGGTAAATTCAGAATCTGAAATAGCAGATTTGGAATAGGTTCTGGCATACCGGTTCAGATGCAGAAGCAGCGTGCTGATAGCACTTTCTGCGCTCCGCCCGTTTTCTTTGCCTTCCCAATACGGTTCATCGAAAACTGTACCAGCTTTGCGGTTTTCCTCATCACATACCCACTTTTTAAAACCCTCTATATCTTTAGGATAAGAATGATTAATGGTAATATCTGTTTCAAACTGTTCCATAAGTCCGATAACATCCTGTATATTCTGATAGTTCATCTGCGGATTAAATTAGTGTACAAATATACTTTTTATTTGTTAAAATGAATATTAATAAACTTATTTTTGAATTTATTCAGATAAAAATAAACTAAGGCACGCATCTTGTAAGTCTACTGGTACACCAATAAAAAAAATGTTATGAACAACGAAAAAACTGTATCAGTACTAAACGATTTACTAAACATTACCAACGACAGGATTGAAGGGTTTTCAAAAGTTGAAGACAAAGTTTGGGAAAACCATTCAGCGTTGAAAAATGATTATGATCAGATGGTATCACAGTCTCAGACCATGAGGTCGGATCTTGTAAGGCTGATCAGCGAAAAAGGAGGAGAAGCGGATAATACAACCAGCACGGCAGGAGCCGTACACAGAGCATGGATCGACATTAAAAATTCTTTTACAGGAAATAGTGAAGAGTCTACGCTTGAAAATGTTGTATTCGGAGAGAAAGCAGCCATCAAGGCTTATGAAGATGCTTTGGAAAGCGGAGATTTATGCCCTGAAAGTTCACAGGTCGTTTCTGATCACTTACATCATTTGAGATCTTCTTATGCTAAATTTGAAAATCTGGAAAAACTTAATTAATAGTTATCATCAGATAAGTATTAAAATAAGAGAGCTTTACGGCTCTCTTATTTTTTTATATAATACCGGAGTTAATTAAGCAGTGATTATTCACCTTTTTAAATATTCTTTCCTCTTTCTTATGCGTGAGCGCAGGTATTGTTATTTTTTTAAAGCCTGTTTTAAATTTAAAAATAATTCTGAAGATGATCATGCAGGTTTTATACCCATCTAAAATGATTATTCATTTCCGAATTTTTTAACCCTGATCTTTTTTTCTTTTACTCTGATGACAAAAGGTTCGAGAATGACGATTTTCCCTGCTTCTACTTTAGCTTCTGCGATGGCTCGCTCAACATATGTATTGGCCGGCAATGAGTTTTGATTAAGTTCAATTTTATAATTTCCGGATTCCAGAAAAGAAATAAATTCACCGTTATCATCCGTTACGACACGCTGCAGAAGCTCATCCTTTCTGTAAATATTGAAAATGATCCCTCCGATTTTCGGGTCAAAATCCACTGATGTTTTGGCATTGAATTCATAGTCGATCTTCCCCTGAACGGTCCCGTTCTGATGCAAAGGAATTTCCAGGACATAATGATGTTTATTCATTTCAATTTCCGCTTCATCGTAATACCAGCCCTTCTGTATAATCTGTTTTAACGCATATTTTCCGAATGGAAGTGCTTTGTAATTCAGGTTGCCTTTGCTGTCCGTCCTGAACGAGATGGTATTGAGCATCACGAGATATCCTTCTGCCGGCCTGTCCACGTCATCATACACGCCATTGTTGTTGTTGTCGTAATAAACAAAGGCGGTAATGCTTCCTTTTTTGCCCGGATCAAGGGTATTTGATTTAAGGTTCAGCGTGATTCCTGCTTCAATGGTAAGAAGATTATTATTGATATTTCTTGAAGAATAATGGAACCATGAAGTATTGAGATACACGCCATACAGCCTGCCTGAATACTTGAGATTAATAAAGCCCGACGGAGATTTTCCGTACAGAATATCATCAGTATAGGTTACCCCTCCAGTAGCCGTAAGTTTCTGATCGAAAAAATTATTATTGAAAAATGCTGAAAAGGATAGTTTTTTATAAGTACTGTTTTCATTAAATATCCTGGAAAAAGCATATTCGGAAAGGAAATAGCTTCCATACTGGTAGATAAAATTGACATTAAGCCATTTATAACTGTAATTGCCGGTGGCTTTCATCTGGTATTCTGCCTGATCTGTATCCGGATAGGTGGCCAGTCCTGTTTCTATCCCCACTACGGAAGAGTGCTTCCTGTTCGGGCTTGACCAGGTCATGTAATCGGTAATCCTCTGTGCTTTCAGCTGTTTGGATTCCTGATTGATCGTGGTATTAAAGAAATTGTTATAGGTATTGGATTTTTCATCCTGATACTGAAGGCCGAGCGCAAATCCGAAATTTCCTCTCTTCGGAAAGTTCACCCCTGTATCTACCCTGGTGGTATTTGATTCCAAATCATTATTATAAAAGTAGAATTTAGGGGAAAAATCAGAAATCAAGATATTCGCATAGATATTATAGTCTTTAATGATGTTTGTGGAAATATTCTGCTGAACCTGAAGCATCCCCCGCCTGTTCCCGGGATAGTAATCGGTACTGTAAAAGTAATTCCCGTTAAGATTAAACTTATCAATGATCCCTGAATACTGGGATTCTAAAGCCAATGAAGGCTTGGTAACATTGATATCGTCGTACACGCTGAGCCCGCTGTAGACCTTGGCAGTCATATTCCAGTCTCTGTTAAAAGAATACTGCATATCTGTTCCCAGCAGATTGTGCCTTGATTTTTCATACGGATCATTCCTGAAAACATATGTCGCTGAAATATTCCGGGTCGCATTCTGGGCCCCGAGGGTTCCCCGGGTAAAAAAACCATACCCGTATTTTAAAAATGAGCTTCTTTCCACGAGGCTGAAGACCTGGTCTACAAATCCGACTTCCAGTTTTTTGTCTTTATCAGAAGACGTTACGGCATATTCCGCGCCTCTTCCGAAAAGGGACATTTCCATCATTTTGCTGATATTTCCCAATGTATATTCACTGTTGTTCCGGCGATATGTAATGTAGGTATTGCTGACCACGGGATCGCTCTGGTTATTCATGGCATAAATATTCCCTCTTATGAATACATACCCCGAAGGAAGGTTGAACCCTCCGGAACCGATCAGCTGATACATGCTGAGATTTTCACCGATCCGCCTGTAGCCTGCCGTGATGCTGTTTTTTTTATAATTGGAAAACGTATTGTTCTGAAGATCCTGGTAACGCTGCGTAGAAGCCACATTCTGAACAGATACGGCGGTATTGCCGAATATCTCTTTTTCCGGATCCCTGAACCCCGCTATATCAACGGAAAACTGTGAAGTTCTTCCCAACAGCCCGGAAGGCATAAACCGGAATACAAATACCGAATCTTTTGCCACTGCTATGCTCCCTTTTTTCTCCACAAAAACATTTCCCTGGATAATTTCCGGAATTTTAAAGACTACCGTCACATTCTGCCGTGTATTCCCAAGGTTGGAAACCCTGGCCCTTACCTCTACGGAATCTTTCATATTGTTGATATACAATACAGAATTTTCAGCGGTTATCCGCAGCGCATTGTTTTGTGCTACGTTAAATAAGATGGATTTTTCCGTGATGATTCGGTGCTGCAGGTCAGAAAGATCAAAACTGATTTTTTTTTCTCCCGAAACCGCACTGTTGTTCACTATGATTTTTACCGGAAGAAAGATACTCTCCCCAGCCTCCAGGTCTGCATATATTCCACCGGCTGAAACTGCCCTGAACCCTTCCGGTGTATGAATATTAATCCTGCCTTTGAAAGGCACTTCATCTTTATTTTTAAGGACAATAGTCAGGTCTATAATATTATTTTCCGGCGTAGCGGATTCACTGCGGACTTCCATCGCGATATCAGGAATATGCTGTGCAGGAATGATCATAAAAGCGAGCGGTATCAAAAAAATAAATATTATTTTTCTGAGCAGGTCGTCATGCATTGTAAATTTTATTGAGGGGTTATCTCGAACTGTAATGTTGTGGAATAATCTTCTGTTTTGGCATTCATGAATCTCTGGTCATTGGGATCCGTTGAATAGTTAATGTCATAATACACACTGGAACTCTGAGTGGAAGCTCCTTTGGCAACAAGCTGCGGCCATGATGCCAGTACGATGGGATAGATTACCGCATTATTTCCGGAAACCGGTGACAATCCGAATTTTACGGCTTCCAGAGGAAGCGAGTTCCCTGCGGGAGAAGTGAATTTGCTCTGAAGTGATTTTATCTTGATCTGATAATTGGTATTGCTCCGTACTGCCAGTGCATTGGGATACACGATGCTTACTCCGTTGGTATAATCATTTTTACTGCTAAACTCAAGGACCCCGTTGATGGCATTTGCCGAAAACTTCAATGACATTTCAGGTATATCCGGAGGAGTTCCTGAAAGCGTAGCGATCTGGATCTGAAACACATGGTCTATCCTCCCGATGACATTATTATACTGGTCATATGCTGTAAACTGCACAGGAGCTATAAAAGTGGTCCACGCAGGGTAACTGCCCAGATAAGACCCGCCGGCAATGGTGAGAGCATATTTTATCTGAAGATTATAATAGGAGTTCTGGTTGTAAACATTATATAATGGAGCATTTGACTGCGGGATTAAAAAAACCTCCTGTCCTTCCTGCATCATTACATTGAGCGGCATGCCGATCTGTGAAATGGAAGGTACGGAATCCGGATAGGCAGTTCCCGAAGTAGAAACCGGACTGAAAGAAATTTTATTAGCGGGAAACGTATAATTCCCATCCGTTGAAGCAATCTGCTGTGTTAACCTGGCAGAAACCCTCCAATAAGGAACATTCAGAGATCCGTTCCCTGAAAGAGTAAGGGTATAAGCATCAGTATTGGTATTGCCGCCATAAGAACCGACAGATATAAAACCATTGGTCCACGAATGGTAATTTACCTGTGAAAAGCAATGCATCCAGATCAACAGCAATATGATCACTGAAAACTTCTTATCATTAGTCATAAGTAAAGTTTAATTCTCCCAGTTCCAGGTTGTCACTATCCCCATAATCGATCATTACCGAAGCGGTATATTTCCCTTTTTCAAGACCTGCAGGGAGCGCAATGCTCACCTCTCTTTTGTTTCCCGGCATCGTATAAAAAACAATAGCATCCAAAGACGTCTTTTTACCGTTCTTGGTATTCACAAGATCAGTATATATTTTACCGTCTGCCCATACGTCTCCCAGATTGTTAAATGTAAGATCAAGAGTTGATTTTGTCTTCGTGTAGGACAGGTCCGCGATTTCCAGTTTCTTATTTTTTGCAGAAAGAAGTTTATGGAACAGTTTTATGCCTGAGCGAATGCTTACTTTAATATTGGCTCCTTTATTATCCACATCGTCTACCGGGTTCATCTGGCTTACATACAGAACTGCAGTATGGGTTAAAGGCTGATCCGGCAAAGTATTGGGAACGGTAATGGTTACATCAATATCCTTTCTCTCACCCGGAGCCAGTGTAAAATAATTATCTTCTTTTTTTACAGAGACCCAGCCGGCACATGAATTGGTAAGCGTGTTGGCCGCAGACATCATGTTCTCTCCTTTTTCATTGTATTCCCAATCTCCCAGGCTCACCGCAAGATCAAGAGAATTCTTGGCACTTACGTTGGTGACCGTTATTTTCTGGGTATTGCTGTTTCCGAGACCGGATTCAAAATAAAGCCTTGGTGGAGAAACGGAAACCCCTGTCTGAGCGTACAGATTTAAACCTAAAGAACTTAAAAGACACAGAAGAATAAAATACAGTTTTTTCATGATGGACATTTATATTAAAAACAGATAAAAAGTGCTACAAATTATCTTGTAACACTTATATCTTTTTAATATTTCAGAAGGGCTTCTATCTTATTGAGAAATAATAGTGTACGTTAATTCTGTTGTGTATACGGTAGGAGTCTGGCCTGCAATATAGTTGTCAAGGTATGCATTGGCACCTGCACCTTTATATTCAATGCTGATTTTTTTATCAACCCCTCCTACAGTGGAAGTAACCAATGTTGTTTCGTTGGCTGACAACTGGGTATTCTGTGCATACTGTGCTCCTGTAATAGGTTCTGATCCTGCACTTGCCTTAATCTGAATGGTATTGGCCTGAATATTTTTAGCACCGTTCTGTAAAGCAGAGTTGGCACTCTTCACTTTCACCTGAAATCCTCCGGTACTGTAAATATTCAAATGGTCAGCATTAACAGATGATACACCGTTGGTATAGTCATCTTTGGTTACGTAGTCTAAGTTAACGACTTTTTGAGATGGATTAACCACAAGCGTCTGAATTGGCTTTAGTCTTACGTTTAATGTTACTGTTTGCTGAGCTTTTAATGTTACAAATCCTATTAGAGAAAAAGCTGCGAAAATGATTTTTTTCATGAGATACTGATATTTTTAGTTATTATTAATTTATGTTTCTAAATTTTCTGCTGCAAAGGTATATACATCCTAATGCATCTCTTTTGTAAAAAAATGCTCAAAAGTTGCAAATATGGTTTTAGAAAAAAAAAGAGAAATCTGTCCTTCATATAAAAGGAAATACGAATAGTAGATTCACATAATTAATTACAAATAATAATATTACAAGATAATTAATCTATGATTAACAATACATCAATTTCAAAGCCTATGATAATCAAAAAAAAATATAATTTGTTGTCATTTTATACATAATCGGCAGTATATTTTTATAATAATTTTTTTATTGGGAAATCAGTGTTAAGAATATGTAATCTGATTTATCGGAGGAAGAACTTTGTATTTTTCTCATGCGTTTCTGCATTTTCTGATCTATGGTGAAAATTTCCTGCACCACTCCTCTGCTGCTGTTGATGATATTCAGATGCTCATGATCGTTTATCTGCTGAACATTCACCTCAAATCCCGCCGTGCTGGATACGGTAACATACTTTTTTTCATTAAGCGCTCTTACTTCCTGATTGTTTTTTTGTGTATCATTGCCAGAACCTATAGAAAGGATTTGAACAGGATACAGACGCATGTTGAGATATACGCCATCGTTCTGACCTGAAAGTCTTATGAAAGCAAAAAATAAAATACCTAATAAAAAAAGTTTGGTAGCCATATCCCTAAATTTTTCATTGTATAACTACTTAAAAGTACAATATTTTTCTTTATTTATTTCATTTCAGAGGGTTTTTTTCCTGTATGTTTCTTCACAAAGTTGCTGAAATTTCCTTCATCATTGAAACCCAGATCATAAGAAATTTCTGAAATCGTAAAATTGTTAGACCGAAGGGCTTTTTTACATTCGCTGATCACTTTTTCAATAATTAAACTCTTTGCTGTTTTCCCCAAAACATATTCCGTCATCTCCGTAAGTCTCCGGGAAGTAATGTTAAGTTCACTCGCATAGTGCGAAACCTTCTTTTCTGTTTTGTAATCTCTCTGGAGAAGAACCTTGAATCTGTTCACATAATGGAGATAATCAAATTTGATATCTTTTTTGATCTCTTCATTTGCTATATATAAAAAAGCATCCAGAATCAGCCGCTCAATAGCATTGTGAGCAGCAGAGACGTAAAGATTCTCATCTTTTCTCCGGAAGGTTTCCATCCGCTCCATAAAAACCACTTTCATCTGCTCCACATTCCGGAAAGGTGCGACAAAGAGGTCTGTATAGTAATTGAAAAAAAGCTGGGAATTAAGAAAAAGACTGTCTTTTGAAGATCTTTCGTAAAAACTTGATGAAAAAGCAATGACGGTGATCTTATTTCCTCTTGCTTTCCCGAATGTAATCTTTTTTTCAGGCCCCAAAAAGGCGATGTTACCGGCTCTTATGGAATACGATACATTTTCTACTTCAAGATTGACATCTTCCATTATGATATAGATGCAGTAAAATTCAAGCGTACTGAATTCCCTGATGTTATTATTTCTTCTGATGATGTCACTAAGGCTATTGATATTAAAACCTATACTTTTTAATTGGTCTGTTATTACATACATAATATAATGCTAAAATATTTTATCAGCCCTGTGAAAACAAATGTTTCACCAACAATAATTTTTTTTGATAAATAAAAGATATTTTGAAATAAATATTTTACCTATTGGTATTTAAAGGTAAAAAAGGATGATTCCCTTTTTAATATTAGCCACATTGTCAGTATACATGGAGCGTCTAATATCTGCGAAAAACATAATCTGGTAGATAGAAAGAAGGGATTATAATAAGGTTAAGTTTGATGGTTTCCGATAAAAAATGATGCATCAAAATAGATAAGCATCATATCAGATGACCGATTGACTTAAAAACCTGGATGGGTTTAATTTTAATTTGTTATTCTATTTCTGTAATCGGTCAGGGTGGATCTTATAATGAAGGGTAGATTTGCTTTTCAATATTTCTGCACTCTGCTCAGGGGTGATGTCGCGTTGTGTTTCGGCGAGCATTTCATACCCTACCATAAATTTTTTAACTTCGGCACTGCGCAGCAACGGCGGATAAAAATGCATATGGAAATGCCATTCGGGGTGATTTTCCCCATCCGTAGGCGACTGATGGATCCCGGCAGAATAAGGAAAAGAAATATTAAAAATATTGTCGTATTTTGTGGTAAGGTCTTTTAAAATCTCCGCCAGTGAATTTTTCTCCGTTTCCGAAAACTGGGAAATGTTCCCGGCTTTCCGTTTACTGATGACCATGGTTTCATAAGGCCATGAAGCCCAGAAAGGAACCAGCGCCACAAAATCACTGTTTTCAAGGATGATTCTTTCCGCAGCCTCCGTCTCACACTGAAGATAATCTTCTAAAAGTGAGGTTCCGTTTTCATCAAAGTAGGTTTTTAAGTTTGCCTGGGTTTTTCGGACCATCGTCGGAATGGAAAACTGTGCCCATACCTGCCCGTGCGGATGCGGATTGCTGCATCCCATGATTTTACCTTTGTTTTCAAAGATCTGAACGTGATTGATGTACTCTTCAGCGCCCAACTCTTCATATTGCTGTTGCCAGGTATCAACCACATTTTTAATATCATCCACTTCCATTTCCGGTAAAGTAAGGCTGTGATTTTCTGAAAAGCAAATCACTCTGTTAATCCCGCGCTCAGGTTGCAATGAAAAAAAATCACAAGGTTCTTCAGAAAATTCAATATAATCTTTCATCAAAGACCCGAAATCATTATCAAAGACATATACGCCTCTGTAATCCGGATTTCTTTCACCATTCACCCGCACACTTCCTGAACACAGGTAACAATCCGGATCATGGACAGGAAGTTCTTCATGTTCAGCTTCTTCGGTCTGGCCCTGCCACGGGCGGCTGGCCCTTTGCGGTGAAACAAGGATCCATTCATCCAGCAGCGGGTTATACCTTCTGTGCGGATGCTTTTTACTGTCAAATGATGAATTCATTGGCCGTATATTCTTTTATTCCTTCGGAAATATTAACTGTATAGACCTTCATCCCGATACCGAAAGCCTGTCTGTATTTTTTTTCAATTGTTTCACTGATCCGGTCTCCCTGATCTTCCCTGATGAGGTTAATGCTGCAGCCGCCGAATCCGCCACCCATCATCCTTGCGCCCAAAACCCCTTTTTGTTTCAGGGTCTCTTCCACCAGAAAATCAATTTCATGGCAGCTTACTTCAAATTCCCCGGAAAGCCCGGCATGCGTTTCAGTCATCAGACGGCCAAGATCTTCCGGTTTGTTTTCTGATAATGCTTTTACCGCTTCCTCTACCCTTTTAATTTCCTTAACCAGGTACAGGCACCGTTTGTAGGCTACGTCTCCCATATCTTCCTTCAGCTCTGTAAGGATTTCTTCAGTAACCTGACGGAAATTATTAATTTCAGGATAATGGGATCTGATGATTTCTTTTCCCCGTTCAACATCTTTTCTTCTGTCGTTATAGCCGGAAGTGAGATGGGTATGCTTTACACAGCTGTCGAACAGTATTAGGCTGTAACCGTCCAGACGGGCATCGTAATATTGATGCTCCAAGGAATTGCAGTCCAGCATGATGACTTTATTTTCTTTTCCGAAGACTGTGGCAAACTGATCCATGATCCCGCACTGTACCCCAACAAAACTATGTTCAGCCTTCTGCCCGATTAGCGCGATTTCTTTTTTTGAAAACTGAAGATCAAATAATGTATTTAGAATATATGCAAAACCACATTCCAGAGCGGCAGACGAAGATAATCCGGATCCCATCGGAATGGTACTGGTGAATGCCATCTGCACGCCACCGGTTATTTTTCCGGATTCCTGAATGGCATCAACAACGCCCAACAGATAATTAACCCATTCCTGCCCTACCGGGCTTTGCTTTTCATTGATGTTAAAACTAAAGGATTCATTAAGGTCTGCTGCAAAAAGGGAACAGATTTCACTACCCTGTTGTTTTTTAACAGCAAAGCAGATGTATTTATCAATGGCAGCCGGAAGTACAAAGCCGTCACTGTAATCTACATGTTCACCGATGATGTTGATTCTTCCCGGTGAAAGAAATACATGTTCCGGTTCCGAATGAAATGCTGACTGAAATGCTGTTTTGGCAGTGCTGATTAATGTGTTATGCATATAGGGCTGCAATTTATCATTTTTCATTTAAGAAATAATAATAAAAAATTATTTTTAAATGTTAAAAAGATACATAAATAATAATCATCCACAACATGGATACAAAAACCGATTAAAATCTATTCAATCAGGTAATTGAATTCTTTTCTGTACTGCGACGGGCTCTTTTTAATGTATTCTTTAAAGGTTTTATTGAAATAGCTGAAATTATTAAACCCTGATTCAAAACATACTTCGGTAATGCTCAAAGGCTGCTCCGAAAGGAGTTTTAATGAATGGGTAATCCTGTATTCATTGACGAACTGGGTAAACGTCTTATTGGTAATTTTCTTGAAATAACGGCAGAATGACGGGACTTTCATATTCGCAAGATCGGCGATTTGTTCCAGCGTCATCTGTTCCCTGAAATGATCTTTTACATAATTAAAAATAATATTGATCCTTTCATTGTCTTCTACCTGGGTCTGAAGATAATATTTTCCGGCATTCAGAATCCTGCAGTCCTGTGTGACAGCCAGTTCATCCAGGATGCCCAGAAACCTAATTAGCCTGTCCAGTGACGATGATTCATGCATTTCCACGATTTTTTTTCCGATCTCTTTTTTGGTGCTTTCTCCAAATACGATCCCTGCTTTGGATTTTTCCAGAAGGCCGACGATCCTCTGCATTTCAGGGGTTTTCCAGATCATTTCTCCTAAGAAGTCAGGTTTGAACTGGACTACCATTTCATAATCATTATTGGTATTTTCATTCGTAAGCCCGCAGTGCGGAAGATTACTGCCTATAAGCACCAGGTCACCATCTGAAAAATAGGAAATATTACTTCCGATCTGCCTTTTGCCGGAACCTTTGCAGACGTAAATCAGTTCGATTTCCGGATGATAATGCCAGACATGGGATTTGATGTTCTCATTGGTAAGGAATTGAAGACTGGTAAAGCTGCTTCCTATGGTAGGATGGATGGCTTCAAAGGCAGGATGCGAATGTTTCATAACGGCAAAATGATGTTATATTAGCTAAATACTATGCAAAATTAACAATTAATATTTAATTAACATACAAATACAGTTAATATAGAACATAAATATGAAAATTGTATGGTAGACTGCAGAAGATTACTGCTTTATATTTGCCCTATAAATTATTGATAACAAAAACATTATCATGAATACATTTTTAAAAACCGGAATTCTTCTGGGATTCTCACTGATGTCAGCCAGCCTGATGAGTAAAGACAGGGACTTTTCTGTTTCTGTCGGAAATATAACAGCAAAGACTGTACATTTCGAAGTATCGAATGCCAAGAACATTTCATTATTCATCTATAATGATGCTGAAGGGGAATTGTATTCAGAAAGCCTCGGCACACAAGACCGTATAACGAAATCTTATGACCTTCAGGCACTTTCTCCCGGAACCTACTATCTGATAGCAGAATCTGAATCGAAAGTAGAAAAGTATAAGATCAGCATTGATAAAAACAACATCATGAAGATGGAAAAAACTCCGGTGAGCTCTATCAGCAAACCTAAATTTACCTTTTCAGATCATATGGTGAAACTTCATATGGCTGATGTTAAAACCCCGGTATCTATTTCGGTGTATGATGCCTCCAATACGGCCTACTATACCGACAGCAAAACCCCGGTTAACGGCGCAATTGATCTGGCTTTTGACCTTAATCCGCAAAATTCAGACACCTATGTCATCCGGATTGAACAGGGCGGAAATATCTTTAACAAAGTCATTTCTTTTAAATAAGATCCATAACTAAATTATAGATCCATTCCTGAAAAGGGAATACAATTTTACGTACAATTAGTTTTTGAGGCAACTCTTCTTTTTTTAAATCACGGAGAAAGAGTTGCCTCATTTTTTAGTTGTGGTGTCCCATATTGAGTTTAATCTTTTTCAAATCTTCCAGTTCGTGAACCGGCCGTTCGATGTCATAAGGAATCGGCATTTTTGAAAATGTCTGGAAATACAGCAGACACGCATCTTTCCACCAAACAGCATCTTTTGCCTGAATTTTTAATTTGGACTGAACTTCTTGAAATCTTTGTTCATCAACATAAGGCTGCATCTGATCCCAGACTTTCTGGTAATCCCTGACATTTTTAACGCCTGTATCATATTTGTAAGAGAGTTCTTCCCACATAGTTTTTCCGTCTTTCATCTGATAATCCCACGGAACGTGATGAAACCAGAGAATCAGGTTTTCAGGGCAGGTTTTGATATTTCCATAGATTTCATTCAACGGAGGAAAATAATCTGAAACGGCATTACTTCCGGATTTTGTACGGTCAAATCCTAAACCTTTCGCATCTGCCTGATGATAATACACCGGCGACCAGTCCGGTCTTCCGCCTTTATAATCTCCCCACGGCTCCGGACCATAGTGATGTCCGCCTGCAAAAATATGGTGTAATCCCAAAGGCATCGTATAATCCACTGCCGTTTCCCTTGAAGTCAGCATCATTTCTTTCACAGGATTTAGGAATTTTTCATGATCCGTAAACGTCATTTTAATCCATTCGTCGGCAATCTGCTCGGAAGTCAGGTCGTGATTCCAGGCTAAACGTCCGAAAGCGTACCAATTGGCCTGTGCGAATTGATGTCCTGTCCAGTTTTTGTCTTCGCCGATGTTTGCAACTGCAGAAATAGCCGATATTTTTGCAGGTCTCAAAGTTCCGTCCGTAATTTTGGCAATCGTGGAACCTTTTCCGTCAGAATACGTATCGCTATCTAAAGTTTCTTTAAATAGAGGGGCGAGATAAACCAGATGATTGGCTTGCCCTAAATACTCCTGAGTAATCTGAAACTCCACCATTTCAGGTGTCTTTTTCAAGGCTCCAAAAAGTGGATTGAATGCTTCACGAGGCTGAAAATCAACGGGTCCGTTTTTAATCTGAACAATCACATTATCCCTGAATTTTCCGTCTAGCGGAACAAATTCCAGATAAGCCTGTTTCGCACGGTCTTCTTTGCTCGGACTGTACACAAATGCTCTCCACATCACAATTCCGCCGTGAGGTTTTAGTACATCAGCCATCATATTGGCGCCGTCTGCATGCGTTCTTCCATAATCCTGCGGTCCCGGCTGCCCTTCGGAATTCGCTTTCACCAAAAATCCTCCGAAGTCAGGAATCATTTTATAAATTTCTGATGCTTTATCTTTCCACCATTTCTGAACATCTCTATTTAAAGGATCTGAATTTTCCAAACCACCCAAAACTTTAGGCGATGAGAAATTGACTGATAAATAAACCTTGATTCCGTAAGGTCTGAAAATATCTGCGAGAGTTTTTACTTTTTCCAGATAGTCTTTACGGAGCATATTCGGCGAGGCATTCACATTGTTGAGAACGGTCGCATTAATGCCAATCGAAGCGTTGGCTCTTGCATATTCTTCATATCTCGGCGAAATGGTATTCGGCAACTCTTCCCATTTCCAAAGCGAATGTCCTGCGTAACCACGCTCAATCGTTCCGTCCAGATTATCCCAATGGTTGAGAATTCTGACATCGTAGGAAGGTTTTTCGGTAATATCAAGATTTGCCAATGAAGCTTTTGTCTGCTGCAAACGTAAAATATGATAAACCCCATACAACAATCCGGTTTCTTTTTCGGCAGAAATAACCAATTTGTTCTGAACTGATTTTATGGTATAACCGTCTTTCAGATTTTTTAATGATTTGTTGGTTCGAAGTTCAATTTCCTGTCCCTGCCAATGATTCATCAATTCTTTTTTGGCGATATTCAAAGTCGGATTATTGCCTTTGGAAATGATTTTATCTGCTGAAACACCATTCCTTGCCGGAAACCGAAGCCAGAGCCGACTTCCGTCTTCTGCGAAAACCGTTAATGGAATTATTAAAAATAACAGGATGTAGAGTCGGAAATGTTGCATTGTTAAATATTTTCAAATTATTTAAGTTTTGACTAAAGCCAAATTATATATCGTAATTTTAAACGGGCTAAAGCTCGTTCCTATTGATTTTAATCCAAACCTTCAATGGTTTTAATTTTACCATCGTCATTATATTCCAATTCTATTACTTTCATACTTCTGAGCCAGGTTTTCCCTTCACTTGGAACAGAATCGTGGAAAAACAGATACCATTTTCCTTTAAATTCGACAATACTGTGATGGGTTGTCCATCCAACGACAGGCGTCAGAATTTCTCCTTGAAAAGTAAATGGACCATAAGGATTGTCGCCTATTGCATAACATATTAAATGGGTATCGCCTGTAGAATAGGAGAAATAATATTTGCCATTGTATTTGTGCATCCAAGAAGCCTCGAAGAAACGGTGTTTATTTCCGTGAAGCAGAGGATTTCCATTTTCGTCCAGAATAAGAACATCTTTTGGTTCTTCTCCGAATTCCAGCATATCATCACTTAATATTGCCACTTTTGAAGGAATTGCAGGCTCATCATCATTAGGAATTACCGCTGATTCTAATGCTTTATTGTTTCTGTAACGTTGCAGTTGTCCGCCCCAGATTCCACCGAAATAAATATAATGCTTTCCGTCTTCTTCTAAAATACAAGGATCAATACTGTAACTTCCCAACATCGGATGTTTCTCCGGAATGAAAGGTCCGTAAGGTTTGTCGCTTACCGCAACACCGATTCTGAAAATATCGTTTTTATCTTTTAACGGAAAATACATATAATATTTGCCATTTTTGAAAGCCACATCACAATCCCACAACTGTCTTCCCGACCACGGAATATCTTTTACCGAAAGGACAACACCGTGGTCTGTAATTTCGCCGTTTTCCACATCATCAAGAGAGAAAACGTGATAATCATTCATATCAAAATGGTCTCCGTTATCGTTTTCTTCGATTCCGCTTTCACGGTCGTGGGACGGATAGATGTAGATTTTACCTTCAAAAACGTGGACAGAAGGATCTGCCATATAATCTTTCGGGAAAAGGTATTTTGATTTTTTCATTGTTTTAATTGGAAGTTAGATTTTAGAAACTAGATATTAGACTTATTTTTCTTTTGTTAACTGAATGATTTTTTCCACCACAGGTTTTGCCTGATTATTTCGGTCGAAAAGTAACGGATAATCGGTTCTGCCTTTTACCGGGAAATCGTTTTTCCAGGATTGGGCATCAGTCGTTCCCCACAAGGTTACTCTTCGGATTTTATCCTGATGTTTCAGGAATAATCTGAAAAAATCCAGATAACGGTTTTCCCATTCTGTTTTTACATTTTCGGGAAGACCTGCCGTGTAAGGATTCATTTTTGCTTCATATTCTACTTTATCCGAAACGTTGGCAGAAGTTCCCCAAGGTGACGGAAGTGCGCTGATTTCCATTTCAGTAACATTCACTTTTACGCCGTTTGCTGTGTAGTCAAGAATTGCTTTTTCGTATTCACCAAGGGTTGGCGTATCAAGACCAACATGAGTCTGCATTCCTACTCCATCGATACGAATTCCTCTGGATTTTAAAGTCTGAACCATTTTGCTTACAGTTTTTACTTTTCCGGGATGCCATTCGTTATAATCATTGTAATAGAGTTCTGCATTTGGATCTGCTTCCTGAGCATACTGAAATGCCAGTGGAATAAATTCTTCACCAAGAATCTCGTAGAATTTACTTTTGCGGTAAGAACCGTCTTCCATTATAGCTTCATTAACCACATCCCAACCTTTCACACGGCCTTTGTATCTACTGACAATTGTGGTGATGTGACTTTTCATTCTTTGCTTTAAAACTTCCGGAGAAACGTCTTTTCCGTCTTTGTCTACGAAAAACCATTTGGGTAATTGGGAATGCCAAATCAAGGTGTGACCGATGATAAACATTTTATTTTTCTCGCCGAA
The DNA here is from genome assembly GCF_000430845.1 of Chryseobacterium gregarium DSM 19109. Lineage (GTDB taxonomy): Bacteria > Bacteroidota > Bacteroidia > Flavobacteriales > Weeksellaceae > Chryseobacterium > Chryseobacterium gregarium. Next base: position 204,222 of record NZ_KE387264.1, on the reverse strand, counting down.
ATCAACAAACCTGTCGGCATCATCAAAAAAGAATTTGCCTTCCTCAGGTTGAAGGAACATTGATTTCATACAGTTTTCTGCAACAATGGAACTGAACTGATTTTTGATAATCTCCACCGATTTTACCTCCGTTTCGTGGATCTGTGGAAGACTCATTGCTGTTCCGATGTAGAATTTATTTTTGAATGCATTTTTAAGTGAATCGTTGGAAGTTGGCGTGTTGGCTGTCTTGCACGAGACGGTCAAGGTTAAAATTCCTAATAATGCGACTATTTTTTTCATAATTATTTTTTTAAAATTTAAACGCAAAGCACGCAAAGATTTTTTTGACTACTATATTTTTAAAGTTCGCAAAGGCGTAAACTCAGCGAAGAAATACAAAAGTTCACATAAAGTTACTTTTAAGCCCTGACAAGGCTTTTTAATACGCTGAATCGCTCGCAGCCCGGCTTGAACGGAGCTCTTTTTGTGAAGCGGAGCAGAACAAAAAAGCGGGAGTGGAACACGGATCAGCTGCTCAAATTTTTATTATTTCACTTCCACTTCATTAATCTTTCGCTTTTCTTCTTTCTTTAAGATCGTGCTCGATTTCGATTTCTTTTTTCTTATTGATTTCGTAGAACATCAGCAAACCACACGCTAAAAAGAACGGGATGGACGGAAACACACTGACTAACATTTTTGCACCTGCAGAAACACTTTCCGGCTGAACAACGCTCATTGCACCTTCTGATGAAATGTAACCGTATTTCCCGATAATTAACGCAACCAATGAGCTTCCGATGCTTAATCCCACTTTCAAACCAACCATCATTGCCGAGAAAATAATGGCGGTTGCCCGTCTGTTGTTTTTCCATTCAGAGAAATCGGCAACGTCGGCAATCATTGCCCAAAGCAATGGTGTTCCAATTCCGTAGAAGAAACCGTGTAAAATTTGGGATAAAAACATTAACCCAACCGATTTTGGTGGGTAAAATATAAATGCTAATACAAATAACGTTGAAATAAACAGTGAAGCGATAAACGCATCTCTTTTGCCATATTTATCAGCAAACTTTTTGGAGAAAGTAATTCCAACAATCATCATAATAATTCCGCCTGCATTGAACAACCCGAAACCTGCTGAACGAGGATCTTCTCCGAAGAAGTTCATTCCGATGGAATTGAAGAAATTGGTAATCGGCGATATAAATTGCTGAAGTGAAGCTTCATCTACATAATTATTGAAATAGTAAACATAGGATCCGCCTTTCATTGCCAATGTAATGAAAATCAATGCCGTAACCACCAACATTATAATCCACGGTTTGTTTTTCTTCAAATCCTTTAAATCGGCACCTAAGGTCGATTCCTGCTCCGGTTTTGGAATGACTCTTTCTTTGGTCGTGAGAAAAGTGATCAACAGCATTACTGTTCCGATGATGGCCAGCCAGGTCATTACGACTTCGATTCCGGCAGCTTTGTCACCGTGCCCGGCAGACAAGATAATCGGCAGCATAAATACCTGAACGAAGAATTGCGCAAACATTACAGCCACAAAGCGGTAAGAGGAAATACTGTTCCTTTCGCTCATATCGCCTGTAATCACGCCACTCAAAGCGGCATACGGTAAATTATTAGCCGCATAAAGCAATAATAAGAGCGAGTAAGTAACTGCAGCGTAAATCATTTTTCCTTTATATGAAAAATCGGGTGTGCTGAAGGCAAAAAGTGCCGCTGCACCCAACGGAATTGCAGAAAGTAAAATCCAAGGACGGAATTTTCCCCATTTTGTTCGTGTCCGGTCTGCCAAAGCACCAATTAAAGGGTTGAAGACAAAACCAGCCAATAATCCTACGCTCAGCGTAATAATAGAGGCATCTTCCGGTTTTAATCCGTAAATATCGGTGTAAAAATAAGCTAAATACGTTACCAGAGTCTGGAATACCAGGTTGGCAGCTAGATCTCCTAAACTGTAGCCGATTTTCTCAACGACAGATATTTTTTGAGATGAGTTGTTCATATGAAATCAGATATTAGATAGATGGTAGACAAAGAGATCATAGATTAAAATCAATCTGCCTTTATTTTTATATGTTTAGTTTAATAATTATTCTGTTGTGAAAGGCGATGCGGGAAGTCCTGCCTTATTTTTCAGATTTCCGTCGGGATTGTCTGCCCAATCGTATCTTACGGAAACAGGATTTGAAATGTTGTCGTTCCAGAGCATGATTTTATTGCCTTCGATTTTTGCTTTGGCCCACCCGTATTTTCCGTCTTTGCCTTTGATGGCAAAGCCTTTCAGTTCAGAAACCGGTCTAAAATCATCGGTTCCGGTTTTAAAGGACAGCATGATTTTATTTCCTTCCACTTTCATGGATTGATACACCGGTCCGTCAGCGATAATATTCTTTTTGTCAGCAACTTTAAGCGCCTGCAAAGCCAATCTGTCACCGACTGATTTTTTGTTTAAAGGATGAATATCGTTCCACTCTCCCAAATCAATAATTACGGCAAGTCCGGTGTTCGGAACTTTTAGAGAAGCCTGGCGCTGCTGTTCTCTCAGTTCTGCCCAGTTGCTTTCCACAGGTTCTTTCTTCGGCTCCATAAAATTAGCCAATTGTACGGTGAAGAAAGGTAAATCTTTCTGGTTCCATTTGTTTCGCCAATCGGTAATCATTGTGGTCAGCAGATCGCCGTATTCTTTTGGTTTTCCGGTGTTGCTTTCGCCCTGATACCAAATGGCGCCTTTGATATTATAATTGATTAAAGGATTGATCATTGAGTTGTACAATCCGGTCGGTTTCCAGCGGATAAATGTCTGTCCGGGAGCCATTTTTTCCATTTTAGCGCCGATTTTATATTTCCATTCGGTTTTTAGATCGATTTTATTGCCGTCAATTTCAAGGTAATAAGGCTTATCTGCAATGAACTGCCCTTTTCCGCTTCCGTTGGAAATTCTTACCGCAATTACATTTTTTCCTTCTTTTAAAACACCTGCCGGAATATCATACCAACGTGGCGGATATTCATAAGTTACATTGCCTACTTTTGTTCCGTTGATGTACGTGACATCGGCATCTTTTATTCTTCCTAAATTTAAAAAAGCAGCTTTTCCTGCCTGATTTTTGGTTAAATTAATTTCTTTTCGGAACCAAACTGAACCTTCAAAAGAACCTTCTTTATCTTCCCAAGAACCTGGAATATTCATTGTTTTCCAATCAGAATCGTTGAGGTCAAAATTTTCCCAATGCTGATTCAGTCCGATATCCGTTTGGTCGAGTTCTGTGTACCATGCTTTACTTAACGCCTGTTCTCCCGATTCGGTAGATTTTATCAAATCATCATTCTGCCATTTTTTGGCTTCGTCCAGATATTCAGGGTATTTTTTAAGAGAATTTTCATCCATCCACGCCTGAATCGGGGAACCGCCCAAACTTGCATGGATAATTCCAACAGCCACTTTATTTTTTTCACTTAAATGTTTTGCGAAAAAATAGGCAACTCCGGAGAAATTAAGAATGGTCTGTGGATTTGTTGCCTCCCATTTACCGCCATCAAGCTCCGTCTGAGGCGATTTAAAATTATATTTTTGAGGAACCGTGAAAAATCTGATGTTCTGGTTATTTGCATTTTTAATTTCATTCGCATAAAGCGGAGTCAGTCTGCGCATTGGCAGCTCCATATTCGACTGTCCTGAAGCGAGCCAAACGTCGCCGATGAGAATATCTTTCAATATAATTTCATTGATGGTCATCGTGTAAGGACCTCCAGCTTTTTGCTCGGGAAGTGTGATTTTCCAGTTTCCGGTTGGATCAGCGGTGGTTTTATAATTTTTATTGAGGAATTTCACTTCCACTTTTTCTCCAGCATCGGCCTTTCCCCAGACATTCAGTTTTTGATTTCTCTGCAAAACCATTCCGTCTGAAACCAATGCCGGAAGTGTAATTTTGGCTTCAATCAAAGAAATGCATAATGAGCCTACGAATAAAATTAATATTTTAAAAAAGATTCTGTTTTTCATAGCAAGTTTGAATTCTGAAGTTTATTTTTAGTTTTTATCTGGCATTTGGGTCAGCAATCTTACCTCGATGATTTTCGGTGTAAGCGATTTTTCGCCTGAATTAAATTTTACCGTAAGAACTTCTTTACGACTTTCAGATTCCGGAACCGGGATTAATAACGATTGCGGAGAGCTTCCCAATTTCCCGTCGAAATTTTTAGAAATCGCTTTTATTCCATTGATTTCCATATTCAAAGTTCGGTTGTTATTGGCATCAAAATAAAGAAGATACAGGTATTTTGCATTTTTATCTTTGTTTCTCATCTGATAGCTGAACCAGCCTTTTGCCTCACGGAAATGGCGGTCTTCCATATAACCGATGTTGGAATCTTTGCTGTCGATGAAATGATCAGATTCCGGCTGCTGCTCACCTAGTTGAATTTTATCAGTCGTGATGTTATCCAGTTTTCTGATTTCCTCTTCTTCTCTGGCTTTCTGTTTTTGAATGATTTCGATTTCATCCTGATTCGCCTGCGGAAAATAGATGATGTAGCGCTCTTCCTGAATTTTATAAAACGGAACCAATTCCAATCCGTTGCTGAATTTATTCTGAGGATACAAACCTTTTAATCTGAAAGTTAAATCTTTACCATTTATTGTTTCCAAGTGACTTAAAACCGAAGTTGAACTGCCCAAAATTGTAGGAATTTCATTCAAAGGAATTTGTAGTCCGTGTGCAATATGTCCACCTCTGCTGTCATCGGCGAAAAGTCCGTCCTGATTTTCTTTTCCGTATTTGGCAGCTAAAACGATAGGTCCATATTTAAACGCAAAATAATCCGAATGGTCAGGAAGCTGTTCTGCGGAGAGATGCATCGGCATTTTCATTTCGACAACATCGCCTTTCTTCCATTTTCTTGTAATGGTAAAATAACCTTCGACATCAACAGGAACATTGACATTTTTTCCATTGACCGAAATGGTAATTTCAGAAACTTTTGCCCATTCCGGTGCTCTTAATTTTAAATTTACAGTTGATTTCGGAGCCAGATTAAAAACTAATTTTGTCGATGGATTTTCAGGGAAATTATTTTCCTGCCTCAGAACTATTTTCTTTTCAGACCATTTTAAGATTGATGGAATAAACAAGTTCACGTACAAATCTTCATCAGAATACGCATAAATCATTTCACCATATTTGGCGTGATTTTCCATTCCCGAACCTACGCAACACCAAAAACTGGTTTCAGGCTGGGAATAAACCCTGTAATGACCGGGACGCATCGGTGTGAAGTAGACAAAACCGCCTTTGTCGGGATTTTGCGTGGAAAGAATATGGTTATACAAAGCCCGTTCGTAATAATCTACATACGACGATTTTGGATTGGTCGCATACAATTCTTTGGAGAGCTTCAGCATATTATACGTATTGCAGGTTTCGGGACCTTCGATACTTTTAATCATTCCGCTGAAATCATTGATCGGATTAAAATGCTCGCTTACACTGTTTCCCCCAATAATTGCTGACCTTTTTTGAGTAACATTCGTCCAGAAAAAATCGGCGGCATTGCTCCATTCTTTATTATGTTCCAAATCTGCAATCCTCTTGAAACCAATCACTTTCGGAATCTGTGTATTGGCATGGATTCCTGTGAGTTTATCTTCCTGAATCAACAATGGATTTAAAATGGCAAGATGTGAAAAACGATGGGCAAGCTTGAGATATTTCGGATTTTTTGTAATGTCGTAAACATCAGCAAAAACTTCATTCAGACCGCCGTGCTCACTGCGAAGCATATCCTGAATCTGTTCATCGGAAAGTCCGGAAACTTCATCAGCCATCCAATCCGTAAGCTTTATCAGTATTTTTTTTGCCTTCTCACTGTCTGCATACCAATAGGCATCCCGCAAACCCGAATAAATTTTGTGAATGTTATACAAAGGAACCCATCGGTCATTCAACCCGAAAGTTGCCGCACGAATGTTTCCGTCGGCAATTTCTTTCCAGACTTTTTTACCGTTCGGTACGCCGGAAAGGTACCCGTTTCCTGAAAGATTCTGGCACAGCTCCAGCTCATCAATCATATAATCCAAACGCTGCTTGACTTTTGGATCGCCTGTGGAAGCATACATCAATGCCAAAGCTGAAATGTAATGACCGCCTACGTGACCATCCAATCCGGTATTTTCCCAATTGGGGTAGTTTTCTTTTTTGGGTTTCAGTCCGGCTTCTTTCAGATAAGGTGCAAGAAGACGGTCTGCATCCATCAACAGAATATATTTTTCATCGGTCTGCATCGCTTTGCTGAAAACACTTTCGGACAGATGAACCTTGTTGAGCGGAAAGTAGCTGACATTTTTCTTTACCTGCCCGAAAGCCATTGTGGTAAAGCCTAAAAATAATATCAGAGATTTTTTGTTCATTAATAAATGTTATTTCTACATTTCTAAAATAAAAGAAAGTAACCAGATAACAAACAATTTTCATCATTTTGAAATAATGCCTGTTGAAAGAGCTTTTCAGAATAAGGCAAAAAGGTTGAATAAAAGGCCACCTTATCATAAAAAACAAGAATAGGCAAACAATAGAATATCAATTAAATAAATGTAATTTCGTCATTATCAAAATAAATACTGTATATTCATAAAAGACTTCGAAAATTTATACGCTGACTTATCGTATTTAAATAATAACCCTCACCAAAATCTGAATGAAATACTTTATTTAATTTTTAACATATTTTTAACATTGTATTCATATTGAATTCATAGTAATTTCGGCAAATAAACCATTTAAATGGTAAAAATAATTCCCTGAAATGAAGCCTAGATCCAGTAAATTCTCAAAAAAAATTATGAACAAGAAATAAAGTGTACCAAATACATTTATTTACATTTCATATTAATATCTACCTTAAAAAAATTAACTTTGTATAAAATCATTTTTTGATGGAAGAAAATTATCTTAATTATCCCAAACATCTTGTGGCAGTGGACTGTATCATTTTCGGTTTTGACGGGGATGAACTGAAAATTCTTCTGGTCCAAAGAAATTTTGAACCGAAGAAAGGGGAATGGTCTCTTATGGGTGGCTTTGTCGATGATAAAGAAAGTTCTGACCAGGCCGCCACTCGTGTCCTGAATACTTTGACCGGGCTTGAAAACATTTACCTTGAACAACTTGAAACTTATACAGAAATTGACCGTGAGCCAACCGCCAGAATTATGTCAATTTCGTATTATGCTTTGATCAATATCCAGGATAATATTCAAATCAATGAAAAATACAATGCCAAATGGTTTGACCTGAAAGACCGTCCTGACCTTATTTTTGACCATAATGCCATGGTAAAAGATGCTGTTCTGAGGCTGAGAAGAAGAGCAAGCACAAGACCTATCGGTTTTGAGCTTCTGCCGGAAAAATTCACAATGAAAGACCTTCAGAATCTTTACGAAGCAATCTTTGACGAGCAATACGACAAACGGAATTTCACCAGCAAAATCAATGCACTGGATGTACTGGTAAAAACCAACGAAAAAGATATGAGCTCGTCTAAAAAAGGGTCATTCCTTTACACTTTCGATGAGGCAAAATACAATAAGAAAATAGCAGAAGGTTTTATGTTTAAAATTTAAGCTTAAAAACTGCCGGTAAATTTCACTTTGATTCCCAGCTGAAAATTGGCAATCGTCTTGAAAATTTCGATTAAGGTTACTCTTTCTATCTTCGTTAGCTTACTGATTTCGACATAATTATCAGGGTGTTTTTTATCAATATTGATTTGATTTGCCTGATTTTTTAAGCGGAGCGCCATCAGATAATAATATGACTGATGCATTTCGTTATATTGCTCCTGAGTGAAAATCCCCATTTCCGTCAGTTTTTTCATTCTTTCACCGGTATTTTCTATTTCCAATTGATTTTTCAGTGCGTAGACACGAACCAGATCTACCATTGGAGACATCGCTGTTTTGATATCGAAAACTTCTGATTTCCCGATAGTCTGCGTCTTTATTTTTTTGAAAAAGGTCAAAGGTGGTTCATACTGCAATGCATTTTTGGCGATGTGCGCAAAAAATAGCTGATTGGGAGAAACGAGTTTTTCTTTGATAAATGTTTTCAGTTCACGCACGATATTTTCATCACCGTAAATAAAACGGAAATCAAAGAATGTAGAAAATTTCATTGCATTTTCCGGCACAGATTCTTCAATCCATTGGATATAATTTCTTTTCCAGTGAGAAAGGGAATGCGTCCATTTCGGATTGCTCGCCATAAAACCGCCTTTGCAGTATTCAAAACCAATCCTATTGAGGTCGTCTGAAACTCTTTTGGCAAACTCCAGAAAATATTCCCGCACCATCTCCCGGTGTTCATTCGCTTTGTCTTCGTAGATGATCCCGTTATCCTGGTCGGTACTCAATGTCTGCTCTTTTCTTCCTTCGCTTCCTGTGACAATGAAGGCAAATTTCGAAGGAGGCTTTCCTATTTCTTTAATCACTTTTTCTATCACTTTTCCGGTAATGGTGTCGGCAATCGTGGTGATGACCTGACTGGCAATTTCGCCGTGTACTCCCCTTCCCAAAAGCTGATTGATGATATCCGGAACCTGATTCCATTTTTTGCGGAGCTCTTCGATATTTTCTACCTGCTTTACGGACTGGATAAAAACCAGCGGACTCTGCGCCTGCTCGCTCAGCAAACGGTTTCTGCTTAGAAAACCGACATAATCTTCTTTGTTTTTCACCAAAAGATACCTTGATTTGGTTTTGAACATCATCAGAACGGCTTCATACAAATAGGCATCGGTGGAAATGCTAACAATCGGATTATCCATCACTTCCGAAATGGCAATTTTTGAATCCAGACAACGGGCGATGACATTATCTCTTAAAGTAATATCGGTAGCATAACCGATAATCTCGTCACTCCCCGATTTTCTGATAAAAATACAGCTTACCTTATTGGCAGCCATTATTTTAGCGGCTTCAAAAACGGGTGTATTTTCTTCGCAAGAAATAATGCTTTTGTAGGCAATTCCTTCAATTTTTCTTGAATATAATTGATCGGCTGCAAAATAACTTTCCTCGAAAGTAGCAGGTGTTTTTACAAAGTGTGAAAACTCTTCATCCAGCATTTTCTTGCCAAAATCTGAAGTGAAGTAGTGGAAAAAATCTTCGTAGGCATTGCACAATTCGTAAAATTCCTTTCTGGGTAAGGTGTACACCACGGTCCCTTTTTTGGCTATGGCCGATTTTAATGCACGAACCCGGTTCAGAATAATGGAAATTCCGCCAAAACAATAAGGTTTATGATGTTTGGTTACCGCTCTTTTGTTTTCTGAAGCGTCGAAAAAAAAGGTTTCATATTCTCCGAATGCTATAATGCTTACGCCGGTCATCTCTGTCACATCCTGACGATAAATCAGCGTATCTTTAGAAAACTCAGTTTTGATCAATGTTTCAGAGATCTCGGCAAGAACCGTTTCAGGTAAAAGATGGAAAGGTTCTGTTATTTTTAATAATGAAATAATTTTTTCTTCCATAAGGATTAATTAGATGCTAGATATTAGATTTCAGACATTAAACTCACCATCAGTTGGTTAAAATTTAAAAATATTTCAATAATTATTCTATCTCATTTTAATGTAGCTATAATTTCGTGATGGATTTTCTGAAATTCTTCTTCCGAAATTTCTCCACGAGAACGAATTTCAAAGAAACATTTTGCCGTTATTTCCGCATCAATCATAGCGTTGTGAGAAGGCTGCATTTTTTCATTAAAAAGAAATTCAAAAAGCCGGTTCAAACGAAGATAAATTATGCCTGGGTTCAAATTATAATCTTTGCTTTTAAGCATTGTGCAATAAAACATACTTTGCTGGAAAGGATTTTCGAGACCTGCTCTATAAAAATCACAACTCAGCGTATGAATATCAAATTCTGTGAAATGTCCAATAATTACCGGTTGATATTGCCGAATATCTGATGAAAGTTTTTCTAAAACAAAACTTCTTGCTTGTCCGTTTTTGCTTAAAAATTCTTTGGTAATTCCGTGTATTTTAAAAGATTTGGTACTAATTTTTAAATCATCAACATCAATATAACAATTTTCTCTTTTAATCTCGACCCCGTTTTCATCATAAACAATCCACGAAACCTGAACTGCTGAAGGCCAATTGTCAGTTTCAGAATAAGGTAAATCCCAGCGTTTCGGGATGCCCGTGGTTTCAGTATCGATGAAAAGGAGATATTTTTTCAAAGTTTTTGTTAAAGGCTTTTGGCAAATTATTTAATCTGTTTTTTGAATGTCCTTTTTAAAAGAAGTTTATTTTTAATTATCAAATAATTCGTGTAATTTTTGTTGTAATAGTTTCTTATCCGGCAGCTGAGTCTTATACTCGGAAACCATTGTTGGTGAAAGATTTCTGCTCAACGCATACTCAACCACCTCACGGTCTTTGTCTTTACACAACAAAATTCCAATAGTAGGATTTTCATTGTTTTTTTTAACATCCCGATCTAGTGCTTCCAAATAAAAATTCAATTGTCCTAAATGCTCAGGTTTAAATTTATCGGCTTTCAGTTCAAATGCAACCAGACATTGCAGGCCACGGTGGTAAAAAAGTAAATCAATAAAAAAATCACTGTTACCAACTTGTAATTTGTATTCTTCTCCTATAAATATGAAGTCTTTTCCAAGTTCAAGTATGAAACTCTTCATTTGTCTTACCAAACCACGCTGTAAATCATTTTCGCTGTATGGCTCTTCTAAATTTAAGAACTCAAATACATAACTATCTTTGAAGGTTTTTGTAAGCTCGTGGTTATTTTCTCCCAACGTAGTTGAGAGCTTTGAATTCCCTATCATTGTCCGCTCAAAAAGGCTACTTGAAATTTGCCGGTCGAGTTCTCTTTTACTATAATTTTCTCGTTTAACAAGTTTAATATAAAATTCTTTTTCTTCAATAGTTTTACACCTTGAAAAAATGAGCATATTATTTGTCCAGCTAATTTCTCTCACCAGTGGTGAGAGTTTTGGAAAATCCTTATACACTTCATAAAACTGCTTCATTCTCCAAATATTTTTATCAGAGAAACCTTTTATTTCGGGTTCGCTTGTTTGAATATACTGAGCTAAATCTTTTACTACAGAATCTCCCCATTCCGATTGCTCGATCTTTTTACTGATATGTTCTCCAATGTTCCAGTAGAGATTAATCAATTCGGCATTTACAGCTTTGATTGCATTGTTCCTGGATTGCTTAATGAGTTGAATAATGCTCGTAAACCTTGTATCCATTTTATTTTAATATACTACAAATTTATGATTTTAAGCCATAAACAAAAATAGGATGCCAAATAATGACATCCTAATTTATAACTTATCTTAAAATTACCAGAATCTTACGTAAAGTGCGGTCAGTAAAAGAACCGTCACTACAATCATAACCAAAGTTCTGTTATCTACTTTAAACATTGTCGCATCGATCGCGAAAGCTTTTGGATTCACTTTCGGACCAGATAAACTTATCATCACCATCACAGCAACCGTGATAAAGAACGACCATCCCATATTAATCAGGAACGGAATTTCTGTAATCGTGTGAACTACGCCGTTCTCTAATTTTTCATATGTGAAAGCGGTGTATAACCAAGTCTCTTTCCCGAAAATATCTACTGCAAAACTGTTGAAGAAAATCGCCAGTAAAAAGCCCAGAAGAACACCGACTAAAGCTGCAGTTCCCGTAGTTCTCTTCCAAAACATTCCCAAAAGGAACATCGCAAAAACACCCGGACTGATAAATCCTGTATATTTCTGGATGAATGTGAAACCACCTTCTCCTCCGATTCCCAAAACATCCGTCCAGGTAAATGCCAAAGCAACAGCCATTGCAATGATAATTGCCCAACGTCCTGTTCTTACCATTTCGATTTCGGTTGCATCGGCTTTCAGGTATTTTTTATAAATATCCAAAGTAAAAATCGTCGAAATACTGTTTACTTTTCCTGCCAAAGATGCCACAATTGCTGCGGTAAGTGCTGCAACTGCAAGACCTTTCAATCCGGTTGGCAAAAACCCTAAAATAGCTGAATAGGCACCGTCTTTCACACCATTGAAACCTGGCAAATGTCCTTTTGTATATAAAACATACGCTGCAATTCCAGGAAGCATTACGATAATCGGCATAAATAATTTCAAAAATCCTGCGAATAAAATTCCGGTTCTTGCGGTTTTCAAATCAGCGCCTAAAGCACGTTGTGTAATGTATTGATTACATCCCCAATAATTCAGGTTTACAATCCACTGACCTGCAAAATACATTGCTAATCCTGGCAGAACCACATATTTCTGAACACTTAAATTTTCCGGCATTGCTAAAGTTGTTGTTGTAACTGTCGGCTTATCAAGCATTAATTTAAAATGTTGTGGTGCTTCGTTCATCAAAGTCTGAAAACCTGCTAAAGCGTTTCCTACAGCTGCTCCATTGATTCTCTGGTCAACAATCTGAAGCGCCATATAAACCGTTGCAAAACCTCCGATAATCAAAACAGCTACCTGAATAACGTCGGTATATCCGATTACTTTCATTCCGCCTAAACCAATCAGCAAAGCCATCAGAAGCAATCCGATCATAATGATATGAAGATTATCTCCGCCCAATAAAGTATCAATAGCCAAAGCTCCCAGATAAAGAATTGAAGTCAAATTTACAATGACGTATAAAAACAGCCAGAAAACCGCCATAATCAACGAAACCGATTTATTGTAACGGGTTTCAAGAAATTGGGGCATCGTATAAATCTTATTCTTGAGGTAAATCGGAATGAACCAAACGGCAATGATAATCAATGCAATTGCTGCAATCCATTCGTAAGCTGCCACAGCAATTCCTACGAAAAACCCTTCGCCACTCATCCCGATGAACTGTTCCGCCGAAATGTTGGACGCAATCAAACTGGCGCCAATCGCCCACCAGGTGAGTGAACCTTCTGCAAGGAAATAATCTTTACTGCCTGTAGCTGCGGATTTTTTCCTGTTGTAAATCCAGATTCCGTAACCGGCCACCACCACAAAATAAACAAGAAATATGATGATATCAATAGTTGCTAAGTTTCCCATACTTTATTTTTTAACTGAGAATTTATAAATCGTTTTAGTCTGATATTTTTGTCCCGGCTTCAGCTCCGTTGAAGGGAAAGAAGACTGATTCGGAGAATCCGGGAAATGCTGAGTTTCTAAGCAAAAACCTGTTCGGAATTCATTTTTTCCGCCAGTTTTGGTATCAAATTTACCGTCAAGGAAATTTCCGGAATAGAACTGAACACCCGGTTCGTCTGTTAAAACTTCCATCACTCTTCCTGATTCAGGATGATATACTTTGGCAATGCTTCTCATTCCGCTTCCGTTTAGAATCCAGTTGTGATCGTAGCCTTTTCCTTTTTTCAACTGATCGTCTGCAGCATTGATATCTTTTCCAATCGGTTTTGAAACTGTGAAATCAAACGGACTTCCTTTTACGGCTTTCTGTTCTCCAGTAGGAATTAAAGTTTCATTAACCGGTGTGAATTTATCAGCATTTATCTGTAATTCGTGGTCGGTAATCGTTTTTGAGAAATTCCCTGAAAGATTGAAGTATGAATGTTGGGTAAGATTAACAACCGTTTCTTTATCCGTCGTTGCTTGGTAGGAAATTTCCAAAGCATTGTCGTCTGTCAAAGTATATAAAACAGTTGTCGAAAGTTTTCCGGGATAACCTTCTTCGCCGTCTGCACTTGTGTACGTCAATTTCAAAGTTGGAAATTTCGCATCTTTTACAGGCTCAATATTCCAGAATTTGGTATGGAAACCTTCTTTTCCACCGTGAAGGCTGTTCGGTCCGTCATTTTTGTCGATGTCGTAAGTTTTACCTTCCAAAGTGAACTTGGCGTTGGCAATTCTGTTTCCGTAACGACCAATCAAAGCTCCGAAGTAGTAAGGATTTCCGTTGAAATAATCTTCAGGTTTTGTGAAACCTAAAACGACATCCTCATATTTTCCGTTCTTATCGGGAGCCGTGAGCGAAGTGATAATTCCACCAAAATTGATGACTTCCACCTTCATCCCATTTTTATTCGTTAAGGTATATTTTTTAATGGAATCGCCTTTCGCTGTCATTCCGTAATCTGAAACCTGTATGTTTTCCATTTGTTCTGAATCCATTTTTTGATGAGTTTCTTTTTTATTGCAGCCGAAAATACATAAAAGTGCAATAATAATCAGATTATAACTTATTTTTTTCATAGTTTGAATGATTTTGCAAGTTTAACGACAATAAATTTCATTCCAGCGAAGGGTATTCTTGAAATCACGGATTTTCGTATCTTCATCAATAACAAGAGATTCAATTCCTGCAATTTCTGCAAAATCTTCTAATTGTTCCGCACTGATGTTTTCACTATAACACGTATGATGTGCTCCACCAGCCAAAATCCATGCTTCTGCCGCCGTGTACAAATCCGGAAGCGGCTTCCAAAGGACTCTTGCCACAGGAAGTTTTGGTAATTCTTCCGTGATTTCCAATGCTTTTGTTTTGTTGATTAACAGCCTGAAATGATTTCCAAAATCCATCAAAGCAGCATTCAGAGAATCAATATTTCCTCTTGAATTGAAAACCAGACGAACAGGATCTGCCTTGCCACCAATTCCCAAGGGATGAATCTCGCAAGATGGTTTGTCAACTGCCAAAACAGGGTCAACTTCCAGCATATGTGAGCCTAAAACCGAAGGATTTGAAGGATTGAGATGGTACGTATAATCTTCCATAAAGGCATTTCCGCCTTCAAGACCTTGTCCCATTGTTTTCATTGCACGAACTAAAGCCGCTGTTTTCCAATCTCCTTCTCCGGCAAAACCGTAGCCTTTTTCCATTAATCTCTGAATGGCAATTCCGGGAAGCTGTTCCAAACCGTGAAGGTCTTCAAAAGTATCGGAGAAACCTTTGAAATTTCCGTCTTTCAGAAATTTTTCCAACCCTAATTCTATTCTTGCAGCGACTTCAAGAGATTTTCTTTTGCTTCCGCCTGAAAGAAGAGATTCTGCCATTTTATAAGACGCTTCATACTCTTCAATCAAAGTTTTGATTTCGCCATCACCAATAGAATTGACAACGCTTACCAAATCCCCGATTCCCCAAGTGTTTACCGAAAATCCGAATTTGGTTTCTGCTTCTACTTTGTCGCCATCGGTAACGGCAACATATCTCATATTATCGCCAAAACGGGCGAATTTTGCACCTTGCCAATCATCCCAGCCCGCTGCAACACGGCTCCATTCTCCGATTTGTTTCTGAACTCTTTCGTCAGCCCAATGTCCCACAACCACTTTTCTGTTTTTGCGAAGACGGCTTACCATAAATCCGAACTCACGGTCGCCGTGAGCTGCCTGATTGAGGTTCATAAAATCCATATCCATCGTAGACCACGGAATATCCTGATTGAATTGCGTGTGTAGATGCAGCATTGGCTTTTGTAAAGCGGTCAATCCACGAATCCACATTTTTGCAGGTGAAAACGTGTGCATCCAAGTCACTATACCGATACAGTCTTTCGCAAAATTGGCGGCTGTAAGGGTTTCAAAAATTTCTTCCGTAGTTTTTACCGTTGGTTTCAGAACAATTTTTACAGGAATTGATGAAGAAATATTAAGTGCTTCCACGATTTTCCTTGAATGTTCCGCAACCTGGGCTAATGTTTCAGGTCCGTATAAATGCTGGCTTCCGGTGATGAACCAGATTTCTTTTGTATTGAGAGGTGTTAACATAGTTTTTATAATGATGAATTATGAATGATTAATTATGAATGTTTTATTGACCGTAATAGGCGTTTTTGCCGTGTTTTCGTTCGTAATGTTTTTTGATGAGCGAATCTTTAAGGCGTGGTGCATCCGGGTTGATTTGTTTTGTGCGATACGCCATTTCTGCAATGGTTTCGAGAACTTTGCTATTGTAGACGGCTTTGTCCGCATTTTTACCCCAGGTGAACGGTCCGTGATTTCCGATGAGTACCATTTCTACTTCTTCGTAAGACAGTTGCTTTTCTTTGAAGCAGTCCAAAATCTGAATTCCAGTGTTGTATTCGTAGTTTCCTTCGATTAAATCATCACGCATTGGCGGTGCACAGGGAATATCTGTTGTCAGATGGTCTGCGTGAGTCGTTCCAAAAATAGGAATGTCCATTTGAGCCTGCGCCCAAGCGACCGAATAAATGGCGTGCGTATGTGAGATTCCGCCAATGTTTTCCCAGTTTTTGTAAAGATAAGCGTGGGTTTTGGTGTCGGAAGATGGTCTTAAATTTCCTTCGACCACATTGGCATCGTAATCTAAAATCACGATGTCTTCCGGCTTCAACAATTCGTAAGGAACACCGCTTGGTTTGATGGCAAAGATTCCTTTTTCACGGTCAACGGCACTCACGTTTCCGAATGTGTAAACGACAAGCTTCAACGCATCCAACTGCATATTGGCTTCGTAACATTCTCTCTGGAGTTCTTTATAGATGCTCATTTTAGTTTTATTAAATGATTGAAAGATTAAATAATTTAAAGATTACAGTTTACTTATTTCAGGCTTCAGCTCGTTATTGATTTAGTTTCAGCATTGAATCACTCGCAGCCCGACCTGAGTGGAGCTCTTTTTGTGTAGCAAAGCGGAACAAAAAAGCGGGAACGGAGGGCGGATAAAGTTGCCATAAAAATTTTGGTTATTAGTTGTTATTTTAAAATTGAATGTGATTTCTATCAACTATAAACTGCCAACGATCAACTTCTTCTTTGACTTGATATTGTTCTCGGTAAAGTCAGCGAGAATCTGATATTGACTCATTAATTCCGCATATTTTTCTACATATTCTGCCTGCGGAAAATATTCAGCTTCAAAATCAGAACCCATTTTTTTGCTTGCTTTCTGAACGTTGGGATAAATTCCTGCAGCAACTGCAGCATAAATTGCTGCTCCCAAAGCCGGAGCCTGATCGGATGCTGCTACAACAATCGGCATATTGAGAACATTTGCCAACGTCTGCATAATGAACGGAGATTTTCTGGCAACACCACCAATTCCAATTACTTTTTCTATTTTCACGCCTTCCTCTTCAAAACGGTCAACGATTTTTTTGGAACCGAAGCAAATGGCATTCACCAAAGCTTTGAAAATATGTGGGGCTTTTGTACCGAGCGAAAGATTACTGATAGCAGCTTTCAGTTCCTGATTCGCATCGGGAGTTCTCCTTCCGTTCACCCAATCCAATGCAATAGGAACGGCTTCGGAAAGAGGGATTTTTTCAGCTTCCAAAGTCAGATTTCGGATAAGATTGTTCTCTATTTCTTCCTTTAATTGTTGTTTTTGATTATCATCGATGAAAGTAGAATTCATTAAAATGTTTTGGGTTGGCCACATCAAAATATCTTTGTACCAAGCCAGTAAATCACCGAACGCCGACTGACCAGCCTCCAGACCGATCAATCCCGGAATGACCGAACCATCTACTTGTCCGCAGATTCCTTTCACAGTTTTGTCTCCGATAATTTCATTGGGTGCGACCATAATATCGCAGGTGGAAGTTCCCATAATTCGGATGAGTGTATTTTCCTCGACTTTTGCACCGACTGCTCCGGAATGGGCATCGAACGTTCCTACTGCAATCACAGTGTTGGTTGTCAATCCTAATTTTGCTGCCCATTCCTGATTTAAATTTCCTGCAACCTCATCAGAAGTGTAGGTTTTATCGTATAATCTGTCGCGAAGTTCGGCTAAAGACGGATCTAACTGACCAAGGAAATCCTTAGATGGAAGTCCGTCCCACGACTCGTGCCACATTGCTTTGTGACCCGCTGCACAACGGCTTCTTTTAAAGGTTTCCAAATCCTGATTATCGGAAAGGAGAAACGTAATATAATCGCAATGCTCCATCCAGCTGTAAGCCACATTTTTTACATTTTCATCAACTCTGTTGATATGAAGGATTTTTGCCCAAAACCATTCGGAGGAGTAAATTCCGCCTTCAAATTTGGTGTAATCTTCACCACCCCAGTTTCTTGCCAAATGGTTGATTTCTTCTGCCTCGTCGATAGAGGTATGATCTTTCCATAACACCATCATTGCATTTGGGTTTTGTTCGAAACCATGAGTTAGAGACAACGCAATTCCATCCTTATTTACCGGAAGCGGTGATGAACCAGTAGTATCAATACAAATGCTGACAATACTTTCGGGTGCTACTCCACTCTCTTTGACAACATCTGAAATTGTTTTTTCCAAGCCTTCGATATGGTCTAAAGGATGCTGACGAAATTGATTTTGTTCCGGCTGACAGAATTTTCCTTCTTTCCATCTTTGGTAATAGCTCACGGATGTGGCGAGTTCAGCTCCATTTTCTGTATCAATCAGTACCGCACGTACGGAATCTGTTCCATAATCTAATCCGATAACATATTTCTTCATTTTTGCGATGAATTAAATTTTAATAAATGTTTACATTTCTCTTATTGAGAGAATAAAACAAATATAAATTATTATTTTAAATAAATGTAAATATTACACTTAATTTTATTTTTTCTTTTATTGGTGGTATTTAAAGGGCTATTTTACCTTTAAAACAACCAAAGAATTAGGTGGGATTTGAACAGAAAACTTCCCTTTTTTTATCAAAGAATTCCCTTCAAGAGGTTTTATATTTTCTGTTTGGAAATTATTTTCTGCAGAAAGTTGTGAAGCTGTCAAGGTTGTTTTGGTCAACTTGCTTCCTAATTTGATGTTTTTTGGATTGATTTCAATTGATTTTTCACGAGAATCTGTATTGACAATTTTGATAATCAATTCATTATTTTTAATGTCTTTCACTGCGGATGCGAAAAGTTGATTTTGTCCTTTTACAGCATTTCCGTTTTCAGAAATTTTAATTAAATCAGTTCCTTTATTATTGGAAAACAATTTTTGAACGTAATAATTTGGCGTTGCGTAAGACTGCAAATTATTAAACCAAATTAAATCCGGCGTCCATTGCCAACCGTCTGCGTGGGCAAAAAGCGGAGCGTAAGAAGTCATCGTGACCAAGTCTGCATTTCTTTCAAGCCCGGTCATAAAAGCGGCTTCCGAAAGGGCGGTCTGCCAGTTGTTTTTATTATCCGGTTTTACTACACCGACCGACTGAGCAGCGTATTCTCCGGCAAAAACTTTGGGTCCGGAACGGTCGTAAGCATCATATCTTCCGGCATTTTTTGTAAACCATTCGGGCGAATTGTAATAATGCTCATCGACAATCTGTGCATTGAGTTTTTTGAGTTCTTTCCAGCCGTAATCGAAAAATTCTCCGTCCGGCGACGGTCCGCTTCCTGAAATGATTTTGATATCGGGATATTTGGTGTGAATGGCTTTTTCGAAAATTTTATAACGCTCGATGTAATCTTCTCCCCATTGTTCGTTTCCAACGCCGATATATTTCATATTGAATGGTTGCGGATGTCCCATTTCAGCACGGATTTTTCCCCATTTAGTATTAGCATCTCCGTTGGCAAATTCGATTAAATCCAAAGCATCCTGAACGTAAGGATTTAATTCTTCCAAATGTACCAATTCGGCTGTGTTGAACTGACACGCCATTCCGCAACTTAGAATCGGTAACGGCTCTGCTCCCAAATCTTCGGAAAGCTGGAAATATTCGTAAAAACCTAAACCGAACGACTGGTAATAATCGGGAGTGAGACGATGTGCAAAACCTGAACTCCATTTGTTGATGAGATATTCTCTGTCGGCAACATTTCCCAATGTTTTTTTCCATTGATATCTTTCGGCAAGCGTTCTGCCTTCAACGATACAACCTCCGGGAAAACGTAAAAATCCGGGTTGCAAATCGTATAATTTTTGAACTAAATCTTTACGTAAACCACCCTTTCTTCCTTTCCAAGTATCTTGTGGAAAGAGGGAAATCATATCCATATTTACTACGCCTTTTCCGGTAAAAGTGATTTGCAGTCTTGCTTTTTCAACCGTTCTTGATGGAGAAAAAACGGCAGTATATTTTTGCCATCCTTTTCCTTTAATGAGAATAGGAACTGTCGAAATTATCTTTCCGTTTTCATCAATCAGACTCGCGTTGAGTGCAGAAATGTTTCCTGATACATTTTCTAAATCGAAACTGAAATCATATCTGGAATTTTGATGAAGCCCGATTCCTCGGAAACCTTCATTCTCCAAAAGATAATTTTTATCATTCTGAATAGTTATTCTTGCGTAGTTTTTATTGGTTTTAGAATTATCTGAATAAATGGTCAGAAAACCGGAATTCAAATTCGGAGAAAGCGTCTTTGTATTTTGCTGTTTCCAACCCGTTAAAGGCTCATCAAATTCAAAGCTTCGGTTCTTGATTAATTCAGCATAAATTCCACCATCGGCTGCAAAATTGATGTCTTCAAAGAAAATCCCGTACATCGTTGGCTGGATTTTGATGTTGGTAGGACTTCCATCCAAATCAAAAGTAAACTTTGAGGTTTGCGCAGTTGAAAACGCAGCGCAACTTGAAAGAAGTAGGGTGAAGATTTTATTTTTTGTTTTCATTGATAATTTATTTTTGGGATTAATCCAAAATAGATACTTCGACTACGTTCAGTGTGATTATTCTGTTTATTGATAAACCTTATAGGTTTCCTAAATTGAGAATAGTTTATTTCACCTTCAACTGGATGCTTTTTAATCCTGCATTATCAGAAGTCCCGCCGTAGAAAATGGTATAATCTCCTGATTTTGAAACCAAATCATCAGCTTTTTCATCATAAAATTTGAACGAATCTTCTGAAATAGTCAATTGAATATTTTTTGTTTCTTTTGCTTTAATTAAAACTTTTTCAAAGGCCCTTAATGTTTTTACAGGAGCCAAAGCATCGTTATTTCTTTTCACATACACCTGCACAACTTCTTCGCCGTCTCTTTCTGAAGTATTGGTAACAGGAATGATTATCGTAATATTCTCATTAGAATTGATGCTGTTTTTGCTCAATTTTGCATTGCCATAAGTAAATTTTGAGTAGCTCAAACCGTGACCAAATGCATATAAAGGATCTTCGGTCATATAACGATAGGTTCTTCCTTTCATATCATAATTCTCAAAACCCTGATGCTTGCTTGTGGTCGAAAGTGCATTATCCAATTGCTCAAGATTTTTGTAAAAAGTAATCGGCAATCTTCCAGAAGGATTGTAATCTCCCGCCAGAACATCGGCAACGGCAGTTCCGCTGGATTGTCCTCCGTACCAGGCATTCAGCAACACGTCATAATTTTTTTCATCCTGCTGCAAACCAAGCGCACTTCCCGTACAGAGTACAAAAACAACAGGTTTTCCTGTTTTTCTTAATTCTGCCAACAGTTCACGCTGAACTTTCGGAAGTTCTATTGAAGTTTTATCACCACCTTTGAAACCTTCTGCACTTACCTGCATTTCTTCACCTTCCAGACTTGGAGAAAGTCCGCCTGCGAAGACAATCACATCTGCATCTTTCACTTTATCTTTTACTGAAGCGAAATTTACCGGGTCTTTTCTGTATACTTCAAAGGCAATGCTTACATATTTTCCTTTTTGACTGTGGCGCAATTCTATCTGATATTCTTTTCCTTTCTCCATTTTCACGGGGAATTCCGAAGGATGTCTTGCATCCGGACCTTTTCTTGTAGCGATTTCTTTACTATCAACAAAAAGTGTGTAGATGTCTGATGTTGCGGCAGAAAATATGACTTCGCCCGAATAACTGCTTTTAAAAATCCCGGAAATTCTTGCTGAAGTATTTTCTCTGGCGACTCCTGGTGCAAGCTGTGTCCCGCCAAAACTGTTGTAGGTAATTCCTGTTTTATTAACCGAAGTATTGATCGGTTTTTCTTTGAA
Source organism: Chryseobacterium gregarium DSM 19109 (assembly GCF_000430845.1). Lineage (GTDB taxonomy): Bacteria > Bacteroidota > Bacteroidia > Flavobacteriales > Weeksellaceae > Chryseobacterium > Chryseobacterium gregarium. The sequence continues at coordinate 182,330 of NZ_KE387264.1, read as the reverse complement.
TTCGTTATTGTTGAAAAACTCAACCTTCATTCCTTTTTCTCCGTTTTTCTGGCTTAGAAAATTCTGGTAAAGAGAAGCTCTGGAAGACGGGTCTGCCACTTCACTTCCTTTTTCGTAAATGATTTCTGCATTCGGAAATTTGGCTTTGATTCCGTCTAAAATCGTTACAGTTGAAGAAGGTGTTCCGTTGTAATTTCCCAACTGCATAATTACGTCATCGGCATTGGGACCTACAACCGCTATTTTTTTTATATTTTTATTTAAAGGCAGAACATTTTTCTCATTTTTCATCAGCACGATAGATTTTTGAGCCATTTTCAAAGCCTGTTCCTTGTGTTCTTTAGAATCTACAGTAGAATAAGGAATATTGTTCCAGTGAACGGAAGATTTCGGATCAAGCATTCCCAGTTCAAACCAGCCTTTCAGGATTCTGCGCATTGAAATATCGAGGTCTTTTTCGGTGATTAATCCGCTGGCAAGAGATTTATTAAGATTGTTATATGTATCTCCACATTCCAAATCTGTGGAATGTTTTAGAGCATCTGCTGCTGCACTTTTTTCGTCGGGATGCGTTCCGTGGTATTTTTCCTGATAGAAATCTGCCAAAGCCCAACAGTCTGAAACGACCATTCCGTCATACTTCCATTTACCACGGAGAATTTCATTAAGTAAAGTATTATTGGCACAACAAGGTTGTCCGTCGAAAGCGTTGTAAGCGCACATCACCTCTCTTACATTTCCTTCTAAAACAAGTGCTTTGAAAGCCGGAAGATAGGTTTCATACAGATCTCTTTTGGAAATTTCGGCATTGTAGGAATGTCGGTTCCATTCCGGACCACTGTGAACAGCGAAATGTTTGGCGCAAGCGTGGGTTTTAAAATATTTAGGGTCGTTTCCCTGCAATCCTTTTACCGCAGCAACACCCAAAACAGAAGTAAGATATGGATCTTCTCCGTAAGTTTCCTGACCTCTTCCCCATCTCGGATCTCTGAAAATATTGATGTTCGGAGTCCAGAATGTAAGACCTTCGTAACGTCCGGTTTTACTGGCTTCATCAAAAGATTTATTGTATTTCGCACGGGCTTCGTCAGAAATCATTTCAAAAGTTTTGAGATGTTCCGGAACGTCCCAGGTTGCTGCCAAACCAATGGCTTGCGGAAAAACAGTCGCTGTTCCAGCTCTTGCAACACCGTGAAGCGCCTCGTTCCACCATCCGTAAGCGGGAATTTCAAGTCTTGGAACTGCTTTGGAATTATCCATCATCATCCCGATTTTTTCATCAACGGTTAATAATCCAAGAAGATTTTCAATTCTCTGCTCGACAGGAAGATTGGGATTTCGAAACGGATATTTGTAATTCTGAGCAAAACTGAAAGTACTAACAAATACTGATATGGTTAATAAAATTTTGTTCATATGATTGATTTTAAAGCAGTTTTTTATTAATAAATATTGAATATTATCACCGGATATTCCTTTGCAGTGTGATAAAGACAAATATAAGATTCTATTTTGAATAAATGTATATATTACACTTAATTTATAAATAGTAGTAAAAGAAAAAGTCACCGGAATAACCCGATGACCTTGTAAAAAAATTAATTTGAAAAAATATGATTAAAGGTTATTGCTTTATAAATTTGCTTGTTATATTTTTCCCTGAACCTGATATTTCAATAAAATATACTCCGGAAGGAAGTTTTGAAACATCAATTCTGTTTTTGCCGTTGGTCAGTTTCGCTTTGTAGGAAACTGTACTTCCTTTTGCATCAATGATAGAATAAGTTGCATCAGATGACTTCCAATCAACAAAAATTTCGTTTTTAGCCGGGTTTGGATATAGAATAATATCGTCTTTTGCTGTTATTAAATTCTCAACTCCAAGCGTACCAAAATTCAAAGGAAGAAAATTATTAGTATAAGTATTATCTTCAGTAAGATATCCCTGAAATGAACTGATTACAGGCTCGTTGCCCGCTGTTACTTTATAAAATCCTGTAACTCCGCTTTCTGTTTTCAAAACATAGCCTCCTGCAGCCACTTTTATAGATTGATAAACACCGTTTATCTGATTGACCGTAATTGCTTTTGGTGTAGATACAGCACCTGATCCTGTGAATGTTTTACTTCCTGTAGCGTTAATCAATACAGGAATATTGGCAGGAATTACCCCATTGGAAATCTGCGTACAAACCACACTTCCCGAACCCGGCTGCATCATGTATGCCGTAACTCCCGAAGGAATGGCTGACTGAAAAGGTAAAAGAACGATCCCATACCCATTAAAAGTTCTTGTATACGTGGCAGAATTTGCTGTAAAACCGAACGGAACCTGAAAGTCTTTACCCAAATCTGAAAGCGTAAGGTTCTGGCAAGAATTGCCTGAAACTACATTTACATTATTATTGCTGACACTTCCGTTAACATAAAAAACACTGTTAAGATTGGCAGAAGCATTGTTCCAAGTATCTGCCGATGTGTTTCCTGTAACATCTTTGAAATCAACAGATGTATAATATTCATTTTCTAAGGCATCCATAAGATTGCTGTCTGTAAGCGAGTATGCTGATGCAAATTTTGAAGTTCTTTCATTGCCTACATTGAAATAGACATCACCCAAAGTCAGGGTAAGAATGGAACTGTAATTTCCGCTTCTAAGTCCTATGATTCCTTTGCAGCCATACGGAAGAACTGATCTGGAAATATCAAAAACAAGATTAAAACTCCCTGATCCAGGTGCAGGAAATGCTACACTACCATAATTATGAGATCTTATTGTTCCGCTGTTATCAACATAATACAATGTTGTATTTGATGAAGTCGGCAAGTTGCTTGTTGTATAGCTTAATACATTAAAAATTAACTTATTGTAACGGTCATCCAGATTCAAATATCCGCTGTTCGCATCTGTGTTTGAGCTTATCAACGGGGTAGAATTGTAGAATGTAACCGTTTTTCCGCTAAGCTGATAATTAACACCAAACGCAGAATTAGTAGGCATCTGAGTTTCAATTTTATTATAATGAACATCACCGCCTGTCATTAATGATACCGGTCTGTCGCCACTTTTATTAAAAACAAAAGTCATTACACTGGAAGGGCTCACCTGAACTGTCGGACGGAAACTCGCAGTACTGAAAGAGAAAGGTGATGAAGTCATATTCACAGCTTGTGAAGTAGTTGTTTGTACTCCTGAAGTTGTAAAAAATGGCAAATCAACTTTAAGATCATAGGTGTTGGAGGAAGAATTAATAACAACAAGGGTAATCTGATTGCCGTCCAGCGAGATATAAGACGAACCTTCCAAAGTTCCGCTTGAGGTTTCCCATTTTGCGTCAATCCTGGTTTTACCCGTGGTATTTTTAGCATATTGGGATAAAATATATCCTCTTTTGGTCATGTCTCCGGCAACTGTTCCGTATGTGCCGTCTCCCATCAGACCGTAATATCTTTTTGAGGCGTAATGAATCCACGCATTTACATTTCCAAGCAATGCATTATTGACGCTTTTTGCGAACGTGAAGCCATCGGTATTCCATAAAAAATCTCTCGGAGTCTGGCTGCTTGAAGAATTCCAGTTGATCAGATATTCTGTCTGCCATATTTCTTTATTATAATTCTGAAACTGCTTGTAAACAGACTGCATCGAGCCGTACTGATGCCCTCCGTACACCTCAAAATTCGCCATTACCGCAGGATCTAAGAACGCATTGGCAAAATTATCCGTAAAACCAACACTTTCCGGCGCAATTACCTTGCAGTTGATAAGCTGACCGTAGTTTTTAACAAAAGTTGCAATTTGCGTCGGTGTCCAGATACATCCCTGATACTGTGCCATTTCATCAGGCTCGTTCTGTATGGATATGTAATCAAGAGCAACACCGTTGTTTTGCAGATAGGTGACAAAACTATTAAGATAAAGAGCATAATCCTGATATTTTTCCGGCTTGAGATAACCGATTTGCTGTACGCCGTTTGCATCAGTATATACTGCGTTTACGTGGTTATTGGTTTTCCAGTCTGCAGGCATGGTCCACGGACTGGCGAATATGGTAAGTCCCATAGATTTTGCCAACTGAGCCGTTGCCAAAGCCGCACTCCAATTGCTGCTTTGTTCGGGAATATAGAGACGCATAATATTATACCCACCTTCACTGCCTGCGCCCCAAAGTTTTTGGATTTCTGTGGTCGTCATATGGTTGTATCCGAATTGCGGACTGCAGACAAAACCGCCAAAACCTGTTATTTTCTGATAAGAAATATTCTTATCGATTTTTACTTTTGCCTGCACGTTTTGTGCATTCAGCTGTACTGACATTGCAATACCTGTAATCATTACAAGTATAAACTTGAAGATTTTTTTCATAGTAATAAGTTGTTTAATTGTGATATAAAATAGGTCTAATGAATAGATTTAAAGGTTATAATTAATTAATATTCTAAAGGCTTTCCTTTGAAAATTTGTCTGCTTCATTCCACCTTTCAATCATCAATTTTAAACAATGACCATCTTCATTATTTTCCTGAATAATCGCTTTCCGGCGCTCCCAAGTAACTTGACTTAAGTCCGCCTGTGTTGATTAAAATCTTCTCCAAAACAATTCCCGGTTCTAAAACTCTGAAACGAAGCGTATGTTTCCCCGGTTGCGAAATTTGGTGTTTTGTAATTGATTTAATGATGTGTTCCGACTGCCATTTTCCTAATTCACCTTTGTAATGACCATTAAAGTTTACAGTTTGAGATGTTCCGCCATCAAAAGAAATTTCATAGCGCAATCCTTTGTTGTGATTATAATTTAAAGTCGGCGCAAGTAAAAGCTGAACTTCAAATTCGCCTTTGGATTCGAAATTTATATCGTATTCCAGATAAATATTTTCATCAGCTTTCGGATAAGCATTCTGTGGAAATGTGCTAATTCCGGATTTTGTTTTCCCGAAATCAGGAATCACTTCCCAATGGATTCGGTCAGAATTATTCATTCTTGCAAAATTTTCCGCTTCAATTGAAACATAACCATTTTTCTCCTGAAATACTTTTTCTTTGGGAACATTTGTTTCCGAAACATAAGTTACTTCAGGCATTATATTTACTTTTCCGTCAAACCAGGCTTTGTATCCTATCTTCATCTGGTCCATCATATGCGTCCATTTTCCGCCAGCAATTTCATTGTTATATTTATTGTCGAGATAAGCATTTCGTTCGAAGCATTCTTTCACTTTATCAGCATAGAAATTAGCCTGAATATCATTTCTAGCCGCCAATTCTTTGTTTTTGGCAACAGCATAATACATTTCATATAAATTACTGCAGGCATCAATCGGATAAAGAACCAACTGATAATAGGCATCCTGATATTCTGCCGGAATCTGGTCTTTTAAACGTAACGCATCCACCGCTAGAACTCGGTAATCATTCAAAACCGTTTCAAATTCATTATAATTTTCCAGACTGAATGTTTTGCTGTCAAGCGTTTCCGGTGTAACTCTGCGGTTGTATTTTGCGTAAAGATTAATCATTCTGGCAATTTCCTTTGAATGCTTTTCGCCAAACTGTTGGGCAGACCATTTTTCGGTGTATTCCAAAAGATTTTTAGAATTGAATTGTTTCGGATTCCAAGCCATTTCTAAGAAAAAACTGATTGGAAATTCCATCGGTTTTAAATCACCCACATTAACGACCCAAACTTTATCAACTTTATGCTCATAAGAAAGATTCATTTGTTCCCAAACCCGTTGTATAGGATTGATGTTAATCCATTTTGAATTTCTTGGTCCGCCTACATAATCGAAATGATAATACATTCCGTAACCGCCTTTGTGCAAAGGTTTTGAAGGGTCCGGAAGTTTTCTAACATTTCCCCAGTTGTCATCACAAAACAATAAAATTACATCATCCGGAACGCGCATTCCTTTGTCGTAATAATCCTGAACTTCTTTATACAAAGCCCAAACCTGAGGCGTTTTGTTCGGATTTTTACCTGTAACATTCTGAATGATTTTACGCTGGTCTTTTACAATGTTTTCAAGTAGAGAAATATTAGTTCCATCTCCCATCGCTTCGTCACCGTCGCCACGCATTCCTACAGTCACGAGTTTTTCCCAGTTTTGGCTTCTAACAATTCCCGCTTTCCAGAAATCCTGCAAAACTTTAGCATTTTTAGAATAATCCCAGACGTTCGGAAGGTTATTTTTTTTGATGTATCTGTGCCAGTCCGTTTGTGCCTGCGCCATCGGCTCGTGGTGTGAAGTTCCCATTATGATACCCATTTCATTGGCTAATGGTCCGCTCAAAGCATCGTCGTCATAAAACGCTTTTCCCCACATTGCAGGCCAGAGATAATTGGCTTTGGAACGAAGAAGCAGCTCAAAAACCTTTTCATAAAATTTAGAATTGATGCCACCGAAAGTTGCTCTTGCCCAACCACCTAGCGAAGGCTCTTCATCATTCAAGAAAATTCCGCGGTATTCTACAGCTGGTTCACCATCGGTATAAATTCCTTTTTTGAAATATAAATTTTCTTTCTTTACTACCGGAACATCTGCCCAAAAATACCAGGGTGAAACGCCAATCTGCTGAGATACTTCATAAATTCCGTAAATGGTTCCTCTTTTGTCGCTTCCTGCAATGACAATTGCTTCGGAAACTCCGGGAAACGGATTGCTGATATTCTGGATGATGTATTTTTCCCTTTTTCCGGTTAAAGATTTTCCGTCAATCTTTTTTTGTCTGATTAAATCATCAATAATAGATTTTGTTCCGACCGTTCCGATGATAATCAAAGGAGAATTCATTCCTGAAATCTGATTCAAAATAGTTGGTTGCTCACTTGTTACTTTCTGAAAATCGGACTGCAGGTTTTTTACGGCTCTTAATATTCCTGCATCGATGTTATTATTTGTAAATAATGAAATCTTGACCGATTTATCTTTCAGGAGAATAGCATCATCGCTTTTTTTTGTTGTGATAAACGGTTCTGTTGCCTGTAAATTTAAACAAGCACCAAACAGTAATATGGCAAGGAGTAGTTTCGGTAATCTTTTCATAATCTATATTTTATTTTGATTATTTGGCTTTATAATTAATTGAACCCTTTCAAGGTTCGTTTTTTGTAGTTTTTTTGTTCCATAGGCTTCGCCGAATCTCGTTCCTCGATTTCACTACGGCTATTCATATTGAACCCTTCGGGTCTTATTGTGTTGAATCTCTAGCAGCCCGGCTTGAACGGAGCTCTTTTTGTGAGGAGGAACGACGAGCAAAAAAGCGGGAGTGGAAGACGGATTAAGCTGCCCAAATCATTCTTGTCTTAATTCTTCAACACAAAACCACCATTCGGCTGGATTTCAATATCGTATGTTCCTTTTTTATTGATGGAAACTGTTTTTGTAAAAGTGTTTCCGGCTTTATCATCATTGATTAGTTCAACATTTTTGCCTATCAGCATCGGAAGATTAAGTTTAAGTTTTTTAGCAATTTTTTCCGCATTCACACCTGCGATGTACCATTTGTCCTGATGTCTTCTCGCAATGACCGAATATTTCCCGGGATAGCCGTCGATGAAAACCGTCTCGTCCCAAAGTGTGGGAACTTCTTTCATAAAATCCAATTGAAATTTTGGAGCATCGGTCAGGTTATTCGGCATTACCCCAAACATCTGAACCGGATTCTGAAACAGAACGGCTGTCGCCAGTTGGAAACCGTCGGTGGTTAGTCTTTTATTTTTGTCTTTGTTTGATTTGGTTAAAAATTTATTGAGAAAAGTTCCGCCAAACTCCATACTTCCGACCGTATTTCGAATGAACGGATGTAAAGTGGCAAAAAATGCTTCCTGTTTGCGGACATCTTCCGAAAAGTAAAGCATTTCTGAGGCAAGAACAGCTTCGCTTCCTGCATAGTTCGGATACATTACTTCCCAGCCTCTCGGCAAAGTAGCTCCGTGGAAAATAATCATCAAACCAAAATCATTGGCATCCGACAAAATATCTTCGTACAGACGCATTGTTTCTTGTTTGTCTCCTCCGAAAAAATCGACTTTCAAACCTTTTACACCGATTTGTTTCAGCCATTTCATCTCTTTTTTTCTTTCGATGGAAGAACTCATTTTATTTCTCGGTCCCATCGGTGCATCATTGGCGGTTCCGTTTGAATTGTACCAAAGCATTACCCCAACATTTTTAGATTTTGCGTATTGGATGAGTTCTTTCATTCTTTCTTTGCCGATATTTTTATCCCAAAGAGCATCAATCAAAATGAATTCATAACCGAGTTTTGATGCCAAATCAATAAAGAGAGTTTGATCATCATAATTCATACTGTTATCCTGCCATAGAATCCAGCTCCAGGTAGATTTTCCAAATTGATATTTCTGCGAAGGCTCGTAAAGTGTTTCTACAACATCAAAAGGAATGGTAGTTTCAACGATTGGTTTTAAAGATTCTCCGATTGTAATCGTTCTCCAAGGTGTTTTTCCTGGAAGAGAAAGTGATGCTCCCGAACTTCCGAAACCATTGTTTTCAGCCATATTGGGATAAGCAACTTGGTAAAGATTTTTTTCTGAAGTGGTGTCAAGATGAGAAGCACAATACAAACTGTTGACTCCCGTTTCCGAAAGTAAAATCCACCCGTCGTTTCCGATATGAAAAAGTCCCGGAAAAACGTAACCATAATCTGCTTTTGTTCCTAATTCTGCATCGGCTTTGTAACCACTTTCGTAGCTTGGTGCTGTTCGGGCAAAACCGGTCATAGGCTTCATCATTGGTGACAAAAAAGTGGTTGTTTGTGACGGAAATTTAAACCCTGTTACTTCCGATAGAATCACACAACTAAAACGGTCTTTCATTGGCAGAATATCGTATCGGAATGCAATATTATTGTCACTTACCTGAAACTCAATTCCGATATTATGTTGGTCTGCATTGGTAAAATTGACAGTCAGCGTATTGGCTTTGTACTCAACTTCAGATTTTTTGATTTTTTCGTTACTGTATCTTTTGAAAACCAAATCTTTTTTGCTGTTGATGAATTTTAAATTTTTAGAGAAATCTGATTCATTGGTGATTAAACCCAAAGGAGATTTTTCCAACATTATTTTCCCCTGAAAAGTCACGGAATACAATGCTTTTCCTTCTTCTGAAAATACATTCAGTTTCAGTTTTCCGTCTGGACTTGAAATTTCGGCAACCTGCGCTTTAATTTCCGATAAAAAACAGAAGCTTATTAATACAAAAAATAGGAGCATAATTTTTTTCATTCTAATTTATTTTGAAAACATCCAATAATCGAAAAACATAATGTCTTTTTCCGCTTTGCCATTGAACACGAAATAAAGATTATGAATACCTGTAATTTTGTTGGATACATTAATTTTAACGGTTTCATATCGGTCGTCTCCGCCAGTCATCGGGACTTTTACAGTTCCTGCAATCGGTCCATCGAAACTGTCTAAACGAACGTCCATTGTTACTCCGCTGTTATGCGTGGTTCCGACTCTTGCAGAAAAAGTTGTTGCGCCATCTTTCCCAAAATCAATATTTTTTACGCTTGTGTAAGCTCCATTTTTCTTTGCTTTAATGAAAACTCCTGCGACTTTATTCTGATAAGATTTTACATTTTCCGACCACGAAATCATCTCCGCCTGATTGAATGCGTAAGGATTAACGGTTGCAATAGCTTTCGTAATACCATTGGTCATTTTGAAAGGTGAAATAGAACCGTCTTTATTAAATTCTAATTCCTGCACACTGACCGACCTTGTGAATCCACTTCCGCCTGGCAAAGCACCGTTGTGATAGAAAAAATAGGTTTTCCCTCTGAAATCAATCACTCCGGGATGATTGGTAAAAGATTTTCCCTCGGCAGGCATTATGATTCCGCCGTATTTCCAAGGACCTTGCGGATTTTTGCTGGTGGAGTAACCTATAAACTCTGGAAGTGCACCGCCGGGCCAAAAGAGATAATATAAATTTTTGCGTTTGTACAGCCACGGACCTTCTTCATATTTCGTTGGTCTTTCCGGATTTCCTTCTCTTTTTCCGAAAGATTCTTCGGTCATCGGAACCTCAACAATATCGCCGGAATAAGAAATCATATCTTCATTCAGCTTTACATATTTAAGTTTTGGATTTCCCCAATACAGATGTGCCTGACCGTCATCGTCTATAAAAACCGTCGGGTCGATATCTCCCCATTCGCTCTGAACAAGCGGTTTTCCCAACGGGTCGTGAAACGGACCAAACGGACTGTCGGCAACCGCAACACCAATCGCTCCTTTGTTATTGGTTTTAGAAATCATCGGTACATACATAAAGAATTTGCCGTTTCTTTCGATACATTGCGATGCCCAGGCATCACGTTTTGCCCAATCAAAATCTTTATACGATAAAACAACACCGTGATCTGTCCAATTGACCATATCATTGGTGGAAAACAGTTTCCAGTCGTTCATCGTAAACCACGTAGAATCGTCTTCATCGTGACTCGTGTACACATACAAACGATCATTGAAAACCATTGGAGCCGGATCGGCTGTAAATGCAGTCTGAATGATGGGATTCTGTGCAGACAAATTTCCTACCACTCCGAGAAACAGAGCACTCAATATAGATTTTATGGTATTGATTTTCATTTTAAAATTAATTAATATTCAACATTACTTCTTCTGAAAGCTCCAATAATCAAAATTAAAAAGCTCCCGACCCGCTGTGATATTTTTTCCCTGAAAGACAAAATACACATCGTGAACGCCTGAAACGGATTCTGAAATCTGTGCAGTTAACGTTTTCCAGTCGTCCCATCCTCCTGTTCTCGGTACGTCAATTTGTGCTAATTTTATTCCCGTGACACTGTCCAAATGCACTTCCAGAATTCCGCCATCAATCCCGGAAGCTATTGATGCTGAAAACGCAGAAGCTCCCTGATTTCCGAAATCTACGGAACGGACTTTAATGAATCCATTCACTCGGGTTTCAGTTACATACACTCCGGTTTTCTTATTTTCGGTAGTTTTGCATTTCTCGGACCAAGCCATCATTTCTGCTTCGTTTCTTTTGTAAGGATTTACGGTTGCCACAGGGTTAATGCCTTCTTTGGTCATTGTGATTTTCGGAATGCTACCATCTGAATTATATTTGAATTCTTCAATCGCAGTCGACCTTCCATAACTTCCCGCACCCGGCAATAATCCGGTGTGATAGAACAGATAGGATTTCCCTTTGAAATCAATGATTCCGCCGTGGTTGGTGAAGCTGTTGGTCGGCTGGTCGGTCATTATTTTGCCCTGATACTTCCAGGGACCTATTGGTGATGAGCTCGTGGCGTAAGAAAGACATTCTGTACGTCCCGTCATTCCGGCATACATCATATAATATTGTTTATTACGCTTATAAAACCAAGGTCCTTCCACGAAAACATCTTCAAATTTCTCTTGCTTTTGCAAAACCTCATCACTTTTTCCGGGTCTTCTGAGTCCACCAAATGAATCCACCGACTGCGGAATTTCAGTAATTTTTCCTGCGTAAGAAACCATATCTTTATTAAGTTTCACATAAAAAAGATGGCCATTACCCCAATAGAGATAGGCTTGCCCGTCATCATCTATAAAAGTCGTCGGATCGATATTGTCCCAGCTTCCCGTTGTAATCAGCGGTTTTCCAAGCGCATCTTTAAATGGTCCTGTTGGACTATCCGAAACAGCAACTCCGATTGCCATATCATTATTAACGGTTTGAGCACAGATGTACCAATAAAATTTGCCGTTTCGCTGTATACATTGTGATGCCCAGGCGCGGTCACGAGCCCAACTGAAAGACTCTAGGGAAATAGGAACACCGTGATCTGTCCAGTTGACCATATCTTCAGATGAATGTACCCTCCATTTTGTCATATAATAAAAATCAAACCCCGGAATGTCGTCACCTGTGTAGACATACATTTTATCTTTGTACACCATTGGCGCCGGATCTGGTGAAAAATGGGTCTGGATCACCGGATTCTGAGCAAATATCGATGCACTTAAACTGCATAAAACCAAACTGGTTATTATTTTTATTTTTTTCATAGTTAGATTTATTTTCATTAAAATTCTGACTTTACAGCACTACCTTCATACAAAACCGTCTTGTTTATTGTTTTACCATTCAATCCAATTACACTGATGTTGAAAGTTCTTTTTTCTGTGATTCCTTCAAAAGTTCCCTGACGTGAGCCAATCTTCAAAGTTTTGTTTTTTTCGTTCCAGGTAAATGGAATTATGCTGTAATTTCCTTTTTCGTAATTGTAGTTATCGCCTTCATCTTCATAAAGTTCAAAAAAACCGTTTTTGCCTGAATAAACTTTAATCGTCATTGTTTCATTTGATTTTTCGGAAGAATATTGCATTATCGGTCCGGAAGGGATGATAGAACCTGATTTAGTAAACAAAGGGATTTTGTTTTTTGAAGCATCAGCGGTTATATTTTGTCCGCCGTCATAGCTTTTATCCGTCCAGAAGTCATACCAGGAAGTTCCATTCGGAAGATATACTTTCCAATCTTTTGCTTCCGGCATTGTAACAGGAGCAACCAATATAGACTTCCCGAACATATACTGATAAGCCTGTTTCAGAGCCTCCGAATCATCTTTGAAATCCATCACCATCGGACGCATTATCGTAGAATTATTGTGAGATACTTCCCACGACTGACTGTAGATATATGGCAACAACTGATATCGCAGATTGATTAATTCACGCATTTCTCCTTCCACTTTATCACCGTATTTCCAAGGTTCTGTTTCGGATTGATAGCCGTGAGTTCTGAAAATCGGACAAAAGACACCCCACTGAAACCAACGCATCAAAATATCGTGGTATTTCGGGTCGGTATACTGAGAAGAGCCTGGTCGGAAAAAGCCACCGATATCGGTTGTCCAATAAGGCATTCCGGTCAAAGAATAATTGAGTTCGGCAACAATCTGCCTTTTGTAGGTATCCCAATCCCAGCCGATGTCTCCCGACCAATTGATAGTCCCGTAACGTTGCTGACCCGGAAAGGCTGACCGTGTTAATATCACCACTCTTTTATCGGGATTTGTTTTCCTTTGACCTTCATAAACTGCCTGGCTTACGAACAAAGGATAAGTCAATCTGTAAAATTCACCGGCTCCGAAATACGTTTTTTTCCCCGCCAATGCATCATTTTCCGGTTCTGTGGCATCCATCCACCAGGAATCGACTCCATATTTAAAAAGGTTATCATTTAAAGCATTCCAATGAACGTTTTGGGTTTTCGGATTATAGATATCAATCCAAGGACTGTCCGGAATGTAAAGACCCTCATAATCTTTTGCAACGACCGATTTTTTATCTAAATTTTCCCATACTGATACGGAGAATTTTGAATTTAACTGATGTAATTCTTTAATAAACTGTTGCGGATCAGGGTAATTCTGTTCATCAAATTTAGGAACACCCCATCCATATTTTCCCCAATATTGCCAATCCTGGACAATCACATCCATCGGCAATTTTCTTTTTCTGAATTCTTTCACGGTCTCAACAAGATGCGATGCCGAAGTGTATCGTTCACGGCACTGCCAATATCCAAAAGCCCATTTCGGAAGCATAGGAACTTCACCTGAAATTTCACGATATGCTTCTATCACCTCATCGGTATCATTGCCTGCAAAAAAAACATAATCCAAAGCTTTGCTGTTTGGAGAGCGGAAAGTTGTGAGATTGCCCGCTTCGCTCCATTTCAAAGTTGGCGTGTTGGTGGCTTTACAAACGACCTGGATCTGATGTTCACCAGCTTTCAAACTAATTTTTGTGCTTACAGCTGGAGGTAGCCATAGATTGGACTGGTCAATCACCGGTTTTCCGTCAATCACCAAAAGATGGCGATTATCCATATCACCTAAATCCAGCATAAACGTATATTCTGAATCTTTGTTTAAGGATAATTTGCCTTTGTATGAAGCCTGCTGTTGGGAAACCTTCACGGTTCCGCTGGTCGTGGTCACTTCTTTTTCTTCTCCTTTGGAAGATGAATCCTTTTCAAGCAATATATTATTATCCGCCAGATTGAACCACGATAAGCCGTACTGATGCCACAAAATCCCATATCCTTTGGAGGAATACAGGAAAGGCAAAGCAATCTGGCTATTGACCTGAATCAGTTTTCTGCTGATATTTTTTAAATTATAATGACCATCCTGAAACTGTCCCAACCCGAAAAGATATTCATCAGGTGTTGTTTCAAAACCTTGTTCTGCAATATAGCAAGGTTCGGATGAAACGGTGTTGTCTGTTAATTTTCGACTATTAATTGCTTCAGACAGCAACACTTTTCCTTTTTTATCAAGAAAAGTAAGCCTTGAATTTTTTTTATCAAGCAAAACGGTAACGTTTCCGGATTTAAGCTTTAAAAAATCTTTATTCTCCGAACATTTAAATTTTGGAATTTCCTGCTTGTTCACAAGAACAAACTCACGCTCTTCTATCGGTAAGTCTTTTATCCATTGTATCCTGACTGCATTTTTATGAACCGGGTTTATTTTCAAAAAACCTTCTGACAGTTTCACCATCATACCATCTTTATTGACGGTATGATTGATATAGGCTTGTCCGTTCACCATTAAAGGAAACAGAATAAAAAGGTAGATGATCGTTTTCCAGTTCATATAAAATACTTTAGAATGTGATTATTTAATTCCGTTAAATTTATAATAAGCCACACCGTGTGCCGGAATATCCAGTGGTAGGCTTTCGTTAGTTGTATTTAATTTTGCAATATCTTTTTGTCTCCATAAATCACGGATGATTTGTTTTCCTGATATTCCAAGTTTTGAAAAATCTTTGTAAGAAATATTCAATTTTTCCCTTCCGAAATTGGCAAATGCAACCGCTTTGCTTCCGTCTTCCAGTTCTTTTACATAAATTTTCAGTTCTCCGATAGTTTGCAGACACTTCCCTTGTTTTCCCAGTGCATCCTGATTGACTGCTATAACTTCATCATTCGTTAAAAGATTTAATGTAAAATCATCTAATTTTTCCAAATCACAACCAATGAGCAACGGCGCTGAAAATATGCTCCAAAGGCTTATGTGCAAATACTGTTCGTCAGGTTTCAGACGGCTTTTATGAGGGTTTCCCCAACCAACTTCACCTACGACAAGCATATCTGCATCATTCCAATTGCCAGGTTTTGCAAACGGAGTGGCTTTGTCCTGAGCCAATGCAATGTTTTTGACACTTGCCCAGGTATCAGTAATATCATTGGTAGTCCTCCAAGACTGTGCATTTACTTTATCGCCCCATTTCCAGACATCTCCCATTCCGTACTGACAAAGATTGTAGACAATATCTCTCGGTTGGCGACGAAGCAAATCGCCCATTATTTTGAAAGGCTTTACTCCTTTTTCCGGGTCGCCTCCGCCCTGAAAAGCGAGGGAAGGAACTTTGAAAGGGTCGTTTTCCGGCAGACCGTCTATCACTCCGCCATAACTGCACCAGTCGTATTTCAAGTAATCAATTCCCCATTTTGTGTAGCTTTCTGCATCCTGTCTTTCGTAGCCGTAGCTTCCGACACATCCACCGCAAGTCCACGGACCAGGCGATGAATAAATCCCCATTTTTAATCCGTTAGCGTGAACATAATCGGCAAGACCTTTCATATCGGGGAATTTTGAGTTGGGAATGATAAATCCTTTTTCATCACGCATTTTTGCCTGGTCTTTGGAATCGCGGTTGTACTGCCAGGAATCATCAATGTTGATGTAGCTCCATCCGTGGTCTGCGAGACCGCTTTTGACCAAGGCATTGGTGGCACGTTTTACTTTATCGGCAGAAACTTCAAGTCCGAAACAATTCCAGCTGTTCCAACCCATTGTTGGTGTGAGGGCAATCCTGTCTCCGCAATTTATTTTTAATTTTTTTGAGGTTTTTCCTTTTGCATTCTGAGCGATTAAGTTGACTTCAAATATTCCATTTTTATCAAGTTTCCCAGTGATGATTCCGGTTTGTGAATCCAATTTTAATCCTTTCGGAAGGTCTTTTACAGAGAATGTCATTGGTCTTTCTCCTGTTACCGGAATTCTGAACAGGAATGGAGAACCGGGACGCACGCCGAAAACTGTTGCCGAATTGATTCGTGGTGTTGCAGGAGATTTTGGAGTTAAAATATACTCTTCCGATGAAATTGGATTGAATGTTTTTAAGGTGTTCACTCCTGTCGTTTCAAATTTTGCGTTGACCCAATCGGCGTGGTCATAGTAAGGACCGTTTCCGCCATCAGCAATAACTAATTCCAGCTGATTAATGCCTTCTAATGAAACCGATACAGGTTTTGCCTTGTCGCCAAGATGCATCAATTCACTGGACCAAATCTTTTTGTTGTCTCCGTAAATTTCAAAAACCACTGCCGGAGTTTGTTCTTTAATCTCATCATCAAGTCCGACCAATGCCGTAAACGTCTTTGCTTTCCCATCTAATTTAATCAATAGAGAACTTTCGGCGTGTGTTCCGAAACCTCTTTTGAAAACTTCTCCGGCAATAGTCAATGGTTTTCCGGCTACGGAAGTATTGATGCCCGGTTTGCCGTGACCTTGCGTTGAAACACTGAGATCGAGCTCATCAAGCCAAACTACATTTTGTGCATTCAGACCACATCCGAGCAATAGGAGACTGAAAATAAAGAGTTTAAATCTGTACATTTTTGAAATTTAAATGAGATGTCTAATTACTTTTAATACTCAAATCACTTTTAATTTGAACTAAATTTCCACCAGTCAAAGTAGAAAAGGTCTTTGCTACCTTTGAATACGAAATACACATCGTGTACGCCTTTAATATTTTTTACCGGAGATTGAATGGTTTTAAAGAGGTCACCTTCGGCTTTTCCTGTAACTTGTACAGTTCCTAATAGTGGTCCATCAACAGCGTCTGTATGGATTTCTATACTTCCGCCATTCATTGAAGCGACTGATACTTCCAGAAATTTTGTTCCTTTTGAAAAATCAACGCCCTGCACTTTGAGATAATCGCCATTATTAATAGACGAAACCACTAGACGGTCGGTAATTTTTTTGCCCGTGTCGTACGGATTATTTCTTTCCCACTCGGTCATTTTTTCTGTTTTCAAGCCTTCACTATAGGCGATGGTTTCGGCTTCTACTTTTTCATAAGGATTCAGCGTTGCTATTCTTTTTACGCCTTCAGGATTCCAAAACGGTAATTTTTGAATTGTACCATCGGCATTGTAAATCATTTCGCTCACACAGATTGAACGACGCTCATAATGCTTGCTTATGGTTTGTTTTCCGAGATTATAATTGAAACCAAAAACGTAAGATTTTCCTTTGTAATCAATGATTCCGGGATGATTTCCGTTGGAGCGTTTGTCACTATCCATAATCATTCCCTTGAATTCCCACGGACCGGTTGCCGACTTACCCATTGCATAACCGATTCCTTCGGGACAGCACGTTGAGGCATACGCCATATAATAATTTCCGTTGCGTTTCCACGCCCAAGGTCCTTCCTGATAATGAAACGGGTCGGGCGAACCCTTGACTTTGGCAATCGAAGGGTCTTTTACGACTGGTCCGTCTACAGAAATCATATCCTTATTCAGCTTTACGTACCATAAATTAGGATTTCCCCAGTACAAATAAGCCTGTCCGTCGTCGTCAATGAGAACAGTCGGATCTATATCATCACTTGAATTTTTCACCAACGGTTTTCCAATAGGATCTTTAAAAGGACCATACGGACTGTCCGCCACCAAAACACCGATTCCCCTTTGTCCGGGCATTGGGCAATACATATAAAACTTACCGTTTCTTTCGATGACTTGAGGCGCCCACGCTCCGTTTTCCGGATCTGTCCATTTGAAATCCTTTAATGAAGCCACAACGCCGTGGTCTGTCCAGTTGACCATATCGGTTGAAGTGTACAACAGCCAGTCTTTCATTTTAAATCCGAAAGCATCATCTTCATCGTGACTGGTGTACAGAAAAACGGTGTCTTTGTAGACCATTGGTGCAGGGTCAGCTGTAAATTTGGTCTGAATGATGGGATTTTGGGCAGACAACGATAATCCTGTAAGCATTAACCCAACATTTAAAGTATATTTTAAAACTGTTTTCTTTATCATAATTAATTTTTTTTGATTTAATATTTAATGATTTGCTCTGTCCAGGTTGGTCCTGTGATGTAGAACATTCCGTCTTTGTAATGAACCGGCTCGATTCCCATTTGCGGACCTAATTCCCAAGGCTGAAAGGTCTGACTGTACGGATAAGGTCTTTTTTCGTACATAAAATAATGGCAGGAATTCCAGAGATTTCCATCGGGACCTATAAAAAGAGCATTGTGTCCGGTTTCCTGATAAGGATCTTCGGTATCGGTAAAGAAGAGATTTTCGTAGCCATTTTCTTTTGCCATTTCGGTTCGGTACCCTTTTTTCCGAGTTCCAAAAATTGGTTCTGGAGAAGCTAATTCCCAAGGTCCCAAAGGCGATTTTGATTTTAATAAACCTACTTCGTAACCTCTTGTCCAGGTGGAGAAAAACATAAAATAAGTTCCTTCTTTTTTAATGACGAAAGGTCCTTCTATTCCGCCAACCATCCATTCCGGCCAGCCGGGTTGTTTTTTATCAAGAAATTTTTCTATTGGTGTAGTCAATTTTCCTGTTTTTAAATCAATTTTAGCTTGGAAAAGCCCGTTACCACTACAGTATAAATAAACCTGACCATCTTCGTCTTCAAATAAGGTAGAATCATTGTTATATTGTGGCGTCAAAGGACCATTGACCAATTTATATGGACCTGTCACTTTATCCGCTGAAAACAACCAAACGCTGTGCGTTGCCATTCCTTTCGGGTCTTCTTTGGTGACTTTTCCGCTGTTTACGGTCAACCAATATTTCCCTTGAATAAAATGGATTTCCGGTGCCCAGAATCGTCCGTTGTAAGGAGAATCTTTCGGAAGTTTTTTGGCATCAATGATGAATGAATGCTGTTTCCAATTGATCATATCTTTAGAAACCAACATTCTAACACCAGGATTCGGACCTGTCCAAACCGGGTTGGAAGTTCCTACGCAATACCACAAATCATCTACTTTGATAATGAAATGGTCGCGCATAGAAATGGTGGAATCTCTCGTTATTGGGTTGGTATATCGAAATTCTTTCTGAGCAGAAACCTTATCTTTTTGATTCTGTGCAAAACTCAAACTCGTTGCAGAAATGAGTAAAAATAGTGTTAAAAATAATTTGGAAATATTCATAGGATTTGGTTTTATCTTTTTTTAGGACTTTCGGGCATTTTCAGATAAGTTTCTTCGTAACCTCCATTGTCAATTACAATTTTATACAAAACAATTCCCGGATCTAATGGTTCAATTGTCAGGGTATAATTTCCATTTTGATTTGCAGGAAGGTTAAATGTTTCCGTTTTTTCAATCAGTCTTGATGCAGAGGTCGGATACATTTTGGTATAATTATTTGCCCAAGTCAATTCTTGATTAATTCCGATGGTTTTAGGATTATTCTCATCAAAAAAAGCTTTTACACTGTGACCATCTTTTTTGAACGGAAGCGTAGAATCAAAGAAAAAATGAACTTTTACAGTGGAAGAATTATTTTTTAATTTAAATTGATATTTAATGAAAGAACCTTCCGTTTTCTGGGTGTAAGGCATCAAGGCAATTCCGGAAAGCGTTCTTCCCAAATCAGGAATGACCGTCCATTTTGTGTTTTTTTGATTTTTAGTTTCAAAAAAATGTTCAGCTTCCATTGCAACTACGCTATTTTTCTCTTCGAAAATATAACCGCCTATTTTTGCTTCTTCAGGCGTGATTCTGTAAACAGTTGGTTTGATATTCCCTTCTTTCGGCTCGTCCCAGGATTTGTAACCAATGTGAGTTTGATCCATCATATGATTCCATTTTCCACTGGAGATATTCAGGTTGTAATCTTTGGTGTATTCGGCATCTCTGGCGAAACATTCATCGGCATAATCTGCCCAATAATTGGCTTTCGGATCTTTTTCTTCAGCCAGTTTGTGGTTTATTGCCACGGCATAATACATATCGTAGAGATTTGCCATCGCCCGAACGGGATGCAAAACAATCTGTTTATAAGTATCTTTATAAGCTTCATCTAAAGTCAAAAACTGTCTTAAAGCTCTTGTTTCCAAAGCTAAATACGAATCTCTTACCTGCTGAAATTCCCCACTTTGCAAATTGTAGGTTTTGTGATTCATCATTTCGGCAGAAACCCTTGAATTGTATTTACAATACAAATTGATGATTTCTGCAATTTCCTTCGCATTGTTCTTTCCAAAATGTTCTTCCGCAAATTTTACGGTGTAATTTTCAAGATTATCCTGAGTAAAAGAAGTCGGATTCCACGCCATATTCAGGAAGAAATCCATTGGATATTCGTTGGGTTTTAAATCTCCGATATTCAAAATCCAGATTTTATCTACACCATAACTGTAAGTCAACTGTAACTGTTCCCACATATGCGGAATCTGTGTCATATTCAGCCATTGATAGGCTCTTGGCGCACCGTGCAAATCGACGTGGTAATACATTCCGTAACCGCCCGGATGTTTTTTGGTATCGAGGTAAGGCAATCGGCGGACATTTCCCCAATTGTCGTCACAAAGCAGAATCGTCATATCGTCCGGAACTTTCATTCCCTGGTCGTAATAATCCAAAACTTCACTGTACAAAGCCCAAAGCTGAGGTGTTTCTTTTGCAGGTTTTTTGGTTACTTTTTCAATGATTTTACGCTGATCCTGCATAATTTTCTCCAGCAATTTGAAGTTGGCTTCGGCACTTCCCAAATCACTCATCGGTTCGTCTCCGTCGCCACGCATTCCCATTGTGACAAGATTGTCGTAGTTTTTATTTCGGCTGAATCCGTCTTCCCAGAATTTAAGAAGAGCATCTTTGTTGGTGTGGTAATTCCATTCGCCGTTTCCGTATTCTTTGCGGTGATTTCCCCATTCTTTCTGAGCACGCATCATCGGTTCGTGGTGCGAAGTTCCCATCACGATTCCGTATTCGTCAGCCACTTTCGGATTGAGCGGATCGTCTTCATTAAAGGCTTTCCCCCACATTGCCGGCCACAGATAATTAGCTCTGAGACGAAGCAAAAGCTCAAACATATTCGCATACATTTTGCTGTTGATGCCACCGAATTTGGTTCTTGCCCAAGTTCCAAAAGCCGGTTCTTCATCATTAATGAAAATTCCACGGTACTTTACTTTGGGTTCGCCTGAAGCAAAATATCCCGGAATTATGTATGCCGAAGAACGTTTTTTTACCGGCACATCATTCCAGTAATACCACGGAGAAACCCCTAATTGTTTTGATAATTCATAAATTCCGTAGATAGTTCCTCGTCTGTCGCTTCCGGCGATGATGAGTTGTTTTTTGGATTTATATTTTGGATTTTCTAAGGTTGTTATTACGAAACTTTCCCATTTTCCTTTCAAATCTTTAGCATTGATTTTTTTGGATGAAATAAGCTTGTCAATCAATTTATTGGTGCCTAAAGTTCCGATGATAATTTCAAATTCACCTGAAGTTTCTGTGGTTGAAAGATTGGGTAATTTACCTGCCACTTTTTGAATATCTGACTGCAAATCTTTCACAGCACGAATGACGGCAATGTTTTCTGAAGAGTCATAAAATATGTTTGTAGCATTTCCATCTGATGAAACAATCGGGAAACCTCTATCATTTGAAATGATATTCTCTGTAATTCCCGAAGTTTGTTGTGCGAAGACGTTTCCATTTTGTGACAAACAGAATATGAAGTTTAAAATGAAAATTTTATATATTTTTTTTTTTAGCATATCTTCTTTTTTCGATTAATTCTAAAAATTCGGATTCTGTTATTTTATTACGACTTTAGTATTTTTTCCTGAGTAAGAAACTGTCTTCTGCTGACCATCCGGAAGAATAATGGTAAAATTTCTCTTCTCAATCATTCCCTTATATTTTCCTTTTCGGGTGTCAATAGTTAGCGTATGGGATTTGTTATTCCAATGCATTGGTATTTCGGTGTAGTCGCCTTTTTCGTAATTATAATTGTCAAATTCATCTTCGTATAAAACAAAATCTGCATCTGAACCCGGATAAACTTTTAAAATTAAATTGTCCCATTTTTTCTCTGTCGCATACTGAACATCGGGACCGAAAGGAATAATGCTTCCACCTTTTACATACAATGGAATGCTTTGAATATTGACTGTTTTCTCAATTTCCTGTCCGCCGTTATGCTTTGCATTGGTCCAGTAGTCGTACCATACAGAACCGGATGGAAGATAGACTTTGACCGATTTATTTTGTGTAAAATCCACATCCGTAGCAGAAGATCCTTTTTGAATTTCCTCTTTTTTATCCCAACCGGTCTGTTCGTTGGTTTTCACTATTTTTTCAGGGGTATATTGGGCATTCAGTACGGGAGCGACCAGGAAGGATTTCCCAAACATATATTCATTATTGATGTCCCAAACTTTTTTATCTTCTGCAAAATCCATTGCCAACGCTCTCATAAAACTCGACTGATTTTTAGAAACGTCACTTGAAACAGAATAAATATAGGGTAACAAACTGTATCTTAATCTGATGAATTTCTCAACAGCATCATACACTGGCTCTCCTTTTTTTCCGAACTGGTAAATCTCTCTCGGTACATCAGCTCCGTGCGAACGCATCATCGGTGTGAAAGTTCCATATTGCAACCAACGGACATACAATTCCTGAAACATCGGATTTTTTGAACCTAAACTCTCGCTCCAGCCCTTTTTGTAACTTCCTGCAAAGAATCCACCGATGTCCGAATTGAAATTGGGATTTCCGGTAAGGGTGAAATTAAGACCAGCCGGAACCTGATTTCGCAAAGATTCCCAAGAAGAATTGACGTCTCCTGACCAGGTATTTGCGCCATATCGTTGTTGACCCGCAAATGCAGACCTTGTTAAAATAAAAACTCTTTTATCATTTGTTTCAGCCCGCTGATGGTCATAAACCCCACCAACAGTCATTAATGGATAGGCATTTCTAACTTTTCTGAAAGAGCCTAAATATGTTTTGGTATCTAAATCTTCGGGTTTCTGGCTAAGATGGTCAGGTTCTGTGGAGTCCATCCACCAAGTGTCTACTCCAAGGCTGAAAACGCCTTTGTTCAGATATTTCCAGTAAATATCTCTGGCTTCGGGATTGTAGGCATCGTAAACACGCACGCCGGAAGGATAATTCATATCGGGAGGCCAAACTTCCCTACCCGATTCCGGCCACGTTCCAAAATTGAAAAGCATTCCTTTTTTGTCCATTTCACGATATTGATTCGTCATCGGTCCGAATGACGACCAAATGGAAACAGACAAATGCGCATTCATTCCGTGGATGTCATTAATCATTTTTTTAGCATCAGGAAAATCGGGACTTATAAAATCCATCGCATTCCATTGGTAATTATTTCCCCAATATTGCCAATCCTGAATGATTCCGTCCAAAGGAACTTTCAGATCACGGTATTTTTTTACGACATCTACAATTTCATTCTGACTTTTATAACGCTCTTTACTTTGCCAGAAACCATACGTCCATAACGGAAACATCGGGACATTACCGGTAAGGTCACGCATTGAAGCAACAACGCCATCAGCATTTCCTCCGTACATAAAATAATAATCCACACCTTCTCCCACTTCAGAAGCGAATGAAGTTTTCTGCACATTATCCGTAAATTGAGTTGGCGAATAATTATCCAAAAAAATGCCATAACCTTTTACAGACTGGAAAAAAGGCACAAAATCCCAAGTGTTGTTCTGCACCATTCTGATGTCCTGATTCCGTTGTGATAATTTCCCGTTTTGAAGAATACCCAAACCGTAAATTGGCTCTTCTTTTTCTAATTGAAAAGATTGGGTTACAGAATAAGTTGGTTGACCAGCATCATTAAAAGATTTAAAATCACTTCCTTTTTCTTTCAGAAGTTCTTTTCCTGATGATGTTTTGTAGGCTATTTCTCCGTTTTTCGTATTAACGGATATTTGCAAATCATTCGTTTTTATTGATAAAATATCTTTATTTTCTGTAACCGAGAATTTTGTTTTTTGTTCCTGTTTGATAACGGACAGGCTGTTTTTTACAAATGATTTTCCTGAAGGATATTTGATAATTCTTACCGTGTGTGGTCCGTAAAATTTCACTTCCACATTCATATCAGCTGTAGAAAAGTTCAAGCCTGAATCCGTTTTTTTATACGACTGTGCATTGGCGTTCTGCTCTATTCCTGATAGTACCACAATGGTAATAATTAAAGCTTTTATGTTTATTTTTTTGAAATTCATATTTTGTGATTATGGATTTGAATTAAATTTTAACAGCTTAAAAACTGAAAATTAAATTTTAATTTTTAAAAAGCAATTGAGCAAACTGATACAGATTGTTTCTCCAAACCGGCCAGGTGTGACCGCCAGGATATTCGGAATAGGAATATTTAATACCGATCTCATCCAATTTTTTATTCATCATCTGACCATTTTTATAAGCGATATCATCTTTTCCGCCCATCGCAATCCAGAAATTTTTAATATTTGAATTGAATTTCGCCTTATTTTCAGCAAGGAATTTATACTCATCATCGGCTACGTTCTGCAACATAGGAAGCATCCATCCGGAACTGAAAACGCCCAGAGAAGAAAACATTTCCGAGTTCTGAATTCCTGTGTACAACGTATAAATCCCACCCATTGAAAGTCCTGCCAAAGCTCTGTTAGACGCATCTTTTTTAACTCTGAAACCAGACTCCGTAAATGGAATTACATATTCTTTCAGCTCTTTTTCAAACATCTGAAGGTTTCTGATACCAAAATTTCCAAATCCGGCAGGTCCGATATTCGCATCCGGCATCACCACAATCATCGGTTTTGCTTTTCCTTCGGCAATCAGATTATCAAGAATCAGATTGGTTTTTCCCTGCATTGCCCATCCGCTTTCATCCTCGCCACCACCGTGAAGAATGTAGAGAACCGGATAACTTTCATTCACATTTTTATCATATCCCGGCGGAGTATAAATGAACACTCTTCTCCACGAATTTGTAATTTTTGAATACATATTCTGAATACGAATATCGCCGTGCGGAACGTCTTTCAGGGCATAATAATCGTCTCCCGCAAAAGGAACTTCGATTCCGCTGGCGTATCTTCCCATTCCGTAAAATGTTTTGCTGGATGGGTCGGCAACCGCTACATTATCAATCAATAAAGAATAATAATGAAAGCCTTCGCTCAAAGAATCCGTAGTAGCCGTCCAAACGCCTTCCGTTTCTTTTTTGAGGTCGTATTTTTTCCCTAAATCGATCTGAACTTTCTGTGCATCCGGAGCTTTCACTCTGAAAATTGCTTTTCCGTTGGGTAAAATCTGTGGAAACTGAGCATTTCTGATGTTTGATTCGGCTGGACTTCCAAAAACAGTAAATTCCGAAAATTTGTTTTTATCAACAGGTTTAAACAACAATTGTGAAAAAATATACAAATCGTTTTTCCAGACTTTGAAATCGTGACCGCCCGGTTCTATGTAAAAAATGTGCGGAATTTTATTTTCCGTGAGATAATCGCTTGTTCTTTTACTGAAAGGCATCAATCCGTCCTGATCACCACACGAAATCCAAAGCAGTTTTAATTCTTTCGCTTTGGCAGGATTCGGAAGTAACTGTTGAGGTTCTTTGGTATTGGGAGCGGAAGAAAAACCACCAACCCAGGCGAATTTATCAATATTTCCCAATCCGAAATTCAGGGTTTGTCCGCCACCCATCGAAAGTCCGGCAATCGCACGGTTTTCTCGGTCTTTTTTAACAGGATATTTTTTTTCGATGAAAGGAATAAGGTCATTCAGCAAATCTTTTTCAAAGGTTGCGAACGCTTCCACTTTATCTTTTGCCATAATATTTCCCGTCGCTCTATCGTCTTTCATCGCTCTGCCATTGGGCAAAACCACAATCATCGGCGTGAGTTTCCCCTGAGCATAGAGATTGTCCAGAATAATCTGTGGTGTTCCGTTTTTGAACCATTCCTTTTCGTCTCCGCCAATGCCGTGAAGCAGGTACAAAACCGGATATTTATTTCCTTTTTTGAAGCCTGGCGGTGTATAAATCAAAGCTTTTCTTTGAGTTCCTACCGTTTTTGATTCATATTTTATAGAGTCAATTTTCCCGTGAGGAATTTCTTTCTTTTCGATATCAAAACCTTGTGGTGCCTGTTTATCAAAAGTTTGTGCAGAAATAAACATTCCTGACAAAATAAAACCTAAGGTAAATACAACTGAATTTCTCATAATTTTTATTTGTATTTTTTACACTTATTAATTTAGACAAAAAAATAATACCTGCAATGGTTTATCTTTTTTACATTTTTTCTGGTCAACTTTCTAAATCTTAATTGACAGGTCGCCTCTACGAGACTTTGGTTTGATGATGCAACTTTTTGCTATTAACAGCTTATTCCTACGGAGCATTAATTAGAATTACTTTTTTTACATCGAATTGCTCGTAGCCCGACTTGAGCGGAAATCCTTTTTTGCTTGTATTTAAGTTCAATTTATTCCGAATCTTCTGCAAAAAAGATTGACTCCGTCGAACCACTCCGTTAGGTTTGGGAGCGGAAGGCGGATAAGCTACCAAAAAAATTATTCTTCCTATTTTACTCTGAACTTTTACTGACTCTGAAAAAATCAACATCCACAAAACCTCCTGTACTTTTCGTTCCAAAATTGAAAATCGCAAATTTTGATCCCATAAATAACCTTCTGTAATCGAAAATCATTTTATACCCTTTTTCCATAACTGTCCAGTTTTTCTGGTCGGTGCTGTAAGAAAAATCTGCCAGGTCTTTTCCAAGGTTAAAATCGGCTTCAATACGAAGATAAATTTTATCCGAAGTTAAAGGAATACGCTTTTTCTCTTCCTTTTTAACCCTCAAAATGGCTTTTGTTTTATTATCTAAACTGACTTCATTAGTAGAAAAAGTCAAAAATTTATGATTGCCTTCTTTTATAACCGATAATAATCCTGAATCGCCATTAAATGCACCGAAACCAGTAACATCGCCGTCTTTCATTCCTTTCAAATCTAAGGCAACAACAGCACTCGATTTTGAACCGGTCATTCTTTGCGTGATTGTGTTTGGAGCCAAATAAATATTATCAACAATTCTATTGGTTTTCAGTCTCATAAATCCTTTTCTTTCGGATAAAGACCAGGCTTCATTCACAGGATTATGATTCCATTGCCATTGGATTTTCAGTTCTTTATCTGAAAATTCATCGCTTTCTACGATATTATTTTTTGGTTTAAACGGCGGAAGCGGAACTTCTCCATTCAAAGGGATTTTGCCGTTATCTCCTAAAACAGGCCAGTCATTTTCCCATTTTACAGGAATCAGAATCGGAACTCTTCCAACTCCACCTCTATCTTGAAAAATTAGTGAATACCAGTTACCATTTTTATCATCAATCAAAGCACCCTGTCCTGCATAAGAAAATCCGAGGAAATTGTCCTCCAAAATGATTTTCTTTTCGTAAGGTCCGGTCACTTTATCAGCTCTGTAGACTTCCTGACGGCGTTTTCCGCCTCTTGGCCAGGAAATCATCATCATATAATATTTTCCGTTTCTTTTAATAATCTGATTGCCTTCCAGAAGTCCGGTTTCCGAAGAATCTTTTTCAAAAACTACAGTTCCTTCCGGATTTCCGATGACTTCTTTAAAATCGGGACTTAATTCAAAAACTTTGTTGGATGTGAAAACATAAACCCTGTCGTCATCATCAAAAAGCAACGAAGCATCGTGAAAATGTCTGGTTCTGGTAATCAGTTTCCAGTTTCCTTTTTCAGGATTGTCCGTTACATAGAAATAAGATTTGAAAGGCTCGTCATTCGGAGAAAACAAAACGTAATATTTTCCTTTGTGAAAACGGATGGATGATGCCCATTGTCCACGACCGTAAACCGTTCCGTCCAATAAATCGTATTTGGAATTATCATTCAATGTATTGAAAACATAGCTTGACATTTCCCAATGTACGAGGTCTTTGGAATGCATCACCGGAGCTCCCGGCATCAGATGCATTGTAGTGCTTATGAGATAAAAATCATCGCCGTTTCTGGTGACTGACAAATCCGGAGCATCTGCCCAAATGATAGGATTGGTGAATGCTGTCGTCTGCTGTTTCTGAATAGGATTTACCTGAGCTGAAAGGAGATTCAGCCCGATAAATCCGTATAAAGAAACTATATAAAAAGGGTTACTAATTTTCAAAACTTTGGTATTTTGATTGTTGATTGAAATTTTTCTCTCGCAGATTTTACGGATTTGGCAGACGATTGTGTTATTAAAATCTGCCTCATCTTCATAATCT
The DNA here is from genome assembly GCF_000430845.1 of Chryseobacterium gregarium DSM 19109. Lineage (GTDB taxonomy): Bacteria > Bacteroidota > Bacteroidia > Flavobacteriales > Weeksellaceae > Chryseobacterium > Chryseobacterium gregarium. The sequence continues at coordinate 153,915 of NZ_KE387264.1, read as the reverse complement.
GCGAGATGATCATTTTTAATATTAATTTGGCACAATATCGTTAGACGATGTACTGTATAAACCAATCAAACTTCCTGTAAATCCGCCTGCAACATCGGTAGAAAGGATGTCTCCGGAAACGGAACCGCCAAGATTCTTGAAGTTTTTGCCATCCAAAGAATAATTAAATTGATGTTCATCTTTTTCACCAACTACCTGTAATTTAATCGTTTTTGAAAGTGCGATTTTTTCGCTGGCAATCAGTTTTGATTCTCCTTTTTCGGTTCTTTCCAAAACAATGTAGAAGTCTTTGTCTTTCTTTGTAATCCCGAAAACGTAATTAAATCTTTCGCTTTGGTAGCAAGTAATTCCGGCTAATTCTTTTTCAGATTTTGGTTTATAATCAAGCGTTACGGAAGTTTCAAAATCTTCGTGTTGCAACCTATGGAATAATGCCGAAACCGGAGCTAAAGCTTTGATATTCGTTTCAAAAGGAGTTACTTTCACCCCGTTTTTTGCCGTTGTAATAAAATTTTCACGCGGTCCACGCATTGCAATCCATCGATAATCCAGGTTTTTATCGGTCAGTTTATCGTTGTATGTGAAGTTTCCGTTCGGGAAAAATCCGTTTTGTCCGGTCTGATTTTTTACGCCTTCCGGTAATTTTAATTTTGGTTTCATTGGAACCAACCCGTTTTCAAAAACAGGATACTTTCCGCTCCAGTCTACGGGAAGAATGAAAGTTTCTCTTCCGTGATTCACACGCCCTTTTTCGTTGGGACGAATCGCTAAAAACACTCCGAAATATTTTCCGTCAGGAGTTTCCACCAAATCTGCGTGACCGGCCCAATCCACTTTATCTTTTCTGTCTTTCGGGAAATATCGCTGTGTCAAAATAGGATTATTCTGTGCAGGAACAAACGGACCTTTCGGAGAATCTGACATAAAAATAACTTCGCTGTGATTACCGCCTGTTCCGCCTTCTGCACACATCAGAAAATATTTTCCGTTCTTTTTATATAAATGCGGACCTTCTATCCAAATTGGTTTTTGAGAAAGATCGACACCTCCGTTTACAATAATTTTATCTGAACCCGCAACAACCTGATCTTTTTCCAAATCATAATCCCACATTTTGATGACACGGTGACCATTGTATTGCTCAGTTCCTTTTGGCGGTGCATCATTGTGAACGATATAGGCTTTACCATCATCATCAAAGAAAATTGCAGGATCGATGCCGTCAAAATTCAGTTTTTGCACTTCGCTCCAGCCTTTTGCAGGATCTTTCGTTTTCACGACCATATTCCCGATTCCACCTGCAATCTGCGTGGTGATCATATAAAAAGTGTCGTTGAATTTGTTGTATTTAATATCCGGTGCATAGATTCCCTGAGAAACACCGCCTTTTTCTACTTTAAGCTGAGAAGGCCTGTCCAGAACGTGACCAACCTGCTTCCAGTTAACCAAATCTTTTGAAGTGAAAATCGGAACACCCGGAAACATTGAAAATGAAGAATTTACAAGATAATAATCGTCTCCTTTTCTGGTAATACTTGGATCCGGATAACAGCCCTGAAGAATTGGCGAATAAAATTCATTCTCTTTCAAAGGATTGTTTGTGTATATTTTATCATTTCCACGGTAGGAAAAGTCTGAGAATGTCTGTGCTGAAACGCTACTTAAAGAAAGTAAAGAAACTGCTGTCACCAAAGTGAGTTTATTTCTTAAAAAAATCGAATGCATGATTCTCTGTCTCATTGTTATATTTTTTAGATTATTATTTAATTTTTAATGTATACGTTTTTCCTGCTTCTGTCGGAAAATCATAGATGAATCTTTCTTTCATTTTAACCTCATTCAATTTTGCTTCTGGCGAAATTATAGGTTCTTTGATTTTCGGAATTTCAAAATATGGATTTTGATTGTTTCCTGATGCCAATTTTAAAGTGTTTTTCCCTTTTAATTGCAACTCATTAGATGCACTGATTCTGCAATTTCCGCCCAGATTTGATTTGATGGCAACTTCTGTAGCTTGATTATCTTTCCAAACAATACTGACTTCAAAACCGCCATACGTTTTCAGTCCGGAAATATTTCCGTTTTTCCATTCATCGGGAAGTGCGGGTAAAATGTCAATGCTTCCATTTTGTGTTTGCAAAAGCATTTCGGTAATTCCGGAAGTACAACCGAAATTTCCATCAATCTGAAACGGCGGATGTGCATCGAACAAATTCGGATAGGTTCCTCCTTTTTCGCCCCAACCGTCATTTTCCACTAAAGTTAACTGGTCTTTTATTAATTTATTGGCGTGGTTTCCGTCTAATAATTTAGCCCAAAGATTGATTTTCCAGCCCATCGACCAGCCTGTGGAAACATCACCACGGTGTAACAAAACTGTTTTTGAAGCATCAAAAAGTTCGGGCGTTGTGACAGGATTAATCTGATTTCCTGGAAACAGTCCATATAAATGCGAAACGTGTCTGTGATTGTCTTTCGGGTTATCCCAGTCTTCCATCCATTCCTGCAATTGTCCGTATCTTCCGATTTTCATCGGTGGTAATTTGGAAATGATAGTGTTCCAAACCGGAATTTTATCTGAATCTACATTTAAGATTTGTGCTGCTTTTTTTGTCTTGTTGAACAGGTCAAACATTAACTGGTTATCCATCGTATTTCCTGATGCCAAAGCACTTCCCTTGTTTCCCTGCGGAATATTTTCGGGAGACATAGACGGACTTACGACCAACCATTTGTGGGTAGGTTCTTCAATCAGGAAATCTTCATAGAACTGTGTCGCAGATTTCAGAACGGGATAAATGGATTTGAGATAATTTTTGTCACCGCTGTATAAATATTTTTCCCAAAGATGCTGAGAAAGCCAAGCGCTTCCCATCGGCCATTGTCCTGCGTTTGCAAAGTCCACAACGCCTGTAATTCTCCAGATGTCGGTGTTGTGATGCGCTACCCAGCCACGGCTTTTGTACATTACTTTTGCTGTTTCTGCTCCGGTGACGCTCAAATCTTTTATCATTTGAATCAAGGGTTCGTGCATTTCCTGCAGGTTGGTTTTTTCCGCAGGCCAGTAATTCATCTCAGTATTGATGTTGATGGTGTATTTGCTGTCCCACGCCGGTTTGTTGGAGTTGTTCCAAATCCCCTGAAGATTCGCTGGCTGACCGCCCGGTTGCGAAGAAGAAATCAGGAGATAACGTCCAAACTGATAATATAATGAAACGAGTTCCGGGTCGTAACTGGTGGCAAAATTCTTAACACGAATATCGGTAGGAAATTGTGACGCAGGAGAAGTTCCGAGACTGAAATCTACCCTTTTGAAATAATTCTGATAAGCGTTGAGATGATTTTTAAATAAGGTGTTGAAATTTTTTGTTTCTGCTTGAGTAATGTATTTTTTGCTTTTTGAAACTTCGTCAGTATTCAAAGTTTTGTAGTCTGTGAAATTGGTGGCAATCGAAATCAGAATCATCACTTCATCTGCATCGGCAACCGAAATTCCGTTTCCTGAAACTGAAGTTGTTCCGCCTTTGGTAATGAATTTTGCCAGTGCATTGAATTTTACCTGACCCTGAACGCCATCTAATGTTGAGGAAAGTCCGTCCATCTGCAAGGTATTGGCATCAATGGCCTCCGTATTTTTTTTCAGTTCGCTGTTGAATCCGGCATTGAAATTCAGTGCGTTTTTTTTGTCTGAACTTAGTTTTATCACAATTACCTGATCCGGAATTGAAGCGAAAACTTCTCTTTTATAATGAATTCCGTTGGAGGAAAACGTAGTCGTTGTTATTGCTTTTTCAATATCAAGTTCACGGTAATAATCTTTAACATCGCCGAGATTATTAAAATCAAGATTTAAATCGCCGATATTCTGAAACGCTGAACCATCAAGTGTTTTTGCCGTTAAACCTTTATTGGAAAGGATTTCGGCTCTCTTGTAATTTCCATTAAATAAATAATACCGGATAGAATCCAACACTTTAGGACCATCAGGATTGTCGTTTCGGGAAGGACCACCCGACCAGAATGTGCCCTCATTCAGCTGAAGTCTTTCTTTTGAAGGATCGCCGAAAACCATTGCCGCCAATCTTCCATTTCCAACAGGTAATGCTTCCACCCACTGTTTTGCGGGTTTGTCGTACCAAAGCTTATATTTTCCTCCTTTCTGGGCAAAGGAAAATCCGCTTATGAAAATACAGATGGTTAATATGCAATATTTTACGTTCATTTTTATTTTTTATATTTCATTAATTTTAAATAGAAATTTCAGTTTTTTTCCTGTTGATTAACCAAATAATTCCCCAGGCAGCAACGTAAGAAACGCCGGCAATGAAAAATATGATGTTGTATCCACCGTTGATATTTCCTGCTTTCTTGAAAGTATCTAAGACAATTCCGATGAAAAGCGGGAAAATAATTCCTGCTGCTGAGCCCAACATTCCGCCAAATCCGATAACTGAACTTACATAATTGTTGGGTAATTTGTCACCAACAGTGGTCATCAGATTGGCTCCCCATCCTTGATGAGCTGCAGTGGCGAAAGCAATAATGATGGTAATCAACCACATATTATCGACATATTTTGAGAACATTACCGGAACGACCATTAAAGCAAACAAAAGCATCGTCAAACTTCTGGCTCTTCCGATTGCCCAGCCTTTTTTAATTAAAAATGAGGAAAGATAACCGCCGCCGATACTTCCAATCGTGGTTCCGCTGTAAATTATGATCAACGGAATGGAAGGTTTTGTCATATCCATTTTAAATACGTCCGAAAAATAAGCAGGCAACCAAAACATAAAGAAATACCAGATTGGATCAGTCAGAATTTTTCCAATGGCAAAAGACCAGGTGACTTTGTATTTTAATATTTCAGACAACGGAACTTTGGATTGTTCTTGCGTTTTCCCGTCCTGGTCGCTTTTGATGTATTGTAATTCTTCCTGACTTAATTTTTTAGTCTTTTCCGGAATGGTGTAGAATCTCCACCAAAGGACAATCCATAATAAACCTAAAGCACCAATCCAGACGAAAGTTTCCCGCCAACCGTAATGTCCTAAAATAAACGGCACGAGAAGCGGTGCTAAGATAGCTCCAACCGTTGCTCCGGAGTTGAAAATCCCCGTTGCCAAGGCTCTTTCTTTTTTCGGAAACCATTCTGCAACTGATTTTATCGCTGCGGGAAAATTTCCTGCTTCACTGATGCCAAGGGTACTTCTTGCAATCAAAAATCCAACGGTGCTTTTCACAAACCCGTGCCCTATCGAAGCTAAACTCCAGACAATGAGGGAAACGGCATAACCGATTTTGGTACCTACCCTGTCGATAAATCTTCCCATCGCAAGATAACCGATCGCATAAGTGGTGGTAAATGCCATCACGATGTAGCTGTAATCTTTCTCGTCCCAATCGAACTCTTTCTCAAGGACAGGCTTCAGTAATCCCATTACCTGACGGTCGAGATAATTGATCGTGGTGGCGAGAAAGACCAAAGACAGCATAAACCATCTGATATTATGATTTTTAGGAGCCTGCATTAGTTTTGATTAAGTTGTTGTAATAAATTCTGAACTTTTTCTGTGAGCTGTTCTGCCGTAAAATCTGTTTTGATGAGCGAGCTTCCCAATCCAACAGCGATTGCGCCGCCATTGAGCCATTCTGTAATGTCTTTAACATCAGCATTGATTCCTCCGGTCGGCATAAAATTCATTCCCGGAAAAACAGGCTGAATAGATTTGATATAATTTTTACCCAAAGCATCCGCAGGGAAAATCTTTACTAAGCGAAGTCCATTTTGAAAGGCCAGATTGACATCAGAAGGTGTAAAACAGCCCGGAATTAAAATAATATTTTTTGAGACTGAATGTTTTACAAGCTCTTCACTGATGACAGGTGTAATGATGAAATCTGCCTTTGCATCGGCATAATCATCCAGCTCTTTCGTATTTTTCACCGTTCCGATTCCCAATAAAAGTTCGGGAAATTCGGTGGCTGAGATTTCTTTCAGTTTAGTAAAGTTTTCCAAAGCCTGAATACCACGATTGGTATATTCTATCACACGGATTCCTGCTTCGTACAAAGCTTTTACGGTGTTTTTTGAAATTTCAAACGATTCGTTGTAAAACAACGGAACAATTTTCTGATCTTTTATCTTTTGTAGTATTACACTCATAATTCTTCAATATTAATGCTGTCATTAATCGTATCGCCTTTTACAAAAAGCTTTTTGAAAGCGACTTTTGTAGCGTCTTCTAAAATTTGCTGTGCAGGATTTTCCTTTAAAATACCGTGAATCAAAGCTGCCATAAAGGAATCGCCGCTTCCTACTCTCTCGTCAATTTTGTCTGAATGATAGTGTTCAGAAAGCAAAAGTTTTTCATCTGCAAATAAAGTCGCAAAATAATTGACTTCCTCGCCGCTTGTGAAACGGAACGTATTGGCAATCATTTCCACATTTGGATATATTTTCTGAATTTCTAAAGCTGATTTTTCCGCCTGTTTCAGAAGCTTTTTATCATCAAAATTCCCATTTAATTCATATTCAATCGGAATGTCCAAAAACTGTTGAATTGACCAGATATTTCCCATCAGAACATTCACAAAAGGCATTAATTTTTTAATTTCATCTGAAGGATTTCTGTTCTGCCAAAGGGCGGCACGGTAATTCAAATCGAGGGAAACCGTGATGTTTCTTGACCTAGCTTCTTTCATTAAATCCAGACATTTCTGATAAGCATTTTCACTTAATGCCGGCGTAATCGTGCTGATGTGAAGCCATTTTACTTCTGAAAATATTTCATCGAAACTAAATTTTTCAAAATCCGACTGCGTGAAAACCGATGGAAAACGGTCGTAAACCACCGATGCGTTTTGCATATCGCCGTCCGAAGACAGGTAAAATGTTCCTATTCTTTCGTTATTTTTCTCTGCAAGAATTTCGATTCCTTTATTTTTTAATTGAGATTCCAATTGATTTCCCAAAAAATTTTCCGGCAAAGCTGAAAGGAGTTTTACAGGATGGTTCCATTGTGCAAGCGCAGAAGCCACGTTGTATTCTGCACCGCCTACGAAAATTTTCATAGACTGCTCATTGAGCCAGTTTCCGTCGGAATCCGGAGCGAAATGCAAAAGCAATTCTCCGAAACATAGTATTTTATTGGAAAATGAATCTTGCATTTTTATTAAATTTCAAAATAATTTTTCGTGTTGTGATAACATATATCCTGAATGATTTTACCAACCCATTCTTCGTCATTGGGAAGTAATCCTCTTTCCATCTCACTACCAAACATATTGCATAAATGCCTTCTGAAATAATCGTGTCTTGAGAACGAAAGAAGACTTCGGGAATCGGTTAGCATTCCGACGAATGTGCTGATGAGACCGATGTTGGAAAGCGTGTTCATCTGTTTTTTCATTCCGTCTAATTGGTCGAGAAACCACCACGCTGCACCAAACTGTACTTTAGATTTAATTCCGCCTTCATTGAAATTTCCGGCAAGTGTCGCTAAAACTTCATTAAAAGTGGGATTAAGGTTATAAATAATGGTTTTGGTGAGTTGTCCAGCAGAATTTAGTTCGTCCAGCAAAACGCTCATTCTTTGGGTAAAATATTGTTCGCCGATAGCATCATAACCTGAGTTAATCCCAATTTTATTAAGCATTTCAGAATTATTATTTCTAGTTGCTCCTACGTGAAACTGCTGAACCCAGCCTTTTTCAGCGTACATTTTGCAAAGCTCTTTCAGCAGATAACCGCACAAGGCTTCCGGATTTGAGAATGTCGGATTATTTCCTTTTAAAAATTCAGAAAATTCGGTTTCTAATTTAAGATTCCATTTTGTGGTATCAGGAAAATATTCAAAACCGTGGTCTGCGACTTTAGCTCCGGTTTCTGCGAAATAATTAATTCTGGATTGAAGTGCATTCAACAAATCAGAAACTGACTGAATTGAAATTCCGCAAACATTTTCAAGCTTTTTGATGTTTGAAAGATATTGCTCAGGATGGATGATATTGATGTAAGAATCCGGCCGGAAAGCCGGTAGAACCTTAGTTCTGAAATCACTGTTTTTTAATTTTTTATGATAAGCTAAATCATCAGAAGGGTCGTCTGTTGTGCAAAGTGCTTCCACTTTGAAATTCTGAATAATAGATTGCGGTAAAAAATCTGAGGTCTGCAAACATTCATTCATTTGATTATAAACAGAATTTGCATTTTTAGGGGAAAGATATTCTTTTATTCCGAAAGGATTTTTGAGTTCCAGATGACTCCAGTGAAACAATGGATTTCGAAGCGTAAAAGGAACAACTTCTGACCATTTTTTAAACTTTTCCAAGTCTGAAGCTTTGCCGGAAATGAACTGTTCATCAATCCCAAAATTTCTCATTGCCCGCCATTTGTAATGATCTCCATCCAGCCAAATTGCTGTCGGAGAACGGAAATTCTGATTATTTGAAATGACATCAGGTTCTAGATGATTATGGTAATCAATAATCGGCATTTCTTTCGCATATCCGAAATATAGATTTTCTGCCTTTGCCGATTCCAGCAAAAACGATTCTCCGAAAACTTCTTTATTTTTAATGGAGTGAGTCATTATTCGATTTAAAAATGATTTGATTTTGTAAAAATCTTTAAAAACAAGACCTTAATTGAAGTCTATAATATCATCTATATGAAGAAAATAATATCTATATTAAACACCGCTGAATGCACTGAAACCACCATCAATAGGCAATAAAGCACCCGTGATAAAACTTGCTGCGTCTGAACAAAGGAACTGAACAGCTCCGTTGAGTTCATCGGCATTTCCAAAACGTCCCATTGGGGTTTTGGCAATGACTTTTTTACTCCGGTCGGTTAAAGAACCATCCGGATTCAATAAAATTGCCCGGTTTTGATCGCCGATGAAAAATCCGGGAGCGATTGCATTGACACGGATTTTGTCGCCAAATTTTAATGCTACATCAGAAGCGAGCCACTGTGTAAAATTGGTAATGGCGGATTTGGCTGCGGAATATCCTGCTACTCTTGTGATTGCAGAATAAGCAGCCATTGAGGAAATATTTACAATACTTCCATTTCCCTGCTCTGCCATTACTTTCCCGAACACATAGCTTGGGTAAACGGTTCCGTTGATATTTAAGTCGGTCACTTCGTTCCAGGCTTCCATTTTCAGGTCGAAAAAGGATTGGTCGGGAGCTAATGTTGCAGAAGGAATATTTCCACCGGCAATATTGAGTAGAATATCTATTTTACCGTATTTTTCAAGGATTTTTTTTGAAGCAGATTCAAGACTTTCCACATCCATTACATTGGCTTCCACAGCGAATGCATTACCTCCCGATTCTGTCAGTTCTTTCACACGAGCATCCAAAGTTTCCTGATTTCTTCCAAGGGCAACAACTTTCGCTCCGGCCTCGATGAAACTTTTAGCCAGACTTCCGCCTAAAACGCCGGAAGCTCCTGTAATTACGGCTACTTTATCTTGTATGCTGAATATTTCGTTCATTATTTTTAATTTATGATATTGAATCCTTCGGATTCGTTTCATTTGCTTATAAATTACACAGGTTGCACCTGCGGCTATTATTGTTGAACCCTTCGGGTTCGGATGTTATTGTTTTGACATTTCGTTTTGTACAGCTGCTATCACCCCTTCGATTTGCCCTAAAGCAAGCATTCTTCCGAGGAATGAATATCCGGGATTGTAGCCTTTATCAATATCATCTGTCAAAAGTCTGCCGTGGTCCACACGCATTGGTAAATCCGGGTTTTCTTTTTCAAAAATTTTGATTACTTCGATTAATTTTCCTCTTCCACCTAAATGATGAGCTTCGATAAAATCGCCGTTTTCAAAAACATTTGTGCTTCTTAAATGAACAAATTTTGTGCGGTGAGTATACTTTTGGGCAAGCTTCGGAACATCATTCTGAAGACCTGCACTTAAGGAGCCGGTACAGAATGTGAGCCCGTTGTGAGGATTATCGACAGCGTTTAAAAACCAGTCGATATCTTCTTCATTGGTGACGATTCTTGGTAAGCCTAATAATGAAAACGGCGGATCATCGGGATGCACACACATCTGGAGGTTCCACTTTTCGCAGACCGGCATTATTTTCTCGAGGAAATATTTCATATTCTGACGGAGCTGGTTTTTATCAATCCCATCATACAATGCTAATAGATTTTTGAATAATTGAACCGGATTTTTGTCGCCTTCCTTAATATTTCCATTAACGAAACCTTGCGTTTTTACAATGATCGAGTCTATCAGATCATTATTATCTTCTTCCGTTAAAGTATTTTTTAACTGTTCTACTTTTTGAAGAATGTCTGAATTATAATCGTTTTCTGCACCTTTTCTTTGCAGAATATGAATTTCAAAATAAGCAAATTTGGCTTTATCAAAGTATAATGACGACGAGCCGTCTTCCCACTGATAAAACAAATCTGTACGAGCCCAATCAAGAACCGGCATAAAATTGTAACAAACCGTTGTTACACCGGCTTTACCCAGATTTTCAAGACTCAGGATGTAATTTTCTATTAATTGATCTCTGTTTTCTCCTCCATATTTTATGGCTTCACTTACTGCCAGACTTTCTACAACCGACCAGCGAAGTCCGAAACTTTCTATGTAATTTTTATAATCGTTAATTGCGTCCAACGACCAAACTTCTCCGTTAGGAATATCGTGAAGCGCAGAAACAATGCCTTCTACTCCAATTTGGCGGAGCATATCTAATTGTATTTTGTCTTTTTTACCAAACCAACGCCAGGTTTTTTCCATAGTTTCTCAAAATTTAATTAAAAAACAAGGCAGATATTTAGGATCTGCCCTGTCAACTATATGAATGTGAAATTAACTAATCTTAATAACCAGGATTCTGGTATTTTGCTTTAATATCTGCCGATACTTCCATCGCATCCAACTGATTCTGAGGAATGGGTCTCAAATAGTGGAATGGTTTGATCGTTCTTGTTACAGTTTCTGGATTATGGTCTCCATATGAAGCTCCTCCAATCTGGTAAGATGCAGCAACTTCTCCCCATTTCTGTGTACGTACCAAATCATACCATCTGTAAAATTCACCATAGTATTCTCTGGATCTTTCAGCTAAGATATAATCAATGGTAATTGTTGAAGGTGTTGCAGCAATCATAGCAGCACTGTTATCCGCTACATAAGTAATATTCTGGGCATTATTAAACTTCCATTTTCCGGCCCTCGCACGGATCACATTAATCAGATCTCTTGCAGACATTGCTCCTGAAGCTCCTTTTACCGCCGCTTCTGCAGCAATGAAATAGAATTCAGAGAATTTCGCGACATTAAAAGGTCTTGTTAAACCGGCATTGGGATACCCTAGCCCATTCGGATCATCTGTACGATAGGTTCCTATTTTCCATAGGCCTGGATACACAATTCTATTGATTCCGTTTGGTGCAATCACCCAGTCTGCTCTTCCGGCTAAAGTCCCTGCTCCCACACCATTTTGACCTGCTCCTGATGGATATGCAGGCAGCTGGGAATCATCATTAAGAAAGCTAAGGATTGCTCCTCCCGGTTGTACAGGTAAATTGTTAGCATTATACATTACTGGTACATTAGTAAGTCCGGTTCCCTGTTTTTGCCAGTTTCCTCTATAGGTAGTAACAAATGTTCCATCATAACGGGAATCATTGGTTTTATCAGCAAATGTATTTTTTATCACTCCAATGGTCGGAGCCATACGTACCCATGGACGACCAAGAGACTGGGTAGCCTCACGCTGTACAGAACTTGCAACATCAGCAGAAGCCCATGCTGTTGTTTTGCTGCTTTTAATAGCTGTATAATTCCATGTCTGCATCCATGCTGCAAAGTTATCAGGAGCCCAGCCTGAACCAAGTCCTACAGGATCACTTTCGTTATAATAAGAACTTGACTGGGTATGATCTGCATATAACATACACTCACTGTTTCTATCATTAGAACCTACATTAACATCATAGAAAGTAGGCTGTAGACCATAAGTTCCCGGATTTGTAATCCCTGTCATGGCGACATCATAAGCCTGCTGGAAATACCACTGGGCATTATGTCCGTCCGGATCATTTCTTGACACTTCGGGATAAGTAGGGATATTGTTAGGATTCTGTAGCCACCATCCATAAGTAAGATAGGCTTTAGCTAAAATTAATCTTGCTGCGTTTTTAGTCACACCGCCTGTAACTCGTGGAGAAGCCGGTAGATTATCAATTGCTTTTTTAAGATCAGGGAAAATGGCTTTTGTGTATACTTCCGAAACTGTGTTTCTCACAGACGCGGTAGCTGGCAAAGTATTAAATTTTAATTCTCCGGCACCAAGATCCAAAGGCACTCCTCCATAAGTCTGAACCAGCATAAAATAATCAAATCCTCTGAAAAATCGAGCTTCTGAAATCATTGATTCTGCAATTCCGAAACCTGGCCCTTTTTCAATAATTCCATTGGCTGTATTGATGTAAGGGAAAACAGATCCCCAAACCATACTTGTCGGAAAGGTGTTAGCATTAATATTACCGTTTCCAGACATATCCAATTCTTTGAAATTGCCGTCAGCACTTTGCCCCCAAGTAGACTCATCTGTACCGTTCTGACAATTACTCATAAAGTATCCGTTACCATATAATAATCGTAACTGTCTGTATAAAGAGGTGAAACTCTGATTGATTCCATCCGGTGTACTGAAATAATCAACGGTGTACACTGATCTTGGCTGTTCGTCGAGAATCTCATTACAACCTGTAAATGTTAATGATAAGAAGATTGCTCCTAATACCATTCTTTTATTAAAATTTATCATGACTGTAGAGTTTAAAAAGTTAAATTAAGTCCCATTAAATAATTCCTTGTAGAAGGATTATTAGTTCCAATAACCAGCTGACGGCTTTGATATCCGCTTACTGCTTGATTCTGATCTCCTGTGGAGTTAGGTTCAGGATCCATCCCCGAGAATTTGTGATACGGAGAGAATAATACAACAGGATTTGTCACTGTAAAGTAAATTCTCATGCTGTTAATTTTTAAATCTTTCAAAAATTCCTTGTCCAGATTATATCCTAAAGTGATGGTACGAAGTTTAAGATACGAAGCATCAAACATAGCCAATGTAGAAGAATACTTTGGATTGTCACCACTTAAATGCCTGCCCGGACGTGGGAAATAGGCATCCGTATTATCTTCTGTCCAGTAATCTACATCTACGTTATTGCCTCTACCCGTCAGTCTGTTAAGATAACTTGCTGATCCATATAATGTGCTGATCAAGATTCCTCCCTGTTGAAAGGCACCGACAGTACTTAATTCAAAATTCTTATAGGCAAAACGCATGTTAAATCCTCCCTGAAATTTAGGTGCCGTATCAAAAATCTGCCTGTCATCTGGACCGATTGCTCTTGTCGGTGTACCATCTGCATTATATCCTCCCGTATACAATACTTTAATAGAACCTATGACATCTCTGGAATCACCCGGTTCTAAAATATTTTGGTAAGGATCACCCGCCTGCCATAGTCCAACATATTGATAATCATACAATGAATTGATATTATGTCCTACAAACCATAAATTATTCACATCACGTGGTGTTCCTGATGCAAGAGATAAGATTTTATTTCTGTTGGTATAAAAATTCACTCCAGCTTCCCAGGTAAAACCTTCTGGATTATCAACAATAACACCGTTAAGGCTCACTTCAAAACCTTTATTCTCTGTTTCAGCAACGTTGGAAACTATACTTCCGATAGCTGTGGATGCCGGAAGGTTTTTCTGAGTTAAAAGATCAAATGTATGGGTTTTATAATATTCTACGCTCCCTGTAAGACGATTATTAAATAGTCCGAAATCCATTCCGTAGTTTTGTGTTTTGGAATATTCCCATCCCAAATCAGGATTTGGAGCTTGGCTTACATATACTCCTGTATTGTTTGAACCTCCAAAATTATAAGGTGTTACGGCAAGTCTGCCTAATGTAGAGTATGGACTTACCGCTTGATTGGATGTTTGTCCCCAACCTATTCTGAATTTAAGGAGATTAAGTGCCTTAATATTCTGCATAAAGGATTCATTAGTAACATTCCATCCTACTGATAAAGCAGGATAGGTATGCCATTTGTTACCAGGAGCCAATATTGAAGATCCATCGGCACGAAGCGTTGCAGTCAACATATATTTGTTATCAAACGTATACATTACCCTTCCCATCGCTGATAACAACCCAGTCTGCCAATAAACCTGATCTTCAGGCCTTACTGTAATATCTGCTTGAGGTGACTGTCCTAAATTATAATATTGAAAAAAATCTGCAGGAACATTTCTCGCACTCATATATGAGCTTGTATATTTGTTACCTTCGGCAGAATATAATCCTACTGCATTTATTTTATGCTTTCCAAAAGTACGGTCATAGGTTAAAAGGTTTTCCAACACCCAATGATAGGTCTGGTTATTTCCTCTTCCTGCAGAAGAGGGGCCTGATGCATTGGTATTAAATACCCCTACCCCAGTATAGTTACCGCTGTTTGATGTGCGATAGTCCAATCCGACATTTAATCTGTATTTTAATCCGTTCACAGGTAGATTCAATTCGCCATACAGGTTATTATATGAGGCAAAAGACTTCGTTTCATCAACATATTTCTCACCTAAACCCTCAAGACTTTTACGGGTATAAATCCATGTTTGGTCTATTCCTCCGGCTGTACTCATCACTCTTTTCAGGCTTCCGTCTGCATTATAAGGATTAGCAATAGGGGAATATCCTAAAACAGCTCCTGGATTTACTCCATTTCCTTCCGATTTAGAATAATTGGTATTGGTTGTAAAACCGAATTTAAAGCTTTTGCCTATCTGCTGATCGATAGCCATACGTAAAGCAAATCTCTCATAGTTTTGAAGCGGGATCAATGCATCCTGCTTAAAGTAAGATAAACCCACATTATAATTTCCACCTTCTGTCCCACCGGATACCCCTACATCATGACTGGTAATCATAGCAGGCTTATAGTATAGACTCTGCCAGTCTGTATTGTTATTAGCAGATTCATCTCCATTAGTTGCATATAATGGTGAAGATGTAGTTTGCCCGGCAGACGGTACCGGTGTAGCATAAGCACGAAGTCTGGCAAATTTTTCACCATCCATCATAGGATATTTAGAGAATAAAGTCTGAACTCCTGTAAATGTATTATACGTAAATCGGGGCTTTTGTCCTTTCGAACCTCTGTTGGTTGTTACCAGAATAACTCCGTTTGCTCCTCTGGAACCATAGATAGCTGTCGCAGAAGCATCTTTAAGAATATCAAGACTTTTGATATCACTGGAACTTATATCTCCTAATGATCCTACGAAAGGAATTCCATCAAGAACAATAAGCGGATCATTGGTTCCTGTTAATGATCTGGTACCTCTGATACGAATCTGCATCGTTGCTCCAGGTTTTGTGGATGTTTGAGTAATATCAACACCCGCCGTTCTTCCCTGCAGTGCCTGCGTAATATTGGCCGAAGGAACTTCGCGAAGTGCATCTCCTTTTACAGTAGCTACAGAACCCGTTACGGCTTCTTTTCTCTGTGTACCATATCCAATAACAACCACCTCATCGATCTTCTTCTCTTTTGTTACCGTATCTTTTTTAACCTGGGAATAAACCATGCCTGAAGGCAATAAAGCCATGGCAAAAAACAGTGCCGCTTTATTGGTTTTAGCAAAATGAAATCGGTTCATAATTATTATTTTTTAATATTAGGATTGAATAAAAAAGGCTGTTAATAATGACAGTAAAAAATCCTTAGTGTTTATTTTCCAGCCTTTCTATTGTATTAGATATACATATTTACGATGGCTTCGAACAGTTCCTGTTTTCCGCTTTTTGGCTGAGGCTCACCAATTTCATGTGCTATTCTCTGAAGATCCTCGAGGGTAAGGGTCCCTTCTTCAAATGCCTTCCCGTTTCCATTATCAAAAGAAGCGTAGCGGTCTGTTCTCAGTTTTTTATAATCCGACTGTTCAAGAATATCGGCGGCTGCCAGAAGGCCTTTCGCAAATACATCCATGCCGGAGATATGAGAGATGAATAAATCTTCAGGATCAATAGAATTTCTTCTGATCTTAGCATCAAAATTAACTCCGCCTGTTCCCAAACCTCCTGCAGGAAGAAGAACCAGCCATGCCTGAACCATATCATAATAATCTACCGGGAACTGGTCCGTATCCCATCCGTTCTGGTTGTCTCCCCTGTTGGCATCAATGCTTCCCAGCAACCCTGCATCTACGGCAACCTGAAGTTCATGTTCAAAAGTATGGCCTGCCAGGGTTGCATGGTTTACTTCGATATTTAATTTAAAGTCTTTGTCCAATCCATAATGTCTCAGGAATCCGATTACCGTTTCGGAATCATAGTCATACTGGTGTTTGGTAGGCTCCATCGGTTTAGGTTCAATCAGGAAAGTCCCTTTAAAGCCCTGGCTGCGCGCATAATCTCTGGACATGGAAAGGAAACGTGCCAAATGGTCTTTTTCACGCTTCATATCGGTATTCAGAAGGCTCATATACCCTTCTCTGCCTCCCCAGAATACATAGTTTTCGCCACCCAAAGCAATGGTTGCATCAATAGAATTTTTAACCTGGGTACCTGCGCATGCCAATACGTCAAAATTCGGGTTGGTGGAAGCTCCGTTCATATATCTTTCGTGAGTAAAGACATTGGCCGTACCCCATAAAAGCTTAATTCCCGTTTCTGCCTGTTTTTGTTTTGCGTAGTCTACAACAGACTGAAGGTTTTTTTCATAATCTTTCCAGTTGTCTGCAGGATCTACAAGATCAATATCATGGAAACAATAGTATTCGAAGCCCATTTTAGACATAAATTCAAAACCCGCATCCATTTTATGTATAGCTCTGGTAACCGCGTCATTTCCCGTGTCCCAAGGATGGTGGATAGTTGCCCCCCCGAACGGATCGCTTCCGTCTGCACATAAGGTATGCCACCAGGCCATTGCAAAACGCGTCCATTCTTTCATCGGTTTTCCCATGATGATTTTTTCTGCGTCATAATAGCGGAAGGCCATCGGATTTCTGCTTTCCTTTCCTTCAAATTGAATTTTGTCGATACCTGTAAAAAACTCTTTTGTACCTGTTAAAGTGTTCATATTGATCTTATTTATTTTTTTGATTTTTTTATAAAACTCCCTGCTCACCGGTTCAAAACAGCCGGTAAGTCCAATGGAAAAATTCCGTTGTTACTTTGTTCAGATGATTTCCTTAAGATGGTTTTTCCATCTTGAATAGGCTTCTATATATTGTTCCTGTTTTTCATGTTCAGGCTCTATTACGGCTATCTTTTCAAGGGAAGCAAAGGCTTCTTTGGAATCTGCATAAAAACCTATTCCCATGCCTGCGGCTCTTGCCGCCCCTACCGCTCCGTCGGTGTCATAAAGCTCAATCACCGCATTGCTCACACTGGAAAGCGACTGGCGGAAAATCGAACTCAGAAACATATTGGCATTTCCGGCCCGGATGACCTGAATATCCATTCCCATCTTACGCATAATATTCATTCCGTATTCGTAAGAAAATACAATTCCCTCCTGTGCCGCACGCAGAATATCTCCTTTGGTATGGATGTTAAAATTAATTCCATGAATTGAACAGTTGGTTTCCTTATTTTCCAGAACCCTTTCCGCACCGTTTCCGAAAGGCACAATGCTTAACCCTTTAGACCCGATCGGTGAAAGGGTAGCTAATTCATTCATATCTCCGTAAGAAGACAGTGAAGTGGCAAAATTATGCTTCAGCCAGGAGTTTAAAATCCCGGTCCCGTTGATGCAAAGCAAAACGCCTAATCTGATCTCTTCTGGTGTATGATTAACATGGGCAAATGTATTTACCCTCGATAGCTTATCATATTCGAGCTGATCAAGAACACCGTATACAACGCCTGAAGTACCTGCCGTAGAAGCAATCTCACCCGGATTGAATACGTTCAGCGAAAGCGCGTTATTCGGCTGATCTCCTGCCCGGTACGAAATCGGAGTTCCTTCTTTTAAGCCTAATTCCCGAGCAGCGGACGCAGAAACCGTTGACTGAATACCGAAAGTCGGTACAAGTTCCGGGAAAAAGCTCTTTGGAATTCCGTAATAATTGATCACGTCTTCCGAGATACAGTTATTTTTAAAATCCCAGAAAATCCCTTCCGATAACCCTTCGATCGTTATTCCGATCTCTCCGGAAAGTCTCATGGCAATATAATCTCCCGGTAGCATGATCTTATCGATCTTGTCAAAAATTTCCGGTTCGTTTTCCTTTACCCATGCCAGTTTGGAAGCGGTAAAGTTTCCCGGAGAATTCAATAGATGTGACAGACATTTCTCTTCTCCGATCGTTTTGAATGCCTGTTCGCCGTAAGGAACCGCACGGCTGTCACACCAGATAATCGATGGCCTCAGCAGGTTCTGGTCTTTATCTACCAAGATAAGGCCGTGCATCTGCCAGGTGATGCCGATTCCCTTGATATCTTCAGGATGTACCCCGGACTCATGCATGACAGCTTCATGGGCAAGTTTAAGATTGGTCCACCAATCTGCCGGATTCTGTTCTGCCCAGCCCGGATTAACAGCAGTGATTTTCATTTCCTTTTTGGGAGAAAATTCTGAAGCAACCACTTTGCCGCTGGATGCCTCAATGAGACAAACTTTCACGGAAGAACTGCCGATGTCATAGCCTAGTAAATACATAATTTAAAAAAGGGATATTATTTTATTAGTTTAGTGTTGTTTTTCTTGTAGACTTTAGCATCGAACTTATAATATCTTGCAGCCCGGTGCGATACATTTTTTTCTATTTCATCCAATGCAACAATATAATTGAACGAAGATATCTTTTTATGAAAATTTTTAATGTCAATATGTTTCTCACTCAATGCAGTGTACAGCTGGTACAGCTGTCTGATGGTAAACCTTTTCGGCAACAGCTCAAAAATGATGGTGAAATCCGATTCTATCCATTTCCTGATCTCAATCAGCGACTCGCTGATGATCTTGTTGTGATCGAACGGCAAAGACGGAACCTCATCAATCGGAAACCAGTCTACCGTATCGTATTTTGTACTGTTGATCTTATGATCAATCTTGCAGAGTGAAAGATAGGCAACGGTAATAATCCTGTCGATGTCATGCTTATATTCCTCCCCCATCCATTTAATGTCATGCTTACTGTTGGCACGTGCAGGGTCTGCAAAACATTTGAACTGTTTAAGAACCATTTTTTTAATGCCGGTCAGTTCATGCAAAACCCTTTGCGCCGCATCATCCACATCCTCATCACTAAAAATCAGACTGCCCGGTAATTTTTTCTGCCGATCTAAAGGGACATCGTCCACATGACGCTGAACCAATAAAATATTTAACCTGTTTTCGAGATCAAATCCGAATACAACACAATCTACAGATACATAAGTATGAATAAAATTAGGGCTCATTTAAAATGTTAACATTTATGTAACATCACAAATATAAAAATTCAATTGAATAAAAAAAATAAAATTAATACTATAAGCTACATATCAATAATTTACATATCGATTTTTAATGATAAGAATTGTATAAAAAAAATGATAAGGTTATCATAAAAATGATACTCATTAACACTCTATTACGTGAATCAGCAATTGATTACATAAAAAAATAAAAAAAATACCACAATAAATTATACATTTAAATCATATGATAAGAAACGTTAAAAAGGCTTTATAATTTTTTTAATATAAAGTGTATAAAAAACACTTTTTATTGAGCATATTCCTTAAAAAAAGGATTTTTCCTTTACCATTTTTACATGCAAGGTGTCAAAATCATGTCGAAAAAGAAATTTCAAACGGTTATCTGAATTAATTTTTTGAGAACGGGACATTAAAAAATCAACAAACATCCTAAAGCAATCTGATGATTCCGATGCTTAAGTTTATTAAATACAATTGATGAAAATTTTATGTTTCCGATTCAGAGACATCATATAATTTTTCGCGATTTTACATGTATGGCATAACTTCTGATGTAGGAAAACCACAACACTTTAAATCCAATACTATGTCTATAAAAATACAGGTTGCTGTATGCACACAATGCAACGGCTATCATTCATCTGCGCCTTTGGAAAAAAAAGACTCCAATCATCCTGAAATAATTGATCACTTTTTTTATCACGGTGAGCCATGGTTTACCCTGGAGCAGGAAACGTTTGAGAAATCCAGCACTTATGAACATACGGAAATTCTGGTTGCTGATCTTCAGCAGCATTCTGAAAATGATCATCGGTATTGTCATTGCAGGAAAAAAGCGGCTTCTGAAGACAAAATTCTTTCAGTGATTCCTAAACTTCAGAAAAGCAATCCGGTTATAGAAAAATATGAAGTGGAAACGGAGATTTATTTTAAAGACCTATATTACACTTACAATAACTTTCACGGAATACATCCCCCTAATAATTATAATTCCAACAGAAAATATGGTTAATAACCAGTTCTTCCATTTTTAGAAACAACTATATCTGAGGATGGTTTAGCAGCTTAGTGCTAAACTCATGATATTTTTAACAGATAACTAATAAGAAATGCGGCACAAAAACAGTTCCGCATTTTTTTGTGGGAATAAGTCCTGGTTTTTACAGTGCTATAAATTAACCATCGGATCCTAAACAGTAAAATCTATAGTTCATTCCTTTTCTATAACATCTGTTTATCCAGAGTCTGGATTAATATGATTCTGGATGTAGTTTATACTTTCTCCAGCAGATGACCGAAATAGTCTTTCTTGGTCATCAGGTAATCTTCATTAGATGAATTGGGGTCTATTTCCAAAGGTACTCTCCC
Source organism: Chryseobacterium gregarium DSM 19109 (assembly GCF_000430845.1). GTDB lineage: Bacteria > Bacteroidota > Bacteroidia > Flavobacteriales > Weeksellaceae > Chryseobacterium > Chryseobacterium gregarium. The sequence continues at coordinate 133,026 of NZ_KE387264.1, read as the reverse complement.
GGCGAGGATGATGTCACTATTTTCGATCGCTTTTAGTTTGTCGGGATTATTGGTAAGCAAATAAATGCTTCTTACCTCCAAAAGCTTAAGCATCTCGATCGCAACCTCAAAATTTCTTCCGTCTGCCGGTAATCCCAGCTGAAGATTGGCTTCCACCGTATCTAATCCCTGTTCCTGAAGAGCATAGGCTTTTAATTTATTGATGATTCCGATATTTCGCCCTTCCTGTCTCAGGTAAATGATCATTCCTCCGTTTTCAGAAACAAATTTCATAGCAGCATCAAGCTGCTGCCCGCATTCGCATTTTTTAGAATGGAAGATTTCACCGGTAATACATTCTGAATGGAACCGTACATTCACCGTCTTACTTAAATCTGTTGTTTCATAAACCCATACCAGGTGAGGCATCCAGTCCGTTTCTTCTTCAGAAAATGCATATACGGTAAACATCCCAAATTCAGTAGGTACAGTAGACTGTGCTTGTATTTTCAACATCATCTAAAATTTAAATCATTTATATAGTACAAATTTATACTTTATTTTAATTTAAAGTAATTTAAATTACTAAATTTGATGAAAATAAATTCAATGGATAATCAAAGCCAAAATTATATAACCCAGGAAAGAATATTGGAACTGTATGGTGATTATATTCTTAACCATGGAGAAAAACCGAAGAATGTCTACCTGTTTGCTAAAGAAAACGCGTTTGAGGAAAAAGAGTTCTACCATTTCTTTTCCGGATTTGAGCTTATGGAAAGGGAAATCTTCAATCATCTTTTTAAAAAGTCTCTGGAACTTGCTGCTGAAGTCAATATTTCAGGAGAGGTAACGGCAAAGGAAAAGATGCTTAATGTCTATTTTATTTTCTTTGAGAACCTGACCATGAACAGATCGCTCGTCCTTGCATTACTGGGAAAAGACAGAATGGAGAATGCAAAGGTCTTAAATAACCTTAAAAAGACGCATGAGCAATTTATCAGTACGCTGGATTTCAACGAATGGGAAATACTGAGGAAAGCGGATAAAATCAGGAATTTCAACGAAAAATCAAGGCAGCAGGCCCTGTGGCTCCACCTGGTTTCCTGCATCGAGTTCTGGAAAAAAGATACATCGCCGGATTTTGAAAAAACAGATATTTTCATTGAAAAAACCATTGATACGGGATTTGAACTGATCGATAACGAACCGCTGAAGAAGCTTCTCGATCTGGGAAAATTTTTATGGAAAGAAAACAGGTAAATGAAATCAATAAGAACTTATGAAAACATTAGATAAAATACCGACGGGAAAAATTGAAAGAACCGGCAGCCTTCTGAAAGCGGGTGCCAAAGTGGGCGTCAATTATCTTAAATATTATGGCAATAAAATTACCAAAGATGAAGGTGAGGCGAGAAAGATCCTGAATGAAGACAACGCTTCGGACATCTACGATTCGCTGAAAGAACTGAAAGGTTCTGCCCTTAAAGTTGCCCAGATGCTGAGCATGGAGAAAAATATGCTTCCGGTGGAATATGTAGAAAAGTTTTCCCTGTCCCAGTTTTCAGTACCGCCGCTTTCAGGAGCACTGGTGAGGAAAACGTTCAGGAAATACTTCGGGAAAAACCCTGAAGAAATATTTGATGAGTTTTCTTCGGAATCCGTAAATGCGGCAAGCATCGGCCAGGTGCACAAAGCCCGGAAAAATAACAGAGCCCTTGCGGTGAAAATACAATATCCCGGCGTGCGTGAGAGCATCAGCAGCGACCTTAAAATGGTAAAACCCATTGCGATGAAGATGTTCAATATTAAAAAGGATGGTTCGGAGTCTTATTTTCAGGAAGTTGAAGATAAGCTTTACGAAGAAACGGATTATACTCTTGAACTTCAGCGAAGCCAGCATTTTTCAGAAGAATGCATGCATCTCCCGAATATTCTTTTCCCGGCCTATTATCCCGAATATTCCTGTGAAAAAATCATTACGATGGACTGGATGCCCGGGCTTCATTTTTCAGAGTTTATCAAAAAAGACAATACACAGGATCAGCTGAATTCCATAGGCCAGACCCTCTGGGATTTTTACATGTATCAGATGCATATCCTTAAAAAAGTACATGCAGATCCGCATCCGGGAAACTTTCTCGTTTCGGATGATCAGAAGCTACTGGTGATCGATTTCGGATGCATCAAAGAAATCCCGGAAGACTTTTATACGCCTTATTTTGAGCTGGCCAGGGAAGAAAACCTGAAAAACCCTGAGATATTCAGAGAAAAATTGTATACGCTGGAAATATTGCGTGATGACGATACTCCTGAGGAAACTGCATTCTTTTCCAAACTCTTTTATGAATTGCTGGAACTATTTACCCGGCCTTTCAACCGGGGAGATTTTGATTTTTCCGATGATTCATTCTTTAATGAAATAGCAGACCTCGGACAGCGGTATTCAAAGCTCAGCGATATGAAAGGGATGAATGCCAACAGGGGTTCCAGACATTTTATCTACCTTAACAGGACATTCTTCGGGCTGTACCATATGATGCATGACCTGAAATCAAACCGCGTGGTCATCAATAATTATCAGAATTTTATTAAACCATAAAAGATGCCGGCCGGACTGCCTTCAAAGACCTGTGAAGTCTGCGGACTTCCTTTCAACTGGCGCAAAAAGTGGAAAAAGAACTGGGACGAGATTAAATACTGCAGCGAACGGTGCCGAAGAAATAAAAAATCAACATCCTCCGGTACACCAGAGATCTGCCAACAAGAAACGGGAATACTCTAACCTGATCATGCAGGAAGATAATCCCGCAAAAATAACATTATGGATAAACAATTCACTCTTCAGCAAACCGACCGGATTATTGAAATGGCATGGGAAGACCGTACACCGTTTGAAGCCATTGCCTTTCAGTTCGTCATCAGTGAAGCGGAAGTAATCCAACTGATGCGCTCCGAGCTTAAGCCATCCAGTTTCAGGCTGTGGAGAAAACGCGTCAACTCCGGACTCAGTCAAAAGCACCTTATGAAGAGAAAAGAGGAAATCATCCGTTTCAGGTGCAGCAGACAGCGTGTGATCAGCAATAATAAAATCTCAAAAAGATAAACATACTGCACAGCCCTGGATTCAATCCTTAAGACTGACTGATTTGATTTAATATTCGGTTATGGGATAATAAAGTTTGATAACATTTTGAAATAATTTCAACAATAGTTTATCGGTAATTATGCAGATTTTGTGTATTCAAATCTAAAAAACCAACTCTAAAAATTTAGTCATTATAATAAAGCAAAAAACAAATATGAAAAACATAGTCATCATCGGATGCGGATCAGGGATCGGGCTCGCCACTGCGAAAATCCTTTCGGAAAACCATAAAATCATCGGTATTTCCAGGACTTTTAATCCGGAACTGCGGCATCCCAATATCGAATTTCATGAAATGGATATCCTTACCGGAAATTTAGACGGGCTTACTTTTCCGGAAAGGGTCGATGGCCTCGTGTATGCTCCCGGAAGCATCAATCTTAAACCATTTAGCCGACTTGCGGAAGAGGACTTTAAAAAAGATTTTGAAATCAATGTTTTAGGGGCTGTCAAATGTATTCAGAAACTGCTTCCGAACCTGAAAAAACCGGAAAGCTCATCCATCATACTTTACAGTTCGGTAGCCGCAAAGTTGGGAATGCCTTTTCATGCTTCAGTTTCTGCCAGCAAAAGCGCCGTTGAAGGACTGGTAAAAAGCCTGGCAGCGGAATTTTCATCCCAGAAAATACGGGTTAATGCCATCGCGCCTTCTTTAACGGATACTGCTCTCGCGTTACAGTTGCTCTCCACACCTGAAAAAAGGGAAGCTTCGGCCAAAAGGCATCCGCTTCAGAGAATCGGAAACCCTTCTGAAATCGCGGAGATGACGGAATTTTTGCTTTCCGATAAAGCGGCATGGATTACCGGACAGGTTTTTGGCATCGACGGTGGAATGGGAAGTGTCAGACTGTAATTTTGAATCCCGTCGACAAACGTATATCTTTACATCAAAATTATCTAATGCATACTGATTTTTTTATCGATCTGCTGTTGCAGGTAAAAGATTTTGAAAATTCCGGATCCTATACGCCTCATGCTAAGGTGGAAGATTTCCGCCTGTGGCTGAACGATAAAAAATACAGGGAAGAAAGCCCTACCAAGCTTTTTAAGAACGAAAAGCATGAGGTTTCCTTCAGAGAAAACGAAATCTGTAAGCAGATCCTTCTGCTGAGCAGGTATTCCAAACAGCTGATAAGGAAAGGGCTGGGTGAATTCCCTGAACTGGCCAATGAAGAATTCACTTACCTGTACCGCCTGAAAGATGAGCCGAACCTTACCAAAATACAGTTGATTGAAAGAAACGGCCATGAAAAACAGACCGGTACCCAGATCATTAAAAGGCTCCTGGACGCCGGACTGATTGAGGAAAAAAATGATGAGGAAGACCGAAGGAGCAAAAGGCTGAACCTGACCGAAAAAGGGGAAGAGCGTTTTCACCAGTCGGTTGAGAAAGTCAACCTCACCTCTGTTATCCTGTCAGGAAAGCTCTGCGATGAAGAAAAAAGCCATTTATTAAAAACCTTAATTAAATTAAATGATTTTCATTCCCATCTGTATTCCGAGCACAGAAATTCAGATGTAAGCATGATCAGCCAATTACTTTAAAAGAAGGATCATCATTCATCTTACCTGATTTCAGAAGTGTACTATTTTATTACTTGACCTATACTATTTGCAATATTTTTTACAGAAGTGAAACATATAAGCTGAATGGTTTTTATCCGTTGCATACTGGGAATTTCCTGCACTTTTTTTGTTAATATAGGCAGACTGGCACTATATTTACAGAACGAACAAGATCTATTTATATAAAATGCCCATTATAGTCAACCTGGATGTCATGCTGGCCACCCGTAAAATGCAGAGTAAAGAATTGGCTGAAAAGCTGGGCATCAGTCCTGTCAATCTTTCAATCTTTAAAACAGGAAAAGCCAAAGGTGTACGCTTTGATACGCTTGAAGCCATCTGTAAAATCCTGGAATGCCAGCCGGGAGACATCCTCGAATATAAAGAATAGTAAACGGCCAAAGCCTGTTGTAACTGCCATACATTTTTTTTACAATTTTTCACCTTATACTTTACCGCCATTAAAAAGCAATGGAATGGCTTACAGGATTTCCATATCAATACATTATCAATCAGCAATTCAAACCTGATTTACAAAAAAGGTATCATGCTGCTACTGACTTCTCACCGGAAACCGTAAAAAGAAAACCGGCCGGTTATTTAAAAACCGAATAAAACCGAGAACCTCTGATCTATCATTTCATTTTAAATACCGCGAATTTTTCATCTGATTTCCGTGATCATCGGAGCAGATAAAGCTATCATATATAAGTCTGACAAATTAACAGTATCTTTACCGAAAGTCATGTGCCATTTATTTATCTTGCCATATGAATCGGGCAGACGCCATGATCTGATGATGCTGTTTTCGTCTGAAACATGCAGAAATTAACCTTTGCAGTTTTCAATGTCATACAAGTATTCCGGCAGAATCAATTAATTCCCTCATTTCCAACCCCTACTCTCTTGTTACTGAACCGATAGCAAAAAACTTTATGAAGAAAAAAATATATCTTTTAATCTGGACCATACTGATTCCCGTTCTCGCCTGGCTGGCGTATTTCGGCAGTCATTTTTTTTCCGGTACATTCTATTCTGCAGTCCTTTCGCTATTTCTGATAGGAAGCGTTCTGGCTGCCGTGTATCATTCAGAAGTGATCGCGTTTCGTGTCGGCGAACCTTTCGGAACGCTCCTGCTTGCCTTTGCCATTACCGTGATAGAGGTAGCCCTTATTATTTCAATTATGCTGGGCGCTAAAGGGCTTGAAACCATAACACTGGCCCGGGACACGGTATACGCAGCAGTAATGATTATTCTTACGGGCATTATCGGCGGCTGTATTATCATAGGTTCTGTTAAATTCAAAGTACAGAACTTTACCCTTCAGGGAGTCAGCACGGCACTTATTACACTCACCTCCATCAGTATCTTCGTGCTTATCTTACCGAATTATACGGTCAGCCATAAGGGTGGGGAATACACTTCCCTTCAGCTGCTTTTTGTCTCGCTGATCAGCCTTTCATTATACCTGGGCTTTACCATGATGCAGACCATCAGGCACCGCAGTTATTTTATTTCACCGGAAAACAGGTCAGCTGAAACATCTGACGGCGATGATGACGATTTTCCTGAAAAACCTTCCAACCGGCAGATGTGCATCAGTATTCTTTTTCTGATCCTTTGCCTTGGAATTGTGGTTTTACTCGCAAAACTGCTTTCCGGGGATGTGGAATCCATTGTAAAATGGGCCGGAGCACCGAAATCGCTGGTCGGGATAATTATTGCGGGAATCGTTCTCCTTCCTGAAGGGATGGCGGCATTCCGTGCGGCAAGGAATAACCAGATTCAGACTTCACTTAATCTGGCCTTTGGTTCTGCACTGGCGAGCATCGGGCTCAGTATTCCCGCCATTGCCATCACCTCCATTATTACCGGCATCAGGATGACATTGGGCATTGATATCAAATCCACCATTTTACTGGGGCTTACCCTGTTCATCATTACCATCTCCCTGGCCACAGGAAGAACCAATATTATGCAGGGATTTGTATTGGTAGCCATTTTCCTGGTATATCTGTTTACGGTAATTATCCCTTAAAAATCCTGCAAGCTTATCACAAACCGGCAGATCGTAGGTTAACTGATGTAGTTAATGATATTATTTCATTACGTTTCAATACTTATTTTCTGATAAATAGATAAAATGTAAACGTCCGAAATTCGTCTGTAATATTGGCTCAGCTTTACGATCGATAGGGGCCCAATCAATTGGTTTTTTAATAATCTTTGCAGAAAGAGCCATCTTATGATGGGCCATAATGAAGTAAACCAGCTTCAAATACGAACCGCGCAGGAAACCAAAAGCCGGGAATAAGGTTCAGTAGCTGATGTACAATTCTGTAGATTTCAGAATTTAATCATCCGCTTTATGAAAATAATCCTCCACCCTGTAAAATCCAAGAACATTTCTGATAATCAATACCTTAAAACCACTGTTATTCCGTTTTTTTATCGTATGTTTGCAAAGCATTTACAAAACAGGTTTCTGCCTTTGCCATTCTGTATGAGTTTAAAATCACAATTTTTCTTTCAGTCTAGCTTTTCAGCTGCCCGCTTTAAACTTCATTTTATTACGATAAAATAATACAGACGATTGGTTTCCGGAATATCCCATACAAACAAAACAATCCTTTTATAAAAGTTTATTTTTTTACCTAAAGATGTAAATGATCATAATGAGGATTAAGAATGTATAAAATTTTTACGCCGCCCATTGTGTAAGATATGCATTGCAAAGCCCAACAATTGTATTTTCATTGAGAATATTCTTATCGCCGCTGAAGCAAATAAAAAGGTTAAAAAGATCATTATCTTAACAACCTTTTTTAAAGATACATCAATTCAGTTCCCGGTGAAGGATCTGGTCATAAAAACAACAGAAATCCTGATGTCTATTATAAGCTTTAAAAATTTAAATTTAATCAATCCCATTGTCCGTGCTGCTACGGAAGCCGGATATTCCAAGCCTACTGAAATCCAATATACGGCAATCCCCCATATTTTAGCGAGAAAAGACATCCTTGGATGTGCACAAACGGGAACGGGGAAAACAGCAGCATTCGCAATGCCTATTCTACAATTGCTTAAAAAGAATACGCCTGATCATAATGAAATAAGAACACTGATCCTGACTCCGACACGTGAACTGGCAGTTCAGATTGAGAACAATTTTAAAATGTACAGCAAATATCTGCCTTTGTCACAGCTTTCCGTTTTTGAAGGCGTTTCTACGGGCGGCCAGCTGGCTGCTTTGAGAAAGAGAGTGGATATTCTTATTGCAACTCCCGAAAGACTTCTGGAGCTGGTGAGCCAAAGGCATATCGATCTTTCCAAAATCGAAATGTTCATTTTGGATGAAGCCGATAGGATGCTCGATATGGATTTGACCGCCGAGGTGAAAAAAGTTTTACAGCTGATTCCTAAAAAAAGGCAGACCTTATTTTTTTCTACTGCCATGACCGCAGATATCCGTGCTCTTGCAGATATACTGTTGCAGAATCCGGTAGAAATAACCGTCGCTCCGGTTTCACCGAAAGCACAGCATATTCAGCAGTCGGTATACCTGGTTGAGAAAACAGACAAATCAAATCTGCTGATTGGATTCACCATACCTGTCACAACACCTGATTTTCAGTATAAAAACTAAACCTATACTATGGTATTGATTTACCCGATTAAGATATACAAATCAAAATAACAACAATTTTAAACAACCAACACAATGCAAGAAGGCACAGTAAAATTTTTTAACGAGGCAAAAGGCTTCGGATTTATATCTCCGTCAGACGGAAGCAGTGATATATTCGTACATTCTTCAGGACTGACCGCAAGAACCATCCGTGAAAATGATAAGGTAGTTTTTGATGTACAAAAAAGCGAAAAGGGCTTAAACGCTGTTAACGTTAAACTTGCATAATTCAGATCGTTATTATTTTAAATAAGCGCTTGAAGATTTGTATGTAACGGAATTCGTAAAAACACAAATATTATATCCCGTTATTTTGTCTGATGTAACCATCTGTCAGAACAAATTTTCCGGCCTTTTCTGAATTAACTAATCATATAAAAAACAATTTTTATTTATATTATTTTAATACCCTCCCATGAATATGAGAGGGTATTTATTTTTCAGAATAGCAAATGGGACTTTCAGGTTTTAAATAAAAAATTTGATTATACAGGTTCTGTTGGTGTCTGCTCGGTTTTATTCTTCAGATATACCAGCCGGGCGATCTGCAGACACTGGATCCCGATGATCAGCCCTCCGAGAATATCGGTAAACCAATGAGCTCCGAGATAGATCCTTGAAACAGCACCGCAGATGATCATAAAGACCAGCAGAGAAATGATCACTGTTTTTAACCCTTTGCTTATCCTTTGTGAATACAAGACAATGATTGATACCATCCCAAAGAAAACTGTATAGAAAAGGACATGGCCGCTGGGGAAACTCTGGTATTTGGTTTCTTCAATAACCCTCACAATATCTGCACCGGGCCTGGACCGGTCGATGAGCATTTTTAAGGTCCAGCTTATAGCACCTGTGAGTATCGTTGAGAAGATCATAACCGCTTCTTTTCTCTTCCCGAAAATTAAAAAAAGCAACGAGGTGAGGCAAATTGCAAAAAAGGCAACCCGCACCCTTCCAAGCCAGCTGAGCCCTTTCATGATATAATCCAGAAGGCTATGCTGCTGATGCTGAAGAAACCCGGACACATAATAGTCCCAGTGAGCGGAGCGGTTCGATAGCACAAAAGAAGTTAGGAGCAAGAATGAAACAGTAAGCAGAAAAAACAATAAAGCATTTATAACTACCGCATTGGTGAATATGGACTCATAGATCCTGAATCTTTTTTTATACATGAATGAAATGAATACGTTAATAGCAATTTTAAAAATCTGCTGTGAAATGAATCAGCTTTACCGGAAAAGCCTGTACTTAAAAATACAATATAAAAATATTTATCTAAATAGAAGTTTATAATACTGTCCTTTTTGCCTATAAAAAAAGCTACCCGAGGTAGCTTATTATTCATGAAGAAAATAAAAACTAGAATAAATTATTCTGCTTTGCACTTCCGCTGGCTCCTTTAGGCAGAAAAACAACTTTTCTGCTCATCATTTTAGCTTTTTCAAGAACTTTAAGCGCTTTCTGACGTTCGATTTCCTTATTGATTGAAGTACTGTCCCCTTGAGTAGATTCTTTCATACTATATAATTTTGTGGTGTTATTCTGTTTGTCATCAGGCATAATTGACCTGCTTGTTATTCTCTTAGCATAAAGCAGACCATTTTTCTAAAATTATCAAGTAAATTTTAAAATTTTGCCTTATGGTATCAGTTTTGTAAACTTTCATGGCATCCGGTATTATAACCCGGCACATCATCTATTCTAATTTTAAACACTGAATATCAGACACCTATCGGATCGGATCATTCAGACAAATAAAATCCAAAATAACTTATAAAAAGACACCAGATGAAAATATTTCTTACAGGAGCAACAGGATACATCGGAAAAAGGCTGCTTATACAGCTTTTAAGTGATGGGCATGAAGTCATTTGTTCGGTGCGTGACAAAAAAAGGTTTGACACTTCCATGTATCAGAATTACCTGAATAAGCTGAGCATTATTGAACATGATTACAATGATCCTGAAACCCTTGTGCCTGTAGAAAAAGATATTGATGTGGCATACTACCTGATTCATTCCATGTCTTCCAATGCAGACTTCAGTAAAGCGGAAAAAATATCTGCCGGTAATTTTTCGCGGACCATTGAACAGACTTCCTGCAGACAGGTGATTTACCTGACCGGTATTGTAAATGAAGATAAGCTTTCCAAACACCTCCAGTCGCGGAAAGATGTTGAAAAAGAACTGAAATCCCCGGCCTACAGCCTTACGGTGCTCCGGGCAGGAATTATTATCGGCTCAGGGTCGGCATCCTTTGAAATCATCCGTGACCTGGTGGAAAAACTGCCCGTCATGGTAGCGCCCAAATGGCTGAAAACACTTTGCCAGCCGATCGCCATCAGAAATGTCATTGAACTGCTGACCGGCGTTATGCATCAGCCTTTTACCTATAATAAACATTTTGATATTGCAGGCCCGGATGTCCTGTCTTATAAAGAGATGCTGCTTATATTCGCCAGTGAACGGCATTTAAAAAGAGTTATTATTTCGGTACCGTTTCTCAGTCCGAAATTATCTTCTTACTGGCTGTATTTCATTACCTCAACCTCGTATGCTTTGGCCAAAAACCTGGTTGACAGCATGACGATAAATGTGGTGGCAGAAGACAATGACCTGGCTAAAAAGCTTAAGGTAAAGCTTCTGACTTACCGTGAAAGCCTTAAACTGAGCTTTGATAAAATTGAACAGAATGAAGTCCTGTCAACATGGTATGATTCATTCGGGAATTACAGATATACCAAAAATGTATGGGAGTTTCTAGAGGTTCCAAGCATGGGCGTTTTTAAGGATAGAAGAACGCATGAAGTGAAAGATGAAAACAAAACCTTAAACAAAATCTTCGGAATCGGAGGAAAAAACGGCTGGTATTATGCCAATCATCTGTGGAGCATAAGAGGAATGCTAGATAAACTTTTCGGCGGCGTGGGACTGAAAAGAGGCCGTAAAAATTCAGCGACGGTAAATGCCGGGGACAGTGTGGATTTCTGGAGGGTACTGTATGCGAGCAAAGAAGACAAAAGACTGCTCCTTTTTGCCGAAATGAAAATGCCGGGCGAGGCCTGGCTGGATTTTAAAATTGAAAACGGAAAGCTGATACAGGAAGCCACTTTCAGGCCCGTGGGCTTAATGGGCAGGCTGTACTGGTATTCTGTACTTCCGTTTCATGCGTATCTGTTTAACGGAATGATTAAAAAGCTTACTGATGATAAATAAATATGAAATGAGTCCATGTTCATTTATAAAGTTGTGTATCATTATGAATTTTGCATTAAAATGACAAAAAATTAGAAAAATTTTAGAATTACAAGATCAACTTTTAGCATAAATTACAGAAAATATAATAAAATAAATTTTCAACAGTCAGCTATCTAATGTTTTTATAGTGAATAAGTTAAATATTTATAAATTATAATTTATAACGGAGGCATACTATTTGTGTTATCAGTAAGCACCATACAGATTTGCAGAATTTTATGCTTTTCCTCATATTTGCAGATCAATGTCAACAATAACAATATAAATTTGAAAGCATCACAAAACAGTTACAGTATGATGGACAACAACATTGACATTTATATTCAGGCGCTGAATTCAGCTAACTGCGGAATTATCATTACTGACAATATGCAGCCGGACAATCCCATTATCTACTGTAATCATGCGTTTGAAACCATGACAGGATATTCTTATGACGAGATTATAGGACATAACTGTCGCTTCCTTCAGGCTCAGGACAGATCACAGCCTGAAAGGCAATATCTTAAAGACTGCATCATTAATGGAGATGAATGCAGGGTTGAGATCAGAAATTATAAAAAAAACGGACAATTATTCTGGAATGAGCTTTTTATTTCACCCGTTAAAAATAAAGCAGGTAAGATTACCCATTTTATCGGTGTTCAGAATGACATCACTGAACGTAAAAGGGCTGAACATGAACTGCGGGAAGAGAAATCTTCCGTTGAGAAAAAAATCAAGGAACGCACCAAGGAACTTGTAGAAAAAGAAGTATTCCTTTCAAGTATTATCCAGACGGTCAGGGAAAGTTTATTGGTACTGAATGCAGATTACAAAGTACTGAGTGCTAATAGTCATTTTTTGAATTCTTTCAAGGTTACTGCAGAAGATACGGTCGGAAAAATTTTATTTGAACTCGGAAATAATCAGTGGAATATCGGACCTTTAAAAGAGCTTCTGATGAAGATCCTTCCCACGAATAATCCCGTTATTGATTATGAGGTGGAACATAATTTCCCTTATATCGGTAAAAAGGTAATGCTGGTAAATGCATACCGCATCGAATTTGAAGGGCAGTATAAGGACAGAATACTGATTGCTATAGAAGATATTACGGAGAAAAAAGAAATTGACCGACGGAAAGATGATTTCCTTTCCATAGCAAGCCATGAGCTGAAAACACCGCTTACAACGATCAAAGGGCTGATACAGCTCCTCCAAAGGATGGTTCCTGAAGGTTCTCCTGAAAAATACACCACTACACTTGATAAGGTATCTGTGTATGTAGATCGTCTTAATATCCTGATATCAGACCTTTTGGATACTTCTAAAATTCAGTCCGGAAATATAGAACTCCATAAAGAACCTTTTAAAATTGATAAAACCATTGCTGATACAGTAGAGAATTTATCATTGGCGGCTCCCAACCATAAAATCGCACTGTCAGGTAATACGGAATCCACTATTTTAGGGGATGAGCTTCAGATTTCACAGGTAATCAACAATCTTATTTCCAATGCCATCAAATATTCTCCCGGTTCAGATAAGGTAGATATTTATACGAGCAAAGTAGGTAATTTTGTGAAAATTTCAGTGAAAGACTACGGAATGGGCATTAATGCCCAGGATAAAGCAAAAATTTTCGATAGATTTTTCAGAGCACGGGATATACAGAAAAAATTTCCGGGCATGGGTATCGGTCTGTATATTTCACATGAAATTATTGTCAATCACAACGGAACACTTTGGGTAGAAAGCGAAGTCGGAGAAGGATCGACCTTCAGCTTTACTTTACCTATAATGAAAAATGACGTAAATGAATAGCAAAAAAATCATCGTCTGTGATGACGATCAGGGCATATTGGATGTATTGCAGATGCTCCTTGAAACAGAAGGTTTTACAGTGTTTACTGAAATCAACAGTACCAACCTGATCAAACAGATTCAAAACAATGCCCCTGATCTTATCTTACTGGATCTCTGGATGCCGCTGTTATCCGGCGATCAGGTACTTAAGATAATCCGTACTACCGATGGCATTAAAGACCTTCCGGTTATTGTGTTATCAGCCAGTGTAGACGGCAGCGATATTGCATCTGATGCCGGAGCCAATGATTTTGTAGCCAAGCCTTTTGACCTTGATGATATTATTTTTAAAATCAATAATTTATTGGCCAATTAATCTACTATTTAAAAACTGTTTCAATTCATTTAAAATCCGCACAGATCCTGATGCGGAATATTTACTCATTCAATAAATTGCTGATCAGTATTATCATATTATTAATTGGGTAAACTCAGACATTTATAGTGCTAATTTAATATGCAGAAACCTTTTTTGTAATCTTTCTGGATGAATTTTATCAAAACAGATATTATTCATAGAAATTTCATCTGGTAATTTGATAAATTTCTATTGGCTTTTCTAATTCTATTTTACGGTGTAAAACAATGTTAACGGTTAAATATTACAGATCGATATCCTGCTTATCCTTTTTCTTTTTTCCAATCTGTTTTCATTTGCATATATTGAGGATCTGCCTCTGCTTCTTTCCATTTGTCATAAAAAACGGATGCTGAAACTGCCTTTTCAGGATCGCCTGTTCCTCTTTTCAGAGTTTTATACTCATCTTCCTTATCATATTTTTTGCCTCCTTTGTAATTATAGTACCTGCGCGCTCTGGTAAATCCCATCTGCAGATATTTCCTTGCCAGATCTGCTCCGACAAAATCATCATCTCTGATATATTCTTTAAACATGCTGAAAATCTTCTCTGAACTTTTTTCTGCAATTTCTGCGGTTTTAAAACGCCAGTGCGGCCCTATTTCACTTTTATACGGTTCACAGATCAGGACGCCCTGTTCTCCTTTTCCTACATGGTAAAGCTCAGGATGTATCCGATAGTCTATATCCGGCTTCCAGGGATAATCATCCGAATTAAAGTTCAGATAGCTGGGCTTCTTTTCTTTCATATTTAAAAGTCGACTGTTATTTCGCAAGCCTGATTCCCGAGAACTGCCATTGCAGATCTGCCGGAAAGAAGTTCCGGTAAGTGTTCCTGCTATGACCTTTTGGCGTTGCTTCGGAAGCACCGCGCAGAACCATCTGGTTAATCATAAATTTACCGTTGTATTCCCCTACGGCACCTGCTTCTTTTTTGAAACCCGGATAAGGAAGGTATGCACTGTTGGTCCACTCCCAGCGTTTGCCCCATTGAAAGTGACCGGAAGCAATCTCCCATTCCTGTTCTGTGGGAAGACGCATGCCTTTCCATGAAGCAAATGCTGAAGCTTCGTAAAAACTGATGTGGCAAAGTTCCTGATCCGGATTGACTTCCTGCAGGCCGCTTAACGTGTACATCATCCATTTTCCATCAATACAATGCCAGTATAATGGAGAGGTCATATTCTTTTCGTTTACCCAATTCCAGCCGTCAGCATGCCAGTGCCTGAAATCGGTATAGCCTCCTGCTTTCATAAATTCTAAGTATTCGCCGTTGGTGACCAGATGTTCTGAAATTTCAAAATCATTTACATATACTTTATGTCTTCCCAATTCATTGTCAAAACAGAATCCGGTACCTGAAAATCCGATTTCATATATTCCTTCGGAAAATGAAAGCATCTTATGGTTTGTAACAATCTTTTCAGAATCCGATTCATCCACTTTATACACAGGAAAAAGCGGATTATGGCCGAGAATATATTTAATATCGGTCATAAGCAGTTCCTGATGCTGCTGTTCATGGTTAAGGCCCAATTCCAGCAGAGACTCAATGGTTTTGGTCATATATTTACTTTCAAGGAACTCAGTCATTTTCTCATCTACATATTTCCTGTACCTGTAAATATCTGCTACCGACGGCCGACTCAGGTTCCCCCGGTCTGTACGGATGACACGGGCACCAATGGTTTCATAATAACTGTTGAACACAAAATTATATTGAGAATCAAATAGTTCATAAGAAGGATCATAAGGCTGCAGGATAAAGGTTTCAAAAAACCAGGTAGTATGTCCGAGATGCCATTTTGGGGGACTGACATCCACTACAGGCTGCACTACATAATCTTCAATTTCCAACGGCGCACAGATCTCTGTGGAATACCTGCGGATCTCCTGAAAGCGCTTAACCCAGGAACTGATCAATATATTATTGCCCATAATTATCTGCTTTAAGATGATCTTTTTTCCAGATACTGTCGACAAACCAGCTTTTGGAATCGTTAATTTCACCCGTTACTTTAAAACCGGTTTCTTCTGCAAGCTGATGAATCTGGTCTATGGAAAATTTCTGTGAGACTTCCATATCAATGATTTCATGTTCCTCAAACAGAACTTTTTCATCGGCAATTATCACTTCCTGTCGGGCAAGACTTATCAGAAAACTCCGGCATGAACCGCTGACAGGATTATAGCTCGCATAATGCTGAAAATGATCCGGATTAAAATCTCCTCCCAGCTCACGGTTGATCCTTGAAAGAAGATTCAGGTTAAATGCCGCCGTAATACCGGCTGGGTCATTATAGGCTTTTAAAACCGTATGGGGATTTTTCTTTAAATCAAAACCAATGAGCAGACTGTCTTCAGGATTGGAAATATCATAGAGCTCACGACAGAAACTTACGGCTTCTTCCGCGCTCATATTCCCAATATTTCCTCCGAGGAATAAAATAACTTTCCTTTTAGACGACATTGCCGATGCTTCTTTCAGCATTTCAAAATATTCCCCTTCCAATGGGATAACATTGAGATCAGGTAATTCTTTATTTAAATTTTCTTTAAGTACGGAAAGGATGTTTCCGGATATGTCAATAGGCATATAGGAAAAATCAACTCCTTTTTCGGTGAGATGCCTGAGGAGAAAGGTAGATTTCATCGCATCTCCCACTCCCAGTTCAATCAGGTCGAAAGGACCGTTATACGCATTGATCAGACCGGCAAGCTCTTCAGTTTTATTTTCAAAAATATCCAGTTCACAGCGGGTAAGATAATACTCAGGCATTGCCATTATCTTTTGAAACAGCCGGTCTCCGGTTTTATCATAGAAATATTTGGAAGATAAATGTTTCGGGTTGCTTCGGAGGCCTGACAAAACGTCTTTGAGAAAATGGTTCAAATGATCACTTTCATGTACCGTTTCAGGGTCTTCGGTGGATGGTAGATTCATATCTGTAGTTGTTTGGTTTTTAAAGTTCAGCAACTATCTTGCCGCTGGCACAAAGCTTCATAATTATTTATATACTCATCCGGGTATTATTTGAATTCTGGAAATAAATTGTATTTCTCTGTAAAAAAATACCCGATATCCCAAGCTTGGAATGTTGATTGCTATGATACTGTAACGGCTGTAAATACAGCCCTACCACACCACAAAGTTTAAGATTATGGAAAAAACGATTACAAGAAGAAATGCGATTGGAAAAATAGCAGCTACCATCGCTGTTGCTGCTGTTGCTCCGGGCACGCTGGCACAGTCGCAGAACCAGAAAGTACGCAATACGACCGGTCCGGATCTTACTGATCCCACTACCAAATATCCGAGGCCTCCTTTTAAAAGCCAGTCTCAGCCGTTTCCCGGATTGGCAAGCAAAATGGATCCAGTGCCGGATCATGGCGAGAAAAGCTATATAGGCTCAGGAAGGTTAATGGGAAGAAAAGCATTGATTACCGGCGGGGATTCTGGGATAGGACGAGCGGCAGCTATTGCATATGCCCGTGAAGGTGCTGATGTAGCCATCAATTATCTTCCTGAAGAGGAATCTGATGCAGCAGAAGTGATTGAGCTGATTAAAAAAGCAGGACGTAAAGCGGTTGCCATTCCCGGTGATATCAGGGATGAAGCATTTTGTAAAAAACTGGTTTCCCAGGCAGTACAGCAGCTTGGCGGACTGGATATACTCATTAATAATGCGGGCCATCAGAAAACCAATGAATCCATTCTCGACATCAGTACCGAAGCATTTGACAGGACCATGAAAACCAATATCTATGCACCGTTCTGGATCACAAAAGCCGCACTTCCCCATCTGAAGCCGGGGTCATCCATTATCGGACTTTCGTCTGTTCAGGCATACGACCCTTCTGAAAATCTGTATGATTATGCACAGACCAAAGCAGCAACGACCAGTTATGTAAAATCGCTTGCCAAGCAGCTTGGCCCTAAAGGCATACGGGTCAACGGTGTAGCGCCTGGACCGGTCTGGACGGCCCTTGAAGTAAGTGGTGGACAGACCCAGGAAAACCTGGTAAAATTTGGGGGTGATACGCCTTTGGGAAGGCCGGGGCAGCCTGCTGAACTCGCTTCTATCTTTGTTCAGCTAGCAGCCAACGATGCGAGCTTTGCTTCAGGACAGATTTACGGAGCCGCCGGCGGAAGCGGACAGCCTTAATAAATTGATACAATAATTAGATATTCAAAATAATCATACTAATTTAAAATAATATATTATGAACAGCAAGATAAAAATAGCATTGGCTTTATTAGGCACAGGAACATTGATCTGGGGCTTAAGAAACAGAAAAAAGAATAAAGTGAAAACCTTCACTGCCCCTGACGGGAATACGTATAAGGAAAACCAGGTGTACCGCACCGTTGATAACAAAACGTATAAGAATGGTAAAGAAGTACGTTTTGGTAAGCCTATCCCGGAGCATAACAATTCTTCTGTAAATGCATATAACAACTCTGCAGAGAACCTTTCTAAAAATTACCAGTCTGTGAACAAAGATGTCAATTACCACCAAAAAGGAGTAAGACATCATTAAACAATACTCATTAACAATTACGAATATTCCGGCTGTCTGTAGACAGCCGGAATATTTATTGTATATCCATTCTATGCGTCTACTTCGGGATAGAAAGTCGGTTAATTCAACATGGCAGATTCCGCAACAGTGAAATATAATGGCTCTTTCCCTTCTTTTTTAAGCAGTAAAGGGCATTGCAGGGCATTTTTAATCAGGGTCTGTGATGAATATTTATCGAATACCTTTTCCCAGCGTCGGGGGGATTTCCGAAATTTTTGTGGTTTGCGGCTGGCATTCCCAAGAATCATAATCCGCAACAATCCACCACGCTTTCATGTCAGTAGGGAAGTCAATTCACAATCTTATTCACGGATCATGAAATAGTTCAGGCTCTTCTGTTGCGGTACCTCATACCTGAACGAAACCTAAACCATCATTAAACAGCATAAATTTAACAATCATATCTCTATCTGTCTGTAGAGGCCTGATGAATGGTAACGGACAGCTCGTTATAATAGTTGATGTAATTTTCTTTTCTCCCAGCACCAGCTGCCAGATTTCATTTTTAGCATCTCTTTTTTCAGCAACTTTGATAAAGCCGCTGTTCAGGTCATGCTCTCTGTTCTCGGCCTTGGCTATTTCGTTAGCAAACGGAGCGGAAATATCTTTGAATAATCTCAGTCCAAGCTTGGAATCTTCTGCCACTACCGCGCCGTTGTATGTTAAATATAATACGGAACACCCTGCTTCATCTGAAAATTCATCTCAAACTTTCCGTTCGCCGACTATAAGGACTGTGCATTGATGCCTGCACAGATCATGGAGAATCGCAGACTCCTAAAGCTTTTCTTTCATATCAATACTTTAATTCGGTATTTTAAAATAACGAAAAGTTGCATCAAACAACAGCTGACCGGAGAATATATTTTTATCTTAATCCTAAACAAATAATTTATATCACAATATTTTGAAAATTAATTATTTAGCTACTGCCGACTATTTATCAGATCATTAGCGATGAAAAAAATATTTAAAATAATTCACTAAGTGTGGTATATTGACGTGAATTTGGTATTTATTTTGTACTTTTCCAATCGAATCAAACAAATATTATTATTATGAAAAAAGTATTTACTCTTATCGGACTTGTATCGATAGCTGCATTTTCTAATGCTCAGATTGTAATTAATGAAATTTACACGGGAGGCGGAATTTTAGGCGCAACGCTGACCAATGATTTCATAGAACTGAAGAATATCGGATCTGCCGCGGCTTCTCTCAATGGGGCAAGTATTCAGTATGGACCGCCATCAGGCGCGTTTACCCAGTATCATACGATCCCTAACATCACGCTGGGGCCCGGACAGACTTACTTAATTCAGGAAGGTTCAGATGGCGGGGGCATCATCAATCTTCTCAATCCTAACCTTATTGTTAATGTAGTGCTTAATTTTAACGGAGCCAATCCTACAGTGGGGGCAGGAATAAGCATTGGTTTTACTTCAGGGAAAGTTGCTTTGGCCAGTAATACCACACAGGTTACAGGGCCCACAGCTTCCAACGTTTTAGATTTTGTAGGGTACGGTGTGGTAGATCAATATGAAGGTACAGGAGCAGCTCCTTCTCCAACCATATTAAATTCAATCACAAGGATTTCAGGAGATACCAACCGTAATAATATAGATTTTACCATTGCTCTTGCATCACCACAATCGAGTGTTTTAGCCGTAAGTGATGTCTATAACAATACTGCACGACACGATTTTATTAAAAATTCTTTGGTAAAAAATAATGAAGTCGTTTTCGGATCTGATGTAAAAGACGTTAAAATCTACTCGATTTCAGGACAGTTAATCAAAACTTCTTCCGTAAAAGCTCATGAAACTTTAAATGTTTCCGAACTTCAGAAAGGAAATTATATTATCACAGGAACTATTAATAACCAACTGGTTTCCCAGAAAATCTTAAAAGACTAATTAAAATTAATTTATATATCAGACAGCTGTTTACCTACAGCTGCTTTTTTGTTTTAATACTACTTGATTCATATTAAATAAGCAAAAATTATTACGGAATATAAGAATTGTTTATATTATTAGCAAAATAGCTCCCACAGATCATGTCGATGTGCAGATTTTTATGTGTGCTAAAATTATGCTTATTTGAGAAACTTTTGAGAACAGTATTAAAAAATAATCCTTAAAGAATTGATAAATCTTTAAGACCAATGTAAATATATTCCAGAGAAAAAATTCGGAAATTTTCCGGAGACTAAGCCCCTCCAGCAACTAATGCACTATAAGAAAAGAATGAGACAGCAACTGTTGCGTTTATCACGCTGACATCTAAATTATTATCTACGAATATATAATCTAAATAAACTCTTCCTGATCATTTGATTACAAATCCAATTGATTACTGATTTACTTCATTAAATAAACCATCTTGTATATCATAAAAATATCCTTCTGATTTTAGAAGGATATTTATTTGTGGTGGTGATTAATTTAATTTTTCTGCAGTAATATATGTTTTTCCCTGCTCATCTTTCCATGAAGGGCCCTTTACGGTTATGGTATCCCCTACCTCATATCTTTTAAACTGGCTTCCGCTTTTCTGAAGATTCACCACACTGATGGTTGCGGTATATTCTTTTCCGTTAGCGTCTTTGATGGTGGCCATATAGCCGTCTTTACCGTTTTCAATATGCGTGATTGTTCCGCTTGCCGACATTACATTTTTATCATCCATACTGGTTGACTGAACTGGTTTATTCACTGTACAGCTTATAATGCTGAAAGTTCCGAATACTAAACCTCCTAAAAGAATTATTTTTTTCATGATCAATTTTTTATTGCTAATGATAACTTTAAGCAATCATAGGCGTCAAATGCTGTACCAAACTATTTGTGTGAATCATGCTTTAATATTAAATATTTTACTGAACCATTACATTCAATCTCATATATAATTGCAATAACTAACACAGCTCTTTATTATTGCAAATATTACAAATAAATAAGACAGGAAAAAATTTCCCTGCCTTATTTATTTCATACTATGAATAATCTGTTATCTTGGCAATGGCATAAGCCGCGCGTGTTGTATGGCAAATTTCTTTGAAGGGACAGAAGTACTGTCAGTAAGTTCTGAAAATTTGGCATTCATGATCCAAACCTTGTCTTTTGCCTTTGCAGCGGTAGAAGGATATGTAAAACGGTCTGCCGCTAAGGTAGATGCGGATAACTTTGCAGAGGACCAGTTGTCTTCTGAAGTCAGCTCGTAAATCTTATCACTGCCGCCGTTTTGCACCAGCACCAGTTTCTGATTGTCAGTAAGCAAGAGCCCGTCACCGTTGATAAAAAATTGTTCAGTCGACACCTTAGCAATATTTTTAGGATTGTTCAGATCAATTTTATACAATGCTCCGGTACCGCTGCTTACCGTAAGCAGATACCCGGACGGATGATATACAATGCCATTCAGTCCGATGCCCTTTGTTTTAAAAAGTGGGCTATCAGCAAAGACAGATGCCTTGCCGCTTGGTGTCACCTTATAAATAACATTGGCAAAGCTGTCGGTAACATAAGCATTCTGCTGTCCGTCAAAAGCAATATCGTTAACAAAATGTTCACCCGGAACCAATCCTGAGAGATCAATATCATCCGTCTTTTTCCCGGTAGCCATATCGATACCTACCAGACGCGCCATTTTTTTTCGCGTATCCGCCGAAGTAAATTTACTGTAATTGGCATCGCCGATACACGCAAACAAACGCTTGCCATCCGGATGTACCTTGATGCCGTAACTTGACTTAAATGTAGGATCACTGATAAGGATGCTGTAAGCACCGGCAGGGGTTACTTTACCGATGTTGCCCAACCTTGCCGAAGAAACAAAATAAGTATCGGAATTACCGTCATACTCAATTCCTTCAGGATAGGCTTCAGGTGCGTTAAATTCGATCCTGGCCGTAGGCTGATCCGGAATGGCTGCCGCACATCCTACGAAGAGTGCACATACTATTATTTTTTTCATAAAGTTTTATTTTTCTTGATACTGTACAAAACGCCGTTGGCGTCGTCGGAAATATACACAGTGCCGGATGAGGTAATGGCTACCCCAGCCGGCCGGCCGAACCTGGTTTTGCCTTTAAGAAAACCTGTGAGGAAGTCTTCTGCTCCTACCGGCTTGCCATTGACAAACTTTACATGCTGCACCTTAAAACCCACAGGCTTGCTACGGTTCCAGGAACCATGCCAGTTAACAATAGCATCTCCGCTGTAGGGTGAGCCGGCGGGGAAGAACTGAAAACCGATCGGTGCCATATGTGCCTGGAATTCCATTGTGGAAGGCTCGGTATTTTCTACCAGTTTCTCTTTGCTGTCTCCGGCAGGGTCTTCCCTGCTGGCGTCAACCTCTCTTTTGGCATAGGCAAACGGGTAGCCATAATTTTTACCCTCTTTGATCTGGTTCAGCTCTTCAGGCGGCCAGTTATCACCTTTCGCATCACCGCCGTTATCCATTCCCCAGAATTCATTGGTTTGAGGATGCCAGTCGAATCCGATAGTATTTCGGAGGCCTGATGCGAAAATGGTTCTCTTCCATGTAGACGGATCAACCTGTACGATAGTGGCTGCTTCACGATCACTTTCCTTACAATCATTACAAAGGGTTCCGATAGAAATGTACAACTTGCCGTCCGGTCCGAAATCCATAGTCCTGTTCGGATGCTGACCGGCACTTGGCATATCTTTAAACAGCATTTCTTTAGTGCCCAGCGTTCCGTCAGTATTAATTTTATAACGGCGCAGCTCATTATTATTACACAGATACAGCCATCCGTCTTTTATGGTAATTCCATGTACACCTTTGAATTCTGCTGCTACGGTCCTGATATCATCAAACTTGCCGTCGCCATTGGTATCTTTCAGTAGAAGTACATCTCCGGTATCACGCCGTGTAATATATAAGTTTCCGTCAGGAGTATGGTACAGCATTCTTGGTTTTCCGAGACCAGAGGCGGCTATGGAAACCGTCCATCCATCCGGTACCTTTAAGAGACTTACCATTTCGGGCATAAAATCGAGATGTTCCGGATAATTGGTGGAGTGTGTAATTTTAGTAATATCTCCGGGAGGAGTGCCGCGCTGTGCTGATGCATCTGAAAATACAAAAGAGGCGATAATGGGAATGATTCTGAAAATAGTTTTACTGCTCATATTATTTGGTGGTGTAAATAAATCAGGCTGCACATTGCAGCCTGATAGTTGTAAATTTATTCCTGATCTTCTTCAGCCGCTTCAAAGTTGATTGCGTTATAGGCAGATTCGGTCAGCAGCGCATCGGCTTCTTTTTCTTCTGCCAGTGTAGCTTCCAGCAGTGAAGCGATTTCGTCCTCTCCTAATGTTCTTGCGAACGCAGCCAAAGTACCGTAAGAAGCGATTTCGTAATGCTCTATTTTCTGTGAAGCAGAAATTATTCCTGCGTCGCGTACCGGGCCTTCTTCAGTTTCTTCCATAATGCTCTCCCCTTCTTTGATCAGCCCTTCCATGGCATCACATTTTTTACCGCGGTTGGATTCCCCAAGGATCTCAAAAATTTTTTCCAGTCTCTGGACCTGGCCTTCCGTTACGGCCACATGCTCTTCGATAGCAGCAGCAAGTTTAGGTTCGCTGGCATTTTTAGCCATTTTGGGCAATGCTTTCAGCAATGCTCTTTCGGCATAGATGATGTCTTTAAGTTCATCAATGAATAATTCTTTAAGTCCTTCTGCAGCGGAAGATTTCGCAGCTACTTTTCCGGAGCTTCTTCCATCCTGGGTGTCTGTCTTTTTCATATTATAGATTTAAATGGTTTGTTCTATAACAAATACAAATCTGATACCTTTGAAATCCAGAGACTTACTTTGTGGTATTTTTTTACAGAAATAAATAAATTTAAGAATATCTGACCGTTGATTTCTGCCCGGCTAATGTCCACAATTCATTTATAACTTACAGTAATACCGTTGCTGCATAAAATTTTGCTCCGCTACTCATTTCAGAATTCTTTTTAAAAAATGTATTTCTAATAACCTATTTGGATTTTTTACAAAATAATTTCCTACAGAATTTTGATTCCGAATCTCTTATGTGACTAAAATCTTAAAAATAATCCAGAATGGAATTAAAATCAAGCTTTAAAAGTTTTTATAAAGTTTCAAGACTAGTCTCGATTATCATCAATGGAACCTGTTTCCACAGAATATTTTCCAGGCAGGTAATTTGCTGTATCGATTATTATGAAAAATGTAATGACCCGAATTATCCTCATTACTGTATTATTCAGTTTGGCAGTTACTTTATCAGGAATTGCTGTCTATACTTCAACTCTGGACCGAACAAAAAGTGAAATGCCGGGATTGGTGTATGCAATAAGCACATGCATTGTCCTGTTGTTTTCACTGAGTTCATGCAGTATCTATCTTAACATCCTGTCAAAGATAAGATATTCATCAGGATACCGATTTTTATCCTTTTTTACACTGCCGGGATTAACGGCAGCATTATTATTTACTACACCGGACCTATATGAAGACAGACTGCTGTGCCTCATTATCATCATCCCGTTCTTCGGTATGCTGGCCTATCAATTTATCAGATTCTCATGGACATATGTTAACTGACAATCTCTCAAAGTGTAAATTTACCACTTAATACCATTATGGGGGTTTCCGATATTTCCATTTTACATTTTCTGTACAACATACATTCAGAGTTTGCCAGCCACCATACCAAATGTACATCCGTAAAAATATTGCCACTCAATAATGGTTTTACATGCGTATGCATGGACTTTGTCAAAATTCAAATCAGCTAAAAAATCAATATTATAAAATGAAAAAAATAAAGACCTTGAATATAATCCCGGATTTTGCCGCTATTTTAGAGATCACTGTTATTCTTTATTACCAAGGAATCTCCCCTGTTTCAGGGTTGCTTTCTTCGCTGAAAAATTTCCCCGTCGGACCGTCCTGATCTGTTAAAGCATATTTAACAATACGCTTTCCGGCTTCTTGAACTTCGCCCCCGTTATGATTGGTGAAATCTGTTTTTGTATAGCCCGGACAGACTGCATTTATTCTGAAAGCCGTGTTGCGTAATTCATAAGCCAGATGAACGGTGTACATGTTCAATGCTGCTTTTGATGAGGCATATATCGCATATTTTGCATAATCGTATGCCGGCCATTCCGGATTGCTTTGCAACGACAGCGAACCTACACTGGTACTTACATTCACTATCCTGGGCTCTTCAGACCGTTTCAGTAAACCAATAAAAGCCTGACTGACACGGATTGCCCCATACAGATTGACATCAAATACTTCATTATAATGTTCCACAGAAGTTTCAGCGGCATTTTGTGGAACAACACCGCTTATCCCTGCGTTATTGATGAGAATATCTAAATGGCCCTGTTCTTTTTCAATAATGCCCCGGGCTTCTGCAATAGTCTCTTCTTTTGTGACATCTATCCGGACCGCTTTTATATTTTTAAAGCCTATTTCATTCAGCTCCTTTACAACAGCATTTCCTTTATTAATGTCCCGGCTTCCCAGATAAACGATCAATCCCTTATCGGATAGTTGTTTTGCCGTTTCCAGACCAATGCCTTTGGTGGCCCCCGTAATTAATACTGATTTCATTTTTTTATATTTAAATTCCTGAAACAAAGGTGAAGTTTACCGCTGCATAATGATTTACCATTTGGTAAAAAGTTTTTTCTTTTTTGCTTCTTATTGCTCTGTCAACATTAATCAGGATATACTCTTCCCATGGCTTTGGGAATTATTGTCTTTTTATTTTTTAATTTGTTGCTGATTAATATGCGAGTATGTAACGATTAAAAACTAAACTGATACCAAGTTATTTTTCAGGTACTGAATGAGTTTAGAATACTTATTTTTCAAAAAATGAAGTTGAACTTTAACCCTATTATATAGAGGAAATTGGAAAATATGCTCCTATTAATCACTTCTTAAGAATTATCTTGAATAAAATATGGCAAGTATGGTCTTAATAAACAAACATTTACAAGGTAATTTGTATATTTGCAAAATATTGACCGAAAAGGAGGTTTAGGTTATTCTGTTAATTGAGATCTGGAAAATTTCTTCTTAAAATACAGACATGAGTTTGAGTGTATATGATATTAATGTAGACTCAAGTGTATTACATTTATTTTTTTCAGATCCTGGCTAAAAAGAATCATTTTTTAACCTTCTGAATTCAATAATTAGTGATTTAAATTGTATTTTTGTCGGGTAATTTTTAATTTTATATTTGGATGTAAAATTATCCTCAGTTAAAAAAAATTATATTATGAAAGTAAAACATCTATTAGTGGGAATTTCTTTATTATCTATCTTAACAGCATGTTCGGACAGACTTGATGAATACTCCAACCCATCTGATAAAAATAAGGTTGATATTAATGTAAACAAATCCAAAGATTTTATAATAGATCAGGACTCCGTTAAAACAGACAGCTTTAAAAAGGAAATAAGTAATCTGAAAACAAATAAAACGGAAACTTCAAAAACACAACAAGATTCCCTGCAAAGTAAAGAAATTATTAATGAAACCAATACACAAACCAACCCCGGAACCGGAGCCGATGGAGAAACAATTGATCCAACAAAATCGGATCGGCCGAAGTAAAATAATTATTGAAGTTGTTGCTTCTGTATTTGTAGTTCTTTCCGCTATTGCACCGTTTCTTAATAATATAATCGGCTATTTTACAGATGTAAATGTACAGCTGAGCAATAATGCCGGTGAAAGGAGATTAGATCTTGATTCTGCTATTTATTACCTGTCAATACCGTCATGTATTATTCTATTGGCGTTAGGCGGCTTGTTCAGGGCAAACAGATTTACCTATTATGCAGCTTTAATTGCCGGATACTTCCATTTGGTTACTTATATCAAATTCATTTTTTATTTTCAAAATGAAGTGTCGGCAATTGCTGATACGGCCGTTATCTGCCTGTTAATAGCGATCGTTTTCCTGATCTTCAGACTCGATAATTACTATAGGAATCTGCAGGTACTTAACAAGTTTAACAACAGTACTTTGAATCGTTTTTCAACCATTCTCTTTAAACGTAATGATATTAAAGAAAATGAGTAGCCACAGAGAACGATTGAAGATACTTGTTGCACTTTCTGATAAATTATGGGAAGACTATTCCAGTACCGTTATATCTGAAGAGGAATACCTTAAGAAGATGTATCTGGTGAAAAAGGAAATAAATAATGGTTTTCTGAATACAATGCAGGATCTGGAGCTGTTTGCCAATGATCTCGGTTATCTTATTTTAATCAAACCGACAAAAACATATCTTGGCGGCCATGAGAAAATCATTATTAATAAAAATTAACTATTTAGGCACCCCTTTCATTAAAGACAGTATTTCTTCCAGATGTTTATTTTGATTATGGATGGCCTCATCTAATTTTCTTTCTAATCTGGAAATTTGACTTTGAATAAACAATACTCCCTTATCTTGGGCATTATATTGGGCGTATAGATTGGCTAGCAAATCTCCAAGCATTTCACTATTGCTATGTAAAAGATCATCCGCAGGCTGATTTATATTTTCTTTTAAAGAAACCTTGAGAATACCATTACCGGTTATCAACCAATTTAAATTTTCCTTTTCCTGAAGGTCCGGATACAGTACAATAATTTTAGCTACTTTTTCAACCCCTAAATCACTTTTTAAAGCCGCACCTTTAAAATTAGACGAAGACAGCCCGATATCTTTATAAAAAGTTTCTTTTTTAATCCCCTTTCTTTCAAGGAATACTAAAATCCTGTCTTTTACAGTCTGTATTTTGTCCATTTTATATATAAATAGTCTAAATTTTGTCTATATTTGTCAAAGATAAAAAAACAATTCTAATATAACAATGCTCATCTCACAAATTGATATTAAATTTTAAATTATAACATGATGGTAAGGAAGGCTTTAAAAAACTCAGCAAATGATCTTTATGATTTTTATCAATATCCTGAAGAACTTCATTCGTACAGAGGTTTAATCAGTATAACCCTGGGAATACATGATCTGATTACGGAGGAGAATTGTTCATGGATTTTAGATGTTATCTTAGAAAACCAGCAAACGTTGTCTGATCATAATATTCAGATCTGGGAACTGTACAGGATTGGTCAGGATACTTTTAATTTGACAGGTTCCACCGATAATGGAGAGGTAATATTTACATGTGAAAATCAGAAATTTAAATCTTTCTGGGATTATCTTCAGATTATCAAAAAAGGATATCTGCTATGTTTGCCGGTCGAAAGAAATATTTACTGATTATTTAATATAATGGAAATACAAAAATCAGCATCTAAATAATCCAATCTTACTCTTTAGTTGCTTACCTGATTCTTAAATATTATTAGTTTAAGATTAATATATCCTTAGTTTCCAAGTATTAAATGCTCCTCTTATTGAATTAATATATAGGCCCGTTGCTTAAATATCCCATTAATTCAAAGCGGTATTGATAGGCTGATTCACCAGACATAATTCTTCTAAAAAGTTCCTGCCGTTAAAAGCAAAACAATAAATCCAGTTTTTGTTTTTAAAAAAACGAAATATATTCAGCAGCTTGTGGAAAAATAAACTCGACATTTTATTCAATAATAAATTTAAACCGTATTTTCTCTCTGAAAATGCCGTTAAGTTTATAAATTGAAAAATAACAGAGCTGATGACTTCATATTCTTATTGCTAGGATTTATTATTAAATGATGGCATATAGATCTTACCATAAACCAAATAAAGCAAAGATCACTGTCTTCTGCATATTCGAGTACATAACCTTGTAAGTATATTTACTGTAAGATAAAATCCGAACAATTTAGTGGATACTTCAGATGCATACCTATATCCTAGATTATTGACCAGATACCGTTTCTGGATTTATTCAGCAGAAGTACGTTCATGCGGAATAATGAGTTATCTTTGTAAAAAGCGGTCTTCTATGAGTGTACTTAAGAGAAACAATGTCACGGTAAGCGGAAATGGTGACACTGTAATGATGTTTGCCCATGGTTTCGGTTGTGATCAGAATATGTGGCGCTACGTTTACCCTGCGTTTCAGGACAATTACAAAACCGTTCTTTTCGATCATGTAGGCGCCGGAAATTCCGATCTTTCAGCCTACTCTTTTCAAAAGTATAATGGCCTTGAAGGCTATGCTGAAGATATCGCGGAAATTGCTGATGAACTGAATATCAGAAACGGTATTTTTGTCGGGCATTCCGTAAGTGCAGTCATGGGACTTATGGCAGCCGCTATAACCCCGGATATTTTTAAAACACTTATCCTGGTGAGCCCTTCCCCGTCTTATATCAATCAGGACGGCTATACCGGCGGGTTCAGCAGATCAGAGATCAATGAGCTGCTGGAATCGATGGACAATAACCACCTGGGCTGGTCAATGGCGATGGCTCCCGTTATTATGGGAAATCCGGAAAGGAAAGAACTCGGAGAAGAACTGACCAACAGCTTTTGTAAAACCGACCCGGAAATAGCCAGGCATTTTGCCAGAACCACTTTTCTTACGGACAAGCGCGACATCCTTCCGCAGACCCATATTCCCGTTCTGATCCTGCAGTGCAGCCATGATGTGATTGCACCGGAGGAAGTAGGCCATTATATGCATAAACAGATACCGGACAGCACACTTGTTATTATGAATGCTACCGGGCATTGCCCGAACCTGAGTGCCCCGGAAGAAACCATTTCAGCCATAAAAAAATATTTAGATGAACAATAAACTTTCCCTTCCCCCGTCCGCCGAAGATTTTGATGATTTTTTTGAATCTTCATTATGTGGCTTTGTCATCACAGACCGAGAAGGGAAAATTGCCAGGATCAACAGGCGTGCAGCCGGATGGCTGAATACGGTCCCTGAAAAATTATCAGGAAAGCGCTTTTCTGATATACTGGCTGTGGGAGGAAAAATTTATTTTGAAACCCATCTTTGGCCTTTGCTTCGGATGCAGGGATATTTTGATGAAGTCGCTCTTGAACTGGCAGATTCAGGAAACGGGAAAATGCCCGTCTATATCAACGGTGATGAAAGAAAAGATGAAAATGACCATCCGCTTTTTATCCGGTTTACGGTTTTCCGCGCCTCAGACCGCAGGCTGTATGAAGAAAATCTGCAGACTGCCAAACAGCTTGCAGAAGCCAATCTGGAAATGGAACAGCAGAATGCCCTGATCCGTGAACAGTTCATCGCCGTTCTGGGCCATGACCTCCGCAATCCGCTTGGCGGGGTTATGAGTGCGGCACAGCTGGTGGCAAGATCCAAACTGGGAGAACGCGAAGAAAAGCTCGTCAAATTAATCCAGACGGGATCAAAAAGGATGTATGACATGATTAATGATATCATGGATCTGGCGCGGGGGCGCCTTGGCGGCGGATTTCCTGTCAGTCCGGTTGAAACAGACCTTG
Organism: Chryseobacterium gregarium DSM 19109; assembly: GCF_000430845.1. GTDB lineage: Bacteria > Bacteroidota > Bacteroidia > Flavobacteriales > Weeksellaceae > Chryseobacterium > Chryseobacterium gregarium. The sequence continues at coordinate 102,130 of NZ_KE387264.1, read as the reverse complement.
AACAATTGCTCAACCAGGTAAGCGATGAACTGAAAGTGGTATGGCCGGAAAAAATCATCAATTCAGATTTTAATATCAACCGGCCTGTAACCTGTGATCCCGGTCGTATGTCGCAGCTCGTTTCCAACCTGCTGGCGAATGCTATTATCCATGGGTCGCCTGATGAGCCTGTACTTATAAAGGCCACTGCTACCGAAGACCTCTGGGAAATCTCGGTGATTAATCAGGGAAAACCGGTTCCGAAGGAAGCACTGCCCTACCTCTTCCATCCTTTTCGCCGGGAAGGCAAACAATCCAGCCAGAACGGATTAGGCCTCGGGCTCTATATTGCCTCTGAAATAGCAAAAGCCCACAATGGTACGCTGACCGTAACCTCGGATGAACAGCAGACCTGCTTTACATTTCGCTCTCATCTGCAGGCAACGATGCCTTATAAATAAATAAGACCTTGTATTCGGAGGGAGAAGGTTTAACTTTTACATTAAAACAGCTTATTAAAGATTGTAGATACTCAATGCAGTCTGGCTTACGGTAAGGCCTGTAACCGGTCATTTTTCTTTAGCTTTTTCAACTAACTTTTCATGGACACACACTGTTTATTAAATTATATTTTTTTTAATCATATAAACAATTAATTTATAACTTTTTAATAATAAATAATTTTTATTATTAAAAATATAAAAAATAATGCCTTACGGTATGGTTTTAGTATAATACACCTAAGCTGGACTAATTAATTTTCAGCTTTATACTAAAAATAATGAAAAAAATTTTACATCTGGTAGCTCTGGTTACCTTTATGTGCTTTAGTTCACATGCGACGGCTCAGGCGCCCGTACTTGGTGCAGCATCTAATTTTGCACTCTTTTCAACAAACGGTGCAGTAAGCAATACCGGATTATCGCACCTTACCGGAGACGTAGGCACAAATAACGGGGCCAGCACTAACTTCGGAAACGTTGACGGTGTTATGCATGATGCTGACGGTTCTGCTGCCAGTGCGGCGGCGGCTTTAACCATTGCCTACAATCAGCTTAATGCGGCTGTTCCCAATTTCTTTCCCGCACCGCTTTTAGGCAACGGACAGACACTGACTGCCGGAACGTATGCCATCGGACAGAGTGCTACTTTAAATAACAATCTGATCCTCGATGGAGGGGGAAATGCGAATTCAGTTTTTATTTTTAAAATCCAGGGCGCCTTCTCTTCTGCTGCAGGCGCACAGGTGCAGCTTACCAATGGGGCCCTGGCCTGCAACGTATTCTGGAAGATAGAAGGCCTTGTGGATCTTGCAACCAATACCGCGATGAAAGGAACGGTAATTGCCAACAATGCAGCGATTGTCCTTAACAGCGGAGTATCGCTTGAAGGGCGTGCCCTTTCAACAACAGGTGCAGTAACCGTATCTGGTGTAACCGTAACGAGACCGCTTGGGTGCGGAGCTCCGATCCTGACAGGACCTGCTAAACCGGTTTTAAATACCATAGCATGTTATACAGTATTCACAGGGAACGGAACCGTTACCAATACCGGTATTTCTTTTGTTACGGGAGACATCGGTTCAAACGCAGGGCTTACCACCGGCTTTGATGCCAATAATGTAACGGGAACGATCCATTCAAGTCCTGATACCTCTACGGCATCAGCTGCTGCTGACCTTAACAATGTTTATACGTATCTTAATACGCTTCCTACGGATATTGAACTCCTTTATCCTGCTGCATTCGGACAGAACCTTGTGCTTACCCCACATACTTACCTTATGAATGCTGCTACCGTTCTCAACGGAACCGTAATTTTAAATGCACAGGGCAACGCAGATGCCGTATTTGTGATTAAAATCAACGGCGCTTTATCAACCAGTACCTATGCTTCTGTAGTGTTACAGAACGGTGCACAGGCAAAAAATGTTTTCTGGAAGGTAGACGGAGCCATTAACCTTAATGATTATTCCAGTTTTAAAGGAACAGTGGTCGGTAACAATGGTGCAGTTAACCTGAATACAGGAACTGTAATCGAAGGCCGTATCCTGAGTACAAGCGGCGCTGTAGCCACATCCAGTATCAATGCACAGATGACTGCAGGATGTACATCTACTACGCTGGGCACAGTTTCAGTCCCTGTCAAAGATTATGCCGCTAAGGTCTATCCGAATCCGTTTTCATCAGTTCTGAATATCGTATTGGATGATGCGGAAACGGGGTCAAACCTTACAATTTTTAATGCCGCGGGATCAAGAGTCTTGGAAACCCGCCTGACAAGTAAAGCTAACGCATTGGATATGAACCTCCCTGCCGGAATCTATTTTTATCAGATAAAAGGTAAAACGGGTGCACAGCAGAGCGGTAAGCTTATTTCAAAACCATAGTATATTAAAATCAAGACCCTATTTACAAATCCTGCCCTCGGCAGGATTTTTTTTGTGAAACTAATTCATTTTTAGATTTCATATCCTTCATATTTATTGTGGATTATCTAAGGATAGCGCCCATCCTTTAAATATGGCAGGACTTCAAAAAATAATGATCTCCTAAACAGGGAAGGCATTACAAAAAGCTTTTGATTCTTTAGCATCTTTCACTTTGCCGGAACTACAAATTTCTCCGGTACATGGTAAATGCAAAGACATCAATGGCCGGGTGGTTCTCTGTTCCGACTATACCTGCTTATTCTGAATCATAAAATAAGTAAATAAATCGGTATTGGAAAAATCTGTAAACCCTGCCTGTCGCAATAACGTAACCAATTGCCCACGGTGGTAAGCAGCATGATTAACGAAATGCGGTAAAGTCTTCCAGAATATCATTTCCACTTCTTTGCCGTTTGGATATAAAACGGTTACGGGCTGCTGATAATCTTCTTCGGGATGGTTTCTGATAAAATACTGAAGGTCTTCAGATGCTTTTTCCCAGATTGTAATCAGTTCGCTTTTTGTGCCGTTAAATTCAGCAGACAGATAAACGGGACCGGGCACTTTTGTCCAGAAGTCAATCCAGATTTTTTTAGCACTTACCATATGAACGGCAGTCTGTTTAATACTACTGAAACTGCTTGTAATAGGTTGTTCCCATTGTTCTTCACTGAGTTGTTCCAGCCATTCAATGATAATACGGTCGGTCCAGTTATTATAATCTGCCAATTCCGTGAAATACTTTTTTGTCATTTTCTTTACGTTTTAAATTCAGCGCAAAGTTAGAAAGCAGTTCAGGTATGGGATTATTGATGATCGGTCAAATGCTGTCCGGAAACGGTCAGATTTTGCTGCTTAAATTCTTTAGGGCTCATGCCATAAACTTTTTTAAATACCTGTGAGAAGCTTGAATGATTTTCATAGCCCACTTTATAGGCTACAATCCCCGGATTTTCATTTTGAAGCAGCAATGATCTCGCCGTTTCCATTTTTTGATGTAAAAAGTACTGTCCGGGTGCTTGATGATAGAGCTTTATGAATTTCCGTTTGAAAGTGGAAGCACTGGTATGGCACAAAAATGCCAGTTCTTCTAATGTGAGATTGTTGGTTATGTTTAATTCAACCGCTTTCCTGATTTCAAAGTCAGAGTATTCTTCCTGATTTTTTGCATGGAACGAAAGGATTTCTTCCGGATAATTTTCAAGGAGGTGAAGCATCAGTTCTTCAAATTTCAGCGCTGTCATTTTGTCTGAAAAAGAAGCCGGTTTTAATTGGATGAGTTTAAGGGAAGTCAGGTAAGCCTTTATAAATTCATCTTTTTCAAATACGGCAAAAGGCTTTTTAAACCTTCCGGGATTTGGTGGAATCCTGTCAATTACCGAAGCATATTTTACAAAGAATTTTGACCATGCAGAATTGTCAAAAAACAGCATGGTGCTGCGATACGTATTATTTACGGGAATCTTTTCCGTCATTAAACAATTACCCGAAGAAAGTATCGCAAACTGGTTATCTGTAATAATTGTTTTGTGGTTGGCATAATACACAATTTTTTCTCCCTGTTCCAGTAATGAAACCATGTTATTCGGAAGCAGGATCTTATTTCTCGGCACCTGCCTGTCTGAAACGTAGCTGTAAGTAGTGAATGTGTCCATTATAGAGTTCTATGTCTGAGGGCTGGCTGTTTATCCTGAACTGGACGTCAACATTTTCGGCTTTTCATCGTAAAGATCACTGTACAAATGATCCGCTTTAAACCAATGCTAAATTAATGAAAAAAAATGAACATTTATTTTTATGCCATCATGTAAACATTTGTTACAGACAGTAAGATCCTGGTTAAAAGAATGATTTTTTATCCAGGCTTACAACCCCGATCCGGTAAACAGCAGTTTAAACTTTAAGACCGGCGTTATTATAAAAAACCCTTGAATAGTTAGAGGATACTGCAAAAATACCGGATAGCCTTTTGAATAAAACAGAACCCTGAAACCCTGAACTTCCTAATTCTTTTGACACTGCAAAAAAGTTGCTGATTTTTTTTAGGATTATTTACTTTGTCGTAACTTTTCAGCCAAAAATTAAGGCATTGGATTTCTGTACTCTTTTTCCGAAGATCTGATTCTACCGATTGGTAAGTGTACACAAAGCTTACGCTTTATTTATTTTTTAGTCAATCATAATTCCAGCAGCAACGATATATGACAAATTTCTCCAATAAACATACCTCTGAAAAGCAAAGAAATGCTGAAACGGAAGACCGCCTGAAAGCCTTGATTGAAGCCACGTCAAATGTCGTGTACTCATTAAGCCCTGACTGGAGGGAGATGCGTGAACTTGACGGCAGGGGCTTTCTTAAAGATGCCGATGCGCCAACCACCAACTGGAGGTCTGACAATATATATCCTGCTGATATGGATATGGTAAATGCCAAGATAGAAGAATGCATCCGAGAGAAAAAAATTTTTAGCCTGGAACACCGGGTTCTGCGGGCTGATGGCACGCCCGGATGGACTTTTTCCAAAGCCATCCCTATTCTGGATGAACAGGGTGATATTATTGAATGGTTTGGAACAGCACAGGACATCACCCAGCGTAAAGAGGCTGAGGAAGCATTATTAAATGCTAAAACGCAGTCGGACCAGCAAAAAAGGCTGTATGAAACCGTTACTTCATCAACGCCCGACCTGCTGTATGTATTTGACCTCAACTACCGCTTTACCTATGCCAATCAGGCCCTGCTGAACATGTGGGGCAAAACATGGGAAGATTCCATCGGAAAAGGACTGTTGGAAATCGGCTATGAACCCTGGCATGCGGAAATGCATGAGAAAGAAATTGACCGGATCAAGGAAACCAAACTTCCCATCCGCGGAGAAGTGTCATTTCCCCACGCAATTTTAGGCAGGAGGGTATATGATTATATTTTCACTCCCGTTCTCGATGAATATGGCAACGTTGAAGCAATAGCCGGGGCCACCCGGGATGTAACCGAACGTAAAAAATGGGAAGAAAGCCTGGAAAACGGATCAAAAGTCCTGCAGGCACTCAATGAAGAGCTGGAAAATGCCAACCATGAGCTTGCGGCTACTCTTGAAGAAGTAGCCCAGGTTAATGATGAATTAATAAAGGCCAATGAAAAAATCGAAGAAGGCCAGATTGCTTTCCGCCTGGCGGTTAATGCAGCGAATTTCGGCACCTGGTTTATCCATTCCATTACCCGGGAGTTCATTACCGATGCCCGTTTAAAAGAACTGTTCGGATACTATGAAGATGAGTCGCTTTCCATTGAGCAGGCACTGGCACAGATTACGGAAGAATACCGGCCTTATGTTGCCGCAAAACTGGAAAACGCCATTTATAACAACGGTGATTACGACGTTACCTACCCGGTTATCGGGTTCCATGACAACCATCTCCGGTGGCTGCGCGCCATAGGCAATCTTAAAGCAGACCCTTCAGGCACTTTTTCTGCTTTTACCGGCGTGGTAATGGACATCACCGAACAGCATCTTGCCAGCGCAGAGATTAAGCGTGCAGAAGAAAATCTGAGAATGGCCGTCGATGCAGCAGGATTAGGCACTTTTCAAATCAGTGCGGATGACCGTACCTTTACCGCTTCCCCAAAGCTTAAAGAATTCTTCGGGTTTCATCAGGATGAGGTTATGCCATACGAGGCTGCTGTTAATCAGATACACCCGGACTTTCGCGAATCAGTAGCGGCAAGCGTGGAACGGGCATTTATGGAAAACATGCGCTTTGATATGGAATACCAGATCATCGGCCACCATGATGAAAAGCTGCGGTGGGTGCGCGCCATAGGTGAAGTACAGCAAAAAGACGGAAAGAAATATTTTACCGGTGTCATCCATGAGATCACTGAAAAAAAGCTGGATGAAATCCGGAAAAATGATTTCATCGGAATGGTAAGCCATGAACTGAAAACTCCGCTCACCTCGATAAAAGGTTATGTTCAGCTTATGCAGCTCAAATCCGCAAAAACAGGAAACGAAACTTTTCCCGGAATATTGGAAAAAGCGGATCTGCAGATCAATAAAATGACGGCCATGATCAATGGTTTTTTAAATATCTCAAGGCTTGAATCCGGTAAGATCCATATTAACAGGCAGTTGTTTGACCTGGCCCTGTTACTGAAAGAAGCGGAAGAGGAATCCTTAGCTACGATCAGCAGCCATAGCATCATCTTTGCCCCAGCAGACTCTGTAAAGATCAGTGCTGACCGGGATAAAATCGGGCAGGTTATCCATAACCTGATCAGCAATGCCGTTAAATATTCTCCGACGGGCAGTGTTATTGATATTTCATGTACTTTCAATCATGAATTTGCCTATATCAGTGTTAAAGACCAGGGCAAAGGGATCACACCGGAAGATGCGGCTCACATTTTTGACCGCTATTACAGGGTGGAGGGTGATGACATGCATTCAATTTCCGGTTTCGGGATAGGCCTGTATCTCTGCTCGGAAATCATCAGCCATCACAAAGGCACCATTTCAGTAAAAAGCGAAATCGGCAAGGGCTCTGAATTTGTTTTTTCGCTGCCGCTAAATGTATAAAGCAAAGGAAGATGCAGAGCAATAATTACAGCATAACCGGCGTTGATAGCATAAGCGGCAATATTTCAATCATTACAGGAGTTTTTTGCCCAGGTATCCAAAACATATTAAAAAAAAGCATTCAATACCTCCCCTACTGGAGTAAATGAAGCCAGACCAAGATGGTTATCCGAAATGAAGTTGTCAAAAGCATGCACCAAAAAAATAAAGAAACGAATTAATGAGTATTATATTATAGACGATTTCTCCACAATGTGGGTTAAACGAGTATGCAATGAATTTTTTTCATACATTTACACCATATATATGACCGTTTATGAATAAAAAAATTGTCCTTATTCAGGATAATGAACAAATATTGGATATCATGGATCAGGTTTTGACGGATGAAGGCTTTAATGTTATTCCATCACTGACAACCGACCCGATTGAAGAAATTGGTGATATTGATCCTGATGTCGTGATTGTGGATGAACACATCAGAGGGAATAAAAAAGGGACAAAAGTAATTGAAGAATTAAAGTCTGACCCTGCTACCGAAGAAGTGGCAGCGGTACTTACTTCCACCTCTACCAATTTGCCTGAGCAGGCAAAGGAATGCAAAGCTGACGACTATATTGAAAAACCTTTTGATATCGGTACGATGGTTGAGGTCGTAAAGAAAAATGCTTAATTGATCCGGTTGGGGCGATGCGCTGTGTGATTTGATTACCTGATTTTTCAGTCAGATCCAACGCCTTCGTTTCTTTTTGGTGAAAATACAAGACTTTTACAGTAAATTATTATCACTCTGCAAGTTTAAAACTGACCCTCATGATATACTCAGACTCTGCCGGTTTTCCGTTCACTAAAGCAGGGTTCCATTTTGGCATTTTACCGATCAGCCTTTTCACCTCTTCGTCGCAGCCGTAACCAAGTGCCCTTATAAACTTGCCGAACCTTGCAGTGCCATCTTTGGCAATATCAAGCTGCACCACCAGCAGCCCCTGTATATTATTTTTAACCGCCTCTTTCGGATACTTCAGGTTCCTGGATATAAACGCACTCATCTCAGCCTGGCCGCCTTTAAATTCGGGCTGGACTTCCGGGTTGGACTTTTGGATTCCTTCCGATGGCGAGGTATACATAATGACAGGTTCGCCATCTCGCACGTCCGTTTTAGTAACTTTTTGGGCAAACACCAGCGGACTGTTCAAAATAATCACCGCAGCGGCAAACTTGATTTTCTTCATGACAATCGTATCTATTTTTCGCTAAGATATGCTTAAAATTCAATGCACTCACCATTTAATGATCATCAGCGGCAAGAAAACACAGGTTATTTCACCTGTAGGCAATGGTACGCATCTCAGGATATCCAGTTTTTTGTTTCAGTTTAATTGAAGATATTTTACTGATCTTACCGGCCTTTTTTCTTTTATATCAGGCACTGATCTGCTGACTGAATTTTTTGCTATCTTGCGGCCGTGCGGTATCGGACGGAATTGAGTAGAAAACCTGTATGGAATCATTCATTCCGTATGACAATGAATGGATTTGAAAAAGATTGAAATACAGCTATAAATTCCGGTAAAACGGTTTCAATAAAAATAAAAACATCTATTAAAATAATTATGAAAAGAATCTTAAGCCTTTTGGTTATTGTATTAGGCCTCAATGCATTATTTGGGCAATCCCAGCCGGACTATGACACGGTAACCGTGGGCGGCATCAGACAGGTGATCTCCTACAGCGGAAACAAAGACCGGCCGCTTATCCTTTTTTTACACGGAGGCCCCGGAAGCTCAAGGATGAAACAGGCTGAAGTTTTTTCTAATGTGCTCCAAAAACATTTTCTTGTCGTTCAGTGGGATCAGAGAGACGCAGGGAAAACGCTCGCCTTAAACAAATCCTCTGTTCCGATAACCCTGGAGTTAATGGAAAATGATACTTATGAACTGATACAAATGCTGCTGAAAAAATTCAATCAGAAAAAATTATATCTCGTAGGGGAATCGTGGGGAACAGTCCTAGGCTTCAAAATGGCAGAAAAGCATCCTGAACTCCTGGATGCCTATATCGCATTCAGTCCGGTAATCAACCAGACAAAGAGTGAGCAGATGCTGTTGAAAAAATTAAAAGATCATGCAAAATCGGAATCGAACCGTATGGCCCGGGAGGAACTGAATACCGTTACCATTCCTTTCAAGAGTTACGAAGATATGTACTATCTCAGAAAATGGATGTTCAGCTATGATGGGCATCCTTTCGCAGAAAAAGACCTTCCTCTTCTGAAGCAATATATGGAGGATTGGACCAAAACCTGGATGCCGACATGGAACCGGGTCATGCGTCAGAATCTAATGGCGGAATTGCCTGAAATCAGCTGTCCCGTCTATTTCTTTATCGGTGAAAAAGATTTTCAGACCAATTTTAATATTGCAAAAGATTACATGAAGATTTTAAAAGCGCCGAAAAAGAATATCTATGAATTTAAAAATGCAGGACATTCCGTATTAACGGAAGAACCGGAGCAGGTTCAGAAAATCATCATCAGCGATATTCTGGGAGACGTTCCGGCGGTTGACAGCAAATAGGCGCTTTACAAAGTTTGGATAAATTTATCTTCAACAAGCCTGGACTCCCCATCGGCTCAATGATTACACCATTTAAAGTAAAATAAACCGCATAATAATTCATCAATAATAAAATATTTATCAGAATAATGCTATTCAATTGATAAAAATTTATTAATTTCGAATACAACCAATTCCAAATCTTATGAAAAATTTAAAAAAAGTCAATCGACAGGAAATGAAAGCGATCAAAGGCGGGATTAACTGTCCGGGCGGACAATTATGCCTGATCAACAAAAAATGGCAGTGTATGCCCTATGACGGATGCGGCGGCGGAAACCAGCCTTAATTGATGTTTAACCCAATTACTTTATTATGAAAAATTTCAAGAAAATCTCAAGAGGCCAGCTGAAAGGCATTAACGGCGGAGCCTCAGGCTGTTCCGAAGCCTGTTGCCCTCCTCCGGGAGTAAAAAGATGTCCATGGGTAATCTGTATAGTACCTTGTGATATTTTAAGTTAAAAATAATATTTATCAGGAATAATAAGCCCTGCAGAATTAATAATTCTGCAGGGCTTATTATTCTGTATTTCATTAATGATCTTTTTTCTTTCATGTCCGTAAGAGTTAGTATATACTCTCATGACATTTCAGATATAACAGAGTAAATGCACTTAAATCTGTGTGATCACAATAAGTTATGAGAAATTATTTTTTCTGTTTGAATAACCACTTCGGTATTTCGTCACTCAGCAGCAACGGGATGGTAATATTGTTATGGTCCAATTCCGTAAAAGTTTTGAACAGTACTTTATTGCTGTTTTTTAATTTTTTATACAGTTCGTCGCTTCCTTTATACGGATTATCAAAATCCTTTGCCCCGTGAATCAGATAAATATTTTTGGAAGCTAATGCTTTTAAATGGGAAAAATCCGGAACTGCGGCGATTGAAACCATAGCCGCAAATTCTTCAGGAGCCAAACTCATCAGGTTCTGAGCGGTTGAAGCGCCCATTGAATAGCCTACCAGATATATTTTAGATTTGTCCATATTGGGATATTCCTGCTCCAGCTTTCTCAATAATTTCAGAACCAAAATTGTTGCATCGCTTCCTTTTGACACCAAAATGCCGTTTCCATTTTCAAGGTAATTTGAGGAACGTTCATTAAACTGAGGCGCCACCACAAAACAATTGTACCTTTCATAAATTTCATTTCTCAGCCAGATTTTCGCCAATGGCTCTAATTGCCTTTCATTATCATTGCCAATCCGTGTGGAATTGTGAAAAGTGAGAACTGCCGGATATTTTTTAGCCGGATCATAATTTTTAGGCAACAGGAGACGGTAAGGCAATTCTTCGTTATCCTGATTAAAAATCCGCTTCTCAAACGATGCATTCAGAAGGTTATTTAAAATGGCCTTCGTATCAGAAAATGTTAAGCTGTCTATTTTAGAATGATCAGAAGTTGAGATTTGACCGAATGCCAATGGTATGTTTAAAGTTATGACCGTGAGATTTATCAGGAACTTTAGTTGATAATTCATATCAATATTATAATTTGACTAAGATAATTATTAAGCCGCATATACTCTTTATCATATTCTGCTTTTTAAGTATGAACAAAATTTGCAACATAAAACAATTTTCTATTTCAATAAAAAAAACCTGCTCAACAGCAGGTTTTATAATTTATTTAAAGTTCAAAGATCCTAATGCCCGGATTTTGCATCAGCATCCTGCTTCACATGGCCCAGGTATTTGGTGCAGTATGCACCAAAAACCAAGATGGCAAGATAACAGAACACCGGAATGATGAATGAATGCTGAACTCCGAAAACATCAGCCAGATAACCCTGGAAAATCGGAACGATCGCCCCTCCCAGGATTGCCATTACCACCAAAGAAGACCCCTGGCTTGTGTATTTTCCCAATCCGGAGATGGCCAGTGTATAAATATTGGAGAACATGATTGAATTGAAAATCCCAATTCCTAAAATGCTGTACATGGCTAGTTCCCCGTGATTCAGCATCGCTGAAATCAGTAATAAAACGTTAATTCCCGCAAAGATGGATAACGTTCTTGCCGGAGCAGATTTGCCGATAAAGAACGCAACGAAATTCAGTACAATAAATACCAGGAAGAAACTGATTTGTGAAAACGTCAGATCTACAATACTGAAGATCACCAGGAAAACAGCCGTTGCCGCTCCCAGCATATATAATGCTTTCTTCCCCTGGCTGATCGACTGATTCAGCGAGATCGCCCCCAGGAAACGCCCGATCATCGCACCGCCCCAATACAGGGAAAGGTAGTTTTTGCTCACCACTTCGGAAAGATTCATTACCTGCGGCTGCTCCAGGAAACTGATGATAAAACTTCCTACCGCCACTTCCCCGCCGACATAACAGAACATGGCAAAAACCCCGAACAGAAGATGGTTATGCTGCAATGCGCCAAAACCTTTTACCGCTTCCTCTTCATTCGTCTGGAAAGAAGGAAGCTTCACTCTTGAAATCAGCAAAGCCACCAGAAGTAAGATGCCTGCAAAGATCAGGTAGGGAATTCTTGTGGCCACCGCAGAAAAGGATCCATCTGCGGCAGAAAAGAATTCAAAAATTAAATGCCCGCCCAAAACCGGTGCTATGGTGGTTCCGAATGCATTGAAAGCCTGGGTCATATTCAGCCGGCTGGATGCGGATTCTTCCGAACCTAAAAGCGAAACGTAAGCATTTGCGGTAATCTGTAAAACGGTAAATCCTAATCCGAGAACGAACAAAGCACCTAAAAATAGCCCGTAAGATGAAAATGTGGCCGCCGGATAAAAAAGCACGCAGCCGAAAGCCGCCAGGAAAATCCCGAAAAGGATTCCTTTCTTATACCCTACTTTGTTGATGGGGTCGCCACCGATCATGGAGACAAGAAAATAGATCATTGAACCGATAAAGTAAGCACCGAAGAAACAGAACTGTACCAGCATCGATTCGAAGAAGGTCAGACTGAAGAGCTGTTTCAGATAAGGAATAAGGATGTCATTCATACACGTGATGAATCCCCACATAAAAAATAAAAGGGTAATGGTAATCAACGGAACAATATAATTCCTGTTCGCAGATTTTACGTCATTATTGATCATATACATTAAGTTTTAAAAAGAGGCTAAAGATAGCCTCTTTTATTTATAATATCTTAATTTGAGACAATAGATTTTTTGTAGATTATCACTTTTTTGAAAAGCCCGTCTATTCACTTTAAATTAAAAGCTTCTGTTATTTAAAAATTAAGGTTTCAGGTCTTCAAACTGTTTATCAGCAGGGAAAACATGCTGCACTTTTTCAACCGTCAGTTCTTTCGGAAGAGTAAAATCTGTGGTCTGCTTAATATCCAGAGAAGATGCGCCCACGGAAACTTTGTAATTCCCGGCTTCGGCGATCCAGGCAGATTTGGCCGTTACAAATGATGCCAGATCTTTTGGTGATAAAGTCAACGTAACGGTTTGGGATTCTCCCGGCTTCAGGTCTTTTGTTTTGGCATACGCTTTCAACTCAGACTTTGGTTTGTCAATAGATTGGTTTGGTGCGGAAAGGTACAATTCCACCACTTCTTTTCCAGAAACTTTTCCGGTGTTCTTCACCTCAACACTGACCTCTAATTTGTTATTAAACGTTTTAGAATTGGTTTTGATGTTTGAATAAGCAAATTCCGTGTAAGACTTCCCATAACCGAATTCATAAGACGGTTTTACATTGAAGGTATTGAAATAACGGTAACCGACATAAACGCCTTCTTCATATGTCACATCTTTTGGATTGTCCGCCGGAACACCCGGAAAATTCTTTGCGGACGGCGTATCGGAATATTTCATTGGGAACGTCATGGTCAGTTTTCCGGAAGGGTTTATTTTCCCTGAAACGACATCGGCAACGGAATGTCCGCCTTCCTGGCCAGGCTGCCATGCTAATAAGATGGCATCTGCTTTATCTTTCCAGGAAGCCGTTTCGATAACGCCACCGATGTTCAGAATCACAACCACTTTCTTCCCTTTTGCGTGGAATGCCTTTGAGATTTTATCAAGCATTTCGAGTTCTTCTGTTGCCAGATCAAAATCGTTATCCACTACCCTGTCGCCACCTTCTCCGGAATTTCTTCCCAACGTTACGAAAGCAATTTCCGAAGTTTCCGCTTTTTTAGCGATGAAGGCATCATCCATTTTCAATTCCGGGAGCCTTTCCGGCAATGCCAGAATTCCTCTTGCTTTTCTTCTTTCTTTTTCCGCTGCAAGTTCCTTTTCAGCGTGAGGTTTGTAGAGATCAACCAGCTGTTTGTCTAATTTATAACCAGCCGCATTTAAACCTTCCAGTAATGAAACCGTGTGTTTGTTGTTCACACTTCCGCTTCCCGTTCCGCCGGTGATCCAGGCGTAAGAGGTCACTCCGAATAATGAAACTTCTTTCTGTTTATCGGCAAAAGGCAAAGCATTTTTATCATTTTTAAGCAAAACCATTCCTTCCGTCGCTGCATTTCTTGTTACTTCTGCATTTTGATCCAGATCCGGTTTATTGCTATATTTATATTGCGCAAAAGTCGGTGTTTTGAAAACGTATTCCAGAACTCTTTTCACATTAAGATTCGCAACGTCCTGAGATAATTTCCCGGAATCCAATGCAGCCAGCAACACTTTTTTCTGAGCCGGAATCCCCGGCATCAAAAGGTCGTTTCCGGCATTCATTTGTTTTACCACGTCAGAGATTCCACCATCTTTAATCGATTCAAACCCCGGAAAACCTCCGAACCAGTCGGTCATCACAATTCCTTTGAAACCCCATTCGTTTCTCAAAACCTGAGTCAGCAAATCTTTAGAATCTGAAGTGTAGACACCATTCAGTTTGTTGTAAGACGACATGACCGTCCAGGGCTGGGATTCTTTAACCGCTATTTCAAAATTTCTCAGATACAATTCCCGCATGGCCCGTTCGGAAACGTGTGCATTGATGGTCAGACGGTTGCTTTCTTCATTATTGGCAGCAAAATGTTTGATGGAAGTCCCCACTCCCTGAGACTGGATTCCGTTTACGATGGCCGCTGCCGTTTTTCCTGAAATTAGAGGATCTTCAGAATAATATTCAAAGTTTCTTCCGTTCAATGGATTCCTGTGAATATTCAAAGCCGGAGCCAATAATACATCCACACCGTATTCTCTCACTTCATTTCCCATTGCTTTTCCCACCTGTTCCAATAAGGTCTTGTTCCAGGTCGAAGCCAACGCGGTTCCCACCGGAAATGCCGTTGCATAATACGTTTTTGAATCATTTTCCCTGGTTGGGGCAATTCTCAACCCTGCAGGTCCGTCCGCAACCACCGTCGCAGGAATTCCGAACCTGTCGAAATTAGCAGTTCCACCCGCAGCTCCGGGAACCAGCCCTTGCTTTGAATCCCCGACAGGTCCCGTCAGCACTTCAATACCGGGCATTCCCGTTCCGATCAGAAGATTTACTTTTTCTGCATTGGTCATCTGTCTGATGATGGCATCAATTCTTTTATCAACGGAAAGCCGGGTGTCTTCCCAAACGTCTAATTTTCCGTTTTTGTTTAAATCCTTAAACGTTTTTCCGCCAGCCGTAACATTTTGATCTTTAGTTTGGGCCTTCGCAAAAGGCGATGCCGCCAGTAAAGCCAGGAATAATCCTGAATATTTTGCCTTCTGAGAAAGTCTGATCAGGGTAGATACATTCTTCTTCATAATTTTATTTTTTATTGTATATTTAAATTTTTCGGATCTAAAAGTCTATGTTAACAGGCATTATGATCCCTTCAAATCCCTTTAAAGTATTTGAAAATATTGATGAAATGATGAAATTGATCTATAAGAACTTATGAAACTTCAGCCAGTCAAGATAAACATCCGACCATTTGTCAACGGGTATGTTCTGAACGCCCATCCCGAAACCGTGACCGCCTTTTTCATAGATATGAAGCTCTGCAGGCTGTCCGGCTGCCAACCATTTGCTGTACAACAATACCGATTTCGGAGCCAGCTTTAGCTGGTCGTCGCTTGCCGCGCAGATGAATAACGGCAATGGTGCTGAAGGAATCTGAGTGTCCAGAATCTCCTGACTTGGCCCGCCATAGATTGAAGCTGCAAAGTTGGGCACTGTGGAAGCATCTTTGCTGTGAAGAACGCTTTCCAGAATCACGCTTGCACCCGCTGAAAACCCGATTACCCCTAACTTTTCAGGGTTGATGTTCATTTCTTTAGCATGGGTTCTGAGGTATGAAATTGCGGTTTTGATGTCTTCTCCCGCCATTACTTTAATAGGTGCCGTTTTCGCATCAAACGAGGTTCTGTCTTTAATGCTCTCCATCATTTCTTTCGCAGGATCATTGGATTTCGTTTCCAGTAACCTGTATTTTAAAACAACCGCTGTGATACCATTTGCGGCCAATTTTTTAGCGACGTCAACGCCTTCCCTATTGATGGATAAACTCTGGAAACCACCGCCCGGAGCAACAATAACAACAGTTCCGTTGGCTTTTGCCTTATCGGCCTCAAAGACCAGAATGGAAGGCTGCGTTACATTGAAAACCACTTCGGTTTTGAACAGTTCATTGAACTGCTGTGCTTCTTTCTGCATCCAGTTCTCCGTTCCCGGCGCTTTTCCTTTGTATAACGGAATTGATTTTTGAGCATTGACGGTACTCAACCCTAAAAGAAAAGCACCTGCTATGATTAATTTTTTCATTTTGAATTATTTTGTTTTAACGCAAAGAGCGCAAATATTTTTTTGATTATTACACTGTTTTTAACTTCGATAAGGCATTTTACTTAAATCAGCAGCACAAAGTTTTATGATAACATTGTTTTAATTATGATCGAATTGCATGCAGCCCGACTTGAGCGGAAATCCTTTTTTATGTGGTCTTCAAGTTCTATTGAACGCAAAACTTCAACAAAAAAGATTGAGAGCGGAAGGCGGAAAAAGCTGCCCAAACCCTTAAAATCCTACTTAAATAACTGCGGAACAAATTCATTCAGGTACGTTCTCCAATTGCTCCAGGTATGGCCGCCTTCAGATTCTGTATATTGATATTTGAAATTCATTCTGTCGAGTTTCTGACGGTATTCTGTGACATTCTTATACAGGAAATCTGTTTTTCCGATGGCAATCCAATACAGCTTGTAAGTGTTGTTCTGCTGGGTTTTCAGTTTTGCATCCAAATTCCGGTAGACTGGGCTTTTCTTTTCATCCGGCGGAAGGATCGCCGGAGAAAATAACCCTACGTAATCAAATGTCTTGGGCTGATTCGCAGAAATATACAGCGAATGAAAACCGCCCATCGAGAGCCCTGCAACCGCACGGTTTCTGGCATCTGCTTTGACACGGTAATTCAATTCTGTAAAATCTATAATTTCCCTGAAGTAGGTTTACATATCTCCCGAGAAAATATCCGGCGTTCTCATATCGATTTTGTAAAGACCTTTCGGAGATTCTCCCGGTGCTGCGGAATTGCTGGTGTGCCCGTTCGGCATCACGACAATCATCGGTTTTGCTTTTCCCGCAGCAATTAAATTGTCTAAAATCTGTGAAGCTCTCCCTAAAGTTGTCCAGGCATCTTCATCCCCACCCATTCCGTGAAGCAGATATAACACCGGGAACTTATCTTTTGAAGCTTCATAACCCGGCGGGGTATAAACGGTGAGCCTCCTGTCTTCCTTCAGCCCTTTCGATGTGTACCATCTTTTGGAAACCGTTCCGTGAGGCACATTCTGGACTTTGTAATTTTCAGACTCTTTTCCGTCTACCAAAAACATACTCATCACGGACGAAACATCACGAACCTGATAAGAATTGTTCGGATCATTGGCTTTTACGCCGTCAACAACAAATGAATAGGTGTAAAGGTCCGGTGCCAAATCATTTTTAGTAAATGTCCACACCCCGTCCGCATTTTTCTGTAAATCAACAGAACCGGCTTCCATTCCTTTTGACGGAAACCAGTTTCCCTGTAACTTCACCGTTTTTGCATCGGGCGCCAAAAGCCGGAATTCCACCTTCCGGCCATTAACCTCAGGTGAAACCATGTTTTTCTTACCGCTGAAATCAAGGCTTTCCTGAGCATGTATCATTAATGAACCGAGCATTAATGAATATAAAGTGTATCTGATCTTCATATCAATATTTTTTTGAATGATTAAAAATGAAATGAAACCGGACAGGATGCCCGGTCCCAAGCCATCAATTTAATCAATTTTTATAATGAATCTTATTTTGTGTATTTTTGAGTTCTTGCATCTTTAATCACTCCTGACCAGTTCATCCCGTATCCGAAATCATAGGAATGGCCTTCTGAATCTTTGTGCGGAACCATATCATACGGAACATCTTCCTTCTGGGTTTCCACCGTTTTCATATCTGCCGGCATCTGAAGCGGAAGCAATCCTGAAGGCTCATATTTCCCTGCAATAATATCTACAACCGCCTGATTTGACACATTGAAATTCATTAAAATCGCATCTGCGTGATTTTCAAATTCGTTAAAAACCATCGGCTTGGAAGCTGTTACAGAAATGATAACAGGTTTTCCGTTCATTACCCTGTAGGTATTCTGAATCGTCAAAAGATCCGTAGAATTGGTAACGGTTGTCGTTTTGTTTTTAAATGTCCTGTCATGAACAGTGGGTGCCACAACAGGATCCCCGGCTGCAATGCTTTTTTCCCTTGCCTCAGTTGCTGTGTACGTTTTGTACTGTAAAGAAATCGGAACATACCCGTTTCCGCCTTCTTTGGCATCGATGTCGCTGTAACCGCCTTCTTCACTGTGCGGGCTTTGTATGAAAACAATGGCAAAATCAGCTTTCGTCGGATCTTCGGTCACGTTGTAATGTTTTTTTACCATCTCCAAATCTACCGGGGATTTCAAAGAGGGTTCGGTGTAAATTCCCCACCAGTTGAACGTTGCCGGAGAATATCTCTTCGGAATATAAACCGTTTTTCGTTCTTTGATGGGAAGAATATTGGCTTTGTTTTTCAACATGACGATCGACTTAACCTGAGCATCGTAACCCGCTTTCATAAATTCAGGATTACCAACGATTTTCCTGGTTTCATCTGTGTTGACGTAGGGATTTTCAAACAATCCGGTTCTGAAGAAATTTCTCAATAAACGAACGGCAGACTGCTCAAATTTTGCCCGATAAGCTTTTTCACCGTGTTCTTTTACGCCCATTTGATACGCTTCCAGAACAGGGCCTTTGTCGTTGTTTCCTCCGAACTGGTCAACGCCTGCTTCCAACACTTTATAATGACGCTCTGCAATGGACATTTTTTCTACGCCCCAGGGTTTTCCTGCGAATCCTCCCGGAGTTTTCGGTTCATCGGATGTAATCAGCCAATCGGTACAGACCACGCCGTCATACCCGTATTTTCCACGCAGTAAATCGGTGATCAGATATTTACTGAAACCGTTTCCTACATTTTCTCCGTTTTTGGTATCCTGATTGAAACTGATGGTGTAATAAGGCATTACCGCTGCCGCTTCTTTAGTTCCTCCGCTTAATTTAAAAGCCCCTTCAGTAAAAGGCTTTACGTGGTTCTGGAAATTATTTCCGGGATATACGGCATATTTTCCCATCGCCCAGTGGCCGTCACGTCCACCCTCTTCCGGTCCGCCTCCCGGCCAGTGTTTTACCATGGCATTCACACTTTTGGTTCCCCATCCGTTTTTATTTCCGATGGTTGTCTGGAAACCGTCAATGTAACCTCTCGCCATATCTGCCGTCAGTTCCGGGCTTTCACTGAAAACGTACGCAATCCTGTACCAGCGGGGTTCTGTTCCCAAATCGATTTGCGGAGATAAAGCCGTGGAAATTCCTAATGCCCTGTATTCCTGAGCCGCAATATTCCCGAATTTTTTAACCAATTCAGGATCGAAAGTTGCGCCCATCGCCAAACCATCGGGCCAGAGCGAAATCTGTCCGCCTGCTCCTTCATTAAATTCTGCGGTTACGGTTGCAGAATGTCTCGGATCGGTACTGTTGTTGGCAGGAATTCCCAATCCCAAACCTTCAATATAAGCCTGGATGTTATTGCTCCATTTTGCAGCAGTTTCCGGAGATTCTACCGTGGTTACCAAAACGTGGCGAAGATGATCGTCTTTAAGGAATTTTTTCTGCTGGTCTGTTAAATCAAATGCTTTTGCACCGCTTTCTTTGTAGAACATTCCGTTGTATTTTCCTGCTCTGAAACCGTCTGCCGGAGCCGGAACCGATTGATGTCCGCTGTACAGCATCAGTCCTGCAATTTGCTCGACCGACATTTTTGAAGCCAGATCTTTTGCTCTTTCCTCCACCGAAAGTCTCCAGTCTTCGTATTTATCGAGCTTCCCGTTTTTATTTAAATCTTTGAATTTATTTCCGCCAACGGTCAGGATTTTCACGCCGGAATCTGCAGAATATCCCAAAACCGGACCTTTGGAATTGGTCACGGTTTGGATATTTTGTGAAAATACAGTTACCCCAAGAAATAAAGCGGCGATATTGTATACTGTTTTTTTCATTTTAAAGTTTTAGAAATTAAAGCTTACGGATAATTGTCCCGTCAATGGCATAATGTACGTTCCTGTCAACAGTTTCCCGTAGTACGGACTTGCATCGGTAATCAATTCGGCACCGTTGATGGTTCCGCTTGCTCCTCTTTGGTTCAGGAAGTTGATAACGGTTGCGCCCACGTTCAGGTTTTTGTTCACGGTATAGCTTACGCCACCGAACGTTTCCCATCTTGGTGCGAAGTATAGAGCATTGGTAAGGTTCGCATATTGTTTTGAGAAGTATCTGAAGCTTGCCCAGAATCTCCATTTGTCAACAGAATAACTTGGATCGATTTCCATCAAGACTTTAGCAACCCCCAATACATTGTTATCACTGTAGTCATAATCTTTTCCGAAAGCACTGAAATTAAATTTCTTGTACACCGGATTCTGGAAAGTCACCAGATAATGCAGGTTAAAGCCTTTGAATGGTTTTAAAACAAAATCTGTGGTCCATCCCAACGTCTGAATATCATAATAAACGGTCGTATTCTGTGCCTGTGAAGTATTCAAAGGATTCACCAGGTTGTATCTGTTCAGGTTGTTATTCTTTTTAAGATAGGTTGCCTGGGAAATCAACTGGATATAGTCCGTATTCCAGAATATTCCCAATGCCCCTAACGGGCTTTTGATCTTGTTGGTATTGGGCTCGAATGCCTGGGAATAACTTTCCAGCCTTCTGTTTTCTTCGGTATATAAGAAGTTGGCGATGACCCCGAAGTTTTTGCTGATGTTATACGTTGCATTCAAGCTTCCTGCAATCTGGAAAAAGCTTTTATTGATTTGGGTGAACTGAGCCGGATCCGTAAAATTAAATCCAACGGTTCTGGGGGTTAAAGAAAATTCACCGTCAATGCTGTGGTTCCTTAAATGCAAACCATAGCTCAGATTAAAATTATCCGTTACTTTCCACTCATCGGTTCCGTACACTGAAATTTTGTTCTCTGTCCCGCTGTGGAATTCTCCGCCTGCATTATAGTTATAGAACCCGTCTGAATCCGTATTAGTTCCAATCAGCCTCTGAGGTTGCGCACCCACGGTCTGGAAGAAAAATGATCTGTTGGAAGTGAATTTATCAACATGATAATATTGCTCCAAAACGCCAAAAGTAACGTTGTGGTTACCCAATTGTTTACCCAGAGTAAAACGTCCTGCGATATTGGTAATCGGTGTCTCCGGAGTATGCATTGCCAACTGTGTCCCTACTGCTCCTGAATAAGCCTGACCGTTTGAAGCCAGCGTATATCCCGCAGACGAATCCGCATTGAAGATACTCAGCGGGATAATGGTCGACATTTTTACTTTGGAGAAATGCGCTCTTGTTGAGAATTTGAAATTCCAGCCGTTATCCAGAAGATAATTACCGAAAATATCAATATTATGCGCGCTGGAACGGTTGTCATTTCCTGCCATGGAAGCCCAGTAATTCTGTCCTGTCAGGATATCTTTCATTTTAATCTGCCCGTCATTCACCACATAAGAATCCCTGCCGATCTTGAAGTTATCAAGTTCCGTCACTTTTCCGTTCTCCCCGTACTGGAAAACAGCGTAGTTTCCTACGTTATAAGAATCTGAATATTTATATAACATCGAGATCTTACCTTTATCACCGTTGAAGTATTTGGTAATCCCGGCTCTGAAAATCTTCGTTTCATCGACATTCCTGGCAAAGCCGAGCTTAAAAGTACTTGGGTCGTAGTTTGCAAAAGCACCCACCGTGTAAGTCCAGCCATTTTTGGAAATCGGCCCGGAGGCATTCACATCACCCTGCAGCCAGCCAAAGGTGCTGGTTGTAAATTTTCCTTTTAATTTAAAATCTTTCGTTCCGGTCTGAGAATAAGAATTTACCGCAAAACCGAGGTCGCCCATGGTATTGGCCAGCTGATCCATTTTTAAAAGCCCGGTTTTCTCCAGGCCTACACTTTGTCTCCAGGTTTTATTAGGAAGCTCCGGCCAGAAAAAATAAACTGCAGGCAAATCGTTTTCCAGAATGGTAATTCCGCCGACTGTCGAGGGCAAACCGATGTTCACGTCCCTGGGGCTTGTATTATTGGCTGCATTCAGCATCACATTCCGGTTATTGTCTTCTTTGGAAGATGCCGTAACGGTTTTTACGCCTTCCTCAGTTTTCGTAGCCGCAATTACAGCTTTTTTTACGGCAAGCGAGTCTGTCTTTTCCTGCCCGGAAACCAATGCCACGGAAAGCATGATTCCTAAAGCTGAAATTTTAAGTATGGATTTTCTCATTTCAAGTTATATATTTTTAATATTTCTTTAAAGGTTTCAAAAATTTTGACACAAGTTGATACCTCCCCCTAAAAAAACCAGACGGCAAAAACAGATAAAAAAACGTGTTAAATTTAGCTTGCAGAAACTGAAGATTAATAATTTATGTACTACGCTAATTACGCTTCAGCTTATTGCTTCAATACGAAGCATTACAATAGTACATTCTTTATTTTAATTGAACAAATAAATATTAATAAAATTTAATAATTAATACAAATACCTGAATTTCAATATAATAAATCCAATAATAAATAAATAATTTCATTGATTCCATACGAAACAATGATTTTAAACCATTTAATAAATCTCCGAAATGGTACTCAATTATTTAAAATCTACCTTTCTTAAAATTTTTTATTAATATTTTTGTAACATTGACTCAGAAATTGAATAATGGACTCTAAAGAATTAATTTTACAAAGATCAAACGAAGCAAAAGAGATCTATATCCCTCACCTGTCTGCGGATCCTGTGATTTTTGGTTTTGACCAGAATGAGCTGAAAGTTCTCCTGTTACAGATGAATTACAGGCATCAGTGGTTCCTGCCGGGAGGGTATGTAAAAAAGGATGAAGATCTGGATGATGCTGTGGTGAGGATCCTGAAAGAAAGGGCCGGAGTCAACGCTGTTTATCTGGAGGAATTTGGTGTGTTTGGCAAAAAACACAGAAGCGAAGCTTATTTTGAAGACTTTGACGAAACATTGTTCCACAAGCAGAGATTCATCACGATCGGCTATTATGCTTTATATAATCCTTCAAAAATCAACCTGACCATAGACGAATTCAGTGGCACTTGTGAGTGGATCAACGTGAGCCGGCTTTCTGAGATAGAGATGGCAATGGACCACAAGGAAATTGTAGAAAAGGCATTGCAGACGTTAAGGGAAAAAATCTCCATCAAACCCATCGGTTTCAACCTTCTGCCTGAAAAATTCACGCTTTCCGACCTTCAGAAATTGTATGAGGCCATTTTAGGAAAAGAGCTTAACCGGGGTAATTTTTACCGTAAAATAAAGAACCTGGGAATCCTTAAAAAACTGGACGAACAAAGAAAGGGCGGTGCTCACAAAGCGCCGGATCTTTATTCATTTGATGAAGAAATTTATAATAAAGCCCTGGAAAACGGCCTGATAAGCTGGTAAATAATTCAAAATTTTCTTCTGAAAAGATGAAAAGTTAAAAACAGGCTCTCAGGGATTCAGAATTTTATCGGCCAGTGCAATCAGTTCATTTTGTGTTCCCTGATCGGCTTCATTGGACAGTAAAACGATCCCTGAATTTTCATCAGGATACAAGACCATATAGCTGCTGAAACCCAGACTGCCGCCGGTATGAGAAATGCTGCGGCGGCCGTTCCCTTTTGTTTTGACTTTCCAATTCAATGCGGTAGCACCCTCTTCAATTTTTCCAAAAGTGGGTTCGTGACTCAGCTTTACAGCAGCGTTTGTTTCATTCAGATGAAAAGCCATGTACTTCAGCATATCTGAGCCTGAAGATGCGATACCTGCCGCCGCCTGCAAATCTTCCCAATCGATAACAGGCATGGCTCTTCCCTTTCCGTCATACCCCGTTGCCATGTTTGCCGGCAGCTTTCCCTGTTTTAACAGAGAAGTATTTTTCATGGTAAGCGGGCCGGTGAAATATATTTTCAGGAGATTTTCATAAGAATTATTGTATACTTTTTCCATAATATAACCGAGCAGCTGCGCAGCTGTATTACAGTGGCGGGAAATGCTTCCGGGCACTGCCTGCAGTTTTACGTGATGCAGATCCCGGTAAAAGTCTTGACGGCTGTATTTTGTATGGACAGAATCCAGAATATAGGGAATAGAGTCCGGATCAGTCTTTCCGAAGATATCTTTATCAGGCATCCAATTGGGTAATCCGGAGGTAAGGTTAGCTAAATTAAGCAACGTGACAGGTGTCCCGTTATAATTCAGATTTGGATAGTCGTCCTTCAGGTACTTGCGGATATCATCATTGAGGTTTACTTTTTTATCAATCACGGCTTTTGCCAATAAAGCTGAACCGAAATTTTTGGTAATGGATGCAAGCTCGTACACCGTATTTCCTGTCGGCAATTCTGATTTCTCTTTTTTGGTAGAACCATAATTATAAAGATATTTCTTCCCGTTTTTAATAATACCGATTGAAATGCCGACTCTGGAATTATTTTTCATAAATGCGGAAACCGATTGATCCACCAATGAATCCAATGCACTTTTTAATTGGTTATCAGCAGGTAATTTTTTTTGAATTGACTGAGCAAAACAGACCGATGTGCAGGTGGTAAGCACAAAAAACAGAAATATTTTTTTCATATAATTTAAGTAAGCTTTCTGATAAGACATTCCGCTTGCCTGTTATATTACATATACTATTTCATTACCTTGAGTCGTTGTCCTGATCTGTATTGATTATAATCATCATGAATTGTCATAGGGAATGTTATCAATGTAATACAACTTTATAAGTACGGTCTAATCGGTACTGCTAAATTCCATTTTCATTGTATACTTATGGATTCCTTTGCTGAAGCCATCCGGCACAATATCAACTGTTTTAAAGCCTCTCTTTTGATAAAAATCTGCTGTATGCTGTGAGGTTTCAATTTTAAAAGTTGTGTCAGGGTATGTCTTTTTTAAGAGATCAATCCTATATTGGGTAAAGAATTTACCGATTCCTCTGCGGTGGTAATCCGCATGTACCATTCCCCAGGAAAGCCCTGCTTCGCCATTGCTCTGATCAAGAAAAATTCCGCCGCAGCCAATGATTAATCCCTCACTTTGAACCACATAATAATTTTCCTCAATGTCATGATCCAGAAAATTTTCAAACTGCTTCAGTTCCTCATCAGCAAAATATTTAGGAAGATTACTCTTGAAGATGCCGATACAGTCCTCCCTGAAAACCGGTGTATATTTTATGATTAGCATGTGTAATTTTTTTGCCGTTAAGATAGGTATTTTATCAAAACGGTATCTCCAACTTTATAGGAGCCAGCGAATCTGCTTGAATTCAAGCAATGTTTGATTGGCCCAAGCTCCGGCTATCTATGACAATGAATAGCGAGGCACACAACCAGACTTTACTGAAAAGAGTGTTTTTACAAAAAGAAAAAATCACTGCTTGATATACCTTGCGGGCGTTTGGATTAAGTCAGACAAACCTTAGCATCTATACAATTAAAATCAAATTTTAACCTTCAAACAAAAGAAAACTTCTATAAACACAGGAGTTTTCTTCTATTATTAAAATATGATGACCTTATCAATAAGCATTCCCTTTCAAAAATGCATCGATTTCAGAGCTTTCTATTGTAGGATTTGCACCGGAATAGCTCGCTACCAAAGCACCAACGGCACTGGCAAAATTAAGGGCTTCATCGGGATTTTGATCTGAAAGCAGTTTCGCAATCAGGCTGGCCAGAAAAGAATCTCCTGCCCCTACTGTATCTGCTACTTTCACAGGATAACCTTCGTGTCTGTATAGTTGATCATTCCACAGCAGGATAGACCCGTGCTTTCCTAAAGTTACACAGATTGCCTTGGTATTTGTCTTTTCTGATACAAACTTGATATTGGCTTCGAGATTTTCAGATTCAAATCCCATTCCGGCAGCAATTTCCAGGATTTCCTCATCATTAAATTTGATAAAATCTGCCCTCTTCATAAGCTTTTCCAGAAGTTGAATATTGTAAAAGGGCTTTCTTAAATTCACATCGAAAACTTTAAACATTTTATCATTGGAATCTAACAGGGAGAAAAGCGTCTTTTGGGAAACCTCATTCCTGCAGGCAAGACTTCCATAGAAAAAAACATCGGCCTCTTTTACGGTATCCATTATTTTTTCATCGACACTGATAAAATCCCACGCAGAAGGAAATTTAATCTCGTATGTCGCAGAACCACGTTCATTTAAAGAAACCTGAACAATGCCTGTTTCATATTCCGGAGAAACAATGATTCCGGCAGTTTCAAGAGCATTTACTTTGGTATAATCAAGAATTACCTTTCCGTCTTCATCATTTCCTACAGCACTGATCATTGCCACGGGAAAGCCATACGAAGCCGTTCTGAGAGCCAGATTGAGAGGAGCGCCGCCAATTTTCTTCTCTTCTCCAAAAACATCGAAAAGCACTTCTCCAAAACTTATTACATTGATTTTCTTATTGATAAACATTAATTGGGATTTTTGATATTGATATTACTGAATGAACTCTCTGAAGAACTAAAAATACTCCATTTTTTATTAACAATATTATAAATTCTGTTGGTGAACGCTATTTTATCATTGATATAGACCACACAAACATCGTTGCTTATGGAAGCCGTTACAGTATATGATGTCCCTGAAACCGCACTCAGTGAATAGGAATTCATAAGATCCTCCGAACCGGAATTCATTACATAAGCTGAGATTCTGTTATTTGCAGGTTCAAACGCAATTTTAACTCCACTTCCGGCGTCGGTATCCTGTGCCAGAATAATTCCTGCTTTTCCTACAGATACATTCAATGTAAAGTTAATCTGATTGGCCTTCTGAAGTTTCGAAAACGTGACCTGAGAATTGGCCGATAAATTAAAACTATTCCCATTCTGAGATGCATTTCCATTAATCTTATCAACTGATAAAGCAGTATTTTGACCAAACACAGATGGTAATCCTGAAACCGGTTTCACAGCCAGTGTTCCGTCTGAATTCTGAACCAGCCTGTGAGCAACAATATTTCCTGCCCAGTCTTTTCCACCGGTATTATTTTCAGGCGTTTTTCTTGCCGTCCATCCTACCAGATAGCGGTTTGTATTATCCGAAACCGTTTTGGCTGCATAGAGGTAAGAGCCGTCAAGACGGTCATTTTGAGGTGTGGTCCAAGGTCCGTTTGGAGAAGTCGAAATGCGGTAATGCGTTCCGGTATTGCTGCTCCAGTTTTCAGAAAAAACAAGATACCAGTAATTGCCCATCTTGAAAAGATCCGGACATTCCAGCATAATATAATTTTCGGAAGAGCTGGTTGTATAAATCGGATTTTCTACGGTCCAGTTTCCGGTTGCCGGATTGGTGGTGGTCAATTTCAGTACGACTGCTTTCTTGTCAGAGGTCTGGGCAGAAACCAGCATCCAGTATTTTCCGTTTTCAGAATTAAAGAAAACGTGCGGGTCACGGAATTCATAATCATAATATCCTGCCGGAGCAGTGATTTTAAAATTCTTGACCTTCGTCCAGTTTTTCATATCTGTACTTGTTGCCAACAGAACACTCTCCCGTGGATTGCCTGAAAGAAACGAGGCTACTTCATTATGACCCGTATAATAGTAATAATAAATATTTCCCACCTTTACGAGACTTCCCGTTCCTACTCCGAAATCGGCTTCTGATGATGTTCCGTAAGGAATCTGTCTTCCCTGATAAGTAAAATCTGTAAAATTATTGGTCTCGAAGCTATGAATATCGTGAAATCCTTCTCCTGCAGGTTTTGTTTTTGCATCGTGGAGAAAGAAAAGATGGAACTTCCCGTTTTCATAATAAGGCATTACGTCCCCTGCATAACCTTCTGTATAGTAAGGATTGTTCTCTCCCATCCACTGATTGGGCGGTTGAGGAAAGATATTGGTCTTGCTGTAAATATCTTCCGGATTAACCTCCGTATCAGAATCGTGATTCTGACAGGAGAATGTCGCCAGCGAAAATACGGCTGCTACATATATATTTTTAATTGACATAGGTTCTGATATTAATGGTTTACAAGATAATTGAGACTGTTCTCTGTCATCTTTTTGATATTATCCTGAAACGAGTTGGGCTGGCTTGGGTTTCCGTTCGCAGTTTCATTGTACCAGTCGTAGGCACCTGTACAGATAACCATACATTTTTTGTTGGCCGTTCCACCGGGAAATTCAGCAATGGCAACACGTCCGTCCAAAGTATTGTCCCAAGCTTCACTGGCAATATTATTACCACCCGTCTGGCTTCTCCAGCCGGCACCATTGACGTATCCACCCCAATCCGGAAGGAACCACCAGGCCGTATGATTCAGACGGAATGTACCTTTCTCAAGCAGATTCGCTTTGCCGGATTCGTACGTCTGAAGACCATCGAAAACCGGGTGATTCTCATATCCTTTGAAAGAGATTCCCCAATCACTTCCTGTATCTGTAAATCCGTTCGGAAGAAAATCTCCGAAAACATTATTCGGTCCTTTGCCTGCAGGAACTATTCCCAGAGCGTCAACATATTGTGCAGCAAAGCTTGTTAGCAAAATATTTCCTCCGCCATTAAGATAGGTTTTGATTTTGGAAGTTACATTTGTATTCAGCGCATCGCCCGGTAGAGCGGTAGCCGAGTCGAAATGCCACCAGATCACATCAATATTTTGCAGGTTTGTCGCACCACTTGCAATATCAGCAACCGAAACGTACACTGCCCCTGAATATTTTCCGAAAAGCCAGTCAGAAGCTGCAATCTCATCCGGATTTATCAATCCTGTTCTTGTAGCAGCCGTTCCAAGGAATGCAACGGACGGTCCGGAAACAGGTGTTGTTACCTTAGCTGTATACACTTCCGTAAGACTGCCATTAGAAACAGTAAACGAAACCGGACTGGTAAAGTTAATAGTTGTTCCCGATGCAGGATTGATGCTGACACCATTTCCGGTTTCTATGATTGGCTGCAATGCGGTAAGATTTGTTCCTTCCGGCACTGTAAGAGAAATGGTTTTGCCCGGATTATTGATAGTAGCAGACAATCCGTTGATTTTAAAGCTGATAATCGGATCCTGAGCTTTTACAGTGACCTGATAATCTTTATAAATATTGCCATTTTTTACTTTGAATTTAACCGGCTGTGAAAAATCAACCGTTGCTCCTGATGCCGGCGAAACTATTGCACCCTGCGGAATTTCAATGACCGGAGCCAATGTCTTTACACTTGTTCCGTAAGGAAGCGTGACGGTGATTTTATCATTCTTATGATCAATTTCCCCAGAAACACTATTCACGCTGAAAGAAGAAATATTGACTGAAACATCTGTAACAAGCCCATCATCCATCTGACTGTCGCAAGACCAGATAAAAGCCGCGGACATCAGCAGAATGATGATCATGTGAATTTTTTTAAATATCGTTTTCATTTGTATCTTGTTTTAGTATCCGTTATTTTGTTGGTACAGTCCCTGGCTGAAATTAATCTGTGACAAAGGAATCGGGCAGTATTCTTCAATCCCGTGGTCAAATCCTGCCTGAGAATAGTAAGACCGTTTTGTTTTTTCACCGGAATAATAGGTATTCATTGTTCCTGCTGTAGTTCCCCATCTCACAAGGTCGAAGAAACGGCTTCCTTCCATGGCAAACTCCATTCTTCTCTCCCATCGCAACGCTTTTCTTGCAAAATCCTGGTTCCAGGTACAGTTCACGCCCGGCTCATATTGGCTGATCAGATTGTTGGTAGTGTAGCTTCCAGTCAAAACAGTACTATTGGCCGCTCTCTGTCTCACCTGATTGATTAATGGCAATGCTTCGTTGATTTGTCCGAGTTCAATTAAGGCTTCGGCTTTCATCAGCAAAACATCAGAATAACGGATGATAATTCTGTTTTTGGAATTTCCGTAGAAAGGGTCTACATTCACGGTACAGCCGCATCCTACAGGTACATTTTCCTTCAATGAAGAATAATACCCGTAAGTTCCGGGGCTTCTGCTCCAGCTTTCCTGAAAGATTTTGTTTTCTTCGTATTTCCAAGGCAGTCCGGGCAAAGCAACGGTGTGATATAATCTGGGATCTACTTTGTAACTGTTCAGCTGGTTGTAATTAAGATCTGTATCGTTAAAAGTATCGAACATCGGTAATCCCTGCGGTGTCGTTTTGAATGCGTTGACCAGATTCTGGCTTGGCTTATGAAAATCACAGCATCCCAGACCTTGCGGCACAGAAAGCATATCGCCGAAATTAAGCCTTCCGAAAAGCGTTCCGTCATTGTCAGAATATTGAATGGAAAAGACGGCCTCCGGACCGTTTTCGTGTGTTCCGGGCAGGAAATTATATCCAAAATCCGGCTCCAAAGTGTAATTTCCGATCACCTGATTGGCAGCATCAATAGATTTCTGCAGCGTGATCGGATTTACCTGCGTTACCGTATAGTTATCATCCTGCTCATATGCCTGATACAGCCTTACCTTAGCAAGATAAGCATAGGCTGCACTTTTCTTTGGTCTTCCGACTTCCGGCTGTGTTGCAGGCAGATTAGCGGCTGCGAATTCAAAATTAGAAGCAATGGCTTCCCAAAGTTGCTGGTCGTTCTTTGCCCTGTTGGAGATTTTAGGATAATCCTCAATTGGTGTATTTTCATCGACATAAGGCACATATTTAAATAACGTTTTCAGTAAAAAGTAGTAATGTCCTCTTACGAAACTCATCTCGGCAATCCGCTTTTGTTTGTTCGGATATTCGGCATCTGAAAGCTGCTTAAGTGCGGCAATCGCTTTGTTACATCTGGAAATCCCCACATAATTGAGATACCATAATCGGTCTAATTCACCAAAATCCGAACGGATATTGTTTGAAATTTCAAAAAAGTGAAAGGTCTGGATATCATTGGTTCCGCTTCCTCCTTTGTACGCATCATCAGAACGGACGTTTCCATACGGCCAAAGGCTGAAAGGGGTATCATAATGGTCGTTTCCGAGAGATGCATACGCTGCAACCACAAAGCCATCCACATTCTGGGGCGTTACCACATCGGCTTCCGACAGGACGCCTCTCGGCTCATTGTCCAGAAAATCATTGCAGGAAGTCGTTCCCAGCAAAAAGGCAAAAGCTATTGTCAAAAGTATATTATTTTTCATTTTTTTATCATTTAAAAATTATAGGGAAAAATTAACTCCGAAATTGAACGTCAGCGGCAACGGATAACCGAATGCCGGTGTTTCAGGATCTATTCCTGTAAAGCTTTTTGATTTTATCGTCCAAAGATTCTGAACACTTGCATACATCCTGAAATTAACGATGTGATATTGTTCCATTAAATATTTCGGGAACGTGTAGCCCAACTGTAAAACCCTCAGCTTCAGATAACTTCCGCTTTCTACATAATACGATGAGAATCTGGATTCTGCATTGCTGTCCACTGTTGTAAGCGCAGGAATATCCGAATTGGGATTCTGCGGCGACCACGCATTCAGAAGCCTTGTCCCTTTATTGGAACCTACATCATCCACGCTCCAGAAATCAGTCTGGTATTTTTTTGAATTAATGACATCTACATCACCGATGCCCTGCCAGAATGTCGAAAGATCAAAGTTTTTATATGAAAAGTTGAGGTTGATCCCGTACATAAATCCCGGATTCGGATTGCCAATCCACGTTCTGTCTTTTTCATTAATGATACCGTCACCATTTAAATCTGCATAGCGAATTCTTCCCAAACCTTCACCCCCCGATTGACTTGCAGAATTATCCACCTCTGCCTGAGTCCTGAAAATTCCGTCTGCAACATAACCGTACATTGAGTTAAAGGGACGTCCCAGAATATTATCTGTTGTTCCGTTTCCGCCGTAATTGTTGACAACAGATTGCGGAAGTTCGGTAATTTTGTTACGGTTCATCGAGATGTTTCCTGAAACTTCGTAGCGGAAACCTCCAGCAGTTTCATTCTGATAAGACAATGCAACTTCAATCCCTTTATTCTCCATCGATGCACCATTAACCCATCGATTTCCTCCTTCTCCGATCACCGCAAGATAAGGCGGCGATACCAGAATGTCTTTTGTTGCTTTTTTATAAACATCAATACTACCAGTAAGTTTTTGATTAAAGAATCCGAAATCCAGACCGAGATTGGTCTGCGTGGTGGTTTCCCATCTCAGGTCATCATTCTTTGTCTGAGTTGCGATAAATCCTGATGGCAGTAATCCGCTTCCAACACCGGAAATATCATAAGCCGCACCGTAAGATGTTGCCCACGTTGGATTGCCGCCTGCATAGTTTGCTATATACAGTGAATAAACCGCCGAATTGCTGATTTCCTGATTCCCGGTCTGTCCCCAACCTGCTCTTAATCTTAAATCTGAGAAAAACGGGATCAGATTTTCTGCAAAATGTTCTTTATTGATTCTCCATCCTGCCGAGAATGCAGGAAAGGTTCCGAAACGGTTATTTTTACCGAATCTTGAAGAGCCGTCATAACGCATGGTTGCAGAGAAAAGGTAGCGGTTGTCATAATCGTAGGAAAATTTTCCGAAGTAAGACATCAGGCTGTAATAGGTGGAACTTCCGCCGTTGAAAGCGTCTCCGGTTCCCGCCTCTGGATACATATAATCCGGTGTTTCTATCAGGAATCCTTCTTTTCTCAGCCAGGTATTTTTATAGGTATCCTTGTACATTTCCATCCCTCCTAAAAGATCAAAATGATGTTTTCCTGCTTTTGCGGTGTATTGCGCGGTATTTGACCACGTCCATTTTTCGGTGTCTGACTGGTCGATGTTCACTGCATTGGTTTCGTTATGCAGACGGCCTGAAACATAGCTTCTTTGCAGCATTCTTTTGTAATAATTGGAAAGATCGATTCCGAAACTGGATTTTAAGGTCAGATTTTTTACAGGCTGCAATTCGGCATATACATTTCCGAAGAACCTTTGGTATTGGTAGCCGTTGTCTTTATTGTATTCCAAAAGTCTGACAGGATTTTGCCTATCATTCATTCCGCCGACCGGAGGACCGCCCCAACCAATTCCGTCAACAGTATGAACCGGAATGATGGGCAAAGCACGTAAAGCAGGATCCAAAACGCCGGGATCCATTAGTTCATTGGTTTTATTGAAGGTGAAATTTTCTCCGATTTTTAGTTTTCCGTCGAAAAAGTTATAAGAAGTATTGACACGGGCAGATAATCTTTTGAAATTGGTCAGTTTCACGATTCCGTCATTATTGTAATATCCCATTGAGAAAAAGTAAGACCCTTTGTCCGAAGCACTCGAAGCAGATACATCCAGCGAATTGGCAACCCCGGTCTGAGAAACCTCATCGTACCAGTTGGTATTGGCTGATTTCATCGTTTTTCCGGCATCCAGATATTCCGGAACATAGCTGTTGTACAAAGTTGGGATACCATTCTGAACACCCCAGTCAAAACTGTAGCTCAAATTGTTGCTATTCGGGTTCAGTCCGTCATTGATATTCGCCTGCCAAAGAACCTGTCCGAATTGTTTTGCATTCAGAACCTCTGTTTTCTTTGCATATTGTGAATACGCCGTATAATAATTGAGGTCGATTCTCATCTTTCCTTTTTTTCCTTTTTTGGTAGTGATAATGATAACACCATTGCCAGCCCGTGAACCGTAGATACTTGCTGAAGATGCATCTTTCAGCACCTGCATCGTTTCGATGTCACTTGGGTTAAGCTCGTGCATCCCGGCTTTTGTGGGAACACCGTCTATTACGTACAGTGGATCTGTATTGTTCAATGTTCCAACCCCACGAATCAGGACTTTTGTATTACCGCCCGAAGGAGATCCGTCGGCTGTGATGTTAACCCCCGCTACCCTTCCCTGCAAAGCTTTGATCGGATTGGGTTCAGCCTGCTTGTTCAGGTCTTTCATATCCACCACGGAAACTGCACCCGTAATGTCTGCTTTTTTCTGCTTGGTATATCCGGTTACGATCACCTCATCGATGCTTTTTATTTTCTCTGTTGCTAAAACGATGTTAAGAACCGTCTTTTCATCCACCACCACTTCACGGGTGGAATAATCCGGATACGTAAAAATTAAAGTATTGCCTTTTTGCAGGTCATTGATCTGAAATGCGCCACTGCTGTCTGTGGTGGTATTGGCTCCGGTTTCCGAAACGGTTACAACAACACCGCTCAACGGTTTCTGATTTGAGGAAACCACCTTACCTTTAATGACTTCCTGCGCAAATACATACGAAAAAGGCAGAAGGCAAAAGGCGATGGCTATTTTGTATTTCTTCATAGTATAGTTTTTTATTTAATATTAATCTGATGAGCATTGAAGTTCACGGTACTTCCTTTGGTATCTGTGGATAAGCTCAGTTCCGAGAAGTTTTTATTAGGGAAGAAAATTTCGGTCATAACCTTTTCACCGTTATTGAAGAACATTTCGATGGAAGTTTTATCCAATACCATTTTAAGCGTTGCATTTTGGTAGCTTTTTGATAATGGCGCTTTTGAAATCCGGTCTGCAAAATTGTTCTTGAAATCGGTTTTTCCTGATTGGGTACGGTCAATAAACAGTTCCTTTTTATTATTATCAATTCCGAAAATCACTTGTTCTCCCAGTGAATTTTTCAAAGCAAAAGTATACACTCCTTTGGTCATTTTTTTGAGATCAACATCTATAACTGTTTTGGAAAGATCTATTTCTCCTTTGCCGATGAGCTTTTGATCAGAACCAAGGTTAATTTCTTTTTTAACTGCCTTTCCTTCGTAATTTTTAAGCTGGGAAACAGGAATATTTTTCAGAGTGTAACCATCTTTTGACCTTTTCAAAATCACTTCACGGGGAATAGTCGAACTTCCTCTCCATTTTTCCGTAGGCACATTTGGTGAATAATCCCAGTTCGACATCCATCCGATAATGACTCTTTTGTTATCAGGAACGTTATCAAAAGAGACGCTCGCATAATTATCGCGTCCCCAATCCAGCCAGACCACTTTTTCTTTTTCGAGCTGCTTTGTAAAAATATCATCCATTTTGAAGGTTTTTCCGTCAAAATCACCTACAAAATACTGAGCGGCAGAGCCTCCGTTCGGACCACCAGGATTGATGTTAACAATAAGCACCCATTTTTCTTCATTGGTTCCTTCTACCTTGATCGGAAAAAGATCCGGACATTCCCAAACGCCGCCGTGTCCGCCGAAATCTTTACCAAATTCTGAAAGGAAAGTCCAGTCTTTCAGGTTTTTTGAGGCATAAAAATGCTGCCGGTCCTGTACCGCCAATCCCATCACCCATTGTTTTCTTTTGGCATCCCAGAAAACTTTCGGATCCCGGAAATCTTTGATCCCCGGATTTTTCAATACCGGATTGTTACTGTATTTGGTCCAGGTTTTTCCGTTATCTAAAGAATAGGCGATTGCCTGAGACTGTGCGTCAATTTCTCCGGCTTGCTCTTTTTTCATATTGTGGTACGTAAAAATCGCTACCAACGGAACATTTTTCCCATCGCCAAAACCTGATGTATTATCCTTATCCACAACAGCACTTCCTGAGAATATGGCGCCCTTCTCGTCATAGGCAATTGCAGGAGGCAATTCTTCCCATTTGATAAGATCTTTGCTGATGGCGTGTCCCCAATGCA
This sequence comes from Chryseobacterium gregarium DSM 19109, assembly GCF_000430845.1. Taxonomy (GTDB): domain Bacteria; phylum Bacteroidota; class Bacteroidia; order Flavobacteriales; family Weeksellaceae; genus Chryseobacterium; species Chryseobacterium gregarium. Next base: position 66,402 of record NZ_KE387264.1, on the reverse strand, counting down.
TCTTAGCAAAATCCGGCACGCTCTGAAACGGTGTATACTGGAAAAATAAGTGATACGTTCCGTTGAGATAAAACAGGCCGTTCGGGTCATTCATCCAGCCTTTTTGAGGAGTGAAGTGATAGTTGGGTCTGTAAAGCTGCTCTTCAGACGTTTTCGAATCCGACTGTGCGTTGAGCCCGGAATAAAACGTGGCAGCGATGATTAAAGTTGATATGATTTTCTTCATTATGATTATTAATAGGAAATTTTTGAATTATTTTAAAGACACATTATTCAGTTGATATAAGTGTTCTTTCTGATGATTATAATGATCTTTTAAATCTATTTCGTCAGTGTTTTGCTTAATTTTTCAAGTGATATACCTTTGGTTTCCGGCATCATAAACATCACGAATAATAATTGGAACACCATCGCAACGGTAAAGACCAAAAATACGGTCCCTGCTCCGATCGTTGAAAATAAGGTAGGAATCAATGATGGGATGATTGCTGCCAAAAGCCAGTGTGTGGTACTTCCGAAAGCCTGTCCTGATGCCCGGAGATGATTCGGAAAAATCTCCGAAATAAATACCCAGATCACCGTTCCCTGACCAATCGCGTGAGAAGCTATAAACAGAAAAAGGAAAATTGGAATCGCCAATCCCGACCAATGGAAATAAAATGCCATAGAAACGAGTCCTAAAGAAATGATATACCCTACGGAACCCAAATACATCAATGTTCTTCTTCCGACTTTATCAATGAGGTTGACCCCGACCAAAGTGAAAACCATATTCACGACACCGATCCCGATACTGCTGAGCAATGCTGTTTTTTCGCCTAAACCGGCTTCACCAAAAATCCTTGGTGCATAATACAGGAATGCGTTAATCCCAGACATCTGATTGAAAAAGGCTACGAGAAAAGCCAGCATCAGCGGAAAACGGTATTTTTTCATAAAGATATTTTCCTTTGGCGATTCTGCGTGGTCATCTTCCATCTGCGTGATCAAGGTATCGGAATCCTGATCCGGACTCAGGATTTTCATTACTTTTTTTGCTTCTTCTATTCTGGATTGGGAAACCAGCCATCTCGGACTTTCAGGAATGGTGAGAACACATAATGTATAAATAGCTGCAGGAATGGCCTGAACGCCAAGCATCCATCTCCAGTCGTTATCACCAATACCGCTTAATAAATAATTTGATAAAAATGCAATCAGAATCCCCAGAACAATATTGAACTGATACAGGGAAACCATTCTGCCACGGTCTTTTGCAGGCGCAATCTCTGAAATATAAGCCGGTGCAGCAATCGTAGAAGCACCAACGCCCAGACCACCCATAAACCTGAAAAATGCAAACAGATAAGGATCATTGGAAAGGGCTGTTCCTATCGCAGAAAACGCATATAAAATACCAATGATTAAAAGCGTTTTTTTCCTCCCTAATGTATTGGTTGGTATTCCGCCGAAAATGGCGCCTATCACGGTACCCCACAATGCCATTCCCATCACGACCGCTCCGTGAAATGCATCTGAGCTGCCCCAGAGTGCCTGCAGTTTTTTATCTGCACCGGAAATCACTACGACATCGAAACCAAAAAGAAATCCTGCCAAAGCTGCCGTAATAGACCACATAAGAATTTTATTCATCTGTTAAAAATATTTATTTGTTTGTGGCTAATATATCCAGGGGCGGCAATCCTTAGGTTTAATTATGTAACTAAATATTTCAGCAAGGTTAATTATTTGTTAATTAATTACAACAAATTAAAAATCAGCAAATTAAACTTAAATTATTTTATTAAAATTTCATCAGGTTACAAAAATGTTACATTGTTTTATAAAAATGTTACATGTGTTTTGGCGTCTTTAAGGTTTAAGAACAATTCATATTATGAAAATTTTAACCGAAAAACGGATCAAGGTGTCCGGTTTTAGGATCAGAAAATTTTAGGAATCATAAATCATTCAGAAAGCTGTTTATTCTTCCGGATGGAGTTACGATGTTAAGAAAGTGTAAGAAAAAAGCAGCGGCTCGATTTGCTGCTGCCGAATAGGGTAAAAATATCAGAGGTGAAAATTGGTTTTAAATATAAAATTAAGCTTCCTATTTTGTCACGATACTCTTATATTTAAATAGATAATCATTTGATCCCGTATTTTTATCACTCCTTGCCTGCAGATTTCCTAAAAGCATTCGGGGATACGCCAAACTTATTCTTGAAAACGGTGGAGAAATAATTCGGGGAAGAAAAACCGGTTTTGTAGGCAATCTCAGAAATCGTCAGTTCAGGATTTTGCAGCATTGACTTGGCCTGTTCCAGACGGAAATTGTTGATATAATCGCTCACGTTCACATCAAACATTGCTTTTATCTTTCTATACAGCTGAATTCTTGAGATATTGAGTAGGTCTGCAAGATTTTCTACTGAAAAATCAGCATTGTCGATATTGGTTTTGATGAGATGGTTCAGATTGTTCACAAACGTCTGCTCTATGCTCCCGAAAGACTTGCTGTCGACAATTCTGCCGATATTGTTTGTATAGTAATAACGCAGTTTTTCACGGTTGTAAAGCAGAGCACGCAGCGACTGTATCAGAATCGGGTAACTGAATGGTTTTGTGAGATAAAGGTCAACACCGGATTTCAGGCCTTGCAGGTAAGATTCTTTATTGTCAAGAGCAGTCAGAAGAATGACCGGTATATGGGATGTACGAAGATCGTTTTTCAGGATTTCACAGATTTCAAAACCATTTTTGTCCGGAAGATTGACATCGCAAACAATAATATCCGGAATTTCAATTAAAGCTTTATCAATCGCATCCGTACCGTCAGAAACCATCACCTCAAACTCATACTGAAGCTTTTTGCTTAAAAAGAAAGACAAATCCGAATTATCCTCCACCAAAAGAAGTGAATAACGTTCGCCCTGAGATTCCTGATTTTGGGTAACCATCCCGTCTTCTAATCCTGTAAAAACGGCATCTTTTGCCAGACTTTCAGCACCTGCGAGACTGGGTTCTTTCACCATTTGATCTTCATTGAAATGCTTGTTTCCCTTATAAAGGCTGAGGGTAAATTCCGTTCCCTGAAAAGAGCTTACTTCTATCTTCCCCAGATGAAGCTCAATAAACTGTCTGCTGAGATGAAGCCCGATACCTGAACTGTTTTTTCTGTTGTTGGAACCTTTGAAATACGCCTCGAAGACATTGCTGATTTCTTTTTCTGGAATTCCGATTCCGTTATCTTTAAAGCTGATCACTGCCTGATTTCCCTTTTCCTGAATCGTGATTTCAATCTTTCCATTGTCCGGCGTAAATTTGAAAGCATTGGATAAAAGGTTAAAATAGACTTTATCCATCAGGTTTCTGTCGATATAAAGCTCAAGATTTTTATTTTGTGAATGAATTTCAAATCTGATATTTCTTTTCTTCGCTTCATTTTCAAAATCACGGAAAATGGCATACGTAAAATCGTAAATATTCGTTTTGGAAACCCTTAGGTTGAACGTTTGATTTTCTATTTTTCTAAAATCCAGCAGGTTATCCACCAATCGCAATAATCGGTTGGAATTTTTATTGATCAGCTCCAACTCATAAGATGGTTTAGTCCCCTTAGATTTTCCGGAATCCATCAAAGATTCCAATGAACTGAGGATAAGTGTGATGGGTGTTTTAAATTCGTGAGACAATCCCGTGAAAAAATTAACCCTCGCTTCGTTACTGTCTTTCAACTCATTGGCAATGGTTTCAATCTGGTTTCTCTGAATGGTAATTCTCTCGTTGGTCAGGGTAAGCTGTTTATTTTTTATCTTGATCGCATAAATAAGGTAAATAGCATAGGCAACCAGGCAAAACATCAATATCAATAATACGACAGACCAGCGGAACAATTCTTTTTGTGAAGAATAAAGCGCGATCTGCTTTTTAACCGCCTGTACCTGATTTTCTATGACACCCTGCTGTTCGATGATTTTATCAAACTGATTGCGCATAATTTCCGCATTCATCCGGTCGATGATCGTTGTGCTGAGCTTGATGCGTTTGGGAACGGCAACCCCGTTATAAACCTTAATCGCCGTCTCGATGGCTTCTGCTCCGCCAGTCGGATACAATAAAGTGGCGTTCAGCTTTCCGTCCAGAACCATCTGGATTCCGCCTTCTTTTGTATTCAGTCCGTCAACGCCGATAAATTTGATCTGATTTTCCAAACCTGTATTTCGTGCCACCTGCCACGCATTGGCAGCAAGCTCATCATTAAAGGCAAAAACATACAGACTTTGATTTCCCAGGGAATCAAGCGTTTTCCGGAAAGCCTCTGCCGGAAGGCCTTTAAAAGTTCTGATCAGATCTGTGTTGGGATTATTTCTGATGATTTCCTGAAAGCCGAGACTTCTTTCTATGGTTGGGGAAGAGTGGTCATCGCCTCTTATTTCGATTACTTTTTTATCATTTTTGGAATCTGAAAGAATGTAATGGGCCGCTTCTTTGCCAATTTCCACGTTATCGGCACCGATATAAGTCGTATATTTTTCTGAATTGATCTTCCTGTCGAGCAAAATAACCGGAATATTTTTGGCAGCCGCTTTTTCCACTACCGGAACCAGGGATTGGGGATCAATCGGTGAGATGATAATCACATCGACGTTACGGTCAATCATTTTTTGAATATCCTGAACCTGCTTGCTGACAGAACTTTCTGCTTTCTGTATATTCAGCTCTACTTCAGAATGAAGCGATGCCTGTATTTCCATAGAATGGTTCATTGCCTGTCTCCACGGATGATTTCCCAGGCCCTGTGAAAATCCGATACTGATTCTGTCAGAAGTTTTCTGAGATTCTTTACAGGAAGAAAAAACAAGGAAAAACAGAAGGAATAATATTCTATAAGTTTTAAGAAAACTGAAAACTTTCAAAAATTTTATTGTAAACATATTGAACACAATATTAATAAAGATGTGGCATACAGGCAATTTTTAGTGACAGTATTTTTGTATTAAATGATCCCTGTTCATGACAAACACCTGTTTTAACCATTTACCCATCTATATCTGCAGGAACAATATGGTAATTTTTTATTGCCAAAAATTTATATTTTATATTAAAATATTGATTATAAGCTGGTTAAATCCCTTATTTTAATATACAGCAAAATCTGCTGACCTGTGCATTAAATTAGTCATAAAATCCCTTCTATACTTACTAAAAGGATTATTTTACCGCCGATCTTTTTCACTTTACCAAGCCGGTTCAGCGATTTGATATTTTAACCGGCAGCAAATAAAAGGTCTGTAAAGCAATGACCATAAAGACATCCCAATGAAATCGGCAGTAACCGTTTATTATCCTACAGGTTCTTTATCACTGTAAAAAGTTTTCTTATCATAAATAATGGGCTGCCATCCGAATAAGCGTACATTTAACCCTATAAAATTCAAGATATGCCATTAAAAATTTATTCTGCCTTTCTCCTTTTTTCCGTTACAATCCTTATCCATGCCCAAGATATTAAATGGATATCTTTTAAATGGACCGGTGACACCATTTCCGGAAAATATTTTGACAAATCTTCTATGGTCATCCCCATAAAAATAGATAATATTCCTGTCCGTTTCAATATGCAGTTTGACCTGGGGGCAGTCAGAACCGTTATTTACGGAAACCCAATCCAGCCGTATCTGGATGCCTACCCTGATCTGAAAAGCAAAATAGACCCTTCGAAAACGTTTCTGATCCAGGGCGAAAATAACCCGATGTTCACAAATATGACACTTCATACGGGCACATCCTCATTCAGTGGCATTGAGGTCGGTTACTATAAAAATTTCGGCAGTGCTATAAGCAAAGAAGCGATGATGTCCGGTATGGAAAAACATATCGGGACCATTGGCCCGGATCTTTTTCAGAATAAAATCCTGATCATCGATTATCCAAAAAACAGGATCGGAATCTGCGAAGTGCTGCCGAAACAATATCAATCGGCAACCTTCCTGCCCTTTAAAAGCAATGACGGCAGGCCTAAAATTCCGCTGACCATCAATGACAAAACCCGGTATGTGATGTTTGACACGGGATCAAGCCTCTTTACCTTGACCACCACTAAAAAAGATGCCCTTGAAATATCAAGTCCCGCCATAGCAGATTCGCTGAAGGTATCCAGCTGGGGTACAATGTTAACCTATTACGGCGTTAAAACCAAAAAACCGATAAAGTTCGGCAATAAAGTCCTTAATGGTTCGCTCGTTTATTATGATGAAAAGGAAACCTTCCGGGATTTTTATAAATTTGCTGAAATATGGGGCCTGACCGGAAATATTTTTTTCCTGAACAATACCGTTATCATCGATTATAAGAACAACGTTTTCGGAGTATTATAAAAGAATTGCCAGGTCATTGAGTAACTGATTATCTTTGTTAAAACTGATGACATCGAAGACCGCTAGAATCAAACTCTATCAATTATGCTAAAAAATAATTATCGTGAAGTGCTGTTAAAAAAAATCAGCCGGATCAAAAAAATCACATTCGGAATGATCGGGTTTTGTATTGCTTTTATGATCGCAGGCTTATGTATTTTATTCTATTATTCATACAAAACAGATATAACTGCCGACTACAGTATTTATTCAGTATTATTCGGTTTATGCTTATTCATCATTGTAGGAATATTGCTGAGATCTTTTTTTAAAAGCTATAACGAAGTTATTAATGAGATGAACAATGAAGATCTGGAGACTTTGGAAAAACTTGGTGAATCCCGATCCTGGACAGAAAAATCTCTTCCGTCATTTATTGTCTATTCAGGAAAAATAAGGGTTTTCAAATTGTATCATCAGCCTGATTTTTATTTTACCGACCTGACTGAGATTTCAATTCGTCCCAATAACTTCACCCGAAGCAGACAGAACCAACTGGTCATCTTCAAAAAATCAAAAGGGGGAAGTTATTTTTTCGGGATAGACAGCAATTATCTTCAGCGCAATCATCTTATTGACAAGGCAATAGAATATAATCCTAAAATTATTATAAAAAACAGATAAGCTTTCTCACTTGAAATCCTGCCCTGAGCATTTTACAGCCAAAACTTCCACCATTTTTTATTGACTGTTTCAAACTCATCATTATTTATCTTCAGGTGGAACAGGCAGATCTGGTCTGTTAAATAATCGTAGACATCATCTTCCAGATAAGGTTTTTCCGGGTTCATTAATTTTTTAACGGCTTCCGTGATTTTCTCAATATCATCACTGCCAGTTTTTGTAAAGGTTGTCAGGTTATCTAAAATAAACGCGGCAAAATCTTTATGGGTCTTTGAATAATTTGCATTTCCGTTTCTATACGCTTCATCCTGTAAAATATCTAATCCGCGAAGCATTTCCCCTTCCAATGTTTCCGCTTCTCCCCTAACGGGAATTAAATGAGTGCGGATGTATTTTACAATATCAGGATAGGTATAATGGGTCGGAAAATCCGGCTGGATGGTGGAACTTTCTTGATAACGGGGATTTAATTTCTCACATTTCCGGACAAGTTGCCGGAGGTCTTCAGGTGAACGCTCCAGCCAATCTCTTGGGGCAACGCCAAACTTATTCTTACGGCCGAGGTCTGCCCCCAGCATCATTATTTTCTCAACAACATTTAAATGCTTTTGCCTCAGTTCGCCTTCCGCCTTCCACGGAAATCCCTGAATTGCCCAATACGCCACCGTTGCTCCATTCTGATCCGCAGAATTGACATCACCTCCAAAGTCCAGGAAAAGGTCTAATGCACGGACCAGCCTTTCCTGCTGCACCGCTATGTGCAGAGCGTTATACCCTGATTTACAGTTCAGGTTGGGATCAGCTCCGTGATCAAGGAAAAAGCGGAGTATTTTCAATCTGTCATCCTCGTCCTTTATTCCGAAAGAAGTAAGAGCCTCCATCATAATAGGCGAAAAGGTACGGTGATCATAAACATTGGCATCAATCCCGTTTTGCCCGATGATCTTTTTAATCTGATCAAGATCTCCATTGGCAATGGCAGATAATAAAGAGCGCTGATGTTTGTCCGGAATAAATTGAATCCTAGTCTCTCGGTTAGTGATCATATCGTTAAAAGCTTTTGAAGATATTTATTTTAATGATTTTTTGCCTTTTCCTTTTTTCACACCCGGTGTTTTTTGTTTTATACCCGACCAGGCTTACTGCTCAAAACAGATCCATATGAGCTGATCTTCAAAATGGCCTGATATCATGTCTGCCAGAAGGATTTTAGTCGCAATACAGCAAATCGCCGGAACTCATTATTCCGATAATCTGTTTGGCATATTCATTTTTTATAATGTAGAGGTATGCTTTTAAATGAGGTTCCTTAGCTCCGTTGTTAATGCTGCTGCCCGTTTCATCGGTTTCAATTTTCATTGTATTATTTTCGTTGTCGCCCACAATACAATATTTGATGATCCTGTCTTTTAACTGCCAGGTATAAATGTCATAAGGTTTGATAAAAGTTTCTTTGGTTTTTTTTGACTTTCCATATTTCCCATCTAAAAGCTCAACAAATTTTTCGGTTTCTTTTGAAGAAATCTTCCCTGCAACCGCATTAAAAACCATCATCTTACCCTCTAAAGTGGTTGCAAAATTAATGGCATTAAAATTAAAATCATCAAATCTCGCCAGAACATCGTTGTATGAAAACATTTCCTGCTTGTATTCAATCCGTACGGGTTTTTCACTCCCGATAAACTCTCCGTCATAAATAGTATCTGCTCCTATAACTTCAGATTTTATCTGGTAATAATTATCATACGTTTTGTATTTGTCTTTATCTGAAAAATATGCTGAAGTCTTATTGTTAAAGTTAAAATCCTGCAATTCTATGGCTTCTTCCTTTTTACAATTTGTTAAAAAAAGCAAAGTGCTTAAAACAATTATTATTTTTCCCATTGTTGGCGTTGGCTTACATGTCAGTAATCTATTGATTACCAATTCACATTAATATATAAATTTGATCTCCAAATGATCCATGCACAGTATTATTTCTTACTGCAAAAGTTACTTTACCTTACGGCTGGTTTCATCATTTTTTAAATCAGCGGCTGCATTCTGCTGTTGTCTGAAGATTCAAACCACAAATCCGAAAAATTATTTACCGTATAAAAGGCAGAATTTCATTGTAGGGTTTTCCGGCAATAATTCCATATAGGGCAACCAAAAATAAAACAACGATAATGATTAAAAAGACAGGCTTATACCTGAATACCATCCCTTTTTTCCGGGTATACCGATAATTAATGTAAGTACCTATTAAGAAAAGGCCCGTAAAAAAGAGTATAAAATAATTTACCTGCATATGATAATGTTAAATGTAATGAATCCGTATCAGGCTTTTCAACAATAATTTTTATGATTTTCAGCTTGGTTCAATTCAGTTTAATGAACCGAATTTATTTATGAAAGGCCCGATACATGCTGGACTGCTTTTCTTTTTTATTTTACTTTGTCTATCCGGACTTCAACGGGATAGACTGATGCTTTGTCAACTTCAAATGATACTTCTACCTTGTCATTCGTTGTCAATGGTTTACCTTCATTATCGTAAAATATTGTTTTATCAGATCCCCGTCCTGCATCTTCAGGGACAAACACGCTGTTATACCCGTTTTGTGCCCAATTCATTGCCACGTAAGCAATCGTTTCTCCGTTATCGTCAGGCGCTGTATTGACATTGACGGTTTGGGGCCTGTTAATGTAAACCGTCATTCCTGGGGAATAATTCAAATAGCCTGTGACAGAAAAACGTTTCCCTTCATTCGCCTCTTTGTCATCTAAAATTTTTTGTACCGCTGCCTTTGACGATTCTATCGGCGTCCCTTTTTCACGGTTTTTACTACTGTCAAAATATGAGCACGAAACTGCTATTGATAAGGTTCCTGCGACTGCTGCCGTTACAAATAAGGTTTTGAATTTCATCGTAAATTTGTTTTTATTAATGGTGTTTTTTGGTATCGTGACATGCTTACGGCCCGGCATTATTTCTTCATGAACTGCACTGATTCTCTGATCAATAATAGATACCCGATACTTTCATTATTTCCTGATCGTACGGTGTCCCGGCCTTTTATGTTTTGATGATATAAGAATAAGAATTTTTTTTGAAATATATCAGCATTATTTTTCCCTTTTTGTTTCTGATTGTTTTATTCCCTGTGCAATTATAATATGGCATCGCTGATTTAATAAAATCAACAATGATCGCTGATTCATAACATCCCGGGCATAACGGACCAAGCGGCAGCAAATGCAGAATATCTTCCTGCCCATTGCCATCTGGCGATAAAATAAAAGCAAGATGTAAAAACGTATTATTATAATTGCTGCTAATGATTAGGCCGGTCCGACAGGATTACCGTCACTTCATTCTGAGGTCAGTGAGCGCTACATATCCGGCGGTCTCCTTTCCTTTTGGATCGACATAATAAACGTATACCCAATTACCGGCTTCTATCCTATCCAGATTCAGCGTAACCTTATTTCCTCTGATTACGTAGGAACTAAGTTTTGAAGCAGCATCCGGCTTTTTATGAAAGTAAGCCCTGGGAACGGAAACGATATAATCTCCCGCCGCCGCATCGGTTATTTTATAATACATCCCATTAAAATCTTCCGGCAGGTTATCCACGGCACAATGATCAAATGACGCACGTATTTTATTTTGTTCCAATACAAGAGCCACCTTACATTCCGGCTCGTTTTCATCACTTTTTAAAGTACTTTGATTCCCTGCCAATGTACCCTCACCATAATAGGATCCTGTCCGTGCACTTGGGGTATTCCACCATGCAAATATCTCAGCCTGTACATGATTCCCTTTTTTTATAAGGGATATATAGCAATAGGAGCCGTTTCTGTTCTTCATTTCATAGGTCCCGGTCTGCGCCGCTGCAGTGGCACCGGCAAAGAAGGTAACCCAAAAAATTGCCGTGAACCGTACGTTATGAAATAATTGTTTATTTGGAAAATTCATAATTCAATTTTGATAAATCTGATCCTGAAATCTTTTATTTTATACAGAAGGTAATGCTGATCTTATTTTTTCAGCCTATCCTGACGATGTTTCTAAATCCCGCTCGAAAACCATACCTTTATTTATTTTCTGTCTAAACGCAAAATTTCCAATTAAACGGTCCTTTTCTTTAATAATCATTGACAAAGTATTCATCTCAAGAATTACACTACCTGGAAATTCCGATAATGAAAATATCGTACATTAGACAGATATCAGTTTCTTTATTCTTTTCCATTTCTGTATGATGAAAAACTTAAAAAAATCTAATTTCTTATTTTCATAAAAACCTTCAATAGGAATATCCAAAAGTTCATAGTAAGTTAGATTTAAAGATTGCCCTTCTACGATATTCAAGTAATCTTCTTTAGAAATATAAATACCTATTTTTTCATTTTTTTCATCTGATAAATATAATCTATAATAGGCACTATCAGAAACATTTTCAGAAGTATAAGTATAACTGTCTTTTTTTAGAACCTTGAAATCTTGGTTAATTTTATCAACATCTTTATTCTTTATCCTTCTGTTTATTATGATTTTACCATACAAAAAATTGATTAAGACTAAAAAGATAATGATACCAATATAAACTGTCATCGAATCTTCATAATTTTTCCCCGTTAGAAATAACATTAGGAAAAAGAACAAAAAATAGATCGGCAGACCGATCATTATCAGAATAAAAGGGAAAATCAGTGTTGAAAGCCATAGACTTTTATTGTACTTTTTAAGGATTAAGGGAATTTCACCATGGGAAATTTTCTGTTTAGTCATGGATATACTGATTTAGCGTCCAGTTAAAGTTAAGCATAAAGCCTTAAATTTAAGATATAAAACGAGAGCGAAAAATTTATGTTTCAGCTTTTAGGACAAAAGCCGTTCAATTAAGCAACTAGAGGACTCATGTTTCAGAATGAACCCTAGAACCAGGTATAAAGGTCACATGGCTTTATAAATGGCGCAAAACGTACGAAGAATCTGGGGAAGGAAAAAATCCACGAATTGAAGAAGAAACTAAAGGACGCAGAGCTGGAGTGCGATATATTAAGAAAGCAGTCGGCATTTTTTAGTTCATTTCTTTTATATTTTTTTAAGGTATTCATGCATACTAAAGCATTTCCAGGAACAGTCGATGAAATATGTTTTCATTAAAAATCATCAATCCCTCTTTCCGATTGAAAAAATGTGCCGTAGTTGAGAAGTTGGCCCCAGCGGCTATTACAAAGGGAAAAGTGAAAAACACCTTTCTCATCTTATATAACCGAAACTTTACCTCCAATTAAAAGCAAAATCAGGAAGAGGATTAATCAATTATTTCTATCTTTGTCGTCTGTTATACTAATTCAACACATATCTGAGTCTTTTTAAGACAATCTCGTCAAAACGAGTATTAGCACATGAAAATCTTTCCGTTTTTTGTGCACAGATTATCATATCCTGTTATTTTATCAAATTTTAAACAAAAACAATTGATCACGAATTGATTGATTGATCACTTTTGCTATGGCTTTAGCATTTCAATAAGTGATGAAGATCTAATGATTAACAATGAAAAGTAAGCAGTTAATAAGCAGAAATATAGAAGCATTTTATAATAAAGCATCTGAAGAAACCAGGCTCGATAAAGGAATGGGCATATTTGAATTTGAAAGGATCAAATCACTCATAGAGAAATATATTCCTTCATCATCTTCAAAAATAATTGATATTGGCGGCGGTACCGGAAAGTATTCGGAATGGCTTGCCCATAAAGGACATCAGGTTCATTTGGTAGAGCCTGTATATAAGCATATAAAAATTGCCCGGAACAGAGCCGACAAATTAAAAAATAAGTTTTCTGTTCACTTGGGTGAATCCAGAAGATTAAATTTTCAAAATGATTTTGCAGACCTGATCATTTTACACGGGCCCCTTTATCATCTCCAGAAAAAAGAAGACCGAGAATTAGCGATTAAAGAGGCGAAACGGGTTCTGAAAAATGACGGAATCATTTTGGGCTTTGCCATAAATTATACAGCCTCCACCCTGGCGGGACTTTTGAACGGGCTCATTCACAAAAAAACATTTTTTGAAATGTGCGTGGAGGAATTGACAACGGGAATTCATAATCCTCCGGATGATTTTCCATGGCTTTTAGCTGAAGCCTATTATCATAGGCCAGAGCAGCTAAAAGAAGAGTTTATAAAACAGGAATTAACCTGTCTTAATACCTATGCTGTCGAAGGCATGGCCTGGCTGGACAAAGATTATTTTGCCAATATGCTGAATGAAGACAAGAAAAAAAGATTGCTGGCACTTCTGCAGGTCACACAGAATGACAGGTATCTTCTGCCATTCAGCCCGCATATGATGATCGCAGTAAAAAAACAGACAGCTTATGGAAAATAAAGATCGGTATTATCACGCCTTAATAGAAAATAACGGTCAGCTGAATGAAATTGACCTTGGAGAAAAATTTGGTCTTGACGAAAATGAAACCAGAGAAATAATTATACAGCTTCTCTCCGAACATAAAATTGAATATAAAAATCATCGAGCTTGTCATTACTGTCTCATGAACTCCAGGAAAAGGAAAAACAGACGCCGGTAACATTATATAAGCGTAATGCGGGCTGATTCAATAAAATTGAGTATTTTGGCCTGGAGTAAAATCAGTGCAGGCGGAAAAATAAATCGTTCCGGAATACCGTGTTACGCTTATACTTTGCCGTTAGCAATCATGTCAAAAATGAAACAAATGGACGAACTCATTCAAAAATTAGATACCTTTCTGTCGATATTAAGACCTGAATTTTACCGGGAACTTAACGAACCTTTGGACAACGCTCAATTGGACAAACTCGAAGAATATTATCAAATTGAAATTCCAAAGGATTTAAGGACACTGTACAAATGGAAAAACGGACAAAAAGCCAATTGTTATGAAGCGTTTGTAAACAATTCTATGTTTATTCCTTTACATCAGGCACTTCATGATGCGTCCGAACTGACTCCGATGATTGGATCTGATTTGGAGATTGAAAACTGGTGGAATGAAAACTGGATCCCGGTTTTTCAGAACGGCGGCGGCGACAGTATCTGCTACGACCTTAAAGGCATTTTTACGGGGCAAAAAGGGCAGCTCATAGAATTTTGGCACGCTGACAACGACCGGAATGTCATTGCACCTGCACTTGAATATTTTATTGAAAAAATAACCGACTTTTATGAAACCCGACAAAAAGAAGAATTTGACGAATATTTTAAAGTCGGCAAAATTGAGACAATTATCCGAAAAAATTTATCGTGGAATAAATATAAAAAGCACTAATGCTGACAAGGGTTTTGCATCGATTGCTGCCTCAAAGCGAAGTCCCGAACCGATAACCGTCACTTTATAACCTGCCAGTCCACCTATGAAATTTAATCCTTTTATCATTATTAACCTTTTGCTTGGGCTTTTTATAGGCATCGGCTTAGGCCTGACGGTTTTTATGATTCTGCAGGACGTAAAAATAATCGGCGCCTACATCGTTTCGGTACTTTTTATTTTATTTCCCGGCACCCTGCTGTATTGTTTGAATTCCGGATTCAGCGTTTCTGAAAAGACAGTGAAGAAACAAGCTGAAAGACAAGAACATGTAATATTTGATGCAAACGGGATATGGTATAATCTGCCTCTTTTTGATACCACCCAGTTTATTAACTGGAACATTATTGAAACCGTAATTTACACAAATTATCAATCTGACGACCATGCCAAATTTATTTTCCGTTTGACGAAGCCGCCGGTGCACACAATGACAGAAAACCCATGGTTTTTAAATAAAATTTTTCCGTTTGCGTTAAGAAATAAAAAAGAAGTTACAATAGAAGACGACTGCAAAAATTTCCGCGAAATCCCAAAGATGCTGGAAACCTATTTAACCAATACAAACCCTATTGACCTGAACGCAGATGATAGAAAAGAAACATTGCTGAGTTCAAAAACAACAGGTAAAAACGGTACGGTCAGAACAGAAGAACACTGGAAACCAGATAATAATTATGAAAGAGAGAGAATAGTTTATGACAAGTACAACCGGAATTCTGAGCAGATCCGCCGACCGGCAGGAACTTAAAAAAGAGAATCGTTAAAATGGGTTTTTGTATCAGGAAGGCCCGAAACCGAAAAAAAATATACGATATGGAAAATACTATGACAAACGACTTTTTAGACAGTGCGGAAAAGCAATTTGAATATTACAAAATGCTTGGTGAGAAAACATTTTCTCAGCTGACAGATGAACAGCTTTTCATACAATTAAATGAAGAAAGCAACAGTATTGCAACAATTGTAAAACATTTATGGGGAAATATGCTTTCACGGTGGACCGATTTCCTGACAACAGACGGCGAAAAGGAATGGCGGCGAAGAGATGCTGAATTTGACAATGACATTGCTGACAGAACCGAACTTTTAGAAAAATGGAATGAAGGTTGGGCTTGTTTATTTAACGCAATACATCCGTTGACCGAAAATGATTTGACAAAAGAGATATTTATACGAAATCAGGGACACACCATAACGGAAGCGATAAACCGGCAGCTTGCCCATTATCCATATCATATTGGGCAGATTGTGTTCATCGGAAAATTGCTGTGTAACGAAAATTGGGCTTATCTTTCTATTCCCAAAGGAAACTCGGAAGCCTATAATGCTGACAAATTTTCTGAACCGAAACATAAACAGCATTTTACAGACGAATACATAAAAGGAAAAAAATAACATTCCTTACCAGAGGTCCTTATCAGAAAATCTGATGTGAAAAGTTTGACATCCGTTTTAAATTGCACTGTTTAATATCAGCTTTGTGTTTCTCTCTGAACACAAAGTCCCAAAACACGATGTTCAACTTTTAGAAACAAACATTCAAATCACGTTTTATTCCAGAATTAAAGAATTAAAAAGATGAGTTACGACATTTCACTCTACAGGATCGAAACCAAAGAAAAAGAACAGGCAACCGATGATGAATACTTTTTCGACCATGAAGAAAACCTGGTTCCCTTTACGGAACAGCAGTTTCAGGAATTAAAAGAAAGATTATTAAGTTACAATTATAAGGTATCAGAGGAACACGATTACGGACTGTATTTTAATCATCCGGACGAAGATCATGCCACGGCACTGTTAACAAAAGAAGCAGTCTTCTTTACAGCAGGCTGGAACGAAGACTCAATTTTTGAAATAAGGATGACCGCTTCGGAATTTACGGACACAGGAGAATACGCAAAATATGATTTTCAAATCGGTGAATGGGAAACCTGGGAATGATATCCCGGGACTTCAGATAATCTGTAATTATTTTGTAAAATAAAGTTATACCGGCTCTATAATTATTCATTAATTTTAGCAGGACATTGTTTTAAAGTTGCAATGCTTTACCTTAATTAATTTAAAAGAATTTAAAAAAATGAAAACCAAACCGGTACTTTTTAAAAGCATTCTGAAAGCAAAAACATTGCGCAGGTATTCTCTCTTCATGTTATTGTTTTTCGTCGCTGGTTATGCATCAGCAACTCCGCCGGACTTTACGGCCAAAGAAATAAAATTTGTCAGTGAAGGGGACACACTGTCCGGAACTATTTTTACACCAGACCACATACAGGCAGCCGTTGTCATTGTTCATGGATCCGGACAGGAAAAAAGAACGGTAAAATTTGCTGAAATCCTGGCCAATAACGGAATTGCCGTTTTAACGTATGATAAACGCGGAGTCGGAGAATCTGCCGGTGTCTATGCCGGCCCTGAAGTAGGAACTAACAATGTTGATTTTTCAAACCTGAATCTTTTATCCTTAGATGCGAGTGCTGCTGTCAACACGTTGTATAACTTTTTATCAAATGATCATATACCCATAGGTTTAATTGGCGCCAGCCAGGCCGGATGGATCATTCCGATGGCTGCAGAAAAAAATAAGAAAGTCAGATTTATGACTATATTCAGCGGAGCACTGATAACGGTTAAAGAACAATTGAGATTCCAATTTTATACCGGCGGAAATAAGAGTTTCTGGGATACCCATTCAGAAGAAGAGGCAAGAAAACATATATTCAATGATCCGGACCGGTATGAGTTTACTGACACCAATCCCAACGATATCCTTTCCGGATTATCAGTTCCGGGGCTCTGGATTTTTGGAGGCAAAGACATTCAGGTTCCCGTACATTTATCAATAGAATATCTTGACCGGTTAAAACGTAAAGGGAAGCATTATGAATATCAGTTATTTCCGCAATTAGGGCACAATACAGCATTTTCAGCTTCTGAGGAACCTATGAAGAATGCAATTCGTTGGATAAAAAAACAGGAAATTAAAAAATCATAAGCAAAAATTAGGAATTTGCACAGCTATTGTTTGCGGCCTGCAGGAGTGTCTTTTCATACTTCGCTTTGTGCGGCCTAGAATAATACAGTTCCAATTCCCGCAGATGCCTCAGCATTTCCTGAACGGTACCGGCAATTTAAAAAAGTGCATTTAAAAGAACACCACCATCCTACCTTGAAAATCTCACCTGAAATAAATAAAAGATGTCTCCATTACTTAATACAACTCAAAAACTGAACATTACGGACGATTCCGGTTTTTTAGCCCTCGTAAATTCTGCCGCTTACCGATCATTTGTTGATGAAGATTGGGAATTAAGTCAGCTTATGAAACATTTTATTGACGAAATGAACAACAGGAATATTATTTTCTGGTCAACAGGCGCTCAAAACGAATGGACCGTTTCTTTTGCGGACAGATCTTCAGGTAAACAGGCATTCCGAGAATTCACTTCTGCCATTGAAGTAACGGACGGAAAACTTTATCTCACCAATTATGAAGACTTAACCATGTCAGCCCAATTTGAGGACACTAAAATTCCGGCTGACCATAATTCTGATTTAATGGTCCGGATTGAAAACGGGCATTATGATTTAACCGTCCGGCAGATGTTTGACCCTGAAGACAATGATGATAATGATGATGAAGACGGAAAAGTAAATTTTGAAATTGTAATCCAAAAAACTGAAAAAGGAACCGGAAAAATTGACAGCATCTATTGGTGGGAAGAATAAAGCGATTCCATAGGCCGCCGGGCAGAAGCGTAAAATACAACAGTAGTTTTTCAATTGCAGCCAAATCGTAATTCAGTTTTTCTACCCGATTTGAGTATGGTGGAATAATGTTTCCACTCAAACACAAAAGAATAAAGAGCAAGCCAACCGTTAATGCAGACACGAAAAAAAGAGGAGTTACGACATTACATTACTATTGAAAAAGTAAAAATATGCTTCTATCATTATTTGATTTAATTTTAACAGCATATAATTCAGATTTATTATTACGTTAATTCAGAAACTGTCTGTGCATTAAAAAAACAACTGCAACTTTAAACAAAAACCAGATGATAAAACTATTAATTAACGACCCTACAAAAAATAACAGACTTGAAGAAACCGGTTTTGGAGGGCTTCCTGTCAGAGAAATTGACAAAACTATTGATTGGCCCGAATGCAGAACCTGTAAGGCGGAAATGCAATATCAGGGGAAAATAAAAACGGACATTGGAATTGAACTGATTTTCATGTGCAATAATGATCCCGGAATGTGTGATGAATGGGATGCCGAAGGTGGTGGGAACAAAGCGCTTATTGTTGACGGGGAAAATCTTGAATTTTTCAAACCGGCTGATGCTGAATTATCCGTTAGAGATACCGAATACGGGGTAACCCTGGTTAAAACCGAAGACATTGATTATGACAGTGCCCGAGAAAATTGGAAAGGAAATAAAAGAGAGGTTCTGGGGCAGTTATATGGCGAACCGGCCTGGATCCAGGGAGACGAAACGCCTGAATGCGACTGCTGTAACAAACCGATGAGATTTGTCGCTCAATTAGAAGAAGGTCCCGACCATAGAACGGCAATGAATTTCGGCGGCGGCGGAGTTGCTTATTTATTTGACTGCACAAAAGGAAAAACGGCAAAATTCCTATGGCAGAGCTGATACCATGCGTGCACAATAAAGGGTTTGCTTCAGGCGGGCTGAAAGACAAAACCCGACAGCCGTTTTTCAATGGTACTTTAGTAATAATTCAGCTTTTGTGCTTCGATTGCCTGCCCGGATGCAAAGCTGCGGAACATTGCCTTATGTTATGACATCACAATACGAGAAAATAATGACCCTGAAGGACAGGCTTGACAAGACTGCCCTGAAATTTAATCCGGTTTTATCTGCCGGTACCGTTGAAAAGTTCGAAACAGAAAACCGGATTATTCTTCCGGCTGACTATAAGCTGTTCATTCAGTATATCGGTAACGGAGGGGACGGACCGCCGGAATACGGGATCAAGCCTATAGGGACTGATGAAATCTGGTGGTCCGACGCACAAAAAAAAGCATGGACATTTGAAAACATCCGTAAGCCTTTTCCATTTTCAGAACAATGGATCTGGGAAGGCGATGAGGCAGAAAATACAGAATTGCAGGACCGAATATTTGACGGGAATATTTATTTAGGAACTGACGGTTGCGGCATGGATTGGACACTTATCATTTCCGGCGGGCAGCAGGGCTTTGTCTGGCAGATAACGGATGTTGGAATTTCACCCTGCCGGCCACCCATGACATTTCTGCAGTGGTTTACCAAATGGTTAGACCATGACCCATCATCTCCGGACCCGTTTTGGTGGACAGATTAAACAGAAAACAGTACACTACAATAGGTTTGCATCAGGCGGTTGAAGGGCAAAACCAGCAGCCGTTTCGTAATGAAACTTTAAGATTGCCTGACCGGACATAGGGTCTCGTATCCTTATTGACAATATTAACCAGACACCCGTTAAGATATAAAAAGATGGAATTACCAAAATTTAAATACAGTCCGAATGCATACGGCTTAGACATTTTTGAAAAAGCTGAAGGAACTTGTTCTGTCTGTAACGAAAAAAGACAAATGAAGTATACAGGTTCGTTTTACAGCACAGAAGACCCTGAATACATCTGTCCCTGGTGTATTACAAATGGTAAAGCTTCTGAAAAATATGATGGGGAATTTAATGATTACTGTGGAATTGAAGGGATTTCACCTGATCCAAATGATCCGGCACCGGCGATTCCAAAAGAGCTGTTGCTTGAAATTACAAACAGGACACCGGGTTATTCTTCCTGGCAGCAGGAAGTCTGGTTGACACACTGTAATGAACCGTGTGCTTTTATCGGTTATGCCGACACGCAGACCATAGAACCCATAGCGGAAGAACTGAATGATGATATCGATAATAACGGCTATGACCCTGAATTGATCAGAACACATCTTTCAAAAGACGGAAGTTTAGTGGGTTATTTATTTCGCTGTGTCAACTGTGGAAAACACAGGCTGCATGTTGATTGTGACTAAAAGAATAACTTAAGAAGAAGGCAGCAGCCAACAGAAGTTTTGCGCCAGGCATGCTGAAATAAAGACTAAACAACAGTTTTTTGACTGAACTTTAATCGTATAATCTATGCCTGAAGGCAGGACTCTGAACGTTGGCGGTAAATGTTTTAAAATGAAGGGTATCAGAAACCCGACAAAAGAAAATGAATATTGACAAAAGTAAAATCCTTGATAACGTTTGCTACACAGAATTGGTCTATGGGCGAATTAATAAAAAATTAAAAACAGATTACTCTAAAAATGAAATTGAAACATTTCTTTTTAACATCTTAAAACAAACTCGAAAAGAAAACTATCAAAAAATAGGGAAAAATTTTTATGCAACCAACCTTGAAAACAATATAATAATAACCATAAATTCCAATACTTACAGAATTATAACGGTCGGTAGAATTACAAGACACGAATACAACAATGACAAATACATCTGAAATAATCGGAATTTCAATTTCAGCTCCAACTATTTAACAAATATAATAATCTGCATCACCCATCATCTGTGAAAAGTTATTTTGTGAAATTGTTAGACCGGTATTATAATAATTCATTAATTTTAGCAGAATAGGGTTGAGGGTGGCGCAATGTGTTAATCCTAGGCGATGCGCAATTACAAAAAACCGTTAATAAAAATGAAATTCCTTTTTACAATACTTTTTAGCTTATTAGCAATAATTTCAAAAGCCCAGACGAAAAATTTATCAAAGCAACAGGTCCGTCATGACTTGGAATTCCTTACGAAAACGCTTCATGAAAACTCTTCGTATGTTTATTTGAACGGTTATAACTTCAATAAAGATTTTGAAAATTATCAACACCATCTGAAAGACTTGACACAGCCTGAAGATTTTGGATTATTTTTAGCTGAAACAATCGGGAAAATTGGTGACAGGCATTCCTCTCTAAGGGATTATGAAAGCAGAGATTCCCTTTTCCTGCCATTTATTTATGCTCCTGAAGGCAATAAAGTCCTTGTATTAAAAAGAGATGACAATAAGAAATTGGAATTATCGAATCCTAAATTCCCTTATCTTAAAAAGGTTGATGAAATCCCGGTCGAAAATTTTCTCCGGAAAATACTTCCTGAAGAAACAACCGCTCCTGAGAAAGCATATTTTACAAGAGCGGTCAGAAAGCTTAGGGATATTCAAAAGATATACACTGTTTTAAACAAGCCATTACCTGCGCAGATCAAATTGACGCTTTCGGATTCCTCGCTTGAAAATGATACGGTTTTATTTGTTGCTCCGGTTGAAAGAGCAAAAAGGTCAATCTATTGGGATGATGAATTTGAGAGAAAATACATTTTAGTTAAAGATGAAGACTACAATAAAGAAGAAATTGTCAGCCAGCTTTTCCACATAAAAGACCAAATAGGATACATGCAAATTCCTACCATGGTAAGTAAAGAAGATGCTCCTCTTTTATTTGATAAGATCAATTCTTTCATGCAATCTGTCCAAAACAGCACTAAAGCTTTGATTATCGATGTGAGAAGCAATGGCGGCGGTACCCGTGATGTAACTTACGAACTGGCCAAATACTTTGTGCACCCGGATTCTATTTATGTAGTGAATGCAACAAAACAAAGGGCTCCCGTTCCTTTACCAAAAGAATACAGGGAAAGTTTACATCGCCGAAATTTATTTTCTTTTTCTGAATTGGATAAACAGGAGCAAAGAAGTGTTACAAAATTTTTGAAAACTTTCAGGCCAATGTATGAACTGGATAATAAAAAATACAGCGAATATTATTTTGGATTATTCAATGGGAAGAAAATAGCTGAACAGACTTTTTATTACGGCCAACCTGTTTATATATTAGCTAATGAAAAAAGTTTTAGTGCAGCATCTGTTTTTGTTGCAGCCTTTAAAAACATCCCGAATATAAAAATTGCTGGAATTGCAACAGATGGTTCAAGCGGCAACAGCGAAAGATTTGAATTGCCCAACTCACAAATACGCGTAAAAATAAGCACAATGGTTTCTTTTCAAAAAGACGGAAAAATTTTAGACGGGTTTGGCACTGAGCCTGACATCAAAATTGAAAGAGACGTTGATCAGATTCTTTGGAAATCAGATACACAGCTTGAAAAATTAAGAAGTTTGATATTGGGCAAAAACTAAATTGTATAAGACGGGCTGAAGTGAAACCCCTCAGTATTTTCAATACGAAAGGCTTTTAGAGTTGAATTGCCCCCACCCCACCCCAACGCTAAGCTGTAACACCTTAATTTTAATAGTATGACCTACATTGTCCCTAAAGAAAACCGGGTAAAAGAATTATTGGATTTTGGACTGCCAAAAGTCTTTTTAGAAAATATCGGAAATATTCCGGAATTGAAATACCGGGTGGAAGAGGTAGACGGCGCCTACTTTTATTTGCCCACGATATTGAATTATAAAATCCTAAGCGGAAAAAAGATTATTCCTATTTTTGACTGTGGAGAAAGTTTTACCATGCTTATTAGCGATAACGAAATTGGACACATCATCAATTTTGAACTCGAAAATGACGAAGTTTATGAAGATTACGGAACAAATATAGATTTGATGTTAATGGACATCATGATTGACTATTTTGATGACCATCCGGATGATGAAATCGATTTGGAAAATTATATTTCTGTAGGCTTAAAGATTGGCTTTGAAAAATCAGAAGAGTTATTTCAGTTACGCAATCTGTCCACAGAAGACTATAATTTAAAATCGGAAAATACAGCAGCCTGGAGAACAGAAACCGCAAAAGCTTTAAAAATACTATAGCAGAAAAGGATTTGTAACAGGTAGGCTGACCTGCAAAATTTTCAATTGAACTTTGCTGTACCCTGATAAAAATGATCCATTTGAATTGACAACAATGAAGGAAAAATTAGAGAATATCGGTTTTATCGTCCTGCCGAATCAGAAGAACAAAATAAATCCGGCAGTTTTAGACCGGTATCAGAAGATACCCGAAGACTATCTGAATTTTATATCCGGTATTGAGATCTGCGTCACAAAGGACAATAAAGCATGGTTCAATACCATGAACAGCTTTAACAGTGCCATCGGAAATGAATTTCAATGGAATGAGTTTGAATTGATGAGCTTAGAAAGTTATGCGGACGAAACTGATGAAGACAAGAAAAAAATAATTGAATTTTGGGACAGGCATATCCCCATCTTATTATCGTGCAGAAACTTTTACTGCTGCTTTGCCATTTCTTTACTTTCTGCCGGTTACGGACAGATTGTTTATGGAAGCGAACCTGAATTTGAAGAAACGGAATGGGTTGCCGATGATTTCTCTTCATTTATGACCCAGCTTACAGGTAAAACATTAAATAAAAAATATGTAGACCAAATCATATAACAAGAATATTTCAGCAGCCATGTTTACTCGATGCAGGATGGATTACAAAATATGCCTGATGGCAGATAATTATTTTTTAAGGAGAATAATTTCAGTTCCGAAACACCGGCGGAATATACTAAACTACCACACAAAATTGAAAAATGAAAAAAAATTTAGAGAAAATTGAACACTGGCTTAAAGAAAATGCTGAAAAAATAATTGAGCTTTCGTTACAGAAACCGGCGGTCAGGAATGAAATTAACGAACTTGAGAAAATAACCGGGAAAGAATTGCCCGATGACTTCAAGGAACTTTATTTATGGCATAACGGACTGAGCGGCGATGAAAATTTCGGAAGTCTTTTTTACGGCATGGACTTCTTTCCTATCGACAGAATAATCGAAGACTATACGTACAGAAAAGAACAGTATGCACTTATGAATATGTTGCTTAAAAAAGCTGACAAAGAAATTGATCCTGCCAATATTTATAACATCAGCTGGATAAAATTTGCATTTGACGGATCACATACAAGTCTGTATCTTGACCTGGCGCCAGGCACTCACGGGAATTATGGACAGATCATTTTTATTGATGATGAGTATGAAACAGGAATTTTAGTTGCAGATTCAGCCGCTGAATTGATTGAAACCTTTAAAGATGATCTGGAAAACAATCTTTATTATCTGGATGAAGATGCCCTGGAAGATGGAAATCATTATTTAACAACAGACCCAAAGATTGATATTATCAATTGGGAAACCAGTGAAAAATGGAAACGATAAATATAACTTCTGGCCCACAAGGCTTTTGTTTCAGGCAGGGTAAAGTGCAAAAACCCCAAACATATTAACCTAATAATCCTCACAGTGGCGAACCATCTCGACATATTCAGAAAAGACTTTTTAGAAGCAAATACCTGGGCACAGAGAAAAGACGGCATCCCACTTGATCTTCTCGACCAGCTGACACGCGAAGAATTAAAGGCCGCAGAAGCTGAACTGATAAAAGCGGTAAGCCTTCGGGACAGCTGGCCAACAGTCGGGCTCGGGCATATAAAATCAAAATCTGCACTCCCAACCCTTTATGATTTACTTGATAAGAGCAAAGGTGCCATGAGTGTGATTGTTGCCCATTCAATTTTTCAAATATGCCAGGACGCTCGGATGATTGAAACAGTACTTGAAGCCATGCCGGGAATAACCAGTGAATTTGAACTTATTGATATTCTCTACTATTTGCCGGATTTCAATGAAATAAGAATAGCAGAGCTGCATTGCGGCTATCTTAATCATAACGACTATCTGGTTGCCTATAACGCTGCCCGGTCTCTTGGCCTGCCGACCGACGGAATCGTTGAAAAATTCCGCAATAGGGAAAAATAACAAGGCATACGCAGCAGATTACCGGAAATTAATGGTATCAATGGGGATGTTCAGGTCAGGCAGGACTGAAATTCAAACTTCAGGCAGCAAGTTTAACAATTGAATGACTGTTATCATATCAATTGCAGTAATTTTATCGGATTATATAAATTACATGATAATTCATGACCAAAAACTAAAAATTTATGGACGGGAAAATTGAAAAACTTGACACGTATTTAAAAACTGAGGAGTATGATGATTTTTATAATCTTGATGAAGACTTGGTTTTCCGGGTGGATTGGAGAGAAGAGGACGATGCCATTATTGAATACTGTGAAAGGTGTTTAAAAACGAATGTGTTGAGTGCTGAAATGAAACAAATTTCGGACGGCCTGGAATTGACGGTACGTTATGAAGACAGGACTTACACAGAAAAGGTCGTTGACCGGGACAGGACCATTATATTGCTTAACGAAATAATGAAACCGAAATATGAAATCAGATTTTGCAGAATAAGTGACGGTTCTGACACCCTGGCTTTTCTTGCATTGTCTGACCAGGAGTGGGTATATTTAACGGAAAGATATGGGAAAGAAAAAATAGACCGGTGCTTTGAACCGATACACAAAGACACCGTACTCTTTAACAGAGCATATGATTTTGACTTTGAAGACAGTGATGCACCAGCTGATCCGGATTCATAAAAACGGTGATAATATGGCAGTTGAATTCCACGGGCTGAAACACAGGTCAAAAGCGATTTTTCATTAAACGCTACTCATAAATCACCATTTATTGTTTGATTTGGCGGGCTGAACTCTTATTGCTATCCCAAAAGCAAAGCTGAAACTATAGTGCGTATGCTCAGCCAGCGTGGCCTAAACTTAAAAACTGAATGTTATGGATATCGTAAAACACATTAAGCAACATACTGAACACTTACAAAAAGAGCTCAAAAACTATTCAGCGGGACAGAGAGCAGATCTAAAAGCGGCCACCCTGGGTTTTTATTTTCAGCTGCCCGGCTATGAAGAAGTTATCGGCAGATACCTTGGGATCAGTATTGACAGGAAACAGCTGATTGATGATATTTACCGTGAGAATGTCAACAATTACCACAAGGTCATTGAAAAAATCAACGCGGAAACTGACGTATATTCGGATGATTACGAAGAACCTGACCCTGTTGAAATTTTCATGTTAAGTTCATTCGACAATGCAGTGTCTGGCTTAGAAAAAACAGAAAGTTCAGTAGGATTATGCATTGGAATTATTGACACTCTGGACTACTACGAAAATTTCTCAAACCAACCGGCATACTGGAATGCTTTGTTAGAAAAAGAAGTGGCATTTCAAAACGAGATGTTAAAAGCTTTGAAATCGCAGAATGATTATGATATTTCCGTCTATCACAAACGATACCATCATGTGGAATTCGGCGAATGGTAAATAAAGAGATAAATAAAAAAAGATTTTTTTCAGGAGACTGATGTAAAAATCAGACCGTAGTTTTAATTGTATTTTAGCGCCAGAAAATAAAGAATAGAAATTTTATATCGCAGTACTGATCAAGACTACCGGAACAATATTTAGTAAAAAAATGACAAAAATGATCTTATTCATAATCTGTATCTTAACATCACAGATTACAAATGCTCAGGCGGCAGCCATGTACTCAAAGGCCTACGGAGAGCGGAAAAACCCTGCAATCATTTTTATTCACGGCGGGCCGGGAGGGAATTCAACGCTTTTTGAAGGGACAACGGCAAAAAAACTGGCGGAAAAAGGATTTTATGTCATTGTCTACGACCGTCGTGGCGAAGGCCGTTCCATGGATACTGCGGCAACATTTACGTTCCGGGAAGCGGTCAATGACTTAAATGACCTTTACAAAAGCTACGGCATTGACAAAGCTAATATTATTGCCCACAGTTTCGGAGGTTTGGTAGGAACGCTTTTTACAGAGCAGAATCCTGAAAAAGTAAATGCACTGATCCTCGCCGGTGTTTTGTTTTCCCAACAGGAAACCTACGACCATATTTTAAAAACGGCCGAAAAAAGGTATACCGAAAAAAAAGACACTTTGATGCTTTCAGAGATTTCGGAAATCGGGAAGCTTCCTAAAAACACTGCGGAATACAGAAAGCAGTGCTATGAAGTTGCCGGCAGGAACCATTATTTCAAAATGCCGTTTCCGACGCAGGAAGCCAATGAAATCCGGCAACGCTATGAACTCAGTGAATTCAACGCAAACAACATCAGGAATAACCATGCCCCTATTCTATTCTATAAAAACGAAAGCAAAAATAATATTGACACAAAACCAATTTTAAAAAATTTGAAAAAGCACGTAAAATTATTTGCCGTTTACGGAAAACAGGACCGGATCTTTTCAGAAAAACAGTTAAATGATATGAAGAAAATCGTTAACAGGAAGAACTTTAAAATCATCGACAATTGTTCACATTATTTATTTGTTGACCAGCAGAAGGAATTTATAAGCACCGTTGAAAAGTGGATAAAATAATATAAAATGTCCGCCAACACTGCCTTACCAAAACCTGAACTGAGCGGCTTTGACCGGGAAACTGTACAGAGTTCACATCCGTTATTTGATAAAAATCAGCTGTAGTTTTATGCATACACCCAATAGAGATAAAAAATTCTGCAGAATGGGTAGAACTTTTGGTATAATTCATGAATGCCAAAGAGTAAAATCTGTAATTGCCGTTGAGCCTGGAGGTCCCACCCAGACAGTATAAATGTTTTCCGGGTGTTGTGGATCGTAAAGTACAGCCGCATTATCTCCTGTCTTTGGCAGATCGATACGTTTCCACTGTCCTGTTTTTTGTATCCAGCGATCAACCCCAGCCATGTCTGTAAATTTTACAGTAATTGTTCCGATAAGACCGCCCGAGCTAGGGTCGATTTCTGGAATATCTGTAATAAGCCCGGAAGTTATTTTTCCTTCTTTTATCATACGGGTAAGTATATGATATTTTGCAGACCTACGGACTCTTAATAAGATACTGATCAGCAAGAATAATCCAGCCATAACAGTCAAGATTGACGGAATAAGCCATAGTGCACCCCCCTTTGCCGGCAATGACAGTGCACCCCACCATGCACCTACGGCAAGCCCTGTGATAAGAACAGGACCAGGTCCAATCCCAGGAAATGAAAGGAGTTTCCCAGTAAATCTACGGCCGGCACCAATATACACAAAGAAGCCTAAGATGATGAATGGTAGTCCGGCAGCCATACCAAAGATGGCTAAAGGAGGTTCATCTGAATTTGTCATATCCTGTTCTAAAAAACCAAATATAGAGCGGGCGATGAATACTCCACCTGATAAGATCATGGCATGACCAATCAAAATACCTAACAATGCAGCCTGACTGCCCTTTTGTCTGGCGATCTGCTGTTTACGTATCTCGATAGGATCTGTTGTATTATTTTTCATTATATCAAGTTAAGTTGCCCTAATTTCTATAGTCTGGCTTTTTTTAGGGGTATGTTTTCAAATTTACGGTAAATTAGTTTAAAGATAATCGGATGATGCAGGTAAAGTATAACAGCAGCCGGGGCATGCTGAAATAAAAAATTGTAAATTGAGAAATACACAATAGACAGAAAAATACTATATTTATAGTGGACACAAAGCGCATAAAAAGTAAATATCACTGCAGGCGGCTCACCGAATGTGGCTGTAAATAAAAAAATATAATAAAACGGGAAAGAATCCTGTTTATATAACATTTAATCTTGTAAAAGTCTTATATCAGACAAAGAGCCGCCTTATTCAAACATAAATGCGGATGGATATTAGTCCTTACTATCAGGAAATTGAATATTATGAACTTAACATTATGAAAAAAATCAACCCGTACTGTGTTCTTATTTGTATGGCATTGCAGATCAGTTTATCCGCTCAGAACATTAAACCTAAAGACCACTATGATTATCAGGTGAGAGAAGAAAAAGGAGACCTGAATAGGGACGGTAAACTAGACCGGATAACGGTAAAAATGGATACCATAAATGAAACAAGACCGCTGCAGCTGCAGATTTTCCTGTCTCAGCCCAATGGAAAACTGATTCTGGCTGTATCCTCCGACAAAATAATTGAACCGCAGTATCCTGCTGAAAACCATGGAAAGCATAATGAATACCAAATTCCGGATTTTTTTATAGAAAAAGGGATTTTGACCATGTGGAGCGAAATTAAAAGCGGAAATATTACCTGCGATTTCAAATATCAAAACGGGAATTTTGAATTAATCCATGTAAAAAAGCTGACCAATAATTCCACTAAAGGATATACTGATGAAAATACCGTTTTTACGGAAACCGAATTTGATTTGCTTAAAGGGCTGCGGACCGAAACTGACGAAGTGTTTGGCAAAAAAAAACCGCTCAACGTAAGAAAAAAAACAATCCTGATAAGGCCCTTGCCGAAGATACAGGATTTTAAATTTTCCGATAAAAATGTATATTAAAACAATACAGGATAATGTAAAGCTGAAAATCCTATGGAAATCCTGGAAAAATATGGAATTGCAGAAGCCGCGAAAGAATATGCCTGGCTTGACTGCGAAAGGTTTGAAGAAAGTGAAAGTTATATTGATGTGACTGAAGGTTTATCAGCCATTAC
Source organism: Chryseobacterium gregarium DSM 19109 (assembly GCF_000430845.1). Classification (GTDB taxonomy): domain Bacteria; phylum Bacteroidota; class Bacteroidia; order Flavobacteriales; family Weeksellaceae; genus Chryseobacterium; species Chryseobacterium gregarium. The sequence goes on along the minus strand of NZ_KE387264.1, from coordinate 36,576 downwards.
CAACAACATATTCTTACCTGTAAACATTAATATCGGGAATGAAGGCTGGACTGAAAACAGAGAGCATGATATGATCGGAATTAATTTCAAATTAAAGAATGAAAATGATCAGATCAGGCTTCTGTGAGGAATGGTTTGATGTCGATTTGATCACCGAACTGAACAAAATAATGAAGAAAAACGGAATTGAAGAACAGTTTTATCCGGTTAAGACAGGTGACCAGTCTCTGATCATCGTTTTCGGAGACGCTTTTCTTAAACAATAGCTTGCAGGCGATACTATTCTGGAAAATGCTGGCCGGCTGACAATACAGAGACCACCGAACTTCAATTCATTAAAAATTGTCTGATGTATATAATAACTAAAACACGCACCGCTTCTAATACTCCTAAAGGCTGAAAGATAAAACTCAATGCCCTTTTAATTAGATTTCAGTTATGTTGCCGGCTTGTATGTTTCAAATAAACGCCTGATATCATGCTGATCTCTATCAAACAAAACACAAAAAAATAAGAAAATGGAAGCGACCTGGGATATTAAACTGATGGACTTGTTGAAAAATGCGAGGCTTGAAAGCCCTAAGGAAATGAGCCTCTTTCTGGAAAAACATTCACCGTTAGCTGTGGCGAATGAAGATTATTCGGTGTTGCTGTTATTCCGGAATTTTATGGTGCAGCATTGGAATGATGAAAGACGGATATTGAATTGTCATCCTGAAGATAACCGGTTTCAATGCGGGATTACAATCGTAAGATCTTCCGATGACTTTAATTCGGAAAGTAATGTTTACCTGCCCAATCATTTAAATTACAGAGCACTTAAAATTACCGGACAGGAAATTGAAATCATCACTGACGAAAAAATCATTACCACCAATATCACGGAACTGTTCAGAAAACTGAAGTTTTTTAAATTTTCAGTGACTGAGCAGGAAATCGAAAATGCTTTCAGCACCTTATGCAATGAACCCTATGAATTACCTGAAAAGCCGGAGGTTAAAAGCACAACAATAAAAATTCCGTCAGTCGGAGAATTAGTATACAATGAAAAACTGGAATGGTATGAAGGGAAATTCAATACCGGAAAGCAAAATATTGATATAAGTGTTTACAATACCGAACCCAATGAACTGAAAGAATTGATTTCATTTGTTGACAGGCAGATGAATTCAAAATTTTACGAGGAAATGCTGTTGGAAATGGAAAGCGAAATGATAGAACTGAAAAATGAAGTCTGGCTGGGGCAAGATGAAGAGACAGGTGAAGACGAGCCGCCAATAACTGCGGAAAATTTCAGAAAACGGATCTCTGTCAGCAGCATTGTATTTTATGATGATGGTAGCTCTTCAGTGTATTGCAATGACGGCGATATTTTCTGGGGCCATTTAATCGATATCAGTATGGATAAAAACGGAACCTATAAAGAAGTAAGTTTATTGGGATAAAATCAACTGCCGTTAGCAGGGTTGTGCGCTTCAGGTATGTTCCAGCGCAAAGTCCAAAAACGTAAGCATTAATAAAACATAAAAGAATGAAGATATGACATTGACCGAAATAGAAGAAGAATACGGCTTCAGATATCCTGAGCTTTACAGGCAGTTGGAAAAAGACGGAATGCTGGAGGTCGGAGAATACGGACCCGGCTGGCACAGCACGGTCTATCCAAGATTAAAAGAAAACCCGACCCTTTTACTGCACACCGGTGACTTTGAACTGCTCGATGCAAATGCAGTGAACGAAGCCATTAAAGAATTGGCAGACCCTGACGATTACAGGCAAATTAAGCCTGAATTCAAATTGATCCCGTTTGCACAAAGCGGCGCAGGCGACCACTATTGTTTTTTAATGAATGAACAAGACGGCGATGATATTCCTGTGGTATTCATATGGCATGACAGCAACGAAGCTGATTATCTTGCCAGGAATCTGCAGGACTATATTTTCAGGGCTTTGCTGACGGATATGTCCGATCAGGACGTTTATAATAACGTGAGTGATGAAGAATTTAAAAGCAACCTCAGCAGTATTCTGAAAACCCATACAAAATATCTCACCGGGAAACAGACTGATGTTCTGCAGAAGGTCATTTCAAGAGAAATCATTGATTATGACATCGAACTGCCAAGAGGAAGGAAAGAATCACACAGGGGGCTTTTAACTGACATCGAATTGAAAAGCATACTGACGGAAGTGATCCCATTCGAAAAGATGGACACGGCCTTTGAATATGCCGATGAATAGAAATGAATGCCTGAAGCGAAAAATTCATAACAGTCTTCCAATAGAATTTTAGTCATGTCATCAGTTTTTGTGTTTTGGTTGTTGCATCGGACTGATGCTTCCCGCCCGAAAACGCAATTTTAAACAAACGGCAATGACAACCGTAATAAATAATGGCAAATCAAAATTATACCGTTTTCAGGCGGAATTATGAAGGTAATATTTCAAAGAAATCAGAAATTGACCGGGAAGAATTCCACCATGATTTTTATGAAACCAAACCCCCTTTCGGGTTAGCCGTTTTTGGACTTTTAATGCTCCTGCCGGCCTTGTACAGTATGTTTAAAGGCCACACATTTTACGGGATCCTGATCATGACCGCAGGTTTATTTTTCATATATGGCGGACTTAAAAAAAGGAAATCGGTTTTCAGGGTTTCTAAAAACGGCGTATGGACCGCTGAATTCGGATTTATTTACTTCCGGCATATCGAGCGTTTTGAATTCTATCGTTATATAGGCAAACACAGTTCGGAACGGCTGAAAATTCATATGAAGAATTATAAAATGTACAGGATGGAAAGGCCTTTTTTAGAACAGCAGGTTTCCCATATTGACGGGTACGGGAATCTCAGAAACATCCTTGACCATGCCCTGACGATGGCAAATAAACGGAATAAAAACAGAAACGGCTTCTGACAGCGTTTTTATATCAGGCCTGCTGAATATAAGCTCAATAAGCATATTTCAATTTAAGAATAAATATGGGGTTTTTGCTTCAATTCTACTGCATTGAAATAGAATTTCCTGCATCAGTAAAAGCCTCGGAACATGAGCAGAAATTATAACCAACCACCAGTACCATGAAAATCCAAATAAAATATAAGATCTGCCTCATTGCAGGAATATTAATACTTATCGCTGCAGCAACGGCAGCAATCATATTTCTTAAAGGCATAAGCGCCATAGGAAGCCCGACAGGAGGAAAAGCGCCCGATTACCCCTATTTTATGACAACCGGGCCGACCGTAGTAAAAAAAATACGAATCCCCAAAGGGTCAAAACTGACTTATGAAGAGCACTTTTTTAAAGAAGGCCAGCAAAATAAAATAATGAATGAAAAAAAACTCACCGGCATAGAATTGCCCGAAGGAAAAACAATAGACTGGGGTGGCGTCCCTGTTTACAAAATTATAAAATTTTTCAATCCTGAAATGCAGGGATTCTCTGTTTATGCCGATTTTAACAAATTGAATAATGATAAGAAAACGGGATTTTCCAACCTTTGGGAAGGCTGTAGCGAGGAGCTGGGCATTACGGTAAAAAATCCTTTCGATTGGTCTTTCAACAGCAGCAATATTACTAAAGTGGACTATTGCGGCATGAATGATATGCTTTATTTCGAAGAAGATGAAGAACGCATCAAACAGCAGCAGCTTCCGGGTAAATTATATCATGAGCTCAAAAAAATTCATTAATTACAATAATCAGAACCTGTTCGGTACTTTTGAAAAATGTATGAAAAACCAACATAACTATGATAGAATCTTCACCTGAAAAAGACCGAAATGCAAATGTAACGGTGGCTGTTCAATTAAAGCTGAGTAATGACATTACCCTTTTGTATCCTTGCCTGGCGAAAGTAAATCATCACATTACGGGCTATTAATCGGAGAGTATGCAAAAGTGACGTTTAAGGACCAACACAAAACCTAAAATGCATGATCCAAAGCTGACACAATACCATAAGAGAAAAAACAGATGACTGAATTTAAAGAGATACATCAACTTTTTGGGGTGAATGAAAATAAAGGGGTTTCCGAAAAAGAAATTGATGCATTCAAAAATATTTGTGAAAATATTCCCAACGTTCTTTTTGACTATTATTTACAGCTGGGCAGGCTGAAAGAACTTAACCAAACCCAGGACAGGCTTATTGAACCTGAACAATTAAGATTCTCTGAACATCAGGATTTTCTGATTTTTTATGTTGAAAATCAGCGGGCATGTGTATGGGGAATCCATAAAAATGACTTACACACTGACAATCCGCTGGTGTATATGAGTTATGAAGAACACGAGTGGACTAAAGAAACGGATTTATTAACTGATTTTTTTAATGCAATGGCAAACCTGCAGGCTGTTTTTGCCTTCCCGTTCAGTTCGGAAGAATTTGTCTGTATCAATACGGAAGAACTCAAAATGATCGAATCAGATTTTAAAAAACGGGACTTTTCATTCTCACAATGGATTGGGATTGACTTTTACGGAAACCATAGCAACGATGTAATAGCTGTTCAGAAAAACGGTGATTACTACGATTTGATCTATGCTTCCCAAAACGAACAGCAGTTTAAAGAAATGGATGATATCCTTAACAAATTCGGAGAATACTGACGCTAAACCAGCGCATTATGGGTAAGGCAACAACATCCCTAAGAATGTATGCCCGTCTGAAATTTTGTATTTTTACGGTCCAAAATCATAAGCTGACATTATTTAAAATCACGGAAATATGACACTTTACGACAAATACATTAACGGAGAAACGGTGCAGGTTTACCGGGAAATTGATGCTTTGGGGCAGGACGCTTTTGTGCCGGCCAAGCTGGCCGACATTGAAAAAGTCCTGACGGAAACATTTCAAAGGGTTGCCTACAATCTTGAGATCATTTATAAGGAACTCAAAGAGATCAACTACTTGTTCAGGGAAAACCCTGAGCACAATTTTGAAAAACCTTTACACAGACCTTTAGAAGACACCGACCTTTTACTTCATCAACTTGATGATGCTGTAAAGCCATTCGGATATGTCCCGCTTTCAATGAAATATTTCTATAAAATGGCAGGCGGGGTAAATTTTGTCTGGGACTACGAAACAAACGAAGACTTTATCTGGCAAATGGCTGACCCCATTCAGATAGCAAGTCTTGATGCTGTTGTGGAAACAGTTACTGATGAATACTGGCAGGAAGAGATGCAACAGTATTTAGATGATGAAAATTTCGGAACTGCATTTTTAGAAGCAGCAGCTGACGATCTACACAAAGATAATATCAGCGGAGGCCAGGCCTATGCCATTGAAATAACAAAAGAACCCAGTATTGACAGTAATTTTATGAACGAACCGAATGGCACTACATTCATAAATTATCTGAGAATATGTTTTGAAAATTGCGGTTTTCCGGGCATAATAAGGCCTGATACGGATAATGATTACCAGGCATTTTTTGATAAAGTCAAGCCGCAGCTTAAACCTATATAATATTGATTACCAATTTTTTGGATCGCTAAAATCATGAATCATCCCAAACACGGTTCAGTTTTACCTATCCATAGTGAACACCGTTTGATTTTATTTCAGGGAAACACACAGCCATTTATAAGGCTTTACAATTCAATCATTTATGATGTTGAACGACGACTTCAATAACGCCTGCCTTGTCCTGTTTTTCATTATTATTAAAAGTCAGCTGAATTGACCTGCCCGGGGAAACGTCAATATACACCGGCAGGGGCTGCGCGGTAACACCGATCAATGGTATTTCTTTTCTGAGGCTTCCAAAATAGCCCGTAAAATCTCCGACAGTTAAAGAATCTGTCATGGATTCAGGAACCAGGAAAATCATTTCTGAATGTATTGTGGGGTTCGCTTCTTTATTCCGGTAATATTGCATGACGATGTCTTGCGCTTTTTCCTCTTTCAAAGAATCGTAGACCACCAGCGGCAGCGTATGTAAAAATTTTTTATTTAAAGACCGGATACCGGCCTCGTTAAATTTTGTATCGGGAAGTTTTGCTACGGAATCTATGTACGCAAGGAATACCTTCGGGCGGCCGGCTTTCATTTCCTTAACTTCCGGAAGGACCGATTTGTTTTTCCGGTTTTGGGCATGGTCCCCGCTGCAGCTCAGGAAGGCACCCAGTATAAAAGCAGGCAGAGTAAAACAAATGCTTTTCCGTTTAAAAGTAAAAGATGAGTTGATCATTTGAATGTTATTTTCTTGATCATTCCGATCAGGGTTTCATGTATATGTGTTTAAGAATCAATCAGGTTGTTTCCGGTTTAGCAACTTCCTCCAACAGGTGATCAGAAACTGTTCCAAATTTTCAGCGAGTAGAAACTTGTATCTTCATTGCTTCCGAAGTTAATCACCTGGCCTTTGGTTCCACGGATATCAGTCCCGGTATTGATGATTCCGTTCCGGATGTCCCAATAACAGGTTTTGGACAGGTTCTTACTGTTGAGAATGTTTTGCAAGGATTACATTATCTTCATAGGTTTTATCGGCATCAAGTCCGAAAAATTCAAATATTTCCCTTTTTATATCAAGGTTCACCGGGTTTCTAAGATCGTATTTAATATCATAGAAATGGCTGCTCTCCCAATAGGGCCTGTTTGATTGGTCTGCAATGCAATCTTCAAGTTTTTCAGTATCCAGACCGTAGCCGATCGATTCATTTCTGTATGGATTTTCATTGTAACCCATATATAAATTCTTATCCTCTGTTTTCAGGTATTTGTTAAATCGGGCAATATCATTCTCTTTATAAATAAGTCCGTACTGTAAGTATACGGTGTCTTTATCATCTGAACTGATGCTTCTGCTGTACGAGATCAGCATATCATATTCTGAAATTTCCAAAGGCTGATGCCCTATGATCATCTTTTCTCCATAGAAAAACTGGTTGTCCATAACCGCCTGCGACGGTAAGGCTAATGTCTTTGAAAGTTCAGCCGGATCAACATCAGGCGTATGGCTGATTTTATGATACACTTTTACAATCAGGGCTTTTCCCATCAGATGGGTTAAACCGTAATTTTTACCGGCTTTGAGGTTTTCTGTTTTTACCCGTTTGGCAACATCCATCAGGATTCTGCCGAAGGCATAGTTTCTCCGGTCGGTTTTGAAAGCAAAAAAGTCGCCTTCTTTATATTTACAGCGTTTTCTTTCTGCACTTTTAAAAGCCTCGATCTCTGACAAATCCTTTTCAGTGGTTTCCTCCATCCATTTTGAAAGCCATTTCTGAAGCGTTTCAAGATTGCCTTTTTCCTCAAAATTTTCTGAATGAAAAGTCGTTTGCGTGGTGAAATTTGAAATTTTTAAATGGTCTGCTGAAAAACTAAAATATACCCCAAACGGAGCAAATGACTGCGTCGCCGTAAAGTTGAGCTTTTTGGGCTTTCCTCTGGATGTTTTGGGCAGTAGAACGGTTCTGTTTTCTGCTGTCTTTTCATTCAGTTCCTCTTCAAAATAGGAGTCTTCGGTAACCGATATTTTCTTCCTGATGGTGTCACCGTCAAAGTACAGGTACATTTCATTTAATTTTACTATGTCCCAGCTGCTTTCTACAGGAATCAGCCCTAAATATTTTCGGTGTTCATTCGTTAGTTCAAAAATCATATCTGTATTTAATTAGGTGTCGGTTATACGGGCTGCTGTATTTAATCTTAAACGCTGCCGGAATGTTTATGGGTATTTGTGAAAAATGAAGCCGCCGTTTATTTTACTGACTGTATAAGGGTTTTTAAGTCCTTTTTCCTGGTATTTATAATGATCAGCTGGCTTTTGTCATCCAGCAGGGTTTTGTAGGTGAAATCCTGGTCAGAAGTGAATTTCCAATTTTTCAGTTCTTTAAACGTTCTCCTGATCAGCTGGAGTTTTTCAGCATTGTTTTTTGATACGATGATTATTTTTGTCAGGGGCGTTTTCTGCATTTTCTCAATATTCCTTTCCGTAACCGGGGTTTCATATTCTGCACTGGAACGGTAACGGAACAGCTGATCGATCGTATTGAAATCATTCTCATTTTCAGAAATGACATACCGGTAGGTCATTATATTGTCAAGCTCATTGATCCAGTTCGGAAAGCCGGTTTCATACAGCTTGATATAGCGATCAACGAAACTTTTATCCATTGATTTCTTTTCATTAACATATTCTTTCACCAAAGGATAAACTTTTCTTGCCATCAGATCAATATATTGATGGTAATACCAGTCGTTACGGTCTAATGTCCCTGATAATTTTTCATAAACATACCCATTCCCCAGTGCCGTAGCTAAAAGTTCATTTAAAAGCAGGTCAGCATAGTTGCTGTATTTGGATGTATTTTCCTTAAAAGCCTGATCAATCTCAATCTTGAGTTCAAGCGGCTGTTCATTGTATATGATATGAAAGATTTCATGCATCATCACGCTGAACAAATCTTTATAATCCTTTAAATGGGTCTGAATGGCACTTACAAAATTATTGCAGAATGCCTGCGCGGTAAAGTAATCCGAATCAGGCAAAGGATAGAAGGCAATCCGGAACGGGATAGACTGATCCCAGCTTGAATGGTAAAAAGACAGACCGGTCTGAAAAAATTCTTCGATCTGGTGGTCATCGGCATATTGTGTGATTTCCATTACCTGCTTTTCAAATTTCTCCTGGTTTGGCCTATAAATCAATTCATTATAGACAGGCGTAAAATCTGAAATAAATGCCGTCAGGTCATGTAAAGTTTTGTTGGGGACAATTCCGATGGAACGAAGCTTAAAATCATTCAGATTGTCAGTTTCGATGAGATTTTTCTTTAAGATATCCCTCGTCTGCATCGGAACTTTTGAACCGTAGGGATACTCTTCAAACTGATAGCTGTAATCAATAGCAAGCTTATCAAACCCGGCAATCTTCTTTTTATATTCGTCAGTATTATATTTTGACTTTTGAAATGATGTTTTAAATACATTGTCAGGATGGTTCTCAGAGAGATTCTGAATAAATACAAAAACCGCCAGCTGTTCTGAATACTTAATGGCAAGGGTGGGTTTCTGCCCGAAAGCAAAAACGGTCAAAAGCAGCAGGGGTATTAAAAGTAGAGATTTCATGTTTTTTTTATTTTATAGATCTATTGAACTTACATGGTTCCGTTTAATTCTTTTATTACATTCCCTATGAAACAGCTATTAATTGTATCATGAACAATTACTGAATCCAAACAGGCATCCGGAAATTCCGAAACCGGATTTTCCAGTGTCCCCTGCCCGATTAAACATAAAGCAGAAAAGCCGCAATTGAAACCCATTATTTTTTAGCATGTACGGGCAGCTCATTTTTCAGGCTGTTATTTTTAATCACTTTCCTGCATCGCTTAACCCGTTCAGGATCATCTTCGCTGGCCAGGCCGAGATCAAGAAATAATCCGTCCTGCAGTTTACAATCTCCCCAGCGCAGCTTTCGGTCTACTTGCTTTGCTCTTTCAAACAGGATTTCAAAATCGTCATCAACAGGTAATTTATTGACTTTCGCTCTTTCGTAAGCAGAAATCAGCATCCTCAATTCAGTTTCAGTTTCAGGCTGTTGAAGTTCCGGGTAGTTGTTGAAAACTTCTTTAAGCGCCTGATATTTTCCTTTTTGAACATAAGCAATTAGCGCATCAGCATTATATTTGGCCCCCAGGTTTTTGTGCCTGCATAACTGTATGGCTGCTTCTGTACCATGCGCTTCTGCATACGCAGTAACCAATGACTGCTTGGCATCATTAACTTCTGTCCTGTTAATCGCAGGTTTACAGGATTTAAAGTACTTAAAGAAATTCTCTTGATCCCCTTTCAGGGCATAATACTTAAGGATGATTAAGAAACCTCTGTCAAAATTGTCTTCTTCTTTAAAAATTTTTGTTTTCCTGAAATGGGCAATATAGGTTTCAGCTTTCTCAATTTCATCCTTCATCACCAGATTCGTGATGACATGTATTATGATATGGTTGTAGATAATAGGATCGTGAGTAATTTTTTGAGCAGAACTTAACATTTCTTCTTCCGTATAATCTGCAAAATCATACAGTAACAGAACTGCGGTATACCAATCCAAACGGGAAGTGATCTGTTTTTTACTTTCAAATCTTGTATAAATATCCTTCCATGAGCTCCGGTAGCCCTGATATCCGAATGACCCGATCCCCAGGCCTCTTCCTTCATAGGGAACGTCAGCGGTCTTTTTAATCACTTCCAGTACTTCTGTATCGTTGCCCAAAGCTTCCTGCGCATTATCTCCCGGAGTATTCAGTGCTTCAATGCAAAGATCGATGGCCTTGTCTGTTTCTTTTTTCATTACTTTTTTTAAGCTGTTGCATAAACTTTTTAGCACACGTATTTTATTTCACGGGTCTGATAAGATACAGTTCATTTTTATCGGCAGTAAAAAGCTTAACATTTAAAGTTTTATCGGTATAATAAAAATAAGGATAATAATATTTTTCAAATTCGTTTTTTAACCCGGTAATTTTTTCTCCTTCCGATTCAAAAAATTGATTCGTTTCTCCCGATTCTCCCAGCACCATCGGTTTTTTGAATTTCAAAGTGTCCCGGTCAACATACAGCTGGCAAAATAAATTTCCTTTCCAGACAACCTCTTGGGATGAAGGAGAGCCTCCGCCGATGTTATGCGTGACATGATCCATTTTTACTCTCTGAAAATAAACGGGCTTAAAATTTTTCCAGTCCGGTGCTTCTCCCCATTCATTATCGGAATACTTCCCGAAAAGATTCGACAGATAAGTGGTTTCCCCTTTCTGATCATCGATATTTTCACGATCGGGCAAAAGACCGTTTAAAAACAGTTTGTACCAAATGTTGTTCAGAAAATAAATAATCTGCTGTTTGGGACGATCCCCGCCTGATGCATAATTATCTCCGTCAATGGTATAATAAGCGGCTTCGCTGATTATTTTTTTGAATACCCCGGTCTGCTGCGTCTGATCCCATTTCAGGTCCTTGTTCTGAAGGATAAACGGCTTCTCGGCAGGATCACCATCCAGAATCCAGGTTTTATAATAGCCTCTCTCCGGATTTACCATATAATCCCCAAAGAGAATTTCCGAGTAATTTTTAGAAGTGCGTTTATAAATATACCGGTCTAAAAGATCTCCGTCCTTATTGAGTTTATAGGTAATAAAATCCTGATATACTCTGCTTCCGCCGCCGTATTGGTCTTCTTGTACAGCCTTTGCATCCCGGTCTTCAGGAATCCTTGTAGTGATGACAATTAAATGGTGGTGAGAAGAAATAAAGTGGCGTACGGGCTCGAAGCTGTGGAATGCCCGTTTCATCTCGTAACTGCCGAAACGGATGGTTTTTTCAGATTTGAGGTCGTGGTAATTCTCAAATTTACCGGGCAACCCTGTGTTGACGGCCGCATTGGTAAAATAAATCTTCAGGGATTCGAATTTAAAAGCAACCGCTAAAACCAGCAGGATCAGCATTCCCCCGGTTATGATTTTATTTTTCATGGGTCATCATTATTTTATCTCGTTGTTTTTAATGTATTTCAATGGAATAAATACTCCTTAGACTATTTACCCCTTTAAAGTCCGTTCTAAAAATTTGACAGCTCTGGTTTTCGCGAGGCCTATCTTTTCTTCATCCAATTCATCCAGTGCTGTTTGTGAAATCCCAAGTGTAGTCTTGCCAAATTCCCGCACAGCAATGAGTATAATAGACAATACAAAATAGTGACGTTCAGCAGTCAAGGCCGTTTTATACGCTTCAAAAGCCTTAATTCTCAACTGTCCGCTTTTATTTCTGAAACCCATCTGCATATATGATGAGGCACTCCAGGCCCTGCAGTCCGGATCTTCATCTTCCAGCAGATGCCGCTTCAGGATATCCGTATCTTTCATAGTCCCGATCCAGCCCAACACAATAATTGCTCGGTCTCTCTTATCACGTTTTTCACTTTCTGCAAATTTTCTCGCGTATGCCAAAATTTGATTTTTATATTTACTTTTTTCGTTAATACGGCCTAAAATGAAAATGATTTCGCTTTGAAAATCAACATCTTCATTGCTTTCCAGTTTTGACAGCAGTAAAATTTCCGCTTTCTCTCCGTGGTTTTCAAACCTGTTTTGCAGCTGTTTCCTAAATTCATCATCAAGGGAGGGATCGTTAAGCAATCCGTAATGAAATTCCACAAAAGGACTTTTTGCAACCGACAGAATAAATTGATCTGTATCGCTTCTATTTCCTTCTTTGATATCCTTAATCCATTGCTGCAGTTCTTCTAAAGTGGAAAAATTAATTTCGTCAAGTATTTCTTCTATATCATTTTTCAGCGGCTCATCATTCAGATTTTTAAGCTTATCTTTCAGAAAATAATGTGCTTTTTCTCTGTCCTGCCTGAAGCTGAAATACAATTTCAGATTCGGTTGAAAATACCTTTTCTTTTGCTCCAGCAAAGAAAAATGAAATTTCAGGTATTCGTCCTCATCAGAACCGGTCAATTCTGAACAAAACTGGCAGATACTCATTGAAGCTTTGCTCTTTAACCTGTTTATTTCGTCAAAAAGCATTTTCAGTTCGGCTGTTTTTTTCATTTTAATTCCGGCAGTTTACAGGGGTTTTTTCCAAAACTGATAACCTGCCGAATAAATCCGGAGGTCTTCCATTTTCCTGATAAAGGATTTTTCGAACATCGATAATTCGACTTCCGTTACATTGATCGATTTGACGATCCTGTTTTCCTTTGAATCGAAAGATATTTCATCTTCTTTATGGTCCCTTTTGGAAAGAGCATAATAGAATGACTGATCTTCCCAGTAAGAAGCATCAGGGTCGTCGTCAACCGTGATTTTCTTGCCGTTTTTATTGAGGTATTCTCTGATTTTATTAAATTCGGATGTGTTTTTTGAAGTCTTTCCTACCCGCAGGTACATTAGTTTTCCTTTACGGTCTTCCACCATATCCATCTTTGGGAAAGGTACGGTGTTTAAAACAGCAATGGTATCTTTTTCCGGATCATAGGCCACCGTTTGATAACCATAGCCGAATATTTCGGTGGGCTTTTTATTTCTGGCCATCCAGTCACCGGTGTGTTCCAAATACAAATCCGTAGGAAATCTTCCGTCCGTTTTAAAGTAGCCCAAAGTATCTTTTACAAAAAAAGAATTATTTAATAGTTCCAAAGCTTTTTCTTTACTTACACTCTTAGGCTCCGTGGCAATAATTTCATTGGTTTTTTTTACTTTGTTTTTATAAAACCCTGATACATCAAAATCATTCGATATTTTGGCTAAATCAACAAATTTTTTATTCTGAGCATGGCACGATGCCGCAATAAATGATGCTGACAGAAAGCAGATTTTAATGGTTTTTTTCATAAATAATATAAATTTGGCGGTGTCTTTTTAAAAAATACTATTAAATAAACATTTTTGTATTTGGTGTTATGATTTCAAATTTTTATGTATCAGTTCTTCTAACTTCTGTTTTTCAAATTCCATCTATTTTCAGCCTGTTGTTTATCCGTTTTTTATTTGATCATCCCTAAATTCAAGCGATTATATGAGGTCTTAAATTCTATGAAAATTCCGGATTCATCCATTTTCCGGGCTCATTTTTCAGCCGTCTTTTTTCCTGATGTGCGTCGTTACCCCTAAGCTTTCGACTTCATTTTTCAGAAAATTCATAACAGACATGGTACCGGTGCCTATCAGTATATCATCCTGCTGCATAAAGGTTTTGATTTCGGATAATGAGATATTGAACCTGTTTTTCAGGTAGATCATGACCTTCGCCGCGTTCGGTCCTGTGTCTGAAATACAGAGGTCATAAATATTGGTATCAAGGATAATAAAGCCTTCATCCTGAATATTAAAAATCTGTTCAAATTCTTGTGCAGGCAGTACAAAATAATGATAGGCATCATCCCCGCATTCAAAAAACCCGATTGATAAGTTTGCGGCTTCGAGTTCTTTATCCAGCTCACGAAAAAGTAAGGGAAGAAATTCTCCACGCTTCCGGGTTAAAGCTAAAACTTTAGTTTCCGGATTTTTGGGGCTCCACTTTACCGGAATACGATCTTGCTGCTTCAATATGCTGCTGATCCCACGCTTCACCTGCCCGGAATATTCTTCTCCGCTCCAGTCAACGGTCTCGATTAGTCTGTTTTTTACCGCAACGGCAAGGAAAATGACCGTTTCTGTTAATTCTTCAATGTTTTCAGCATAATAATCAACATCAATAATACTTTCTATGATATTCGTGTGGCCTCTCAGAAATGCCGGTACAGCAGATCTTGGTCCGTTAGTTAAATTTTCAAATTCCGGAAATTTTTCCTTTAATATCATCCTGGCGACAGATTTCAGCGGGTCTTTTTGCATATTCTGGTATCTGATAACTGTTTTTGCATTAATGATCTTTTAAACTAATCTTTACTGTATGCAGAAAATTGCGATCATCATTTTAAAGGTCATGATAGAGGGTCTCCATCCAAAAGTCTGACCAGTCCGTTTCTTCATGCTCAATTTCTCCCCATTCAGTACACACGTCATCAAAATCATTGTAAAATTCCGATTCCCGGATATCTCCGGCACTTAGATTTCCGTTGAGATGCTTAGCATAGAGCCCTTTTATTTCCTGTCTGATATTTTTTAATTCCGGGAAGGTGTCCGGAACGAAATTATTACCGCTCAGTTCTACGATTTCGAAATTCTCAAGAACAGCATATTGATGTTTGCGGCGGTTCAGGATCTCTTTTGTCTCTTCAACAAAATCCCTGAATGAATCCGTCCGGTACAGCTCATCATAGGTCAGCAGCAATTCTAAAAAATTGATAACCAATTGTTTTCCTTCGTTGAATTTACCGGCAACCGCTGTTTTATCGGTTTCTTCAGTGACGTTCGAGAAGATCATTTCGCTTTCACAGGATACCATTAACCAATATAAAGGATGTACATGGTTATCATATTCTGAAAGGCCGGTGGCATCAGCCGGATTTTGCTGATACCGGTCTGTTGTATACATAAAGCTTCTGTTTGCCATAATCAGTTAAAGATTTAAAAAATTCATTCAACAATTATTTACGATTTAGTTTTGAAAAATTACGTTTAAATCAGTTCAGACACAACATTTATCCCATAATTCCTTTAAATTCATAGTAACCCCCTGTTTCGCCCGGATTTAAGACTCACCATTTTCTGGACCATTATTTTAAGAACATCCCATTTTAATTCTCCGGTAACGATTTCGGGGCATGATTTATCTTTTCACGGTTTTAAATGATATTTTATATTCCTGCTCCCCAAAAGGATAGCCTTCTGATAATCTCGTTCCTGGGTCTGTAATTCCCTTATCATGTTTTGTTTTTACGTAAAATCTGCATGATATCATACAATTGTTTAAATTTTCAAAGCTTTTTATGCAAGTGTTAAAAAATTACTATGAATTCCTGTTGATCTTTGGCATTACAGAGTATTACTGCAACCCTATATCCTTTAGATTATCATAATGTCCCGAAATAATAGATTGATATCAATATTCCGGCACCCTGAATATGTTATGGTCTTTATCACAAAGATGTGCTGAGTTCAATCCTGTTGTTGTCTTTCTTGATTCTGGCCTTTAAACGGTTTTCCTGATCTTTCAGTGAACTGCCCGGTCCATCTTTCCGTACCATGGTCATACCGCCCATCATCAGCTTTTTAACGCCTGCTGCAGGATCATTTTCATAATCCTTCAGCAATTTACTGTATTGTTTCGGGCTGATCTCAATTCCAGTGAGATCTAAAAAATTCTCCTCGGAAGCACTGATGTTTTTCACGGCCTTTAAAGTAAAAATATGAGATTGGGTCTGATCTTCAATCTCCACAATAAGTCCCGGAAGCCCGTGAAATTTATAGGGCCCGTCCTGAATGGGAATATCTGCGGTGAACCATGCAGACCAGTGCCTCCCTGCAAAATCAGTTTCTGCTTTTTGGGTTTTCCATTCCCCTATGATCTTTTTTTCAGAAGTTATTTTCCAGACAACAGGTCTTTCTTCAGCCATCTTATATTTGTCTGCTAGAATGGCAGCATGTAAAAATGTTTTATAGTCCGGGTATTTTTTGGTGACTGAATATTTAACCGATCCCCGCTCCATGTTAGGTTTCACATTCATCGTGCCCGTTCCGGTAAGCTGCCGGTCAAGGTTTACCTTCATCATCGAATCTGATTTGTATTTTGTATAACTGTAAAATTTTGATCCTGATGTTGAAGTATCCAGATTCATCATCTCATGTTTTACATCAGATATATTGGTGGAATCAGGAATGAACCGGTATTCATAAGAAAAGCGGGTGGCCTGCCCGCGGACTGAAAACCCGAAGATCAGAAAAACAATGGCTGTTAATAATTTCATTTTAATATTTTATTGATAGGTTATATTCTGTCACAAAATACTGCATTCAGGTGCTTTACGATCAATAAAGCTTCCTTTTCAGTTTTAATTGAAATATGTCACAACTTCAACTCAAATTATCACTAATGAATTAGTGATACGAATATAGAGATTAAATTGAAGCAAACAACTATTTTTCTAGTGATAAGCGTATAAATTCATTAATACGCTGATGATAAGGTAGAAATATTTTAAAGATTTCCGAAGACACAGGTCAGCACTTATGCTTAAAGATTTTAATTGGGAGCGATGGCTTTAAAGATGTACTGTGTCTATATAAACCGGTTTAAACTTTTAAGAGATAATAATATCCAATACCGGAACAGTATAATCAGCATTAGCAGAAGTACAACAGGATTAATAAGCTATTTCAGATAGTATCATGGTCAGAAAAGGGGTTCCATTCTAAACAAACGATCATCGGTATACCGTAATAACTTCAGGCCTTTAATAAAATTCACACGTTCAAAACAGCCGGGCCTTGTTGTATAGAACGACACTTTAGCCAGAAAAATCAAAATCCCGTATTTATACGTATGAATATGCTTTATGGAGTTGTTACTTTTGTAGGAGAATACAAAAGCATAAAACCCTGTTTGCATATTAAACAGAAGTCTGATTTAAGAAAGGAATTATAATTTTACTAAAGTCCTGGTTAAGAAGTCAGAAAAACATAACCGTATCATAATCGTAATACATTAATCATTTAAATTATATAAAAATGGCGTTAAAAAGTTTTAAAAGAGTCTTTGACAGTGATAAACCGTATTTAGTCCTGACCGTGGAAGGTGACGGTAACAGCTATGATAAGTTGATAATTATCCAAAGTGACAAAACAGAAACGGAAATAGCTAAGTTAGCTGCTGGTGAAGAACTCAAAAAGAGCCTGAAGGCATCAGCAGCCGATCTGATTTATGATCTTTCTGCTGTTAATGATTGTAAAGACAGAAAAAAAGGATTTATATTTAAAGATGCGGTGGACAGCAAAGAGGTCTATGTAAATGCCTCCAATACCATCATATACGGCAATGTGGAAGTATTGGGCGTTGACATCAAGGCGCTTTATATAAGCGCAGACAAAAGACTGATCGGTAAAGGTGACGTGGACAGCAGCAGGATAAAAAACGAAAGTATTCAGTCTGCTTTGGAATTTGCCAACATAGACGGATTAAAAGGCGAATTAGGCTGTGATGCCAATGGAATAGGAAAATATAATTTTTATTATCTGAATCTGGAAAACACGGTTAATCAGGATGATGTTACCAATGCAAAAACAGCATGGCAAAGTGCAGAAAAAATTGTTACTGATGCTAAAGCAGCCGGGAAAACCCAGGATCCTGCAGAAAGAGATAAAGCGCTGAAAAAATATTTAAGTATGGCCAAAGCCTACCTGAGAATTACCGAAGAAAAAAAGATACCTGCGGATATTAATAATGCCCAAAAAGCTGTCACAGAAGCTGAGAATGAGATTATTAAAAATAACATACAGAATGAGGACAGTTTCCTGGAGTCTTTAGGAATCAGGTTCAAAAAAGCCTCCCTTATTCATTATGAAGCTCAGGATGTGAACAAAGATCTTAACGCTTTATTGAAAGAATTAAACGGCAAAATCAAAGAAAACGATACGCTTCTTCTTAAGGAAGATAAATAAATCGATACCGGAAAACCATAAGTCTTCAATGCCTAAATTACTCCCTTTAAAAATAAATGCACTTGAGCTGGATCAGCCCCGGCAAATCATCGGTCAGGATATACGATTCGAAAATATTCCGTGGATGAACGGGCCAAAGGATGTATTTGAAAATCCCAATACTCCTTTTAATACCGGTTCAGTCATTCCCCGCCCGTTTTCTTATGATAATGCTGTTTATTTGGAAAAGGGAGTACATTTACATTTCACTTTACCTAAATTTTTTAAGAAATTCGATGAACGGGGCAACCTCCCTCCCGCTCCCGACAGATGGTATATCAGGCATGGAAAGCAGGAATGGGTCATAGAGAGTGACTACATCTGGGATGTTAATGATCCGGATCTGGATAAATACAACACCTGCAGCTATCCGGAAGGGAATCCCGAAGGAGACTTTACATTCCATTATGTCGGCAGGAAGTATTCCCGTCGTGAATGGGAACATCAAGGGACCAGGCCTCCGGATAAATATCTTGGCAATCTGACGGCGGCCGGCTGGGGAAGCCTGTCATTCGACATGCATTTTGCCAACTGCAGAAGTATATTCGGGTTTCATGACCCTGATCCTGCTCTTGATGAATCCTATATCATCATCGGCTGGACAGAGAGAGACCGGAGCCTTCCTGTTGTTGCGGGTAATTTCAGGATAAAAACCGAAGAAAGCCGCAATCAGGCAGAAGGGTTCAGTATTGCGATCGCCAACACGCTTCCGGAAGCTTTAACCGCTTTAATATTAGAAGATTTAAGCGATGAGGATGAAACGCTGGTTGAAAGATTAAGGAAGGAAGAGCAGATAGAATCTATATTGAATACCGAGAGCTTAAGCGACCGGAAATTAGACTGGGTTTCCCGCCTCCGTCACCAGCAGCATGAAAAACAGTTCAGTGTAACAGGCGGATTTTCAAGCTGGCAGATAACGGCTCATGATCTTCCCGTGGACAGCGCTGTCGTGCTCTATGAAATTGAGAACCGGTTTTCAAAGGATATCAGGAAACTGAATGCACTTCAGAGAGAATGCGACCTTGCTTATCAGAATTTCTATTCCGGTTTGGAACATTTATACATTGACTGGTCCAATTACCTGTCAAGATTGTTTTTGGAGGGATCTTCTGCCAATAACGATCTGAATAAATTTCTTGAGCAGATTGAGTCTAAAACAGAGGCCTTAAAATATGAAGAAAGGTACTGCGGGCAATTGGCGGAAAAAATTGATATCATCACTGAAGGGCTTGAACATCAGATAAAAAACAATCAGAATATTGGGTCGGTTATCGACCGGCTGCTCAATAAAACAGAAGATATAAAAGCGGCAGCCAATACATACTTGCCTGTATTAAACAGCAATTCGGATGAACCGGCATTAAAAAAAGAACTGAAGGATGTAACGCTCTCAAAAATAATCATCGAAAGAAAAAACGAACTTAATTTCTATGAAGCCTTGCCCCCCACCGTTATTATTTCAACATCCGGTAAAAATTCCCTGATCCGTACCTTCAATGACAAAGGAACCTCCCCGGAGCTCAAGATTGATGCTATAGAAACAGAGGACGGTATCGATGCCATCATCAATAAAATTACCGGGGATAATATACTTCCGGTGACTGAAGTTGCAGCGAATGTATGGAAAACGTACAAAGTGGAATGGCATGCAGAGTTCCTGCCCAAAAAGAACGGCCATTACCTCAACGATGCCGATGGAAATTTCTCTTCTGATTTTTTATTTGATACTTATCAGCTAGATGAGCAGAACGCCGATCTGATCAAAAATTATAATCTCGATAACATTGCTTATCATGCTTCAGGGAGCCATTATTATGGAAACTCTTTTGTAGACAGTGCTTTGAAAGAGTATGTACTCGACAAAATCAACAAGGCAAAAGAAACATTTGAACACGGAAATAACAATCAGCCGATTTATGATCTTTTAGAACAGTACAGGTCTAAGCTTGATGAGACAGATCTGTTTGAATTTACACTTTCCGATTTTAATAACCTGATGATTCAGCGGAGCAATGCCATGTCTGTACTGCCTTTAATCCCTAACGGATTCCATAATCACAAAAAAGCAGCGGCAGGGATTAATACCTTACTCACCAGGCATAAAGGAAGTATCAACCTGTTATCAGCCCATGATTCGTCTGCGTTTAACCCGCTCAGGAACGGGGCATTAAGCATCAACCGCCTCAGGATTATAGACAGTTTCGGGCGAGAAGAAAAACTTTACCCGGATAAAATCATTACCACAAAAAATCAGACATTTTTAGATAAGCGAAACTGGGTTATTTTACCCCCGAGGCTCTTACAGCCGGCCGCTTTAGAAGTTAAATTCGATTATGACACCTCAGATACGGCAACAAGTCCTGTTATCGGCTGGATGATACCGGTTTTCCTTAATCAGCATCTTGAATTCTTCGATCATAAAGGCGTGCATATCGGTGCGGTAAATGATGAAGGCACCTGGGAACCCACGCCTTTTATCATCGTGTCAGATGAGGGAAATGAAGCAGCCCTTGAAAAGATAGAAAATCCTGATCTTCAGGATATTGTTAAATGGTTTTTAGAACAGAGTAAGAAACCCGGCTTTACCGCTGAAGTCATTAAGGAAATACAGCATAATTTAGAACATATTGCCCCGGAAAATTATCAGAATCCGTCTCTGATGGAAACCATAGCCTCTATCCCCATGGCCATCACGAAAATAGATTACCGGCTGGTCTCTAAAGGAAAACCGGTCTATAACGTTAAAAATAAAGATATTGTATCTGATCATTCAGCTCATGAAAACGGATTGAGCAACATTAAGTTCCCGATCCGCTTCGGGGATGTGAACCAGTACAATGACGGCCTGATCGGATATTGGCACAAGGATTCAGACGGTTTCATGGATAAGACTTTATATATCAACAGCGAAACGGTTTCGGCGATCAGTTCCGATGCGGAGAAAAGCATTAAGGTGTATCATGAGATGAAAAGTATTTTTCATACCCCTGTTTCCAGAAGCCGTTTTCCGGATACATTAAGTATCCGGGCAAGAATAAAAAAGGCGCTGGACGAAAGTTCCCAGTTGTCGGGTATTTTAAATACGGACCTGCTCGAAAAATTAAGCCAATCCCCTATCAATCCGGATAGGCTTTCCCGTAACGTACAGAATATCTTTGAACGGTTCAACATCAATGACCTGATAAATCCCGACCTGTATTTTTTACTGGACCGTTTTACGGGGTTACTTAATCCGGGCAATTTCAGAACCGTTGATTTAAGGGAAGAGGATCAAAATTCTGTGAGTGATCAGTTTGAAGCCGTGGCTTATTTCCTTGAAAACAGGCTTGAAAGCAAAGGCAGTATTTCCAGGCCGGATATCTTAAAACAATTTACCGAAAAAGGGAACCTTATCTGGGAAACCTTACAGGAATTGAATATTATTCCACAGGAGAACCATCCTGCAGCGTTTGCAATGGCTTCAAAAGAAGAAGACGGGAAAGGATTTGCCACCATTAACGGCCGTGAAAAATCTATTATTGCATTGCTTCACCCGAAGGCCGGCCTGTTTTTCAAATCCGGGATCTTACCCGAAAAAAATATAGGCCTGCCGTATAACGAGATCAAAGATGCCCTTAGGAAGATCGAACTGACGCTGCTCACGTCCCCTGTTATAACCCCTAAAGAAAATCTTCAGATTTCACTGATGAAAGATAAGCGCTACAAATGGTCCTGGATAGACCTGCGAAAAGCAAAAAAAGAAAAGCTCTCAGTGGAAAATAAACCGATACTGAACCGTATCCCGCAGGATCCGGCTTTAAAAGATTTGGAAGAACAGGATATCAATACGCTGAAAATTAAAGAATTGATCGGTCAGGAAGCATTTTTCCCGGATGAAAACCTGTATTATATAAACGTAGAAAAGTACCGGGAATTTACGAATCAGGAACCTCTGACGGAAGACGATAAAAGGCTGAT
Source organism: Chryseobacterium gregarium DSM 19109 (assembly GCF_000430845.1). Classification (GTDB taxonomy): domain Bacteria; phylum Bacteroidota; class Bacteroidia; order Flavobacteriales; family Weeksellaceae; genus Chryseobacterium; species Chryseobacterium gregarium. The sequence goes on along the minus strand of NZ_KE387264.1, from coordinate 14,512 downwards.
TCAGCTTGTTGAAAGCAAAAAAAATTCCATTCCGGATTTTAATATCTCGAACCCTGACATTCCGAAATTAATATTAAAAGAAGGCTGGATATCCATTAAATCCACTCAACTCTAATCCAAAAAACAGATGGACAATATCATCTCCTATAACTACCCTTTCGACAGTCTGGAAAACCAGCAGATCATCAACCTATACAGAGACATTAAGGTTTCTTCAGGCTTATCAGGCTCAAAGATTGATTTCGATACCCGGCGGGGAAGCTTTCTGTCATTGGCAGACCATGATTTTATAAACTTTAGTTTCGATGTATTTAAGATCGGATCTGATAAATCCTATGTCATCAACGTGTTTTTTAATTATGAGACTTTATCAGAGGGAAATGCGTATGATCCGTTTATCAGGATTGATGATCAGTACAGCCTTTCGATCCGGGATAATATTTTATTTATTAATGCGGACCACAGCGAAAAACTCACGCCGGATACCTGGTATAACATGACGGTTACTATTAAGAGGGACAGGATAAAAACTTTTTTGTTTGATAAAGAAATAGGAAGTGCGGCGATCTCTTCAGAATCCGTCAGGGAAATAAAACTGCAGGGAGGAAAAGCGTCTGATATTAAGTTTTCCGATCTGAGCATTCAGGAAGAAGTCAATGCATCGGCTTTGGATAAAATAAGAAATTATCAGAACTTAAATAATCTGTCCGTTTTCAGTCCAATACATTTCCGGCTTTACAACAGGGCGGATTATAAAGACCGTTTATTTTTAGAAGATGGCGGATTAAGCCTGTTTCTGGATATTGATTTCGGTAAATACCTCGTAGAATTTGATTCCGGAAAAGATGTACACCTCCTCCTGAAAGCCAAAAAGGGTTTTTTTAAACTGAAACAAGGTCTTCCGTACCCCGAAACGGTAACTGCTGAAGGCGATGATTTCTGCATTCCATTAAAAACGGATTCTATGCAGGTAAAAGACCACAGGCTTACGGTTCCGATCTCTTATGTAGAATTGGTCAATTTGAGGAACCAGGACCAGCTGCTCGTACAATTGGAACTCACGAACTGTATATTAAAAACAGAAGATCATGGGAATACCCTGCTATCCGGAGATCATTCCGTTACCATAGACCAGACGATTGCCATCCAGGATAATCTGGGTGCTGGCGGATGTCCTTTCGATGTATTTGTTTTCGGTAATGACACTTTGTACAACGGCAGCGATAATGAAGTACAGACGATCATACTGAGAGTAATAAACAATGCAGGTGAAAGTATGGCATTCGGGCAAAATTCATCTTTTGAAATAACTTCCAGCCAGATAGAAATAATAAGGCCGGATGTGTGGCAGGCTGCCAATATGAAAATAAAAAACAGGAACGGTACAGAACTGAATACCCGTAAAGATGAAAAGCTTAAAGTTTTTTTTGCACAAGATGCCGCAATAGCAGAAAACCAGTGGATCGATATTGAGGTTTCGGGGATACAGGCGAAAGCCGCTTCACCGGAATTCCCTTCAGGATCTTACCCGTTTTACCTGGAATACAGAAATATTCCGGGATACAGAAGCGGGAAAACCCGGTTTTACATCAGGACAGGAAAAATATTTTATTCAAATTAAACCCATAAACATGTCGGAAAAGCTAAATATAAAAGATTTCAGATCAGATCATGCTGATATTAACCTGCTGGAATCAAAAAAAGGTGTTATCAATAACCTGACATCAGATCGCATAGAATCGAATGAAGGTACTGTTAATACCCTCACGGTTGAATTTCTAAAGCTGAAAAAGCAGATTGAGATGCTGTCAAATGAATTGAAAATCATCATAGACAACAGGGAGCTCATCAATATTAAATGGGATAAAACAGAAGTTAAAAATAGTTTATATGCCAACAACGAATGGGTATCGGTACCTATCGGTACCATAGTGGCTTTTGGCGGCCAGTGGATTCCTGAAGGATGGGAATTGTGCGACGGAGGACGGATTGATGACTGGTACCCTGAGGCAAAAAGAATTGTAGGAGGGCGAAAACCGAACTTAATCAATAAATTCATCAGAGGTAACGATTCGTTTTCTGTAGAAGAAAAAGGTTCGGATAGCGTGCAGTTAGCAGCAGAAAACCTGCCCTGGCATACCCATGTTTATTATGAACCCAGGATTGTAGCAAGTACAAAATTGGGAACTAAAGGGATGGATAATAATGACCGATTATATAACAGTCACATAACCGAATATGACAAGAGATTAACCAATAATAATATTGACCTGCAAGATGGGAATTATAATCCCTCAAGACTGGAAGGAAGGAGTTTCAGTATCGTGCCTGCCCATGTTACACTAAGATATATCATTAAACTGAAATAAAAAGGTATAGTACCCGCTATGCTGCCGTTTGAAACGTATGGGTAAGAACAAAATAACTCAGTTGGAATTAAAGGTCGGAATCAAAGATTTCGAGCTGGATCTGACCGGTGCGTTTGAAAATAATGAGGAGGTTTCCGAAATGCACCTTAAAAACCGGCTGTCAGATGCAAAAAACCGGCTGAGCTCTCTTCTGGACGCACATAAGGATTTTGCACAGGCCATCGATCCGCTTATTCCTGAAGAAGCAGACTTCGGGGTCTATAAGCTGAAAGATAAAAAGAGCGCCGATCATTTATCTGCCACCAGGCTGGAGGTGGAGTATCCTTATTTTAATGTAATGATCCTCCTTTCCGGGAAATTCAATCTGCTGAGCTTATCGCTAAACGGATCTATCGGGTTTTCCGGTTTACCGCTAATCGGAGAATATCTGCAGGGATACGGGATCTCAAAGCTGGACCTTATCTGTTTCTCACAAAAAGAAAAAAGCCTTTCCAAAGCATCCGCATTTTTCTTAAAAAGACAGTTTAAAGATACGGTATGGGTTAAAGATGAAGACCTTAAAATTAAAGATGATTTTAATATAGGATTGGAATATGCTTCCGGTGCCCAAAAGCAGACCGTTGTTTTTCCGGGTAAAAATACGGGAAAAGCAGATTCAGCCCATTCTCTCCCTGATAAAAATAAAGACCGGGAAGAGCAGTCCGGCCCCGGCAAAGAGGAACCCAAGACAAAATCTCCGGCAAGAATTACCGAGATATCTCCGAAAATTGTAAACAAAAGCATTCAGATCCTCCTTTCGGCAGACCTGAATATAGGGCCGTTTGCCTTCCAGGTCATGGGCCTGGGCATTGTTATTCCGTTTCATATTTTAAACGGCTTCAGGTTTCCTGATTCTCTTGCAAAAGTACAATTTGCCATAAAAGGCCTGGCTCTCGCCTATCATACGCCAGGATTTTCTGTATCAGGAGCTTTTATGAGGGAAGTTGCAGAAGTAAAAAAGGCTGACGGGAAGACGGAAAAGACAGAAACCTACAATGGCCTCGTTACTTTTAAAATGGGAAAGATTGAAATCGTTGCCATCGGCTCATACATTAAAACCGAAACGTATTCATCGCTGTTTGCATTCGGATATCTGGGGGTACCGATTCCCGTAGACCCGTCTTTTAATATTCTGGGCTTAGCGCTGGGCTTTGGCCTGAACAGGAGTTTTGTGATGCCCGATATTTCAGAAGTTGCAGAATTTCCGTTAGTAAAAATCATTAAAAACGGAGGATTAAAGGAAGGAGACAGTATCCGGAAAATATTTACGGATTTAAACAAGTATATACCGGCCGAAGACAATAACTACGTCATTGTCGCAGGGATAAAATTTGATACCTATAAAATTATAGTAACCACAGGGATTTTGGCCGTAGCCTTCGGAAACAGGACTTCTGTTAATTTGCTGGGCCTGTCGGCCATGTTTTTGAAAGGGGTGTACAATATCGAATTTGCATTTTCCCTGAGGGCAGATCTCGAAGACGGTGTTTTTATCGCAAGAGGGCAGCTTACCGGTAAATCCTATGTTCTGCTTCCTGAACTGAAGCTCACGGGAGGTTTTGCTTTCGGAATGTGGCTTAAAGGTGAAGAAGCCGGCGATTTCGTTTTGTCCGCAGGCGGTTATCACCCCAGATTTAAAGCACCCTCCCATTATCCGGACGATATCCCCAGGCTTGGTTTTGATCTGAATTTAGGCCCCGTAAATATTTACGGCAAAATATATTATGCGCTGACACCGGGCTGCATCATGGCCGGAATAGAAGCCGGAATCATCTTTAAATATGAAGGCGGCTTACTGTATGCAAACATTGCCATCCAGTTCCGGGCAGACTTTATCATCCGGTGGAATCCGTTTTATTACGAAGCGGAAATCGCCTGCCGCCTTTTCATAGAACTCAGGGTCGGTATCGGCTGGTTCAGCATCAGCTACAAACAGAACATCATTGCTGATTTGCTGGTGGCAGGCCCCAATTTCGGAGGAAAAGCAGTGATTAAAATTGCCGGGTATGAACTGGAAACCTATTTCGGCGACAGACAGAAAAAGAAACCTCAACTGCTTCTGCCGGATTTTGTAAAAGCCTATCTGAACGATACGGATAAAATTTTAACCTGCCATATTTCAAAAGGGATTATAAAAAAGACCGGCACGGATAACGGCTCTCAAAAAATCGTCGTCAACCCCAAAGATTTTGTCCTGGATATAAGCAGCGCGATCCCGGTAACCGGGATAACCGGGCTGAGTACGGGACCGGTCAATCATAAAATCTATCCGGTATATTCCGATTCGCCTCCGCTGACGAACATTCTGCACCTGGAAGTGATGCTTGGTGATACAAAAATTGATTTTTCATCTTTTGTCAATGAATTAATCCTCCAATCGGCAGCCAGATCGATTTGGAATGATACCAACAGCGTTTCGGATAAAGAAGCGTTATCAAATGACAATCTGTTAAAAAATGTCTGCAAAGGCATCAGGTTAGAATTTTCAAAGACCGCTATTCCGGTTCAGTCTGTGCCCGTTTCCCTGTATGATACCGCCATAAAGACTTATGAAGATGCTTTTGGCTATTGTGCTGTAAAAAAGGTTGATAATGCCGGTTTCAGACAGGAAGGGATCCTGAACGGATTAAACCTTATAGAACAGGATGAATTCGATGTATCGGATTTGGAAAATAACATAGAAACATACCGTTACAAAATGATTTCGGGTACCTACAGCATTATATAATATGGGAAATGAGCTAAATGAAATAGGGATCGGTTTGTCGCATATTCCAACCGTGCAGGCCGGAAAATATACGGTCAGTGCTTTTCTGGAAAACGAATTGAATACAGGGAATCTGCAGAAGACAGAGTTTCATGTAGCCGGATATAACTATCTGATTCCTCAAAACGAGATATTGGCCATGTATCCCATCAATAAGGGAAAAGGGAATTATGCCGGAGTATTTCCCCATATCCAGTTCAGACGAAGTACGCTGCCGTGGGAATACAGGCGTACTTATAACGGGGAAACGCTGCCTTATTTATTTCTGGTACTGGTAAAAGAGGAAGAATTTCAACAAAAAAAGGTCATCACGAAAGAAAGCAGTACCGATTATTTAACAGATTCTCTGGAATCGGAACAAAAGGCCATTACCCTGTTAAAATTTGAGGAGGGGTCGGAAATTGCTCCGCCGTTAAACCTGATCGGTTCGCTGGCCCATGTGCGTGTTCAGAAACATCAGGAAATATCGGCACTGAACTTACCCGAAGAGACGAGCATCCTTATCTCTCACCGCATGGTGGAGCCTGATACGGACTACCGCGCCTTTGTCTGTTATTATGTCGAAATAAATGAGCAGTCCAGAATGGTATCCGGAACCGGGGTTAAAACATCCTCATGCCTGGTATTGAATGAATGGTCGTTTGAGTCAATCGGGACGGAATTATATCAGATCGATACAAAAAAGATGAAAAACCATCCCGGCTTTAAAACGTTTGCCGGTGTGGGAGATTCTGAAGTATTGGATTATGATGGCTTGAAAACGGTAATAGAAAGCCATATAGACAACCCATCCTACCGCACCCTGCTCAGGCTGATCGGGGAAAACGAAAAGTTCCTGCACGAAAAAAAGGCACGATTCGACAGCTATAAGCAGCAGCTGACACATGAAGATTCAGCGGATTCCCCTGAACAGAAAAGCAAAGACAGGACGGCAGGAACTAACAATGAGATTATAACGCAGGCATTTGAAGAAAACGAAAAAGAATTTGAGAAGGAAAACAATCATATTCTTGAGTATCTGGAATATAACGGGAAAACCCTGAAAGGGCTTTTGCATGAGCTGGATATACAGGCATTTAAAACGGATCTGGTAACAGAAAACAAGGCTGCCAACCAGTTGCTTAACATTGCCAAAGTCCCGCTGGAGCATCAGCTTAAGGGCGGAGGCAAAATGATTTCCTGGTATCAGGGCCCTTTTGTCAACAGGAAATACCGTTTTGATCTTGATGCGTTTATAAAAGACAAGGGCAGCGGTACTTCTGCAGACCTTGATGTGCCGGACCATGCAGACCATCTGATCCTGTTTAATGAGGACACCAAAATGTATGATATGACGTATGCCGCAGCATGGCAGCTGGGCCGTCTTATGATCATGAACGACAACAAAGTTCTGCAGGAACTCAAAAAATGGAAATACGATTTATCCTTAAACCGGCTGATAGAGGAACAAAACAATACGACCCACCTGATGCAGCTGTCAACCGATGATTCGGTGTATGAGATTCCCGCAGTCTTATGTAATTATGCGGCCGGCTTTTTAAAATTTGAAAATTTCCCGCTTTATTATTTATTTCCGCATGCGGATTTAAGCACAGAAGAAAGCTGTAAATACTTTAAAATTGACAATTCATGGCTGCTGGCATTTCTTTTCGGTATTTTTAGCGCCGGCCCGAAATTAAAGACCGGTATTTTCAGAAATTCCGTTTTGGGAAATTCCGTTATCCGTGGCGTATTTAATTATGAAACTGAACATTACGGAATAATCCTGCAATCACAAATGATCAAAAACTGGCCCCATCTTGTCATAGGGTTAAACCGGGAATTTGATTTTAAATTTGTAACCGGCATCAACAGTTCTTTACGACTGTACATTACAGACAAAAACTTTGATGAAATACAGATGTATTTGAAAAATGAAAATGCCCACTTCGCAACAGATTATTCCAAAACGTCTGATGCAGGCGAGTTCATTCATAAAAAAGAGGACGGATATATGATCCGCGGACAGGCAATACCGCAGGGCAGACTGCCTTTTGAACTGCTGTATAAACAACCGTATGTAAATTTTAAAATAACGAATAAGGATGCCCAAAATCTCACGGGATAAGAACATAACCGGCTGTATTGCTGATGTCCGTTATTAAAATCATCCCCTGAAAAACCTGGATTATCCACAGGACAGGCATTCTAATTAATTATATCGCACCTCTGCATTCCGGAACTCCGTCTGAACTCTATCTGGATAATCACTTAGTGGATTGGGAATTGCAAAGCGGCTCTGATAAAGCGTAAGCTGAATAGAGGAACTGCTATGCCTGCCCACCGGTCCGAAATAAAAAATGAGTTTCTATTGTACCTTTGCAGTCACCCTGTCATGAGGTTAAATCGTATCTTTAGCCCTGTGTTTATACCGGGCAGAAAGTTCAGAAACCCTGATACCTGTACCCGATTAATTTAAAAAAACCGGGCAGTTTAACCTGATTGTATGACCGCACAGACAGACGGTCTGTTCAGCTTAATAAAGCCATCCCAAAATAATCTGCAAATTATAAACAACCATAACAGAAGTATCGATTTTTTGTGTACTATTGCAAACATTATTCAACCTGAAAAAACTGATATGGAATAAAAATTTCCGGGTACCTGATATGCCCTGCATCGCTATCAAAAAAAACACAGCACGATGAGAAATCTGTTTTATTCCTAAACCTGTCATTATCATCGCAATTTTGTTTTTCGCAACAGAAATGATGAACAGCAAAACACAGCTTTAAACCAACTTTTATATTAAGAATTTGATTTATACAACACTTTTAAATATTGCCATTTTTCAGGGAATCGTATTAGGCTTCGTTATTTTAAAATCTTCCCTGTTCAACAGCCATTCGAATAAATATTTAGCCTGTTTGCTGTTTGCCCTTTCCATTAAATTGATCATGCATGTTTTCGAGGTTCAGCATGTATTTGCCTCCTGCCCTCTTCTGCATTTTATAGACAATATTGAATGGGTATTCCTGATACCGGCTTTTATATTCCTGTTTATTAAAAACAGGACGACGGATACTGTCGGAAAAAGCAAACTTAAAAACTACTGGTGTTTTATTCCATTTGCCTATTCCGCGGTCCTTAATGTTATAAATGACCTTGACCATGTTGCAGGGGTTTATACTTTTTCCCAGGCAGGCATGGGGATCCTCCGAATATTTGGTTTGCTTCACCTTTTTTTAGCGGTTACGTTTATCCCATTCCTTCCGGGTTACTCTTATTTTATGATAAGGCGCTTAAAAGATCCGAAGGAAAAAAACTGGATACTTACCCTGTTAACGATGGTTTCGTTAGTGCTCATGGTTTGGCTTGTTACCGCTTTAGCCGGATTGCTTCTTGACTATGACATTTCTTCCACGATGAGTGCCCTGGCTTTATTTGCCACCTTCATCATCCACTGGACTGCTTATATAGGCATTTACAAATATAAACTGGCCAGGAACAAAGAGGCCATCTACACATTGCTGAATACTGATGTATTGAGTTCTTCGGATAACAATCTGCAGATGGCAGAAAGCGCTGATGGTAACAGTACTACGGGCCCAATGGCATATAAGGATTCGATCACAGCAGATAATATTTATTTTCAGGAACTGGAACGGCTTTGCAAAGATGAGCACATTTATACCGACAGTACATTAAACAGGGAAAAAGTCGCTGAAAAGCTTGGCATCAGTGCGGGGTATGTGTCACAGATTGTCAATACCATCACGGGAGATAACTTTGCCCATTATATCAATCAATACCGTGTGGAAGCGGTCAAGGAAATGATATGGGATCCGGAGTATTCCAATTATACTTTGCTGACCATGGGATTAGAATCCGGGTTTACTTCGAAAACAACTTTTTACAATGCTTTTAAAAAAGTAACCGGCCAGACCCCCAATGAGTACAAAAACACCAGCAAATAAGTACCATTTTATCCATTTTTAAGCTTTTGAAACCCGTTCTAAATTGAATTATTTGAGTTTTGCGCTTAAATAATTTAAATTAATTTTTTATGAAAAAAACCTTTTTACTGCTCATTATTTTGTTTGCTTTTTATTCGGTCAGGGCTCAAAATGAAACTGATGCAAACCCTTATCAGAAAAACAATGAAATTAAAATCAATTTAATCGCGCCGTTATTGGGTGCTGTGGAAGCAGGGTATGAACGCCATCTCAACAGACATTCATCACTCGGGATTTCTGCATTTTTTGTTTATGACGACACAAAAAATGAGGATATGAATTACTACGTCTCCCCGTATTATAGATACTATTTCGGGAAGAAATACGCTTCCGGTTTTTTTGCCGAAGGATTCGGAATGTTCACTTCCACTGACGGAAAAAAAATATACTCAGCAGACCGCCTGACCTTCACTGAAAATAAAGAGGTTTCTGATGTTGCCCTGGGGGCCGGTCTGGGTTATAAGCTCGTCACAAAAAAAGGATTGGTTTTTGAAGCCAACGCAGGTTACGGAAAGCTCCTGTTCAATGCAGACAAAACAGATCATGACGTGGTTGCAAAGTTTGGAGTGAGTATCGGCTACCGCTTTTAATATCAGCTCTGTCTAAAAACTGAGGCATACTAAGATTTTTGTTTGCAGCGGATAAAATACAAAACTGAAGAATGAATAAAAATCCTGACGAGAGTTGGGATTTGTTTCCGTTGATGTGTACCAACCCATAGCAACATCTCCAATTTTTTTTGCCCCCCTCCCAAGTGGTATTGCCTGATGAAATATTTTCCATTTTTTAAACTGAACTTATCCTGAAATGCCTTGACAACAATTTCCTGATCCGGCTTCATCATGGCGGAGCCCCATGAAACCATTGTAAAAAAACGGGTGGATGAATCCGGATGATGGGCAGTGAACGCCCGCGGGTTTGTTTTCCTTAACCCTTTTTGTCCTGGCCTGGCTTGACGGTTCCGCCCGCGGACCGGTCCCGGCTTTGCAATGCGGGTAAAAAAGAAAAGAACATCAACAATAAAAAAGTAAGATTACCCCATTTTTAAATTTATACTATTTTTAATGAATTTTTGAATTTATTTCAATCACAGTCCATGGGATACCCGTTAAAATCCGGCCCGGCCACCATGAGTTAAAAAAATAATTTTGTGAACCCATTTTACACAAATTCGGTTCTAAGACCCCCTATTTCTATCCCTGGGTCCCGATCCGCATCAAAACGGTAATCAATTTGTGATGAAAATCATGGATGTTTGGGAATTTAAACGTAAAAAACCGGACTTTTTAAAGAGCGTGCCCCTAAAAAATCAATGACAGAATGGAGCATCTTTGTGGGCAGGAAATGAAAAACTGGTTCCAGGTTTGTCTGGGCAGAAGCCTTATGATTCTGCCAAGCTAAGCCTCATCCCGGATGATGTAAAGCTATTGTATTGCCGCCATTCCTGTCAAACCCTCTCATCCCTCATAAGGAGTCCAAAAGGACCGAAATCAGGCAAAACGATGCGTTTAAGAACCTAAAACCTTTAAGCTGACCATACCCCCCGGATCCGGGAACCGTACAAAAAAATCCCCACCCTTCCAGATGGAGATTAAACTAAATCAGTATTGTATTACATCCGAAGTAAGCGCTGTTAAAGCCGGTGCCTGCTCAGCATGGTTGGAGCCCGCCCGGGTCAGTCCTGAAACTCTTTGCCGTCATTCTCATCCGGCAGCGTACGGTCTGCCGTTAAGCCGTCCTGGCAGAAGGCACTCCGAAGATTCCAGACATGGCTGAAGCTTTATCGCAGCAGGCCGCATTTGCTTTGTCCGTTGCCGGGAGGATCCTGCCACATCGGACAGATCCTCTTTCCGGGCTGTGGGCTGCGGTGATGCTCTTCAGCGGCCGGCGGAATCCGGTCCCCCGTCCGGACGGCACCTGGGCCTGCTCCGGATGAAGTCCTGTCCGTGCTGGTTGGTGGCTGCTGCCATTCCTGCTTTTCCTGAAAATCTGCCGGGATCATTTTTGGGGTTGGTGCCATGGGGTTGCTTTTTTTGGATTACCGGAACAAAGGTATCACCGGTTTTTGAATGGGCCATGGCCTGAACAGGTTTTGGCAGCTTGTGTCCGGTTTTGGCAGGTTTTGGCAGGTTTTGGCAGCCTATAACCGGTCATATCCGGCATTTCTTCGGGTCCACTTCGGGTCTTCTTCGGGTCGGCTTCGGAAAACAGGGGGTTTTTCCGAAGAGCTTCCGAAGAAGAGTCGAAGAATGCCCGGAAAAAAGGGCGTTTCCGGCAGGTTATTCCGGTCCGGAAATATCAATTTTTAACATTGAATAATTGTTAATTTTTAGCTTATTTATTTGAATATTTCGTAAATATGAGATTTCCTAATTACAAGTGTTATTTTACTAAAATATTTTCCTATGGTCACAAGACTTTTGAGAAAGTTTTTTTTATTTTTATTTTTAATTTTTATTTTTATTTGTTCTTTTGCCTTGATGCAAAAGAACCAAAAGATCAAGACTTAAAACTTTTAAACGCTACAAATTGAGCCAACGCTGAAAAGTTTAAAATTGACTCCCGTTGGTCGTCGAACCACTTCCGTTAGGTT
>NZ_KE387264.1:0-1709 GCF_000430845.1 Chryseobacterium gregarium DSM 19109 | reverse complement strand
CGAACCAAAAAATCAAGACTTAAAACTTTTAAACGCTACAAATTGAGCCAACGCTGAAAAGTTTAAAACTTGCGCGGATTGGCTATTGGTCTGTTAATCACTATTGCAGCCGCGCTTCGGACATAAAACTTTTTTTAGTGGCCTATCCTTTTCAATTTGCTTAACGCTAAAAGTTTTTAGGTCGTTTTTTACTCGCAGTCGGTGTTGTTATTTCTGTATGCATCATCATTTTATGAAGGCATTTTTCATTGTTCTGGGTTTCATTAAACTTTCTTTAAACCATGCGCTTTCCCGGGTCGCCGAACCTTAGGAAGGTGCTTTTTTTATTTTTATTTTTATTTTTATTCGTTCATTTTGTCTTGATACAAAACGAACCAAAAGATCAAGACTTAAAACTTTTACGCTACAAATTGAGCCCGCGCTGAAAAGTTTAAACTTGCGCGGATTCACTGTAGGTGTGTTGATCACTATTACGGCCGCGCTTCGGACATAAAACTTTTTTTCTGCGGCCTACCCTTTTCAATTTGCTTAACGCTAAAAGTTTAAGGTCGTGGTGTGGTTAACAGTTAGAATGGTCAGTTTCATAAAGGAATACTGTCATATTGTTTATAGGTTTTATTAAACTTTCTTTAAATCATGCGCTTTCCTCTGGTCGCCGAACTTTTGGGAAAGGTTTTTAGTTCTTTTGCCTTGATGCAAAAGAACCAAAAGATCAAGACTTGGATTCTTCCGCTAAAAATGAACCCTGTTCACTAAAAATTCTAAAACTTGTGCGAAATCATTTTTTTGGTGAATAAACATTATTTGTCTCGCACTTCGGACAGTAGAATTTTTTTAACGCTCACAGGCTTAATTTTCTTAACGCTCCAGACTCCTATGTCGATTTTACTTTCAGTCAGTAATGGATTCATTAATAGAATTCGAAAATGCACGCTTGGTATATTCCTTGAAGGTTACCAGTCGTGCAGCAGTCATAGGCTTATCAAAGAATTTGCCAACAAGTAGCTTTACCATTTCATCCGATGGCTCAATCAGTTCTTTTTCAAACTCATTTTGTATGGCTTTGATATATTTCAGGGCTTCCGCCGAATCTAAGATGCCTTCTAAATTGTAACCATTTTTGGTAAAGTTCTCCAGAATCTTTAGGCTGGAATCTTTAAGATTGGCAAGATCCAAAGTATAAAACGGCTTTTCATCCATGATATTCGGCTTCTCTAAATCTGCATAAAAATTATAGGTATGGCCATTGGTGAGCACGCCAAACCGGGCTTTGGAAACATGGTAATACCGGTGCAGTTGGGAATTATGCGCATCCGCCTTTTCCTTCCAATGCTTACATTCTATAATAAGAATGGGCTCTCCATTTTTCTTGATTACATAATCAATGTGACCTTCTCCCAAAAAACTGGAACAATTAAAAGTAGAGATTTTTCGAGAAATAATTAAATTTAAATAAAGAAAAGTCTAATGAAAAAGAGCAGATTTACAGAGAGTCAGATTATTTTTGCATTGAAACAGTCTGAGACAGGAGTGAAAGTCGAAGAAGTTTGTCGTAAGATGGGTATAAGTGAGGCCACTTTCTACAATTGGAAGAAGAAATTCGGAGGTTTGGGGATTACAGAACTCCGGCGTTTACGTCAATTAGAGGAAGAAAACAGTCAACTCAAGAAGTTGGTAGCCGACCTAAGCCTGGATAAGCAGATTCTCCA
>NZ_AUMU01000003.1 GCF_000430845.1 Chryseobacterium gregarium DSM 19109 | reverse complement strand
TCTGCTCTTTTTCATTAGACTTTTCTTTATTTAAATTTAATTATTTCTCGAAAAATCTCTACTTTTAATTGTTCCAGTTTTTTGGGAGAAGGTCATAAAGTTCAATCTGGTAAATCCTGGATTCTTCTTCCCAGGGATGGTAGCCTTTTCCGATATATCTGAAACCGTATTTTTCGTAAAACCCAAGGTGGTCGGTACATAAATTCAGATATTTAAATCCTGAATCTTTTGTATCTTCTTTAGCTTTACTGATCAAAAGTTCACTGTAATTATTTCCCCTGTCATTTTCATTGATAAACAGGGCACAAAGCCACGGATACAAATCCATTCTGCTGATAAAATCATTGGTAATCAATCCTGCACAGCCTATGATTTCTTCATCTTTTTCCAATAAATACCACTGGGGTAAAGCCTGTTCCGCATCAATACTGTTCGATATGCAATCTTCATAGATAACGGGCGAAATTTCAGACCAGCTGTTCTGAAAAAAATTAATTGCTTTTTCTTTATATTCGGGATTTTGTCTTACTGATATTACTTTCATGATTATTATTTTCAGCTTCATCTAATACGAGAAAGGTAAACTTAATGAAAATCGGTTGAATTTGAAAGTTTTTATTAAAGTCAAAAGCATCTTAAAAACGTTCAACATGAAAGAGCAGGATGCTGTACGTCCTCAGAATGTATATTTTTATGAAAATGAAATAAAGAATAATTTTCCTGATGGTGGTCCCTGATGTATATTAATGGAAAAGCCTTTGTGCTCTTTGCTGAGCAGAACGCCTTTGCCTCAATTTATAAATTTATTTATTTGGACCGGCGAAATTTCGTTTTGCGAACTTTGCAGCGTTGAGCAGCAAAAAATATTTGCGGACTTTGCGTTAAAAATGAGCATTATAATAAATTAAGGTGAGCGTAATTGAAAGTTATTTTACTGATTTTTGTGTTTTGTAAATAAATATTCAGAAAAATCAGGTCATACAGCAATATAAAAAATATGATATTCCAAAATACATCCCGATTTGTCTGGTCATTATTGATTCTCGCATTATGTTCGAACGGATTGAAAAGCCAGGACAAATTCCCTGACGGAACGGCAATCCCCAAATGGTTCAGAGAAAACAAACCGACCGACATCAATAAATTAGGCAAAAAATACATCCTTACCGCCAACGGCATGAAGAACGACAGTACGATTCTTCAGACCAAAGCGCTCCAGGCGGTGATTGATCTGGCGGCTAAAAACGGCGGCGGCGTGGTGGTGGTTCCGAAAGGGACTTTCCTGATCAGCTCGGTTTTCTTCAGGCAGGGAACGCACCTGCATCTGGAAAACGGCGCAAAATTAAAAGGGAGTGACAACATCAATGATTTTCCGGTAGTCACCACGAGAATGGAAGGACAGACCGTAAAATACTTTCCGGCCTTAATCAATGCTGACGGATTGGACGGATTTACGATTTCAGGAAAAGGCACGCTTGACGGCAACGGGCTCCGTTTCTGGAAATCGTTCTGGAAAAGACGCGAGTGGAACCCCAAATGCACCAATATGGATGAAATGAGGCCCAGGATTATTTACGTTTCCAATTCCAAAAATGTTCAGGTGGAAGGAATTACCATTAAAAATTCGCCGTTCTGGAGCACGCATTATTATAAGAGTGATTTCGTTAAATTATTAAACCTGACGATTCTTGCTCCGAAAGAACCGGTAAAGGCGCCAAGTACCGACGCGGTTGATATCGATGCCTGTACTAATTTCCTGATTAAAAATTGCTATATGTCGGTGAATGACGATGCGATTGCTCTGAAAGGCGGAAAAGGCCCGAAGTCCGATAAAGACCTGGACAACGGCGAAAACAGAAACATCCTGATCGAAGACAACAGCTTCGGATTCTGCCACAGCGTTCTGACTTGCGGTAGCGAATCGATTCACAATTACAACGTGATTCTTCGAAATTCTAAAGTGAAAGATGCGTCAAGATTATTACACCTGAAAATGCGTCCGGACACGCCTCAGCACTACGAATATCTTACGGTTGAAAACATCACCGGAAATGTAAAAACATTCCTGTATGTGAAAGGCTGGAACCAGTTTTTTGATTTGAAAGGCGAAGAAAGACCAAAAAAAGGACTGGCGAACAATATTACCTTAAAAAATATTGACATCAGTTGTGAAACAGCTTTTGATATTGAAAAATCAGATTTGTATGAGTTGACAGATTTTACATTTGAAAACCTGAAGATAAAAGCAGTAAAACCTAAAGAGGAAAACTTAGATGCGATTAAAAATCTGAAGAAAACAAAAGTAAATGTTACCCAAGTCACTTCTCTTACGCTATCTTACGACAAAAAAGACGATTCCGATACTGCTGCAAAATGAGTTGTTTTACCAAAATATTCGTTCTCTTATGCTTTTGTTCACAGGCACTGCATGCCCAGTCTAAGGAAATTCAATTCCTGAGCGGGACAGATTCTGAGCATACCAAAGAATGGGATTTTTGGATAACTGGCGGAAGAAAATCAGGAAATTGGAATAAAATACAGGTTCCGTCACAGTGGGAACAGCAGGGTTTCGGCTCATACAACTACGGACGGGATTACGTTACCTACGGCAAGAATTTTAAATTCAATGATGAAGCGGGGCTTTACAAACACCAATTTTCAGTTCCCAATTCCTGGAAAGGAAAATCGGTCAGCATCGTTTTCGAAGGTTCGATGACCGACACCGAAGTGAAGATCAACGGCAAACCGGCCGGAGAAATTCATCAGGGCGCTTTTTATGAGTTTAAATATAATATTTCAGACAAATTAATCTTCGGAAAAGAAAATATTCTGGAAGTCAGAGTTTCCAAAATGTCTGCTGATAAATCGGTCAACAATGCAGAACGCCTGGCGGACTACTGGGTTTTAGGCGGGATTTTCAGGCCGGTTTATCTGGAAGCCGCTCCCAGAGAAAATATTTCATCAACAGCCATTGATGCAAAGGCAGACGGAACTTTCCGTTCGGATATTCATTTACAAGGAATCCAATCAGTTAATAACCTAAAGGTAGAAATCTTTGATGCTAAGAATAATCCCGTTGGCGAATCTCAGGTGACCATTCAAAAGGGAGATACTTTAAAACGGCTCCAGTTTTCCGTTAATAATCCGAAACTCTGGACCGCCGAAACGCCCAATTTATACAAAGCGACATTCAGTCTCAATAAGAACAGAAGAAATGTCTTCCACACCGAAGAAAAATTCGGTTTCCGGACGATTGAAATCCGAAAAGGCAACGGAATTTACGTCAACGGAACGAAAATCAAAATGAAAGGCATCAACCGCCACGTCTGGTGGCCTGAAACCGGACGGGCGGTCAGCAAAAACATCGATTTGACGGACGTTCAGCTCATCAAGGAAATGAATATGAATGCTGTACGCTGTTCGCATTATCCGCCTAATAAATCGTTTCTTCAGCTTTGCGATTCATTGGGTTTATATGTTTTGGATGAACTCGCCGGGTGGCAAAAAAAATACAGTACAGAGGTTGGTAAAAAGCTCGTCAGAGAAATGGTGACGAGAGATGCGAATCATCCTTCCATCATTTTCTGGAGCAACGGAAACGAAGGCGGGCATAATTTTGATCTGGATGCAGAATATGCCAAATATGACCTGTCCAGCCGTCCCGTCATTCATGCGCACCACAAGCCGGGAAATGCGTTCAACGGCATCGACTGCAACCATTACGAAGATTATGACAGCACAAAAAAAATACTTGAAGGCGAAAATATTTATATGCCGACCGAGTTTCTGCACGCACAAGATGATGGCGGTGGCGGAACTTCTTTAGCCGATTACTGGGAACTGCACTGGAATTCCAAAAAAGGTGCGGGCGGGTTTCTTTGGGCGTTTGCAGACGAAGGCCTGGTGAGAACCGATTTCAATAATCAGATGGATGTTAATGCGATTAATGCGCCGGACGGAGTGGTGGGTCCGCACCGTGAAAAAGAAGGCAGCTTTTATGCCATCCGGGAAATTTACAGTCAGGTAAAAATTGATTTGAAAACGTTGCCGGATGATTTTAACGGAATCATTCCCGTTGAAAACCGATATCATTTTACGAATATAAAGGAATGCCGGTTTGAATGGAAACTGGTGAAATTCAGAACACCTTTTTCACCTGAATCCGGATTTGATGTGATTCAAAAAGGAAAAGCAGAATCTCCGGATATCAAACCGGTTGAGAAAGGAAATATCCATCTCCATCTTCCTTCAGGCTGGAAAGAAAGTGAAGGTTTAATGTTGACTGCAACTGATTCTTTCGGAAAAGAAATCTACACCTGGACCTGGAAAATTGCTTCCAATGAAAAAATATCAAAACAGTTTTCGAAATCATTGATCAAAGAATTTCCGGTTTCGGTTATTGAAAATGATTCATTGTTTATTTTAAAATCAGACGAAAAAGAATTTTCATTCGGAAAAAAAGACGGATTATTGAAGTCGGTTATTCTCGATAGAAAAGGCAAGAAAATGACCTTCCGGAATGGGCCTGTTTTCGTGAACGGAAAAACGGAATTAGTATCCATCAAATCTTTTCCGGAGGAACAAAATCAGGTGATTCAGATTTCCTACAAAGACGGAAAAAAAGCAGTCTGGAAATTGAATCAAAACGGAATTTTAGAACTGAATTATGAATATGCACTTTCGGGAGATTACCCGTTTGCCGGCGTAAGTTTCGATTATCCCGAAAATTATGTCATCAGTGCCAAATGGCTTGGAAAAGGTCCGTACCACGTCTGGAAAAACCGTTTGCAGGGACAAACTTATGACGTCTGGCAAAACCTGAGAAACGCTACCCGAACCGGTTTTTCACCGTGGATTTATCCGGAATTTAAAGGCTATTTCGATGAGGTTTCGTGGCTGCAGCTCAATACCGCAGAAGGAAAAATAACGGTGGGAACCAAAGAAGAAAAAATGTTCGTCAGGCTTTTTGATTTTTACGGAATTTACGGTGCTGAAGGCTACCCAAAACTGCCGACAGGAAATATTTCTTTCCTCGATGCCATTCCGCCATTGGGAACGGTTCTGGCGTTTAATATTAATAGTGATACTTCAACTTTAGGCCCGGAAAGTGAACCGAATCATTTGAACGGAACATTCAAAAGAACTTTGTATTTTTATTTCGGCCTGCCGGATCTGGGCGACGAAAATAAGCAGTTTACCATGCCGAAAGAAAATATTTTAACCGATTAAAGATGCAGAACCGGATAACATTTTTGACGTTTTTTTTAGGTTCGTTTTTGTTGGCGCAACAGATGAGTTTCAAGTTTGATTTTGGTAATGACAGAACCGAAAACGGATTTATTCCCATCACGTCAACCTCAAAATTTGATCAGAAAACCGGTTACGGTTTTATGGATATTTCCGGGTTGAAATCGGTTGACAATGGCAGAAATGCCTTGACGGGAGATTATATTACAAGTGACAAGCCATTTTATTTTTCAGTCGCACTTCCTGAAGGGAACTATGATGTGAAATTAAGTTTAGGCGATTCCAAAGGAACATCTGAAACAACCGTCCGGGTCGAAAACCGCCGCCTGATGCTGAACGATGTGAAAACAAAACAGGGCGAAATCGTCGAAAAACAAATCACCGTCCACGTCAAAGACAGCATTATCCGGAATCAGGACGGAACTCAGATCGGAATTGTCAAATTAAAACCGAGAGAAAGAAAATACCTGCATTGGGACAACCTGCTGACGATTGAATTTAATGACCAAGCCCCGAAAGTGTGTTCGGTCATCATTCAACCCAATAAGAAAGCAAAAACCATTTACCTGACGGGAGATTCTACGGTTGTGGATGCGCAGTATGAACCCTGGGCATCGTGGGGACAGATGTTGCCGTATTTTTTCGTTCCGGATGAAGTGGTGATTGCCAATTATGCCGAAAGCGGAGAAACCCTGAAAGCCTTTGAAGACCGCCACCGGATCGATAAAATCCGGAATACAATAAAACCGGGAGATTACCTGTTGATCCAGTTCGGGCACAACGACCAAAAAGCCGGCAACAGCACAAAATCCGGTTACCGAAAAAGATTAAAAGAGTGGATACTGAAAGCCAGAGAACTGGGGGCGATTCCGGTTCTGGTCACTTCGATGAACCGCCGGGTTTTTGATGAAAACAACACAATCGTCAATACGTTGGATGATTTCCCTGATGCGATGCGGGAAATTGCAAAAGAGGAAAAAGTGGATGTAATCGATTTAAATGCCTTGAGCAAAACCCTGTTCGAAGCTATGGGACCGGAAGCATCAAAGAAAGCATTTGTGCATTATCCGGCAAATTCATATCCCAATCAGCCGGCCGCTTTGGCGGACGATACGCACTTCAACGCGTACGGCGCTTACGAACTGGCACAATGTGTGGTGAAATCCATAGTTGACCAGAATTTGCCTTTGAAAAAATTTATTTCCAAAAATTACAAAGGTTTCGATCCCAATACACCCGATGCCGTTAAAAGATTCCATTGGCCGGAAAGCATTTTTATGGAATCTTTGAAGCCTGATGGAAATTAAAAAATTAAAGAATGAAGATTCAAAATATTGTTAAATTAAGCCTCATCTGTTTTGCCTTCGGAAACCTGTCCGCACAGAATCCGTGGCCGCAAACCAGCGAGACCGCAAAACCGTGGACCCGCTGGTGGTGGATGGGAAATGCCGTCGACGAAAAGGGATTGGACAAGCAACTGACCACTTTACACCAGGCGGGTTTCGGAGGTGTGGAAATCGTGCCGATTTACGGCGCAAAAGGTTTTGAAAAACAATATATCAATTACCTTTCTCCGGAATGGATGAAAATGCTTCGGTTCACGACCAGCAAAGCGAAGAGCCTGAATATGGGCGTCGATATGTCGGTCGGGACAGGCTGGCCCATCGGCGGCCCAAAGGTAGATGAACAGGATGCAGCCACGAAAATGATTGTTCAGACCTACACGATAGCATTAGGCGAAAAATTTTCAGATAAAATCGTTTTGAAAGATGAAAAACAAAAGATTTTAAAAACCATAAAACTGGATATTGTAACCGCTTACAATGAAAAAAACGAAGCGGTTGTTTTAACGGATAAAGTAAATGCTGACGGCTCTTTAAACTGGAAACCAGGTTCAGGGAAATGGACGGTTTACGCCGTTTTTGTGGGAAAAACTTTGCAAAAAGTAAAACGTGCCGCGCCGGGTGGTGAAGGGTATACCTTAGACCATTTTTCGCCGGATGCCACCAAAGGCTACCTGAAAGCTTTCGATAAGGCTTTTGGAAATTCCAACTACGGGATCCGTTCTTTTTTCAATGACAGTTATGAGGTGTACAGTGCCGACTGGACGCCGGATTTCTTAAATGAATTCAGGAAAAGAAGAGGCTATGATTTAAGTCCGTACATCAAATATCTCGTGAGCAACGAAGAAAATGAAATTGCAGGAAGGGTAAAATCGGATTACCGGGAAACGCTGAGCGAATTGATTTTGAACAATTTCACCAAAGATTTCACCAACTGGGCCCATTCCAAAAACTCAAAAAATACCAACCAGGCACACGGTTCTCCGGGAAATCTGCTAGATTTGTACGCAGCAGTTGACATTCCAGAATCTGAAACTTTCGGAAGTTCGATTTTTGAGATTCCGGGTCTGAAAAGAGGTACGGCGGATATTCAGAAATCCGACATGCCGGATTTCAATATGCTGAAATTTGCTTCTTCGGCAGCGAATGTGACCGGTAAAAAATTAACTTCCAACGAAACTTTTACCTGGCTGACCGAGCATTTTAAAACTTCGTGGTCACAGGCAAAACCTGAAGTGGAGCAGGTGTTTTTATCGGGAATCAACCACGTTTTTTACCACGGAACGACGTATACACCGGCGGATGTGAAGTTTCCGGGATGGCTGTTTTATGCGTCGGTAAATTTCGTTCCTGAAAACAGTTTATGGCCGCATCTGAAAGGATTGAATTCTTATATCGAACGCACGCAGTCTGTTCTGCAAAGCGGAAAATCGGATAACGAACTGCTGATGTACTGGCCGGTTTACGACCAATGGGCGGGTCCGAAAGGGAAGGACGTGACGTTCAAAGTTCATAACGTTGAAAAATGGTTAGTGCCGACCCCGATGTATGAAAATATGAATAAACTCAGTAAAATGGGTTATTCGCTTGATATGATTTCAGATAAAATGATAGGCGAATCGAAGTCAGAAAATCAGAAAATTAAGGTGTCGAAGGAAGGCTCTGCGTATCAGGTTTTAATTATTCCTGAACTGACATATCTGCCGGAATCTACCTTGAAAAACATTCTGGATCTGGCTCAAGACGGAGCATCCGTTATTTTTCAGAATGAGCCGGAAGATATTCCCGGAAATTTTGAAGTGGAGAAAAGAAGAACGCAGTTAAAAGCTTTATGGAGCCGGATTCCGTTTCAAAACCAGGCCGGCAATGTGAAAATGGCCAACGTCGGAAAAGGTAAAATCGTTTTGAGTTCTGACGTGGCAAAAGCTTTGGGGTACTTAAAAATCGAAAGGGAAAAACTGACCGACATGGGATTAAAGTTTGTGAGAAGACAGTTTGACGGCGGGAAATATTATTACATTGTCAATCATACTTCAAAGGAAATCAATCAAAACATCCCTTTAAATTTTATCGGTAAACAGGTCACTTTAATGAATCCGGAAAACGGAGATTACGGGCTTGCCGAAACTCAGAATAATTCAGTCAGGGTTCAGTTG
This sequence comes from Chryseobacterium gregarium DSM 19109, assembly GCF_000430845.1. Taxonomy (GTDB): domain Bacteria; phylum Bacteroidota; class Bacteroidia; order Flavobacteriales; family Weeksellaceae; genus Chryseobacterium; species Chryseobacterium gregarium. Next base: position 346,847 of record NZ_AUMU01000003.1, on the reverse strand, counting down.
AAATCAGGAGAATCTTTGATTATAAAAAATACGGAAGATATTTACACCTCAATTCGCAATTGGTCTTACACGGAAAAAACGGATGCACCGATTGTTCTCGACCAACCGTGGCAACTGGCTTTCAGAGAAGGCGGTCCCGAACTTCCGGAATCGAGAACTATCAAGAAACCGGAACCCTGGACGAATTTCACCGACGATGTTTCCACGCAGCGTTTTTCAGGAACCGGCGTATACACGACCACTTTGAAGTTGAAAAAGAAAAGTGCCGACGACTATCTTTTAAAATTTGATAAGCTTTACGAAAGCGCAAAAGTGATGGTCAACGGCCGGGAAGCCGGAATTGTGTGGAGCCTGCCTTTTGAAATCAACATCGGGAAATACCTGAAAAAAGGAAAAAATACCATCCAGATTGAAGTCTGCAACCTGATGGCGAACAGAATCCGGGATATGGACCGGAAGAAAATCCAGTGGCGGAATTACCATGAAATCAATTTTGTGAATATTAACTACAAGCCATTTGATGCATCCAACTGGAAAGTTCAGCCTTCCGGTCTGGACGGAGAAATCCAATTAATTCCTATTCATTATTCAAAATGATCTGAATGATTATCAGTAATGAATTGAACTTTGTGTTCTTCTATAAGTGGAACGCCTTTGTGCAACTTAAAAACAGTTAGTAATTTAAAAAAGCTTTGCGAACTTTGCGTTGAAAATTATCAGGAAAGCAGATTAAATAAAATATGAAATCGAAAATTCACTTATTCAATAAAATAAATCATTAATAATGAGTTCAAAAAATATCATAAAAACATTCGCATTAGGAACTTTGCTGACGTTCGGTTTTTCCAATGCCCAGCAGAAACCGAAAGTTGTTTTAGACAACTTTTTCAATAACGAAAAAAAGGAAAACAAGGAAACCAAAATCCTGGAACCTTGGCATTACACCTGGAACGACACCAGCAACGGCGGGTTTTCGCTGCTCGGCGAAATCTTCACAAAACAGGGTGCAGAAATCAGTACGCTGACAGTGGCTCCGACCAAAAAGGATTTGAAAAACGCCCATATTTATATCATCGTGGATGCGGATATTGACAAAGAAGCGTATGGCGGAAAGGCCAATCTGATAGACCCGGCAAGCATTAAGAACCTGACGGATTGGGTAAAGAAAGGGGGTGTTCTGGTCTTAATGAGCAACGACAACGGCAACTCAGAATTCGAACATTTCAATAAACTGGCGGGCGAATTCGGGATTCATTTCAATGATGACAGCTATAACCGCGTCCAGAAAAGAGAATTCGAGCAGGGAAAAGTGGTGGTTCCGGCCGGCAATGAAATTTTCTCTGAGCAGAAATTGTATATGAAAGAGGTGAGTTCCATCGACGTGAAATCCCCTGCCAAAGCTATTTTAACGGCAGAAGGAAAAAACATCGGAGCGGTTGCAAAATTCGGCAAGGGGACGGTTTTCGCATTGGGAGACCCGTGGTGCTACAACGAGTACATCGACGGCAAAAAATTACCCGCTGACTTTACCAATTACCAGGGCACTGAAGAGTGGGTAAGATGGTTGCTGAAGCAAACTTCCAGAAAATAATAGTAGAAGTGCGATCGGTTGAATCTGTCTGAGAAGATTTATTTGGGCAGCTTAATCCGCCTTCCACTCCCGCTTTTTTGCTCGTCGTTCCTCCTCACAAAAAGAGCTCCGTTCAAGTCGGGCTGCGAGAGATTCAGCGCAAAAAATCCTTGTAAGGTGTACTAATCAATAGTAACGGGCATTAGCCCGTTTAAGAAATGCTTCTTCAAATTAGGCTTTAGCCAAAACTTATAAAAGCAAGAGATTTTAAATATGAAAATTAAATATATCTTCATTACATCCTCCATTTTCCTTTCACAGATATTTTCTGCCCAAAGACAAATGGAATACCTGAAACGAGGAATCGTTGCCCTGCCTTCAGATTCGGGTATTTTTGTAAGCTGGCGGTTGCTCGGCACAGAAGCTCAGAACACCCATTTTGATCTGTACCGGACTGAAAATAATGTTACCAAAAAGCTGAACGGAAAACCACTTCTTAATGAGACTCATTTTTTAGATAAAACTGCTGACAAAGCAAAGAATTATACGTATTTCGTCAAATCAAACACGCAGGACCAGTCGGTAGACATGGATTCTGCCAACTATAGGGCGAATCAGAAACCCTATTTTTCAATTCCGTTGAGAACACCACAGGGTTACACGCCCAATGATGCATCAGTTGCCGATCTGGACGGTGACGGTGAATACGAAATCATTCTTCATCAGACCGGAAGGTCCAAAGACAACAGCCAGAAAGGAGAGACCGACCCGCCCGTCATTCAGGCTTATACCATGGACGGAAAGCTTTTGTGGGAAATTAATTTAGGTAAAAACATACGGGAAGGAGCACATTATACGCAGTTTTTAGTTTATGATTTAGACCAGGATGGCAAAGCGGAAATCGTCATGAAAACCGCCGACGGAAGCAGGGACGGCGAAGGGAAATTCATCGGCGACCCGGCAAAAAATTACGTCAACGAAAACGGAATGATTCTCTCAGGACCGGAATATCTGACGGTTTTTGACGGTCAGACCGGCGCTGAAATTCATACGGTCAATTACCAGGTTCCAAGATTTGCCGGCAGTTTAAACCCGACCGATGAACAGATGACCGAAACCTGGGGCGACGCCAAAGGAAACCGGATTGACCGATTTTTGGGAGCGGTTGCTTATCTCGACGGCAAAACGCCGAGTGTGGTGATGTCGAGAGGGTATTACACCAGAACGGCGATTGCAGCCTGGGATTATAAAGATAAAAAACTCAGTCTGCGGTGGCTTTTTGATACCGAAAGTTCAGAAGAAAATAAAAAATACCGCGGACAGGGAAATCATAACCTGACCATTGCGGATGTCGACAACGACGGAAAAGATGAAATTGTTTTCGGTGCAATGACCGTTGATGATGACGGAAAAGTGTTGAACAGCACGGGTTTTGGCCATGGCGATGCGTTACACGTCGGAGATCTCGACCCATCCAATCCGGGGCTGGAGATTTTTGATATTCAGGAGAGGTTTGATGATGCGGGCGCGCATTTCAGAGACGGGAAAACCGGAAAAGTTTTATGGAAATTACCGTCTACCGTTTACAGTAAACAGGGAAAGTATCAGGGTCCGGGAAGAGGATTGTCTTTGAATATCGACCCTCGTTATGAAGGTTCGGAATCCTGGGCCGCCGGAGCCGGGCTGAAAGGAATTTACGATACCCAAGGAAAAAAAATCAGTGATAAAAATCCACCGGCCAATATGGGGATCTACTGGGACGGCGATTTTTTAAGCGAAATTTTAGACGGAACCAATGTCTCAAAATGGGACTGGAAAAACGAGAAATCCAATTTAATTTTTGATGCTAAAGATTTCCAGTGTGAATCAAACAACGGAACCAAGAAAAATCCGGCTTTGGTTGCCGATTTGTTCGGAGACTGGCGGGAAGAAGTCATGTACAGAACTTCCGACAATCAGGAATTGAGGATTTTTTCCACAACAATTCCGACAAAACACAGGTTGTACACTCTGATGCACAATCCGCAGTACCGATTAAGCATTGTGTGGCAAAATGTGGGTTACAATCAGCCTCCGCACACTGATTATTACCTGGATGAATCGATCAAGGGAATGCCGAAACCGGATATTAAAACGATAACTCCAAAAAAATAAATCATTAATGAAAATCAAATTCATCATTCCTGTGGCTGCTTTGATCATGCTTATCGGAGCGTCATTTCAGAAACTTCAGGACAAGCCGGTCCTTTATATTATCGGGGATTCTACGGTACAAAACGGTTCGGGAAAAGGTTCTGATTCACTTTGGGGTTGGGGAAGTTTTATGAATCTCTTTTTAGACACGACAAAAATTGAGATTCAAAACCATGCAAAAGGCGGCAGAAGCAGCCGGACTTTCCTGACGGAAGGCCGCTGGGATTCGGTGATGAAAACGATTAAAAAAGGAGATTACGTTTTGATGCAGTTTGGTCACAACGATGGCGGCAAACTGGCTGATACGTTAAGGGCAAGAGGGACGATTAAAGGAATCGGAGAGGAGTCAAAAGATATCTACAACCCAATCCGGAAAGTGAATGAGACGGTGTATACCTATGGGCATTACATGAGGAAATATGCGAATGAGGCGAAATCCAAAGGGGCAATTCCCATTATTGTTTCGCCGGTTCCAAGAAATAAATTTGATGAGAAAGGCAAAATTGAAAAAGACCAGTACGGAGTCTGGGCTCAGGAAGTCGCCCAACAAACCGGAGCTTACTTTATTGATTTAAATGAAATGGTTATTGAAAAATATCAAAAAATGGGAGCCGAAAAGGTAAAAGCTTTCTTCCCGAAAGACCATACCCATACCAACGAGGCGGGCGCCGTTCTCAACGCTGAACTGGTGACAGAAGGGATTAAAAAACTGAAAGGCAGCGAACTGAAAAAATATATAAAATAAACAATATGCGAAAATTATTAACAGCAGGTTTTTTTGCACTGATCATCGGGGGGATGACTTCCTGTTCGGTTCAGAAACACAACTCTGTAAGCAAGATTGAAATTCCCGATAAAAAAGAGGTTCTGGAAGTTTCAAGAAGAGCCAATCAGTATTTCATGAACAAATGGCCGGACACCGGGAAAGACATTGTCGGCAAGAAAGTGTGGCCCAGCAATCTCTGGACAAGAGCGGTGTATTATGAAGGATTGATGGCATTGTACCAAGTGGATCCGAAAAAAGAATATTATGATTACGCAATGTCATGGGCCAATCACCATAAATGGGACCTGATGCGCGGAACGTATACAAGAAATGCCGACCATCAGGCCTGCGGACAAACCTACATCGACCTTTACGAAATTGACGGAAGGAAACACCCTGAAAGAATTAAAGCGGTTAAAGCCTCAATGGACAGCATGATTGCCACTCCGAAAGTAGATGACTGGTGGTGGATCGATGCCCTGCAAATGTCAATGCCTATTTTTACAAAACTGGGCAGGATCACCGGTGAGCAAAAATATTTTGATAAAAATTACGAAATGTATGCCTACACCAAATACAAGCACGGAGGAAACGGGTTGTACAATCAGGCAGACAAAATCTGGTGGAGAGACAAAAGCTTCGTTCCGCCATATAAAGAACCGAATGGCGAAGATTGTTACTGGAGCAGAGGAAACGGCTGGGTAGTGGCCGCTCTGGCGAAAACTTTACAGGATACTCCGAAATCTGATCCGCATTACCAGGAATATTTACAGGACTATAAAGATCTTCTGGCGGCTTTGCTTCCGCTTCAGAGAGAAGACGGGTTCTGGAATGTCAGCTTGCATGACCCAAACAATTTCGGAGGAAAGGAAATGACCGGAACAGCACTTTTCGTTTACGGAATGGCATATGGTGTGAATAACGGATTAATCGACAGAGGAACTTATCTGCCGGTTTTGGTGAAAGCCTGGAATGCCATCGCCAAAGATTCTGTGCAGCCCAACGGATTTTTAGGCTGGGTACAGGGAACCGGGAAAGAACCGAAAGACGGCCAGCCCCTTTCTGTAAGCAAAGAACCCGATTTCGAAGACTATGGTTTAGGGTGCCTGTTGCTTGCGGGGAGTGAAGTTTACAAATTAAAGTAAAATATTTAACCGTTAAGAGTATTAATAGCTTAAAGATATTAAGGAAAGCCGGGGGCGTTTAATGAGTACCCTTCTAAAAACCGAAGCAAAACCTTAACGACTTACAGAATCTTTGCGGTGTAATTTTGAGACTGATTTCTCGCGGATCAGCGTAGATTTTATGAATCAATCTATATATTGTATGGGATTTTTACAGTACCCTACTCAAACCTAACGGATTTTTAAAATCTGTTAGGTTTTTGTTTTTCCTCCACATATGGTAAGCTGAAGTCACCGGGATTATAAACTTACCGTTCAAATTAAACATTAAAAATCAGCAGATCTTTTTATATCTACTTGTAAAGTTAAACACAGGGTTAAATTCCGGAAGAAAAATTCCGTCTGAAACAGAATGACATCCGTACAAGGTTCTTAAAAATAAGCATTTAAGCAATTCTTGCGGATTCCTTTTAATTTTATTACTTTTTCAAACTGTTTTACATGACACTACAAGATGCGCAATCGATTACATCTTGCTAATTTTCAGACTCAACCAATACGATACTTATGAATGCACTATTAGGGGTTTTTTTTCATTTTTTGGGAGGCTTTTCCTCAGGGAGTTTTTATCTGCCGTATAAAAAAGTAAAAGGATGGTCGTGGGAAACCTATTGGTTGATTGGCGGTGTCTTTTCATGGATCATTGTTCCGCCTTTGGCCGCCTTTCTTACCATTCCCGGTTTTTGGGAGATCATCATGAGTGAGCGTTCATCCATATTAGGACTGACGTTTCTGTTCGGCGCGCTGTGGGGAATCGGCGGTTTTACGTATGGCCTGGGGGTGCGTTATTTAGGGGTTGCGCTGGGGAGCAGCATTATTTTAGGGCTTTGCATGGTCTTCGGATCACTGGTTCCTTCCGTTTTTTATGAATTTTCCCCGCAGCCGGGAAAAGATACCATCGGTTTGATGATGTCAAGTCCATGGGGGGAGTTCGTATTGCTGGGGCTTTTTGTTTGTGTGATAGGGATTATCATCAGCGGAAAAGCGGGGATGATGAAGGAAAAAGAACTGCAGACCGAATCTGCAGATCCTCACGGCACCCCGGTAAAAACGGAATATAAATTCGGGTTAGGCCTGGTTGTTTCCATCATATCAGGCGTCCTGAGTGCCTGTTTTAATTTCGGACTGGAAGCCGGAAAGCCGATGGCCCATGTAGCCAACGAAGCCTGGAAGCTTACCCATCCGGACCAGGGGGAATTCCTTTTTCAGAATAATGTCACGTATGTGGTGGTCCTTTGGGGCGGAATGGCAGTCAATCTGATCGGATGCCTGTACCTGGCTTTTAAAAATAAATCGTATGCTGATTATACCAGGAGAAATGTCCCTGTGGTAAAAAACATTATTTTCTGCGCACTGGCAGGAACCATGTGGTTTTTGCAGTTCTTTTTCTACGGAATGGGAGAAAGCAAGATGGGGAACGGGCCGAGCTCATGGATCTTACATATGGCCTTTATTATCTTCATTGCCAATTTATGGGGCATCATTATTAAAGAATGGAAGGGCGTCTCAAAAAAAACCGTTGCCACCATTACGGCGGGAATGATGGTCATCTTTATTTCTATCCTGATTGTAGGATACGGAAATTCTTTGAGGTAGAGAAAACATGGTTCCGTTTGTATCATTTAAAGTTTCATTCATATTTATATAGTTCAATTTTTGTAAGGCACTGATTTTTTTCAGTGTCTTTTTTCTGCTGACGGTTGATATTCCGGTGAAACGGAATAGCGGATAATTCCACATTTTGATGGTGTAATTTCAATATAGGATTTTAAATATTATAGGTGTATATTTATTTAAATGATTGTAATATTCCTTTTTTAATATAAATTAATGTAAATAATTAAGATAAATTATGAATTGTATAATGCAGGATATGGCAGGATGCCGGAATTTTTGTAACAGTGTACATTGTGAAATATTTAAATGCTAATAAAAATTAATATATGTCTTTGATAATTAAACATAAGAACATAAAGCGAATCGTGTTTCCTGCATTTATGCTTTCAACAAGTTTTGTCTGGGGGCAAAAGGCGGCAAACGATACGGTAAAAAATAATGTAAAAGATATTGAGGAAGTAGTGGTCATCGGTTACGGTAAAGTTAAGAAATCGGACCTGACAGGATCGGTCGCTTCGGTTTCTGCAAAAGACCTGGCGGCAACACCGGCGATGAATGCTTTGCAGGCGTTACAGGGAAGGGCATCCGGACTGAATATCGTTACGCAAGGCGGTGCCCCGGGAGCAGGCGCAAACGTTACGATCCGCGGAGGGGCTTCCATAACCCAGGGTACGGAACCGTTGTATATTGTGGACGGGTTCCAGCTCGATAATGCACTGAACATCATCAATCCTAATGATATTGAAAGCATTGATGTACTGAAAGGGGCTTCCGCCATCGCCATCTATGGTGCCCGTGGTTCCAACGGTATTATTGTTATCAAAACAAAAACCGGAAAAAAGGGGAGGGTAACCATCAACTATAATTCTTTTATGTCATTTGACATGCTGTCGAAGAAGCTGGATATGGTTTCCAGTGCAGAGCAGTATGTGAAATATCAGTATGAGCTGGCCCAGTTGGGAGGCGGAGCCACCAAATGGAGCAATGTATTTGACAACAGTTTGGGAACGGATTCTCCCGGGTTTTATACCGGAGCCTACAACAGGATCAGCAACAGGTACGGATCGGCCCCTGCACTGGACTGGCAGGAAAAAATGCTGGGAGGGACAGGGCTTACGCAGAACCATAACGTAAGCGTTTCCGCAGGTACCGATAAAACCCAGACCTTCATCAGCTATAATTATAACAAACAGGACGGTTTACTGCAGAATTTCAGCGAAACCAGAAATTCATTGCGGGCCAATGTCAATTCAGAATTATATAAAGGCATCCGTTTGGATTTCAGTTCGATGTTTACTTCCAATTCTACAAACGGCGGGGGAGAATATTCCGGAATGAAGAAAATATTGCAGCAGCCTATTACGGGAGGAACTTTGTTTACACAAGATCAGTTGTTTAATACACAGACTTTCCCTGACTTTTCTGCTTTAGATTCCAGTTTTGATACAGAAAACCCGTACATCGAAACAGCTGCATCCACCCAAAACAGGCGTAACAGGACATTTTTGGCTAATGTCGGGCTGGAATTTGATCTGCTGAAAGATTTCACTTTCAGGACCGCGGGCTCCTATAACTGGACGAACAGTAAGTCAACAGCATTTTCAGATAAAAATTCCCGTGCCTTTCTTACAGACCCTATCAATACAGGAATCAATGGAAGCATTGCAAATGCTGAAGCTTATCGATACCAGATTACCAATACTTTGACCTATAATAAAACATTAGGCGAAAAACATAAGATTACCGGGTTAATCGGACATGAAATTGTTTATGACAACAATGAAAGTAACAGTATGAGGCTGATAAAATTCCCGTCTATTTTAAATTACGGGTTAGATGATATATCAAATGCCACCGTAGCCGATAAAAGTACAGACAGGAAATCAAATGCTTTAATTTCTTATTTCGGACGTGTAAACTATAATTATGATAACCGTTATTTATTAACAGGTACTGTCCGAAGAGACGGTTCCTCAAAATTTGGAACGGATAAAAAATATGGAGTATTCCCATCAGTAGCTGCGGCATGGAGGGTTTCCGAAGAAGGTTTCTGGAAAAACTCTAAAATTGAGAATTATGTCAATGATTTGAAGTTCAGATTTGAATACGGGATCGTGGGAAATAACAGTATCCCGAATAATGTATTCAGAACCAATGTAGTAGGTACGGATTATCCTTCCAATAATACAGTAGGTAACTTGGCTTTAGTAACGAACAGTGTTCTGGGTAACCGCAGTGTATACTGGGAAGAAATGAAATCTACCAACATAGGAGTGGATTTAGCGATGTTTAATAACAGGATTAAATTGACCGGTGAATTCTATAACAACAATGTAAGCGGCATGCTGCTGGAGACCGTACTTCCTGCCTCTACAGGATATAAAACCCAGTTTAAAAATGTAGGTTCCATGAAAAACACGGGTATGGAATTTACCTTAAATTCTATCAATTTAAAATCTGAAAATTTCAGATGGTCTACTGATGCCAACATCGGATTTAATAAATCAAAAGTACTCTCATTAGATGAGGGAAGAACCTTCAGACCGTTCAATGCAGGGGGCGGAAGAGCCGGGATGGTCACATATTATGCCACCGTTGGAGAAGAATTAGGGGATATGTACGGCTATGTTTACCAGGGAATTTATACGACTGATGACTTTACCCAGGGTCCGAACGGAACCTTTATCCTGAAACCCGGTGTGGTGAAGCCTTCGTCCGGAACTCCTAAACCCGGAGATATGAAATTTGCTGCCGATAATGAAGCAGGGGACCAGTTTACAAGAAAACTAGTGAAAATAGGGAACGGTACGCCGGACTTTATCGGAGGGATCAGCAATAATTTTTCTTATAAAGGATTTGATTTGGCGGTGTTTATGAAATTCAGCGTAGGAGGTGATGTTTATAATGCCACCAAACAGAGTCTGAGCCCTTACGGGATTTTCCAGAATGTGCCTTCAGAATTCGGGGATAATTACTATCATCTTATTGATCCTAATACCGGCCAGGCAACAACCAATCTGGAAAGATTAAAAGAACTTAACCCTAACGAAGACTCAAGACTTTGGAGCTTAAGCAATACCAATACGGCTAACATCACGTATCCTTCTTCCTATTATGTTGAAGACGGTTCCTATTTAAGAATTTCAATGGTTACGCTGGGGTATTCTTTTCCTAAAGAATTTTTAAGTACCGTAAAACTGACCAATGCACGTATTTATGCAACGGTTAATAATTTAGCCACCATTACGGGCTATTCAGGATATGATCCGGAAGTTTCAGCAGCCGGCGGCGTTACAATTACTCCGGGATATGACAGTTCTTCATTTCCAAGATCCAGAAGTTATGTCCTGGGTATCAACCTTACTTTTTAATATTTAATTGTTTCAGTCATGAATAATATAGTTAACAAACACAATTTCATTAAGAGATTAATCATAATCCCATCTATTCTGATCGGCGGGCTCAGCATCAATTCCTGCAGCGACGAGTTTTTAAATCAGCCTGCTTATAACTCTTCCGACACAGAATCGGTCTTTACCAATATAGAAACCGCGGATGCATTTGTTCAGGGCCTTTACAGAGGCCTGGTTCCGACAGAGATGTTCTACCAGCTGGGGGCAGGAGATACCGTTACCCATTCTGCCGAAGACGGAACAACCAATAATTCCAAATACAATATTGCCAACTACCAGTATGATGCCTATACGCCGAATACCGTGACAGGAATATATGCTGCCATGTATGCGGTGATCGAAAGGACCAACATTGCGATTAGCCGGCTACCGGGCATGCCGGCCAGCCCGAAGCGTGATGCGTTATTGGCAGAAGCAAAAGCCATCCGTGCATTTTGCTACTATAACCTGATCAGGGTTTACGGTGACGTGCCTGCCATTTGGATCCCTTTGGAAGAAGCAGATCCCAATGATCCCAATACCTTGTATCCGAAACGTACGTCACGTGATGTGATTTATGATAAAGTAATTGGTGATATCCAGGAATCCATCAGCAATATGCCGGCTTCCAACGGGACACCGGAAAGGCTTAACAAACAGTCGACCAACGCACTTTTAGCAAGAATTGCTTTGTATGCAGCGGGATATTCTCTCCGTTGGGACCTGAATACCGGAGCAGCGGGTACCATGTCCCGTCGCCCGGATAACGCAAGAGTCCAGCAGCTTTACCAGATCGCCGATGCAGCGGCCGCTTCTGTAATCACCGGCGGCACCAACAGTCTGGTGCAGGCCCAGGGCGGCAAAAGCGGCTTTGAAGCGCTTTGGTTTAATTTTGACAGAAGGAATTTTTCAGCGGTCAACCAGGAAATGCTCTGGCACATCGCTGAATACGGCCCTAATACCAATTCAGCATTCGGAGTGTATGCACATCCGGGTTCCAGAGGGGGAACTTACGGTTCCCGTAAAGCCCTGCAGTTTATCCTTCCGAGTTATTACCTGTCTTTTAATCCGGCAGATAAACGAAGGGATGTTGCTACGACGTCTTACAGTGTGTACTTCTTAAGAACAGGTAATGCAAGTGATACCTGGGTAGATGTAGGAACTACGTATTCCTGTATTATGCCGGGCAAGTTCAGGATTTCCTGGTGCGTGGAGCCCCAGGCGGCAGATGCACGTAACCTGAATATCCCGATTATAAGATATGCTGATGTTTTATTGATGTATGCAGAAACACAGAATTATTTGAATGGAGGCCCTACTGCATTAGGTATTGCTGCTTTACAGCAGGTAAGAAACCGTGCAGGGATAGGCTCGCTAGCCATACCAAGCGGGCAGCAGGCTTTCGAATCGGCTATTGTCCAGGAGCGTAAGTGGGAATTTTCAGATGAATTTATGCTTCGCACCGATTTAATCAGGATGAACCGTCTCGCCAGTGAAATTGATGCGACAAAGGAGGCGATGAAAAACTTATCCAGCCGCACAGGCCAATTTGCGTCAACGCCAATTTACAGACTTTACAAATATCACAAAAATACACAGGTATACGGAGATCCGTTCTTGGCCGTTACTTATATTGATTTAACAGATCCTGCACAGATCGCACAGGTACAGGCCGTTCCTGCCAATTCATCAGGCTATGCAGCCTATCAGACAACGTTGAAAGATATAGCCCTGGCGAACGGACAGGCTTCAACGGCTGATGACAAATGGTATCCCGTGAACATGTTCCAGGCATACACCAGTACATTTAACGGGAACGCAAGAAAAGCCGTCGGGTTTGTTGAAGGATTCAATCAGCTTCAGATCGGTAATATTATTTACACGAAACCAACCGGATCATTTGAAAACGGAGGCGTGTATCCAACCTGGATCGAAGGTAACGGAGACGGTCTTTTCTACGGATTCGTACCGAATAAAACAGAACTGCTTCCTTTTGCGGCCGCTTCTGCAGGACATCCGTTGGTGGATAACCCTAACCTGACCCAGCTTCCCGGATACTAATCATTACTAAACCAAGCACCATCAAAAATATCAAATCAATCTTAACCTTATGATAATAACCGTACCGCTGGACGCACGTGATAAATATCATTGTTAAATGATCTTTAAATAATCGGTTCAGCAGTATAGTACGGGATGCTGTACACATTACTACAGTCTAAATTTGGGTTAAAATTCAGAAACAAAAGAAAACAAATGGAAAACGTAAAAACATTCAGATACGTAGATTATTTATGGGACGAAAATAAAGCTGCCTCTTTTGGGGATGACCAGGTGGCTTTGTTTTTATACCGTTCAAACATATTAGGAGCAGACTTAAGAATTACCAATTACGGCGGAGGGAACACCAGCTGCAAGACCATTGAAAAAGACCCGTTAACCAACGAAGAAGTTGAGGTCATGTGGGTGAAAGGCTCAGGGGGCGACATCGGAACCCTGACCAGAAAAGGAATCGCCGGATTATATACGGAAAGACTGAGAAACCTTAAAAATGTATACGGAGGTTTGGCAGACGAAGACAGAATGGTAGGCCTGTTTGATCACTGTATTTTTGACCTGGACAGCAAAGCGCCTTCTATTGATACGCCGCTGCATGGCTTGCTTCCGTTTAAACATATCGACCACCTTCATCCGGATGCTTTAATTGCAGTAGCTGCCGCTAAAGACAGCGAAGCCGTGACCAGAGAGATCTGGGGAGACACCATGGGGTGGGTGCCCTGGCAGCGTCCCGGTTTTGATTTAGGTTTACAGTTGGAAAAATGCTTAGCCGATAATCCCGGAATCAGAGGAATTGTCTTAGGCAGCCACGGACTGTTCACTTGGGGAGATACTTCGTACGAATGTTACATCAACAGTCTGGAAGTAATCGAAACGGCTTCTGAATATATCGCTAAAAAAATAGAAGAAAACGGACAGGTTTTCGGAGGGCAGAAAGTGGAATCGCTTCCCGCTGAAGAACGTAAAAACAAAGCGGCTCAGCTGATGCCTTTGCTGAGAGGTCTGGCTTCCTCTGAAAACAGGATGGTAGGCCACTTTACCGACAGTGAAGCGGTGTTGGAATACATCAACAGCAACGATCTGGAGCGCCTGGCCCCCATGGGAACCTCCTGTCCGGATCACTTTTTGAGAACAAAGATCCAGCCTTTGGTGTTGACCTTGGATAAGAATGAAGATTTAACGGATGCTCAAGCTGTCCTTGAAAAACTGACTCCGCTTTTCGAACAATACAGAAAAGAATACAAAGAATATTACGAAACCTGCAAACATCCGAACAGTCCTGCCATGCGTGACCCGAATCCGGTGATCATCATTTATCCGGGAGTAGGGATGTTCAGTTTCTCAAAAGATAAGCAGACTACCCGTGTGGCCAACGAATTTTATGTGAATGCCATTAACGTAATGCGTGGTGCAGAAGCAATTTCCGAGTACACTTCACTGCCAAGACAGGAAGCATTCGATATCGAATACTGGTTGCTGGAAGAAGCCAAGCTTCAGAGAATGCCGAAAGAAAAGCCGCTGTCAAGGAAAATTGCGATCGTAACCGGCGCAGGCGGCGGAATCGGGCAGGCGATTGCCGATAAAATGGTTCAGGAAGGCGCTGTGGTTGTTTTCACAGACCTTAATCAGGAAGCGGTAAATGCTGTGACGGCGAAATACAGCAAAGACCAGGCGGTTGCCGTTCCGTGTGATGTAACCGATGAAGAAGCGATTGCCCATGCATTTAAAGAAGCGGTGTTGGCTTTCGGTGGAGTAGACATCATCGTTCATTCTGCCGGCCTGGCGATTTCCAAATCTTTGGAGGATACTACGGTAAAAGACTGGGATCTGCTGGAAAATGTTCTGGTAAAAGGACAGTTTTTAATGGCGAAAAGCGGGGTGGAAATTATGAAAAAGCAAGGTCTAGGAGGAGACATCGTTAACATTGCAAGTAAAAACGGCCTGGTAGCAGGCCCTAATAATGTAGCCTACGGAACTGCAAAAGCGGCGCAACAGCACATGACCAGATTACTGGCCGCAGAACTGGCCGCAGATAAGATCCGTGTAAACGTGGTGAACCCTGACGGCGTCATCGTAGGAAGCAAGATCTGGGAAGGTTCCTGGGCGGAAGGCCGTGCAAAAGCAAACGGAATTACCGTGGAAGAACTGCCTGCATTTTATGCAAAAAGAAATTTACTGAATGAAATCATCCTTCCTGAAGATATTGCCAACGGGGTATTTGCCTGCGTTGCTATTTTAGACAAAAGCACAGGAAACATCATCAATGTAGACGGAGGAATGGCCAATGCTTTCCCGAGGTAATTTTAAAATAGATAATGATTAAATTGCGGTTTAATCTGAAATAAAAAGTTAAACCATTAAGAATAACTTGGAATTAAGTAAAGTTAATACGTGCAGGCAAATGTAAGTCTGATGAGATTTATTTCTCTTAATAAAACTTATGGCCTTAAAAATTCTTGATGGTTTAAAATAAATTTTGTTTAAGGCTGAATTTTCAGTTTAAAACTTTAAAAATCAAACTATGATTATAGGAAAAGATACTATTGAACAATACAATAAAAACGAAGTTGAAAACTTTAATTCAGACTTTGATTTTCTGCAGAATAAATTAACAAAATCAGGAGCAAACGTTACTGAAATTGTCAATAAAATTGCCAACTTTCAGGTAGCGATTCCGAGCTGGGCGTTAGGCGCAGGCGGAACAAGATTCGGGAGGTTTTCTTACGGCGGCGAACCTTCATCGTTAGAACAAAAACTGGATGATGTAGGGCTGATTCACGCTTTAACGCATTCTGCAGGAGCGGTTTCTCTGCATATTCCCTGGGATATCCCGACTGATATCAAAGCGATAAAAGAAAAAGCAGAGGCCCATGGTCTTTTGTTCGATGCCATGAATTCCAATACATTCCAGGACCAGCCGGGAGCAAAACAATCTTATAAATTCGGTTCTCTGAATGCGGTGAATGAAGGTGCAAGAGCGTTTGCGGTAGAACATAACAAAGAAGTGATCAGGATCGGAAAAGAACTGGGCTCCAAAAGCCTTACCGTCTGGCTGGCAGACGGCGCAAGCTTTCCGGGGCAACTGAATTTCCAGACGGCTTTGTCAAATACGGAAAAAAGCTTAAAGGAAATTTATGCAGATATGCCGGAAGACTGGAAGCTTTTCATCGAATATAAACCTTAAGAACCTAATTTCTATTCAACCACCATCCAGGATTGGGGAACTTCTTTTATGCTGGCAAACGCTTGTGGCGAAAGAGCTTTCACGTTAGTTGACCTAGGTCATCATTTACCGAATACCAACATCGAACAAATCGTTGCAACATTGATGTACAAAGGTAAATTGGGTGGTTTCCATTTCAACGACAGCAAATATGGCGATGATGATCTGACGGTTGGATCTATTAAACCTTATGCCTTATTCCTGATTTTCAATGAACTGGTGTACGGAATGGAAAATAACCCGGACAATCCTTATCCGGCCTGGATGATCGATGCAAGCCATAACATCAAAGATCCTCTGGAAGATCTGTTACAGTCTCTGGAAGCGATCCTTATTGCGTATGCACAGGCCCTTCTGGTAGATCAGAAAGCCCTGAAAACAGCACAGTTAAACAATGATGTGGTTGCTGCTCAGGATATTTTGCAGAACGCATACAGAACGGATGTCCGTCCGTTGTTACAGGCGGCAAGGTTACAAACCGGTGCTGCATTGGATCCTATTGCGGCTTACAGAAACCTGAAGGTAAGAGAAAACTTAATTACCGAAAGAGGTTTTGAAACCAAAGCGACCGGATTATAAACCTGTTAAATTTTGATAATTTCAACTTTCGGGTGCAACCGGAAGTTTAATTATAGGTATCCTTATATTTTTATCATTAAGGTTGAAAGTGTTTAGATGAACATGATTTCAGGCATTGCTTGCCGCTTAAGAATCAGTGGATTTTTTCTTACAGCATTTTTGTTGTCTAAACACTCCTTAATGGTTTTAACATTACTAAAACTAATCCCATTCTATTATAAATTTAATTCATCTCAGGAATGTCCAAAAAAAAGAAGGTAACCATCGTATTTGATATTGGGAAAACCAATAAAAAGTTTTTTTTATTCGATAAAAATTACAAAGAAGTGGTGCGTGAATATACCGAGCTTCCTCTTACTGCTGATGAAGATGGTTACCCCACTGAAGATCTTGCCGCACTGCAGAACTGGATCAAGGATAATTTTAATGCCATGCTTGAAGATGAAAACTTTGATGTAAAAGCCATCAATTTTTCCACATACGGAGCCAGCTTTGTGCACCTGGACCATAAAGGAAATGTCCTGACGCCTTTATATAACTATACCAAACCGATGGATCAGGAAATCCTTGACCTGTTTTATGAAAAGCATGGAAGCAAGCTGAAAATTGCCCGTGAAACGGCATCGCCCCAGACCGGAATGCTTAATTCAGGGCTGCAATTGTTCTGGCTGAAATATAAGCATCCGGAAATCTTCAAAAAGATCCGGTACAGCCTTCATCTGCCCCAGTATTTATCGTATCTGTTTACCGGGATCTGTGTTTCGGAATTTACTTCAATCGGCTGCCATACCAATTTGTGGGATTACGATAAAGCAGATTATCACGACTGGGTATACGAAGAAGGGATCGATGCTTTACTGGGTCCTATTGTCCCGACTTCTGCGAGCATCAATACCTCGTACAGAAATAAAAAAATGAAAATCGGTGTCGGGATTCACGACAGTTCTTCCGCATTGCTCCCTTATATTTTAAGTAAAAAAGAACCGTTTTTACTGCTTTCAACCGGGACCTGGAGTATTTCCCTGAATCCTTTTAACGACGAAAGCCTGACGGATGAAGATATTGAAAACAACTGCCTGAATTATATGCGGATCGACGGTAAACGTGTAAAAGCGTCCCGTTTTTTCATGGGGAATGAATATAAGATCCAGGTTGAAAAGCTGTGTGCCTATTATGGAAAAGAATACGGTTTCCACAGGGAAGTACAGTTTGACCAGGATCTGTATCTGCGTTTAATGAAAAACAAAAATATCTATTTCCGTTTTGAAGGGATTATCTTAAAGCGGAAAATGATTACCGCAACCGACTTAAATTCATTCACCACCTTTGAAGAAGCCTACCATCAACTGATGATTGAATTGATGGATCTCCAGATTCACACGATTACCAATGCCATCGGAAATTCAGAAATCAAAAACATCTATATCGACGGTGGTTTCACGGACAACGATGTCTTTATGAAACTGATGTCCCACCATTTCCAGCACTACCATGTGATGTCAACCCATTCTCCGCTGGGATCGGCATTGGGCGCGTCGATGGTGATTTCCAACAAGAAAATAGACGAAACTTTTTTACAGCAGCATTATCAGATGAAAGTGCTCCAACCCTTAATCCTTAATTTATAAAACATGGCATTTCCATTTGATACCAACTATGCTTCCCTCGAACTGCTGATCGAAAAAGCAAAAAAAAGAATGCCCCGTTTCGCTTTCGAATATCTGGATGGCGGCTGTAACGAAAACATCAACAGGGACCGGAATACCAACGAACTGAGGGAAGTTCTGCTCCGTCCGCGTTACCTCAACAACCATTATGCGGAAGCCAATATGGAAACGGAATTATTCGGGGTAAAATATTCCGCCCCGTTCGGGATTTCTCCTGTCGGACTGCAGGGGTTGATGTGGCCCAATGCACCTGAAATTCTGGCAAAAGCAGCTTTTAAACACAATATTCCTTTTATTTTAAGCACCGTGACGACCAGCAGCCTGGAAAGAATTGCTGAACTGACCGAAGGAAAAGCCTGGTACCAGCTGTACCATCCGAGAGAAGAATGGCTTCGTGACGATATTCTCCACCGCTGCGAAGCTTCGGGTTATGATGTCCTCGTTGTTTTGGCTGATGTTCCGACTTTCGGATACCGGGCAAAAGAAATCAGGAACGGCCTGGCTATGCCTCCGCAACTGAATTTCAGGAATGTTTCCCAAGCGTTGGCAAGACCCGAATGGTGCCTGGAAATATTGAAACACGGCGTTCCAAGTTTTAAAACGATGGAAAAATACATGGATAAAAACATGAACGTGAAGCAATTGGGACAGTTTATGAACTCTACGTTTTCCGGCAGGTTAAATTCAGACAGGATCAAAGCTATCCGCGACCAGTGGAAAGGGAAACTGGTCATCAAAGGTGTTGCTTCCGATGAAGATGCCGCAGAAGCGGTACGCTTGGGATTTGACGGAATGATCATCTCCAATCACGGCGGAAGACAGCTGGATGCCGGAGAATCCACAATTGCCGTGGTCAAAGAAATCAGCGAAAAGTACAAAGGCCAGATCAAGATCATGATGGACAGCGGCGTAAGGACCGGTCCGGATATTGCCCGTGCCTTAAGCTGCGGTGCCGAATTTACCTTTATGGGACGTACCTTTATGTATGCCGTCGGAGCTTTGGGCGACAAAGGCGGCGATCATATTATCGAAATGCTTAAAATGCAGTTCAGACAGGTGATGGAGCAGGTTTGCTGTGAAAAACCGGAGGAACTGCAGAATTTTAGGGTGAAGTAGCTTTTTAAAACCAATTTTAGTCAGCTTGTCATTCTGACGAAGGAAGAATCTCAGAATAAGTATAATGGATATTCTTCGTTCATTTATTCGTTCAAATGTTAGTTGTTGTATTTCAGAGGATAGACTTTGGAAAAACTTACAATTCGGGTTGTCGTTAACTTTAAAAACCATGATTGAATAAAGTTTTAAAATAAAAAATTCGCAAACCTAAATTTGCGAATTTAATATGACTTACTTTTTCTTCTCCGATTTTACCGCCTGTCTCGCCAGCAACTTCCAGTCTTTTTTGACCTTTACCCAAACCAATACGATATCCAGCGTCACATCGCCCGGTGCTTTTCCCAAATCAGCAGTCGTCGCATAAAAATGGTGGCGGACAATCGCAGTATTCCCAACAATTTGTATGTTTTGGTTGGTAATATCAATGGTCAGAAAATCTGACTTTTTACTGACTAGTTTTTCAACAAATTCCGTAGCGTCATCGATATGCCCACCGGAATGTCCGTACGTTAACTCCGGTAAAATCAAAGATTCCAACGCTGACTTTTCACCGCTGATCATCGCGGATCTCAGCTTTTCAGCAGCCTCCGTTACCGCATCTCGGTCATTCTTTTTCTGCCCGGATACCATAATGACCATCAGAAAACCCATGGCAAAAATTAATTTTTTAATCATAATGAAATATTTTTTAAGCTTTATATATTTTAAATGTTCAGTTTGTAACATTGATCTTAAGTAATAGCATACAGTAAGGTCGGTTACTTAGTGCAATCGATTGCTCAATAAATTTAAAAAAATAATTTATAAAGAATCTCTTTGGATAAATTTAAATACATTGTTTACCTGTTCTTTTTTGTTCTTTAAAATCATATAGGCGGCAGATTCTCCCATCGCCTTGAAATCCGTTGTAATTACTGTAATTCCAAGCAGTTCCTTAAGCGGCGTTTCGTTATAGGAAATGATTCCGATGTCTTGCCCCAGTACCAGGTTCTTCTGCCTGATCTGTTTCACCAGGTTCACCAGGTCACGTTCGCGGATGGTGATGAAAATATCCTTGTCCTGTAACTCCATGTCGGGATAAATTTCATCAAGAATTTCATAATCGAGCTTAAAATCCTCGCAGAATTTTTCAAAGCCCCGCACAATACGGAAAGGGTAGGGATGAATGGATTTATCCGGATACACCAGAATGATTTTTTCATATTTCTTTATTTTCTCCAGGCCTTCTTCCAAAGCATTGTAGATATCATGTTCGAAATCCTGAAAAATAGAACCGTATTCCCCTGAAATGTTGGGCTTGGTATTGTCCAGCAACAGCAATTTGTTTTTAGGGATCTGCTCAATCATGTCCAGGACTTCCTGGGTAGAGCTTGTATGCTTAGACTGCTCGTCCCGAAAATGCGGCATCACGACATAATAATCGAAGCCGCCAAGATTTTTTTTCAGTGCGTTGATGAAAAGCGTTTCATCACAGTGGTAAATGTACATCTCAACATTACCTTTGGTCCCGATTGCATTGACAAAATAATTGTAGATCATCATTTTGTATGTACTCGGCTTATTGATCAGAAAGAAAATATTGATGATATCGTTTTTATTGATGCGGGAAATATAATATCCTTTACCTTTTACAGATTCAATGATCTGCCTTCTCCGAAGTTCTTTGTAGGCTTTTTCCACCGTATCCCTGGAGAGGAAACAGGATTCGCTCAGTTCATTGATGGAAGGTATTTTTTCCCCGATTTTTATTTGTCCTCCGTCAATTCCGTTCAGAATAGAATCTACAATCTGTTTGTATTTCGGAACCCTGGAGTTTTCGTTGATGTTGATTTCAAGTGTATCTGACATGATATTTTAGATAGAAGATATTGTTTCAGTTAAAAAAATCTGTTAACAAGACCGTATGATGAGTGAAGACAAGTTACAAAAATTTATGTTATGTGATACATAACCCTGATTAAATCAAATTATAGAGGTAAGTTATTCATTTTAAATAGATTATATTTTTGTGTTGATGTGTGCTTAAGGTTCAGAAAATGCCGGTTTTGAAAGTGAAGCCGGAAATTCAGGATGTTATTCTCATATAAACGCTGCATTCTTACGGTTTCGTATATCCATATTAAATAGTTATTTAAAATTCACGAAAATGGTATCAATGGCTAATTCATCATTTTACCGGTAAGCATAAATGATGGTCCCGATCCCGGAATCCCAAACAAAAAAGCCTGCCCTTTTCAGGACAGACTTAAAAAAAAACTATATGAATGTGAAATTGTTTAAGGCATTTTTTTAAATCCTTCCGCTTTTATTTTCCAGCTTCCGTCTTTCGGGAAACCGGGGAACTGTCCTGTTGAATTGTCCCAGCCTTCCAACATCATCGCAACGGTCGTCAGAACGCCGCCGTTTCCGGGAAGGTAAATACGAAGACGTTTGTCCTGGAAATTATGACCGTTTTTCAGATAGGTGTTGGTTTGGATATTCATAAACAAAGCATCCAAAGCTTTATTCGGAAGCCCCAATCTTGCTGCATTCATCGCGGTCATCGGGAAGTCCCAGCCCCAGGTATGCTCCCAGTTCCATCGTTCCCAAACGATATCCAATGTGTTTTTCATTATTTTTTTGTCCAGTTTCGGAGATTCCGGGACCATCCCCAATGCGCCCAATACAGCCGGGTGGTCGGTCATCCATTTCGGATAGGTAAAAGAATCTTTTGCCGATTCTGTCGATAAATAAACGCCATTCTGAACCGGAAGCGGAGCCAGTTTATTGATTATCTCATCCCATTTTTTATTCCTCGGCTGTCCCAGTCTTTCTTTCCACTGCTGAGCCGTCTTCAGTGCCCAGTCCCAGTATGCCACTTCGTAAGTCGGATTGTACGTATCTTTTGCAGGAAAAACTTCCTGTGCCGGAATGACTCCTTTCCCTAAATTGTAACGGTTTTTCTCTTTATCATACGTTGCAAAATCAGCCATAAAATCGGCCGTTGCGAAAATCAAATCCTTATATTTCTCCAACACTTTTTTGTCTTTGCTGTTGCGGTACAGAAGTTCGGTCATATAAATGATATGCGGCTGTTCCCAGATCAGGAAGGCAGCAACGGAAGACGGGCTTTCATTGCCTTCATTATCCGACATTTTAATCCAGCGTACGCCTTTGTAGCCTTGTCTTTCGGCTAATTTTTTAGCTTTGTCATAGGTCCTGAAATAATAATCCAGCTGCTTCTCCAGAATTTCCGGCCTTCCCCACAAAGCGTAGTGAACGCCGTGCCACCAATGCATTTCGGTGTGTGGTTTTCCGTACCAGCTGTTAAAAGTTAAACCTGTTTCCTGAGGCGGATTGCTTCCGCCGCACTGTACTTTGGTTAAATATTCTGATAACACAACTCTTCGTTCAAGCTCATTGGCTCTCGGGTCTGTACTTCCTTCAAAATCAACGGCCGCACCGCTTTCCCAAAAGTTTTTCCAGCCTGAAATGCTTTCTTTCTCTGCATCGGCAAATAAAGTTCTGCTGCTTTTCGGTTGCTTTGCCGAAAATTCAACGCTCAACTCTATGGTTTTGTTTTTAGAAGACGGCTCATAAACAAAGTAATGTTTTCCGGCCTCACGAAGTTTTCCTTCCGTAAAATTAAACTGCGTATAATAATCCGTGCTTTGCAGCGTATGCTGAATCAGTCCCTGCGTCGGTTGTGAGGAAATAATTTTTGTAGTGTGATCATTTTCATTTCCGTAAAAAGCGGCATCATCCAGAAACTGTCCGGTCGGAGAAGGGTAGCGGGCGAAAACTTTTAACCTGTTTTGAGAATTTAAATCAGATTCAATTTTCACTCCGATTTTATCTGAATTCTGGAAAGAAGCCGTTGAGACTTTTACCGGAGTTCCTTCCAATGAAAATTCGCTTGTAATAATTCCGGTCCACAAATCAATTTTCTGATTGATGTTGGTCAGGTCTGAAATTTTCGCTTTCTGACCGTCTTTTTTAACTAATTCAATCCCGATGTTCCCCAACTGCAGGCGGTACTGATTCACCCGATAATATTCAACGGCTCCTTTATTCCGTTCCGGCTCTTTCAACTGCACACTGTATAAGGCCTTACGCCCGTCATTATTAAAATCGTAAGATTTTAGCGTCTCCTCAAACTTATAATTTTCTTTGTTCGGAAAACTGTTCCATCCCCATTCAGACTGGGTTCCCAGTGAAACCCCATTTTTGTAATATTCAGGAAAAGACTGCATTCCGGTGATATCCACCGTGTACGCAAATTTTCCGTTCCCGACCGTCAAAGTGGAAAGCGTATCGGCTTTGGTGTTCAACACATTATGGCGCTGAACCACTTTTTTACGGTCAATCTTCTGGGCATGTAAGGATGAAAATCCCATGCAGAAAAGACTCAGATATATTGCAATTTTCTTCATTTTTAAATTTATTTAAGAACAGTGGCACTCATTATTCCGATGACCACATCGTTGCTCACTGCCGTTAGTTTTATGGTTTTCAATTCTTTATTCGGATCAATCGGTACATCCAGGATTGTTGCGGCACCGCCATCTACCTGTCGGTCTGTAAACCCTTTGATACTCGAATATTTGCTCAAAGTTCCGCCTTTGTACAGTTCTCCCGTCTTTAGTTGTACCCGGTACGGGATTTTATCATCCGGAATTTCAAATGCAAAATTGTCATCAAACAGATCCTGCTCAATCGGCCACCAATTGGTTGGGTTTTTCAGTTCCAGTTTTGTTGTGGAACCGTCCGCATATTCAACGGTGATTGTTCCGTTTACCATCTGCGACTGCATCGGATTGGTAGAACCCGCCATCAGGAAATAGATTTTCTTTCCTTTACCCGAAACCGGGATTTCAACAGAAACCGGATAGTTGTCCCACTGACTCACAAATGTGATATTTTTGTCGGTTTTATCGATTAAAAAAGGAATGCCGAGGAAATCCACTTTGCCGTTTTTCCTTTTGTTCATCAATCCGCTGTCATTAATTTGAGCCGTGATTAACGGATAACACCAGTTTCCGATTCCCTGCCACGGAAGCTGTAAAGTCGGAACTTCCATCCTTGGCGAAAGGTATTTCTGATTGAAAATCTCAGTCACTTTTTCGTTGTATTTTGATGCTAATGAAACGGTGTTAAATTGTCCCTGATTCTCAATGTTCCAGTCGGTGATTTCAATATTCTGTTTGATTCCGTTGTAATCAAGTTCAATTGAATTGGTTCCTTTGCTTAAAATATTGGTTGGAATTTCAATCGATGTATTCTGATTTTTTTGAACTGAAAAAGTTTGAGTTAAACCATTAACAGTTAGTTTTCCATTAATTACATTGGAAGATTTGGATTGAATCTGCAATTTTTTATTTACCCATTTTGCCTCCAAAGGAAAACGGATATCCACATTCACAGGCTGCCACCAGGTTGTTCCGTTTTGTTCAAACTGAACAAAGAAAGTTCCTTTTCTTTCTTGTTGGTTAAGTTCAAACTTGTGATTAACCACCCCGTCTTCTCCCTTCGGTCGCTTTTCCATCAGTGCCTCACTATTTATTGATTGTTTGTTTTGTTTCGGCGAATCTCGTTCCTCGATTTCCAGAGGAGGGGAATTTTTAATTAGTCCTTGTGGGTCGTAAATATTTTTAATTCTCTTTTTTGAATCGAAATTTAATTGAAGATTTTCAGAAATATAATTGATGTAATCGGTTTTTTCGTTTTTTAATTCTTCTCCGGAATAAAAGATTTCAATTTTAAAATCTTTTCCTTTCGGTGTTTCAAACTGAACAAATGGTTGCAGAATGGAATTGGGCTTAATCTTCCAATCCACTTTTTTACCGTTTACTTTCACCGATTTGATTTTGGACTCATTCACAGGAATCTGCATTTCCAGTACCACCGGATTTTGATAGTTTGATGTAAATAAATACTCGGTCTTTTTTGAAGTTCTCGTAAACTGATATTCCCAATCCGGAAGTTTCAGTTTGGCAGAATTCCAGTCCTTAGGGAAACCCGGTTTGATGCTGATTTTATTCTCCAACAAATTAGGATTAACGCCAAAAAGTCCTTCTGTCAAAGTTCTTGATGCCACACCAATCGGGTCGGCAAAATCCCTGTACAATTCTCCTCGAAACGCATCGTAATAAGAAAGCTGCTCAAAATTCCCCGGACTGATGCCGTAATACATCGACTCCACCAGATTTCCCTTCCAAAGTCGGTAGGCATCTTCGTTTCTTCCTGCTTGCCAATACGCTAAAGCGGTCTGTAAATTTTCCGCCAAAGCCACATTGTTAATCGACCAATCGTATGGTTGCCAATTGGTTGTGGAGAGTGTATAATAGTTTTTATCTTTCTCTCCTTTTACAGTCACCGGAATTTTAGGCGTATAATTATTAATGTACTGTAAGTTTTGATAATCCTCAAATTCATTCAGAATAAATGCATCGGAAACGTGATAAATCGACCAGATTCCCGGTTTGTCGTGAACAATTTGATTGCCCAAGGCATCTTTGTATTCAGAAAAATAACCTTTATCTTTAATCCAAAGTTGGTTTTTCATTGCCTTTAAAATAACATCAGCTTCCTTTTCATAAGGCTGTGGATTTTCGCCAATAATTTTTGCCAGTTTTGCCATTTCACGGTTGGCTCTGTAATTATAGGCTGAAGTATGCGTTACTTTTCCACCCGAATATTGCAGTGCATCACTCGCCCAAATTGCAGCATAGGCGTCATACAAATCACCGCGCTTGAAATTTCGTTTTTCCCAATCCATATGGCGAACCATCGTCGGCCACATTTTTTTCAAAAATTCTTTGTCGCCGGTGTAATTGAAATGCGAAAACATCTGGTCAAAAAACACAAGGTTCATATCGTAATGATGCGGTTTTGTGTTGTCATTCGGATTTCTGGAAATATAGCCGCTTGAAAAAACGGAAGTTCCCATTTTTTCCTCGTGTCGGGCAAGATGACGCATCGTATCCATTTCTACCGGTGCAAAATCGGGTTTTAAAACCTGCGAATTGGCATAGCTTTCGAAGTGTTCTTTCGCTCTGTCGTGCCAGTTCAACGCATCGGCTGTGTACGCACCACGCCACGCATTCAGTCGCATTCTCCAGGCAACAGCACCGTGAAGAAAGGTTGGGCTTTCCCAGATTCCGTCCGCAGCAACGGCTAAATTGGCTCCGAACTGAGTCAGATCGGCATCCGGAGTTCTCAGCTGAATTCTATTCGTTAATGTCAAACGGGATTGTTTCGCTTCATTGAAAATGTTTTTCAAATCTTCATCCGAAAAATTTTTATCTGATTTTCCTTTGGCAACCTGAATATGAACCGGTTGCTTTTGTGAAGAATACAAAGCGTAGACAATCGGATATTTGTCTGTTTTATTTTGAGTAAACTCAGCTAATTTTTCTAAAGTCGTCGCATCGGTTTGCTGTAATGAACTGACATTTGAAAAACTTCCGTAAACGGTTTGAGTTTCTTTTTTCTTATTTAAATAATTGAGTTGAAACTGATTTTTATTCAACTGAAACTGATTGTTCAGACAATATTCGGGCAACAGATAAAATCCGGATTCCGGGTCTGCGCCGATGTCGCCGTTTCTGCTGAAAGTTGTTCCACTAGCGCCACCGTAAACTGCGTAAATTTTTGTTGAAGAATCTACGTTCACAGTTTCCATTTTTAAAACCAAACCTTCTTCCTTGGCCTGCGCCAAAACGGTCAGTTTTAAAGTTCCGGTTCCAAGAATCGGGTCTTTAATTTCATACAGCATCGAACCCGGTCGGTAACGTGTTTCAATTTGATCAGCCTGAATTAATTTCTTAATCGAATTTCCTTTCTGAATCACAAACTGAAGATTGCCGCCCATTCCCGGAAGATAGAGTGCAAATTCCGGCAAATCTCCGGTTTCAACTCTTGAAGCACGGTTATCTCCGTACAAAGCACGGTTGAATCTGTACTTTCCGTTGACCAATAAAAAATCGCCTCTGTCTTCTTTGTAATGCAACTCACGCTCGTTATTCTGCCAGTGTTTCGACTGGGAATAGGAGAGTGAGAATGCCGATAAAACCAGAAGTCCGGCGAAAATGGTTTTTCTTCGCATTTTACGGTTTTAACTCGGTTAATGGCTGTCCGTTAACGGTTACATTTTTAAGAGTTACATTTTTTAAGTAATCTACTTTATAAGGAATTTCAACGCCGGTCATTTTAGCATTAATCATTGTGAAATCCGTTACCGGAGAAGATTCGTAGGCATCAGAAAATACGGCATACTTTCCGCCTTTGTCCACAGTTAAATTCTCCACCCAGATATTTCTGATGGTCGGAATATGATTTCCAGGCTTTTCGTAATGCATATTGAAACGAACCGCTGCTTCCTTGTAAGCTCCTACTTTTGTGTTGTAGAAAAACACATTTTCGATGATTCCGCCACGGCTTGAGCTGGTTTTAATTCTCAAAGCACGGTCAAGATTCTTGCTGTCCATTACGTTTCCGATGGCATAAATATTTTTCGCGCCGCCTGCGATTTCACTTCCAATCACGACACCGCCGTGACCGTCTTTCATTTCACAGTTTTCGATGATGTGGTTTTCGGCAGGTCTTCCGATGTCTCTTCCGTCTTCGTCTCTGCCTGATTTGATGGCGATACAGTCGTCTCCGGTATCAAAATAGGAGTCTTTAATCCACACATTTTTGCAGGCTTCAGGGTCGAAACCGTCGTTGTTGGGGCCGTGGCTGATAACTTTTACCCTTTCAATCAAAACATTTTCACACAAAACAGGATTCAGGTTCCACATCGGTGAATTTTTCACCAAAACATCCGCCATATAGAAATTTTTAGACTTGTAAGGCTGAACGAAATTGGGTCTCAAATAATACCCGTCACCGAAAATCCTTTCTCTGGCAGGTTTTCTCTGCGCCATATATTCGTGAAGCTTGGCACGGGCAGGATTCTGTCTTCCCGGACGCGATTCATTGTAGCCGTATTTTGTGGCACCACACCAGAACCACCAGTGGTCGTTGTCAGAATTTCCGTCCAACGTTCCTTTTCCGGTTACGGCGATATTTTCTTCTTCGTAAGCGTAAATTAAGGATGAATAGTTCATACATTCCATTCCTTCCCAACGCGTGAAAACAATAGGGTAGTCATTGCTGGCCTGGCTAAATAAAATGGTTGAGCCGTCGCTTAAATGAAGATTGACGTTGGATTCCAGATAAATAGCTCCCGTTAAGAAAACACCATTTGGAACGACAACTCTTCCGCCGCCTTCAGCGCTGCACTTTTCAATCGCTTTTTTGAAAGCTTCCGTATTTTTGGTTTTTCCGTCACCTACTGCTCCAAAATCGGTCACCAGATAATCCACTTTTCTGAATTTCGGTTTTTTGATTTGCTTTTTTAAAGCTTTGATTTCTTTTAAAGGCTGCTTTGCGGAAGTCCACGGTTGATATTGAGCCGATAGCGGTATGGATAGTAAAAATACGAGGAGAAATAAGGTAAGCTTTTTCATAAGGTCTGCAAATGGTTTGATTTAAAAGAGTCTGTCTTTAATTAATTCCTTTATTCATCGCAATCTAAATCAATTGGAATAAAAAATTATCCTGCACTGTCGGTACTGTCATTTATCAGTATATTAAAGTTAATCGATTGCATAATTCCAAAGATATTAAATATGTTATATTTTTAGTGAGGATACTGTTTCGAGTTTTATATTAAATACTGATAAATATTCATAAAGTGTTTAATGTATTATTTATCAGGTTTATTTTATAAAAATTAATGGATATACTTATCATATTATTTATATTTTTGATAGATCAATTAATGAAACAAACTATGGTTATCGTTAAAAAGTTAATAATTACTGGTATTTGTGCAATCGGTTGCATGAATATTAGCGTGTTATATGGGCAGACTTCAATTCAGGTGAAAAATAATCTGGGTTTTCCACGGAATGAAGTGGTTGCCGTTCCCGTTTCAGATTTAAAATCCTTTTTAAATAAAAACAAAGAAGCTGACCTTAGGATAAAAGACAGCAACGGAAATTCACTTCCTGTGCAGTGGATCGATTATGACGGCGACGGCAGAAATGATGAGCTGCTGTTCCAGGCCATTATTGATGCTAAAAAGACAAGTACCTATACCTTATTTGCAGATGTAAAAAACCCGGTCCCCGAAAGCAGGATTTCAACCTTTTCAAGATTGGTTCCGGAAAGAGCGGACGATTATACCTGGGAAAATGATAGAGTGGCGTTCAGGGTATACGGCCCGAAAGGTCAGAAAGAAGCTCTGGCAGGCGTGAAAGGAAGCACACTTTCCAGCGGGGTTGATATCTGGCTTAAAAGAACAGACCAGCCGGTTATCAACAAATGGTACAGAGGATATCTTACCGATCCTATGTATTATCACAAAGATACGAGAGGCGAGGGCTACGACCCATATTACGTGGGAGACAGCCGTGGAACAGGCGGAGTCGGGATCTGGATGAATGATAAACTGCAGGTTTCCCAAAATTTTGTCACTTCCAAAACTATTGCCGAAGGTCCTCTGCGAACAGTTTTTGAATTAACTTACAGTCCGTGGAGTGAATTTGGAGTGAAAGAAACGAAACGGATTTCATTGGATTTGGGTTCTCATTTTTCTAAGTTTGAATCTCAATTTGAATCTCAGAAACCGGTCCCGAATTACACGGTAGGCATCAGTTTGCATAAAAATGAAGGTCTTACGAAACTAAATGACAGAAGCGGATACTACCTGCACTGGGAGAAAATTGATGATGCTTTTGTAGGGGAAGGTGTGGTTGTAAGTCCCGGAATTATTGAAAAGTCTGTTGCTTTTAAATCTGAAACTCCGGACCAGAGTAACCTGCTGATTGTAACAAAACCTCAGAAAAAGCTGACCTATTACGCAGGATTTGCATGGCAGAAAGCAGGTGAGGTTCAGACACAGGAAGACTGGGAAAAGATGCTGCAGAAACAGGCTCAGATCATGGCAAACCCTTTATCGGTAAAAATTAAATAATCAAATCATCATGAAATTTAAACTCTATACCCTGACTTTAGGATTGATAGCCGTTAATCTTTCCGCCCAGATAAAGAAAGATACGCTGGCTGAAAAAATGCTTCTGTATCAGCTTCCGGTCGGAGGCTGGGGAAAGCAGCTTGAAGATAAATCGGTAGTGAATTATGACCTGCCGGTTGATAAAATGCTCCTGAAGAAGATAAAATCTACGGGCGACGATCATGCAACGATTGACAACAATGCGACTTCAAGAGAAATCAATGCTTTAATAAAAGCGTACGCTGCCACAAAAAATCCGGATTATCTGAAGTCTGCCGAAAAAGGAATCCGCTATCTTCTGCTGATGCAGTATAAAAACGGAGGTTTCCCACAGTATTACCCGAATACAGGACTGTACAGAAAACAGGTGACGTATAATGACAATGCCATGATCAACGCACTGACGGTTCTCTATAATGTTGCGGAAGGGAAAAATGGTTTTGATATTATTGATCCTAAATTGAAAGAAAAATCAAAAATTGCCGTCCAAAAAGGGATCGAATGCATCTTAAAGACTCAGGTTTTACAGAAAGGGGTTCCGTCGATCTGGGCTGACCAATACAATGAAATTACCCTGCAGCCCGATAAAGCCCGAGCTTTTGAGCCTGTTTCACTGGCCACTGCAGAATCAGTGGGCATTGTAAGATTTCTGATGATGCAGCCTGTCGTGA
The DNA here is from genome assembly GCF_000430845.1 of Chryseobacterium gregarium DSM 19109. Lineage (GTDB taxonomy): Bacteria > Bacteroidota > Bacteroidia > Flavobacteriales > Weeksellaceae > Chryseobacterium > Chryseobacterium gregarium. The sequence goes on along the minus strand of NZ_AUMU01000003.1, from coordinate 315,770 downwards.
CTCCTGAAATTGAAAAGTCTGTAAAATCGGCTATACGATGGTTTTCGGCAAATGATATCGAAGGGTACAGCTACAATGTGGCCAAACAGAATGGTAAAACGATAAGGGTATTGGCGGAAGACAAAAATTCTGTCATCTGGGCAAGGTTTTATGATATAGTAACCAATAAACCGCTTTTCGGCGACCGTGACGGAAGTGTAAAATATAATTATTACGAGGTTTCCGAAGAACGGAGAAACGGATACAGCTGGTACGGCGATTTTGCCGGCAAGCTGATTAATAAAGAATATCCGAAGTGGCTGGAAAAGAATAAACTTGCTGATTAATAGATCATTCAGATTGACAGAAATGTTAAATGATATTGAATAAATTAGGCATCTGCATAAAAAAGACTGAGAATTTCTCAGTCTTTCCTGTTTATTTTAATATATTTAAATTGATTTAAAGGGTGTTACAGATATTTCCCGTTAATGTTGCGCCTGCATTTGCCGTCACCTCTGCTTTCACGTCACCTACGGCCAGTTTTACAATGGTGTAGGAAGGGGTGAATGCCGTACCGCTTCCTGCCGTGTTACCGGTTACGTTGATGAAACTATTTCCTGTCTGGGTTACAGCGGTAAAGCCACTCATCAGATTGATCGGTTCTTTTACGTTTTCAAATACGTTTCTTTCCACAAGAATATTAGCCTGTACTCCCGCTGCGATACATTTATTGCTTGCAGAGCTGTTGAAGTAGCTGTTCAGGATATGAATTTTCCCGTATCTTACTCTCGGCATACGCTCTTTACATCCCGGAGCCCACCAGCAACGGACAAAAGTGACGTTCAGTTTCCCGGCATCAGCCGTGGCACCATCACTGGAACCGATGAGGTTTGAAAATCGGTGGTCATCCGTTCCACCCGATCCTCCCGGTTTTGGAGCTTTTAAGTAATGGAATTTCGTGTAAGAAACCGTAACATAATCGGATTTGTTTTTAATGTCAAAATTCCCGTCTACGCCGTCCCTGAATTCACAATGGTCGATCCAGACATTTTTACAGTCGTCCAGGATTGCGTTATCCCAACCGTCCGTATCATAAGCTCCCGGACCTTCAAAAATAAGGTTTCTGACAACGATATTGTTGCATCTTTTAATGTTGATGATTCCCGAACCGTCTTTGGTCTGATTGGCAGATACCAATTTCGCCCCGTTTGTCCCGTAAATCGTTTTTCCGGTTTGATCCTGAAGAGATAAACGGGCAGTAATAGTGATGGTTCCTGTTACTTTAATCACTTTTACAGCCGTATTTTCAATCGCGGCTTTTAATTGGGCGTAATTGGTAACCGTTGTTTCAGCAGCCGTTCCGCCTCCGGTCGTTCCGCCGTTTAATGAGGCCCACCCCGGCGCCACACAGTTGGCCAGCGGAACAACCGTTCTGGCTGACAGTGAATTTCTGAGATTATCCTCATTAGGATTTTCGGTAAGCTGACTTTTAAGGTCTTCCTGTCCGCATCCAATAAATGCGAAAGCGGTGCTTAGAGCCATCGTAGAAAGAATAGCTTTGATGTTAATTTTCATAATGGTATTATTTTATTTGTCATACATGAAATTATAGAATAATTATTAAAAACTTTTATATTTTAACATGTTTATATTTATATAATTATAATATTGAATATTTTATATGTTAAATCGGTTGCATATTATTCAATTTATAAATTATGTTATTTATTTTATGATATAATGATTTCATTTGGGGTTTAGGTTAAAAAATAAAAGTTTTTCCCCAAGGAAAAACTTTCAATAATATAGATGTCTGTTTTAAATGCAATTAGAAATAAAATATACACAGAGTTTATGCTTTGATAAAAAGTAATTCTGTGTATGAAAATAGCTTGCTTATATCATAGAAATCGAAGTGACGCTTGTATATCAACAATTTTTTTTAACCCAATTCAGAATTACTATTTAATTATCGTTTTAAGCCAATCTGAGCATAATGTTTTCCAGTTGTCCGTCAGTTCGGTTTTATTCATGATTCCGATTTTATGTTCTCCTTCAGGGAAAATAAATAAGGCCCCTTTTACTTTATTTTTTGTCATGGACTGATAGTACAAAATGCTGTTCATTACCGGAACGGTTTTGTCGTTTTGTGCGTGAACCAAAAGGGTAGGCGGAGTTTTCTCCGTCACCCGGTTCTGCATAGAATATTCTTTGATTTTTTCCGGAGAAGCATTTTCACCCAGCAGACTGTTGCGGCTTCCCACATGTGCAAATTCCCCCATATCGATCACCGGAGAAACCAGAATCGCAAAATCCGGAATGGTAGGAATCATTGTCCAATCGCCTTTTAATCCGGTATAATCTGTAGGGATATTGCTCACCATTGCGGCTAAATGTCCGCCCGCCGAAGTTCCTATAACACCGACCTGATCGGGCGAAATGCCATAGTGTTCCGCATTTTTTCTGAGGTATTTTATAGCCGCCTGAATATCCTGTAACGGCGCGAGTTCACTCTGCTTCACATCAGGAGAAATCGGAAGCCTGTAATTTAAAACAAAAGCAGAAATCCCTAACGTATTGAACCATTTTGCAATCTGGAAACCGTTCAGGTCGTAAGTAAGCTTGTAATATCCGCCACCGGGAATGATAATGACGGACATCTGTTTTCTGTCTTCTTTGGGAGGCAAAAATGCAAAAAGTTCGGTTTCCTTGATCTGTACGATCCTGCCGTCTTTTTCTTCGGTTTTCAACTGCAATCCTTTGGAGTTCGGCATCTGGCCTTTTGGCCAGACTGAGATTTTTTCCTGGGCAGGGAACTGAGTGAAAAGAAAAATGATTAAGATGAAAATGGATTTCTTCATGAAGGTATATTGGCTCAACCTAACCGGTTTTTAAAATTGAGAATATTAAGTTTTAATAAAAGAAATTAATCTTTAAGGAAATCTTCCCTGAACGGCGTGAACGCATCAATCAATTGTCCTGCTTGCAGGCATTTTACACCGTGGAAAATATTGGGCTGGGCGAAAAATCCGTCGCCCTGCTGTAAAATTTTAACTTCACCGTCAACCGTTACTTCAAACTTTCCGGAAGCAACATACGTAATCTGCGAATGAAAATGCTGATGCAAAGCTCCGATGGCATCTTTTTCAAATTTCACAATCACCATCATTACCTGTGAATTATATCCTACGAATTGCCGTGAAACTCCGGCTCCTAAATCTTCCCATTCGGAATTGCCGTCGAAGAAAGGTTCTTTTTTGAAATTCATATTTTATTTTTTGAATTTTATTAAATTAAATTTTATTTATAACTGTCGTTCCGTAGGAATATAAACGATGTATTTAAATTAATATGTTCTCCCGCAGATTTCGCAGATCTTTTTCTTGAATCTGTGAAAATCCATATGATTTATGGGAACCACGGAATTATTATTTAATATATTTTTCCAATCCTATTTTCAAACGCTTCAAATCTTTCAAGGCTAATTTCGCCACGGTTTCAGCACCCAATCTCGACAAATGCGTGTCGTCATCTTTTGCTTTAGAATAATAGGGTTCTTCCCCTTCCTTGAAATGCAGATGCAGCTTTTTGGAATTTTCCGGGCCGTACGCAATTTCCATTTGTTCGGTCAGCAACTGCATATCCACAAAAGGCACTTTCAGGTCATTGGCCACCATTCTTACCACCAAAGGATATTCCTTGTGCGTATCGATCAGAACACCTTTTTCATTGAAGTTTCTTCTGACAATGGATGTCATCAGAATGGGGGTTGCCCCTTTTGCCCTCGCTTCATTCACATATCTTTCCAGATTGGCTCTGTATTGCGTATAAGGATTGGTAAATTTTGTGGAATCATTGACTTTCTGATCATTATGACCGAATTGAATTATCACGAAATCCCCTTTTTTAAGCTGCTTTTCCACTTTATCCCATCTCCCTTCCGTCCTGAAGCTTTTTGAGCTTCTCCCGTTCATCGCGTGATTCTGGATTTCGATGTCCAATGTCATAAACTGAGGCAATACCTGCCCCCAACCGTGTTCCGGGTTTTTATCGGGGTTCTCCTTGTTGGCCATAGTGGAGTCACCGATTAAAAACAGGGTCGGTTTTTTTTGGGCAAATACGATTATTGATAAAAATAAAAATAGGAGAGTAAGTTTTTTATTCATTGTATATAATTTTTTAATTAAATTCTTTTGTCTTGAAACAAAAGAAACAAAAGTTCAAGACTTGGAAACTTCCGCTAAAAATGAATTCTTTTCTCTAAAAATTCTAAACTCGCGCGGATTGAATATTTCTGTTTTATTTCAATAGCTATCCCGCGCTTAAACAATAGAATTTTCTTAACGTTCACAGAACTAATTTTCTTAACGCTCCATTTTCCTATGTCGATTTTATTGTGGTTATAATTGCTTATTACCAATTACTTATATCCGGGTTCCAGTGATTAAAAATTTTCCCGATTGTATAATTTTTCAATTCCTTTTTTGTCAGTTGATGTGACCAGCTTACCCGTTTTGACGTATTTCCGCCATCCCCTTTGCTTCCGGATTCTGCGTAATAAGCGGTCTTTTCTTTATCAGGGAACATTTTGTCGCCTTTCCATGGATTCCAGCCTTCGGGAAGGATGTGTTTTCCCATTTCAGTATTGACGAATACTGTTTTGGCATAAGGTCTCCACGGTCTTCCCAAATATACTTTTGTGATGCCTTCTTTGGCAATGAGTTTACAGTCAAAAAAGACAAAACCATACGGCCTGTCGGCTTCGGTTGCCGCTGCGGTAATGTAGGAATCGGCTAAACTTTTAATCGTACAGTTTTTAAAAACAACGGTTGCCTGTCCGAAAATAAAATCGGTTGTTCCTTCAATATAGCAGTTTTCAAAATACTGCCTGCTGTGATTGGTGGCGGCATAAACGGTATCCTGACACCCCAGAATCTTCGAGTTTTTAATCACAAAACGGTCACCTTCCACATGCAGGGAAACTGCCTGGCCTTCGTTGCAGGAAGCGTTTTGAATGGTCAGATTGCTGATTTTAATACCATCGCCCATCACCAATACCGTGTAGGAATTGAAGGTCGTCATTTTTTCCTTAAAAGCATCCGGTTTTCCTGAAAAATCACTGTTGGTGATGATGGTTTTGTCTTTATTTTCACCTTCTAACGTAATTTTATGTTTTGAAGATGGGATAATCACTTTTTCATTATACGTACCTGATTTAATAAAAACCAAGGCTTCCGCCGGACCTAAATCCCGTACCGAATTGATTGCTTTCTGAACCGATGTAAAATCTCCGCTTCCATCTTTGGCGACGGTAATTTTTATGTAAGGATCATTTCCTGCCAGAAGTAAATTAGCCATCGAAATGAAGAGAACTAAAAATATTTTTTTCATAAACTGATTTCTTATTTTTTGAAGCAAAGATTTATTTTACGAAATTTCTAATTTTAGAAAGCAAAGGCAAATAAAATTTGCTTCGCGGAGCTATAACAACAACTTCCTAAAATCAACTTATCACATTCTTTACCTCCTTAAAACTTCAACATTATTATTTATAAATCTTTGCGTTTAAATCATTATTTATTTTTTCAAAACTTTATCTAAAAACTCAACTGTATCATTCAATGTTTCTGTAAACCAGGGTTCTGCCGACCAGAATGAATGCGGGGTATCTTTGATTTCATGAAACTCTGTCTGAATATTATAGCTTTTTAATTTTTTCATCATATCGTCTCTGCCGGCATGAAAACGGGGCTGGGAACTGTTGATAAAAAGGGTAGGAGGTGTATTTTTATCCACATATTCAAGAGGTGAAGCTTCCGTCCAGCTTTTTAAATTGACCGTTCTGTCGCCATCAAGCCAATACGCAGCATAGGTGCTTTCTTCAGCTTCGGGGTGAATAAACGAAACAATTCCGTCTACATTAACAATAGCCTTAATTTTATTCTTTTTCTTCACACCGACCAAAGTGGCCATCTGTGCTCCCGCAGACTCACCCAAAACAGCTATTTTCTTTTGATCCAGCGAATATGTTGCATGGTTTTTCCTTAACCAGTTAACCGCAGTTTCAATATCTTCAATGCCTGCAGGATATTTCGCCACATCAGCCAGCCGGTAACCGACTGCCATAGCAACATAGCCTTTTGAAGCCAGTTCCATGGCCATGAATTTTTCATTTTCCTTGCTTCCGGAAATCCAGCCACCGCCGTGAACCATGGCAATGCCCGGATATTTTTTTGACCGGTCGCTAGGATAATACACATCGGCTTTTAAAGAGAGTCCGTTGATATTGGCATATTCAACATTTTTATCAATCTTAATATTTTGCGGAACCGGCCGGTCTATCGGAGTGATAAAAGGATTTTTTTTCTTTAATTTCTCATACGTTGCTTCATTTGTATAAGGAGTGGCATTCGGTCGGTTTACCTGCCCGAATGCCATGGTCCCCATAAAAAAAATAGAAATATAAGTACGTTTTCTGTTAAAAATCATTCGCTTATGGAATTTTTATTTAACTGCATTTTTAGCAACATCCGTCCCCATAGAAAGTGAATTTTTATCAGACGTTACTTCTTTCGGCAACAATACCGATCCCGTTTTGTTTCCTAAAACCTTTACAAACGGCTTGTTTGCAGATTCAAATTTTACCGTTGACAAATTGATGTTTTTACTGTTGTAAACGGTTGCTCCCGTTCCTTCAGCATATTTCAGCTTTACATTTTTCAGTTGGATTCCGTCTGCATCCACGATGGTCATTCCTTTTTTCGTATCAAACCGGGAATCTTCGATCACGATATTTTTAAGGTTCATCTCCACTAAACCGAATAGGGTGATTGCTTCGTAAGAATTAACCGCATTGATGTTTTTAAAGAAAATATTCCTGAAAACCGGAGTTTCTTCGGTTACTGGATATACTTTTTCAGGAGCTTTGTTGCCTTCTTTTTTCTGTCCGTCTTCCAAAACCGGTGAAGCCCCTTCGTAGAACATATTGAACCCGATGACCTGCGTCGGAATATTAATCATATCAATATTTTTAATGTAAATATTTTCTACAATTCCGCCTCTTCCGCGGGTTGTTTTAAAACGGAGACCGATATCGGTCCCGATAAAAGTACAGTCGGAGACGTGGATATTTCTTGCTCCGCCGGACATTTCGCTCCCAATGACAAAACCTCCGTGACCGTGATAGACGACATTGTTTTTGATGATCACATTTTCTGTCGGCATATTTCTGTTTCTGCCGTCTTTATCTTTTCCTGATTTAATACAGATCGCATCGTCGCCAACATCAAACGTATTGTCGTAGATCAAAACATTTTTACAGGATTCCAGATCTACGCCGTCACCGTTTTGTGAAAACCATGGATTTCTAACCGTCAGATTCCTTAAAATGACATTCGTACACATCAAGGGGTGAAGGTTCCAGGCCGGTGAATTCTGGAAAGTCGGTCCATCCAGCAATACTTTATCACAACCTACCAGGCTTACCATTACCGGGCGGAGGAAATCTTTTACTGTCGCCAGTTCATCCTTAGAAATTTTGTCAGGAACATTGAAGTTTGAACTGCTTTCAAATCCTTTTTTATAGCTTTCTGAAGGATACCAGTTTTTACCGTCGGCCGATACAATTCCGCCGGATTTTATGATTTCCTTCCATTCAGATTCTGAAACTTTACTTTTTTTAATGGCCCTCCACGCATCACCGCTTCCATCAATTACGCCTTTTCCTGTGATGGCAATATTGATTGCATTTCTTGCTGAAATCGGCGACTGGCAGCGGATGGTGTTTAACCCTTCAAAGCTGACATCCACCAGAGGATAATCATTTTTATCTTTACTGAAGACAATAAAAGCCCCTTCTTCTACGTGAAGGTTGATGTTGCTTTTCAACTCAATTGGACCTGTCAACCACATTCCTCTTGGAACAACCAGTTTTCCGCCGCCTTTTTTAGAAAGATCATCGATTGCTTTTTTGAAAGCTGCCGTATTTTTTACATTTCCACCTGCAACACCGCCGTATTGTGTAATGGAAACCGTATTGGCGGCAAAAGAAGTTTCGGCAACCTGAGGCATTTTAAACTCAATATTTTTATAAATATCCAGATTCTGGGCATACATCTGTCCCGAAAACATCATTGCTGCTGCTAAACCTATTATTGTAAGAGACTTCTTCATTTTATTTTTGCTGAGTTTTAATTATTTTTTTAAATTCCTGATAGACCATCGACGCCACTGCTTTTGCCCCTTCCGGCTGGAAATGGGTGTTGTCTTTTTGTCCTTTGGGATAGGCTTCATATACATTTTCAGGGAAATTCATGAAGTAATGATTCGTTGTGAAATCCTGTCCTTTTTTGGTAAAATATTCCATGGACAATTTATTTAAATCGATGTACGGAACGTTCATTTCTTTGGCAATATCAATCGGAGCCTGTCCGTATTCTCCGTGTACATTCTCCAGTTTTCCATCTTTCCATGGATAATTTCTGGCAACCGGTGTAAGGATGATGGGATTTCCACCTTTCTGTCTTGTCTGCGTTACGAACAACCGTAAAAATTCTTTATATCCTTCAATATTTACATACCGTTCTGTATGTTTTTCTGAGCCGTCGTTATGCCCGAACTGCATCATGACATAATCGTTTGGCTGCAAATGTTCGTAGACATATCGCCATCTTCCTTCCTGGAAAAAAGTCCGGGTGCTTCTTCCGCCATGCGCTCTGTCGATAATGGCAACAGAATCTGTTTTGATCACAGGTTTCAACGAAGCCAGGCTGTCTTTCACAAAAAACGGCTGAAAAACCTGTCCCCAACCTGTAATCGGGTAGCGGACTTTCATATAATCTTTTCCGGGCTCGTAATCTCCGGTGTAATCTGCCATCGTGGAATCTCCGATAAGGTAAATATGCGTGACTTTTTTATTGTGTTTTGCCGATGCATTTTGGACATTATTCTGCGACTGACATGCAGACAACAGCAAAACAACGGATAAAAAGGAAACGATCTTTTCTATTTTTTTTGTCATTGATTTTATTTTAAAACCTAATGTTTATTTTTCTCCCGCAGAGTACAGAGAAGTTTATGTAATATCATCTGTGAAAATCTGTGGGAATATTTATTCTTTGTAACAAACCTAACAGATTTTTAAAACCTGTTAGGTTTCTATACGAAATTAATTTTTAGTAATCCTGAACCAATCAAAATCCGCATAGCCGCCACGGCTTGCTTTCTGTGTACTTACAGAATATAAGCCCACTTTGGCACCAATCCATTTTCCGGGTTTTGCCTGGAAAACATCGCCCGCTTTTGTGAAATTTTTTCCGTTTTCGCTGTAACTGAACTGGCACAAACCATTGGGTTCGTTCACATTTACTTTTAAATACGCTTCGTTTCCTTTTAATTTTGTTTCAAACAAAACCTTTTCCTCACCGCCTTTATCTGCTTTTTCGACTCTTCTCAACTGGAGATAAAACCCGTCCGGTTTATTGGTGATGACGATGGATTCATGGTCTAATCCCATGACTAAAAGTCCTGCAGTTTTTCCTTCTTTGGCATCTTCCGGTGTTAATTTAACTTTTGTGGATGCTGCAAAATTGGGAGCCGGGAATTTCTGGGTCAATACATTCGGGACGTTCCAAAGGTTTTTTTCGCCTTCAGGAACTTTCATTGAAAATAACCTTAAAAATTTCTGTCCGGGAAGTTTGGAAGACCACACAATATTTTCGTTGGCGCTCCATTGCCATTGAATGCCTAATTTTTCGCCGTCAAATTCATCTGTTTCCGGAGGTGTAACAATAGGATAGGATTGACCTACGTTTGGCTTTTTGTATGTTAAAACCGGCTCCCCGATTCCGTTTTTGTTGTTATCGATTCCGATGACCGGCCAGTCTTTTTCCCATTTCATCGGCTGCAGGTGAACAACTCTTCCGCCTGCATCAATATCCTGGAAATGGTAGAACCAATCTTCACCCGAAGACGTATCTACCCAAGCACCCTGATGAGGTCCGTTTATCTTTGTTGAACCCTGTTCCAGCACTACTTTTTCTTCGTAAGGACCATAAATATTTTTTGACCTCAAGACCAATTGCCAACCTGTGGCAACTCCGCCAGCAGGAGCGAAAATATAATAGTAGCCGTTTCTTTTATACATTTTCGGACCTTCAACCGTGGGATGTGCATCATGACCGTCGAAAACATGAACGCCTTTATCCAGAACTTTGGTTCCCTCAGGATTCATTTTATTAATGGATAAAATACTTTTCACTCCGGCACGGCTTCCGGCCCAACCGTGAACCAGATAGGCTTTTCCGTCTTCGTCCCAAAACGGACAGGAATCAATCAAACCTTTTCCTTCCATGACCAAAACAGGCTTTTCCCAGACTCCCATCGGATCTTTGGTTTTCACCATGTAAATTCCGAAATCGGGATCCCCCCAATAAATATAAAATTCGCCTTTATGGAATCTGATGCTCGGTGCCCAAACCCCGTCACCTCTTTTGGGCGTGGAGAAATGTTCATTTGGAAGAACATCCGGAAGAGCATAATTCACCAATTTCCAGTTTACCATATCTTTTGAATAAAGAATCGGCAAGCCCGGTGCCTCATTGAAACTTGAAGCCGTCATATAATAATCTTCACCGACACGGATGGCGTCCGGATCTGAATAATCGGCATACAGAATAGGGTTTCTGTAATTTTTTCTCTGATCGGAAGTCCAGACTTCGGAAACGTAGTTTTTTTCCTGTGCGTTAAGATATAGTGAAGCAACCGATAAAGCGGTAATGGCTGCTGTATTTAAAATTTTTGTCCTCATAATCAGATGTTTAATCTGTTGTAATTTTAACGCAAAGAGCGCAAAGATTTTTTTAAATTATGGTGTTTTTAAGTTCGCAAAACGAAGTTTCGCCGGTCCAAATAAATAAATTTATAAATTGAGGCAAAGACGTTATACTCAGCAAAGATTAATCTTGGCATTGACGTTATGAAAAATCTATTTAATGAAAAGAGATTCTTCACACCGTTCAGAATGACAGAGTGTTTACTCTTTATTTTTCAAATTCCAAACTTGCCAGAATAAACGGTCCTGTTCCTTTTCCGTCGTTGGAGCGGATCTCTTCATTTACATAATATTCATAAGAACCGTCCCTGTAAGGTTTTCCGCCAAGACCGGCGACCGCACAGCATTTATTTAAGTTTACCACTCCGTTTTCATCAACGGTAATTAAATTTTTAATGATTCCGTCGTAGCCTTTTTTAGCGGCCGCTTTGTAAGATGCCGGTAAATATCCTTTGTTTACCGATTTGATCATCGTATACACAAACATGGCTGATGCCGTGGCTTCTTCATAATTGCCGTTGGCCAGAGGCTTATCCAGTACCTGGTACCAAAGACCGGATTTTTTATCCTGGACTTTAATGACAGCATCTGCATACGATTTGATATAAGAAATTAATCTTGCTCTTCCCGGGTGGTCTTCAGGCAGATAGTCCAGAACGTCTACCATGGCCATTCCGTACCAGCCCATGGCCCTGCCCCAGAAATTGGGTGAAAGTCCGGTTTCTTTATCGGCCCAGGCTTCTTTTTTACTTTCATCCCAGGCGTGATACAACAGTCCGGTTTTTTTATCTAAAAGATTTTTCTGAACCGAATCAAACTGGAAAACAATATCATCATACGCTTTTACAGCATCGGCCCCTTTTGTAAAGTCCTTTGTATAATGGGTGTAGAAAGGCATTCCCATATACAAGCCATCCAGCCAGACCTGATTAGGGTATATTTTCTTATGCCAGAAAGATCCTTCCTGGGTTCTGGGCTGTCCGTCGATCTGTAAACGCAACGTTTGGAGCGCTTTCAGGTATTTCTCTTTTTTCTCTTTTTCATACAGATAGAGAAGAACATTTCCGCTGTTCAGCATATCGATATTATACTTGGAAAGATCGTAGGTAAGGATGGTACCGTCTTCTTTGATCAGTTTTTCACCGAATCCGATGATGTAATCGTAATATTCTTTTTTACCGGTTTTGATGTAAAGCTGTTCGGCGCCGTCCAGAACAATGGCTGAAGGATAGGTCCACTTCGGGCTTTTGCTGAAATCAAGCATCCACGCTTCCGGGAAACGCTGCATTTCGGAAAGCATCATTCTTTCAGACCATTTCAGGTTAATAGGGACTATTTTCTCTGATGCTGAAGTTTCGGTTGCGGATTTTGCGGCGGCTGCGGTTTTTGTCTGGGCACAGGCTAAGAACATTCCTGAACCTAAAACGGCCACTGCATATGCTTTTATGGTATGATTAATAATATTCATTGTTTTAAATTTTAAAGTTGATTATTTTTATCTAAAATTTCCAGTTTTTTATCTAAATCCTGATAGAAAGATTCTTCCGTCGTCAAACCGTTGGGCTCCTGGGACCACGCTCCCAAAAAGTAATAAGAAACGGTTTTTGTCTTTTTAAACACTACGGTATGCGTAGATTTTGTCTGTACGTATTTGTCAAAGTTTTCAAGAGGATAGAAGACTGCCATTCCCAGGTTGTCCTCTTTTTTGGCTAATGTCTGCTGGCCGTACGTCGCTATATACGCCCATTTTTTATTTTTGCTGATTCCCTGTTTTAACGGAATATTTTTAATGGCAACAATTCCAGTGCATAATCCAGAAATAGTATTGCTCAGGTTTAAATCTACTTTCACAAAACGGTCTTTATTGAAAATCGTCAGTTTAGACTGCAGATCGATTGGATTGCCCCAGGTTTTCCAGCCTATGTAATCGATTGCAGCGTAAGACTGGTCTTTTTCTTTAACTACTTTTACGGAGGTTCTTTTTACGATTTTAAAGGTCTCAACAAAGTCATTCTGCTCGTCATACCTTCCGTAAGAACCGATGCCGATGGTGCGTCCGGATTTCAGGATATCCTGCCCCCAGGGCGCGTCATGATGGTAAGACTCAAAACCGTCCTGTCCGACTTCGGGTAAAACCAAAGTATTAACTTTCTTACCGAAAATATCCGTTGCATTTCTCCAGTCCAGATACAATCTGTAGCCGATTTGGTTGTTTTCCAGTCCGACACCTTCATACCTGATGTAAGAAGAGTGGTCGGTGTGCGAAGCCGTAATGGCAAGTTCCTGAATGTTCTTAAATGTCCCGCCGATGTATTTGTTGCCTTCCCATTTTCCGCCTTCCTTTACGGAAAGTTCCGCGTAGGAAAAGGGAGCTTTGGGGTTTTTCTTAATTTTTTCAATCACAGAAGCCTGTGCCCAATATAATGTTGAACTCAAAAGTGCTCCTGCAAATGCTGTTTTCAATACAGTGAATTTCATCATACTTTATGAGATAGTAGAATTAAGAATTTCCATAGTTATCAGAATTGTCTTTCGGTTATTTTTTTAATAATATCATTAAAATAAACTTCAATATTATCATAATTTTTATCTAAATCCCGTCCGTTGGCATCAGCTGATTTTGGGTTTAACTGATGCTTAATTTCCCATTCATCCGGCATTCCGTCGTTGTCTGAATCGGGTAATGCCTTGCCTTGGTTCAATGCCGGAAATCCGCCGGCATCATTTTGTGAATCAATAATTCCGTTGGTGCTTCCTTTTGAACCTTTGTACGTGAAGCTCCCGTTTTTTACATCTTTCAATACATGTTCATCAACAGCATCCCTTACCAGGCTTGCCCCTCCGATCTGTAAAATGTTTTCGTATGCTTCTTTTGCCGATCGAATCTTTACATTATTCTGAATATCATGCGGCTGATTGATTTTTATGGAGTTTTTATCTTTATCCGTCAGGTTGTAGGAAGATTTCATTTGAGCAAAAACACCTTCTGTCCAATTGTCTTTTGTAATTTCCGGATTTCCTTCAATTACATTTCCGGAGATGTAATATTTACCCCAGATATTGTAGACTTCGGTTTCAGGTTTTTCATTTTTATCAATGGCCACGATGCGTTGTTTGGTCATCGTTGCAGGACCGGGTTTATAGTAATTGTTAACGATATTGACGTTCATTCCTTCTCCGCCGTAGATGTTATTGTGTCCCCAATTGTAAATGACATTATTCCTGAAATCGGTAAGATCGGTCAGTGCAAATTTACTTCCCGCATATTCTCCCAACCGTGGATTTCTGCTGTCATGGTGCGCATAAATATTATGATGGAATGTAGCGAATTTCCCTCCCGCAATTCCGCCGTATCCGTGAGCACCTTTCTGATGAACGGAATTTCTCAGGCTTTCTGCGATCACGCACCACTGAAGGGTGGTATTTTCATTCACATAAATCGAAACGGTTTCGTCCGTCGACCAGCTCATCGAACAATGATCAACAATCAGGTTTTTGATAAAACGGGCTCCGAACGCATCACCTTCAAACTTTTTCTGATCGCCCATCCGGAACCGCATGTAACGGATCACCACATTGTCTGCGGCTACAAAAGTTTCGTAGTTGGCAACGGTAATTCCGTCTCCGGGAGCGGTCTGCCCGGCAATCGTGACATTGCCTTCTTTTATCTTTAACGGAGATTCTAAGTAAATCGTGCCACCTGTATTAAAAACAATATATCTCGGGCCTTTTTGTTCCAAAGCATATCTTAAAGTACCTTGGGAACCGTCGTCTGTCAGTTTATCAATAATATACACCTTTCCGCCACGTCCGCCTGTCGTATATCTTCCAAAGCCTTCCGCGCCGGGAAAACTCAGGACATTCTGAGCTTCAGCACAAGCCGGACTTCCGCATAAAATCCCTATCGTCAGTAGATTTGTGAAGTGCTTTTTCATACCTGAAAAATTTCTTTGGTGTTGAAGTTTTTTATGGATTATTTTAAACTCTTTTTTACGTTCCAGTTGTCTTTTCCTTTCAGAATATTGTCTGCTGTATATTTTTTTCTTTCTTCTTCGGTTAATTGATGTGACCATGAAACTCTTTCTGAAGTATGGGCTCCGGCTCCTTTGGAATTGAATTCTGCATAGAAAGTTGTCTTTTCCGTATCGGGCTTGTTCCAGTTGTGCCAGCCTCCAGGCTTTATAGTGGAATTAATTTCGCAGTCAATATACACCGTTTTGGCAAAAGGCCTCCATGGTCTTCCTAAATAAACGGAGTTTTCTTTAGCATTTCCGGTAATTTTTGAATTGATAAAAACGAATCCAAATTCGTTTTCCTTTGGAGTGGAAGCGGCCGTAACATAGCTTGCGGTTTCTTTGGAATAAATGGTGCAGTTTTCAAAAACGGCTGTTCCGGCTCCGAAAATATAATCGGTGGTGCCTTCGATGTAGCAGTTGTTAAAATAATTCCTTGAAGGTTTTGTTTTATCCGGCGAATCCTGAACACCTTTTAAATATAAAGTATCCTGATGTCCCAGGAACCTGCAGTTTTCAAAAGAAATTCTGTCGCCCGAAGTCAGCACCGCAACGGCCTGTCCGACTCTTCCCGAACTGTTTTCAAATGAAATATTTTTTGCCGTAAAATTATTTGAGTAAATAAAAATGGTTGAAGAACCCGTTGTGCCGATTTCTTTGCCTTCCTGATTCTTTTTTGAAGCAAAATCATCGTAAGTAATGATGGTGTGTTCAGGATCTTCTCCTTCCAGGAAAATGGCTCTTTTTGTTTCGGGAATGATAATCTTCTCTTTATATATTCCTGCTTTGATAAAAATTTTCGTTCTTGCGGAAGAAGCGTTTTCAACGGCATCGATGGCCTGCTGTACTGTGGTAAAATTGCTTTTTCCGTCTTTTGAAACCACGATTAATTTCTCATTGGTTTTAAAAGAAAGAGGGCTGATGAGCACGATCGAAAAAGCTGAAATAACTTTAAAAATTTTAATATAACCGGAAGCTTTCATTGAAAGATTTTTTAGTTAAAATACAGACTTATCCTTTTTAAAGAGGAAAAGCCTGTATTTTCTTAAAATAAATATGAATGTAATTTTTATCTAGTACCCGTAATCCTGGGTAAGATTATAGTTGGAATTAACAACGTCTAAAGCCAGCGGAAGCAGTTCTTTCCTGTTGGGCTGGAAATAATATGCATAACTCTTTACGGGATCTCCACTGATGTAGGGCTGCGTCATCGCCAGTCTCCAGTTAACCTTCGTATATCCGGATGGCGTTGCCACACTTTGGTTAGGGCTGTAGAAAATATCTGTTTTTGCAACGCCTGCTGCAGTATAGAAATCGATATCCGTAACGTTTTGCTGAGCTGTTTTGGTAGGCGTATACGCTACTTTTTTATAGAAAATGTATTCCGGAACGTTGGCATAAGCACCGGTACCGTTCATGAACTGGGTAAGCTTGGTTTTTGTTTCGTTAATTTTGGTTTCCAAAAGATTCCAACGGATCAGGTCATATTTTCTCAGTCCTTCGCCGCCAAATTCCAGCTGTCTTTCCTTTACCAAAAAGTTGAAGAATCCTGTTTTATCTGTAGGGATGGTTCCCACCTCGCCCAGGTTTCCTGCATATGCTCTCTGTCTTACGGACAACACGGCATTTACTGCCTGTGCAGACGGTCCGCTGTTTAATTCGTTATCGGCTTCGGCAAACATCAACAGGATATCAGAATATCTTAACAATGGCCAGTCGATTCCTAGGTTCTGTGAAGTTCCGGTAATCGATGACCAGGATTTTCTGAATTTCCCGTCATTCCAGTTGATAGAGGTCTGAAGTTCTTCCTGTTTTGTGGTGTTCACCCTGAAGATGGCGATATTTACGTCTCTTCTTACATCATATTTGGTAAACTCATAGAAATAGACAGGAATGGCACTGATTCCGCCGGAAGATTTCCAGTCGGTATCATCATGTCTCACCCCGTTGTAATACCCGATTTTACTGTCTGTTCTTGAGTTCCCTCCGAAGGCGCCGATGGCATAAATTACTTCATTCGTAGCATCCTGGGTATTGGTATGCAGTGATCTGAATAATCCTTCATAGCTAGGGTTCAGCTGGTGCTGCCCGGAAGTCATGATGTCTTTGCACTCATCGTAAGCGATCTGATAATATTTCTGCGGATTGGAACCCTGTAACATCTGCTGCGGGTTTCTTCTTAAAGAATATCCTGCTCTTGATAAAGCGATCCTTGCTCTTAAACCTTTTACAGCGCCTTTTGAAATTCTTTGGGCGGTCGTTCCGCCTTCAGATCTCCAGGGTACAAGGTTTTCTGCTTTTAATAAATCATCAAGAATTTTATCATAGATGATATCCCTGTCCGTTTTTGCAAGATACAAATCAGGAAGGTCTGCGGACGGAATGTCCTGAAACGGGACATCGCCCCAGTTTTTAATCAGGTCATAATAAAAATGGGCTCTCAGGGTTAAAGCTTCCCCCAGATAACGGTCCATTAATTTTTTGTCTGCTGCAGAACCTGTCTGGTATACTTGGGAAAGCGGAATGTTCTTGATCACAAGATTGGCTCTTTCAATCCCTGCATAGGTATCTAAGAACGGTCTTATCAGTTCTGTATTGGTAGGTATCGCGCCGAAGCAGCTGATTCCTCTTCTGTCATTGGCATTATAATCCCCGGAAGTTCTGAAGTCGTCCCCGGACTGTGTAAGGATCAGGTTCATTCTCTGGCCGTAGGTGTTGTCACCCATCGTAGCGTTGTAAACTCCCACCAGTGCTGAAAACGTATCGGATGCGGAGTCGAATTGCTGTTGCTCAGCGGTATTGGATAAACTTTCTACATCCAGATATTCTTCACATGAATTTAAAGATATCAGCCCGATAACGGAAAATAGAATAGCTAAAAATTTATTTTTCTTCATAATAGTAGAATTTAAAAAGTGATATCAACTCCGGATAAAATAAACCGGCTGCGTGGGTATGCGGCATAATCTACACCGGGCGTTAAAGGATTCCTTCTGGTATTTGCTTCAGGGTCATATCCGGAATATCCTGTTATGGTAAATACGTTGTTCATGGTAAAATACAGCCTGAAATTTGAAAGGCCTAACTGCTTGGTAAATTCTTTCCCTAAGGAATATCCCAACGTAATGTTGTTTAATCTCAGGAAAGATCCGTCCTCAATCGCATAAGAATGCAGGAAATAGGCACCTGCCGGAGGAGTCCATCCGGTAGTATTGGCATTTAATGCAGCTAAGGCTGTCGGGTCATTTACTTTTTCCCCGGCATCGTTAAACCATTTCCATCGGTCAGCCACTTCAGCCAGCATGTTGTTGTCCCGATATAAATACTGGGTGGAGTATTCAATCTTGTTGGCGTTGTATACTTTATTCCCGATCGAGAAATTGAACATCATGCTCATATCCCAGTTTTTATACCGGAAAGTCTGGCTGAAACCACCGTAGGCTTTAGGCTGAGCGCTTCCCAGATCGGTCATGTCATTATTGTCGATAACACCGTCGCCGTTCAGGTCCTGAAGTTTAAGGTCTCCCGGCTGTATAGGCTTTGCCCCATTGGCAGCGGCTGACGCATTCGGTACACCAGCTTTAAGGGTATATATCTGGGTTGTGGCATTATAATCGAAATCACTGATCTCATATCTTCCGGCCGTTACATAGCCCCAGTACGTACCCACCGGTTTGCCTACCTGTACCAGGAAGTCATTTAAATTATTCTGCCAGCCTGAAGGATAAAAGTAAAAATTAGCACTTGCAGATCCGCTGGCTCCTAAACTTTTGATAATGTTTCTGTTTGAGGATATATTCGCATCCATCTTCCAGTTAAAGTTCTCTTTATTGATGATGGTGCCCCCTACAGAGAATTCAATCCCTTTATTGGTGGTGCTTCCTGAATTTTGAAATTGGAATTCATAACCGGTAGTCTGAGGGATTTTTGCCAAAAGCAATAAATCATTGGTATCGGTCTGATAGAGATCAAGCGTGCCATATATTCTTCCTTTAAATAAACCAAAATCCAAACCGATATTTTTAGAAGAAGCCGATTCCCATTTTACAGCTGGATTTGACATAATATTTCCGGTTGTAGCACCTGGTGTTACATTACTTCCGAAGGCATATCCGTAATCAGATGACGTGGTATAGAATGTATTGTACAGAAAAGCCTGAATTCTGTTGTTTCCGGATAAACCGTATCCTGCACGGAGCTTCAGGTCACTGACCGTTTTGCTGTCTTTTAAGAAATTTTCTTCGCCGATTTTCCATGCTACGGAAGCGGCAGGGAAATATCCCCATCTGTTTCCGGGCCCGAATACACTGGATCCGTCCACTCTCATGGATGCGGTTACAATATATTTATTTTTATAGATATAATTGGCCCTCCCGAAAAATGATACGATCCGGTCTGGTAAAACGTTGGTTCGCGGAGCATCCTGAACCAGTCCTGATGGTGCGTTAACCGACTGGATGTTGGCAAACGCCTCCTGGGGAGTTATTGATCTTGGAAGCCATTTGATATTCATTGTTAAGCTCTCGGCATCTGTTTTCACCGTTTCCTGTCCTGCCAGTAAATCTAATTTATGGTTTCCCAGTGTCTTTCTGAAATTTAAGGTATTGGTATTGGTGATTCTTCTAGACTGTGTTTTGCTCAGGAAAACGACAGGCTGGTCATTATTCTGTCTTGCAAGGCTGGTGATCGTTCCTGAAAACTGATTGATTTCTTCATCTCTCTGTACATATCCGATGACACTTCTGAAGGTAAAGTCTTTACTGATTTTATATTCCAGGATTCCGTTAAGGAGCAAATCGTTTCTACCGTTTTCTCTCACCTCGTTATTCGCTAAAAGGATAGGGTTTACCAGATTGGTTTCATTGGCAAACAATGGGTCGAAGTCATCTATATTTGAAGCCGGACCTCCTTCGAAAGGCTGGTACCTTACTGCATTTCTCAGCCTGTTGTTACTCTGGGAACCGGTAGAAGAGGTCCCTGCTCCGAAGATCGTCTGCCTGCTGTATCTGGCATTCAAAGTCATGCTTACTTTCTTGGAAAGATCATAATCGTATTTGAAGTTGGCCATATTTCTTTTAAATCCGGAACCGATCATAATCCCGTCTTCCTTTACATTGTTTAGTGATAAGGAAAAAGATGAATTGTCAGATCCTCCGGTAACGGAAACGTTGTGGGTAAAGTTGAAGGCTTCCCTGCCGAAAACTTCATCCTGCCAGTCTCTTTTCTTGATGTCTCTGTATTTCGTTGCCAACTGATCGTACGGGCCATATCTTGTAACAAAAGCATCAATATCAGTTTGTACACCTCCTTTGTTGTACACTTCATACTGATACAGTACATATTGATACGGATCTAATACATCAATCGTATTCTGGATTTTTCTTACGCCTAAAAACCCATTGTAATTAATGGATGTTTTAGCTCTTTTACGGCCTCCTTTAGTGGTAATCAAAACCACCCCGTTGGCCCCTCTCGCTCCGAAGATGCTGGTAGAAGAAGCATCTTTCAGTACTTCGATCGATTCGATTTCTTTCGGTGACAGAATCGTCAGGGCATTATCCATCTGAATGCCGTCTACAATGTAGAGCGGTGCATTGCTCCCCGTAATGGAGTTTCCTCCCCTGACGATGATATCTACGTCAGCGCCCGGGGCACCTTCACTTAATGCTACTTTTACCCCTGCCATTCTTCCCTGAATGGCTTCGGCCGCATTGGTAGACGGCATATCCTTAATTGCCTCCGCCTTCACCGAAGAAACGGCATTGGTCACATCTTTTTTAGAAACCTTGGTGTAGCCTACCAAAACTACTTCGTCGATCTGGGTTTCCTTTTCTTTCTTTGTTCCTTTCTCTTGAGCCATGGCAAGGACAGGAAGTAGAAAAACAGTTAGATATAACCATTTTATTGAATGTACTTTTTTATCCATTTAAGTATCCTTATAGTTTTAATTTTTGGTTGAAGATTTTTCAATCTCTGTTCGTTGTGGATTTTTTAAGTATGCTGCTGTTTTTTAGTAGTATTTATTTTCAGGAAAATAATCACGCATAGAGTGCAATCGATTGCGTAATGTTTCACAGTAAATATTATGCCTCCTAAACTAATATTATTTTACAATATGCAAAGAAAAAAATGTTATTTTTTCATTAAATAATTTTTTTCGATACTTCATAACGGATAGAATAATGTTTGAATATTATATTTAAATAATTGATTTTTATTACATTATGTACCGTAAACTAATAATGAATATATTATTTAATCTAATATAAAAATCAATCAATTTACTTTTAACATATTAAAATTTCCTTAAAATGATATGGATTTTAGCTTTGATAATGTCCCGAAATTAACATTCAAAGGGAAGTATTTTAACTTTTTCCTGATTTTTATCATCTTTTTCTGAATAATTTCTTCAGGATTATCTGATTGTTAAATTTATTGTATATTATGAGTTATATAATGATGTAAATAATATTATTATTGCTAAATCAACAGTCCGATACCATGGCAAAATATTATGCATATTTTAAAACTGTATCATAACTTAATATCGATTTTGGTAAAAGAAAATAATGTTTTCAGGCATTATTTCTACCTGGTTTGTTTTAGTTTTTAGTTTTAAATAATTGATTTTTAGTTTATTGAAAATTAAAATTAAATTTTTGTTAACAGGTTAAATATTAATTATATATTTATCCCACAAGTATTTCTGCTCAATTTAGTGTAATTTTATGCAATCGATTACGCAATGTTTAACAGGTTTTGATAAAACCGCAATAAAGAAAGTAAAAAAAAGTATGACAAATTCGGAATTTCGTTACGCCCATCATCCTGAAGATGTTAAAAAGTATACTACAGAAGATCTCAGAAGGGAATTTCTGATCCATGATTTATTTAATGAAGATACGGTAAAACTGGTTTATTCTATGTATGATAGACTTATTGTAGGCGGTATTATGCCTTCCTCAAAAGCTCTGAAACTGGAACCTACCGATGATCTGAAAGCAGCACATTTCCTGGACAGGAGAGAATTGGGCATTATCAACGTCGGCGGTGCCGGAAAAGTAAGCGTAGACGGCGAAGTATATGAGCTTGGAAATAAAGAAGCTTTATACATCGGTAAAGGAGCGAAAGAAGTTATTTTTGAAAGAACAGGCAATGAACAGCCTTATTTTTACATCAACTCTGCACCTGCGCACCATACTTACCCTACAAAGAAGATCACCAAAAACGAAGCTGAGATTGTAGAGCTGGGTGAAGAAAAATACGCCAACCGACGCGTTATCAATAAACTAATCGTCAACAGCGTACTGGAAACCTGCCAGCTTCAGATGGGAATGACGGAACTTCAGCCGGGAAGCATCTGGAATACAATGCCGGCACATAGCCACGCCAGAAGAATGGAAGCCTATTTCTATTTCGATCTTGAAGAAGGGCAGACGGTAAGCCATTTTATGGGGCAGCCAGATGAAACACGCCACATTTTTATGACCAACAGGCAGGCGGTACTGTCTCCGGAATGGTCAATCCACTCAGGAGCCGGAACTTCAAACTACACCTTTATCTGGGGAATGGCCGGAGAAAATATGGACTATGGCGATATGGACGGTGTTAAAACCAATGAACTAAAGTAACTTCCCAATGAATTTATTTGATTTATCCGGCAAAACAGCCGTTGTAACAGGCGGTACCCACGGTTTGGGAATGGCCATGGCGGAAGGCCTGGCCGCAGCAGGGGCAGAACTGGCCATCACAAGTACAACCCCTTCTAAATTAGAAGCCGCACTGGAGTATTACCGGAGTAAAGGATACCGTGCAACAGGTTATATTTTTGATGTTACAGACGAGCTGGAAGCCATCCAGAAAGTAGCGCTTATGGAAGCTACCCACGGAAAAATAGACATCCTGGTCAACAATGCAGGAATCATCAAGCGTGTTCCGGCCATTGATATGGAAGTAGAAGACTTCAGAAAAGTCATTGATGTAGATCTAACCGGTCCTTTCATCATGTCGAAGCTGGTCGGCAAACACATGATCAAAAGGAGATCCGGAAAAATCATCAATATCTGCTCCATGATGAGCGAGCTGGGCCGGGATAATGTAGTGGCTTACGCTTCTGCGAAAGGCGGACTGAAAATGCTGACCAAGAACCTGGCAACAGAATGGGCAAAACACAACATTCAGGTGAACGGAATCGGTCCCGGGTATTTTGCCACTTCCCAGACGGAACCTATCCGCGTAGACGGGCATCCGTTCAATGATTTCATCATCAGCAGGACGCCGGAAGGAAGATGGGGGAACCCGGAAGACCTTGCCGGGACTGCTATTTTCTTAGCTTCCGATGCCAGTAAGTTCATTAACGGACAGATTATTTACGTTGACGGAGGAATTCTGGCGACCATCGGAAAACCGGCTAATGAATAACCACAGAACAAGAAAAGAATGAAACCTTTTATAACAGATCAATTTTTATTACAGAATAAATACGCTGAAGAACTGTACTTCAACTACGCAGAAAAGCAGCCGATTATCGATTACCATAATCACCTCATCCCTAAAGATATTGCAGAAGACACCGTTTTCGAAAATATCTCTAAGGTCTGGATTGCCGGTGACCATTACAAATGGAGAGCCATGCGTACGATGGGCGTGAACGAAAAGTTCATTACCGGAGACGCTTCCGACAAAGAAAAATTCCAGGCCTGGGCCGGAACGGTTCCCCACACGCTGAGAAATCCTTTATATCACTGGACCCACCTGGAACTGAAAAGATATTTCGGAATTGACGAATTGCTGAATGAAAGCAACGCCTCGGAAATCTATGAAAACATCACCGCACAGCTTCAGACCCCGGAAAAGTCGACCAGAGGTTTGCTGAAAATGATGGATGTGGAATCTCTGTGTACCACAGAAGATCCGACTGATATTTTAAATTATCACCAGGATCTGGCGAAAAGTGATTTCGAGATTAAAGTAAGCACGGCATTCCGCCCGGATAAAGCGATCCTGATTGAAAACCACAATTTCGCAGATTATATTTCCAAATTAGGCGAATCGGCAGGAATTGAAATCAATTCTTACCAGACTTTATGTGACGCTTTACTTAAAAGGATTGAATATTTCCACGAAAACGGATGCAGGCTCTGCGACCACGGACTGAACAATATTTCTTTTGAAGAAGCTTCGGAAGCAGAGGTCAATACCATTTTCACGGATAAGTTATCAGGAAAAGTAATTGCCGAAAAACAGGTGAACCAGTTCAAAACGGCTATTTTATTATTCCTGGGCGAAACCTACCATACATTCGGATGGGTGCAGCAGTTCCACCTGGGAGCATTGAGAAACAACAACGAAAGAATGCACAGAATTTTAGGCCCGGATACCGGATGGGATTCTATCGGTGACTTCGTGCAGGCTGAAACGCTGTCTAAATTATTAAATGCTTTAGACGGAAAAGACAAACTGACCAAAACAATTCTATATAATTTAAACCCTGCCGACAATGAAATTTTCGCCACCATGATCGGGAATTTCAATGACGGCAGCATCAAAGGAAAAGTGCAGTTCGGTTCAGGATGGTGGTTCCTGGATCAGAAAGACGGCATGATCAGGCAGATGAATGCCCTTTCCAACATGGGTCTCATCAGCTGTTTCGTAGGCATGTTGACGGATTCCAGAAGCTTTCTTTCTTACCCGAGGCATGAATACTTCAGAAGGGTGCTGTGCAACCTTTTCGGGGAAGAAATGAAAAACGGAGAACTGCCGGACGATATGGAACTGATCGGGAAAACCATTTCCGATATCTGTTACCACAATGCTAAAAATTATTTCGATTTTTAACTGAAATTTATGGGAAGCAAAATACTTACTTTCGGCGAAGTCATCATGAGGCTTTCACCACCGGGAAACCGGACCATGAAGCAGAGCCACGAAATGGAATTCTTTTTTGGCGGAACAGAGCTGAACGTTGCTTCTTCACTGGCCACCATGGGCTGCGATGTTGTCCACGTCAGTAATGTTTCTGATGATTTTGTAGGAGAATCAGCATTGTCTTTCATTAAAAGTTTTGGGATCAACACTGCTTTTATCAATAAAAATGAACATCCTCTGGGACTGTATTTCCTGGAAGTAGGATCCTCAGTGCGTGCGAGCAGAATTGCTTACAATAGGCTGAACGGTTCTTTTGCCAACATCAAACCCGAACAGGTAGACTGGAAAAAAGCGCTGGAAGGCTGCGGATATTTCCACTGGACAGGCATCAGTCCGGGAATTTCTGAAAGTGCTTACGAAACTTTGAAAGAAGGTTTGTTGACCGCCCGTGAAATGGGAATTGAAGTTACTGCCGATCCGGCTTACCGTTCCAACCTTTGGAAATATGGAAAAAACGGAAACGAAGTTTTAAAAGAACTGGTTTCTTACTCAACAATTTTCATCGGCGGCGTAAATGAGATCAATGAAATTTTGGGAACTCAGTTTTTATCAGATCAGCAAGGTTTTATGGAAGCTTGTGAAGAATTAAAAAAACAGTGTCCTTCTATTCATAAAATTTTCGACAAAATAAGAATAGGGGTTACGGCGAGTTCCCAGCAAACGCAGGGAAGAGCTTTGATTAACGGAAATTATTTTGAAACTAAATTTTTAGAAATAGACAATGTTGTTGACAGAATCGGAACAGGAGATGCTTTTGCCGCAGGTTTGATTTATGGTTTATTAAATTTTGATAACGAAAAAGCATTGAATTTCGCCAACGCCGCCTGCGCCATTAAACACACCATTCTAGGCGACATCAATTACTGCAGTGCAGAAGATATTCTCGAAGTCATGGCCGGAAATTCCGGAGGACGCATCAAGAGGTAATTTTAGCTTTTGTCTGTTAGCTTTTGGCAATGGCTTAAGAAGTTTTTCAAAATAAAACAAGTCATCATATTTAAAATTTTAATGGTCTTTTATAAGGGAAGCGGCTCTGTGAAACTAAAAAAACAGTTAGCAGTAAAAAACCTTAGTGAACTCTGAGTTCAAAAAAATCAAGCTAATAAAGGCCTTGAAGGTACAGCATATTAAAGGATAGATAAAACCTCATCAAAGATTATTTTAACAAAATAATTAAACAAAATGACAAAAATTCAATTGGTTACCAACACCATTATCAATCAGGGAGCTTTGCCTCTGTATTACAATGCTGATGAAACGGTAACTTTAGAAATATTAAAATCGCTTTACAGAGCAGGAATCCGTGCGGTAGAATATACCAGCCGTGGAGAAGCTGCGTTGCATAATTTCACAAAAATGGTAGAAATCCGTAACGCCGAAATGCCTGAAATGCTTCTCGGAATCGGAACCATTAAAAATGTAAAACAAGCTGAAGATTATTACAAAGCGGGCGCAGATTTCTTTATCAGTCCGGGTTTTGTAGCAGAAGTGGCTGCGTTTTTAATTCCGAAAGATCTGTTATACAGCCCGGGCTGTATGACTCCAACCGAAATTATTGCGGCTGAAACTGCAGGTGTAACTTTCATTAAGTTATTCCCAGGAAACGCTTTGGGACCAGGATTTATGAATGCCATTAAAGATGTTTTCCCGAATCTGAAATTTATGCCGACCGGTGGTGTGGACACCACAAATGAAAGCATTGCAAGCTGGTTCAAAGCCGGTGTTTCTGCCGTAGGAATGGGAAGCAAGCTGGTCAGTAAAGACCTCATGGCCGCAAAAGATTATGCCGCCATTGAAAATGAAACCAAAAAAGTACTGGACATCATTCAGGCTTTAAAATAATAACTAAATTCTTACATTAACTATGAGTTCAGTTAAATCGCTTAAACCGACTCAATACAGGTGGACAATCTGTTTACTTTTATTTCTTGCCACCACCATCAATTATCTGGATCGCCAGGTTTTGTCACTGACGTGGAAAGACTTTATCGCACCCGAATTTCACTGGAATAACAACGATTACGGAAACATCACCGCACTATTTTCCATATTCTATGCCGTGGGAATGCTTTTCGCAGGAAAGTTTGTGGACTGGATGGATACCAAAAAAGGGTTTCTTTGGGCCATCGGAGTCTGGTCGATCGGTGCCGTTTTGCACGCATTCTGCGGAGTGGCAACCTCAGGAATCCTTACCGGAAACTGGCTGGCAGGCTTCCACGGTTCGAAAGAATTAATTGCAACCGTTTCCAATACCTCTGCCATCATCAGCACGAGTGTTACCTTATTTATCTTTGCCCGTTTCGTACTGGCAATCGGTGAAGCAGGAAATTTCCCTGCCGCCATTAAAACAACGGCGGAATATTTCCCTAAAAAAGACAGAGCGTTTTCTACCAGTATATGGAATGCAGGAGCAACGGTAGGCGCTTTAGCAGCACCCATCACCATTCCGTTCATTGCCAAATCAATGGGTTGGGAGTGGGCATTTATCATTATCGGCGCACTGGGATTTGTATGGATGGGACTTTGGGTATTTGTTTACAAAAAACCTCATTTACACAAGAGAGTAAACGAGCACGAATTAACGTATATCAATCAGGATCAGGACGATCTTCCCAATGAAGATGCTTCCATTCCGGAAAAGGTATTTACGTTCAGAGAATGTTTCAGCTACAGACAGACCTGGGCTTTTGCCTTCGGAAAATTTATGACCGATGGGGTCTGGTGGTTCTTCTTATTCTGGACGCCGGCTTATCTGAGTTCGGTATACGGAATGGATTCCACACAAAGCGCATTGCCGTTATTCGTATTGTACATGATTACGTTGCTATCCATCATCGGAGGCTGGCTTCCAAAATATTTTGTTGAAAAATTAGGAATGAATGCCTATAACGGAAGGATGAAAGCCATGCTGATCTTTGCTTTTTTTCCTTTGTTAGCTCTCTTGGCACAACCTTTAGGGACAATCACTTATTGGCTTCCGGTTTTAATTATCGGTATTGCAGGAGCAGCTCACCAGGCTTGGTCAGCCAATATTTTCTCGACCGTCGGCGATATGTTCCCGAAAAAAGCCATTGCAACGATTACGGGAATCGGCGGCATGGCAGGCGGAATCGGCTCATTTATCATTAATAAATCTTCAGGAGTTTTGTTTGATCATGCGCACAAAGCCTGGTCCACCGTTGACGGGGTTCCGTTGCTGGAAAAATATCCGCAGTATATTAACGACCGGTTACCGGAAGGTTTTTTTGAGCAGCTGAAAAAATCCGGAGCGGTAGTCTCAGACGGAATTGATAAAGGATATATGATTATTTTCTCAATCTGTGCAGTCGCTTACCTGATCGCCTGGGTGGTCATGAAATCATTGGTGCCGAAATATAAGGTGATCAGTAAATAGAATTTAAAACCATTAAGAAGAATTAAGAAAGTCAGGAAAGATTAAGAATCTGCAGGTAAATTGAAGTTCAAGCTTAAGAAATTTATTCCCCTTAAATAACCTTAACTCCTTAATAAATCTTAATGATTCAAAGAAAAAGCTTTAAGTTCTTAGCTAAGTGAAATCGTAGATTCGACGTAGTCAAACGCCTTTGCGACTTAAAAATATACCTCAAGCATTAAAAAAAAATCTTTGCGGACTTTGCGTTTAAAAAAAACATTCAGCAAAGATTAGACAGAATTAAAAACACAATTTAATTCAAATTAGAAAATGGAAGATCAGACAAAACAAAAATTAAACCGCCAGAACAGCGGACTCAATACAAAATTACCCATCAAAATCGTACAGTTCGGCGGAGGGAACTTCATGCGCGGATTTACGGATTATATAATTGATAGATTAAACAAAGAAGCAGGTTTCGATGCCGGAATTGTCAACATTCAGCCGACTCCGAACGGTTCGGTCCATAAACTGGAAGAGCAGGGAAATCTGTACACATTATTCACAAGAGGAATTAAAAAAGGAGAAATTATCGATGAGAAATCCGTGATTTCGGCTATTCAGAAGTCGATCAATCCTTATGTAGATTACAGTAGTTTCCTAGAATTAGCAAAAGAAGAAGAACTTGAATTTGTATTTTCAAACACCACGGAAACAGGAATTGCGTACGATGAAACAGAGACTTCTTATGAAGGCCCGCATAAAAATTTCCCTGCGAAGGTAGCGGTTTTACTTCATGAAAGATACAGGCATTTCAATGGAGCGGCAGACAAAGGTTTAAGAATTATTCCTTGTGAGCTGATCGAAAACAATGCTTTTGCGTTAAGAGATATTATTTTGAAATATGCTCAACTTTGGAATTTAGAAGAAGGTTTTGCGCAATGGATTAATCAGAATAATTATTTCCATAATACTTTGGTTGACAGGATTGTTCCGGGTTATCCGAAAGATGATGTGGAATCGTATGAAGACCAACTGGATTATGAAGATAAAATGATGGTGGTTTCTGAGACTTTCTTACTTTTTGTGATTCAGGATGTGGCAAATTTAAAAGAAAGAATTCCTTTCGACAAAATCAACGAGCAGATTCTGGTGGTGGATGATATTCAGCCGTACCGTCTGAGAAAAGTAAGAATCCTGAATGGCGGACATACGTTGATGTTGGCTCCGGGGATTTTAGCAGGAAAAGAAATCGTAAAAGAAGCGATTGATGACCAGTTTATCGGAACTTTTTTAAGGGATTCTATTTTTAATGAAATCAATCAGACGTTAGGTTTAGATGAAACTGAGCTGAAGGATTTTGCGGAAGAAGTTTTCGACCGGTTCAGAAATCCTTTTATCAAGCATCATCTGGCGAGCATCGCTTTATATTTTGTTTCTAAATTTAAAGTAAGAGTCGTTCCGAGTTTATTGACTTATGTTGAAAGAAATAATAAACTTCCGCTGAACTTAACGTTTTCTCTGGCAAGTTTAATCAGATTCTATCAGGGAAGTTTTGGTGAAAAATCTCTTCCTCTGAATGATGAAGAAGCCATCGTCAACAGATTCAAGGAAATCTGGAAAAACGAAGATTACGAAGTCGTTTCAGAGCAGGCATTGAGCGAAAAACTATTCTGGGATACTGACCTTACCCAGGTTGAAGGCCTGAAAGCAACAGTTGCAAAAGCATTGTACGAAATCGACCACCATGATATGGAAACTGCTTACAAAAATTTTATTCAATTTTATTCTTAAAAAATCATGCAAAAGAAAGTACTGAAAGTAAATCCCAAAGACAACGTTATTGTAGCGCTGTTGGATTTGCCTGCCGGAGAATCGGTGCACCTGGACGGTACAGATTATACGATTCTTAAAGATATTAAAGCAAAACATAAATTCGCTGCCGCAGATTTTGAGGATGGCGACCATATCTTAATGTATGGTGTCATCGTTGGAAAAGCCAACCAATCCATCAAACAGGGCGAAGTAATTACCACCGAAAACGTAAAGCACCAAAGTGCAAAAGTGGTCGGGAAAACCGCTACTTTAGGCTGGACGCCACCCAATGTAGACAAGTGGAAAGACCGTACTTTTATGGGCTATCACCGTGAAGACGGACAGGTAGGTACAGAAAACGTCTGGCTGTTTTTCCCGTTGGTATTCTGTGAAAACAAGAATATCGAAACGCTGAAGGATATTTTCGAAAAAGAATTGCTTCACGATAAAGCCAGCAAACACCAATTATTACTGCGTTCCTTATTGAACGGTGGAGCAACTGTTGAAGTGAAAGAAGACGAGCCGGATACAAGAATATTTAAAAATATCGATGCAAGATTCATCACACACCAGGGCGGCTGCGGCGGAATCCGTCAGGACGCTGAAGCGTTGGGAAGACTGTTTGCAGGATATGTGAATAATCCGAATGTTGCAGGCGCAACGGTTCTTAGCTTAGGGTGTCAAAACCTTCAGGTACAGATTTTCATGGATTCATTGCATGCACTGGCTCCGGATAACAAAAAACCGATTGTCGTTTACGAACAGCAAAAATCGGGTACCATCGATGAAATGCTGACCGGTGTTATTAAAGATTCTTATGAAGGCATTAAAAAAGCCAACGAAATAGAAAGAAAACCAGCATCAATTACCAAGCTGAACATTGGTTTGGAATGCGGTGGCTCAGATGGTTTCTCAGGAATTTCTGCGAACCCTGTTTTGGGCGAAGTTTCCGATATTATGGCGGCAGTTGGCGGAACCACCATGCTGGCCGAGTTCCCTGAATTGTGTGGGGTAGAGCAGGAGCTGGTAAACCGTTGCATCAACGATGAAGACGGGGTAAAATTCCTGAAACTGATGAAAGATTTTGAAGCCTCTGTGGTTGCGGCAGGGTCAGGCTTCGATATGAATCCGTCCCCCGGAAATATCAAGGACGGTTTAATTACCGACGCGATGAAATCTGCGGGAGCATCCAAAAAAGGCGGCGCTGCCCCCATTGTGGAAGTCCTTGATTTTACAGAATATGCCACAAAACCAGGTCTGAATCTTTTGTGTACTCCCGGAAATGATGCTGAATGTACAACGGCTTTGGTCGGTTCAGGTGCAACAGTGGTGCTTTTCACGACCGGTCTTGGAACTCCGATGGGGAATCCTATTTCTCCGGTTGTGAAGATTTCTTCCAACACAGTGTTAGCAGAAAAAATGTCGGATATTATTGATTTCAATGCAGGTACGGTGATCAGTGGGGAAAAAACAATTCCTGAAGCGGCAGACGAACTTCTTGAACTCATCATCAACGTAGCCAGCGGCGAGGTCAAAACCAAAGCCGACCAGCTTAACCAGAATGATTTCATTCCATGGAGACGAGGGGTCTCTTTGTAATGGGTTAATTATATTAAATATTAGGATTGAAAATGCTTCTTGCTTCGGTAGGGAGCATTTTCTTTTTGTCGACAGCGCGGATTTGCAATTCGTGCTTATTCCTCATCTTATAATAGGTTTACAATCAATAACTTTAACATGTCGATAGCAGATTTGCACTTAGAATATTATCATAAAGTCACGGATTACAAATCTGCGACATCGGGTATTCTTTATACCTAATTATTTCAAAAATGATTGGTTCGAGAATACAATTAATATCAATTATTTTAATGATATTTTCTATTTTCCTTTCAATATATTTAGTTGTTTAAAGTATATCTATATGTATTTTAAAAGGTAATATTTATTAAAGTGATTAAAAAAAAGCTAATTATTATGGACCCACGTGGGATTGAGCTTTCTCCTCGTGACAGCGAAACCAAAACCCATTTTCTGTTCCTGCACAAACAAACCACCCCGTCAAAAATTCTTTCGAATTTTCGCCACCCCTCTGGAGGAGGGGAATTCTCACATGTAGGTTTTTATTGAATATTTGTCTTACATTTTCTAAATTTGAATTAAAGACTCACCATTCTAACACACATCACAATTCCCCTCCCTTGGAGGGGTGGATTTTTTCGAAGAAAAAAGACGGGGTGGTTTAAAGAATAAAAAGAAAAAACACAACAATGAAAGAAACATTAACCCACATCAATGGAATCTCTATACGTAAAAACTTTGTAAAAAATCTTCTCTACAATCCAAAATTAAAAGTCGATAGCGCGGATTTGTAATCCGTGCTTAGTATTTTGTACTCTGTGATTATCACATCTGGAAAATCATGTATTAAAGGTAGAATATTACAAACGTATTAAAAATCAACTTGAATTAGTTAATTAATTTAAAAATAAATCATCTATGTCAGAATTATTTTTTACATTTAAATCTCATTAAAAGCGTAATCTGAAAAACTATAATAGAGTAGGAAAAAATAAACCAAAAAACTAATTATTATGAAAAATTTGAAAAAAATTAAGAGAAACGATTTGAGTAAAATTGTAGGTTCTGAGAAAGTATTGCCTCCAATTGATCAATGCACTGGTCAATATCCATATGCGATTCCTCCAAGTGGAGGAGCATGTCCTACAGGTTATATCTATTGCTCATTACCGAACTGTTGTTTTAAATTGGGTCAATTAATAGCTTGTTATGATTAATAGTAGATTTTTCTTAAAAGCCTGAGTTCAATCAATAAACTTGTAAAATATTGTAAAAAAGAAATAGTTGTGTGCTTAAGTTTCTTATATTTAAATATTAACAACTGTTTCTTAGATAGCGCGGATTTGCAACCGTGCTTCTTCTTCTTAAAATCAGTAACTATAGCATATCGATAGCAGATTTGCGCTTAGAATATCATAAAGTCACGGTTACAAACCCGATGTCGCTGATTTGCAATCCGTGACTACAACACATAGTAAATCACCTCATAAAAACCACAAAAACATCTATAGCATTATCTAATTCTGCATAATTTCTGGCACTGCTGAAGTAGTAATGCTCGGGCTCTGCCACTATTTTCTGTTTTACGGGATTTTGATGAATATAATTTATCTTTTGCTTAATCCATTTATTTGAAAAAACTTCTTCAGCATGGTAGCCATCGTGTTTTTATTTAAAAGTACAAAATTTTTTAAATTGAAAAGTCACGGATTGTAAATCCGCGACATCGGGTTTGAAAATATTTAGAGTTACAGATTTTGATGTGAAGAATAATTTGGGTAAGGTAATGAAAGATTTGGAGGATTTTATTATTCAGCATTATGGGTATTAAACCACCCCGTCCTAATTTTCTCTGAAAATTGATCCACCCCTCCAGAGGAGGGGAATTTCCACACATAGTCTTTTGTCGAATATTTTTCTGTATTTTCTTAATTTGATTACAATTTCAGACTTATATGCGATAGTAATTCATCTCCCTCGTATTACTGTTTCATATTTGAAACAGCCACAGTTGATCCCGAGAAATGTTTAGTGAGATTAAGCAAAAAAAGGACTGAAATTTTCACTTCAGCCCTGCATATTAAAACATTGGGGTTTCCAGACAGATCTTTTATCCTGTTACTTTCAGGTTCTGAATTTTCCCCTCGGCAATTTTAAAATGAAATTTCAGAATCAGAGGACTGCCCGGAAATGATCCTGCAATTTTTGCAGACAAGATATCTTCTTTTTCATCATAATCTAGCGGCTCCATGGTGGCTTTATAGTCTTTGTTGGATTTGTCGATCCACTTTTCAATTTCTGCCTTTCCGTTATGCGTTTTGCCTTCATCAGATACCTGGGCCTCTTCGGCGAAACAGTCTGCATAGGCAGCGCTGTCAAATTCATTTTGGGTCTTTACTAATTCTGAGATGATGTTTGGTAATTTACTCACTGGGTTAATATTGTTTTTATTGTGTTCGTGAATCTTCGATTTCAGTGTAGTGTATTTTAAAATGATTAAATAGTAGGTACGGTACAACCGTCGATGACGTATTCGGTTCCTGTTAAATAGCCGGCTCTTGGAGATACAAGAAAGCCTACAAATTCAGCGACCTCTTTCGGTTCGGAAGGTCTCCCAAAAGGGATTCCGCCCAGTGCAGCCATCACGCCCTGTTGCGCTTCTTCTACTGTGCTGTTTGCGTTTCTTGCAATTTCGCCCAACCATGCTTCAGACGCTGAGGTATTGATCCACCCCGGTGAAACAGCCAGAACACGAACCCCTTTTGGAGTCACTTCATTCGACAGACTTTTACTGTAATTTCTCAATGCTGCTTTTGAAGCGGCGTAAGGCAAAGTAGAATCGTACAGAGGAAGCTTACCCTGAATGGAAGCAATGTGGATGATAACCCCACTT
Source organism: Chryseobacterium gregarium DSM 19109 (assembly GCF_000430845.1). Taxonomy (GTDB): domain Bacteria; phylum Bacteroidota; class Bacteroidia; order Flavobacteriales; family Weeksellaceae; genus Chryseobacterium; species Chryseobacterium gregarium. The sequence continues at coordinate 281,352 of NZ_AUMU01000003.1, read as the reverse complement.
TTCTGCTCAATCATTTGTGGCAAAAACCCACGGTCCAGTCTTACAGGAGCAAGTAAATTAGCCTTTAACGTAGATTCCCAGTCCTCATCCGATAATGCATTAAAGCCACCGGCAGGTGTTGTGGAAGAGCCAAGGTTGTTGATCAGAATATCCAGTCGGCCATACGCAGACATTATTTCACTGATTACTTTCTGTGTTCCTTCCGCAGTACTCAAATCAGCAGCAATGAAATGCTGATTGCTGTTTTCTTCTTCCGGTGCATTTCTTGCCGAAATGATTACTGTTGCACCGGCTTGCCATAGTCTTTCTGCAATAGCTTTTCCGGCTCCTTTTGTACCTCCTGTTACCAAAGCAATTTTGCCTGATAACTCATTGTTGAAATTAAACTGTTCCATTTTTATAATTTGTTTATAGGGCAAAATTGGGGTATAAAAACAGTTTGTACAAGTACGGAATTACGATTCAGATAGGGATAAATTATTCCCCTATTGTGCAAATCGGAACATACGTTTAATTTCGCAATATGTATGAGAGAAAAATAATCCCGAACTTAAATTGCGGCCTTGATCTGATCGGTGAGGTACTTTACGGCAAATGGAAAATACGTCTGCTCTGGTTTATCGATCAGGGACATCAACGACCCAGTGAATTGCAGCGTAAAATCCCCAATGCCACGAGGAGGGTTTTGAATATACAGTTAAAAGAACTGGAAGGTCATGAATTGATTACCAAGAAAATTTACCCTGTAGTGCCGCCCAAAGTTGAGTACAGTCTTACGGAATTGGGTAAAAGCGTTATTCCGGTAATTTTGCAGTTGGGAATCTGGGGCGATAAAAACGAAACGCATTTACGTACCGTTATTTTGAATCGTTTGAACGCAGAAAGCGAGTCGCTTCGCTTGGAAGAATGAGGAGTGAAAGCTGAGTTGCTACTATTTTATTTAAATAACGAACTAAAATGATTACCCCACGGTGGCGCGAGTGCAATGTCATTAAGATTATGCCATATTTTAAAATTTTGAACTCTGGAAAAATGTTCACAGGTCTTTTAAAATAATCCAGCATCCATCCTTTTCGGCTTTCAGGTTCAGATGGTATTGTTTCAATAATTTTCTAAATTTGAAAAGCAGTAGAACCTTATGCACTGCAAAAATTCCCCTCCCTTGGAGGGGTGGATTTTTTCGAAGAAAAGTATGGGGCGGTTTAGAAACTTTACAATTACAAACACAAACAAACAAAAATTACACGCATTTTCATTAATCAATACAAAGCTTTATCAAAATTCTAAAAAAGATTGTAGATTCGCAGCAATTAAAATCTAATCTTCAAAGCCTTATGAATCTAAGTTTCAAAAATAATATAACGAAAAGGATATTCATTTCACTGGTTATTATTGCGGCCCTGATTCTGGCATTTGTATTGTATCAGAAAAAAATACGGTATAACCTGGTAACGATATCAGAAAATAAAGTATATAATTCAGGAGCAGTTCCGCCGGAAAAACTGGCGGATGTCGTTAGTGATTACAAGATAAAAACAATTATTGATCTGCGTGACGGCCTGGTGCAGACCGCCTTAAATCCCGAGACCAAAAAGCAGGTAAATGCAGAGGAATATGCAGCCGATCAGATTGCCGGGGTACATTATTTTAATCTGCCCACCAACCAGATCCCTGAAGACAGTACGGTTCAGAAATTTTTAAAGATTATGGATAATTCCGGAAATTATCCTGTCCTTATCCATTGTCACCATGGGGTAGGGCGTTCACGCCTATTCAGTTCTATTTACAGAATTGAATACGAAAATTTCACTAATGAAAACGCAAGAGCCAAGGCACGCCTGTTTTGGGAATTGGGAAGCAATTTTTCAAAAAGCTCTGAAAAAGGAATCTACCTTCTGAACTATCAAAAAAGAGGATTGGAGAAATAAATAAACAATTTATTCAACAGGATAATTTAGAATCCGCGAGTATTCTGTTCTTGCTTACTGTGAACATTTTATTGTTTTATCAACATTGCAGAAATGATATTGCAGATTTTACAATCTGTATTTCATATATCAATTACAAATGAATCACAGGTTATAATTCTATGACATCGTCAATGAGCCAATATAAGATATATTATCATTGAAAAAATAAAATCGTTAAAAAGGGTAAAATTAAAGTTAACACAGTGAAGGCAGCATCTCCTGCATGTAATCTTCTATACTCACCTTGTTCCCAACTTGATTGCATATAACCTGTCATTAGCGGCTCATTTCCAAAAATTATCAGAAACAGGTTTCTTAATATCCAGTAATAAATCATAAATAATAATGGTAAAAACGTCCATGCCGCAGCATTGCCTTTTACCATTTTTAAAGATTCACGGCCGATATTGAGATAACCGAATAAAGCAATCAGAATAGTTAGTAGTAATATTATCAAAATACTTTTCTATTTCTCAGTATTTTATAAAATAGCCACAAAGTAATCTGACTAATACCACCGAGAATAATATAAAGAGATTGATTATCCAGATCCATATTTATACTGTGCAAAAAACAAAACTATCTTCTTTTCGAAGACTTCCTTACACAAAGCTGCGGTGCCAAAACCACTTTTTTCTCAGTAGAAATCCCTGATCCATTTTCTTTTACCCCTTCTATAAAAACCTGTCCGGCCATTTTCCCCATGGTTACGGGCGTCTGGTCTACGGAACTCATCGCAAGTTCCATAAATTGGGTAAAGGGTTCGTTGGAAAAGCCGATCACGGCAACTTCTTCGGGAATTTTAATCTTTCGTTTTTTTAACTCCTGGCAGGCACCCAAAGCGGCAAAGTCACTTGAAGAAAAAATGGCGTCGGGAATAGATTTTCTGTTCCATAGTGTTTTGATCGCTTCAATCCCGGCATCAATAGAACTTCCCGTTGTGATGATATTCTCTTCCTTTACGGGTAACTGATGGTCAGCCAGAGCCTGTTTATAACCATTCAGACGGTTCTGGTAGATTTCAAGATTTAAGTCACCTGAAAAATGACAGATGTTTTTATATCCCTCACTGATCAGATGTTCAGTAGCCATATAGCCGCCGCGGTAGTCATCAATCGTTACCGTACTGATTCCTCCGATATCCTTTTTACGGTCGAAAAATATAATAGGGGTATTTGACGTATCCAGAATGCTCTGGATGTGTTCCGTATCAACCGTTGTTTTTGAAACCGACATGAAAATTCCGTCCACCTGCGCATTAAGCAGGGTATTTAAGTGCCTTTTCTCAACATTCACATCCTCATGGTTCTGGCAGATAATCACGTGGTAGCCGTGTGGAGAAAGCTCTTCCTCAATTCCCCGGATCACCGATGAGAAGAAATTGGTATTGATGTATGGCACGATGATCCCTACGTTTTTCGTTTCCCCGCTTTTCAGAGCTTTGGCAAGATTATTTTGCTTATAGTTCATTTCCTTGGCGGTTTTCTTCACCAGGTCTTTCGTTGCCTGGCTTATTCTCGGATGGTCGTTCAATGCCCTGGAAACAGTTGCCACACTTACGTTGAGCTTTTTCGAGATGTCATATATGGTGGCACTTTTTTTATTCATACACGTTTTTTGCAGAGGTTTCCTGTCTATCGGACCGATATACATTAGAGACGTAAATTTAATTAAAATTATGTCGCGAAAAAGGAATTGTTGTGTATTTTAAAAAAGAGTATAAAGGATGCTGAGTGTAATGCACTTAAAATATTAATTTTCTTTTATTTAAGGTTATATTTTAGGCCTTATCAAAATTATTTTAGTTTCACAATCTCTCATTCTGATTGATTTATACACTTAAATTCTAAAATTTTATTCCGTAGTATCCACTTCGCTATTTGTGAAATTTATAACGGATGATATCAATTAATCTGCGAAGTTTTTTATTGTTGATTCTGATATCGTATTGCCTTACTACTTTAATGATTTGCTTATGACTGAATCTGATTTTCCATAATAATATTATTTAAAGTTAATTAATTTATACTTTTAAATTATAACATTTTAATGTAAATCCATAATACCCCTTTTTTTCTGAAAATTATCATACATTTAAATGCAAAACCTACCACTACCATATGATGCAGGAAGAAGTGATTGAAAAATTCAAGAGCCTTTCAGAGGGGAAACTCATGGCCGGGGAATGGCTCAGTTGGTTTATCACCCATAAAGATGCCATAGAAAAAATATGCGGGAGAACCGCTTTTCTTAAAATAAAGCCTATAAATGTCAGTGATATCAGAAATTTATACATAGGTCAGCTGGCGGCCTTCAACTGGCTACAGTCAAAAGGAATCAACACTTCATTATCTGACCTTTATAAAAAAGGGTGGGAAAAAGAATTTGATGATTTCTGTAAATCGGAAAAACAAAAAGAAAAACAGCTTCAGAAAGAAGTTGAAAACAAATTCGGATATCTAAAAGACCGTTACCCAAGATTTTTCAGACAATTAATCAAATCATACGGTAATGCTGATGGTATTGAAAAAGGAGTAAATCGGGAAGCGATTCAGCATAAAGAAAAAGAACTTTCCATAAAGCTGCCCGAGGATCTTATAGCATGGAATTTAAACGTATCATGCTTAAAATTCGAAGGTGTTTACATTGATTTTAAAGAATTAACCATAGAAACTGTTCAGAAAAGACAATATCTGGTTTTGGGCGAATTTTGGCTGTCCGGCGATGGCGATGAATTACTATACAGTTTGGAAAATCACAGCATATATATTCTTGCCCACGGATACCGGCCGCCTAAAGCAATAAAAACAGCAAATTCATTATTTGACTTTATTGAAAAAAAGTTGGTAACTTATCTAAAAGAGTATGAATGATAAGGACCTAACAAGGCAAATAACTTGATCTTTGGGATTGCTTCGCAGTTTTAATGACAAATAACAGGTATCAATGGCAGGCTAAGTATTACGATTTGATAAAATTTGTATTGAGCTTGACTATCTATTATTCTGAAAGCTTTTCTACAGCTTCTTTCTTAAATGACTGCCCTAAAGGTACACTGATTTGATTTTCTAATATCAAATTATTCGGCATAATGGAGATGACTTTTGATGTATTTATAATATAGGAGCGGTGCACCTGTAGAAATACATCTTTATCAAGTTTCTCACGTAAGGCTTTAAGCGTATGATAAATCATAAACATCCGGTTAGGGGTAAATATTTTTACATAATCACCACAGCCTTCAATATGGGTAATATTTATCTGGTTAATGATCTGGATGCCTTTTCCATCTTTAACATGCAATATATTGTTCTGATGGTTTTGGGTCATCACCTGGCGTGTTTCCGCTTTTTCAACAGCTTTAACAAAACGTTCATAAGAAAACGGCTTAAGCAGATAATCGACTGCATTAAGTTCGAATCCGTCATACGCATATTGCTTGTGCGCCGTTGTAAAAATTGTGGCAGGCGGATCAGCCAATGATTTTAAAAAATGAATTCCATTAACCAAAGGCATTTCGATATCTAAAAAAAGCAGGTCTGTATTTTTTCTGTTCAGGTATTCAAAAGCTTCGACTGTATTACGGAAGCTGGCATCCAGGGTCAGCCCCGGCATTTTATTAATATAATGCGCAATCACCTGATGCGCTAACGGTTCATCATCAATTATTATGCAGTTCATCAATGCTTTACTATTAAAGTGGTGGAATAGGTATGCTCATTATGTAAAACCGTCATCTTGTGACGGTAGCCGCTATAATAAAGATGTAAACGCTTATGAAGGTTTGCCAGGCCTATTCCGCCTTTCTTATCTTCATTTACCAGTACCATCTGCGGCAGGACATCATTGGATATGATGAATTCGAGATGATTATCATACACGGTCAGTCTTGCGCTGACTTCGGCATGATCTGTAAGTTTATGCCGGCCGTGTTTAAAGCTGTTTTCTATGAGCGGTAAAAATAATAACGGAGGGATCCTGATATTATTGGATATCCCGTTAACTTTAAAACTAATACGGGCTGCCGGAAATTTCTTCTGTTCCAGTTCGAAATACCCTTTGATAAAATCAATTTCTTCACTGATCTCTACATAATCCTGATCACAGTCATATAAAATATACTGCATCATTTGCGACAAAATTAAAATATAACGGGGAGTGTCTTCGGAGTGGGTCAGGCTGATTCCATATAAGCCGTTCAATGTATTAAACAGGAAATGAGGATGAAGCTGTGACTTGAGCATGCTGATCTGCAGGTTTAAATGATCGGTTTCTATCAGGCGGTTGGTTAATTCTTTATGATAGGAATAACGCGCAAAAGCAAGACATGAAAAAGCCAGGAAATCAGTGAGCAGTACATTGAAATCTACATACCTCGCCTGATAATGCAGATCGAAATAATGATGCAGGGGATCCTGAGTAAAACCCATAAACAGCCGGGCGATAACTGCATTGTTAAAAATGCTGAAAAACAACAGCAGCAAAGCGCTAGAAATCAGAAGTAAGCCGTACCGCCTGTATTCAAGCATTTTGGGTACCGCCCAGCGATAATAGGGAATAAGATATAACGTAACGGCAAAGCTGTAAGCCCCGATCTCCGGGTAAGGGAAATTTGTATTGGGGATCTTTGGCAGGCCCGACTGTTCTATAAAATAGGAATACTTATATATTCCGACATAAAACAGCCATATCAACCATTCAAACACCACAGGGAACGTAAATTTTGGAATTTTCAGCACGGTGCTAATTTAGAGAAAACAGGCTTATGTTCATGCAATTTTCGACGAATCGTATTGTATACCCGATTAAAAACATCAGTCATTCAATTAACCGAGCAAAGCGGACCGTCTGTCGAAAAACTTAAACAGCGTTCAATATGAAATTTACCTTTGCCATCAAATAAACAAAAAATTACCGAATGAGAAACTTCTTATGTACTCTTCTATTTATTCTGACCGTATTTAAAAGTAACAGCTACGCCCAGCAAAATGATGTTCAGGAAACGGTCAACGGCAGTTTTGAACTTACAAGTAAAAAAAGCATTTCCCGGGGATGGGCAAGCGCGATTGAATCGCCTGATTATGGTATTCAGCTGGATTCCAGTCATGTATACAAAGGGAAATATGCATTGCAGTTTAAGGCTGACGGTACTCCCGAAGCATCCGGCGCCATTGTCTATAATGGTTACGGGCTTACTTCGTCAAAACGCATCCGCATGATTGAGATCAGTGCATATATTAAACTTGCGCATGCCTCAGATGAGGCTTTGGGGATTTTTATTCAGAGCTTAAGGGGAAAAAAAATTCTGACAAGTTTTGCTAAAACGGAAAAATCATTATTAAATCAATGGCAGCTTGTCACATTAAAATACACGCTCGATGCCAAAGAATCCTGGGCCGGCTTTTATTATGGACTGACCTTTAATAAACCGGCCCTGGCCTGGGCAGATAACATCACCGTAAAAGTGGATGGAGCGGTAATCAGTGAACCGCCAAGTCTCTATCAGGAGCCTGATGCCAAAAATATAACCTGGTTAAACAGGCATATCTACCCATTGGCCTCAGTCAGTATTCAGCCGAAGCATGGCGATATGGCAGCCATCGGCAAGCTGTGCGCGGATGCGAAAGTAGTGGGTATCGGAGAGCCCACCCATGGTACCCATGAAGCTTTGCAGTTTAAACTGAGGTTACTGGAATATCTAGTTACTCAAAAAGGATTTAACACCATTGCACTGGAAGAAGTAATCCCGACCTGTGACCGGATGAATGAGGTATTGAATACCCGGACTCCGTCCATTAAAGAAAACCTTCTGGCGATGCCGTTTTATAAGGTATGGAAAACTTCTGAAATGAATGATTTATTCACCTGGATTTACCAATATAATCTGAACCATCCAAAAAAAGTAAAACTTATCGGTGTAGATATGGAAGATATCAGGATGCGCTCTTCACGCGAAATGATAGAAACGGTTTTGCGGCAGTATCATCCTGCATCGGTAGATCAGATCCAAAAAATTAATCAGAAGCTGGATACCCTTATCGCTAAAAATAATCCTGAAAATAATCCGGAAGCTATAAAAAAATTAGCAGATGATGTAAAATCTGCCATAACCGGTCTGCAGTCAATGGTCAGTGTACAGAACCACAATATGGGCACTGAACAGCATTTTCAATTACAGACCTATCTGAGAGTCTGCCTGCAGTGGCTGGATACCAGATTCTACAATCAGGCTCCCGATACCAGAGATCAGTATATGTCTGACAATATCCAATTTTATTCACAGCATCATCCTGATGACAAAATATTGGTGTGGGCACACAATGCGCATATTTCAAATCTGACGAGTGATCATTCCAAAACGATGGGGGCATGGCTTAAAGACTATTTTAAAGAATCCTATGTTCCTATTGCCTTTACCTCTGCTTGGGGCAGTTACACCGCTGCCCAGGATTATACACAAAAAGTCTGGAAATCCTTTCCTTTTGAAAAAGCGTACCGCGGTACTTACTCCTATGTATTGGAAAAAGCAAAAAGCAGCTTATATTTTCTTCCGTTAAATACGCCGGCTTTACAGCAAAAAAATGCATCATGGCTTAATGTAGCAATGAAACAACTGGATATTACTTATATACAGTCGGGAGACGGTGATGATTATAAATATGATGGGGTATTAAGCAAGACCTTTGACGGGATCATATTTTGTAAAAATACAACTGCGTCAATTTCTTATTTATCTGCTGAATAAAATGTAGGCTGATAAGTTAAAACAATAATTTTTATTCGTTTAAAATTAATTATTTCTCAAAAAAACCTCTACTTTTAAGTATGCCTAAAGATCGGAAGATTACAGGACCAGCCACAAACGAGAATATAATAATCAAATTTCTTTGTTGATAAAAATGTTTTCTTTGAGAAATTTTATAAACACAGAAAATTTATATTTTAAATATTTCATATTTATAGTTTTAATTTTGTTCTGATTATTAGTATTTATGGTAAAGCTTTACGAGGTGATAATAAAATTGAAGTTTTCTCTCTATAGACTTTTGTATTTAATATTTTGATCTTAATAAATCTTCTATTTCCTGATAGGCATTATGGCTGAGGCTTGAAATTTTCAGCTTAAATTTTACAATTCTGATTTTCTCTTCAATATAAATATCAATTTTCATGAGGTCGGATTTTAAATATTTTTTTTCTATTTTAAACTTTCTAATATTAGTAATCGGAAATTCAAGATAAGGAAATACAATGCCTCTTTTAAATGGATGATGGTATTTGATACTGACGGTAGATCCTATAGTTTCAAACAGAAATATCCTTAAATTTTTAATCCAATTTAAAATGGTAATGATTAATATGATTCCTAATACCAACAATGGTAATCTCAAATTATATTTTATTACAGATTTAAGAACAAAACCTACAACTGTTGAGAAAAAAATCAATGTAAGAATCAATATAAGAAAATTCATTTTTCTAACGATATTTTTTTTATTGGTTACCAGCATGAAAACAATATTTAATTTTGAGTTTTTTAGATAGTTGATGTGTATGATTGGTCACAAAATAATAGGGAGGGTTTTATATCAATCTTTAAAATCCCTATCTTAATTTCTCAGGTATACCCACTCCCTCCAATAAGGATTATTTTCCTGGTCAAATCAATAATCGTAAAGTTATGGTGGTGAGTATTATGTATTTCAGGAATTAATTTGAACTCGACAGCATTAGTTGTTTCATCCATTACGATATGCTTATTCTTAGCAGAATATCCCTTAAATTCACAGGTATCACAAGCCAAAGCTCCTGAATCTGTAATAGTTCCTGACTGTTTTTCAGTGTCTCGAATATCATTTGTTGTATGGATAAATTCCAATAAACTTCTTCACTTGGTACAATCCCAATATTTTCTAGAGATTTTAAATACTCCATGAATTAATACAGATTTGTTATGCTCACAAAAGTAGGAGTCTTAAGAGAAAGTAAAAATGACGCATGTCTTTAATAAATTTGATTTAAGTCAATTTTATATTACTATAAAATGTGTAGCTTCGTAAACCATGATTTCAAAGTTTATTTTTAATAATCAATATCTTTTTGAGGATCTTCCCCAATATGATAAAGAGACCCTTGAAAAGGTTATGCAGATTAAAAATTACCGTAAAAATGAAGCTGTATTTACTGAGGGAACCATTCCTAACGGCATATTTTTTTTAAAAAATGGGAAGGTAAAAAAGTATAAGGTTGACAATGATGGAAGAGAGCAGATTATTTATATTTATAACGAAGGTGAATTTTTTGGATATTCAGCCATATTAAGTAATGAGTCCTATGGAGGTACCACAAAAGCGATAGAAAATTCTGCTATTGCTTTTATTTCAAAAGAAAACTTTCTGGACATTCTTAAGCAGTCAGACTTTTTTTCAAAATTTCTTCTCAAAAGCCTTAGTCATGAATTTAATGTAATGGTTAACCTTATGGCCGTTCTATCGCAAAGAATGGTCAGGGAACGTGTGGCACTCAGCTTATTGATTCTGCATAAAAAATATAAATCAAATATTGTAGAGGATAAAATTTTTATTACATTATCCCGAGCAGATCTTGCCAATATGGTTGGAACTGTTACTGAGACGTTAGCCCGCATTCTTCATGATTTCAAGGAAGATCATCTTATTGTTATGAAAGGAAGAAATATTGAATTAATAGATTTGGACCGTCTTACCCTTATAGCAAATATTTAAAAATAACCATATCTGGCCTCACTCATTTTAGGAAGCTGTGTATAATTCCCTGCACGCATTCGTAAGATTTCACTAAAAATAATTATGTTTAGACACAAGGGGAAAGGGCGGACATATTTTGAGGGTCATAATACCTGGCCCCATAATAATAAAGACCGGTATGGGAATCCAGTTCTTTACCATTGTATTTATACGGATTATTATATTCTTTGTTTGATAATTCCATTAAAGATTCCTCGAAAGGCATATATTCGTACAGTTGGTCACTTTGGATCTGCTGTTGGTAGTACCGATGAGCTTCCCAGGTGGTCAGGATGAATCTAGTAGGTTTTAGAATCCATTATTTCAAAGAAGTTTAAAATAAAAGCATCTTATTTTGTATTCAACTCATCTTTTAAATCGGGGAAGATATATCTGTTTGCTTCTTTGTCATAATAAACATTTATAGATGGAACTTCCATCTTATGATTCGCAAAAAACCATTTTCTAAACATATAATACATCCCTTCAGGTTGATAATCACAAATATTATATTCTAATTTCTCTACAGAAAAAATAATTGGAAACGTTTTTATATATTTAATAATGCTAATTACTCCTGCTTTCAAATACTCTAAAGAAACATTATCAATTGGATTGTCATTTAAATTCAAATATACTGATGGGAATATTTCATATGTACTAGTAGAATCTTTGTTTAAATCTAACAATTCTTTTATTTCATAAAATATAGCAATACCCCAACTTGTTTTTAGTATTATTAATTTATCCATTAGTTTTTTAATTTTCTAAATGCATTTTTATCAAAATAATGTTCAAACCCCATACAGATTAAGTTTAAATAATATATATCCTTTTAAATTTAACATCCTGAAAAATAAAACCCTCTGAAATCAAATGATTTCAGAGGGTTTCTGTACCCAGGACCGGGATCGAACCGGTACTCCTAAGAACTGGTGTTTGAGACCAGCGCGTCTACCAATTCCGCCACCTGGGCCGGTGTTACCATGCTTTTAATTGGTGTGCAAATATAGAAACTTTTATCAATACTTAAAAATATTTTTGCAGAAAATTTTAAAAATTGATCTGCAGACCATCGTAGGCCAGGTGCATTCCGGACGGAAGCAGTTTGTCCTCAACCTCATGCAGCCCCAGATGATGACTGATGTGGGTCAGGAACATTTTTTGGGGTTTAAGTTCTTCAAACAGTGCAATCACATCGGGAAGGATAAAGTGGGCAGGATGCGGATCAAATTTCCTGATGCAGTTGACAATCAGCACCTCAAGATCTTTCAGTTTTTCCTTTTCCTTATCGGAAATAAAACCGGCATCGGTAATATAGGCCAGCTTTTTAAATTTATACCCGAAAGCCGTTATTTTGTAGTGGACCACTTCAACCGGCGTAATTTCCGTATTGAGAACGGTAAACGGCTTATTTTCGATTTCATGCAGGTCAAAAGCCGGGGCGCCGGGATACCTTACATCAGCAAAAGCATAGGGAAAGCGGTTTCTGACTTCATTTCCCACCCTTGAATAACAGTAAAGCGGCATATCTTTCCCGCTCTTGAAAATCAGCGGACGCACATCATCGAGACCGATGACATGGTCATTATGCTCATGGGTAAGCAGGGTAAGGTCAACCGTATCTTCGTGATTCGTCAGCATCTGCTGTCTGAAATCCGGGCCGCAGTCGATCAGTATTTTCCGGTGCTCATCCGTGGTCACCATCACAGAAGACCGCAGCCTGCTGTCTTTGGGGTTTTCTGACGTACAGACTTCGCAGGTACAGCCGATGACCGGCACACCCTGGGAAGTTCCCGTTCCTAAAAATTTCAACTTCATTTTTTCTTTTCAGGTTGGTTTAATTTTGGTAAATTTACGAAAAATTTAATGTCCTAATGTATCAGAAACTGACTCCTAAACAAAAAGCATTAACAATTAATCTAGATCCTACTATTTATGGTACTTTCGCGGAAATTGGAGCAGGCCAGGAGACTGTGCGGCACTTTTTTAGAGCAGGAGGAGCTTCGGGTACAATCGCTAAGGCCATGTCTGCCTATGACAAGGATTTCAGTGATGCGATCTACGGAAAAGAAGTAAAAAACCGGTACGTTACCCAGAACCGGCTTCGTAAGATGCTTCGCTATGAAGTATCCCTTATTGAAGAGCGGATTTCCAGGGAGAACAACCCGAACAGAAAGTTTTTTTCCTATGCCAATACCGTAACTACGATTAATTTTGATAAAACGGTAAAGGGCCACGGCTGGGTCGGCATCCGCTTTCAGGTAAAAGAGAACGAAGGCTACAATGAAATTGTCATCCACGTCAAATTCAAAGAAAACGATGCGACTTTACAGCAGGAAACCTTAGGGAACCTTGGCGTGAACCTGATCTTCGGGGCATTCCATTATTATGATAATCCGAGAAACCTGATTGAGTCCCTGTATGATGACGTAGCCAAGGACAACCTTGAAATTGACATGATCGATTTCAACGGGCCAGGCTTTGAGTATGTGGACAACAGGCTGATGTCCCTGCAGCTGGTAAAGCACGGAATGACCGATGCCGTAATTTTCAATTCCGAAGGCAACAATATGCTTCCCGCGGATATTCTGTACAAAAAGAATATTTTTGCGGTAAGAGGAAGCTTCAGGCCGGTAACGAAAGTGAACATCGACATGCTGAAAAACGGCATGGACATGTTCCTGAAAGATGCCATCTGTACCCAGGAGGATACGGAAATCCTGATTGAGATCACCATCTCCAACCTTCGGGCAGACGGGGATATTGACGAACGGGATTTCCTGGACCGGGTAGATGTCCTGGGGAGGTTAGGCTATACCGTGATCATTTCCAATTATTCGGAGTATTACCGTCTGATTGATTATTTCGCTTCCTATACCAATGGAAATATCGGCGTTGCGATGGGTGTCAACAACCTGCTGATGGTTTTTGATGAAAAATACTACAAAAACCTGTCGGGTGGGATCCTGGAGGCATTCGGTAAATTCTTCAGAAACGGGATGAGGGTGTACCTGTATCCTTATAAAGATCCTGAAACGCATGAGCTGCTGGATTCTTCCACCCTGAAAGTAGAAGAAAACCTGAAGGAATTATATAAATATTTCAAGCACAACGACCGTATCGTAGATATCAAAAATTACAATCCGGAATTTCTGGAAATTTATTCGAGAGATATTCTGAAAAAAATAAGCTGCAATATCAAAGGCTGGGAAAACCAGGTTCCGGACGGCGTTGCGGAAATGATCAAAGAACGCGGAATGTTCGGCTATAAAGAAGAGCTTTCCTTAAGACAATTCTCTTAAAAACAACATACAATGTCAGAATTAAAAAAAAGGCTTTCGTTTATCCTGGAAAGTCCTAAACACAATACCGAAGAAAAGCTTGAAAAAGTATGCCACCTGTTAGACCAGGAAATTTCCTATTTCAACTGGACGGGCTTCTATTTCAAAAACGGCGATAAAGACGAATTGAAGCTGGGCCCTTACGTAGGCGCGCCCACAGACCATACCATCATCCCTTACGGCAAAGGGATCTGCGGACAGGTTGCCGTTTCCAATGAAACATTTGTGGTTCCGGATGTGAATGAAGAAAGCAATTACCTGAGCTGTTCCATCGATACCAAAGCGGAAATTGTAGTTCCTATTTTTAAAGACGGGCAGAATATCGGCCAGATCGATATTGATTCCCATACGGTTGATCCCTTTACGGATGAAGACCGCGAATTGCTGGAATGGCTGTGTAACGAGGTTTCAAAAATCTTATAATTGCATTCAATCCTGAAGATATTTAAAGAGACTCCGGCCCGAAGGGCCGGAGTCTCTTGTTATGATCATCTAATAATTTAAGTATGATGGTTCATGCCTTTTAGCTGAGATTCCCGAAACTATATATGAAATAATCCGAATTTGGGATAACGATTAAACCAACTGAATGGTAAATATCCAGTTAATTTTTAAGCTTAAAAAAAATGTTGATCCATTTATAAATAATTAATGCACAGGAAACATTTTGCATTTCTTTGATGAATGAAATGTCCTTGTCTATCTTATTATATATTATAGAAAGCATCCTTTGTTTGCCTTCGATAAAAAGCTGAATTCAGCGATTTAAAACTTTTATAATCCTATCTTATAAAGATTAGAGATTGTATAGAATTTTAAAAGCTATTAACTCTCGCAGATTATGCAGATTTTATTAGTATTTAAATTTGCTGGTCAATAAAATAAAGTCAGAATAGAGGAGAAGCGGGGTTTAAAAACTTTAATATCAGAAATTTAAAGTTAATCCGGTTCTGCTTCTGCAACCAGTTCCTTAAAGTATTCTCCGCACCTGGCAATATGGGTCCCATACCAGGAAAAAGCTTCCCCGTCCACGATCATAATTTTTTTATCCGGATAGAATTCCCTCAGTTCATCAATGTGTTTTTCTTTAAAAGGGAAGGGCTCCGAAGACAGCATGATCAGGTCCGCTTCTGCCAGTTCTTCAGCCTGGATCTCAGGGTAACGCGTTCTGTCCTTAAACATATTTTCAAAACCGATTTCGCCTAAGATTTTATGGATAAAAGTATCCGAGCCGATGGTCATATACGGATTTTTCCAGATAAGATAAGCCGCTTTGATCCTGGTGCTGATTTTTGACTGGTTCAGGACTTCGTAGATTTTAAGATTGAAAAGCTGTGCTTTATCTTCTTTGTTAAAAAGGCTGCCCAGATGTTTAAGCAGATCGTAATTGTCTTCAATATTTTCTACGTTGGTCACGATCACTTTATAATCGTCCATCAGGGCTTCCACCTGTTCTTTGATGTTTTCTTCTTTATTGGCCAGGATAAGGTCAGGCTGCAGCGCTTTGATTTTATCAATGTTGATATTTTTCGTTCCGCCGATAACGGCTACATTTTTTACTTTGTCTTCAGGATGGATGCAGAATTTTGTTCTTCCGACAACTTCATGTTCGGTTAAGCCTAAATCAAATAACGCCTCGGTGATCGAGGGAACCAGAGAAACCACTTTCATAATCGTATTTTAGAAGTTGCCTAAAATTACAAAAGTTTGCCCGTTAAGAAAAGTCCGGCTACGGAAAAATAAATAATCAGACCGGTAACATCTACCAGGGTGGCTACGAACGGGGCAGAAGAGGTAGCAGGGTCGAGCTTCAGTTTTTTAAGGATAAACGGAACCATAGAACCTGAAAGGGTTCCCCAAAGTACGATCATCACTAAAGAAACGCCGACACTTAGGCCCACATAAGCCCAGTGGATGCCATAATCGAAAAAGCCGGCCTTATGCCAGACCATGATCCTCAAAAAACCGATGATCCCCAGGATTCCCCCAAGGAAAAGCCCGGTGAAAATTTCTTTTTTCATTACATACCACCAGTCTTTTAGTCCGATCTCCTGAAGGGCCATGGCCCGGATGATCAGGGTAGCAGCCTGTGAACCGGAGTTCCCGCCGCTGGAAATAATCAGAGGCACAAATAAAGCCAGCACCACCGCTTTCTGGATTTCATCTTCAAAATACCCCATCGCGGAAGCGGTCAGCATTTCGGAGAAGAAAAGGATGATCAGCCACATGCCCCGCTTTTTGACCATTTCAATCAGTGAAGTCTGGGTATACGGATCGTCCAGTGCTTCCAGTCCCCCGAATTTCTGGATGTCTTCGGTATTCTGGTGCTCAATCTGGTCAAGGATATCGTCAATCGTTACAATGCCTACCAGTACGCCGGCTTCGGTGACGATGGGGAGCGCGGCCCGGTCATATTTTTCAAAATACTGAACGGCATCTTCCTTGGAGACGGTGGTTGCAATCGCCACGAACTGATTGTCGGTAATTTCCGAGATTAAGGTGTCTTCCTCCGCCAGCAATAAGCTTCCCAGTGCAATATCATCGATCAGGCGGTTCCTTTCGTCCACCACATACAGGTAATTCATGGTCTCCACTCTGCTCCCGACTTTCTTAATCTGCTGGAGGCATCTTTTGATCGTCCATTCTTTACGGATCTGTATATAATAAGGCGTCATCAGACGGGCAATGGAATTGGAATCGTAGCCCAGCAGTTTCAGGGCAATCCTTCTTTCCTGGGGGTTCAGGTGATTGATGGAATATTTGATGAGCTCATCCGGAAAGTCCTCGAACAGGGCGGTCCGGTCATCCGGTGTCATCGCGTTCAGGATTTCGGAAACCTCGTCGCTTCCGATGCTCCGGATGGTTTCTTCCTGGAAATCAGGATTCAGATGTGAAAAAACGTCGGCTTTGTATTCCTTCGGAACTTTCAGGAATGCCAGAAGCCTTTCGTCAGCATGTAATTCGCTGAGCGTTTCGGCAATATCGGCGGGATTGAAGGTCAGTTCGTCATTAGGATTCAAAACGTAGTTTTTTAGCTATGCAAAAATAATTCAAATTTTTAAGATTGACCAGCGAACCGTGAAATTTAAGGATTTATTAAATTTAGCAACATACAATAAAATAATGCACCTGCAATTATTGCAGGTGCCTGAAGAAATTTCTACTGAGATAGTTTGAATGAATTGTTTGTCCAACTAAATTAATAAAATAATTTGTATTATTCACCAGTTAATGAAATTTAAATTGATGAAATTCAATGGAGTGCATAATACTTTAGTCTGGATGACTTAAAATACGGAGTACAGAAGGTGAGAATCCCTTTTAAAATAGCAGTTTAAATAAGCTGTTAATTAAAAAATAAAGATTTGATGGAGCGGAAAAAGCGAAAGAGATTGAATTTATTCTCAGAGATGACGGCAATCACGTAGATTTTAATTTGGTTTTAAACTGTTGGCTCTAAAAATCAGCGGGAAATTATTTTTTGAAATAAATTAAAGTAAACTCCCAGGAGGATACCATTATCAGGAAATTATGGACAGGGATTAAAACCCTGCTTCTGAAGGCTTTATTTTGCGTAACTGTTTCAGGATTCCTTTAATTGCTCCGTTGGTCCCGATCTTTACGGAATTGGTGGTAGAGCCTAAAAGCCTCATATTCTTTTTATAGGTGTCGTAATCGCTTTCCGTGAGCAGGTTCCCTTCGGCATCGAAAAGCTTCATGCTGACGATGACCTGGTTGGAGAAAACATATTTCCCGATCCCCACTTTAAAATACTTTACTTTCGGCACCACGGCGAAGTCCGCATCATTGTTGATGCAGTAATCCGAAATCGTCTGTTTGTCGATACTGTCAAAAGAAACCTGGATTTCGGTTTTAAGCATCCTGTTTCTCCTTTCGCTTAAATTATCTGAAACGGCACTGAAGAACGCTGTATTGGTAGGTTCCTTGATTTCTTCGATATCCGGATCTACCTGAGGGTTGAAATACAAAACTTTCCGGGTTTTGTTATCAGGATTTTTCTGTGCTTTTACAGAAGAAGCACAGCACAAAAGAAGAACGGTAAAGGAAGTAAAGAATATAAATTTTCTCATCATGGATTGCTATGCAAAATTACTGCCTTTTAACGGGATACTATCATTTTTTTAAGAAATAATTAACATTTTTTTCTATTAAAATCAATAAACGGAATCGATAATGTTTGCCGGATTAAAAATAAGTCGTATTTTTGCAGCCGTTACATAATAATCATTAAACAATATTGGAATGTACTTAACAACAGAAAAAAAAGCAGAAATCTTCGCAAAACACGGAAAATCTGCACAGGACACAGGAACCGCTGAAGGGCAGGTAGCTCTTTTCACTTTCAGAATCAACCATTTATCTCAGCATTTGAAAGCTAACCGTCATGATTTCAATACGGAAAGATCTTTGGTAAAACTGGTAGGTAAAAGAAAAAGCTTATTGGATTATCTTAAGAAAAAAGATATCACAAGATACAGAGCAATTATTGCTGAACTTGGATTAAGAAAATAATCTACAGAGATGTAAATATAAGAGCAACCTTTCCGAGGTTGCTTTTTTTATGCTCGTTTGTTGGTACGTTTGCTCACTAGGTCTAATATTTACGCCTACAACTATCCGTTGATAAAGAAGCGGCTTACAGATCCTGCCAGCTTTTCTGCATCATCCCGGATATGCATCTAATCACCGGGAACGGAACGGCGTTTAGTAAAAATGCAAGCAATAGCGGCTTTTCCTGTGGATTTTCATCGGTACAAATGCTATTATCCAAATAATTACATTAAATTTGCAGCCAATAATTCAGACGAAATATAAATATTAAAGCACTCAATACGGAGTGCAACACAAAAACAATTTATGAGTATACCTCAAGCAATTACAGAGTTGATTACTCTTGCAGACGGCAGAGAAATCACCATCGAAACAGGAAAATTAGCAAAACAGGCTGACGGATCTGTTGTCGTAAAAATGGGCGGAACCATGCTTTTAGCAACCGTTGTTGCTAGTAAAGAAGCCAAAGAAGGAGTGGATTTCCTACCCTTAACAGTAGATTACAGAGAAAAATTCTACGCAGGCGGTAAAATCCCGGGGAACTTTTTCAGGAGAGAAGCCAGACCGTCCGATCAGGAGATCCTGACCATGCGTTTGGTAGACCGGGTATTAAGACCGTTATTCCCGGATGATTTCCATGCGGAAGTTCAGGTCATGATTTCATTGATTTCTTATGACGGAAAGTCGATTCCGGATGATTTGGCAGGTCTTGCCGCATCTGCAGCGATCGCCATCACCGATATCCCTTTCAACGGACCGATGTCTGAAGTAAGAGTGGTAAGAATCGATGGTAAACTTTCGGTGAACCCTAATTTCGAAGATCTTAAAATTGCCGACCTGGATATTATGGTTGGTGCCACTAAAGATTCTATTGTAATGGTAGAAGGGGAAATGAAAGAGATTTCTGAGGCGGAAATGCTGGAGGCGATCCAGTTTGCCCATGTTGAAATCAAAAAACAGGTGGAAGCTCAGGAAAGACTGGCTGAAAAAGTTGGAAAATCATTCCCGAAAAGAGAATACAGTCACGAAAATCACGATGAGGCCATCCGTGAGAAAGTGTGGAAAGAAACTTATGATAAAGTATATGAAGTAGCGAAAACGCCTTCAGGAAAAGAAGAAAGAGGGGAGAAATTCAAAGCGGTGCTTGCAGAATTTTTAGCCCAGTATGTAGAGCATCCTGAAGAATTGGAAAGGGTAACCCCTTTCGCTAAAGTCTATTACCACGACGTGGAAAAAGAAGCGATGCGTCAGATGATTCTGAATGACAAGATCCGTCTTGACGGCCGTGATCCTGAAACCATCCGCCCGATCTGGAGCGAAATCGATTATTTACCTGGTGCCCACGGTTCTGCCATCTTTACAAGAGGGGAGACCCAGTCTTTAACGGCAGTAACTTTAGGTTCGGTAAAAGATGCAAACATGGTGGACAGCGTGATGGTAAACTATGACGAAAGATTCTTCCTGCATTATAACTTCCCGCCGTTCTCTACCGGTGAAGCGAGACCTTTGAGAGGAACTTCAAGAAGGGAAGTAGGACACGGAAACCTAGCGCAGAGAGCTTTGGCGAACATGATTCCTGAAGAAAACCCGTATACGATCCGTATCGTTTCCGATATTTTGGAATCCAACGGTTCTTCTTCCATGGCAACGGTTTGTGCAGGGACTTTGGCACTGATGGACGCAGGGGTTCAGATTTCAAAACCTGTTTCAGGGATCGCCATGGGACTAGTAACTGACGTGAAGACCGGTAAATTCACCGTGCTTTCCGATATCCTTGGAGACGAAGACCACTTAGGGGATATGGACTTTAAAGTAACCGGAACGGCAGACGGGATTACAGCCTGCCAGATGGATATTAAAATCCAGGGACTTTCTATGGACATTATGGAGAAAGCGCTTTTACAGGCTAAAGACGGAAGACTTCATATTTTAGATAAATTAACGGAAACCATTGCCCAGCCTAGAGAAGACGTGAAGCCTCACGCTCCGAAAATGGTGATGATGGAAATTCCTAAAGAATTCATCGGTGCGGTAATCGGGCCTGGAGGAAAAATCATCCAGCAGATGCAGAAAGATACCGATACGGTTATTGCGATTGAAGAGATCGGCGAGATCGGAAGGATTGAAATTTCCGGGGTCAGCAGAGATAAGATCAATGAAGCGATTGCCAAGATCAACGAAATTACTTTTGTACCGGTAGTCGGTGAAATCTACAACGGAAGAGTAGTGAAGGTAATGGATTTCGGGGCTTTCGTAGCGATTGCCAAAGGAACGGAAGGCCTTCTCCATATTTCTGAAATCGAATGGGCGCGTTTAGACAAAGTCCCTTACAATGAAGGGGATGAAGTGGAAGTGAAGTTCATGGGGTATGATGACCGTAAGAAAATGAAGCTTTCAAGAAAAGTGCTTTTACCGAGACCGGCGAGACCGGAAGGGAAACCGAGAACAGAAGGTCAGGACCGACCGGCAGCACAAGGAAGACCTGACCGACCGTCAAGACCGGAAGGGCAGGGCAGACCCGACAGGCCGCAAGGACAAAGAAGACCGGAAGGCGACCAGCCAACCGGAGATCAGGACCAGACTCAGAATCAGGATCCTTCATCAGAAGCTTAAGATTAATCTTAGATATACCAATAGAATCCCCCGGATATCCGGGGGATTTTTTTATGTTGGATTTTTGATCTATATTTTTTTCTATCTTTATCAAAAAACAGTATGAAAGAAATTACAGGCATTAGTATTATGTTGGTGTTACTCTCCTGTCAGCAAAATGCCAGGGAGGTTAAGCAGCAGACAAAAGGGGAACCGGCACAAGTGACGGCCTCCAAAACAGCGGCAACAGATGATTTCGGGAAACAGGTTAAGGGACATTACAATAAAAAGGATGATTCCTGGATCAGCGAAGACCCTTTCTATGAATCCGCTGATTTCAGCGGCAGTAATTATGCCAGCATTCACCGGCTGACAGACAATGAGGATGAGCCACATCTGGGACTGATTGACAAAAAAGGAAAAATTGTCGTCTCTACAAAATATTCAGGGCTGTCCATTGGTTTTGTGAACGGTTTATGTGAGGTATCATTAGAGAAAAAGGGGATGGTGAATGATAAAGGGCAGGAGATTCTGCCGCCGGTGTATGACTGGATAGAGGTTGCGAAGGATAATTTGTTAATCATCAATAAAGACGGCAAAAGCGGTTTTGCCGATACGACCGGAAAAGTACTGATACAGCCGAAATACCCGGGAGCTTCTTATGCAGGGGACGGTTTGTTTTTTTATATGAAAGAACCGCAGAGATGGGGCCTGAGGAACTTAAAAGACGAAATCATTGTTGAACCTGAATTCACATTCACCTCAGAATTTGTCAACGGAAAAACGGTTCTGCAAAAGGATGGTGGGGACGAATACATTGTTTACAGCAGCGGCAAAGTGGTCAAAAAATAATTGAGTTTCCATTTCATTAAAAACCAGTCATCAACCAAAATAATCTTATGAGAAAAATCCTGATCACCGCAGTTCTGTCGGGTTTAATAAGCTGCCATTCTTCCGAAAAAACGTCAGCCCAAGCTACGGTGCCCAATGAAACACTGATCGTTTCGGGCAAAGGGAAATTGTTTAATTTCAATCTCGAGACCAAAAAGCTTACCTGGCAATATATATCCAAAGAAGATACCCTGATCAACCGCAACCGTTTCACGTATGATGCAGAAAACATCTATATGCCCTTTGAAAGCGGGAGGATGATCGGAGCCGATATCAATTCCGGAAAGGTGGTCTGGGACCATAATTTCATCAATCCTTCCTATATGGCTACGGATCATGCTGGTAATATGGATGCCGCTGAAGATCATTCCGACAGGGATCTGGGGCCCATTTTTATGTCAAAACCCCTGGTTTCAGGCAATATGCTGTATATTGTTTCGGCAGGCAGGCCTGAGACGTTCAAATCTGATTTTTTTGTGATCGATACAAAAAATGGCAAAGTGATACGGACCAACCGGAATTCCACCAATTACAATTATTTTCAGCCTGTAGAAAACAAAGGGAATATTTACGTTAATTCTGCCGTGTTTTTAGATTTGCATTACCAATCGGGATCAGACAGGAACGGGATCAATGAGAATGCAGCATTTGAGCATACACTTTATACCCAGATGCAGACTTCCGGAAACCGCCTGCTGTTCGGTGACGACTACGGCAGGTTTTACGCCTGTGCCATCAATCAAGACGGTTTTGTGAATGCCGGAAGCAATTCCAGCCCCAGCAGTAATTATGCGAAGCGCGATCATTTTTTTGAATGGACGTACCAGTCGGAAAAATACCCGGGACTGGGAGACGGCCAGACCGCTTTGCTCAATGACCTTCTGATCGTCTGCAAGGAATCTGAAAACGAAAGCAAAATGGCCCTCATTGCCATTGACTCCGGATCTGGAAAAGAAAAATGGATGTTCCAGCCGGAGGACGTGATAAAAAACTGGCAGGTCGTGAATGAGAAAGCCATTACCGCCTATACCAAAAATAAAATATGGGTCCTGGATTCAGACGGGAAAGTTAATTTTGAGACTCCGATCGATCCTTCCCTGTACCCGGTTTCCAATATTGAAATCAATTCGAAAAATCAACTTTTATACATTTCAGGAAAAGGGATCGTTGCTGTTGACAGAAAGACAAAACGAGCTGCCTTGCTGATTGCCCATACCTTTTATCCGAGTTCCATTCCATTAAACCAAATTAAATATTTTGAAAAATAAAATCCTTATTCTTATCGGTACCGTAGTGATGGCCCATTCGGCTTTTGCCCAGACGGTGAATGATGTTCCTCTGAAAGACATTGATGTGGATTATATCCAGATCATCGGCACAGGGCGTACGCTGAGTACGAAAGTAAATGTGGAAATTGATTTCGGCCAGGAAACGAAATCTGTTTCTTTTAAAAACGGAACCAACATCAAAGATGAAAGAGGCCGGAACATGAAATTCAATTCCATGATGGATGCCCTTAATTTTATGTCTGCCAACGGCTTTTCCTTTCAGTTTGCCTATACCATGAATGATGAAAAAGATAAAGCTATTTATTACATTCTGAAGAAGAATAAATAATAGGGTAAGTACCGTAAGCCAATTGACGGTTTTTATAGCCTGTTTCAATATATTTCAAAAATAGTTTCTTGCAGGTTACGGTGACCGTGCAGGGTTTTACATGTATTCAATTCGCCGGATCTGAAAAAAGCGATGGAAGCAGGGTTAAAAACAGGATTTTGAAAATTTTTATAATTTTTTAAAACCAGATAAATCTTAAGATACATATGGGTAATCTCTGGCAATTGATAAAATAAATTGAATTTCAACCGTTTGAAAGCAATCCTATTTGCATGTGAGTTTATTTTTACGTATCTTTGTTTACTTATTAAAAGAAATCTCTGTCTTTACTTCTGTGATCGCTTAGCGATTTTATATATTCCGGGTTAATTTTTAGTTGCCTTATTTATCTTGATCACAAGGCATTCACATTAATAAAAGCACTCAGAAACCTTTAATAATACACGCTTCATGAAACTTATATAATATTCCGGAAGGCCTATTATCTGAGCTTGTCATGATCTGTAAAACAAGATAAACAGTAATTAATAATAAAATATATGGCGGATTCTTTCTCTAAAAAAGAAAATTTCAAGAAAAAAGTTCAAAAAGCAAAAGAGAAAGCTCAGAAGCGTGAAGAACGTAAGACGAGCAACAACAAAGGAAAAGGTCTTGATGACATGTTAATGTATGTAGATGCAAACGGTCAGCTGTCTTCAACACCTCCTGATCACGTAGATAAGGTTGAAATCGATCTTGACAATATCCAGTTGGGAGCTGCTCCGATTGAAGCAGAAGAAATCAGAAAAACAGGGATTGTTACCTTCTTCAGTGAAAAAGGGTATGGTTTCATTACCGAAGACAAATCGAAGGAAAATGTTTTCTTCCACAGCAACAACTGTACGGAGCTTGTGAAGAAAGGGAACAAGGTATCCTTTGAAAAAGAAAGATCACCTAAAGGGTTTTCTGCGGTTGATATCAAACTGGTTAAATAATTTTATACCATCTATCTTAACAAACATATACATAAAGCTCCGGACACGGAGCTTTATTTGTTTTTATTCATACAGTTGTTCCCGAATCCCGATTAAGCGTTTTGTAGTTTTTTCAAGGTGCGGCATTTCCGGCAGCGTAGAAACCGAATGGTAATGGTCAATCGACCGGATCAGGCCCTCAGCCTTTTTCATCACCTGTTCGTACGGGCAGTTCCCGGCTTTGATGTCGAGCAGTTCATCCCGGTTTTCCACCCGGATATTCAGTGAATTGGTTTTAAAAATCTGCTCACATGACTGCAGCAGACGGATCGTATGCATCATGTTCTTGCTGTCATAATTCTGCCCGTGCAGGCTGTTGACATTGTACCGGTCTTCATTGCGCTCCGCCACCCATTTCCAGTAGTCTTTGTAATCTTTGCAGTAGGTAGAGTAGGCGTCCAGGTTGCAGAACAGGTACGCCACCGGCTTTTCTTCTTTCGGGACCGATGAAACGGAAACCTGGTTGGCTTCTTCATGCTGCATAATCCCTTTGTAATGGAGGTCTCCGGAATGATCATAGAAAAGCGCATACATTCCTTTGGTATGTCCGATGCTTACCAGCCCGCACTGTTCCTGGGAAAGCCCATTCTTAGTTTCGGAGAAGCGGAATTCACGAAGCCACTGTTGTAACGGGACCGAACCCTGGCCCTCTAAAACATAACAGAAATCCATAACGGATTTTCTTTCCTTTTCTACCGGGTTCAGGATTTTTTTATTGAGCCCTTTGGCTTTTTTGATCTGCGAAATAGCATATCCGGCAAACGTATCCTTGCAGAGCTTCGACAGAAAATCTTCAGGTTTCAGCAGATCCATCAACGGATGTTTATGCTGAATACAATCTTCCGGGCTGGCCAGGACTTCCAGGATATTCGGGTTGTTTTTCTGCAGCAATTCTACCAACCGCCCAATCTCATAATACGTAATGTCATTTGTCTCATTGGAAACCTGCGGAACATAATTCAGCCCGAAGAAATCTTCTTTCGGCAAATAGTACACGCCCCGGATATCGGTATCCGAGTTTTCCGTGGCCAGGCCGAAAGCGCGGCTGCCGGAGATGGCTTCGAGGAGGATGAGGTTTTTGGTTTGAAAATTTTGTATGGTTATCATATTTCCATCATTTTATCGTAATTAGTTATTAGCTTTAATAAATATAACATGATTGTATCTATAAACCATTACGGCTTACAGTAATTTCTATTATTTCAAAAAATCCCCTTCAAAAACCTCCTGTAATCTTCCCTTATCATCAGTTCCTTTTCCACAAATAACTCATTCCTCAAATAGTCTACCTTTTCCTGGGTCACCGGATTAAAGCCTGTTTTGCTCATTTCTTTATTATAGATGCCGATACCGCGTTTCTGCCATGACGGGAGCATGTTGTAATTGATTCCGTATTGGAAAAGCAGTTCGTTCTTACCGGCCTGAGATAGTTTTTCAATCTTTTCCGTAGCTTGTGCTGCATTAAACCCTTTATTCCTTAACGTCCAGTAACAATACGCAGAAAGGGAATTCCGGTGGGCATCTTCCTGCCGCCAGCAAAAATAATCCAGCAGCATGTCCTGATTCGGAAAAGCAAGGGTCCGGCAGTCGAAAACGCATAGCTCCTGGAACTGCAGACTGAAGAAAGCACTGGCTTCCCCTGTCAGAACCGAATTGAATTTTCTTACTTTCCTGCTGAAGGTATGGTCGTCTTTATGAATCTGCAGAGAAATTTCATCACTTTGGGTATACCCGTACACAACCTTAAAACCGATGGTAAAAAGATGTTTCGTTGTATCAGTCATCACCCGGCTGAATTTTTTATCAAAGGGTTTTTCCAGTGAAAGCTTTTCCTTGGTCAGTTTAGTAAAGCCTTTTCCGTCCAGTCTTATGATAATGAAATTTTCCGGAAGGATGTACTGTTCCGAAAGGCTTTCATTTTTCCGCATTAAAGCTTCAATCTTTTCAAATTTCATAACTGCTGATTTCAAATGTATTATTTACGATTTTCACATTGAATATTTTATCAAACCCTTCTGTGAACAAAGGCTTTTCCAATTCTTTATATTTTGCTTTGATACCGATTTCATTGATGGGGGTCTTTTCTGTTTTTATTTCTTTCAAGACAATCCTGAATGTTGCTTTCAAAATAATAACCGATGATTTCATATTGGTTCCGTTCAGCAAGATGAATATATTTCCTTCTGCTTTCTGCCGTTACGTTGGTATTGTCAATCACCATTTTAGATTGGGTTTCAAAACCGTATTGCAGCAGCTTTCCTTCTTTATTGCGGGTACTCAGCAGATCCATGCTGATCCTGATGTGCGAATTGAAAAAAGTTCCTTGTAAAAGGAACTTTTCCGCTGGCGGGAATCCCGATGAAGATGATCATTTCCATTAATTTAGTTTTCAATACAGCTTTTTACAATTACCTTCAGTGCTTTTTCCGCATCGCAAGCATATAGACCTGAACACCATGCAGGATTTGCTTCAATCAAAGCCCAGCCTTTTCCTTTAATGATCCCGAAATCCAGGACAATGGCAACAGGTAGCGTTCCTTTATACTTTTGAATAAAATCATTAAAAAACACATACAGTTCTCTATGTTCGGTTCCGGAAAGCGGACCGGTGTCAAAAGCGTTATTCCGCCAATAGGAAGAGTGTGTTTTTATTTCGTTATGTAAAACAAAACAGCGCACTTCAAGTTCCCATTCCACCACCTCGGAAGTAAAGACCATCATTTCCGGATCCAGGGAATCAAAGCCTCTGATGTTCTTCACCTGGTCAAAAACGCCGGCTTTAAAGCTTTTAAAATCAGAACATTTAATGAAAATATTTTCTTCATGAACAAAATCCTTTAACGGGCCGTAAGAAATTTTACGTTTTGTAAAGGTTTCCGAAATCCTTGAAAGCCAGTTGTCATCAGGTTTGGTTAACGTAAGGCGGCACTGTTCCGCCACAATCTCCGCGTAAATATCTTCACCGTACACGGCAATCACATCAGTCCGGAACGCTTCCGGAACATTCCATTTTACATTGAAGCGGTTCAGTTCATAAGGTGAATTGAGCGATGCTTTTTTCAGGGTATTGCTGTCATCAGTGTAGATCGGAGACAGGGCGATAAGATTTTTCATAACGTCGGTTTTTAATGTGTTTTTTATTCTGTCACTTTTTCTGTCATTTCTTTTATTTTAGCTAAAGTATCTCCCGCTTTTCCCTTTAGAAGCATGTATTTTTTGGTTCTGGAAAATCGTTCGAAGAAATAGCTGTCTTCTTCAGTATTTATTTCTACCAGATAACCGCCGTACTGCAGAACGGTTTCCGCAATTATCTGCGGTAAATTTGTTGCTCCCGCAGTGCCGATGATAAAAAGAATTCCCGTATTTTTTGCCGCTTTTAATGCAGAATCCAGGAAGTACATTTTTTCATTGTACGATTCGTCAAACCATAGCGTATTCGGACGCAACCAGTCTCCGCAGTCCGGGCAGTGAAGCAGTTCAATATCTTTTGCTTTGAGGTCTTCCGTAAGCTCTTTGGACTGTAATCCCGAAGGCATAGGCATAATGCCGCAACATTCCGAAGCACACCGTACTGTCTGTTTGTTTCCGTGGATCTCAAATATATTTCTGCTTCCCGCTTTTTTATGAAGGCCGTCTACATTCTGGGTGATCAGTTGAAATTTGTCTTTCAGTGATTTCTCTATTTCGGCAAGGGCAAAATGTCCCTGTCCCGTATGTGCTGCATCAATCAGTTTTTTCCAGAATAGATTGTACTGCCAGACTTCTTCCTGGTTCCGGCTGAAATAGGCATAGGTTCCGAATTCTTCGGGCTTATGGTATTTTGTTCCTTTTATCCAGATCCCGTCGCTTCCGCGATAAGTAGGCAATCCGCTTTCTGACGAAATCCCGGCACCGGTGAGGAAAGTAAAAAGATTTCTTTTTTCCTTTTTGAAATTTTCCTGTATAAGTATCTCTAAAGCTGTTTCCATTGATTATAAATTTAAGATTTCCCTAAAAACCCTTTCCATTTCACTTTTATCCGCGTTTCCTCCTTTCAGACTCTTTGCCCGTTCTTCGTTCTCCTTTATCATTTCCTCCAGGAATCCGAAAAGTTCCCAGTCGTTCGGGTGAAAATAAGATTCTCCTCTGGTGGCTTTTAAAGCGATAAGATGTTCTATTTTGGACCTTGTGAAGTCATCCGTCAATACCAGAAGCTCACTGAACAAAACCGGCGGAACCGTTCCTTTGTCTAGGATCCATCTTCCGGTCAGTGCCGTACGGAGGCAGTAAAAATAACTTTTTAATTTTACTTCATCATGCCTGCAGGCTTCCAGGTATTTTTTGCTCATGCTCAAATAGTGGTAGGAAACCGCTATCGGAGAAAAGCAGGCTTCCGCCAGAGGTTTGAACAGTTCGTAAAAAGTTTCGTTTTTTACATAGACTATAGGAGAATAGAACCAGCTCAACAAGGCAGCATTCGATTTCAGCAAAAGATGAAAAGTCTTCCGAAGGTCCCATCCGGATCCGTCCAGGTCATCTTCCGTCATAAATTCTATAGTTTCGTCTTTGTCCCACGGCGAAAGGTACCAGTCTTTTTCGTGTCGGTAGATAAATCTTATATCATAATCGCTGTCAGGGGATGCAAAGCCCCAGGCCCGGCTTCCTGATTCTACAGCCAGCAGTATTTCTATGCCGCGTTTTTCTTCGGTTTCTTTTAGTTTTTCAAGTATTTTGGGTGTCATTGTTTTAATTTTATGGTACAAAATAACATGGGGTTTGCGCAATGTTTCTGCGCAGGCTGTATTTTTATTTGTTGTGCTTAAAAAAAAGCAAATTTTCTCTCCAGATCTGCTTGTTGTAAAGACGTAAAGAAAAGCAGCAAAGCTGTTGAGAAAGATTACGGATAGGCCTTCGCTTTATCAGATTATCAGGTTAGCGAGATGATCTACTCTTTGCTTATACAGACAGAAGAGAAAAACATTGCGTTAAATTATTTTAATTTTTCCAATATGCAACAACCATCTGAAATTTACGTAAAACGGTCTTTTCTTTGGCTTATCTAAAGAAAAAATTAGAATATTTCCTTTTTTATAGAAAGCAGTTTTTGTTTTTTAATCAATTGTAAATCAAAATATCTAAACTTTTGTACGATAATTGTATTTAATGTGACATCACCAATCTAAATTTTAATAATATGAAAAATTTAATAGCAGCAGCAGTATTTATAGCAGGCGGTCTAATTACGGTTTCTGCGCAGACAACACCCAAGACCAATACCAGTACCGGAACGACGAACAGTGGTACCGGAATTATGAATAACGGTACCAACAGTACATTAAGCGGAAATGGTACACTCAATAACGGAACCACCGGAACCATCAATAGTAATGGTGGTCTGAATACCGGTGCCGGAAACCTGAACACCGGAACCAATGGTACATTAAATAACGGAACTAATGGTACACTCAATACCGGAACTACCGGAACCATGAACAATAATGGGACTCTAAATACCGGAAGCAACAGTACGCTGAATACCGGTGCGGGAACTTTAAAAACCGGAACCAACAGTACGGTGAAATACGGAACAACCGGTACATTAAATACCAACGGAACGATGAATAACGGTACTCCCAAATAAAAAAAATACCGGAAAATAAAGAGCTAAAGTAACCGGTAAGCATAAAAAATCCCTTTCACACCTGAAAGGGATTTTTTATGCTTTCTAAGAACCCGTTAAATTTAATTTGAGGATATATGATCCTGTATTAAATACTTTCTGATCCAAGCCAATTATCTGAAAATCCTGGTGAAGCTGTCTTTTTCCAGGCTTTCCAGAGAAAAATCAAAATCGGCTTCCGCCCGGTCTGAAGTGATAACGGCCCCCAATTCTTCAACCAGGTGATTGAAAGACATCGGTTCGTACCATTGCTGATACAGGGCTTTGGTTGCCATTACGGAAACTTCGGAATTCCCTGAAACATGCGAGTGTCCCGCGCCGAAATTCAGCAAGACGAAACATTGTTTTCCGTCCTTCGGCAGTAACATTCCCAAAACCGTCTGCTTCTGAACGGAGTTGCACCTGGCTTCTGCAAAGAGGTTGTTTGGGTTCATCATATAATCGTAAGAAACGGCATCCCCTTTTCCGATAATGATTTTATACCCGCAGTCACTGCTTCCGCTGAACACATTGTTCATGACCAATGTTGGAGCGGCTAAACCGCTGTTGGCATAAAGGTATTCTACGGCACCTTTGGGCGCGGAAGTGATGTCCCCGGAATACATCAGCTGTCCTTCCTGCTGGTTATAGGCAGCATTCCAACCTATTTTTCCGGCAATATTCAGTCCTGAAAGATCCAGGTCATGCGCTCCCCAGGCATCTTCCCAATAAATGCCCACAGCGAGCCTTTCCCCGTAAAATCTCGTTCCGGTAGGGATATTTCCGACAAACATTTTTTCAGAAGCCGGCAGTCCGAACTCCACATCTTCAGGGAAATACATTTTCTTTCCCGAAAGATTGTATTTTGATTTCAGGTAATTCAGGATAAAACCGTAATTGGCTTCATTGACAGAAGCTGCCGTTGATTTCCCGGTCCATGATTTCCCATTCCTGATCCTGTACACAAAAGTATCCTGTCCGTACATCCTGGAATAGCAGGCAGACAATGCTCTGAACAAGGCAAACGGAGTGGCATTCTCCAGCCAGTGCAGGTCGATTTTTTCCAGCAATATACTGGTTGCATGATTCAGCGGGTTTGAAACCAAAGGCTGATGGTGGACTTTTGAAAGCTTAGAAATTCTATTAATGGTTTTCGGCACTTTGCTTTTGTAGGCTAAAAACAAAGGCTTGAACCGGTTGAAAATCTGGGCCAGTTTTTCCAGCTCAAAACTTTCAAACAGATAGGCCGGATTGAATTTGCTTACCTTAATCAAATTGATCAGTTCATCATTTTTGATCAACAGTGTGGTTCCTGTTGTTTTATAAATCACGTAACGGAAAAATTCAACCGGGTTTTCAGGATACATTTTATACCGGTCCGCAATTTTTATCACCGCTTCCTTATTCCTGATATTTTCTTTTCCTGTAAAATCATATTCTAATTCGTTATGCAAAATATGCAGCAGGTCATCAACGGTTTCTTCTTTCAGAGCAATCCCGGACTTGAGAAGGGAAAGGCATTTTTCCTGCATTTCTTCCTTTGTGTAGGCTTTGATCACTTTAAAAGTTAATTTCAGATCAGGAACATTCAGAATCTCATCCGGAATATATATATCGTTCTGAAAATTACTTCCGTACGTGGAAACATAATGGCTGATCTGCTCAGCCAGCAATTGGAATCTTGTGCTGTCCTTGATTTTCTTCCAGGATTTATGAAAGGTTTTGTTTAAATCATTCCCGTTCAGCTTTTCTTTCGCATAGTAAGAAATAATTTCTTTCTTCGCCCAAATGGCATCGGGTTCAATCACAAAACCCTCTTCCGAAATAAAGGCTTTTGCATCAGACTCTTTTGCCAGTACGGCATTGAATAATTTTAGTGTTTTCATTGTTTTACTGTTAAAAAAATAAGTGAGGAGTAGTTCTTTTAATGAAATGTATAGGAACTCCTTTTACCTACAGTTTTATAAAAAGTGGGGAGTAATTGCCAAATTTAGAGGAACTCCCGTTGCCTTAAGTTTTTTTAAAAAGGCGGAAAGTAAATGTGGGAAATCAAATAGGAACTTTCTTTGCCTTAAATTTTTTGACGAATGGAATCATTAATGATTAACCATTTAGGATAAACATTTCGTCACTTGAGGAGCAGGCAGGGCTCGAACCTGCGACACACAAACTTAATTCATAGGAACTTTTTGTGCCGGTAGCGAAAAGTATTTTTGTTGCTCTAACCAACTGAGCTACTGCTCCTGCCTTATGTTAAAAGCTTTCATAAATCCTGCAGGCTTTCATCTCTGCAAGGTTTGGCTATTAGTTTAGTTTGAAAAATTATGCTTTCCTGAACTTTTTCTTTTTCTTCCACGGTGCATTCTTCTGGACATCACCCGCCATGATACATCCGTAAGGCATCACCTCATCCAATACTTCACACAATCCGTATTCCTCAATCTGTGCCCGTACGTTTTTCGCGCTTTTATAAGCGGTCGGAAGCTCGGAAATATCGATTTCATTCGAGAAGAAACGGATATCCAGCCCCTGGGTTTCCTCGGCGAAGACTTCCTCGATGGCTTTATGGGCCAGTGACCTTTTATGCTGGCTTCTGCTGAAATTCCTTCCTGCTCCGTGCGGTGCAAACCCGAGATTTCTCCCGTTGGTGGTCCCCTGGACGATCAGCACCGGCTCAGCCATATTCAAAGGAATCAGTCTCGGTCCGGTAATATCCGGTAAAAACTTATCATCCAGCGGGGTGGCCCCTTTCGCATGATAGAACAGATCGCCGTCTTTAAAGACGAAATTATGTTCGTTCCAGTACCGGTCTTGCTTTTCCGTTTTCATTTTATTTAGGACCGCATCATGAATCGAAGTATGGTTTTCCTTAGTCCATGTTCTGATCAGCTGCAGCGCTTCCCAATACGACTTTCCTTCTTCCGTATCGTAGGGTATCCAGGCATTTTCCTTCAGTGTTTCCGGTGACATTTCCATCCTGAAACGGTTGGCCACCTTCATTCCTTTATCATACAGGGCAGCGCCCGGAGCTCTTGATCCGTGATGGGTTACCAGCATCGTGTTTCCGGTATTTTTTGAAATCCCCACGAACAGGAAATGGTTTCCGTCCCCCTGGGTACCCATATGCGAACGGGCAATGCTGATCAGCTTTTCATCATTCAGGAAATCATTTTCCCTGAAGGCATCCATCAGTTCCTGAGACATCTCCATCTGTTCCCCTCTCGGCCTTCCTCCGTATCCGAAATGCGTCACCGAATGAGCGGCATCCAGAACTTCTTTAGGATCAGCTTTACCCATATCGGTCAGCATCACCGAACAGCAGATATCCGCACTATGGAATCCCGGGTGGATCGCGTTTTTTGCCACCACGACACCTCCCACGGGAATATGGCCTGCCGGGCCTGTCGGACACGCATCCGGCATAATGGCACCTTCTATCAGGGTAGGGGTTTTCATCAGGACATTCATGGTTGTGATTACTTTTTCCACATTCTCCTGCTCGCTTTCATGCTCAGCCCTGATGTTGATGACAAACTCTTTCGCTTTTTCATGAAGCGGGATCAGCTCCGGCTGCCTGAACTGTTCCAAGTATTCCCGGATCTGGTTTTCATTCAATTTATTTTCGTTGATATGTGCAATGGCTTCTTTAAACCATTTCGCCGATCTATATCCTAATTCAATTAAGTGGTTTCCGTTAAATTCCATTTCTGTTGTTATTTTATAATGCAAAGTAACGGTGCAAGTGTGCAATGTTTTTGCGCAGATCAGATTAATTTGATTATTTTTGACAAAATTTTTAAAAATGCTATTGGAACAGATAAAAACGTCTCCTGAAACCATCCGGTTTAAAGAGGTGATCGCTTACATTGATGAACATTATAGCTTTACACCGACCCGCTTCGCCAACGGAAATACCGTCAATGAAGCGGATCAGAACAACGGCTCCTGCAAAGTGTTCAGCTTCGGAAAATTAAATAACCTGACTGAAGATGAGGTGTTAAGCCTTTTTGGTGACTTTTACAGGGAAGATGTCCTGAAAAACCCTGAAGGAACGGACCACCAGAATATCAGGAATTTTATGGAATCCGGCTGGGAAGGGATCTCTTTTGACGGGGAAGCTTTACGTAAGAAATAGTCTTTATGCAATTGCCAGAGCCGTCTCATCATAATTATTTCAAAACCGATTTGAATAATAATATATTAATAAAGTGAATTCTTCCTCGGTAAGAAACCGGAACAAAGTGAAGCCTGAAGCAGCCCGGCCCGGAGTGACCGGCTCCGAACCTGGCAGGTTTCAAAACCTGTCAGGTTCGGAGCCGGAAAACAAAGGGACACGCCCCAATAAAAAAAATAAAACCATGTCATCCAATAAAAATGCCCTGATCCGCTATAAAACGCTGGACCAATGCCTGAAAAACAAATACCGGAAATACACGCTGGAAGATCTAATCGACGAATGTTCCGAAGCCTTATTTGAATTTGAAGGGAAAGAATCCTTTGTAAGCAAACGGACCGTACAGCTCGATCTGCAGAACATGCGCAGCGAAAAGTTCGGGTACGAAGCGCCGATTGAAGTATATGAAAAAAAATACTACCGATACAGCGACCCGGAATACAGCATCCATAATATTTCCGTGAATGAAAGCGACCTGAAGGCGATGAATAATGCAGTGCAGATTCTAAAGCAGTTCAAGGATTTTTCAATGTTCAAGGAGATGAACGGGGTGATTCAAAAACTGGAAGATTCCATTCATGCCCGAAGCCCGAAATCAATTATCCACCTTGACAAAAATGAAAATCTGAAAGGCCTGGAGCATATTGATATCCTGTATGAAGCCATCCTGAATAAAAGGGTGCTGAATATCGTCTACAAAAGCTTCAAGGCAAAAGAATCCGACTGTTACATCGTCCATCCGCAACTGCTGAAAGAATACAATAACCGCTGGTTCCTGATCTGCTGGTGCAAAAATAAGATGTATAATCTGGCCCTTGACCGGATAGAAACGATTGCCGTTGAAGAGAAGATGGACTATATTGATAAGGATTTCGACTCTGACCGGTATTTCGGGGAAGTAATCGGGGTCACGGTTTCTGAAACACAGCGTCCGCAGAATGTTCTTTTTAAAATCAATGCTAAACATGCCCCGTATGTGAAAACAAAACCGTTTCACCATTCTCAGGAAATCATGGCGGAAGACGAAAGCGGAACCACATTTAAGATCTGTGTGCAGCTTAATTTCGAATTGGAACGGATGATTCTGGGGCTCGGCGAATTCATAACGGTGCTCAGGCCGGAAAAGCTCAGGAACCGGATTGAAAAAAGCCTGAAGGAGGCCTGCCGGAACTACCACCAGGAAGATCCTGAAAAACAGGGATGAGATAATGGCTCAGAAATTGTATTATCGGAATCATAAAATATAACAATTATGAAATCTAGAATACTGAAAGCGATAGTAGCCATAGTGGCTCCCTTGGTGATCGAATTTATTATTAAAAAAATCGCTGAGAAATTTGATGAGAAACCGGCGGCAGATAAAAAACAGATCCCGGTACATAATTTGGAGTAGTTCAATTAACAATTATAAAATAGGCTGTTGTTTTTCAACGGCCTGTTTTTATGGGCATAAACAGTTAGCGTTAGGTTTGTGGATTAAAGATTCTTAATCTGCTTCGCTGTTTTTATAATAACAGCTTTTCCGTTAATCCGGATGCTGAATTAAAATATCCTGAAAACCAAGCTCAGGCATTGTGGAATCACCTTGTTTCTTTTAACCTGAATCCTATTTAAATAAAATCATAGATGCCGTTTTTCCATCCCAGTACTTTGGAAGCATCTGCCTTCAGCCAGTTTTTAAGAATGGTGGCATACACTTTCCGGAAGTCTTCGGAATAGATCAAGTCGCCTTCATTTAAATTAGCCAAATCGGGAAGCGGATTTAAAAGCCCTTTTTTCTTTAAGCCGCCACTGATAAAAAACATCTGGTTAGCCGTCCCGTGGTCGGTCCCTTTGCTGGCATTCTGGGCCACCCGCCTCCCGAATTCTGAGAAGGTCATCAGCAGTATATCATCAAAGAGCCCGTTGCTTTTCATATCGGCAACAAAGGCTTTTACGGTTTCATTGATATCACCGAAAAGCTTCTGCTGCATGTCATTCTGATTCACATGCGTATCGAAACTTCCGACGGAAAGATAATACACTCTGGTATTGATGTCGGATTTTATTAAGGAAGCCACAGTTCTGAAATCTTTGCCCAACTGGGAATTGGGATAAGTCTGTTCCGTTTTTTTTGCTTTACTCTTTTCAAAAATATAGCCGGCATTATTGATGGTAGACCCTAACGTCTGGTATAAGTACGAAACCGTTTCGTCATCATGATGATGGTCATACAGCGATTTAAAGTATTTTTCCTGGCTGGTCTGGTAAAGCCTTTTCGGATCTTTGAAAGCAAATGCTTTATTCTGTCCGCCTTTTAAGGCCAGGCTCAGCATGTCATCGACTTCCAGTGCCTGGGTCGGGTGATCGCAACGGTAGCATTCTTCATCCAGAAACCTTCCGAGCCAGCCCGTTTCCAGGTATTCATCGCTTTTGCTGGCAGATTGCCAGATGTCCATACTTCGGAAATGGGATTTGTCAGGATTCGGGTAACCGACATTGTTCATCACCGAAAGTTCACCGTTGTCATACAGTTCTTTAAAATAGGAAAGGGCAGGGTTGATCCCCGTTTCATCATTCAATGATAAGGAATCTTTAATCGCAATGCTGTTCCTTTCTTTAAAATAAATATCATTCCGCACCGGGATAATGGTATTCAGTCCGTCATTTCCACCGGTAAACTGGAGCACGACCAGGATTTTCTGATTCGGTTCCAGGGCTTCATCAAAGGTCATGGCTTTCAGGAAATTCGGCATCAGTAGCGAAGCCGTGGCCAGTGAACTTATTTTAAGGAACTCTCTTCTTTTGATTAACATAACGGTTAGGTTTAAGTTAAGATATTAGGTTGACGTTTTACAGTCATATTTTAAAGGTCAGCTGAAATCTGCCGTCTGCTACCTGAAAATTACATTAACTGATATTCCGGGGTTGACATGATATTAATGATATTCATTTTCACACTGTTGTCCGAAAAGTTCTTTACCGAACCCATGTCCAGTGATGTCGAGCTCTGGATGAGGTATTCTTCAGCGCGTTTCCCTGTAAAAACTTTTTCAACCCGTGCCCAGTCGATGGTGATATTCGGGCTTTTAAAGGTTTTGTTCAGGGCTGTTTCACGGGATTTGAGTCCCATGTCAATATCGTCATCCGGTCTCGGGGAATATTCCAGCGGCCGTAATCCCGACCAGATCTGGGGAATCTGAAGCCTGAGCATCAGCGTAGAGCTGTCTATCCAAGACTTGCCATTGGGCCATCCTGAAACATTCGGCGGATTCAGGAGCATCTGCCCCAACAATTTCTGGTATACAATCAGGTTCTCCGGATTCCGGATGTCCATAGGAAGGGTTCTCATCATGCCGGCCATGAGTTCGACAGGAGATTTTATCCGGTTGCCGATATTTTTCCTGTCATAAAACCATTTGCTTGAAAAAATCTCAATCATCAGCTTTCTGATGTCGTAACCGGACTGGTAAAAATTTTCACTCAGTTTTTGTATGATGCCTTCATCAGGTGTATCATTGACAAAAAACCGGTAGATCTTTGCCGTAATGAACCGGGAAGTCGCTTGCTGTTCCAGAATGAGGTTTAGGGCATCTGTTCCGGTAAAGTTTCCGGTCTTTCCGAGAAATGTTTTTATGCCTTCGTCATGAAGTTTGCCTCTTTCTATAAAATTGCCTTCCTTGTCATAGCCCCATCCGGTAAACGCTCTTGCCCCTTCCCGGATGTCATTTTCGGTATAGTTTCCCCGTCCCATGGTGAAGAGTTCCATGACTTCCCTTGCAAAATTTTCATTCGGATGGTCTTTTTTATTCTGCTGGTTGTTCAGGAAATTCAGCATCGCGGGAGCCTGGCTCACTTCAAACAAGAGATCTTTGAAATTTCCCATTGCATTTTTCCGGATGATATTTAAAATCTGCCTGTTGAACCTAGGGTTCTGTCCCCTTGAAGCAAAATGCCCGTGCCAGAAAAATGCCATCTTTTCTTTCATCTGTTCCCTGCTGTGGACCATTCTGTCGAGAAAATTCAGATTTAGTTCTTCATTTTGCTGGCGGATGATCTTCTGCATCTGTTTTTTCTTTTCAGCAGGAGAAGGGTCATTCATGTATTCTGCCGTTTCTGTATCCGGAGTTTCATAACTGATATCCGTGAATCCATCTTCTTTCAGCAGATCACTCAAAAGCGTTCCGGTATCTTTATTTTTAAGATCTTCTAACTGGCTGAGGTCTGCTCCGAAGCCCGCGCGCCAGAGAAGATGTTTATTGTTAATGAATGATGATGGTATCATACGTATGATTTGTGTTTTGATGTTTCAGCAGATAGAAGGTTAAAATTAATAACGGTTAAGAATTGTTAATAGTATTGCTTTCTTCCGTATTTTGTCCGGAGGCAACCCTAAAGATGTATGTCATTCATTAAAAAAATATTAAACAGGCATTTAAATTTTAATGAATTGACAGTCATTGTTTTATATTACCAAGAGCTATTGGGTTTGAAAAAAAGGCTTTCATTGGCACGATTTTTACATCTGTCAGCTTAGCAAAATTTAAAAATCAGAAGTATGAAAATGTTTAAACAGGCAATAGTACTGGCCGGACTTTTAACAGCAGGTGTGGTGAGTGCTCAGAGTGCACAGATGAACAACATGATTAAAGTGGGAGCGAATGTTGGTTTAGCGGTTCCTTCGGATAACCTGTCTGCTGCCGTAGGCGTAGATGTATCCTATCAGAACCTAATAACGCCGGGCTTCGGACTGGGTATTGCCACAGGATACACCCATTATTTTGGGAAAGAAAACAACGGATATGATAATAATGATGTAGGGGTTGTTCCTGTAGCGGCTTTAATCAGAATTTATCCTAAGCAGATGGGATTCTATTTCGGGACCGACTTAGGGTACGGATTTTTAGTAGGTGACGATAAGGTAGCCACTAATTCTTCAATGGACAGGCCAAACGGCGGTTTTTACATCAAGCCTGAAATAGGGTACCACAACCAGGACTGGAATTTCTTTGTACAGTATCAGAAAGTATTTGTAGGAAGCAAAGGGGATATGCCTAATCAGGACTACAATGTAGGTAACATTGGTGTAGGGTTTTCTTACAATATTCCACTAGGAAAATAGTTAGACTTTATATAAGTAATTATTAACCAAGCCTTTTCGAGTTTTTGAAAAGGTTTTTTACTTACAGCGGGCATTTACAAAAAGTATTATTATATTTGATAAAATTTGAGGTTATGATTTTAAATCCAAAATTTCCACTTTATTTACCGGGAGTAAAAAACGGTAGCAATGACAATGTTTCTATCATTGGCGCAAACCTTCGTGAAGACGTGACAACTTTAGGCTATTTTGTTTCCGGTAACGGAGGTCTTGAG
The DNA here is from genome assembly GCF_000430845.1 of Chryseobacterium gregarium DSM 19109. Taxonomy (GTDB): domain Bacteria; phylum Bacteroidota; class Bacteroidia; order Flavobacteriales; family Weeksellaceae; genus Chryseobacterium; species Chryseobacterium gregarium. The sequence continues at coordinate 241,421 of NZ_AUMU01000003.1, read as the reverse complement.
ATTAAAATCCAACAAAGTTATCCTACTAAAGAATACGCTGATTTTTCAGATATTTTAAAAAAGTTTATGCAGGATAACCAGCTGGAAAATATAAAAAGATTCGGTATGGCGGTCCCGGGGCCGGTACTTAACGGAAAAAGCCGTCCCGAAAGACTGGGATGGGACCTTGATATGGAAGCATATTCCAGAGATTTCGGATTTGAAAAAGTAGATATGCTGAATGACCAGGAAGCTTCAGCTTACGGCATGGCCCTTCTGGAAGATAATGATCTGGACCCGATATATACCAGCGGACACCTGGAGAAAGGCAACGTGGCTATTTTGGCGCCGGGGAACGGTCTGGGTGAAGCCGGATATTTCTTTGACGGAAAATACCTGAGGCCATTTGCTTCAGAAGGAGGACACTCTGAATTTTCTCCGAGAACCACCGTTGAGGTAGAATTTTACCAGTTCCTAAATAATCTCTACGGGATCGTGAGCTGGGAAAATGTATTGTCCAAATCCGGGCTCTTTAATATCTACAGATTCCTGAGGGATGTTAAAAGACATCCTGAACCGGAATGGCTGGCAGAAAAGATAAACAATGGGAATTTCCTCCAGGAAATCTACAAGGCAGCCGTTGAAGATGATGTGCTGATCTGTAAAATTGCTCTGGATACCTTCCTTGAATTTTTAGCAAGAGAAGCCAACAACCTTACCCTAAAGCTTAAAGCGACAGGCGGCCTGTTGATTTCAGGGGACATTCCGCAGGAAATCAGGGCTTACATCAATAAAGATAAGTTCTACGAAAAATATAAGATCAGCGATAAAATGGAAGAGATGCTCAAAAACATCCCGATCTACCTGATCAAGCAGGACCAGACCGCCCTCAATGGTGTGGCATTGTATACTGCTTATTATGAAGAATAAATTAAACTCCGGATTACCCGGAGTTTTTTGTGCAATAACAGGCAATGATATCATTTATGAAAATAATTGTATTTATTGATATACATCAAGATTGAGTATCGAAACAGTTGACTACATTTGCAGCAGTAAATAATAAACAAGTACATAACTTTTATTTCAAATGAAAAAAATATTTTTATTAGCGGTATTGGCCGGCGGACTGGCTTTCGGACAGAACAAAAAAGTAATCGCTTCTGATGTTCAGTGGTGGGGGTATAAGATTGCAAAGTCTGAAGCCAGCGCTCACAACGGGACGGTAAAAGTGAAAAACGGAGAAATGATGATGAAAGGAAACCAGTTGGTTGGAGGCGCTTTCGTATTAGACATGACTTCCATCAATGCTACTGACCTTACCGGTGAATACCAGCAGAAACTGAACGGTCACCTTAAAAACGGAGACTTTTTTGAAGTTGAAAAATTCCCGACAGCAACTTTCAAGATTACGGGCGTAAAGAAAAACAACGATAAAGTGTACAATTCTTTGGTGTCCGGTAATTTAACAGTTAAAGGAAAAACCAACGCAGTTTCTTTCCCGGCTAAAATTACGTATGCCAACGGAACGGTAACCCTGGCTTCAAAGAAATTCACGATTGACAGACAGAAATTTGATGTTACCTATAAATCCACAATGCAGGATGTTCTTGTGAAAGATGACATCGATATGCTTGTAAAAGTAACAGCAAAATAATTTAATCAAAAAAAGATTGTTAAAAGTGTAGAAGTTCTGCACTTTTTTTTATTTTTGTTGAATTGTAAATAAAAAAAATGAAAAGATTACTATTGTTTGCGATGATGTGCATCAGCATATCATTTGTTTTCGCCCAGAAGAAAGGAGATAAGGTGGTAAAAGTAACATCATCGGAAATCAGATGGTGGGGTTATAAAGTGGTGAAAACGGTTCCTACATCACATTCCGGGACTGTAAAACTGAAAAGCGGAAAATTTACTTTTGATAAAACGGTTTTGGTAGACGGTGAATTTGTGATTGATATGAAATCTATCATGGCAGGGGACGTTTCAGATGAAGATCAGGTAAAACTGACCAATGACCTTAAAAGCACCAACTTTTTCGAGGTTAAAAAATTCCCTCTTGCGAAATTCCACCTGACGAAAATTATTCCTCTGGCAAACAGCGAATACAATTCTACAGTATACGGAGATATCACGATCAAAGGTGTGAGAAAAACCATTACTTTCCCTGCAAACGTTTATATTACTCAGTTTACGGTTGTGATCGAGTCTGCGAAGTTCTCATTAAACAGAAGAGACTTCAAGGTATTCTACCAGTCTTCACTGAAAGATTATTTTATCAAAAACGAAATGGATATCCAGTTCAAGCTTTCAACGGAAAAGCTGGATAATGAAAACAGGGCTCCAAAGAAGAAAGGATAAATAATATAGGATCTTTAAAAAATAAAATGAGCGGTTTCTTTAGGAGCCGCTTATTTTTTGTCTGATTTTTTTTATTTTAGTATCATGAAAATTTATGTCGTAAGCGGCCTTGGTGCAGATTTCACCGTGCTGGAGAAACTTCAGTTCCCGCAACATCATGAAGTGGTTTTTATAGATTGGCTCATTCCCCTGCCGAATGAGGGGTTTACAGATTATGCCGGGAGAATGGCCGAAAAGATTGACGATTCAGAACCTTTTTACCTTTTAGGGTATTCGTTTGGCGGAATCATGGTTCAGGAAATACATAAAATAAAGCCTGCCCGGAAAGTCGTTATCCTGGGAAGTATAAAATCAGATAAAGAAAAATCCCGCTTGATACGAACCGGACAGATTACCAGGATTCCTAAAATACTGCCGCTGGGTTTATTCAATGAAAAAGCGGCCAATGTTTATGGTGTGGTCAGAAAACTTTTTGATCCCAAAAATCCCAAGCTGATGCAGTATTTTAAAGTGAGAGACCCCTATTATCTTAAGTGGTCCGTCGAAAAAATATCAGACTGGATGTGTGAGGAGAATCCGGAAGTCATTCAGATTCTTGGAGACCGTGATATTGTTTTCCCTGTAAAAAATTCTAAACCTGATTATATTATCAAAGGAGGCACCCATCTCTTCCCGGCAACAAAATGTAAGGAAGTGTCTGAAATTTTAGGGGTAGTACTTGAATAAATTGATTTTATTTCTGTTTAAATTAAAAATTATAGGGGTTTTATATTAAAATATGTGTTTTTATAAAAATTATGCTTACTTTTGAAAGGGGTAAAATTAATTTTTATGAAAGTAGGACTGAAATGGATTGTTTCGTTTTCCATCATTACACTGGTTGCTGTCGGAGGATTATTCTGGAGCCCTGTTGCCGACGTTCCGAATACGGGAGCATTTTTATCGGAAGATAAAATTGTAGGGGCGGATGTTGCCTGGATTCTGGCCGCCGCCGGTCTGGTTTTATTGATGACTCCCGGGCTGTCATTTTTTTACGGAGGCATGGTAGGAAAGAAAAATGTGATTTCCACCATGCTTCAGAGCTTTATTGCATTGGGGGTTATTTCCATCGTATGGGTGGTCATCGGTTTTTCACTTTCCTTTGGTGATTCGGTCGGGTTTACAGTGAATGGCGAACATTACGGAATTATCGGCAATCCGTTAAGTTATCCGTTTTTCAGCAGAGTGGGGGTTTTGCCTCACAAAACGATGGCTTCTACAATTCCGTTTGTACTTTTTGCTTTGTTTCAGATGAAATTTGCCGTGATTACTCCGGCTTTGATTACAGGATCTTTTGCTGAAAGGGTCCGCTTTGTCTCTTATCTTTTATTTATGGTGCTGTTCAGCATTTTCATCTATACGCCGCTTTGCCATATGGTCTGGCATCCGGACGGGCTGTTGAACAAATATTTCGGGGTTAAAGACTTCGCGGGAGGAACGGTTGTTCACATGAGTGCCGGTTTTGCCGCATTGGCAGGAGCTTTGGTGGTCGGGAACCGGAAAAAGCCGCATCATGAGCCATCGAATATATCTTACGTATTATTGGGGACAGGAATGCTTTGGTTCGGCTGGTTCGGGTTCAATGCCGGTTCGGCTTTAAGTGCCAATGCAACGGCCGCCATGGCCTTCGGGACCACAACGATTGCTTCGGGTTCGGCCATGATGACATGGATCTTTTTTGACAGAATCAACGGAAGGAAAGTTTCTGCTTTGGGAGCCTGTATCGGTGCGGTTGTGGGGCTGGTGGCCATCACTCCGGGCTGCGGATTTGTGTCGATCCCGGAAAGTATTTTTATCGGATTCATTTCTGCTATTGTCTCAAACCTGATGGTGAACTGGGAAAAGCTTAAAAAAATCGACGATACGCTGGATGTTTTTGCCTGTCACGGCGTTGGCGGGATCATGGGAATGATTTTGACGGCTATTTTTGCCCATGGTGAAAATGCCAGTCTCCTGCACGGCGGGATTGAGGTTTTTGCACATCATATGATGGCTTTGGTCCTGGTATCGTTATTTGCTTTTTTCGGGTCATTGATTTTGTATAAAATTACCGATAAGATCATCACGTTGAGGGTTTCTGAAGCGTCTGAAGAGCTCGGTCTGGACATTTCCCAGCATGAAGAAAGTCTTTGTTGAAAAGCGGATCATCAGCGGTGGATTCTGTTTTACAGGTGAATTCAAAAAAAACGCAGCAAAAAGAATTGACGATTTGTAAAAATTACGTTATCTACAGTGTTCATATAGTTTTAATTAGAAAGCCGGAGGTGATTTTTCATCTCCGGCTTTTGCATTTCGATTTATCGTGTATCTTTGTGTTAAGGAAAAATGTAGGATTTTCTATATGGAGTCAATATCTGTTTTTGAAATTATTAAGGTTGGAATAGGTCCGTCGAGTTCACACACCATGGGCCCCTGGAATGCAGCTTCTGCCTTCATCAGAATTATAAAGAGGGAAAGGTCGGTAGCCGAGGTGAAAGAAGTTTTCCTTGAGTTTTTCGGTTCCCTGGCCAAAACCGGGATCGGGCACGGAACAGACATTGCCGGGATGCTGGGTTTGAACGGCGAGGATTTTAAGACCATCAATACATCAAAAATTGATGAGAAAGTAGAACAGATCAAAAGTACCCAAATCCTCAATCTGGGTGGCGAGAAGGAAATTCCTTTTATTTATGGTCATCATCTGGTGCTGAACATGCAGAAATCCCTTGATTTCCATCCCAACGGAATGATTTTCAAAGCTGTGTTTGAAGACGGAACCAAGCTTGTCCAGGATTTTTATTCCGTGGGCGGAGGCTTTATTGCAAGCCAGGAAAAAAATTCCATAGAAAAACACTGTGTACGTACTTTGTATCCGTGTCATAAATCTTCAGATATTGTAAAGTACTGCCAAAAGCTCGGAATTGATAAAATTTCAGATCTGATCTTAATCAATGAAGAAAGCTGGAGGACGCAGGAAGAAACCAGAGAGGAGGCCCTCTATATCTGGCAGCAGATCAAAGAATGTATTTATAAAGGAGTCAACAAGGAAGGCATTCTTCCGGGTGGACTAAATGTTACCAGAAGAGCTGCCGGGATCAACAGGAAGCTGCTGGGGGACAAGATCTACAGAAATAAAGAAGAATGGTTTCAGCAGGTGGTTGACGCGGAAGAAAACTTCACCAATATCAATAAATGGATCGCATGCTTTGCTCTGGCGGTGAATGAGGAAAATGCAAGCTTCGGAAGAATCATTACGGCACCCACGAATGGTGCCAGCGGAGTGATTCCTGCAGTACTGATGTATGCCCAGGCTTTTACCGAGGCTACGAGTGAAGATGATATTGCACGGTTTCTACTGGTAGCAGGCGAAATCGGGACTTTATTCAAGAAAAATGCGACCATCTCTGCAGCGATGGGCGGATGCCAGGCAGAAGTCGGCGTTTCCTCGGCGATGGCGGCGGCAGGCCTTACAGAGATTCTTGGCGGAAGTGTCGGCCAGGTGCTGATGGCAGCAGAAATCGCAATGGAGCATCACCTGGGTCTAACCTGTGACCCAATCAGAGGCCTGGTGCAGATCCCCTGTATTGAACGGAACACCATGGGTGCCATTAAAGCCATCACGGCTGCTAATATCGCATTGGAGAGTGACCCGGCAAAAGCAAAAGTTACGCTGGATGAGGTAATCCAGACCATGTGGGAGACGGCACTTTCAATGAGTGACCGTTTTAAAGAGACTTCGGAAGGCGGGTTGGCCATTGCGGTGAATGTACCTGAATGTTAAATATAAAATTCAATTGAAATAAAAATCCTCAGAACAGTATTCTAAGGATTTTCTTTTTATTTATTTCTTTGAAAGTTGAATGTTGTTCCTCTCTGGATCATTTGAAGTCCGTTCTTTTCAGGAATGAATATTATTTTCAGGTCAGCTTTTTCATATTGAAACTGATCTTTTTCCATGTACTCTAAAGGAAAAGCAGCCTGGCCCGTGCCCTGTGCGAAAAGCGTTTCATCTTTTATAAATATCTTTAATCCTAATGGGATATCTGCAGAAGTATATTCTCCCGGATATTTCTCTAATTCTTTTCCCGAAATCTTTTTTACTTCACTGAATTTCGGATATTCAGACTTCTGGTCATATATTATATTTAAAATACCGATGGAAAGATCGTTATGCGGCATTTTTTCTCCGTTGATCATGACAGCAACGGAATAATTTTCAGCCGGGCTGTAGGCAACAAGGGAATGGGTTCCCGCTGTATCGCCGCCATGGCCGAATGAAACTTTATTGTAAAAAGGAACCGCCATCATTCCCAATCCGAAATTTTTGCTGGATTTTGGTAACATGGTGTCGAGTGTTTCTTTTTTAACGAATTGATGATTGAATAATGCGTTGATAAACAAATTCATATCATTCGGTGTAGAACTGATATCGCCCAAGCCGATACAGTTGTGGAAATCAAAATCCTGCATTTCAGTCCATTTTCCGGTGTTGTTTTCATAAGGTTTGAATACATTTTCAGGATGATCAAGCACAGAAAAAGTATTTTTCATCCGGGCTTTATCAGTGATGGATTCTTTAAGTAAAACATTGTAAGGCTTTTGAGCAACAGTTTCCAGAATTCTGCTCAACAGATAATACCCGGAGTTGGAATATCTCGTTTTTTCGCCCGGCTGAAAACTGACGCCCTGTTTTTTTATTTCATCCAGAATAACTTGGTCGCCAACCGGTTTTCCAAAAAGCCACTGGTAATTCTGACCGACATAATCTCCCAGTCCGCTGGTGTGGTTCATGATGCTTTTCAATGTGATTTTACCGGCATTCGGAAGGTCGGGATAATATTTGGACAGTCTGTCGTTGAGGTTGATTTTTCCTTTTTCCACCTGCTGCATAATCATTACTGCGGTTATCAATTTACTGACGGAGCCGATCTGATATTCCGTATCGGCATTCCATTTTACATCAGGTAGCTGTTCCTGTCCGAAGTTTTTTTGATAAATTTCTTTACCATTTCTGAAAATAGAAACACTACCGATTCCCTGCTTATTCTGAATGATATAATTTAAATAATCATCGATTTTTGACGTATTGATGGCTCTGGTTCCAATATCTTTTAATTTTAAGTCCTGAGCATCATTAATTCCGGTTTTATTCGGGTCGTTTTTATAAAGGTTTAAAGGACCGGAAAAAGCGTTTTGTGTAAAAATACCTTCAAAATGATCGGTCTTGAACTGACCTTTATACGAAGCATTGATCCCTTCTATCTCGAAAATAAGTTCATTATTTACAAATTCGGTTTTGCTGACAGGAATTTCTTTGTCACTCTGTTTAGGGCTTCCGGCGGTGGAAATGTAGCGGTCTTTTTCCTTCTTAACGGTGAGAATAAGCGGAAGCTTCATTCCCTGCATGTCAAGGTCTCCTTTCCAGGAGCCTGTTATTTCCTGGGCGTAAAAAGTCTGTGCCAATACAATCAGCACCCATAATAATTTGGTTTTCATATGATTAAATTTTTAGATTAAAATAAAGTCTGGGAAATAAGCGTCAGTATAAGTGAGATAAAGGCAAACAGTACAATATGCTGCCATTTCTTAATATTGGTAGCGGTTTTAAAGCCGTTATAATATAAAACAATGCTGTAAATAAGAAGAATTAAGGTAACCAATCCCCAGATCGTTATGATGGCCATATTCTGAACAGGGATATTTTCAGGATGCCCGATATTTTCAGAGATGCTGTTCAATGCTTCTTTATGAAATGGTAATCCGCCTACCGGAAGAATGACAGCCAGTGGAATCTGAGAAATTAAAACGGTATTTACAATATCAACGAATCTTGTTTTGGCATTTAAAATTTTACCGAGAATGAAAAGGATAATAACCGAAAAAATATAGCTCAGGCTATTTATTTTTAAAATATACCAGATATCCTGGTTTTTATCCAGCCGGGAGTAATGGAAAATACTGTCATTCACGCTTTCGGAATAATAGCAGCCCAGGATATTCAGCAGAAAAATAACAATTCCTGCCGCAACTAAAAGTTTCTCATCAAATTTTAAAAAAGGATTAAAGACAGTTTTCCAGTTCATTGTTTTTTTATTTTTTTAATTGATCAATTTTTTGGATCAGATCGTCCATTTTGTTTCTCATGGTCGGATAAGAAAGTTCGGCCTGTTTTGCCATTTCTTTAATGCTTCCGCTGGACAAGAAAAAGTTCAGGATAAAATCCTGTTCGTCACGGTTCAGTTTTAAAATCACAGGAAGTTCGTAATCACCGCTCACCTCAGTTTTACAGCTTGGGCATTTCATCTGACTTACGTTAAGCGTATGATCACAGCTCGGGCAAACAATGGGTAGTTTCATTGATTTTATTTTTGTAAAAGTAATATAAATTTGAATAAAATTAAAATAATATTTAACAAAGTTAAAATTTATTTTAAAAATGGGACATAAAAAACTTCCTGTCCAGGAAGTTAATATGGGCTGAAAGCCTTTATTTATTGAGAATACTGCGTATTTTATTGGCATTAGTAATCAGTTCTCCTAAATATTCGAAGTTTTCTTTTTCCAAAGCCGACTTGAATTTTCTTAACTGAGAGATATGCTCATTAAGCACATCAAGAACATTCTCTTTATTCTGCTTAAAAATCGGCACCCACATTTCAGGATGGGATTTTGCCAGGCGCACCGTACTTGAAAATCCTGAACTCGCCAGCTGGAAAATGGTTTCTTCTTCCCGTTCTTTTTCCAGGACGGTATTGGCCAAGGCATAAGACGTGATATGGGAAATGTGAGAAATGTAAGCCGTGTGGATATCATGGTCTTCCGCAGTCATGTACATTACATGCATATCCAAGGCCTTAACAATTTCTTCAACGGTTTTTAAAGCATCTTCTGCAGAGTCTTCCTTATTGCAGATCACACCGGCTTTCCCGGAAAAGCTTTCTGAAACGGCAGATTCGGGTCCGCTGTTCTCCGTTCCCCACATCGGGTGAAAGGCCACAAACCTTGCCCTTTTCGCGTGGTTCTTTACGGCATTTACAATACCTGCTTTGGTTGATCCCGCATCCATAACGGTCTGGTGGTCTGAAACTAGATCCAAAACCCCGGGCAGCAGTGTTTTGGCTGCATCCACCGGAACAGCCAGGATAATCAGATCTGTATGTGCAATACCGTATTCAAGATCAGCTCCGGCATCAATTATTTTTAAATCCAGTGCCTGATCAAGATGTTCCCGGTTGCTGTCGATTCCGTAAATGAAGCCTGCAATTCCTTTCTGTTTTAATTTCAGGGCCATAGAGCCGCCGATCAATCCTGTTCCTATAATACTTATTTTCATTATTTATTAAGCGTTTTAAATCAAAAAACCCCGTCCGGGGACGAGGTTTGTGGTATGTATATCAGAAATCCTATCCCGGTTATGCGATAAAAATTCTGTAATAATATGTTTGTTTGCTGATAATCATCAAACGAAGGTATGAAATTTTTTTTTAATTGAAATTTAAATATAAATGGTGATCTGCTGCACAAGCTGAAGGTCTGTTTTATCTTTTTAAGATACTTCAGATAATTTTCAGTGTATACAGCAAATCCGCCATTCATTATTGAGGGTTGCTGATGATCAGGGTCGACGGAATATCCGACAGCCACAGGCTCTTCGTATCGATCAGGTTTTTCCAGCTTTTACTGCTGATCAGCATCAGGTCCTGCGCTTTCAGGAATTCTTTTTCGATCCTTTTTTCATTATATAAAGTGATGTGGTTCGGGGCAACCTGCTCAATACTTCTTATGAGTTCTTTTACTTCGATATTACTTCTGATCTGTCCGGCAACATCCAGAATGATAATCTGGGAATCGTTATTGTTGATCAGCCTTTTCGCATATTCCAGCAGATAAAAATCGCTCAGGTTAAAGATAGGAACGAAAACTTTATCTGCGGTTTTGAATTCCTTTTCCACCAAAACGCCTACCGGAATATGGGTCTTATCCAGAATCTGCAGCGTAAAATCGTCAAAAGGCGAGTTGTTAAAAATATTTCCTTTTCCTTTTACCGTATTCAACAGCTTTTCAGGATTGATGATCTTTGTGGTAAAGCCTAACAGCCTTCCCAGCAGACTTCCTTCATACATCGATTTTCCGAGCATGATCAGAAGCAGGTCATAATTTCCTTTATTGGTAATATTCGTAAGATCACTTTCCACATCGGTGGAGGCTTTGAAAAGCGTGGTGATTTCAAGCTGGAGCTCATTTGATGTTTCAATAACATTTTTGAACTGCTCTTTTTCGAAGTCATCGATCTCAAAGGCATGAAGTTCATCAACGGGAGCGACATTCATCACGGTCACACTTTTATTCCCGTTCATTTTGCGGGTGAAATTATCCGCTAATTTCAGGAGGGTACTGCCGGATTTTGCCGTCTCAAAAGATAGAAGGACTCTGTATTTGGCATCGTCATCTTCCTGTTCATCCTCTTCCGTCATTGAAGTCTTTCCTTTAAAAAGATAATTGATAAGATCAAGGCACGGGCCTGTCATGAACGTCGTAAACAAAGCCATAATCACCAGCATGGCAAATAGTTCCGGTCCGAGGACACCCAAATCATACCCGATATTAAGAACAATAAGTTCTGTAAGACCTCTTGTATTCATCAGTGCCCCTATGGTAAGACTGTCTTTCCAGCTGATCTTAAGGAATTTTGCAGTGAGGGCACTTCCTACAAACTTACCGGTAACCGCTGTCAGAATAATAAAGCCTCCGATTTTCCAGAGATGAGGATCATTCAATAGCCCGATCTGGGTTCTTAATCCAGTAAAGACAAAGAAGAGCGGCAGGAGAAGAACCAGTGCCACATCTTCTATTTTTTCTATAAACAGATTCCTGAATTTTACATTTTCAGGCATCACCGCACCTGCCATAAAAGCTCCGAAAAGGGCATGGATCCCGATCACTTCCGTCGCGTAGGAGGAGATAATTAAAATCAGGAAAAATACGGCCACCAGCGCTTTGCTGATAAAGCCTTTTCCTTTCTGGGATTCAGCAATCCTGTGGAGAAACGGCCGTACTGCCTTGATCATGATGAATACGTACAGAACAGCCATTAAAATAACGAATACCGACCCTGAGAAAGATCCTGCCTTTACAATAGCAATGACCGCAGCCAGGATACACCAGGCGGTAATGTCGTCGGCAGCAGCACAGGTGATCACCACGGTGCCTATTTTTGTTTTATGCAGGTTCCGTTCCTGGACAATACGTGCCAGAACGGGAAATGCTGTAATACTCATTGCAATAGCGATGAACAGGGCAAATGAACTGAACTGAATGCCGTCCGGGGCAAATTCCTTATAAATAAAATAGGAAAGGCCTACGCCTAATGCAAAAGGGAAGATAATACTGGCGTGGCTGATTACCACAGCATCATGGGCTCTTTTTCTGAGCACGCTTAAATCAAGCTCCATCCCTACGATATACATGAACAGGATCAAGCCGATCTGGCTTAAGAACTGTAGATTAGGCAAGGATTCCTTTGGAAAGATAAAGGCAGAAAGCTCCGGGAAATAAAGCCCGAAAAGGGAAGGTCCGAGCACAATACCTGCGATCATTTCACCGATTACCGAAGGCTGTTTCAGCTTTACACATATCCATCCGAAAAGCTTGGCCACCAGAATAATGGTAATGATCTGAACCAGAAGCAAAGCCAACGGATGATGGAGATTCACCATAAATGAATCAGTAAAGTTTTCCCACATGGTAGAACCCCTCGTTTTAGGCATAGCAATGTTTTCTCCGATTTCCAGTGTTCTCCCTTCCACGAAAAACCAATACATCAGGCATGAAAAAAATGTAATGGTGCTGATGTAAAAAATAATGTTCTTATATTTTCCCAAACTCATAATCCGTTATTTAAAGTGCAAATTTCCTAAGAATATATGGATGATACCATCCTGATTTCCTAAAATGTAGTGAATGCCATAAATAATGTAATAAAATCTACCGGAAAGAATATCCCAATCCGATTCCTATTTTCCAGGCTCCGTTCTGCATTGAAGTTTTGTTGTTGTAATACACAGGAAGCTGCAGCGCAGCCTTTTTATAGAGTACCGTAAAGCCTGCGCCGAGCGTAGGCATCACCGCACTGTTTTTTGTTTCCGCCGAGCGGTCTTCCTTGATTCTGAGTGAAGGGAGCATTCCGAACATTATTTTAAAATCTTTGTCTTTGTAACTGATATTCGGGCCTGTAAAATTAATAAAAGCTCCATGGTCCACATATCCGGCCACGACGGCACCATCAAAAAAAGAGGCTTTGATTTTAGAATCAGTTTCCTGAGAAAGGCAAATGCCGGATATGAGGATTCCTGCCGCAAAAAGAATTTTTTTCATGATAATACATTTAATCAGCTGCAAAAGTAAGAGGTGCATATGATTAAATAGGAACGATGTAATGAGACTGCGAAATGATGTGGTGAAACTGTGAATATCTGAACCCTCTATTTTCCGAACAGCTCCATCAATGAATTTTTGTAGGTCTCGCCGATCTGAAGTTTCAGGAAACTGTCGTTGTCAGAAGGGATTGTGGTAATGATTTCATTGGTTGAAAATATTTTAATGGAGGACAGGGCAATAATTTCTTTCTTATTGACCTGCGCAAAATCTTTTGCAGGAAGCATGTCCAGCAGATTTCTGAAATTCAGGTTTTTTAAAACAATTTTTGTTCCGTCACTGAGGATGATGTCTTTATCGCGGCTGTCGATTTCAGAGGTTTTGATGTAAACAATCTGTGCTGTAAAAATTACCGTTTTACCGATATTGGTATTCCATTCGATGAAGTCTTTTTTCACGGGATACCGAACGAGCTCCTGAGCTTTCTCGAATGCCTGCATCAGCCTTTCTTTTTTAATAGGTTTTCTTACATAATCAACCACGTTCAGGTCAAATGCTTCGGCGGCATATTCTTTATAAGCCGTGGTGAAAATGATTTTTTTTGAACCGGAAATAAGCTCTGCAACCTGAAGGCCGTTGATTCCGGGCATTTCGATATCTAAAATGCACACATTGCAGTCGATACGGTCAATTTCATCCAAAAAAATCTTAGGGTCATTGAATGCCCTGACCACTTCCACATTTTCAATCTGTTCGCACAGTAGCTTCAAATAGCTGATGGCCAGTAATTCATCATCAAGAATAACGCATTTTATCATAGAATTCTTGTAAGTTGATTGTTAATTCTGCCGTGAAGATACCATTTTTCGAATTTTTCTTCAATGAATAAAAATTGCTGTAAATCATTTTTAGCCGTTGATCCAGAGACTGGCTTCCGAATCCGCTTTTTTCTTTTTCCAGCATATTTTTAATGGATGATTTATTGATAACCTTCATGATGAACATACCACCTTCAAGCTCTATCTGGATTGAAATAAAAGAATCCTGAGCGAGAAAATCCGTATGTTTAAAAGCATTTTCAATGAAATCTACAGAGATCAGCGGAGCAAAAACCTTTTCTTCAAAAATAGGGTCAGACTTATCAATTCTGGATTTAATCCTGAAATCAAATAATGGATTCACCTTAATTTTGTTGATCTCAATGAGGCTCAGCGCGAAATTAAGTTCCTCCTTTGGGCTTACGAATTTGTTATTGCTTTCATACAGGATATAATCCAGTACATTGGCCAGCTTATCCAGTGACATGTAGGTATGGTAGGCATGTGACTGCACCGAATTCAGGATATTTTTAAACAGATGAGGGTTAAGCTTGGTGCCGATGTGCTCCAGCTGCACTTCATTCAGCCGCTGTTCAATCAGTTTATTGGTTGCCGAAAGCCTTACATTTTTTCTCCTGATTGCCTGGTTCTGGCTGAATAAAAAAACAGCAACCGTTAAAAAAAGGAAAATGGCAAATACTGCAGTGAATATCAGGTAATCATGGATCATGTAATAATTGCCTTCCATAGTGTAATTTGCTTTTTAATGCAGTTCCGTAGGTTTAAATCAATTCTTAAACAGGTAATCAGAGATGATTATCTGATTTTCTTCAGGGTATTTAAAGTCACGGTTTCCTCGCATTTTTCAAAGGTGATTTCATATGCCGGATTTTTTTCAGGATAAGTTAAAAGATAGTCCGGGCATGGTTTTTTCTGAGCGTGGCTTTTATCGAAATCGATCTTTCCGTTGGTCATGATGCTGTCTTTCAGGAATTTTTCATTGATCTTCAATGCATTCATTTCCGCTTTAAAGGTATCAGAATATTTAAAATCTTTAGATAATGTTTCTGCAATAACACGGCTGTTGGGAAGGTAGCCGGTGCAGCTTGAGCCTTTTTTGTTCAATATAAAGAATACGAGAACCAGTCCGGGAATAAGACCGATTAAGTAGAATTTCAGCTTTTTCATTAGAAAATTAAAAGGTTGATATCATGATAAGTAAGCCCGAAACGGTCGCAGATGCTTTTTTTCGTATGTCTGCCTTTGTACATGTAAAGGCTCTGTTTCATCTCATTTTTACGGACCAGCATGTTTTCAAAACCGCCTTCTTCATCGTAATTTAAAATATAGGACAGGAAGAAATTGGAGATGGCTTTGGTAGTAGTTCTCGGCATTCTTGAGGTTAGGTTCGGAAGCCCGCAGTGGATTACGCCGTGCTTAATAATATAAGGATCTTCCATCGTGGTCAGTTCTGACGTTTCAATCACTTTTCCGTTGTCAATAGTGATATCGATGATTACGCTGCCTTTTTTCATGGCCATGACCATATCTTCAGTTACAATCGGCGTCATGTTCAGCCTGGGAAGCGCTCCGATGACCACATCGGCTCTCCGCAATGCTTTTTTCAGTTCTTTGGGATCAATAATGGAAGTGGGAACCCTGCTGTCTACCAGTGTATGAAGTCTTCTTAATTTTGAAAGGGAGTTGTCGAAAACCCTGACATTGGCACCAAGTCCGATGGCTGCTTTGGTAGCGAACTCGCCGACGATTCCGGCCCCTAAAATCACTACTTCTGAAGGGCGTACCCCGGTAATCCCTCCCAGCATCAGGCCGTTGGACAAAGCCAGCAATTCGGAAGCATAGAGGACGGAAACGGTACCTGCAATCTCGCCGATCAGCCTTACCAAAGCCAGTTGCTTATATTCGTCAACAATAAATTCAAAAGCTATGGCATTGACTTTTCTCTCCGCTAGTTTTATAAAATAATCTTTATCCCGCAGGTTGATTTGAAGCGCCGAAACCAGATAGGTATTCGGACGCATATAATCGATCTCTTCTTCGGTAGGCGGGTTGATTTTCAAAATCAGATCCTGTGCGAAAGCTTCCTTAGGATCCTGGGTAATTCTGGCTCCTGATTCTGAATATTGTAAATCTGTAAAAAATGAGCATTCCCCGGCTCCTGCTTCGATGATGATTTCATGGCCGCTTTCCACCAAAACCTGTACCGCATCGGGTGTTATACATGTTCTTCTTTCGTTCAGGGAGGTCTCTTTCGGGATCCCGATACTGAACTGTTTTCCTTTCTTAATGACCTCCAGCTTTTCTTCTTTCGGCATCAGTTCCTCTTCGGTAAAAGGAGTAAAAATGTTTGTAGTACTCATCCTTATAAATTAATTAAGTTCTTACAGATCGTAATTTTACATCAATTTCAACGGCAAAGATACATAATATTTATCCGAATGAAACCTCTCTGTTTTCTCCGGTATTGATGATGCTCATCTGATGGTACTTAAGGCCGTAAAGCTCATCTTCATACACTTCAGGCCATTCGATAATGCACAGAAAAGCATTGTCGAGATACTCTTCAATACCGATGTCATACACTTCCTCTATATTTTTCAGGCGGTACAGGTCAAAATGATAAACCTTTCCTTTCGGCGTGTCATATTCATTGATAATGGAGTAGGTAGGAGAGTTCACTTCATCCCGGCTTCCTAAATTTTTAAGCAGAAACTGGGTGAACGTGGTTTTCCCTGCGCCTAAGTTGCCTTTTAATAAAAGGATGGGATGCTCTAATTCTGAAATGACGGTTTCTGCGATACGTTGCCAGTCGTTGATGCTTTTTATATTAAATTGCATGAAAGTTCTTTGATGCAAAATTAGCTATAAACTGTTATATTTGTAACAGAATTTTCTACTTCCCACATTACTTTTTGCATTATGATTTCTAAGCTGACCATTGACAAAATATTTTCAACAATTCGTGTAGAAGAGATTGTTGGGGAATATGTGCAGCTGAAGAGGGCCGGGTCCAATTTTAAAGGATTAAGCCCGTTCCACGATGAAAAGTCTCCGAGTTTCGTCGTTTCACCGAGTAAGCAGATCTGGAAGGATTTCTCTACGGGAAAAGGCGGAACTGCCATTTCTTTTCTGATGGAGATTGAAAACTTCACCTATCCTGAAGCACTCCGCCATGTTGCTAAAAAATACGGCATTGAAATCGAGGAAGACCAGAAAGTTTTTTCCGAGGAAGCCAGGCAGGCCAATACCGAGCGGGACATACTGTATAAAATTCATGAGATTGCCAATGATTACTTTCAGGAGCTTTTATGGAATTCTGAAGAAGGGAAGTCAATCGGCTTGTCCTACTTCAAAGAACGTGAACTGAAAGATGACATCATCAAAAAGTTTCAGCTGGGATATTCTCCGGAAAAGAAGGATGCCTTTACTGCCTATGCTCTTGAAAAAGGCTATAATAAAGAGATCCTGGAAAAATCGGGACTGTCTATTTTCCCGGAAAATATACCGTCGGGTGTTGACCGTTTCCGGGAAAGGGTCATGTTTCCGATCCACAGTTTTTCGGGAAGGGTATTGGGTTTCGGGGCGAGGATCCTTAAAAATAATGTCAAGACCGCAAAATACCTCAACTCGCCGGAGACGGAGATCTACCATAAATCAAATGTCCTTTACGGATTAAACCAGAGCAAACAGGCCATTTCCAGAAAAAATGTCTGCCTTTTGGTGGAAGGATACATGGATGTGATTGCTCTCCATATGTCCGGAATTGAAAATGTGGTGGCGAGTTCCGGGACTTCTTTAACAACAGAGCAGATTAAACTGATCAAAAGGCTTACCGAAAACGTAACGATTCTTTTCGACGGTGACAATGCAGGGATCAAAGCCAGTTTCCGGAGCATTGATATGCTGCTGACGGAAGGCATGAATATCCGTGTCCTCCTATTCCCGGACGGGGACGACCCGGATTCATTTGCTAGAAAACATCCGCAGGATTATGTAGAAAAATTCATTGAAGAGAAAGCAATGGATTTTATCGATTTTAAAGCTGAAATCCTTCTGAAGGAAGTCGGAGATGATCCGATAAAGAAAGCAGAGGCGATCCGTGATATTGTAAAATCGGTTTCCTTTGTTCAGAATGCTTTAAAACGGGAGGTTTACCTGAAGCAGGTTTCCAATAAATTCGGGCTGTCTGAGCAGAGCCTCTTTAATGAGCTGGATGTTCAGAAGCAGATTACCCAGAACCAGACCCAACACGTCCAGCAGCAGAAACAGAATAATGCCCCTCCGAAAATGGAGATTGTTCCTCCGGAGGAACAATTGGGAGACCGTTTTCTTTATGATGTGCTGTTCATGGAAAATAAGCTGGTGGACCATATGCTGATATTCGGTGACATTGTCTTAAAAAGAACCAATGATAAGAATGAAGAATACCAGATTACGGTAATTGAAGAAATCCTGCATCATTTTGAAGAAGAAAATTACAGTTTTTTAGCCAAACCCAATGAGCTGATTATTCATCATGTAAAAGAAGGGATTCAGAAAGATGAACTGAGAAGCGGGAGTTTTTTCATCAATTTTATGGATGAAGAAATTACCAAAAAAGTGGTGGACGCCTTACTGACTCCGGATGACCTTGAAAACTGGGCTTCCCGGAATATTTTCCCGCCGAATTACGGCGATAAAATTGCCGAACAGGTAAGAGGGGATGTTCTGCTGCACAAGTACCGGTACATTGATTACCTGATAAAGGAAACCGCAAAACAGCTTGAGGAATATCGTACTGCCGATGAAAACAGGTACTATGAAATTATCAAGCAGATCACTCTACTGAAACAGGCTTCGATCCGGTTAAGCGACATGATTGAATATTCCCCTATCAAAGGCATTTATGCCAACAGAAAATAATAATGTAAGACATCCTGCAAAGGAATGCTGTACTTTCTATGACAAAAAGTCCTGTAAAATTTTAGGAATAAAAGTTGTAATTTAAATTCCGTAAATTTTAATATACACAACAGAAATATGGACATTAAAAAAGAATTCAGAGATTTCTCTACGAAACATTTAGGAAACAGCGGTCTGGCTACCGATCAATATATGGGAATGTACGGCCCGACGAATCTTACGCCCTACATTATGGAAGAAAGAAGACTGAACGTTGCGCAGATGGACGTTTTTTCCCGTCTGATGATGGACCGGATTATTTTCCTGGGTACGGGAATCGATGACCAGGTGGCGAACATCGTGACGGCGCAGCTTTTATTCCTGGAAAGTGCAGATCCTTCAAAAGATATCCAGATTTACATCAACTCTCCTGGAGGAAGTGTTTATGCAGGATTGGGAATTTATGATACGATGCAGATCATTAAGCCTGACGTAGCCACGATCTGTACCGGTATTGCCGCTTCAATGGGGGCTGTATTACTGGTAGCAGGAGAAAAAGGTAAGCGCTCTGCGCTTAAACATTCAAGAGTGATGATTCACCAGCCTTCAGGAGGTGCACAAGGCGTGGCTTCTGATATGGAAATCAATCTGAGAGAGATGCTGAAGCTTAAAAAAGAGCTGTATGATATCATCTCGGAACACTCCGGACAAACGTATGAGTGGGTGGAAAAAGCATCCGACAGAGATTACTGGATGACTTCTACCGAGGCAAAAGATTTCGGAATGGTAGACGAGGTTTTACAAAGATCCAAAGAGAAAAAATAATTTTCTTACAACAGAAATAGGAAGCGCATCAATTGATTTTGATGCGCTTTTTTTAAGCCTGTGAAGAAGTAAATTACTGTTACTCTTAAAAGAATAATCATATAATCGATATAAAGTTTTAACAAATTTTTATCAATTGGGAAATTGAGAACGGCATTATTTTTCCAATAAGAACGGCATAACACTTAAATCATAAAAATTATGTCAAAGAAAATTGCAATTTTAGCAACCGATGGATTTGAAGAAAGCGAACTGAAATCACCGAAAGAACATTTGGAGCAGCAGGGCTGGACTGCGCATATCATCAGTCCGGAATCGGGCACGATCAAAGCCTGGGCGGAAAAGAACTGGGGACAGGAATATAATGTAGATAAAACCCTGGATGAAGCCCATGCTTCAGATTATGATGCCTTGATTTTACCGGGCGGAGTAATCAACCCGGATCAATTAAGGACCAATGAAACGGCTTTGTCATTTGTCAGAGATTTTTTCCAGCAGCAGAAGCCGGTGGCAGCCATCTGCCATGGCCCTCAGATTTTAATCAATGCTGAAGTGGTGAAAGGAAGAAATATGACTTCTGTAAATTCAATCAGCAAAGACCTTAAAAATGCAGGGGCTGAATGGCAAGACAGCGAAGTAGTAGTAGATAATGGTCTGGTAACCAGCCGTACTCCGAAAGACCTTCCTGCCTTCAATGCTAAAATGGTTGAAGAAATCATGGAAGGCAAACATGAGGAACAGACCTTATAGATTTTTAGATAAGATCAATAATAGCGGACCCGGATCAAATCCGGGTCTTTTTTGTGTAAATTAAAATACAGTTATCATTGCATTTAAGATTAGTTTACAATGAATACCTACTTTCGCACCGAATAAAAGTAAACATGAAAAAATTCCTATTACCTGTAATTGCGCTTATTTCTTTTACGGCATGCAATAACAGTGACGACAGTTCATCAAATCAGAATATTGATTATTCCAAACTCCCCCAGGAATTCCCTTTTTCCACGATGGCAACCCTTAATGGTGTTGCGGTTATCAACGGAGGTTTCGGTTCGGGAGCAGCAGCACATCCTATCCGGAAGGGAGAATTTTATGTGATTACAGACCGTGGCCCGAATACCGATTATCTAAACGGTAAAAAATTTCTTACCCCTTCTTTTACGCCAACCATCATGCATTTTAAAATTAATGCTGACGGAAATATTGAAGTGATCAAATACATCAAGCTTAAAAATCCTTCCGGCCAGCCGATTACGGGCCTGCCGAATCCATCAGGAATGGGAAGCACAGGAGAAGTGGCTTATGATGCTAACGGCAATATATTAGGTACCGATAATTACGGGCTTGACAGTGAAAGTATTGTCGCTGCTGCCGACGGTACTTTCTGGGTGTCTGATGAATATGGCCCTCACATCGTACATTACAGTGCAGAAGGTGTTGAAATGGAAAGAATCAGTCCGATCGGCGTGAATACCGGAACAAGGAAATTACCGGCAGTTCTGGCGAAGAGAAGGGCGAACAGAGGAATGGAAGGCCTTTGCATCACGCCTGACGGAAAAACCCTGATAGGAACCATTCAGTCTATGATGTACGTGCCTAACAAAAATGCAGCGACCAATAAAACCCTAACAAGAATTGTCACGTTTGATATCACTAGCGGTCAAACCAAACAATTCCTGTATCAGCAGGACGGGGGCGCTTCGGATTCCGTATGTGATATTACCGCGATCAGCAATACGGAATTCTTAGTAATTGAAAGGGACGGCAATTTCGGTTCACAGGGAGGAATCAAAAAAGTATATAAAATCAACATTTCTGGAGCTTCTGATGTCAACGGAAGCGACCTTGCTGCTGTTGACGGGATGAAAATCAACGGAAAAGCTCTGGAGCAGTCTACCTGGAGTGAAATTTCAGCAGCGGGAATTCAGGCGGTTTCCAAAACGTTAGCGGTTGACCTGGTTGCCAAAACAGGGTATGAGCATGATAAATTTGAAGGGCTGATTTATTTGGGAAATAATAAGATTGCGGTTTTCAATGATGATGATTTCGGGATCGTAGATGACGGAAACGGGAATCCCAAAGCGAAAATCCTTCCTAAAACAGGAAAGGTAGATAAAGGAACGATGTATGTCATCGATATTCAATAATTAGATTTTAAAAAAGCGGCCGCATCGAAGATGCGGCCGCTTTTATTTTATTTTCATATTCACGAAGCCTGCTGAATATGCCGGTTGGTGTTTATCCTGGATTAATTGAAACCTTCAATAATCCTGGAGAAATCCTCCAGTTTCAATGCGGCTCCGCCGATCAGTCCGCCGTCAATATCCGGCTGGGAGAAAATTTCTTTTGCATTGTCCGGTTTTACGGATCCGCCGTACAGGATAGAAATTTCATCCGCCACTTCATGCCCGTATTTTGCAGCAATGGTACTTCTGATATGGGCATGGATTTCCTGGGCCTGTTCAGGCGTTGCCGTTTCACCGGTTCCGATGGCCCAAACCGGTTCGTAAGCAATCACTACTTTTTTGATTTCTTCTGCAGAAAGCGTGAAAAGCGCCACCTCCGTCTGGTTTTTCACCACCTCAAAATGCTGTTCGGCTTTTCTCTGTTCCAGGGTTTCACCGTTACAGTATATAGGAATTAAGCCTTTATCAAGCGCCAGTTTTACTTTTCTGTTGCAGTGGGAATCTGTTTCCCCGTGGTACTGCCTTCTTTCGGAATGCCCGATCAGGGTCCCGGAGGCATCGATGGATTCCAGCATATCTGCAGAGATTTCACCGGTGTAGGCACCACTTTCATGTTCGCTCATATCCTGGGAGAATACACCGATTTCATCTTTTTCAAAGATGTCTTTCGCCATCATCAAATATAAGGCCGGCGGAGCAATCCATACTTCGCAGTTGGCCGGATGGTTGTTTTTATAGCTTAGTAACTGAACCATTAACTGTTGGGCATCAATTACACTCTTATTCATTTTCCAGTTTCCTGCTACTATTTTTCTTCTCATAGATTTATTTATTTTAGAAGTTAGAGGTTAGAAATCAGAAGTTAGCATTACGGTAATTTTTTAAACTAATATCTAACTTCTAATATCTAATTTCTCAATTGATTTTCCAAAGGTTTTTCAAAAGCGTATAAAAAGTATGCTCCTCATCGGTAACCACATTATCCGCTTTGATTAGGGTTTTCGCAAATTGTATAAAGCTTTTACGCTCTTCCTCGGTAGAATCATCATAGAAACAACGGGCGTGAAATTCAAAATGGTCTTTCCATTCTTCCGGCTGCAGGGTGGCAATCGCATCAAGCTCATTGTCAAGGTTGATTTTAAAAGGGAATTCATCGGCTAAATACTGCTGGACAATCATTCCTTCTTCCGGAGCAAATTCCCCGTCCACTGAGGAAAGGATCATTAATAAATGGTAACCGGCAATCGGTTTATTTGATTTTTGCATTATTAAATGTATATAGTTTAGCGTTTAAAGTTATATTAAGATTTTATCATTTACTATTTTACATAGTCTTTAGCAGGCTGTTTGTCGGTAATTATACCGTTCTGTAAAACCAGCACGAAGGGGTTGCTTCTGGCGATGGTTTTGATAGCCGTACCGTCCATCATCATGTTTTTAATGGTTTTAAACATATTCGGATCGGTAGAAACACCGTACACGACGTTCGTTCCCTGGCTTTTAGCCTTAGCTTCAACCTGCTTTAAAAGTTCCGGTGAAACTTCTTTCGGGTGGTAGGAAAATACAAGGATGGCTTTAGGTGCATTAATGACTTTTTCCGTAACCTCCATTCCTGTCGGATCCTCTATCTTGAACTTACCTATCTCGGATTTGTAGCCTTCCTTTACTAAGACGGATTCATTCTTGCCTTCCTCTATTTTCCAGGGTGAACCTTCTGCCCAGTATTTGGTCTCTTTAATATAATCGTCCTGGTTTACTTTTAGAACTTCCCCGGTTTTCTGATTTTTAAGCGTGTAGAAAGTCTTGTATTCAGAAGAGTTCTTATTGATTTTTTGCTTTTCGGCTTTTAAGTCGGTTCCGATTTTATAATCGCGGAAATCAATAACAGGCTCTTTGATGATCCCATAAGCACCAATCCCGATCATTATTACGGAAAATACAGCCAAAAGGATATATTTAAACTGGTTTCCGGATTTTTTGTGAGCATTAAAACTGTAGGCATCTTTTTTCTTAAACTCCTTTCTGTACAGGATGAATACAGCAATAAGCCCGATTAAAAGCAAGACATCTTTAATAAAGCTCTGCCATGGCGTAAATTTAATTGCGTCCCCAAAGCATCCGCAGTCCGTGACCACATTAAAGTAGGCGGAATAAAACGTAAGGAAGCCAAAGAAAATACAAAGCGCGATTAATGCCGAAAGGGTGAATTTAAGCCTGAGTTTTAATAGAAGCATAAATCCCAGAAGAAGCTCCAGAACCACTACGATCACTGAAAACAGCAGCGCGAATTTTTCCAGAAACGGCATGTTGAAAACCGCAGGGGAGAAGTATTCTTCCATCTTAAAGGAGAAACCGACCAAGTCCACCGCCTTTACAAAACCTGAAAGGATGAAAATAACGGCAATAACGAAACGTAATAAACCTTTGATCATATTATGTAGTTTTAGATTCAGCATTGCTTTCTGCTTCAGAGAATTTGATCAGGCAGAAAACGGCATAATTCATCATGTCAAAATAATTGGCATCCAAACCTTCTGAAGCGATGGTAACCCCGTAATTGTCTTCAATCTGTTTGGTCCTTAGCACCTTCTGATAGATTAAATCGGTAATGGATGAAATCCTCATATCCCTCCACGCTTCACCGTAATCGTGGTTTTTTCGCTCCATTAAATTTTTCGCTTCGGTGGAATATTTGTCGTAAAGGGCTAAAATCTCTTCCCTGTTTTCATTAAAGTCATTGGAAAAGCCTTTTTCAAGCTGAATCAGCGCAATGATGGAGTAGTTGACCACCGCAACGAATTCGCCTTCCTCGCTTTCATCCACCATCTTTTTTCCGGTCATCTGTATTGTACGGATCCTGTTGACTTTAATGTAAATCTGATCCGTAATCGAACTCGGCCTTAAGACCCTCCATGCTGCCCCGTAATCCTGTAGTTTTTTGCTGAAAAGCTCACGGCATCCGGCAATGATTTTCCCGAACTGTACTGATGTTTCTGACATAAATTCTCTTAATCTTTCAAATATACGAAATTTTGTGTTTGGGAGCAGATGGTTTGAAAGTGCGTAATATCCGATTGACAGGGAAATTATCGCTTTAAACATTATTTAAGCATTTTACAAATTTCTGATTTCCGAAATTTAATGATTTAAAAAATAATGATTCTAATAAATGGTATCTCTAAAACAAATAGTTTTATTTTTGTAGAGTAATCTTTAACCCTTTGTTAATGGCCAAGTCTGTCAAAAAATCTCAGAATCTTTTCCTTTCAAATTCTCAGGCTTTTCAAAATCACTCAATGAAGTGTAACGGAAAGCTTGTTGATTTATCTGCCCCGAAGATCATGGGAATCCTGAACCTTACCCCGGATTCCTTTTCAGACGGCGGAAAATTCAACAGTGAAAAACCGGCATTGGGACATGCCGAAAAACTGCTGAAGGAAGGCGCTGAAATTATTGATATCGGCCCGCAGTCCACCCGTCCGAATGCCGAATTTTTAAGTGCTGAAGAAGAGATAGGGAGAATCGGGAATGTTATTTATTTAATCAAAAAAGAATTTCCTGAAGCCCTGGTTTCTCTCGATACGTTCTATGCGGAAACAATAGCATTCGGCTATAATGAAGGCATTGATCTGGTTAATGATATTTCCGGAGGCCAATATGACAGCAGAATGTTTGAGGCGGTGGCCAAAACGAAGCTTCCCTATATTTTAATGCATGTCAATCCTTCCTATGAAACCATGCATAATAAAATAAAATTTGATGATATTACGGTTTCCGTGAACCGGTATTTTTCTGAAAAGACTGCGGAACTCTTGGAAATGGGGATCAACGACATTATTCTCGATCCCGGTTTCGGATTCGGAAAAAAGGTGGAAGACCAGATGAAAATGATTGATGAGGTACAGTACCTGGGCTTTGGGAGATTTCCTTTATTAATCGGGATTTCCAGAAAATCCTTTATCTATAAGCCGTTAGGAAAATCATCTCTGGATATCAATGAAGAAACGCAGAAGCTGCACATGAACGTTTTGCGGCAAGGCGCAAAAATACTGAGGGTGCATGATGTTGCCGAGGCAAAAAAAACTGTTGACGCGTTTAACAGTTATAAATTATGAGATTATACTCATCACTTATCACTATAATTCGTTCAGTTAAGGTTCGCCATTTTATCGGCAAACTCCTTGGAAAATGCCTTTCGGTCCTGTTCCAACTGCTCCTGATCTGCCGGTAAACGGTAATTGAACAGTATTTTATCTTCATGATCCAGAAAGATAATTTCTTTTTCATTCCCGTCGATCATCTGGGCAAAAATTTCCCACATTGAAGTGTCTTTTAATTTTAACAGCTCGAAGAAACCTTCCGCTTTTATTTTTATACTCTGCATGATATGATAGGTATTAATGATTGATTACTTGTTTAAAATTCCAAAATCTTCAATTTAAACTGAAGGGCAAAGTTCTGCATAAAATTCGGAGTGGTATAATACCCGACCCGGTAAAACAGTCCTAAATTGAAATAAGATGACAGGAAATTGCTCCATTCCAAACCGACTTCCTGATACAGATGGTTCAGCGGACGAAACCTGAACTGATGGTATTCCGGATGATCCATGTTTCCGATGGTTCCCCTCAATACAAAGTCGAAGCTTGAGATATTCTGGCCGATACTTTTGAAATAGAACGGCAGTTTATGTGTAAAATAATAGGCGATGAATTTGTCATTGTAATATTTTCCGCCTTCCAGTGTGGCGAAGCCCAGGAACGAAGTCAGGTTAAAGTTGAAATCCCTTTGCGGCGAGGCCAGTCCGTTCATCGTAAAGTTCTTCCAGATCGGCGCATCCCCCAGAACCATTCCGCCGTACAGACGGAAACCGGTAGTCCCGAGCATAGTTTTAAAATTGTGAACGAAGAGCGCATCAAAACGGGTATAGTTAAAATCACCGCCCATGATTTTGTAGCTCTGCTCATAATTAAAATACAGTTCCGGATATTTCTGATCGATCATTGATTTTCCCTGTGGTGTCATGATATTGGTAGAGTTCGGAGAGAATTTCAGGGTAAACAAGGTATTGAAATTATCAAATCCCGGCCCTTTGTTTCTGAAGGTATAATCAAATAAGGCTTCTTCGTAATTCCTTTTCGCAGCAAAAACAAGAGTGAGGCCGTTGGAAACGTCGTTCAGGTAAGAAAGAGAGACACTCCGGAAACGGTAATACTTATCATTCTGGATATTGTTCCCGTAGTTGGCCATTTTCATCTTGAAATTCCAGAGCCTTCTGTAGAACTCCCCGGAAGCCGTTACATCATCCGTATAGTCAACCCTGAAAAACGAACTTTTATCAAGCGTGGTTTTGATATCAAGTCCGATTCCGTATTTCCACCGGTCATCTTTAAAACCGTAGGCAAAATAATAGTCAGGCGAAAAATAAGGATTGAAAGTTTCGTTAAGCTTAGCTTTCAGCCCCAATCTGAAACCTTCATACAAGTTGTAGTTTACGATTTCATCCACTGCAAAATCCAGTGCTCCGACCCGGATCTGCCCGTTCAGCAAGCCTGTAAGGACCCTTGCTTTGGTATCAATATTATAAATTTTTCCGAGGCTGTCGATGGTGGTGTACGTATTTTTCTCCCTTGCCGTCAACGGATCGGTACGGTACCGGTCCAATGTTGTCCCGCTGGTATTTTTTACCGAAAAAGTATAGCCTTTAAAATCGTTTCTGTTATTTTCAATGGGAGACTGGTAATCGAAATACCTCGAACTCAGGAAAGCGTAGGTCCCGAAACTTTTCCGTTCTTTCTTTTCATGCTTTTCCCCGGAATGTTCCCTGTCGTCTTTTTCCATCGCCATATTGCTCATTTTCAGCTTTACCGTTTCATGGGCCAGGAACCATTTATTATTAAAATAAACCCAGGTACTGGTAATAATTCCGTCGTTTTTATTTTTACTGAAGTTTTCTATTTTCTTGATGCCGTAGGTTTCCGTGTCAATGTAGACGGCACCGTTGTATTTCTTCTTTTTGTCGGGCTTTTTGTAATTAACCTCCCGAAAGCGGATGACGAAGTTTTTTCTGCCGTCCATTTCTAACGTATCCGTTAAAAAAAAACGGTATAACCCTCTGTTTTCCCGCTTCAGCTGTTCGGGAAGCTTATCGCGGTTGCTTTGCTGGAGGGCAATCATTTCGTAGACCGGCTGTTTAAGCCCGGAAATCCTGTTGTCGAGGATGTTGATTTTCTCGCCGTAGGGTTTTGAATATAAAAATTCCTGCGCCCTTTCCCAGAGAAAAAGTTTACTTTTGGAAAATATGTTTCTAGCAGAAATATTGTTTAAGGAGTCCTTTTCCCTTTTTTTCCTGACAAAACTGCTGTTCTGAAAGAATTCGTTGAACTGGGAGAGACTGTCTTCATCAATGTCCATGGAAATTTTCTCATACGACTTGTAGGAATAGGATTCCAGGCTTTTCGGGGAATTTTCCCTGAACATCCGCTCCACTTTTTTAAGGATCTCCAAAGCGCGCGGATCGCTTTTATCTTCAATGATGACGGTTTCAATGGAAGTTTCTTTTGATTGTGAATAACCAAAAATATATATCCAGAAACATAAAAACAGTAAAACCCTTTTCATAAAGACCTGTCAAAATTAATGATATTTCCGGTTCCGAAAAAGTTTTACCGCATGGAATATTCTTAAAGAAATAAATCCGAAGAAGCTATGGTTTGT
Organism: Chryseobacterium gregarium DSM 19109; assembly: GCF_000430845.1. GTDB lineage: Bacteria > Bacteroidota > Bacteroidia > Flavobacteriales > Weeksellaceae > Chryseobacterium > Chryseobacterium gregarium. Next base: position 213,238 of record NZ_AUMU01000003.1, on the reverse strand, counting down.
TATTACATAAATAATTCTATCTTATTCAGTGAATGGTGTTAAGATAATCTAAATGCTTAAAACTATTCAAATAAAAAAGCCGGGAAACCCGGCATTAAAGTATTTCAGTAAAAGTGATTTTTATTTCATCCTGCCTGAAATAAAACCTAATCTTTTAAAGCTAGTTTAAAAGATTAAATCTGAGTTTTACCCCGAAATTGTCTTTAAACTGGGAAGTCTGGTAATGTCCGAGCCTGTAAGAGAAGCCGACGCCGAAATTCCTGCCCAGAAAACGGTTCCAGATAAATCCGACTTCCTGGTAATAATGGTCCAGCACCCGGAATTCAAATTGATGATCGGTTCTGTTTTTCATATTGCCGATGGCTCCCTGATATTCCAGTTCGATACTTGAATATCGGCTGCCGAATGTTTTAAACCTGAACGGCAGGTATTGAGAAACCTTAAAAGCCGCGAATTTGTCTGCAAAAAAAGTTCCTGCAGGCATCGTGGTAAACCCGAGATTGGATGGCGTACTGATATTGGAATACCAGTGATTGGTATTTCTGTCGGCCTGGCCGGCGATCTCAAAGTTTTTCCAGATCGGAGCCGTACCGGAAGACAGGCCTCCGAAAAGCTTGATGTTGGTATATCCTATTTTAGTTCTGAACTGGTGAATGACTAACGCATCTAGACGTTGGTAATTCAGGTCTCCGCCTAAAATTCCCGCACCTTTCTCAAAATTCATAAAAACCTGGGGATATCCTTTTTCATAGGTAAATTTTCCGCTGGGTGTCATGATATTCTTATCGTTCGGTGCAAACTTCAGGGATAGGGTCGTGCTTACATTATCAAAAGCATTCCCTAAATTACGGTACTGATAATCAAAAAGAGCCTGTTGTTTCTCTTTGTTGACCGTAATTTTCATGCTTAGTGAATTCGAAAGGTCATATAGGTAGGAAACACCCCATTTCCGGTTTCTATAAAAAGTGCCATTGTGCAGATCCAGTCCGATATCCGAAATTTTCATCGGCAGGTCCCACATCGCATTGCTGAACCTTCCGGCAGCAAAAACATCATCCACATAATCAATACGGAAAACAGAGGTCCTTCTGTCAGATAGTCTCATGTCCAGACCTAAGCCATACTTCCAGCGGTGGTCTTTGAAACCGTAGCCGAAATAGCCGTCCGGAGAAAAGGTCTTGCTGAACTTTTCGTTGAGTTTTAGGCCTGCCCCCAGACGGATTCCCTGATACTGGTCATAGCTTAAAAATTTGGTAAGATCGAAATCAATCATCTTATAGCGCAGGTTTCCTCTGAGCAGTTGGGTCAGAAAGCTCAGTTTCTTTTCAAAATCATGCTTCACTACAAAGCTGTCGATTTTGGTATAGGTAGCGCTTTCCCTTTCCGTAAGGCTGTCGGTTCTGTACTGCTGAAGCAGACTTCCGTCAGAGCTTTTTACTTCCAGCGAATAGCCTTTGAAATCAGACGCTTTCTGTTCTTCATTCAGCTTAAAATCGAAAAATCGGTTTTTTACGTACAGATAATTCCCGAATTCCTTTTTGTTGTATTTTGCTTTTTCCCCTTCTTTCAAACTGTCTTTTTTAGAAGTGTCAAAGGTCTGCTCGCCCATTTTTACTTTGATATCCTCATAATCCAGGAACCATTTTTTATTAATCGGTTTCCAGACAGAGACAATATTCCCTTCGCTTTGCTTTTTATTGATGCTTTCAAATTTTTTCAGAGCAAAGTTTTCGGCATCTACATAAATCTTCCCGTTAAATTTTCTCGGGTTCTGCTTTTTCTTATCGGTAATTTCTTTGAACTTGATGACATACGTCTTTCTGCCGTCAATCTGCAGGGTGTCCGACATGTAAAAATTGAAAAGCTTCCGGTTTTCCGGCTTTAATTGTCTCGGCGTTCTGTCCAGATTGGAAATGTTGATCGCCATGGCTTCGTAAATGGGATTTTTGAATCCGGACATCCTATTGTCGATGATATTGGTTTTTTCACCGAATTTTTTGGAATACTTGTATTCCGTGGCTTTCTCCCAAAGGAACATCTGGCTTCCGGCAGATGCATTGATGAAATCTTCGTTGATCAGGGAATCTTTCTTTTCACTTTCTTTCTGTTTGAATGTCCTCTTTTCATCTCTGGAAAGCGAATCTTTCCGGGAAGCGATAAAATCCTTAAAGATCCCGACCGAATCTTTATCTACATCAATGGAAAACTTGCTGTATGATTTAAAGTTATAAGTGTCTAATGATTTCGGTGAATTTTCCTTGGCTCTTTTATCCAGTTCATCAAGCATCCTTAAAGCCCTAGGATCACTTTTATCCCTGATCACAATTCTTTCGATATTATCCCTCTTTTCAGACAAAGGCAGCAGTGATACTTCTACAGTCTTTTTTACATCTGCCGTGGCATCTTCAAAATTGCTTGCAAGGATTTCAATTTTTTTGCATTTTGTTTTAAAAGACAGACCGCCTTCCTGATCGGTTTTTCCCAGCAGGTTGTCATCACAGTAGACAGCGGCATTCTGAACCGGCTGCTTATTGATTTTATTGAGGACTTTCAACTGGGTCTGACTGAAAACTACGATGCTGGTTAATAAAAATAACGGAGATAAAAATTTTGTCATTAGTTTATTTATAAATAAGACAAAACTATTGATAAGAAGGTTACAAAACCAGATGGAAAAATATAATCTTTTGTTAAAAATAAAAAACAGCTGTATAGATCTATATACAGCTGTTTTTAAGGGTTTCCTATTCTCCTAATGATGAGAAACGGATAATTATTTTAAGATTTGTTAAGTCATTTTTATGCTTATAGATTCAACGCTTTCTGATAAGCGTTTTCCAGCCCGTCAAGATTTTTTCCTCCTGCTGTAGCAAAGCCCGGGTTTCCGCCGCCGCCGCCCTGGATTTCTTTTGCTAAATCTTTAATCAATGCTCCAGCCTGGTAAATTCCTGCCAGATCATCGGAAACACCAACGGTAATCATCGGTTTTCCATCTGCATCAGAGAGGATAACCGTTATAGAAGTCGGGATTTCTTTCTTCAACTGGAAGACGATGTCTTTTATAGAACCTGCATCTAAAGAAGTTCTTTTTACCAAAAGTAATTTATCGTTTTTTTGCTCGTAAGCTCCTTTCCAGTCGCCGATTTCCCCTTTTGCCTTTTCTTTTTTCAGCGATTCAACTTCGGATTTCAATGCCGTATTTTCTTCGATTAATTTTTCGATAGACCGTACCACATCTCTGGATTTCAATAACTGGGAAAGTTCAGCGATCTGTTTTTCCAGGTTTTTGAAATATTCCTCAGATTTTTCGCCGGAAATCGCTTCAATCCTTCTGATTCCCGCCGCTGCGGAACCTTCGGAAACGATTTTGAAGTGGCCGATTTCAATGGTGTTTTTTACGTGGGTCCCTCCGCAGAGTTCTTTTGAGCTTCCGAACTGGATCATTCGTACACTGTCTCCGTATTTTTCCCCGAATAGCGCCATCGCCCCTTTATCCATCGCTTCCTGAATCGGAATATTCCTGAATTCCTGCAAAGCAATGCTTTCTTTGATTTTATGGTTTACTTTTTCTTCTACCAGAGCCAGTTCTTCTTCTGTCATCTTGCTGAAATGAGAGAAGTCAAAACGAAGGTAATCCGGACCTACAAACGAACCTTTCTGCTCAACATGGGTTCCTAAGACCTCTCTTAAAGCTTCGTGCAGTAAGTGGGTTACGGAGTGGTTGGCCTGGGAATTTTTCCTGTCATCGGCATTCACTTTTGCATAGAAAAGCGCTCCGGCATCTTTCGGAAGCCCGCTGATGAGAGAAACGATCAATCCGTTTTCCTTCTTTGTTTCCAGTACTTCAAAACTTTCAGAAGCATTTTCAAGGGTTCCCTTATCACCGACCTGCCCGCCGCCTTCCGGATAGAAAGGAGATTCACTCAAGACCACCTGATAAAATTCACCGTCCTTATTCTCTACTTTCCGGTATCTTGTAATATAGGCTTCAGATTCCGTTTTATCGTAGCCTACGAAGTTTTCGTCTCTTTCTTCCAGCGTTACCCAGTCATATACTTTCTGGGCGGAATCTTCTTTGGAACGTAACCTCTGCTTTTCTTTTTCAGCTTTAAAACCTTCCTCATCAATGGTAAGGCTTTTTTCTTCAGCAATAATCCTCGTTAAATCATCCGGGAATCCATATGTGTCGTATAATTCAAATACTTCGAGGGTTGGTAGTACCTTCTGTCCGTCTGCAATGGTCTGCTGGATCAGTTTTTCCACCCTGATCAGTCCGGTTTCAATGGTTTTAAGGAATGATTCCTCTTCGCTCTTAATCACTTCGGTAACAAGGGTTCCCTGTCTTTCCAGTTCCGGGAAGAAAGGCCCCATCTGTTCCTGCAGCACTGCAACCAGCCGGTAAAGGAATGGTTCTTTCATATCCAGGAAACGGTAAGCATAAGAAATCCCCCTTCTTAAAATTCTTCTGATCACATAGCCGGCACCTCCGCTTGCAGGAAGCTGTCCGTCTGCAATGGCAAAAGCAACCGCCCGGATATGGTCTACCACCACGCGGATGGCAATATCTTTTTCGTCTTCTAAAATCCCTGTATATTTTTTACCTGAAAGTGCTTCCACTTTAGAAATCAGCGGAGTGAAAACATCAGTGTCATAGTTGGAGGATTTCCCCTGAAGTGCCATACAAAGACGCTCGAAGCCCATTCCCGTATCTACATGCTGTGCGGGAAGTTTCTCTAAGGTTCTGTCTGCTTTCCTGTTGAATTCCATGAATACCAGGTTCCAGACTTCCACTACCTGGGGATGGTCATTGTTAACTAGTTCCAGTCCTGAAACCCTGGCTTTTTCTTCCGGAGTCCTCAGGTCCACGTGAATTTCAGAGCACGGCCCGCACGGCCCGCTTTCACCCATTTCCCAGAAATTGTCTTTTTTGTTCCCGTTGATAATGCGGTCTTCGGAAATATGGGATTTCCAGAAATTATAAGCGTCCTGGTCTCTTTCCAGATTCTCGGAAGCATCCCCTTCAAAAATAGTGACATACAGGTTTTCTTTCGGGATTCCGTAGACTTCCGTTAACAATTCCCAGGCAAAAGCAATAGCATCCTTTTTAAAATAATCACCAAAGGACCAGTTTCCCAACATCTCAAACATCGTGTGGTGATAGGTATCCCTGCCCACATCATCCAGGTCATTGTGCTTCCCTGAAACCCTCAGGCATTTCTGGGTATCGGCAATCCTCGGGGCAGTAGGCGTTTTATAACCTAAGAAAAAATCTTTAAACTGCGTCATCCCTGAATTGGAAAACATAAGGGTAGGGTCGTCTTTCAGCACAATCGGTGCAGAAGGAACGATAAGGTGGTCTTTACTTTTAAAATAATCTAAAAATTTCTGACGGATCTCTTGTGATGTCATAAGTATAGGTATTGCTTTGCTTTAAATCAATTTTTGATAAGATGCAAATTTAATATTTTTAGATGGTTTTATATCAAATATTTGATACTTTGCATCAACACAGGTGAAAATAAGATTCTTCATAAATGAAATAAAAGTTTTAATGAATGACCCTATTAAGTAAAACCTTCCCAAAATAGCAATAATAAATGATGGGTACAATTAAGATGGTTTGCTTTTTGATCCCTGAATAGTGGTATTAACAAAAGAATAAGATCAGATATGAAAGTATTCATCAATAAAAGAATTCCTGAAACGGGAATCAAAATGCTGGAAGAGGCAGGCCTGGAAGTTTTCATTCCTGAACATGAGAACTTATCCCATGAAGAATGGCTGGCCTACTGTAAAAGCCATGATATGATTTTAAGTGTCGGATCCGATTTTAAATATGATAAGGATTTTTTCACCGAATGCCCGAATATAAAAGCGATTGCCCTGTATTCCGTCGGTTTTGACCATGTGGATATTAAACAGGCGGATCAGAGAAATATTCCGGTCGGGAATACACCCGATGTATTAAGCAAAGCGACTTCCGATGTGGCATTTCTCCTGATGCAGTCAGTGGCACGGCGCGCAAGCTATAATTTTGAAAAAGTAAAAGCCGGAAACTGGGGCGATTTTGATCCGCTTCATGCATTAGGCCAGGAACTCTATGGTAAAACACTCGGGATTTTCGGATTGGGAAGGATCGGGATTGAAATGGCAAAGAAATCAAAGGCTGCCTTTGATATGGATATTATTTACCATAACCGTCATCAGAATGAAGAAGCGGAAAAAGAGCTTAATGCCCGGTATGTCTCTTTTGAAGAATTAGTTGCAGAATCCGATGTGCTGAGTATTCATGCGAATTTCAAACCTGAGCAGCAAGAGCTGTTCAACCGTTCCGTTTTTGAAAAAATGAAAGAGAATGCTATTTTTATCAATACGGCAAGAGGCGGATTCCATCACCAGAAAGATCTGTATGATGTCCTTACCGAAAAGAAAATCTGGGGGGCCGGACTGGACGTTACGAATCCCGAACCTATTTTCAAGGATGATCCTATTCTTGAACTTTCAAATGTCTGCGTTCTTCCGCACGTTGGGTCAGCTACGATGGAATCCAGAAACGGAATGGCCAAGCTGGCTGCCGAAAACCTCATCGCAGTTTTCAAAGGCGAAAAAATGCCGGCATGTGTCAATCCTGAAATATATTCTTAACACCGGCAGTGATTTGGAATTGTTTTTGTTGAGAGTAAACCAACACTAAATATAATTATTATGCCTGAAAATAGCGAACAAGAACAGGAAAGAAGATTAGAGCAGAGAGATTACCAGCCTAATGAAGACATTTTTAATCAGGAAGAACATATTCCTGTTGACGGTGACGGCAGACCCGTTTTTAACGAAGATACGGATGATGACGATACCTTGGATAAAGGCCTTGACATCCCCGGCGTGGACCGTGAGGCTGGAACCGATGATATCGGTGAAGACGAGGAAAACAGTTATTGGGGCCTCAGTGATAATGAAGACGACCATGAGGAGCAGAACGATGATCTGATCCGTTAAGCCGACAGATAACGATATATTATAACCTTACTCTTACAGTAAGGTTTTTTTATTACCCCATATTTATTATCAGGCTGATTATCATGTTAAGCCAGATTAAAAATTTCGCTATCGTTTGGCTTAGGTACATTCTATGACTTATTAATTCATTGCAGAATCAATTTTTGTGTAATAGTATCAATTATAAAATTGAGTCTGAAAAAGACCGAATATACAAAACCATCAGCCTTTATTTTTCGTATATATTATTGAGCAGGAAACCAACTGATATACTATCATCATGATAGACATTATCATTGTACCGTTCTTGTAATTTAGTGTGAAATTTGCATAGTTATAATGCACTTTAGAAAGATCACCAGACTGATAGTATTGCTTTAATATTTAAAATGAAATGAATAAAAAAATAAAAATGAAGAACATATTAGTATTTCTCGGAATCATTCTGGGAATAGCCGTATTTGCTACCGGTTGCGGAGATTCAAAAAGAATAAAGGCAGCTGAAAATACAAAAGAAAATGAGACCATTATGGACAATAAAAATGTAAAGGAAATTTATTTTGCAGGAGGATGCTTCTGGGGAACCGAACACTTTTTTCAACAGGTGAGAGGAGTAGTAGGTACAGAGGTCGGATATGCCAACGGAAACACCAAAAATCCAACTTATGAAGAGGTCGTAAGCCACAGTACGGGATTTGCCGAAACGGTGAAAGTAAAATATGATCCGGAGCAGGTAGATCTGAAACTGCTGATTGATTTGTATTTTAAGACCATCGATCCTACCAGCATCGACAAGCAGGGAAATGACAGGGGAAACCAGTACAGACCGGGAATTTATACTTCAGATCAGGAAACTCAGTCCATTGTAAAGACAGAAGTTGAAAAATTGGCCAAAAATTACAGTAAGCCTGTGGTTGTGGAAACGGTTGCTCTAAAAAATTTCTATAAAGCGGAAGATTATCATCAGGATTACCTGGACAAAAATCCGGGCGGATACTGTCATATCGAGCCAGGATTATTTGAAATGGCCAGAAACGCCAACCCGATGCCTAAAAAAGAAACAAAATACCAGAAGCAGGATAAAAAAGCTCTGAAAGAAAAACTGACTTCGGAACAGTATAAGGTAACGCAAGAAAACGGTACTGAAATGCCTTTTAAAAATGAGTATTGGGATGAAACCCGTGAAGGGATCTATGTGGATATCACTACCGGAGAGCCTTTGTTTATTTCTACTGATAAGTTTGAGTCAGGATGCGGATGGCCGAGTTTTTCCAAGCCGATTACCAAAAAACTGGTAGAGGAAAAATTAGACAAAACAGCGGGAATGACAAGGGTTGAAGTAAGAAGCAAAACCGGGGATGCGCATTTGGGACATGTATTCAATGACGGACCGGAGGATAAAGGCGGACTTCGATACTGTATCAACAGTGCTTCGCTGAAGTTTGTTCCGAAAGCGGAAATGAAAGCAAAGGGATACGGAGAATATATTGCTCTGTTGGATAAAAAATAATTATAGTGTTTAAGTGAAAGTGTGAGTGATTGAAGGACTGCCGAAAGGCGGTCTTTCTCTTTTTAATTCAACTGAAATCTTTATTTGATGCTGAGCATGAAAATATTTAAAAATAAAAGGAATCCGAAAATAATATAATAAGATTGCTTTGGAATTTGGTTAATAAAAGTTTCCGGTTTAATTAAATTTAAAGAGGTTTTTTCTTTGTAATATCCTCCTCCTACAACGCCTCCACAAATAGGATCCATTTTTTCATTTGGATTTTTATAGATATGAACGGCAAAGAAGTGATGTGTTTTTTCTATATCAACTCCGTAAGTTTCCTGTTTTGCCAGTTTCATCGCATCAATTAGGGCGATAAAATCCTGATAATTATTTTTATCACCAATTACAAATTCAATTCCGCTTTCTTTTTTGTTTCTTATCTGAAGCTTTTTCAGTTCAGCAACGTAAAATTGTTGATTTTTTAAAGCGGTATTAGGTTTTACATTAATCTTTTTGTAATTCCAGTTTCTGAAAGGTTTAAAGCTGGCACCGGAGTTTTCCATTCCTTTTCTGATTTTTGCAGGAATCCCTAGATCTACTATGGTATATGGAGTATGAATCCTTTGACTTCCATAATACCAGAATAAAACCGGAATCAGCAAAGCGCTGATCAGTCCCGGAACATAATATATTTTCTTCATGGATCTCGTTTTTGATAAAATTAATGAAAAATTCAATCCGTTCATTTTTCTGTATAAAAAACGTGATCCGGTTTCCGGATCACGTTTAAAAAAACAATCTTCACATATGAAGTTGGTATCTTTAATATTTTACTCAGGAATTTACCAGTCTCTTTTTCTTAAAATCCAGTATGATCCAAAGATAAAGATTCCACACCATACCAGACAGGCAATCATGCTTTCCGTAGGATAGTGGAATTCGTACTTCATGCCCATCATCTTGGCCATATTCAGTCTCATCATCGGATTGGGAATAAGGCTTGACATACTTTCCAGCGGTAAAAGATGGGTGACAAAAAAGTCATTCTGAAGGATATCATTTCTTTGAGGGCCCTGCATTCCTTTCACTTTGGTATATACCTCTACCGCCGTTAAAATCCCTTCAACAACCCAGAATACAAACAGGGCAAGAAAAACAAAAACCGATTTTCTCAGTAAGATGGAAAGAAACATCAGGAAGCAGAAAAAAGTGAACAGTTTCACAAAATAGTTCCCGATGAAGAAAATTTCGCTGAAAACCGTTTCAGAGTCAGTTGTTTTGGAATATTGATATCCTAAAAACATCGTAATGGCAAACACTACTAAGGTTGAAACAATGGTAAAAATAGCGATGATCAGCAGCTTGGAGCTGATGAATTCTTTTCTGCTCAGTCCGTCAATCGTGTTCTGCTTAAACATCCGGTTGCTGAATTCCTGGCAGATGGAAAACACAATGATCAGCCCCAGAAAGATTTTAAGTAATGCGACGATATAGGTGGTGAAATTCCATATTTCCGGAAAATTATAAATTCCTTGTTCTTTCAGATTGATGGTTCCTCCCAAAAGGTCAAAATCAACCAGCCCGATAAAAAGCAATGCAATAAGGATGGCAAAATACAGTGCTGTAAAAATCTTGAACGGTCTGTAGTTCAGATTTTTATAATATTCCAGTTTTAATAGTTTGGTCATGATCAGTTAGTTTTTTTTACAAGTTCAAGGAATTGAGATTCAAGAGACATTTTTTTCTTGTTTAAATGAGACAGGAAAATCCCTTTTTCAGCAAGCTTCTGATTCAGGTTGGAGGCTGAGATTGAAGCATCATCACGGATCTGGGCTTTCAGTACATCACCGTCCTGTTTAACGGCAGTGAACCATTTGAGTTCTTCCAGCGCACTCATCAGTAAGGTATTGTTGTCTGCTTTTAATTCAAAATATCCGTTGTTGGCGGTTATTTCATCCACCCTTCCGGAATAAATGGAATTTCCTTCCTTTAAAACAATCACGTGGCTGCATATCTTTTCAATTTCATCCAGTAAGTGGCTGGCAATGATAATGGTAATGCCCTGTTTTGCAATATTGCTGATGATCTCACGGATCTGGATGATCCCTTCAGGATCGAGCCCGTTGGTAGGTTCGTCCAGAATCATCACTTCAGGGTTGTTGAGCATGGCAGAGGCAATGGCAAGACGCTGTTTCATCCCTAAAGAAAAGGTTTTAAAAGCATCTTTTTTCCGCTCCAGAAGGCCTACGGTCTGCAAAACTTCATCAATCCTTTTCTGAGGCGTCTCTTTAATTTCCGCTACGATTTTCAGATTGGTCTCCGCACTCAGGTAAGGATAGAAATTCGGCTGTTCAATGATGGCGCCGATTTTTTTCAGCGTATCAGGATCAGTGCCTTTTTTCCCGAACCAGTACCATTCGCCGCTCGTAGGGTTAATGGTAGAAAGCAGCATTCCGAAAGTAGTGGATTTCCCGCTCCCGTTCGGGCCCAGAAGTCCGTAAACATTTCCTCTTTCTACATCAAAGGAAATATTGTTGACTACCGTTCTCTTGAATTTTTTAGTCAGATTCTTGACAGATAAAATTTTTTCCATGTAATTTGTTTTACCTTATAATAGTCTCTGCGGGTGGTGAATTGTTACAAAATTGATTAATAAATACTTTGGGCGGCTGTTGCTTTCTGAATCTGAAAGTATCTGAGCAAATCTGTTGCCTGTGCTTTTAAGCCTTTAAAAACATATTTAGAAGTTCTCTATATGAGTTTATTGTATGCCGGACAGCAGAAAACCCTCTTCAGATTTCTTAAAAATCATTATATTTATAATATTAATAGGTTATTATGAAATTGATTGAACTGGCTGAAGAACTTCATGTTTCCGCCGAAGCCATAAAACAGTTTATCCAGGATTTTGATCTGGAGCTGGGCGAATGCATCAGTACAAATTTTGAAGTAAAAAAAGATTTTGAAAAATTTACCCGTGAAAACATAGATTTTTTAAAGCGTTATGAAAAAGATCTCGGCAAAGAAAAAACATCCGGACAAATTGCGGATAAAATCAACCAGCCCAAGGAAAAAGTAGAACAGGCCATTAAAGAAATAACCCCGAATATTTTCGATAACGGCTTTTTTAAATCATCGGTTTCAAGCTATGGGATCGACAATAAACTGGGCGGGAATTATCAGTTTGTCTATAATTATTTCGGGCATACCACAAGCCTGCAGAAAAGAGATTTTATTGGGTACAGGGATTTGTTTTTCTATATCTCCGGCGTTCTGGAACCTTTCATCAATCCGCAGCAGATCAGAGACTGGGGAATCAATAAGCCGGCAGGGATTATTCTGTACGGGCCTCCCGGCAGCGGGAAGATTTTCTGGGCCAAAAAGATTGCGGAAATTATCGGCTATCAATTTAAGGAGGTGAAAAAACATTACCTGGGAACCTCTTTCATAGACGGAAACCAGACCAATTTTAATGATTTTCTGGTGACGATGATGAAAGAAGACAAAGTATTGCTGTTTCTTGATGATTTTGATGACATTATGATGGCCGGAAAAGCTGAAAAAAATATAGCTTCCTGTAACCTGGAAACCCAGGAGGTGATCCTCCATTATATTTCGAAATTCGAACAGGAATATGTTTTAATGGTCGGTTCTGCAACTTCTGTTTCAGATATTGATGAAGAAATCCTGGCTCCCGGAAGGTTTGATGTCATGATTCCGGTATTTCCCCCGAACCTTGCGGAACGGTCGGAAATCATCATGTATTTCATGACCAAAAATCTGGAAAAGGATTCTCTTTTGTATAAAATTTTAAAAAACAGCAAAGCGGACCAGATTCCTTTCTGGCATGACGTTTCCTCAAGAATGAAAGTGTTCAGCAATACCATGCTGATCGATTTTACGCAAAGTTTAAAAAAACGCATCAGACATCTGTATTACAAAACCAGAAATGAAAGCCTGAAGATCGACAAACCGCTTTTGGATGCAGCTCTGAGAGATGCTGCCGGAAAACTGACCGGGGAATACCTGGATCAGATCGCCCTGTTTTTAAGAGACGTAGCCGTTAATAATGCAGACCAGTTCCAATACAGGATGCACGGTCTGAAAACCGAACTGGATTCTTATAAAGCGGTTGAAGAGCCGAGGAGGATTATCGGTTTCCATCATAATGACGAAGAAGACAAAAATGCAGGAGCAAAAAAGGGTTAGTCCTTCAACACAGCTATATATGAAATTTTTACCTTTTGAACGCCTGATCTATAGAACAGATCTGTCTGAGCAGGAATTATTTAGAAGGCTTTCCGACCACGTTGAAACAAAGAAGTTTCGAATAATCCGTACGCATGCAATGAAGGAATATGAAGGTCATGTTAATAATGATAATACATTTGAGATCAGCAGGATTTTAAGATACAGAAATTCCTTTCAGCCCGAAATTGAAGGAACATTTCAACGGAGTAACCATGCGACGCAGATTGAGGTTAAGATGAGACTTAATCTTTTTGTGAGTTTATTTACAATATTCTGGTGCTCCATGGCATTTCTTTTTTTTATCGTCCTGATTTCTTCTGATGCAGAATGGTCTTTTGAAACTTTCATTCCTTTATTCATGGTGTTTTTTGCCTATCTGATGGTATTGGCAGGTTTTAAAGCGGAAAGCAGGAGATCAAAAAAAGATCTCAGTAAAATTTTTGAATCAAGAGATAGGATTGATCCATAACCGAGTGCGCAATAAAGAATATTGGAATAAAAATTTCTTATTTTTGTAAAAAATAAACATTCGTGATTAACAACGACCATATAAAAGAAACCCAATCGAGAATCGGTGACCTGCATAAATATCTTCAGATCGAAAAAAAGAAGATCGAGATTGCCAATGATGATGAAAAAACCGCTGCACCGGAATTTTGGGACAATCCTAAAACAGCGGAAGTATTTTTAAAGCAGCTCCGTTCCAAGAAGAAATGGGTGGAAGCCTATGACGAGATCAATACCCAGTTTGAAGATATACAGGTCTTGGTAGAATTTGCCAAAGAAGACCAGGACTCCGAAAAAGAACTGGACGAAAATTTCCCTAAGCTGCTTGAGAAAATTGAAGACCTTGAATTTAAAAATATGCTTTCCAATGAAGGCGATGAGCTTTCTGCCGTGCTGCAGATTACCGCTGGGGCCGGAGGAACGGAAAGCTGCGACTGGGCCTCAATGCTGATGAGGATGTATACTATGTGGTCTGAAAAACAGGGATACAGAATCCGTGAACTGAACTTTCAGGAAGGTGAAGTGGCTGGAGTAAAAACCGTAACCCTGGAAATTGAAGGTGAGTTTGCCTTCGGATATCTGAGAGGGGAAAACGGCGTACACCGGCTGGTAAGGATTTCACCGTTTGATTCCAATGCAAAGCGCCATACGAGTTTCGTTTCGGTATATGTGTATCCGCTGGTGGATGATACAATCGAAATCAACATTAATCCGGCTGACATCAGTTTTGAAACGATGAGGTCTTCCGGAGCAGGAGGCCAGAATGTGAACAAGGTGGAAACTGCGGTGCGTCTTCGCCACGCTCCAACAGGGATTATCATCGAAAACTCGGAATCGCGTTCCCAGCTCCAGAATAAGGAAAAGGCCATGCAGCTGCTCCGTTCCAGATTATATGAAATGGAACTGGAAGAGCGCCTGAAAGCCCGTAATGAAATCGAAGCCGGCAAAATGAAAATCGAGTGGGGAAGCCAGATCAGAAATTACGTCATGCACCCTTATAAACTGGTAAAAGATGTGCGTTCCGGATTTGAGACTTCGGATGTGGATTCTGTAATGAACGGAAATCTGACGCCATTCCTCAAAGCATTTCTGATGGCCGACGGAACCGCCGTTTCTGATGACGATATGTACCTATAAAAGTCATTTTTAAATTTAGTTAAAATCTTATAATAAATTTCCTTTTGATCTTTATTAAGCTTATTTTTGTTCCTTATCAAAACGTATGGAAGATTTCAATAACTGGAAAGATTTATTAAACCCGGAATTTTATATAGATAACGGTGGTTTTTGGTTAATTCTATTCATTATTTTTGCCGAAACGGGTTTGTTTATCGGTTTTTTTCTTCCGGGAGATTCTTTGCTTTTCGTATCGGGAATTTATGCCGTTAAGATTATTTCTGAAACCTTCGGGTCTACAGGCAGCGATTTTTTAGATACTACCATTCTGGCTTCATGCGTTGCCATTGCGGCAATTATCGGTAATGAAGTAGGGTATTATTTCGGGCTGAAAACCGGTCCTGCCCTGTACAAAAAGAAGGATACTATGCTGTTTAAGAAAAAATACCTGTACCAAGCCCATGACTTCTTTGAGAAAAATGGAGCGCTGGCGATTATCATGGCAAGGTTTTTACCGGTGGTCAGGACGTTCACACCGATTGTTGCAGGCATTGTAAGGATGAATAAAAAGGAATTTCTCAGAGACAATATCATCGGAGCGGTACTCTGGTCGTTTTTACTGATCTTTGCGGGACATTACCTGGATAAACTGTTCATGGACCAGTTCGGAATTGACCTTAAAACAAAACTTGAATTAATCATCATCGTTATTGTTCTCATAACCACGGTACCGATAATCATCAAGTTCTTATTCGGAAAAAAAGAAGACTTTTCGAAATATGAAAATCATAATTTTGATGAGGAAAATAAATAAGGATTACTTTTATATATCTGTTAATAACCTGCTTTCCTGAGCAGGTTATTTTTTTTGATACTGTAAATCATATTAAAACTTCATTGCAGAATATAATTTCATGCAGATTTTATGTGCCTTTAAATCTGATGGATCTAAAAATCAGCTTTAAAAGTTTTACTACTGAATTAAAACAGGCCCTGAATAGCATTTCAAATTAATAGATAGATTATTCCTTCGTCAGAATGATATAGACCTGAAAAATTGATCTCTAATATCTCAATACTTAATCCATTCCAAAATATTGGGATAAATAATGTTGTCTCTTTTCTTTTTGCTGAAAAACCTCGGTACATGTCCGGTTTTCTTCATATAAATGAATTTGTGGGGAATGTTTTGCGCGGTTAATACCGAATCCAAAGCCAATCCCTGTTTCTGATTCACCAGAAAATCGTTTGTGCCCTGGAAAAATAAAGTCGGAACAGGGGAAACATTATAGATCGGACTTGCTTTTTTGAATTCTTCAGAAAGACTTTTACGCTGAAATTTTTCACCGACCACTTTCTGAATCGTAGGTGAAGAATATTTGGAATAAAAGGAATTCAGGTATTCCGGAGAATAAAAATCGGTTGGGCCGCTCAAGGAAATGATTTTTTTAATCTGATCCGGATGCTGGTATCCGTATAACAAAGACAGATGGCCGCCGGAACTTTCCCCTAAAATAATATAATTATCAGGCTGAAGCCCGGCTTTCCCTGCTAATTCATTGAATTTCATAATCACAGACTGAATATCTTCCAGCTGCTGTCTGTAGGTGATTTTTTTTGATTTTGAAACCAGCCGGTAATTCATATTAATGCTCGGGATGTTATTCTTAAAAAGCATTTTCTGAACTTGGATCATATGTTCTTTTTTACCCAGCGTCCAGGCACCGCCATGAACAATTAAAACAACCGGGGAATTTTCAGGGTAACCGGACGGAAGAAAGACATCCATCTTTTGCTTTTTATGGGCACCGTATTTTAAATTGTAGATTTTCTGTTCGTTATCGGTTCCTACCCAAACCCGAAATCTGGTATTGCATGAATTGAGAACAAAGCCGATTAAGCCTAAAACAAAGAAATGGTAGTTAAGAATCAGCTTTTTCATAGAATAAATGTACAGAAAATATGCATAAAATTAAATTTTACAAATATGATATTTGATCATAATCAGAATGAACAGAACTTTTTGTATTGTTTTTGATTAACTGATAAATTATTTTCAAGCAAATAGGGGAATTCTATTAATCTAGATTCTATTATAAACGATGAATATAATTATTTAAAACAATGTTCTGGTAACCCATAAATCGAATTAAATAATTATTTTTGCCTTTAACAATTATTAAAAAAATATTAAAACTTATGGCATCTGGTTTTTTTGCAATTTTGGACGATATTGCTGCTTTGATGGATGATGTGGCGGTTACCAGTAAAATAGCAACACAGAAAACGGCAGGAATCCTGGGCGATGATCTTGCGGTAAATGCGGAAAAAGCAACCGGTTTCCTCGCGTCAAGGGAGCTACCGGTACTGTGGGCTATTACAAAAGGTTCTTTCATTAACAAATTAATCATTCTGCCTGTTGTGTTTTTACTGAACTGGCTGTATGAACCGGCGATTAATTATGTGTTGATTCTGGGAGGATTATACCTTGCTTTCGAAGGGGTTGAAAAAATTATAGAATTCCTGTTTCACCGTGAAAAAAAAGGCCATGAGGTAGTGGAAGAAGCTAAAGAAGAAGATCAAACGCCTGAAGAAATAGAAAAAACAAAAGTGAAATCCGCCATTACCACGGATTTCATTCTGTCTATTGAGATTGTCATTATTGCTTTGGGAACGGTTCTGGAAGAAAAGCATCCTTTCATTACACAGATTTTAGTAACGAGTCTGGTTGCATTTATAGCCACGGTAGGCGTATATGGAATTGTGGCTTTGATTGTAAGAATGGATGATGCCGGGTTTAAGCTGATCAAAAAAAGCAATGACAAAGGGTTCTTCGGAAAACTGGGCCATTTACTCGTAAAGGCTTTACCGATTGTCATTAAAGCTTTGGGCGTAATCGGTACCATTGCTTTAATTATGGTGGCAGGCGGAATTTTTGCACACAGGATAGACTATTTCCACCATATTTTACCATCTTGGTCTTCCAGTAAAATCCTGACCATCCTGAAAGAAGTGATATTAGGACTGGCCGGAGGATTGATCGCAGTTGCTCTTTTCACAATCGGGAAGAAAATGTATACTACAGTCCGCCGATAATCAGTTTTTCTTAGATTTAAAGTTGTAAAAAGCTTATGAAGGCAGTACATTTGAGTCATATTGTTTTCATAAGCTTTATCCGTTATGAGAAGCTTATCCATTGACCTGTTAAAAATTCTGCTGGCATTTTTCGTCGTTTGCCTGCACAGGCACGTTTTGCGGGATTCTTATCCTTCGCTGAGCTATGTGTTGGTCAACGGACTTTTCAGGATGGGCGTTCCGGTGTTCCTGATTATCTCCGGATATTTTTTTTACTTTGTTGATGATGTTTCAAGATTGAAAAAATGGTCGGTCCGGATACTTTTACTGTATATCATCTGGTCGGTTGTTTACTTTCCGCTCTGGAAAGAAGATGACCATTACCTTTTAAACATTCTGTTCGGATATCATCATTTATGGTACCTGATCGGGACTTTTTTCTCAGGCTTGCTGTTATTTGTATTAAGAAATGTACCGCCTAAGTTGTTGATTTTAATTATCTTATTGTTTTTCTGCTGCGGATATGCCATTCAGTTTTTAGGAAATTCACATTATTTCAATGGCGAAATTGATGCTGCCCTAAATGTATTCCCAAGCTACAGAAACTTTTTATTCGTATGTTTTCCGTTTTTGGGAATGGGCTTCTTAATTAAAAAATTAGGGATTGATGTCAGGCATAAACCTTCTCTTGCACTTGTTTTAGCTTCAGCGGGTCTTGTCGTTTTTGAAGCTTTCCTCAATTATACAGTTTTAAAATTAAGTCAGAAAGAAAGTATCGATGTATTGTTTTCTTTATTAATTGCCTGTCCTTTACTGTTTCTGTACTGTAAAAATATTACCGTAAAAACGGATTCTAAAATTCTGGCGAGCATTTCAACCGCAATATATTTATTGCATCCCTTATTAATGCATTTCGTTTACAAATCAACGTATATTACATCATTTCAGAATATAATTTTTACAGTTATTTTGATTCTCGCGAGCTTGATCCTGGTTTTGATAAATAAAATGGTAAAATATCTGCTGTAATGATCACGATCAGACTATTCGCTTTCCTGATTAATTTTCATAATCTTGAAATTCAATCACCTTATTGAGTTATCTATTGAAAGGTCATTGAGGTAGGCCAGTTTTATTTGGCCGGCATCCGCAAACTCGGAATGGTTGAGATCAATTTCTCTTTCTGTTTTTAATTTCTCATAAAAACTTGAAATTCTTTTTTTGTGATTCCCGTTCTTAATATAGTTATTAAAAAACAGTTCAGCTGTTTCTTTATTTGAACAGCACAGCAGAAAATCAATCGGACCTAAGGAATCTTCGCAATGTGTACTGAATTTTGTCCCGTTGTTTTTAAGAAATTCAATGGCGTTCTCCCTGGAACTGAACACTTCAAATATGGGGAGTACATATTTTTTAATATTGTCTGCGATTTCATTCACTGATTTGTCAAAACTCAATCCGGCAACATTCCATTTTTTCCATGTATGGTAAGGCGTAAGATAGCCGAGGTGGTTTCCGTAAATGATCCCGTGGCTAAACTCATTTTTTCTATGTTCAATCTGCCATTTTTTTAAGATTTTAGAATAAATGAGAATATCGGGAATAACCATGATATGGGAAGAAAAGTTTCTGAAATCACTCTGAAAACTGATCTCAAAGAAAATGTCTTTGTCAGAGGCACTTTTTTTAAGCCTTTGGCCTTTTTGATATCTTTCAAAACCGTCAAGCTGATCCGCTACCGCATTACAGGCATTTAAAAATACTGTTTTTGTATCCATTAATTTCATCAGTGTTTTGGGGACTGGGCAAATATAAATTAAAATTCATGGATAAGAAAGGGCTTTTAAAAGCTGTCAAGGCTGTTATTCTCCGCAGAAATTTCTCACCGGTATATCAATGTATAAATATAGCCGGATAATTCAGCTGTTTTTCTGTAAGGTTGATTTGTTTTGAAAATCTGGCATGGGCGGCATCAAAAGCATCAAGTAATTTTGTAAATTCAGGCTGCATTTTGTCTTTTCATTCCGACAGGAATTAAATGATAACAGTAAACAGGCAGATGTTGTTTTCTTCATGGCTTAATTATTTCAGCCAAGTTTAGACTTAACAATGATCCATAAAAAAGGATTCCCGCAAGAATCCTTTATATTTAGTTGAACAAATCTTTCACCTTATCGAAGAAAGTTTTTTCTTTTCCGGAAGGTTCTGCCACCATTTCTCCGCTGCTCATCTGCTTTTCGAAGAAATCTTTCTGCTCTTTCGTCAGCTGCTGCGGCGTCCATACGTTAATGTGGATGAACATATCGCCTTTTCCGTAGCTGTCGATGCTTGGAAGGCCTTTTCCCGCCAGTCTTAAAATCTTTCCGGACTGTGTTCCCGGGTCAATGGTGATTTTTACTTTTCCTCCTACCGTCGATACTTCTTTTTTGGTTCCCAATGCGGCTTCGGCGAATGATATGTATAATTCCTGGTGAAGATTATCACCTTCTCTTTTGATCGTTTTGTCCGATTCCTCTTCAATAATTACCAGCAGGTCTCCCGGAATGCCTCCGAAAGGCGCATCATTTCCTTTTCCTCTTACATTAAGCTGGATTCCGTCTCTTGCACCGGCCGGAATGTTGATTGAGATTTCCTCTTCATCTTTGATAAGACCCTGTGCATTGGCCCCTGCCGGAATTTTATCTGCCACTTTACCGATTCCCTGGCACGTTCCGCAGGTGGTCTGCGTTTGCATCTGCCCGAACATCGTGTTCATCACTTTCAGCTGGACTCCGGAACCTCCGCAGGTAGGACAGGTTTTTGAGGTGGCCCCTTCTGCCATCTTCATTTTTTTAACCTTAATGGTTTTCTGGGTCCCGTTTACCATTTCTTCAAGGTTCAGCTTGATGCGGATTCTCAAGTTAGAACCCTTCACCTGCTGACGGCCTCCGCTTCCGCCAAATCCTCCGAAACCGCCGCCTCCTCCGAAAATATCACCGAACTGGCTGAAGATGTCTTCCATATTCATTCCGCCACCAAAACCTCCGCCGCCGAAGCCGCCGCTTCCGCCAACTCCTGCATGACCGAACTGATCGTATCGGGCACGTTTCTGCTCGTCGCTCAGCACTTCATAGGCTTCTGCCGCTTCCTTGAATTTATCTTCCGCCTCTTTATCACCCGGATTTTTATCAGGGTGGAATTTGATGGCCATTTTACGGTATGCTTTCTTTATTTCGTCGGCTGATGCAGATTTGCTGATTTCAAGAACCTCGTAATAATCTCTTTTTGACATGTTGTTATATGAGTAATTGATAATGGGTAATCAGGAATATTCAAAAATTGCTTATTGCTGATTACCCATTGCTTATGTTTTTAATTTCCTGTTACCACTTTAGCAAAACGGATTACTTTATCGCCTAAGGTATATCCTGTTTCAATAACGTCCACGATCTTACCTTTCAAATCCTCTGAAGGAGCAGGGATCTGGGTAATCGCTTCATGGAAATCCACATTAAAGCTGTCTCCAGCTCTCACTTCCATAATTTTCAAACCTTTCTCTGTCAGTTTACTTTTAAATTTATTGTAGATCAGCTCAACACCTTGAAGGTCGGCAGGGTTTCCGTTTTTAGCAATTTCTTTCAGGGCTCTTTCAAAGTCGTCCAAAACGCCAAGCATAGAAACCATCATGTCCTGGTTGGCATACTGGAAGAACTCCATCTTCTCTTTTGATGTCCTTTTCTTATAGTTTTCAAATTCAGCGTATAACCTGATGTAGCGGTCTTTCTCTTCTGCCAAAAGTTCCTCGGCTGAAGGCTTTTCTGTCACTTTGTCTTCTGATATAGCGTCGTTCTGAATATTCGTTTCTTCCTGATTATTGATGCTTTCTTCGTTGATATCCTGGTTTTCCATAATTCAATATTTATTTTCCTTAGTATTCACAAACATTCTGCCAAATAAAAAATCAGGACATTTAGGCATAAAAGGTGGTTGTAAGCTGATCATACTTACATAAGATGGAAAAATTGATGATTGTTACGCTACATTATTGATTGATAAAACCGGGAGCTGTATCGCGCTATCCACTCATACTCCTCGCACAGCCGCTTTATCCACCGCATGCTGTGGGGTAACCGTTACTATCGCGGCTAGGATAGCCGGTTTGACAGATCTTCAGGGCTTTACAGCAAACTTTTTACTGAACCTTCCATTCTCTGATTTAAAATCATTCCCCGAAGAACGTCTGATACAAAAGATAAAGATTTAAAATAATAATGACAAATGAAATTACCCAGACACAGATCTTCATAAAAGGCTTGTTCACGAATTCTCCCATTTTTGCTTTGTCACTGGTAAACATCACCAGTGGGACCACTGCAAAACTCAGCTGCATCGAAAGGATAACCTGGCTTAAAACCAGCAGTTCCGTTGTTCCCTTCTCACCGTAAAGAATCGCAACGATCAAAGCCGGAATCACAGCAATCAATCGGGTAATTAAACGTCTTAACCAGGGTTTCAGCCTGATGTTTAGAAATCCCTCCATCACAATCTGTCCGGCAAGGGTTCCGGTAAGTGTAGAGTTCTGTCCCGAAGCCAGTAAAGCAACCGCAAAAACTATACTTGCCATAGAAGCTCCCAGAATAGGCGTCAGCATCTTATACGCATCATGAATATCGGCAACATCCTTATTGCCCGAAACATGAAAGGTAGCAGCTGCCAGAATCAGAATGGCACCATTAATGAAAAATGCCAGCATCAGGGAAACCGTACTGTCTAATGTCGCAAATTTTATGGCTTCCTTTTTACCTTCCCGGTCACGCGTATAATCCCTGGTCTGAACAATGCTGCTGTGCAGGTACAGATTATGGGGCATGACCGTAGCCCCCAGAATTCCTATCGCTATATAGAGCATCGCAGGATTCCGGATGATCTCCGCTTTAGGAACCAGCCCTCCAAGCAGTTCATTAATTGCCGGTTTTGAAATAACCAGCTCATAAATAAAACAGGCAAGGATAATGAAAATCAGTCCGCCGACAATACTTTCGATCCAACGGAAACCTTTGGACTGGAGCAGAAGAATAATCAGTACATCAACCGTGGTAATCACAATTCCCCAGGTTAGGGGAATATGAAATAATAAATTCAAAGCAATGGCAGAACCGATGACTTCCGCCAGATCACAGGCGGCAATGGCAATCTCGCAGAATACCCAAAGCATAAAATTGGTCTTGGGCCCGAAATGGTCCCTGCAGGCCTGGGCCAGATCCCTTTCTGCAACAACACCCAGTTTTACAGACAAATGCTGTAAAACCATCGCGAAAATATTGGAAATCAGAATTACCGAAAGCAGGGTATAACCAAACTGGGCACCTCCGGCTATATCAGTGGCCCAGTTTCCGGGATCCATATATCCTACCGCAACCATAAGTCCGGGACCTGCAAAAGCAAGGTATTTTCTCCAGAATCCGGCGTTTTTAGGAATCTTTACCGAAGAATAGACTTCTGCAAGAGAATTTGAGGTTTTATCTTTTCGCCAGGCACTTTTTAAATTCAGATTCATAATGTTAGGAATGACTAACAAATGTAGTTAAATAAATGAAAATCACAAAAAGGAAATCCCGGAAAATTAATTCCCCGGGATTCCTGATATATGCTGAAAGGTTATTTTGCAAATCTTACCGCCATTCTTCTGTCGGTGGCTCTTTCTGAGTCAGAAGCTGAAGCATCCACTGTAGCGAATTCGCTTCCGTATCCGTCGGCTCCTGTTACCTGTGATCCGACACCCTGCTTGTCTAACCATGATTTAATGAAATTAGCCCTGTCTGCAGATAATTTCATGTTCTGGGCTTCGTCTCCGGTCTTATCCGTATAGCCTCCGATTTTAATTTTTGCATTAGGATAAGCTTTCAGAATAGCCACTAAATTCTGCAGCTGGCTTTCCGATCCGGATTCCAGTTGATTGGCACTCCCCATTTTAAAATTCACATGGTCAAAATTATACCAGTTTGTTTTTAATGCGTCATCATCCTTAGCGTTTTTATAGCCGTCAGATTTAAGAAACGCAATCATCTGATCTTCCATACCGCCGCGGTATCCTTTCAGAGCAGTCCCGTTTAAATCGATATCTTCATCCGTTTTTGAAGAAGTTGCCGTTTGTCCCGTGGTATTTGCCGGGGAAACTGCTGTGGCGGTATCAGATTTAACAGTTCCCGAATCAGTAGGAGTGGTGGTAATGGTAGTTTCTTTCTTTTCACACTGCTGCCAGATAAAGTAGCCGGCTGCAATTAAGAGTAAAAGAGGAAGGAGCCATTTCCAGATCGAGCCTTCATCCTTTATTTTTCTGTCAGGGAAAGTTCCTTCAGGCGTGGTGCTTCTTGTTACTTCTACCTTAGGCTCTTCATGAGCAGGAATATTTATTTTATCACGGTCATTGTCAAATTTATACCTTGCATCCCAATCGCCCATACTTAAAGAAGCAAAAGAAAGTCCGGCAGGTAACAGTCCGGCAACACTTCCCTGCTGTTCTTTCAGCAGGTTTGAAATTCCTGGTTTGTCCAGATTGTTATCTGAAGCATATTTTCCCAAAGTTCCCACAGCCGCTGCTGCGACTACGTTCAGTAAAACACTTGAAGAATTATTGCTGATGCCTGCGTAGGTAGCTACGGCACTGATCAGCCCGTTTAATTTGTCTCCGAAAATAGAAGACAGGACGCCGGCAATATCAGAGCTGTTGGAAGTTCCTCCTAGTAGGTTTCCTAAAACTCCGGTTGACGAAGAATGGCTGATCGCATCCAATACATGCGGGTTGTCAGCATCGTTAGCCAGTCCGCCTACAACAGCCGGCAATAAACCGCTGATCGCTTTCGAAATGCCCGATTCGCTTTCCCCGAACTGTGAGGCAGCCTGGGATACCAGGGCGGGGCCTAACTGTCCTTTAATTAAATCAATGATGTTTAAAGACATAATAAATTATTTTGAGATTAATGTTGTTTATACTAATCAAAAATTTGTCCAATATGTCTTTTAAATAAAAAATCTTTAAAAATCACATGGATTTTTAAAGATTTTCAATTCGGTTTATAATGGATTTAATATGCTTTGGCAAATAGAACCCTTCTTTGTGATGGCTTTCCTGTAATCAGCGAAACGCCTGCTTCGATATCATCATCCAAAGGAATGCATCGTATCGTTGCTTTGGTCTCTTCCTTGATCTGCTCCTCCTCTTTGGCAGTTCCGTCCCAATGGGCATAGATGAATCCGCCTTTTTCTTCTAAAACTTTTTTAAATTCTTCGTAGCTGTCAACTTTTGTTATATTGTCTTTTCTGAATTCAACAGCTTTAGTATAAAGATCTTTCTGAATGGTTTTCAACAGGTCGTCAATATAAGAATCCAGACCTTCAATAGAACGGACTTCTTTTGTCAGGTTATCCCTTCTTGCAATTTCCACCGACCTGTTTTCGAGATCCCTCGGTCCCATAGCGATTCTTAAAGGAACCCCTTTCAGTTCATATTCTGCAAATTTCCAGCCCGGTTTGTTATGGGTATCATCATCGAACTTAACGGAAATGCCCTTGGCTCTCAGCTTAGCCTGGATATCCAGAGCTACTTCACTGATCTGTGCCAGCTGTTCCTCACCTTTGAAGATCGGAACAATCACCACCTGGATCGGGGCCAAGGTAGGAGGCAGTACCAAACCGAAGTCATCAGAATGCGTCATGATCAAAGCGCCCATCAGACGGGTTGAAGTTCCCCAGGAAGTCGCCCAGGCATGTTCTATTTTTCCTTCTTTATTGGTGAATTTTACGTCAAATGCTTTGGCAAAGTTCTGTCCCAAAAAGTGTGAAGTCCCGGCCTGAAGAGCTTTTCCGTCCTGCATTAAGGCTTCAATACAATACGTTTCGTCAGCTCCCGCAAATCTTTCGGAAGGGGTTTTGATTCCCTGGATGACAGGCATTGACATGAAGTTTTCTGCAAAATCAGCATAAACGTTATTCATTTTTTCAGCTTCCTCAACAGCTTCTTCTTTTGTTGCGTGTGCCGTATGGCCTTCCTGCCACAGGAATTCTGCGGTTCTTAAGAATAAGCGCGTCCTCATTTCCCAACGGACAACGTTGGCCCATTGGTTGATCAGTATCGGTAAGTCTCTGTAAGACTGGATCCAGTTTTTATAGGTGTTCCAGATAATTGCCTCCGATGTAGGGCGGACAATCAGCTCCTCTTCCAGCTTGGCATCCGGATCAACGATCAGTTTTGAAGGATTGTCAGGATCGGTTTTCAGTCTGTAATGGGTGACAACGGCACATTCTTTGGCAAAACCTTCTGCATTTTTTTCTTCAGCCTCAAATAAGCTTTTGGGCACAAACAGCGGGAAATAAGCATTTACGTGACCGGTCTCCTTGAATTTTTTATCCATTTCGTCACGCATTTTCTCCCAGATTGCATAGCCGTAAGGTTTGATTACCATGCATCCCCGTACTCCTGAATTTTCAGCCAAGTCGGCCTTTACCACCAACTCATTATACCATTTGCTGTAATCTTCGCTTCTTGAGGTTAATTTTGCCATTATCTTTTAAAATTTTTTTAACTTTTTACTATTATTGTTATCTAAAAATAAAGATCTATTTTTGATAGATTTTTCGTACCCTTGAATGGTACATTTTTGGTACAGACTGCAAATATAATTTAATTTAAAAATTTTTACGTTATCATGAAAAGAAATATACATAAAAATTTGCTGGGCATGCTGAAATCCAAAGGGATTCTGGCTATATCAAGCGGATTATTACTTGTGTCTTGCGGCGCTCAGATGGGCGGCTACAGTGAGACAGATGGCGTTTACTACGACCCGAATAAAGATACACTTCCGGAAGGAGTGATTATTAATGACAAAGGAAACAGGGTAGGAGATGATTACAACTATTATCAGGATGATACAAATGTTGTTCAGAACGCAGAAATGAATTCCCGGGAAGGAAGATATGAAGACTGGAATAATTATAACTGGAATACCAATGCCACAGACTCCGACTGGGGGAATTTCGCAGGAAGCCAGACCAACTATTATGACAACTCATGGGGATCTCCGTGGGGATGGTATGGCGGTTACAGCCCATACTGGGGCTACGGCGGTGGCTGGGGTATGGGATTATCCTGGGGCTGGGGCGGCGGCTGGAATATGGGTTGGGGATACTCACCTTATTGGGGTGGCTATAATCCATACTGGGGCGGCTATTACGGCTATGGGTATCCTTACGGCGGCTGGGGCTACGGTGGCGGATATTGGGGTGGAAACTACAATTCTGTCTACAGAAGAAGTGCTTCAGGCGGAAGAGGATTCAACTCGTACAACGGAAGCTTTGCCAATAAATACGGAGTCAATTCTTCAAACGGATTCAGAAGAAGTAATTCCAATACAGGCGGTTTCAGGAATGGAAATACCGTAAACGGAGGCTTCAGAAACGGGAATACGGTTAATGGAGGTTTCAGGGGATCTAACGGAGGTTTCAGACAAGGAAGCACAAACGGAGGGTTCAGAAATCAGGGAGGATTCCGTAACCCTCAGACTCAGACAAGACCGAATTACAATACCCAGCAGTCTCAGCCGAGAAGAAGCGACGGGGGCTTCAGAAATGACAACGGCGGCTATAGAAACAACAGTGGCAGTTTCAACAACTCAAACAGCGGCGGCGGATTCAGATCCGGTGGTGGTGGCTTCGGCGGCGGAAGCGGCGGCGGTGGCTTCAGATCCGGCGGCGGTGGAGGCGGCGGCTTCAGAGGTGGCAGATAATTAGAAATCAATAACTATTCAAAAAATAATGTTAAAAAAATCTTTAGCAATGATGAGTATTTCTGCCGCATTTTTTGCGCAGGCTCAGGATGTTTCTGTAATAAGGAATACAGTAGATGTATATTCAGCTTCTCCAAATATAGGTTCTGCAAAGTTTAATGCGATGGCAGGATCTAACGGAGCCCTGGGAGGTGATGCCAATGCGCTGTTAACCAACCCGGCAGGGCTTGGTGTTGCGATTTCCGGCGAAATTTCAGGAACACTGTCTCTTACGGGTAATAAAAATACCTCCTCGTATGCTGGATCCTCTTATTCATATAATACCAATAAAGGAGATATTGGAAATATCGGTGCCGTCATGACATTCCAGTTAATGACCGAAAGTGCCTGGAAATTTATCAATATCGGAGTAAATTATTCCAACCAGTCTATTGAAAATTATATCGAAACGCCGGGTAATAATAACCTTGTTTATGATTTCCCTGACGGCGGAAGTTCTTCATTCGGCAGGCATGCGTATGACAGATACGGATATTTATCAAAAACAAGCTTTGGTGTAGGAGCCAATTATAACAATAATTTATACATCGGCGCAGGATTAAACTTTCTGAATTCATCTATGGACCAGTCGGATACTGCGATCTTCAACGATTTATCTTCCGGCAATTCAGAATATTTCAGCAAACAGAACACGCCTTTCTATGAAAAAGGAAACGGTTTCTCTGCTTCATTAGGGGTAATCGGGAAATTAAACCGGAATTTCAGAATTGGTGCCGCCCTGGAAACGCCTACTTTCTGGAATATCGACAGAAGCTATAATTTTTATAATGATGCAATTTACGGGGATGATTATGGGATTGAAAACAGAAAGCTGACTTCACCGTTAAAGGCAACCGTAAGTGCTGCATTTATTGCAAACAAAAGCTTTTCTTTAAATATCGACTATACCCTCGGTTTAACAAAACCAAAGTATAAAGTTTACGGACCGTCAGAGAACGTTTTAAATGATTTCTTTAAAGAAGATGCTAAAAATCTTTCGGAACTGAAACTGGGTGCAGAATACAGAATAAAACAATTCAGATTGAGAGGCGGGTATTCTTATGCGTCAAGTCCTTTCAATGCACTTTCTGTAAATTCCTATGACAATAACGGAAGCTTGTCAGACAATTCGACGTCTTACAGCAATCTTATTCTTAATGACAGAAATATGCTGTCGTTCGGTATCGGATATGATTTCAAATCATTCTATATCGATGCAGCGTATCAGAATATGACTTCAAAATACAGCAATCCTTTTTTAAGAGGTGTGGTTAATGGTGATTTTGAAGATGGATATTATTCTCCCAACCGTCTGATTGCCAGTGAAGGCTATGCCGTTTCAGATGTAAAAAATATCAGAAATAATTTCTTCCTTACATTCGGCTGGAAATTTTAATTTCAGACAAAGAGTAATAGGTTACAAACAGAAAGCTCCGGAATAATCCGGAGCTTTTTATTTTTAAGTTGATGATGTTAATGATGGTGTCCTACTGCTGAATGATCATGAAACAAATGCATAAGCAAAGCTAGAGAAACGCCCAAAATAACCAATCCGATTTTTACCCAGTCAATATTATGGTTTTTATTGCTCTCAAAAATAATGACAGAAGAAATATGAAGGAAAATCCCGCCTACAATAGCCAGGAAATAAGGCTGCAGATCCGGATTGAAATAATTTCCCAGGAGCATTCCCATCGGTGAAGCCAGAGCAAATAAAACTACAATCAAAATAGAAGGATAAGATGTACTGGACTTAGATTCCCCTTTTCTGTTAAAAAGAAAAGCACCTAAAATAAATGAGATCGGCAGGTTGTGAAACACAATTCCCAATAGATAAGGCGAAAATTCGTGTTCTTCATTCGCTAAAGGAATCCCCTCAATAAAAGCATGCACAAAAAGCCCGACCATTAAGGCGACAGGAAGAATATTATGTTCGCTGTGATGGTGAACGTGTCCGTGCTCAAAACCCTTTGTCAGAGCTTCCAAGATCATTTGCAGCAACACCCCTGCAATCACAAAGATGCCCAGGCTGCTGCCCGCTTCAGCGGTATACACCTGCGGAAATACTTCGTTTAAACAGATCGTAATCAGAAACCCTGCGCTGAGAATCAGTAAATTTTTTGCGAGTTTTTCTTTTTTCCCGAAATACTTTCCGAGAAATACTCCGGCAATAACACTTGCAATCAGTAGAAGTACGGTTATCATTTTTTCTTAAATAAATTTATACAACGTAACGAAGTTTCTTTTTTAAATTCATTCAACTGGTAATCTCCCCAGATTTTTATTCTTTCAAATCCGCAGTCTGATGCATACGAATTGATGGTTTCCAAGGTATGAAGTTTTACTTTTTCAAAGAAATGATGGGATTTCCCGTCAGCTTCGAAGCGGATATCCTTCACAATATACCTGCCTTCTATTTTTTTGAAAATTTTAAATTTGATGCCTGCTTTCTCAACAACAGATTCCGGAACGATATTTTTTCTTACATATTCTTCATTAAGATAGTCCAGGACAAAGAACCCTCCCGGCTTTAAAATATTATGCACCGACTGAAACACTTTTTTATCGTCCTCTGAATCATCAAAATACCCGAAGCTGGTAAAAAGATTGAATACCGCATCCACAGGATCTGCGTCAATTGGGCTTCTCATGTCGTGAACACCAAAGGTCAGCGTCTGGTTTTCAAACTGTTTGTCAAATTCTATACTTTGTCTCGAAAGGTCCAACCCTAATACATGATAACCTAATTGATTAAGAAAAACAGAGTGCCTTCCTTTTCCGCAGGCCAGATCGATAATTCTGGAATCTGGCGGAAGTTGCAGGTCTGCAGTGAGTTTTGTGATGAAGCTTTCTGCTTCCGTATAGTCTCTGTTGCTGTAAAGCAAATGATAATAAGGGGTATCAAACCAAGATTCAAACCATTCCATAATGCAAAAATAACTAAATTTGTGCGGGAAAAGGAAAAAGTATTTAACATTGGAAGATTGAAATATTCAATTAAATGAAAAATAGAATACCTAATCTTTTAATTTTTAAATATTTACAGCTTTAATACGTACTTATGAATACAGAAAACTTACAGATTCAGATAAAAACATTTTTCGGCCTTGAACATATTCTGGCAGAAGAAATAAAAAAATTAGGCGGGCGCAATGTGGAAATGAAGAACCGGGCGGTCAATTGCGAAGGCGATCTCGGCTTTTTATATAAAATCAATTATTCCTCCAGACTTGCTTTAAAAATTTTAATTCCGGTTATGGAATTTAAAGCGTTCAACCAGCACCAGTTTTACGACAAGCTGTTTAAAGTAGAGTGGGAGCAGTTTATGGATGTTGAACAGTCTTTTGCGATTGATTCAACAGTGAATTCCGAGACCTTCAAACATTCCCAGTTCGTTACACTGAAAATGAAGGATGCCATTGTTGATTATTTCCAGGAGAAATTTAAAAGGCGCCCTAATGTAGAGCCTAAAAGCCCGGATATTAAATTCCATCTGCATATTGACAGGGAACTAGTGACAATCTCTCTGGATTCGTCCGGTGATGCCTTGTTTAAAAGAGGCTACCGAAAAGAGCAGGGCGAAGCGCCGATCAATGAAGTCCTGGCAAGCGGAATGCTTCACCTGGCAGGCTGGGACGGAAAAGGGAATTTCCTTGACCCGATGTGTGGTTCAGGGACACTTCTGATCGAAGCGGCTATGATCGCATTGGACCTTCCGGCGCAGATTTTCAGAAAAAGATTTGCTTTCCAGAACTGGAAAAATTACGATGCTGAATTATTTACGAAAATCAAGGAAGTAAGAATTGGAAGGATTAAAGAATTTACGGGTAAGATTGTAGGCTACGACATTGATGCCAGAATGCTGAATGCTGCCAGAACTAATATCGAAGCAGCCGAGATGGAAGACGTGATTGATCTTAAAAAGCAGGATTTCTTCGATTCCAAAAAAGAGCTTTTTCCTTTACTGATGGTGTTTAATCCGCCTTATGACGAAAGGATTTCGATTAACGATGATGATTTTTATAAAAAAATAGGAGATACGTTTAAAACCCATTATCCGAATACCTTAGCCTGGCTGATTTCTTCCGATCTGGAAGCAGTGAAAAAAATAGGTCTCCGCCCTTCAAGGAAAATCAAGCTTTTCAACGGGAAGCTGGAGACGAGATTTCTGCAATATGAAATGTATGAGGGAACGAAGAAAGTGCATAAACTGGAGAACCAATAAATCAATAATAACCTTCCTTTTACCGGAAGGTTTTTTATTTTTACTGTTAACTAAAACTTATGTCCTGGAATTTTTTTGAGATTTTTGATATCATTACAGATTTTTTAGGCCTGATCGGTAATGTCTCTTCAGATGTAAGTGACGATAAAAAAGGTAAAATTAAAAAAGAAACAAAATATTTTACTGAAAAATTGAGTTCAGGATTGCTTCTGGTTTCTGCCGTATTGCTGTTTTTTGTTTTTAAAAACCCATTGCCTTCCGAAAATTATGTTCAGAC
Organism: Chryseobacterium gregarium DSM 19109; assembly: GCF_000430845.1. GTDB lineage: Bacteria > Bacteroidota > Bacteroidia > Flavobacteriales > Weeksellaceae > Chryseobacterium > Chryseobacterium gregarium. The sequence continues at coordinate 181,493 of NZ_AUMU01000003.1, read as the reverse complement.
GCTTATCGTTGCTTCTTTAATCGGACTGGCTATTTCACTCATACTGTTTTTTATTTTATATACCCTGGAAAAATATTATTTCAAAAGTGTTTTTCAATGGCTGTTGTTCAGCTATTCTGTGCTTTTACTTTTTATTTCCATTGTTTTGTATGTTTATTTTAAATCAGGAATATTTGTCTGATTACCAACTATAAAATAACTTCAAGAACGTGTGAGGGTAAATAAGTAACTCCTCTGATTAAATGAATGTATTATTTTATTGCGCTTTGCGTTCAATTAGTACAAAACATGTTTGCGCAATCCTTCGCGAATAATTAATTTTGAAAAATTTTCAGATTTGAATCCTACCATTTCCATCATCGTTGCTATATTTAACCGCAGAGACGAACTTTTTGAGCTCCTGAATTCGCTTACCGCCCAGGCGGACAAATCGTTTGAAATCATTATAGTAGATGACGGTTCGCTGATTGATTTAAAACCCACGATCCGGAATTTTGAAGAATTACTGGAAATCCAGTATTTCAGGAAGGATAATTCCGGGCCGGGACTGACGAGGAATTACGGAGCCAGGAGGGCAAAGAACGAATGGCTGGTTTTCGTGGACAGTGATGTGATTGTGGAAACGGATTATATTGAAAATATCAAGAAAGATATCCTTCAGATTCCCTGTGATGCTTTTGGCGGAGCGGATAAGGCCCATAAAGGATTTAACCTGATGCAAAAGGCGATTTCCTATTCCATGACTTCGGTTTTTACTACCGGTGGAGTCCGCGGAAATAAAAAAACCGTTTCAAAATTCCAGCCCCGAAGTTTCAATATGGGTGTGAAGAAAGACGTATTTAATACCGTAGGCGGTTTTTCGGAAATGAGAATCGGCGAAGATCCGGACCTTTCGATGACCCTTTGGGAAAACGGGTATACCACCGCTTTCTTTGATAATATCGCTGTATATCACAAACGCAGGGTGGATTTCGGGAAGTTTTCAAAGCAGATCTACCAGTTTGGCTGTGCAAGGCCAATCCTTAACCAAAGGCATCCTGATTATGTGAAAATTTCCTTTGCTTTTCCCACGCTGTTTTTGCTGGGTTACCTGATGGGCTTTCTGGAGTATTTTATTATAGGCAGAGGGCTTATCCTTGCTTTTTACGGATTATACACTTTTATGGTCCTGTTTCATGCCTTATGGGTTACTAAAAATATCAGCATTGCAGGAATGGCGGTCATTTCCACTTATATCCAGATGTTTTCTTACGGATACGGATTTTTAAAATCATGGCTATTATTAAATGTTTTCAGAATGAAGCCGGAAGAAGCTTTTCCTACCCATTTCCATAAAAAATAAAAGCTGTTGAATAAACAACAGCTTTCTTAAAATCAAGATATAGAGATGGTTTCATGGTTGAGAATGCCTGTTTTGAGCATGCATTCCTTCATCTTTTCGTAAGTTCGCTGGATATCGTGGTCCAGACCGATAGAGAATCTGATGAGCCCGTCGGAAATTCCCATCGCGGCGCGTTCTTCTTCAGGGATTTCAGAAGATGTAGAACTTCCTGAACATGAGAACAGGGTTTTATAAAAGCCTAGGCTTACTGCAAGGTAGCCCAGATTTTCCTGCTGCATCATTTCCATCAGTTTGTTGGCTTTATCCGTAGTTCCGGCATCTAAGGTCAGCAGCCCGCCAAATCCGTATTCCTTATGCATCATGCTCTTCATCAGTTCATGGTTTTTATGGGACGGTAATCCGGGATAAGAAACTTTTAAGCCATCATTTTCAAATCTCTGCGCCAGATACATGGCATTATGGCTGTGCTGTTTCATCCTGATATGAAGCGTTCTCAGATTTTTAAGAATGCTTGAAGAACGCAGACTGTCCATCGTCGGGCCTAACAGCATACAGGCTCCGGTATTCACATTTTTTGTGTCATTAATGAATTCCTGGTTTGCGCAGTATACGCCGCCGACGGTATCGCTGCTCCCATTAATGAATTTGGTTAAGGAATGGATCACAATATCTGCTCCCAATAATGCCGGTGAAATGGATAATGGTGAAAAGGTGTTGTCTACAATCAGTTTGATCTGATGTTTCTTACATATTGCAGAAAGTCTTCTCAAATCGGCCACTTCCAGAAGCGGGTTGCTTACACTTTCGCAGTAAATTACTCTGGTGTTGGGCTGTATTGCTTTTTCTACCGATTCAAAATTATTGATATCCAAAAAAGTCGTATTGATATGAAGTGACGGAAGGAAATTTTTCAGAAAAGCATAGGTCCCGCCGTAAATGGTTCTGCTGGAAATAATATGGTCACCGCTTTTACAGACCTGCATTAGAACAGAAGTAATGGCACCCATTCCCGATGCGGTAACATTTGCAGCTTCTGTATTTTCCATTTTTGCCAGGGCTTCGGAGAGATACAGGTTCATCGGTGAAGAATGTCTCGAATACAGATAACATCCTTCTGCATTGCCTTCAAAAGTATCAAACATGGTTTTTGCAGAAAGGAAAGTGTATGTGGAACTGTCTGAAATGGAAGGGTTCACCCCGCCGAATTCACCGAAGTACTGTAAATCCTGAATTTCATTGGCTGCATTAAAGTCGTTCATAAGTCTTAGATCTTTCACCGGTAAATCTCACTTAATTACTTCTTTTTTACAATACAAATTCTGATTTTAGGAATATAAATCTATTATATATCAATTTACTAGAGAAAAAGTTTTATATATTTGAAAATCATAAACTTTTAACAAAAATTTATCTATGAACTTTGATGAGATTGATAAAAAACTGCTTCTTTTTTTACAGGAAAATTCAAAGCAAACCACAAAAGAACTGTCTTACAAACTCGGTTTGTCTGTAACTGCTGTTTATGAACGCATCAGGAAAATGGAAAATACGGGAGTGATTTCAAAGTATGTGGCGCTTTTAGACCGGCAGAAAATCCACAGGGATTTTATTGTTTTGTGTCATGTAAAACTGGCCCAGCACAAAAAGCAGCATGTACTCCAGTTTGAAAAAGAAATCATGACGCTTGATGAAGTCACGGAATGTTTTCATGTAAGCGGAGATTACGACTATATTTTAAAAATAGGGGTTAAAGATATGCCGGATTACCGGAATTTTATGCTGACCAAACTCACCACATTACAGCATATTGCAAGTACCCACAGTTCATTTATGATTTCTGAAGTTAAAAATACAACGGCCATTGTTCTGTAATTATTAGACCAGGACTCCGTTTTTAGAGGCAATCGGTTCCGGAAGGTCGGTTTCGCCTGCCATTTGCAGAAGGTCGATTTCAATGGTCCGGCAAATCGATAGCATAGGGACGTCAAACATCAGTCCCGCAAAAGGATTTTCCGAATAATCCCCTACAAGCTCCATAATGATATAGATCCAGCCGACAATGATACAAAAAGGGATGCTTATCCAGATCCCCCAGTCTCCAAGCTTGGCAAATTCACTTACCAATCCCAATGGAAGAAGCATAATAAATAAGATATTGAATATAAACGCCGTACTGGCAAACTGTCTTGGGGAAGGGAATTTTTTAATTCTTTCTGCCTGTCCCTGGTAACCGTAGAATTCATTTAAGCAGGTCTGTAACTGAAGCTGGTTGAATTCCGAAATTATTTTGTTATTTTTAAGTTCGTTGATGTCTTTTGCCTGCTGGGAAATAAGATAGGTCGCAAAATTTTTGTAAGTGGACTGAAGTTCTGCCTCTTCTTCAGAGAGGTATTTATTAAGAAAAATCGGAGTCCTGGAGTAATCCGGGAATCCTGCTTTGATGAGCCTGTTCCTTTTATGGTCAATATTTTTGAACTGGTCGGTCTCTTCAGCTTTGATATGTTCCCATTCGGTAGGAACCAGAAGCTGTTCCCTGAAGGCATAGAGCCATGCGATATGCCGGCATATGATCTTTCTTCTCCGTTTTTCCAGATCCAACATCCCTATCTCGTCCTGATCTGTATCGAAAGCGTAGATCATAGCGGCAAAAGACCGGCTGGAATTCACGATTCCGCCCCATATTTTCCGGGCCTCCCATAATCTATCGTAGGCCTGATTGTTTTTAAAACCGACCAGAAATGCTTCTGCTGTACCGATAAGTGCCACCGGAACCCAGGGAATAATCATCCACTGCCAGTCCAGGAAATAAAAAACAAGGGCAATAAGAGTACACCATACCGTTATAATGATGAGGTGTTTACCTGATAGATTCAGGATCTGCTTGGCATTGATATATCTTGTTGTGATCATGAATGAACTGTATAGACGTTTAAGGTCAACGAATGGGTAAGCAAAACAAATACCAAGACAGGATGTGGTATCAAAATAAACAATTATACTTCAATAAAAATGGCCTAAAAAAACCTCCGGGATATCCGGAGGTTGTATATTGATTACTGTGTAAGTATTTCTTCGATTTTCTTTGTCAGCTTTTCAGCATTCGGCAGCATCTCTTTTTCCAATATCAGATTGATCGGGACGGCCGGAGTATCAAGCGATCCCATGGTTTCAACCGGAGCATCAAGATATCGGAAGCAGTTCTTCGAAATTCTGTGGGCGAAAGCTTCTGCAAAAGAATTGTTCAGCTGCTCTTCCGTTAAGACAATACATTTGCCGTGGGCTTGTACTCTTTCAAAAACCAGTTCTTCATCCAGTGGGATGATGGTTCTTAAATCAATGACTTCCACTCTCCCGTTAAAGTGCTTCGCGGCTTCTTTTGCCCAGTAAACCCCCATTCCGTAGGTTACTACCAGCAAAGTTCTGCCTTTTTCGGTTTCTTCCTTATCCGCTTCGATAATTACTTTCCCTTTCCCGAAAGGTAAAATGTAATCTTCTGCCGGTTCAATGGTTTTCGCATCTTCGGTTCCCGGCACTTTGCTCCAGTACAGGCCTTTATGTTCTAGCATAACTACCGGATTCGGATCATAATAAGCTGCTTTTAACAAACCTTTGAAATCTGCTGCGTTGCTTGGATAAGCGATTTTAATCCCTTTGATATTGGCTAAAATACTTTCAACACTTCCACTATGGTAAGGCCCGCCGCCGCCGTAGGCTCCGATAGGGACACGGATGATATTGCTTACCGGGAATTTTCCCTGGCTTAAATAACTTGATTTTGAAATTTCCGTGATCAGCTGGTTGATGCCCGGGTAAATATAATCCGCAAACTGTACTTCAACAATCGGCTTCAGGCCAACGGCACTCATCCCTGTTGTGGAGCCGATAATATAGGCTTCCTGGATCGCGGTATTGAATACCCTTTTGCTTCCGAATTTCTTCCCTAACGTCACCGTTTCACGGAAAACACCACCGATTCTTTCCCCTACGTCCTGTCCGTACAGCAGTGCTTCCGGATGTTTCCACATAATTTCCTGGATGGCATGAATGGCTGCATCAACCATTACAATTTTTTCTCCGCCTTCCGGTTCCCGGGTTCCGGTTTCTTCCGTAATCGGAGTCGGTGCAAAGATATGCTGCATTACCGTTTCTGGCTTTGGATCTTCTGCTTTCTGAGCTCTTTCAAAAGCTTCTTCTGCTTCCAGGCGGGCTTTTTTGGTTATCTGTTTTAAGAGTTCTTCATCAGTACCGGCATCGAGCAGATAGTTTCTCAGTATTTCTCCCGGATCCTTTGCTCTGTGCTTGGTTAAATCTTCTTCATCCCTATAGAATTCCCTTCGTACTCCGGAAGTGTGATGGCCGATCAGTACTGTTTTGGCGCAGACCACCACCGGTTTTCTTTCACTTCGTACAAAATCAACGGCTTTTTTCATTACTTCGAAACTTTCCACGAAATCGGTACCGTCCACTCTCATTCTGCTCAGCCCGGTGAATCCTGCCACGAAGTCATAGGCATCACAGGTTCTGGCTTCTTCTTTCGTTACGGAAATTCCCCATTCGTTATCCTGAACCAGGAAAATAATCGGAAGCTGATGCAGGGCGGCGAACTGAAGCGCTTCACTCACTTCACCTTCGGTTACGGAATTGTCTCCTAGACTGCATATGACGACAGGGTTATTTTCAAACTGCTGTAATTCAAAATCCTGAATATATTTGATTCCCTGGGCAACACCGGTTGTCGGAATGGTCTGCATTCCCGTTGCGGAACTCTGATGAATGATTTTAGGCTTGTCTTCATCCCTGCTGGACGGATGGGAGTAATAGGATCGTCCTCCTGAAAAAGGGTCATCAGCTTTTGCCAATAACTGTAGCATCAGCTGGTAAGGCTCAAAACCGATTCCCAGAAGAATGCTTTCATCCCTGTAATACGGGGAAACCCAGTCTTCTTTTTTCAGCTGATATGCTGTGGCCAGCTGAATGGCCTCATGGCCTCTTGAAGTACTATGAACATATTTGGTAACATTTCTGTTTTCTTCGTAGATGTCTGCCATTGCCTTGGCAAGCATCATGTGGTTATAAGCCTTAAGCAGAATATCCTGAGAAACTTTTTCGTGAAGCGTATTTTCCATAGGAAGCAAAGATAAACAAAAAAACAAAACACTAACAATTGTTAGTGTTTTTGCTGTATTGTAACGCTATGGTGCTGATATTCTTATTCTTTCATTACCTTTTTGGAAATGATATTATGATCTGTTTTAACCGAATAAAGTATATTCCTTTTGTATATGACGTCAGAGCTATGCTTGTCTCAGTATTGCTGATGGTGCCGGTAACTTCTGCCGGATACAGGGCTGATAATAACAATCTGTTCTACATTGTCAATGGTATTATCAGCTTTTACAGCAGGAGTTAAAGGGTTATTGACATCAAGCTTCCGGGGATAGTGTATGGTATTGTCCGTACAGGTACAGGATTATCCTGAAAAGTTTCAACGGTATTTTTAATTTTATATGTTACTTGAACTTTATTTGAATGAATTTTTGTTATTTCCATATTATTTTAACGGTAAAGGTTAAAGGAATCTGTCAACTCTGATTTAAGAGGATTATCTTGCAGAATTTAGGATATTATGATTTAATTTTTTGAATATAAGATCCTTTAAGAGAGCCGATGCATGATTTAATAAGGTAAAACAAATCGTTTTAACCATTTCATAAAAAAAATTTGAAGTAACTTTACATTCTCTTTTTACTTTAAAAGCTGGAAGAAATTATATGTATTTAGTTTTTGACACAGAAACCACAGGATTACCAAAGAATTTCAACGCTCCGCTTTCAGATTCAGACAACTGGCCAAGAATGGTACAGATTGCATGGCAGTTGCATAATGATGACGGGACATTACTTGAAAACCAGGATTATATTATAAAGCCGGAAGGGTATGATATTCCTTTCAACGCGGCAAGAATTCACGGAATTACCACGAAGATTGCCAATGAAGAAGGCCGTGACCTTGAAGAAATTTTAAATGAATTTTCCAAAGTATTGGAAAAAGTACGGGTTGTTTCAGGGCATAATGTTGAGTTTGATTACAACATTGTCGGTGCTGAATTTTACCGTAAAAATATAAAAGATCATCTTCAGGAAAAACCGAAAGCCGATACCATGATTCTCGGTACGGATTTCTGTCAGCTCGGCGGAGGCCGGGGAGGAAGATTCAAGCCTCCGAAACTGGAAGAACTGTACGAAAAATTGTACGGCCACAAGTTTGATGAGGCGCATAATGCGGCAGCCGACGTTAATGCGACTGCCCAGGTGTTCTTTGAAATGATGAGGATCGGGATTATTCCTGCCGAGGTGTTAAAAACTTCGGAAGATCAGCTTGCGTATTTCAAAACGTTATATCCGGATCCGATCAAGCCGTTCAATATTGTTATCAGAAGGCAGGTTGCGGATTTTAACAATAAGAAAAAACAAGCCGATGCCGGAAGTATTGATGATATTGATCTCGGAAAATATTTCAACTTCGATAACCACAGCGTCTTTTCAACCTTATCCGCTACGTCAAGCATCAATGACCTGATTAAAAAAGCTTCAGATGATCATTTCCCGGCTGTCGGAATGGTAGACCTCGGAAATATGATGGGAGCCTTTAAATTCGTTTCAGCAGTTGAGGGTGCCAACAGTGACCGGGCAAAAAAACATAAGGAATACCTCACCAAAAAACAGGAAGCTGAAGAAAAAAGGGAGTCGTTCAGTGAAGAAGAGCCGGTTTCACAACCTCTGATTCCTGTTGTGGGCTGTGAATTTTATATTTCAGACCGTTACGAGCAGAAACAGTTTACCAAAGATGATCCAGACAGAAGGACACAGGTGGTTTTGCTGGCAAAAGATTTTAACGGGTATAAAAACCTGGCGAAGCTTTCAAGCATCGGGTTCCTGAAAGGATTTTACTTCGGTGTTCCGAGGGTAAGCCGTAATTTGATAGCTCAGTATAAAGAAGGAATTATTGCGCTGACTTCGGGAATAAACGGAGATATTCCGGACGCCATTTTGAATACCGGTGAACAGAAAGGGGAGGAGCTTTTCAAATGGTGGAAAGATACTTTTGAAGATGATTTTTATGTTCAGATTCAGAATCACAAGCTGCCTGAAGAAGAGCATTTGAATGATGTTTTACTGCACTTTGCAGATAAATATAACGTTAAGATTTTAGCACAGAACGAGACCTTTTATTCCAATAAAGACGATTCAAACATACAGGATATCGTAAGCTGCATCAAAGACGGTGAAAAACTAACCACACCGGTCGGGAAAGGTTTCGGAAAGAGAAGAGGCCTGGCAACAGGAGAATATTATATCAAAAATTCGGATGAAATCAAAGAAGCATTTTTGGCATATCCTGATGCTTTTGATGCTTATGAAGAATTTACTGCAAAATTTAAACCTTATACGTTAAAAAGGGATGTTTTACTGCCGAAATTTGATATCCCGTCAGAATTTATTCATGCTGAAGATGAAGCGGATGGAGGAAAACGCGGCGAAATGGCTTACCTGACTTATTTAACATATGAAGGCGCGAAAAAAAGATATATAACAACCGGAATTACCGATGAAATTAAAGAACGTCTTGATTTCGAGCTGGAAGTTATTGCCAATACCGGATATCCAGGATATTTCCTCATTGTTCAGGATTTCTGTAACGAAGCGCGGAAAATGGGAGTCTGGGTAGGCCCGGGAAGAGGTTCTGCGGCAGGTTCCGCCGTTGCCTACTGTATCGGAATTACCAATGTGGACCCGATTAAATATGACCTCCTTTTTGAGAGGTTCCTGAATCCGGAAAGGGTTTCGATGCCGGATATTGATATCGATTTTGACGATGAAGGCCGTGACCGGGTCATCAAATGGGTCATTGACAAATACGGGCAGAATCAGGTGGCCCAGATTATTACCTACTCGGTTTTAGGTGGGAAATCTGCGATTAAAGATGCCGGACGGGTATTGGACCTGCCTATTCCCGATACGAACAATATCGCGAAGCTGATTCCTTCCACACCGGGAATGAATATTGCGAAAGCGCTTTCTAAATATGACAAATTAAGACCGGAAGACCAGATGCTTGTCGATGAGATGAGATTTGTCCTGGACAGCCCTTCAGATCCGCGCCACGATGTTCTGGCAAGTGCGAAAAAGATGGAAGGGTGTATCCGGAACACCGGAATCCATGCCTGCGGGGTCATTATTACCCCGGAAGATGTAAGCAATTTGGTTCCCGTGACCATTGCAGCAAAAGATGCTGATATTCTCGTGTCCCAGTTTGATAACTCGGTGGCGGAAAGTGCTGGACTTCTTAAGATGGACTTTCTGGGTTTGAGGACCCTTACGATTATTAAAGATGCCCTTAAATTGGTTAAGCAGCGGCACGGAGTTGATCTTGACCCTGATGAAATTGGGCTTGAAGACACGAAAACCTACCAGCTGTTTAAAGAAGGAAGAACCATCGGGATTTTCCAGTATGAAAGTCCGGGGATGCAAAAGTATATGAGAGAGCTTAAACCGACGGTTTTTGCCGACCTTATTGCCATGAATGCTCTGTACCGTCCGGGACCGATCAAGTATATCCCAAACTTTATCAACAGAAAGCACGGGATCGAGGAAATTGTCTACGACCTGCCGGAAACCGAAGAATACTTAAAAGAAACTTACGGAATTACTGTTTATCAGGAGCAGGTAATGCTTTTGTCTCAGAAGCTGGCCAACTTCACAAAAGGTGAAGCTGATACGCTGAGAAAAGCAATGGGTAAAAAACAGATCGACGTTCTGAATAAGATGTACCCGAAATTTATTGAAGGCGGAAGGAAAAATAACTTAAATGAAGAACGTTTAGAAAAAATATGGAATGACTGGAAGGCCTTTGCAGAATATGCATTCAATAAATCTCACTCTACCTGTTATGCCTTGATTGCCTATCAGACTGCCTATCTGAAAGCCAATTATCCAGCAGAATATATGGCCAGTGTAATGAGCAACAACATCAACAATACCGAATCAATCACCATGTTCATGGAAGACTGTAAAAGTATCGGGGTTGATGTTCTGGGACCTGATGTGAATGAATCCCAGTACAAATTTTCAGTAAACGAAAAAGGGCAGATCCGTTTTGGACTTGGGGCTATAAAAGGAATCGGGGAGGGGCCAAGCGAGGCCATCACCCGGGAGAGAGCGAACGGAAGATTCAAAAATATCTATGATTTCTTTGAGAGGATACAGCCTTCGCAAATGAACAAAAGGGTGGCGGAAAGTCTGGTATTGGCAGGAGCTTTTGATGAACTTGATAAATTCCATAGAGGACAGTATTTTGATATCGATATGGCGGGAAGAACCAATCTGGAAAGGCTGATCAGGTATGGGCAAAGCTTTCAGGAAAGCAAACATGAAATGGAAAATTCTCTGTTTGCAGACTTTGCGGATGAAGTCCAGATCGAACAGCCGAAATTGCCCCCTTGCCCTGAATGGCCGAATATGCACAAGCTTAATAAAGAAAAGGAAATTATAGGATTTTACCTTTCTGCGCATCCGCTGGACGAATTCAGGTATCATTTTCAGTTTATGCAGGGGCAACTTTCCAAGAAATCAGTACTGGAAAAAGAAGACGAGGTAAAACTGGTGACAGATGAGGCCCCGATCCTAGAACAAGATACGCCTGAAGATGTTGCTGATCTTGTGGAAATTGTATCCGACGAATTGCTGACAGGAGAGGAAATCATTGAAGAGGTAACGAAAAAAGCAGAACCGAAGGGGGTTTTCCAGTTCCTGAACCTTGATGAGGTAGATGCCTATAAAGAACAGGCTTTCGCCAATAAGCAGGAAGAGCTGTTTGAGGAAAAGAAAAAAGACTGGAAAACCATACAGAAAGAGAGGGAAAACGGCGGCGGCGGAAAAGAATATACGGTTGCCGGCTTAATTACGGAATATGTAGTGAAAGACGGTTTCAGAAGCGGTGAAAAAGTAGCTTTTGTAACCCTGGAAGATTATTCAGGATCCTATTCTTTCAGGTTGGGAGACCGGGATTATATGAAGCTGAAGGAGAAACTTGAAGTTCAGCGGTTTGTGATTTTAAAAATCAAGTTTGCCCAGGTAAAAGACGGGCGGGTATTTGTGAATGTGAATGAAGTGATTGAATTGCAGGAAGCATTTGAACGATTTGCCAAAAGCATTTCTCTGGTGATGGATGTGATGGACTTCAGGTCCGAAGACCTGAACTTTTTCCGGAAGGTTCTTGAAAAAAACCAGGGAAACCAGAAAATAAAATTCTATATCAAGCATATGGAAGACGATTCGCAGGTTGAGCACCTGGAAGTCCAGTCGATGAAACATTCAGTCGATCTGAATGGTGACCTGATTAAAGAAATCCAGCTCCTTAATAAATATGAGTTTTATCTGAATTAATAAAAATAAAAACTGAATCTACAAAGCAGCATTTTGCTGCTTTTTTTATTGATCATTAAGTCTTTATTTGGTGATAAATTAAAAATATATTTTATCTTAAATAAAGATTAATCCACATTATGTGATTTTATGATGTATTATAATATACTGTAAATCAAATAGATGTTAATTAAATTTTGATTATTGAATTATTGTTAATAGTAAAATTATTTTATTATTATGTGGTATATTAATAAATATTTTTAATTTATTTTTAATATTTTATGTTAATTTTTGATTTTAAGTTAAATATTTGTTACTTTTATCGCCTAATTTTATTTTTACTAAATATGAGAAAACTTTTACTCACGTGCCTTTTATCAATCGGTACATTAATTTCGGCTCAAATCACTTTGGGTTCAGGGACTACCAGCGGTGGAGTATCTACCTCCGTAGCTACTGTTCCCTGGAGTACGTATTATGGTTATAGCTATGCACAGCAAATTTTAACAAAAGCTAATGTCAATGCAACAACAGCAGGAAACATTACAGGGTTGAAATTTTATCTGGGTGCTTCATCGGTCATTACAAATTCCAATGATGTTGTCGTGTATCTGGGACTCACCAATAAGGATTCCTTTACATCGGGAACAGATTGGATTCCGGCGACTTCACTTACTCAGGTTTTCAGCGGAACCGTAACCAATAACGCAGGGGTTGTAGAGATTACTTTTCCAACGCCTTTTCCTTATGACAATGTTAATAACTTAGTCATTGCCGTAGATGAAAACAAAGCTAATGATGATGGTGGAGAACGTTTTTACACGTACTCAAACGGTGCTAATAAAACATTGTATTATCGAAATGATAGTACCAATCCTAATCCAGCATCCATTACCCAGACCGGGACAAGATCTGCAACACAATCTGTAGTTACTTTACTTGGTCTTACGCCTAGTGATGTTCCAACATGTCCTTCTGTGTCTGCACCTGCTGCTGCTGCAACAGGCGTTTCTGTAACTCCGGCTATTACCTGGGGTGCTATAAGCAATGCTACAGGGTACAGATTGTCTATCGGAACTACTGCCGGAGGAACAGATGTGCTTAATAATGCAGACTTAGGAAATGTTCTTACCTATACCCCTGCAACGCCACTGGGTTATAATAAACAATACTTTTATACTGTAAATGCATATAACGGGGCAATTCCATCTGCAGGATGTGCAGAAAGATCTTTTACTACATTAAATATTCCGTGTCCTACAGTTTCAGCACCGGCTTCAGCTGCTACAGGGGTATCTCTTACGCCAACCATCACCTGGGGTGCTGTAACAGCAGCTACAGGGTATAAACTGAGAGTGGGAACTACTGCCGGAGGAACAGATGTGCTGAATAATGCAGACTTAGGAAACGTCACTTCTTATACATTCAGTACTCCTTTATTAAACAGTACCAAATACTATTACAGTATTAATTCATACGATGGAACTACAGCATCGGCTTCATGTTCTGAAAGAAATTTCACAACTGTTTGCGGTACTTTACCAGCTCCTTTCTTAGAGTCGTTCAATTCAGGGACTTTACCAAACTGTTGGTCTAATTCCAGTACAAACAATACAAGTTATTCCTTGTGGCAATTTACCGGTACTCAGGATTATGGTACTACAGGTATTGGGGCTTCAGGAACAGTTGCTTTTGTAGATGCATCTTCTCCTTATACCGGAGTTCATGATGTTACTTTAACTTCTCCTCAAATCAGCTTGGCCGGACTTACAGTCCCTTATGTTCAGTTCAAATGGTTTAAAAATCATGCAACTGTTGCAGGAGGAACTCAACCTGCTTATGATAATAACCAGCTTACCGTGCAAGTTAAAGATGTAACAGGTTCAACCTGGGAAACTGTCTTTACTTCATCAGCCAACAGTACTTTATGGAGAACGGAAGGTATTGCATTACCTGCTGCCTATAACGGAACTACCGTACAGGTAAGATTCGTTGTTGATAAAGATGTTGCAGGTAACGGATACTTCTATGATAACCTGTTGCTGGATGATGTAGAAGTGAAAGAAGCTCCTACGTGTTTATCTCCTATCACTCCTGTTGTTACGGCAACCACAACTACAACCGCAACGATCGGCTGGACTGCACCGGCTACTGCACCGGCAAGCGGATATGATATTTACTACAGTACTGTCAATACAGCTCCTACAGCTGCATCTACACCAAATATGACAGCTATTGCAGCGACAAGTTATGTAATTAATGATGCTGTTGCAGCGAGTACTTATTATGTTTGGGTAAGATCCCGTTGTTCTGCTAATGATCAAAGTACTTGGGTTGGACCTGTTTCCTTTGCTCTGGCACCTGCGAATGACGACTGTGCAACGGCTGTTGCTTTAACAGTAAACCCTGATACTACCTGTACTGCAACAACTGCAGGGAATACTTTAGGGGCTACCAATTCAAACGTACCCGTTGGTACCTGTACCGGAACACCGGATGATGATGTCTGGTATTCTTTTGTAGCAGGGTCTGCTGTACAGACAGTTACACTTTCCAACGTGGTTTCTACGGGAACTTCTTCATCTACGAGCTTATATATACAAGTGTTCAGTGGTACTTGCGGATCTCTGACGAGTGTTCAGTGTGGAACTGCCAATTCGACAAGTATATCAGGTTTAACTGTTGGTCAGACTTATTATGTAAGAGTGTATAACAGCAATGGGGCCGGGGCTAACAACAGCTTTAGTATTTGTGTAAATACACCACCGCCGCCGCCGGCTAATGATGTTTGTTCAGGTGCTGTCGCTTTAGCAGTTGGGGGCGATTTCAATGCTAATGCTATCGTTGGTTCAAATGTGTCAGCAACTACAGACGGCACTACGTCTTGCCAGACAAGCAGAGGGGATAATGTTTGGTATACAGTAGTTGTACCGGCAAGTGGCAAGGTTACTTTAGAAATTCAGGCTGTAGCAGGATCAGGATTTGTGGATAGTGTGCTTTCTGTTCATTCCGGTACCTGTGGGTCATTAACAAGTATAGCTTGTGATGATGATAGTGGGCAAGGCAATCTCTCTTTAGTGACAGTAACAGGTCAGACTCCAGGTTCTACGTTATATGTAAGTGCATGGAGATACACAGGAAGTGCCGGTGGCGGAAGTACGACAGGACAGTTCAGGATTTCTGCTTACGACGCATCGCTTTTAGCAGCTTCAGAAGTTTCAGGAGCTAAAAATATGATTAAAGTATATCCGAATCCTTTCTCTGATATTCTGAACATTTCTGACGTTAGTAACGTTAAAAATGCTATGGTAACGGATATTTCTGGAAGGTTGATTAAAACTATTGCAAATCCTTCTTCAGCCCTTCAGTTAGGAGAACTGAAACAAGGAATGTATCTGGTGACTTTAGAAATGAAAGATGGATCAAAACAATCTTTTAAAGTTATTAAAAAGTAGAAATTTTTAAAATTGATAGATAAATAGCGGCTGAAATCAGCCGCTATTTTTTTATTCTGCTGTAATCGGATCAATTTTTTTACACAAATTTATTATGTTAAATGTGATACCACATTATTTCCCTGAATAAGGACTAAAATATAAATCATTGACTGCAAATATTTTATAGATAACAATAATATTATATTATTTATAAATAATTAAATGATTGTTTGTTTTAATGATAAAAAATTGATTTATTAACTGTATAAAAAAACCATTTTATTAGATTTGGTTATTTAAAATGAAATTTATTAATACCTTTATGCCTTGAAACTATATAAAATATATAATGCAATTTTCCTTTGTATCCATCTTGTTTTTGAAAGATTAACTCCACTTATTGGTTGTAGGAGCAGAAATGGATTTTTTATATGTTTAACACTTATTCAGTACTTATTGATGAGCTTGATTTTAACCTAAATTTAATTAATATAAAAATCATTAAAAATGAAAAAACTTCTATCAATTAGCCTTTTTTCTTTAGCGCTTTCAATGTCTGCACAGACCTACTGTGTTCCTGCGTTTGCCAGCGGATGTACGTATGGGGATCAGATTGACAGCTTTATGATTCCGGGGGCAGGTTTCAGCCACCTTGACACCGGTTGTTCTTCCGGATCTTATGGTGATTACACTTCACAAACGATCAATTTCAATGCGGGGGTTAACTATGCTTTTACCGTAACGCATGGTTTCTCAGGCCAGAAAATAAGAATGTGGATCGATTTCAATGATGACGGAACTTTTGATGAAACTACGGAATTGGTGGCAACCGGCAGCAGTGTATCAAATACGACAAATGACTTTATTGCAATTCCTGCAAATGCGCCGTTGGGTACACACAGGATGCGTGTGGGTGACAGGTATAGTACTCCGCCGGTGCCATGTGATACGGAAGGATGGGGAGAAGCCCATGATTATACCGTTAACATTGGTGCTGTTCCGAATTGTGTTGCACCATCCAACCTTTCTGTTACGGCAGTAGCCGACACTACAGCCACTCTGTCATGGACGGCTACCTCAAGTACTGTAGGTGTAGGATATGAATATTATGTTGCTACCAGCAATACGGCACCGTCAGATGCTGCTACTGCTACAGGGTCAGTATCCAGTCCTGCTGTAAGCGCGTCACTGAACAATTTAGCACCTATAACGACTTATTATGTATGGGTAAGATCGGTATGTACAACCACAGAAAGAAGTGCATGGTCTCTTTCAGCCAGCTTTACAACATTATGTTCAGTTATAATACCTAATTATACTTTTGATTTTGTTGACGGGATCAATCCGTGCTGGAGTAATGCTGACAGCGGAACTCCTGCTACAGAACCTTCAGGAACAAGTTCCAACTGGTATGAGGACGGATTCTTAAATGATGGATATGAAGGAGCAATGAAAGTGAATCTTTACACAAGCTCTTTTTTCCCTACTACTTTCGATGCATGGTTGATTACGCCTGCCTTTAATCTTTCCGGAGGAGGTTACCGTGTGAAATTTGACTACGGTCTTACTGAATATGGAGATACCACACCAGGCAACCTGGGTTCAGATGATATCGTTCAGTTTGTCGTTTCTCAGGACGGAGGTACAACGTGGACTGTCCTTCAGACCTGGGATACAAATACTTCGCCGTCAAACAATTCAACCCAATATGTATTCGATCTTACAGGATATAACAGTGCCAATACCAAGTTTGCATTTTATGCTACCAACGGAGCTGTTGCAGACGCTAGTGATGTAGAGTTCTTTATAGATAACTTGGTGGTGGAGCAGAATGTTTTATCAACAAGTGAAACCGGAGCAGCGAAGAACTCCGTTAAAGTATATCCAAATCCATTCTCTGATGTACTGAATATTTCTGATACCGCTAATGTAAAGAACATTTTAATAACAGACGTTTCAGGAAGACTGATAAAAACTCTGGCCAATTCAGGCTCAGCGCTTCAGTTAGGAGAACTGAAACAAGGAATGTATTTTGTTACTTTAGAAATGAAAGACGGTTCAAGACAGACCTTTAAAGTTATCAAAAAGTAAAATTTTAAAATTAATTAAAAGATAGCGGCTGATTTCAGCCGCTATCTTTGTTTTTAACAAGACATAGGATTGTATTTTTCAGCTGAAAAATAAAGAGAATTTAATGAATAACTCTACTATTGAAGACTATTTCAGGCAAATGATAAAAACAATTGAAAAGTATATTTTAATAATGATTATCAATAATAATTTTAATTATTTTTTTTAGCTGCTTTTTTTATTAAAAAAATCATTATTAACATGGATTTATTGATTTAATTATTAATTTAGCATATAAATCAATAAAAAGATAATTATGACAAAATTTCTACTCTCATGCTTATTATTCATAAGTATGGCTCTCAATGCCCAGATTAATTTAGGTACGGGAAGTACAGAAGTAGGTGTTGCTCCTATCAGTACTTATTACGGCTATTCCTATACCCAGCAGATTTTTACAAAACAGGAAATCAATGCCAATGCTGCAGGAAACATCACCGGACTGAAATTTTACATCGATCCCGCTTTCTCTATCTCCAATTCCTCACAATGGGTTGTGTATATCGGGCATACTGCAAAAACTTCATTTGCATCAGATGCAGATTGGATACCGCTTACCCAGCTTACCCAGGTTTTTTCAGGAAACGTAACCAATGCCAGCGGAGTCATCGAGGTTGTTTTTGCAACTCCTTTTGCCTATGACAATACTTCTAATTTAGTTATAGCTGCAGAAGAAAATTCTGCAGGGTATGATAATAATGATTTTGAAGAAGCCATGTATGTGTATTCCGGAGGTGCGAATTCTACTATTTATTATAAAAATGACAGTACCGATCCCGACCCGGCTTCACCGCCAACAGACGGTAATTTAGCGGATTACAAATCTGTCATTACTATTGAAGGTTTGGCTCCGAATCCTATTCCGGCTTGTCCTCTAATTACATATCCCGGCAATAACGCTACGTTTGTACCTTTGGCTTCTACGATTACCTGGAATAATACTTCAGGAGCAACCAGTTATAAAGTGTCTATCGGAACAAGCCCCGGCGGAACAGATGTTGCCAATCAGGTATCTGTAACCACTAACAGTTTTACGCCTTCAACACCATTTGCCCCGGGAGTAAATCATTATCTTAAAGTGACAGCAGTTGGCGCTGGAGGTGAATCTGCAGGATGTACCGAAGTCATATTTACAACGGCACCACCGCCACCGACAAATGACGAATGCGTAACAGCAGCTACATTGACGGTAAACCCTGATTTGAATTGCGGAACGGTAACTTCAGGATATACAATCGGTGCTACCGATTCAGGAACGATTCCGGATCCTTGTTACGGAAATCCTGATGATGATGTCTGGTTTAAATTTGTTGCCGCTGCGTCAACTCAAAAAATTTCCCTGCTGAATGTTCAGGCGGTAGGTACGAATACATGGGATACAGGAGCTAATTTCCAGGTTTTCAGCGGAGGATGTGGAGCATTATTAAGTATTTTATGTGAAGAGAGTAATTCTGGTTTGGTATCCGGTCTTACAGTTGGAGAAACCTATCTGGTAAGAGTGTACAGTTATGGTGATACAGGAAGCCATCAGAGTTTTGATATCTGCGTGGGAACCTTGCCTCCAACGCCTGCGAATGATGACTGTTTTGGGGCACTGGCTGCGACTGTTATACCTTATACTTACATACAGAATGACGGAGCAGGATCTACCAATAATGCCGGAATGATTACTTCTTGCAGTGATGAAATGAATGACGGAACATGGTTCACTTTTGTAGGAGACGGTGATACATTTAATGTAACAGTGACAATGCCTGCAGGCAGCGATTTTGATCCTCAGATCGGAGTGTATAGCGGCAGCTGCTCAGCTTTATCCTGTGAAGCTACCGTAGACAACGCGGGTACAGGTATGGAGGAAACAGTTTCTATCCCGACGCTTTCCGGAAATACCTATTATGTGAATGTTGGTCATTACAACAGCTGGTCAGATGAGATGGAAGGGGCATTTACCATTAACATAACCAAAGGTGTACTGGCAACTTCTGAAGTAAAGGCTGACAAAAGCAAAATCAGACTATACCCGAATCCTTTTACTGATGTGTTGAATATCTCAGATGCGGCCAATGTAAAATCGGTTTCTGTTTCAGATGTTTCAGGAAGATTGGTAAAATCAATTGATAATCCGGGTTCTGCACTTCATCTGGAAGAATTGAAACAGGGAATGTATCTGGTAACATTACATATGAAAGATGGTTCTAAACAAACCGTTAAGACGATTAAAAAATAGGTCATTACGATATATTTTCAATATCATATACAATACAGGATTAAATCCTGTAAATCAATAAAAGAGGCGGCCGAATCAACGGCCGCCTTTTATATGTAAAGGATTTACTTGAAAATGATCAATAATAACAGGATGTTATTACAATGAAATCCTATCTGTCATTTACCGGCTGGATTTCAGAAGTGTTCAGGCCGGAAAAGACGGCAGGGAAGAAGGTTACAAGAATAAGATACACAACCACCATCAGCACAATTAAAGAGAACAGGATGACAATAGAGATGTGCGGTTTATTTTTTTTTGTTGGTTCCATGATTTGCAGTATTTGTTAATAGATTATTATTGTTAATTTTACTAAGCTAATTTCTTGCCACACTGTTTACAGTACCTCGCATCATCATCAATATCTTCATTTCCGCAACGGTCACATATCTTTTCCAGGTTTTGCCTTTTATTGCGCATTTCAGCAGTGACAATTCCGGTAGGTACGGCAATAATGGAGTAACCTGCCAGCATCAGGATCACAGCAAAGAATTTCCCCATCGGCGTTATCGGCGATACATCTCCGTAACCAACAGTGGTTACCGTAACCACAGCCCAGTAAATTGCCTGGGGAATGGTCTCGAAACCGGGTCGCCCGCCTTCTACCATGAACATGAGAGAGCCGACAATTACAGAGAAAATAATTAAAAATAAAAGGAAAATATAAATTTTTCTTGAACTGTTTTTTAAAGCTCTTACAATGACCGTCCCGTCATTCATAAAATCAAGAAGGTTAAAAACCCTGAAAACCCTCAGCATTCTCAACATTCTGAAAATCAGAAAATATTTGGTAACGGGAATAAAAAAACTCAGATAAAAAGGGACCAGTGCCAGAAAATCAATAATTCCGAAAAAACTGAAGATGTAATTCTTTTTATTTTTGATCACCGCAATCCTTGACCAATACTCAGCGGTGAAGAACACGGAGATAACCCATTCTAAAATAATGAACGTATAGTGGAATCTTTTGTCCAGTTTAGGAACACTTTCCATCATAATAATAAAAGTGCTGATAAGAATAAGGGATAATAAAATAATATCGAACATTTGCCCTAACTTCGTGTCCGAGCGGTAAATGATTCGGTAGAGATGTCTTTTCCAGAGTGCATCTCCGGGAATAAGATTATGCTCTTTTTCCATTGTAAATCTTTTTTTAAAATTAATAAATTATCCCTACTTTCGTAAGCAAACATACAGAATAATATGAAAGTTAGAGAAGTTATTTCAAAGATCGAAAAACATATTCCGTTACAGCAGGCAGAAGATTTTGATAATGTGGGATTATTGTGCGGATCCTGGGACCGGAATGTCAGCGGAATACTCATTTGCCATGATGCACTGGAAAATGTAGTGGATGAGGCGATTCATAAAAACTGTAATCTGATTGTATGTTTCCACCCGATTATTTTTTCAGGATTAAAATCTTTAACCGGAAAAAATTATGTGGAAAGGGCAGTTTTAAAAGCCATTGAAAATAAAATTGCCATCTATGCCATCCACACAGCCTTTGACAATGACTTTTTCGGGGTTAATTACGGAATGTGCAGTCAGCTGGGACTGAAAAACCTGAAAATCCTTCAGCCTAAAAAGAATAATCTGAAGCAGCTGACGGTTTTCGTACCGAAAGAGCATGCCGAAAGAGTAAGAGAATCACTTTTTGCTTCCGGTGCAGGAAATATAGGCTTCTATGACGAATGCAGCTTTACGATTAACGGGGACGGAACGTTCAGGCCGGTGGAAGGATCAACTCCTTTTTCAGGTCAGCAGAACATCAGGGAAAATGCTGATGAAGACATGATCTCGGTAATTTTTGAGGATTATAAGCAGGGGCAGATCGTTTCGGCAATGAAAAATGCCCATCCGTATGAGGAAGTCGCTCATCAGATCTACAGTCTGGATAACACCAATCAGTATTCGGGGCTGGGGATGTATGGTGATTTTGAAGAGCCTATGGATGAAAAGGATTTCCTGAAAATGGTCAAGGAAAAGTTTAATCTGGAAATGATCAGGCATTCTGATTTCAATAATAAAAAAATTAAAAGAGTAGGGGTTCTGGGAGGCTCCGGAGCAAGCGGAATCCAGTCTGCTGTTTCCAGGAAATGCGATGCCTATCTTACGGGAGATGTCAAATACCATGATTTTTTCCTCGCAGAATCAAAAATGCTGATTTGTGATATCGGACATTTCGAGTCGGAACAATTTGTAACTCAACAATTATTTGAAATTTTTTCGCAAAAATTCACTACCTTTGCAATCTCAAAATCTATTGAGAAAACAAACCCGGTAAATTATTTCATTTAAGATATGGCAAAAACCAACGATATTTCAGTTGAAGAAAAGTTAAGAGCTTTATACGATTTGCAGATCATTGATTCTAGATTGGACGAAATCCGAAATACAAGAGGAGAGTTGCCCATCGAAGTAGAGGATCTTGAGATTGAAATCGAAGGTCTTGAAAAAAGAGCTGAAAAATTCCATGCAGAGATCAAAGAGCAGGATGACCAGATCAAAACAAAGCATGAAGTGATCAGTCATGCAAAAACTTTAATTGAAAAGTACAAGTCCCAGCAGGATAATGTAAGAAACAATAAAGAGTTTGAAGCATTAAGTAAAGAAATTGAATATCAGGAACTTGAAATTCAGCTTGCAGAAAAAAGAATCAAAGAATTCGGAGCTAAGATAGGGCATAAGAACGAAACCCTGGATGAGCTGAAGGGAAAGATCGATGATCTTAAGAATCACCTGAAATTCAAAAAAGAAGAACTGGAAGGCCTGATTTCCGAAACTCAGAAAGAAGAAGACTATCTTATCGGGCAGTCTGCGGAATATGCATCTAAGATCGATGAAAGATTACTGGCTTCTTACAACAGAATCAGAAACAATTCTCCGACCGGACTTGCTGTCGTAGGGTTGGAAAGAGGAGCTCCGAAAGGATCATTCTTCACCATTCCGCCTCAGAAGCAGATGGAAATTGCCCAGAGAAAGAAAATCATTATCGATGAGCACTCAGGGAAAATCCTTGTTGACGATGAGTTGGTAATGGAAGAAAACGAAAGAATGGGATCTGTGATTAAATTTTAATTCTAAGCACAGTTTTAAATATAAATAAGACAGAATTTTTTCTGTCTTATTTTTTTGTTTCTGTTTTTTCAGATGTATAGTAAAATTGTAGTTCTTTACACAGAGTAATGACTGCGGCTTTACCTTTTGCAGTAAAACCTGTAAAAGCATATTCATGCTCGGTTCCTTTATTGAAAACTTTATGTGTTTGTGCAGGGATATAAATTTCAGAAATTAAATTGTTGCAGCCAAGGCAAATGTTAATCTGGTTAACCTTCTTGTCATTTTTAAAAAATACCAGTCCAAAATGTGGGTTGAAACATGCAGCGGAAGCTTCTCCGTAACTTGTGTCCTTTGTTAAAGCTGATAAAATATTATCGGCCTGTTTTTGCGTTAAAAACTGCTGTTTTTTTATGATAGGGATAAATTTTCCATCTTTGCCAATAATAGCGGAATATGTTTTTTCGTCACCATCAAAATCATAGGCTATAATTTATCAAAATCAAGTTTGCTAAAAGGAATCCCGTTCTTTGAATCAGGCTTTACTGTCTTTGCTTTTTTTAAGTAGAATAGTAATGTATTTTCTTTTAAATTTTTTTCTGTTGGCTTTTCAAAAGATGATGTTTCAGCGTTTACTTTTGGATTTTCATTAAACTTGTCAACTTTCTTTTCACAGGAAATTATAAAAAATACCGATCCAATAATAATGGATCGGTTTATATTGTTGAATAATCTTTTTTTGACGGTAAAATTATCCATGATGCTCATACATTTTATTGTACAGATCGATAAACTTCTCTTTAATCGCTTTTCTTTTCAGCTTCAAAGTGGGTGTAAGGAGTCCGGTGTCAATGCTCCAGACTTCCGGGGTCAGTTCGATCTTTTTGATCTGTTCCCAGTTGCCTAAGTGCTCATTCATGCGGTCAATTTCTTTTTTTATCCTTTCTTTTAATTCAGGGCTCCTGGCAATTTCCTGCGGAGTAGACCCGATATTCAGATTATTCCTCATGGCCCAGCTTTTGGCAAATTCAAAATCGGGCTGTACAAAAGCACACGGCATTTTTTCACCGTCGCCCACAACCATGATCTGCTCGATGAACTTGGATGCTTTGGCTAAATTTTCTATAGTCTGCGGCGCAATATATTTTCCGCCGGAAGTCTTGAACATTTCTTTTTTCCGGTCGGTGATCTGTAAAAAGCCATCATTGTCAACATGCCCGATATCTCCGGTCCTGAAAAAGCCGTCTTCGGTGAACACTTCCCGGGTCATCTGTTCATTTTTGAAATAGCCTTTAAAAATAGAAGGGCCCTTTACGGTAATTTCACCGTCTTCCTGGATTTTTACCTTCAGGTTATCCAGTGGCAGACCCACAGTCCCGACTTTCATTTTACCGAAAGCATTAACAGAAATCACCGGGGAAGTTTCCGTGAGTCCATATCCTTCCAGTATAGGAATCCCTGCGTTCTGAAACATCAGGTTCAGTCTTGTCGACAGGGCAGCAGAACCTGAAACCAGCGTAATGATTTCACCTCCCAGTCCTTCTCTCCATTTTTTAAATACCAGCTTATCAGCAATAATTTCCTGTAGACCGGATGGCTTTGAAACCGTTTTCTTCTTGGAAATTAAATCCAGTGCCCAGAAGAATATTTTTTGTTTTAAGCCTCCCGCAGATGACCCTGTGGCATAAATTTTATCATACACTTTCTCCACCAGCCTCGGCACAACGCTCATGTAATGCGGCTTCACTTCCTTGACATTTTCCCCCATTTTATCAATGCTTTCTGCGAAATAGATTGAAAAACCGCTGTACTGGAAAAGGTAAAAGAGCATCCTTTCAAAAATATGACAGATCGGAAGAAAGCTTAATACCCTGGTATCTTTATAGTCAAGGCTTTTCTTTCTCGGAATCCTTGGGATGGAACCCAGGACATTCGAAACAATATTGTGATGCGTCAGCATGACCCCTTTGGGCTTTCCCGTGGTGCCCGACGTATAAATTACGGTGGCCAGGTCCTCAGAATTAATGGCATTGGACAGATCTTCCACCTCAGTCTGGGTTGAATCATCCTCGCCGAGATCCAGAATCTCCTTCCAGTTGGCGGCACCGCTGATTTGGTCAAACGTGAAGATGCCCTGCAGCGATGCAATATTGTGCTTTACCTTCATCACCTTCTGCAGAAGATCCTTATCGGAAACAAAACAGTATTTAATTTCAGCGTTGGTAAAAATAAATTCATAGTCTTCCGGTGAAATGCTGGGGTATACCGGCACAGAAACCACGCCGATCTGTGAAAGCCCCAGATCCATAATCGCCCACTCTGTACGCGAGTTAGTGGTAATTAAAGCGATCTTATCACCGGGTTTGATCCCAAGTTTCAAAAGACCTCTTGATATTTTATTCGCTTCATTGATAAATTCCTGGGTGGAGGTTTTTTTCCATTCGCCCTGATACTTGGTAACGAACATATCCGATTTGGGATATTGCTCCAAAGCATAGTGTGGTATATCGAATAATCTTTTAATAGTCATGATTTTTTAAAATAGTAGTTAAGGATTTTAAATATAAGCATTTTTTTTAATTGTCTGAATGAAAACTGAAAATTAGCATTTAGTGGTTTATATACCTAACAATGCAGATGCTTATTAATAGGATGAACTGTATTTTAATAATTTTTTAATTTATTTAACGATCTGTTGAATTCTGTTTAATGCCTGATTTTCAGATTTTAACAGGAACCTTTAATTCTGTTTTCAGGTTTCATCAAAAAGTGTAAATTAGCGACCATCTAATTATTATTTTTTATGGACTTTAATTTATCAGAAGAACAGCTGATGATTCAGCAGGCGGCAAGGGATTTTGCACAAAACGAACTATTACCGGGCGTAATAGAAAGGGACCGCGATCAGAAATTTCCTACGGAGCAGGTAAAGAAAATGGGGGAAATGGGGCTGCTGGGAATGATGGTAGACCCTCAATACGGAGGGGCAGGAATGGACAGCGTGTCTTACGTTCTTGCGATGGAAGAAATTGCAAAAATAGATGCTTCCGCAGCTGTTGTAATGTCCGTAAATAATTCATTGGTGTGTGCAGGCCTTGAGAAATTTGCTTCTGAAGAGCAAAAAGTAAAATATCTTACGCCTCTTGCCAGCGGTCAGGTAATCGGCGCATTTGCATTGTCCGAGCCTGAAGCGGGTTCTGATGCAACTTCTCAGAAAACTACTGCTGAAGACAAAGGAGATTATTACCTTCTGAACGGAATCAAAAACTGGATCACCAACGGTGGAACGGCAACTTATTATATCGTTATTGCACAAACTGACCCTGAAAAAAAACATAAGGGAATCAATGCTTTCATCGTGGAAAGAGGCTGGGAAGGTTTTGAAATCGGGTTGAAAGAAGATAAGCTTGGAATCAGAGGAAGCGATACGCATTCTTTGATCTTCAACAATGTAAAAATACCGAAGGAAAACAGGATCGGGGAAGACGGTTTCGGATTTAATTTTGCAATGGCAGTATTAAACGGAGGGAGAATCGGTATTGCTTCCCAGGCATTGGGTATTGCTTCCGGAGCATATGAACTGGCTTTGAAATATGCCAAAACAAGAAAAGCGTTCAAAACCGAGATTATTAACCACCAGGCGATTGCTTTCAAACTGGCGGATATGGCAACCCAGATCACAGCGGCAAGAATGCTTTGCTATAAAGCTGCTGTTGAAAAAGATGCAGGAAAAGATATTTCTGAAATCGGTGCCATGGCTAAGTTATATTCTTCCCAGGTAGCTATGGATACCACCATTGAAGCGGTACAGATCCACGGCGGATACGGATATGTGAAAGAATACCATGTGGAAAGAATGATGAGAGATGCAAAAATCACCCAGATCTACGAGGGAACTTCTGAAATCCAGAAGATCGTTATTTCAAGAAGCATTGCAAAGTAATTGCTTAATTATACATGAAATAGTAAAAGGCTCTCATTATTGAGAGCCTTTTTACTTCACACGAACCACAAAATATTAATAATATATGTTTTTTATTTATTATCCTGAACAGCCATTTCTGTTGTTTGGATGAAATTTTCTGTCTTTGGTTAAATCTTATTCAAAAGTTATTGGGTAAAATTCATAATAGTACAACTTAAATATATGAGAGAGATACAGAAAATAAATTAATTGATTTATTAAATAAAGAATTAGCCATTAACAGAGTCTGATAAATTAATAATATTGTTAACCTCTATATATAAAATTTCAAGATATCAACATTTTATAAAAAACAAAAAATCCCCGGGATGTCCCGAGGATAAAAACTAATAACCATGAAAACTCAAATTAAACATGAGAATCAGTTGCAAATATACATAAATAACTCCACTTTTTTGATATACTTTATCTATTGCCGTAATTGGTTTTTGCATAAACTTTGCTTGAAGTGAGGAATTACCATTTTATAATATTTTAACGTTATGATTATCAGTGCTAAATGGTTTGTAAATAAAAACTGTACTTGCATATTTTCGTTATTTTTTGGATATAATAAAGTAGACTTATCTTATCATTTGTCCTATTTTAACCACTTTTAATTAAGTTTCTGAACACTGGAGTGATGGTTATATTGTTATCATTAAAATATGATAATAAATGAAACAACATGATTTATGATCCTGTTTAAGTGAGCATTGAAACTTAATAAAAAGTTTTTAAAGTTTATTTTTAGATTTAACAGATTTAAGTGCACAAAAAAATCTGCGCGATCCTATCATCTATGTGAAATTATTGTGTGGAATAAATTCTAAATAGTTCTAAGGCTATTATTTACTGATCCAGACTTTGATGAGGTCTACTCACTAAAACTATTGTTCAACAGCCGGTTGATCTGTATTTGTTATGCAGGTTATAAGATAACATCTATGCATGAAACTGAAATCTAGCCCATTGTAATGTATTGGCGTGATTTTAGATGATGCGTACAACAGGAATGAAAACAATTGTTCTTAACGGGCTGTTCAGCATCTTACAGCCTGACAGAACAGACCATTGATCGCCTGTGTGTAAATTTGAAATGACAAGCAAAACCCACGCTTTATGATTTTAAAATCTTCAAAAATTGATCTGACCATTGAACAGCTGAATGCCAAGTCGTTCATATACTTTCTGGCTGAGCTACAGAATCTGCTGAAATATATAGGAGAGCAGCTAGTGGAAATTGATGAAACGGTTTCCATTGCTGAAAATGTAACTTCCGGATTTCTTCAGTTTTCGTTTTCCCAGATCAGTAATGCTTCCGGATTCTTTAAAGGAGGGGTAACCGTTTATATGCCTGGTGATAATGACAGCCTTTTCGGTATAAATCATGAGAAAACACTTTTCTGTGATGCGGTATCTCCTGCTGCTGCAGAAGAAATGGCACTGGCCGTCGGGAGGAAATTTAAAAGCGACTGGTCGCTGGCGGTTACAGGCTATGCATCACCGGTAAAGGAATCGCGTCATAAGTTGTATGCTTTCTTCTCCATATCGCACCATGGAAGGATCATTCTTTCAGAAAAGCTCGATCTGCATTCCCGGACCCTGCCTGTTAAGGCCCAGCTATATTACAGCGAATTTATACTGGGTTGCCTTAAACTGGAGCTCGATAAAATAAAGGCCGATCAGAAAATCGTATAAATTGACAGGATATAAAAACAGTCCTGAAAACAATTGGTTGATTTCATTTCTGGTGTATTCAGGAGAGAGAGGAATCTATTCTCAACATTGTTGTCAGTATATGATGCAATGAAACCTATGTCTCTATATAATCTCTGATCATTAACCGTTATCAAAGATATGAAGTGATTACAACTAATATATTTCTGAAACAATTAAATCACTTATTTCTATTTCTTTTTGTACTAAATATTCTTGTATTAGATGGATCATTCTACACTTTTTATTATAATCGAGAAGCTTTAACCGATTTATTAACATTTTGGCAAATAAATTGTTACAGGTAGGATGTGCAATAAATCTATTGCCATTTATTTTTTAACCATTTTAAATTATAGTATGAAAAATTCAATTTTAGCCATTTTAGCCGTTGCTTCTATGGTAGCATGTAAAAAAAATGAAACGACATCAACTGACACGCCTTCAGACAGCTCAGCAATGGCTGCGCCTGCAACTGATTCAGGGATGACCACTGCTAATGACTCAACTGCTGTGGCCGGGAATACCGGGACAAAAGCTAATCTGAGTGACCAGGACAAAAAATTTGCAGATGCGGCAGCAAAAGGAGGGATGATGGAAGTGATGATGGGACAGCTGGCGGCAACGAATGCAACCAACGCCACAGTAAAATCATTAGGGCAGATGATGGCAAAAGACCACGGTAAAGCCAATGACGAGCTTAAAAAATGGGCCACTGCTTCAGGGTATACTTTGCCAACTGCTTTGGATGCGGACCAGCAGAAACAGTATGATGACCTGAAAGCAAAAAAAGGAGCGGAATTCGACCGTATGTATACTGACCTAATGGTAACTGACCATAACAAGGATATTGCGGAATTCAAAAAGCAAGCCTCAGGAGGTTCCGAAGCTTCTTTAAAATCTTTTGCCAGCACGACACTTCCTACACTGGAGCATCATTTGATGGAATCTGAAAAAGCGAAAGCTGCAATAAAATAATTAGACATTTTAAAATAGTACAGTTGATGCTTTAATGCTTACTGTACCCACCAAAAGTTATTCTGGAACACTTTGCTGTTAAAAGCTTAGGCTTCCGGAATAACTTTTATCATTTACAGCTGTGTATCATCTCTTTTTAATCGATTTGCTTTCTGTATAAGTTAGTTTTTCCGATAAAACGCTTTAACCTATAAAATTCAGGAGATTTAATCACCATATTGTTTTATAATAAACATATATACGAGTATATTTGAAAATTAATCGAAAAAATTATTACCGCTTCATTTTTTTTGAGCATCTCTGATTTTTTCGCCTAAGTAAAATTGAAATAACAGTAGTATAGCAGCTTGCACGTCAAAAAGAGCAAAGATTTCAAAGGTGATATTTTGCATCACAAATAACGGCGCACAAGAATATACGATTCAAATATTCGATTGTTATTTTTTCTGAATTGATATTTGCCAGATAAGTCTTATCTTTTGCTTTAAACCAAGTTTTCGATTTGCCGTTAAAATTGTAGATCAAATAAGAAGATTGGAATGCATTAGGTTTAAGTCAGCCGGGTCGTATTCAGTGCTTTTACCCATTCTTTCCTTTTGCACTGAGGGCATTCCGTTGTTCCGGGTTCCAGTTCCTCCGTATTGCCGCAGTAGGTGCAGGCATGAATTCCTTTTTCTTTTATCTGTTCAGATTTTTATCATAGATCTTAGGTTGTATCGGAAGCCCGTATTTCACTTCATTATCAGGAAAGTAATAAAAACTGATGTTTCCGTTGGTTTCTAAGATAGCTGTTTTGATCTGCCCAAGATGCTCAATACTCATCTGTCTCATCTCCGCAAAAAATTCATCTTTTGCAAACGTATGGCTCATGTTATCCAATAATACGAATTCTCCTTCTTCAATCACATACAGCGGGTCTCCTTCAATAATCCTTTCAAATTTCTCGCTTTTGCTGGCCCACAGGGTAATCAGCCGGTAGAGAATGATAATGGCCGCAAAAACAATCACTGAGGTTAAAATGGAAGAATCTTTATTAAACATCGGATCTCCTGCGGCTGAACCCAGTGCAATAATAATGGCCACTTCAAACAGGGAGAGCTGGCGCACCCCTTTTTTTCCCGCCATCCGTAAGATAAACAGGACCATGCTGAACATGATGAGCGTTCTGATAATGATTTCAAAGGCGAATGTAAAATTAAGGTCTCCGATAAATATTTCTTCAAGATTCAGATTCATAATAGGATAGTAAAAGTCAGTTATCGTATACAAAACCTTCGCCAATGTAATACGGCTGATGGTGAACCTTTTTCGGGCTTTATTACAAGTTGTTATTAAATCATAAATTATGGTATCACATTCATAACAAATCACTATATTTAAAATAAAAAATCAGTCTATCTGTATATAGATAAAATGTATTTTCACCGGTTGGTTTCCGTCAGATCAGGAAAAAAGGTTTGAAATTCTTAATAACCTGTTTGAAAAATGATAAGGAAATACCGGATAAGTATAATATATTTGCTAATAACAAAATTTTAAAACGTTAAACAATTGGATATGATTTCATTAAATATTAACGGAAATAATCACGAGCTTGATATCAGCGAAGATATGCCCATCTTATGGGTAGTCAGGGATATTCTCGGCCTTACGGGGACTAAGTTCGGATGCGGTGTTGCCCAGTGCGGGGCATGCATGCTTCACCTGGATGGTGATGCGGTAAGGTCTTGTGTTACCAAGGCAAAAAGGGCGGTAGGCAAAAAGATCGTTACCATTGAAGGGCTGTCACAGCATAATGACCATCCGGTACAGAAGGCATGGCAGGATATTGATGTTCCGCAGTGCGGCTACTGCCATTCCGGGCAGATCATGGCAGCTGTGGTTCTGTTAAAGGAAAATCCTTCCCCGACCGACGAGGATATTGATATCGCCATGGCGGGAAACCTATGCCGTTGCGGAACCTATCCGCGGATCAGGAAAGCCATTAAAATTGCTGCGGATATTCAGAAAAAAGGAAACGTTTAACGGGAACAGATAAAGAAAATGGATATGAAAACATTTTTCAGTAAAAAAAAGATAAAGCTGAGAACCTTTTTTGAAGGGGCTCTCGTTATTCTGGCATCGGTAAGCGCATTCGGAATGGTTGCACAGAACAACAAAGTAATGTATTCTACTGTTCCGGTTGTTAAGAAAGACAGCGTGGCTTCCGTGAAAGCTTTTGGAGACGTCTATAAAGTATTGATGAGTCCGCGCTGTCTGAACTGCCATCCGGCAGGCGATATTCCTTTGCAGGGAGATGACAGCCACGTTCACAGGATGTTCCCGAGACGCGGTCCGGATGGCAAAGGGCTTTATGCGATGAAATGTGCCAACTGCCATCAGGATGAAAATACGCCCGGGCTCCACATGCCGCCGGGCAGTCCCAAATGGCATCTGCCACCTGCGGATATGAAAATGGTCTTTGAAGGGAAAAGCCCGTATCAGCTGGCTAAGCAGCTCATGAACAAAAAGGAGAACGGGAATAAAAGTATGGAAGACCTTATCAAACATGCAGATGATGAGTTGGTACTTGCCGGATTTAATCCTGCAGACGGCCTTAAGAAACCGCCTTTGACCCATAAAGAATTTAAAAAAGCCTGGATTACCTGGTTAACAACCGGCGCCTATGCCCCGGCAAAATAATGCTGAAAAATTATGTCTAAAGAATCAGAACTTTCAAGAAGAAAATTTTTGCAGCTGGCCGGTCTGGGAGGTGCTGCACTGTGCCTCGGAATATTTCCTTCCGTTTCGGCAGCAAAAGTCATCCTGCCCGAAACGGCATTGGCAGAAAGTGTGGAAATGAATTCATGGATCATCATTAATACTTCCGGTAAGATTACTTTGGTAGATCACCGTGCGGAAATGGGGCAGGGGTCTTACCACTCCGTTCCCCAGATTATTGCAGAAGAGCTCGAGGTAGACCTCAGCCAGATAGAAGTGATATTTGCACAGGGAAGCACGAAATACGGAAGCCAGATTACCGGCGGAAGTTCCACCATCAGGACTTCCTATAAAAACCTGTTGAAATTAAGTGCCACGGCAAGAGAAATGCTCCGGCAGGCAGCAGCCAATACCTGGAAAGTCCCGGTAAATGAATGTATGGCCAAAAGCGGAAATATCGTTCATGAAAAATCCGGGCGTAAGATGCATTACGGCGAACTGGTGCTTGCGGCATCACAGCTTCCTGCACCGGAAAAAGTAACATTAAAACAGCGCTCAGAATATAAGATTATCGGCAAGCCGCTGAAAAGAATCGACACCCCTTTGAAAACCAATGGTGCTGCCGTATTTGGTCTGGACAAAAGACTTCCGGGCATGATGTTCGCATCAGTGGAAAGAAACCCGAGACTGCGGGGGGAAGTTGCCAGTTTTGATGATACGGCTGCCAGAAAAATAAAAGGGGTCAGGGACGTTATCAAAATCAGTATGAAAGTCTACGATACGCAGCGTGAAGGAGTTGCTGTTATCGCAGACAACAGCTGGGCGGCACTCCAGGGTCGTAAAGTCCTTAGGGTAGTCTGGGATGATTCGGGCTTCGAACATACCAGCACAAAAAAAATATATGAAAAGCATTATGAGCTTTTGATGAAGGAAGAAGGCCTTCCTGCCAAAGAACAGGGAGTTGTGAATATACAGGCTGGGGCCAACAGGAAAAAGATAGATTCTGTATACCATACTCCGTACCAGTCACATCTGGCAATGGAACCCATAAATTGTATCGCCCATTACCGGAAAGACAAAATTGAGATCTGGGGACCGATCCAGGCACCGGACTGGATCCAGAAAGATATTGCAAAGGAATTCGGCATGGACCCTAAAAATGTTGTTGTAAATATGACGTTTTTGGGAGGCGGATTCGGGCGTAAAGCTTTTACCGATTACCCCAATGAAGCCGTGGCCATTTCCAAAAAGATCAATGCACCGGTGCAGGTCATCTGGTCAAGGGAAGATGATGCAGTCCAAGGGCCGTTCAGGCCGGGTGTTTCCTACAGGGGGGAAAGCATTATTGAAAACGGTAAGCTTACAGACCTGAAATTCCGTATGGTCGGGCAGAATATCAAGCACTGGTCAGACAAGAAGCGCGGTATAGCCAACGAAAATACAACAGAAGGTTTCATGGAACCTTATTTTAAGTCGATAAAAAATATTAAATTCTCTGATATTCCTTTTGAAACCCCGGTACCGGTATTGTGGTGGAGATCCGTATATGCATCAACCAACGGTTTTGCCTATGAAAGCTTTATGGATGAAATTGCCCATCAGATGAATATGGATCCGTTGGAATTCAGGAGAATACACATGGATAACGAACGGACCCGGAAGCTGATCGACAGGCTGAAAGAAGTCAGCCGTTGGAAAAATAACGCTCAGCATAAAGGATACGGGATTGCCATTACCGAATGTTTTGACAGTACCGTAGGCCAGGTGGTCAAGGTTTCAAAACAGAAAGGAGGAGGCGTGAAGATCGATAAAGTATGGGCCGTAATCGATTGCGGATGGTATGTCAACCCTGACATTATCGAAGCCCAAGTGGAAGGTTCTATTGTAATGGCGCTGGGCGCAGCAACCATGGATGCACAGACTTTTACAGACGGTATGGCAGATAAAGCCAATTTCCATTCCTACCAGCTTCCGCGGATTTATGATATTCCACCCATTGAAGTACATATCATGGAAAATAAAGAAGATGCCGGAGGGGTTGGAGAACCGGGATTGCCTCCATTTGCTCCCGCACTGGCGAATGCTGTTTTTGACCTGACCGGAAAAAGGATAAGAACCCTGCCGTTCGATCTGCTAAAGATATAATGCAGACGTCAGCAGATAAGATACCAATGTTTATAAGCTGGAAACACGTAGGATTTATTGATGAACTTTAGATAATTAAAGTTTTTTATAAGGTAAGGCTGAACATTTGCTTAATTTTTGATAAGTATAGGAGACAATCAATACCGGTAACCGATCAGTTACATTCAAAGAAGTGATCAGGCCGTTATCCCAAAAGGTTTTATGAAAGAGATTAATGATATCATCAGGGCTTACCGTAAAGCAGAAGCAGAAGGCACGAAAACGGCCCTCGCGACTGTGGTCAAGGTTACGGGATCTTCCTACAGGCAGCCCGGAGCCCGCATGCTGGTTACGGAAGACGGACAGTTAACCGGAGCCATAAGCGGAGGATGCCTGGAAGGCGATGCCCTGAAAAAAGCTTTGCTGGCCATTCAGCAGCAGCAGAATAAGCTCGTTACGTATGATACCAGTAATGATGAAGATGCAGATTTCGGTATACAGCTGGGATGCAACGGAATTGTCCATATCCTTTTTGAACCGATATTTGCACGTGATACACAGAATCCGGTTAAGATGCTGGAAAAAATTGTGGACAGACGGGAAGATGCCGTATTGGTCTGCCTTTTTTCACTTGTAAGAGGAAGTGCACAGCCGGGAACGGTACTGATGTACAGAAAAGACGGGCAGACTGCATCACGGGATGGACTTGATTTTTTATTAGGCGACATTCGTAAAACATTTGAAAATAAGGTTACCCTTAGTAAAAGCATAACCTATGAAGGAGAAGATTGCGAGGCATTGATTGAATATATGGCACCGGCCGTATCACTCATTATTGCAGGTGCCGGAAATGATGTAAAACCGTTAACGAAAATTGCATCGGTACTGGGCTGGGAAGTAACCGTCGGAGAAGGAAGGCCTGCACACGCTACGACAAAAAGGTTTCCGTGTGCAAAAACAGTAAAGGTAACCGCAGCAGAAGATTTCCTGAATGATAGGGTTATAGATGATCATACATTCTTTGTCCTGATGACCCACAATTACCGGTATGACCTGACAGTGCTGAGAGATTTACTTACCCATAGCAACAGCCGTTATATCGGGATCCTGGGACCAAAAACAAAGCTGAACCGGATGATTGATGACCTTGAAAATGAAGGATTTGCTGTCACGCCGCAACACCTGGAAAGGATGTATGGCCCCGTAGGCCTCGATATAGGGGCGGAAACCTCAGAAGAGATCGCCCTTTCGATAATTTCGGAAATCAAAGCAGTACTGGAGGATAGAAAAGGAAGCTCCTTGAGATATAAGACAGATAAAATTCATAATGCCGTTCATGGTGATTGTGACAAATAAAATATAATGATAACGGATACTTTCGGACGCGTACACGACTATCTTCGGATCTCACTTACAGACAACTGCAACCTGCGGTGTTTCTACTGTATGCCGGATGAGAAATATGCTTTTGCACCCGCTGCAAAACTCATGCAGCCGGATGAAATAGAAACCATAGCAAAACTTTTCGTATCGCACGGCGTAAAAAAAATAAGACTGACAGGCGGTGAGCCTCTGGTAAGAAAAGATGCCCCGGTAATCATTGATAAATTAGGGCAACTGGGCATTGAATTAGCGATCACGACCAACGGCGTACGGATTAATGAAATGATGGACAACTTGGTGTCAGCTCAGGTGAGAACTATTAACATAAGCCTGGATACCCTTGACGCCGAAAAATTTAAAAAAATCACCCGAAGAGACCTTTTTCAGAAAGTCAGGGACAATATCAATCTGCTGATCCAGAATAATTTCCGCGTTAAGATTAACGTTGTATTGATGAAAGGATTGAATGATGACGAAATCCTTGATTTTATAGAAATGACGCGGGATTCTCAGATAGAAGTCCGTTTCATTGAATTTATGCCGTTCAGCGGTAACCGCTGGACAAGCAATCAGGTATTTACACTCGAAGAAATACTGGCAGAAGTACAGAGCCGGTATGATATTTTCGCTATCGAACCGGAAGCCCATGATACAGCCAAGAAATTCAAAATACCCGGTTTTGCCGGAAATTTTGCCGTAATCAGCACCATGACCGCTCCTTTCTGCTCTTCCTGCAACAGGATCCGGCTTACCGCAGACGGTAAACTCAAAAACTGCCTGTTTTCAAAAGGAGAAATGGATCTTTTAAGTGCTTTACGGAGGGGGGAAGAAATCATGCCGTTGATAGAAGGTACCATCAAAGCAAAACACAAGGCATTGGGAGGACAGTTTTCAGGGGTTTTTCAGGATATTGATACCAGCACACTGGATAACCGAAGCATGATAACCATTGGAGGATGACACAGGAGAATACCGGAATCATTATCCTGGCCGCAGGAAATTCATCAAGATTAGGGCAGCCAAAACAGCTTCTGGATTATCAGGGCAAAACGCTGCTGGGCCATACCGTGGAACAGGCTTTGGCCGTGAGTTCCAAAGTTATAGTCGTTACAGGAAACGAAAATTCTGGAATCGAGAAAGAAACCGGATCTGCCGGAACCATACAGAATGAAAAGTGGCAGGAAGGCATGGCTTCATCCATTCACAAAGGCTTGAATGAAATGCTGTTAGCATATCCTGAAACACAAAATATCCTGATCACCGTCTGCGACCAGCCGAATATCAATGCCTCAGTATTTTCAGAACTGATCGAAAAAAGGCAGTCATCAGCAAAAGGGATTATTGCTTCACACTATTCCGGCACATTGGGAACCCCCGTATTGTTCAGCCGTTCTTATTTCAGTGACTTATTTCAGCTGAATGGCCATGAAGGGGCCAAAAAACTTCTTATAAAATACCGGGATGATGTCGGACAGGTGATGTTTGAAAAAGGATCCGTGGATATCGATACTCCGGAAGATTATCAAAAACTTATTAACAACCAATGATTTCAGTACAAGAAGCACAACAGATTATTTTACAGAATATACCGACGAAAAAAACGGCTTTAGTCCCGCTTTCAAAAGCTGCAGGGCTGGTTGTCTCTTCAGATATTACGGCACGTACTGATATTCCTGCGTTCCCCCAATCATCAATGGACGGCTATGCACTGAAATTTGAAGACCGGAACAATCCGCTGATGATAAAAGGCGAAATGGCCGCCGGAACTTCACAGTTGCTGACCATTGAAACCGGCGAAGCCACAAGAATCTTCACTGGTGCACCTTTGCCTGAAGGGGCCGATACGGTAGTGATGCAGGAAAAAATAAAAATTGAAAATGGTCGTCTGATGATTTCGGATGATGCCCTGAGCTCAGGCCTGAATGTGCGTCCTAAAGGCTCGGAAGTGAGGAAAGGGGAAGCTGCTATGGCTGCAGGCACTTATCTTTCGCCTGCAGCGATTGGTTTTCTGGCAGGAATCGGGCATGACCGTGTTGAGGTATATGTACCGCCTGCTGTAGCCATTATTATTACAGGAAACGAATTGCAGGATCCGGGCCATGACTTGGTATTCGGACAGGTGTTTGAAGCCAATTCATTTCAGCTTAAAGCTGCTTTGCGGAAAACGGGGATTACGGATATCCAGATTTTTACTGCCGGGGACCATCCTGAAGAACTGATGCAGGTTCTGAAACAGGCATTAACCGTAAGCGATGTGGTCCTTCTAAACGGCGGAGTAAGTGTGGGCGACTATGATTTTGTGACGGCAGCTGCGGAACAGTGCGGAGTCATTCAGCAATTTCATAAAATAAAACAGAAACCCGGCAAACCCTTGTTTTTCGGGACGAAAGATGACAAACTGATATTCGGTCTTCCCGGGAATCCGTCTTCATCATTGACGTGTTTCTACGAATACGTTTTACCGGCCCTTGAACAGTTAACGGGGCTAAAAAATTCAGTAAAGAAAAAAGAAGCAATCGTTTCTAATGATTATAAAAAATCTGCCGGGCTGACGCATTTCCTGAAAGCGTATTATGATGAAGAGCAGGAAGAAGTAAGTCCGCTGTATGCACAGGAATCATACCGGCTTCATTCATTTGCCCAGGCAAACTGTTTCATCGTGCTGCCGGAAGACTCTACAGGATGTTTGAAAGGAGATCGGGTAGAAGTCCATTTATTACCGATATAATTGTTATTTTGATTGCATTAAAAAATAAAGAAATTAATGAGTATAGAATTATTTTATGGCATTCTGTTCGCCGTTGCGTTTTTTTATGCTGCGGTAGGCCATGGAGGGGCGAGCGGATATCTTGCGTTAATGGCCCTTTATGGGGTGGCCCCCGAGGAAATGAAACCGACGGCTTTGGTGCTGAACCTTTTTGTGTCGCTCACTTCCTTTATCCAATACTACCGCGGCGGATATTTTATCAGGAAACTTTTTATTCCTATTGCAGCGGCATCCGTTCCGCTGGCATTTATAGGTGGGATGATTACCGTGGAAGAAAATATTTACAAAAGGATCCTGGGTATACTGCTGCTGTTCCCGATTATCCGGTTTTTCTTTTTCAGGAATGCGGAAGACCATGAACTTAAAGAACAGAATATGGCGGTGGCCGTAATCACCGGCGGGATTGTCGGCTTATTATCCGGAATGATTGGTATCGGAGGCGGCATCATTCTTTCCCCCATCCTGCTTCTGCTTAAATGGACCAACCAGAAACAGACCGCTGCCATAAGTGCGGCATTTATATTTGTAAATTCTCTTTCCGGGCTGGGAGGGATGCTTACCCAGGGGATTCATTTTACCGATAATATGATGATGTATGTAATAGTAGCCTTTACGGGCGGATTATTGGGTGCTTATTTCGGATCGAAAAAATTCAATCAGAATGTTTTAAAATACGTACTGGCAACAGTATTGCTCATGGCTTCCTACAAACTTTTACTGACAAAAGCGTAATTCATGAAATACATTGTAACAATTCTGCTGTTCCTGACGGCAACTATAAAAGCACAGCATGCTTCATCCCTGCAGATCAAAGGAGATATTGCGCAGCCTGTCACCGTTTCTTTTACAGATTTAAATAAATATACCGTCCATGAAATCAAAAGCCTGGATATCCTGAATCATAAAATGGAATTTAAAAAGACACTGAAAAACCTCAAAGGGGTATGGCTTAAAGATCTTTTAAGTCAGGTAAAATTCAATGTTTCATCTCCGAAAGAGCTCAGCACATTTTATTTGGTCTGCGTAGCGGATGACG
Organism: Chryseobacterium gregarium DSM 19109; assembly: GCF_000430845.1. Lineage (GTDB taxonomy): Bacteria > Bacteroidota > Bacteroidia > Flavobacteriales > Weeksellaceae > Chryseobacterium > Chryseobacterium gregarium. The sequence continues at coordinate 142,160 of NZ_AUMU01000003.1, read as the reverse complement.
GATATAAAGTGGTGTATTCCTGGAATGAACTGTTTAATTCAACAGCAGGGAAAAATGCCATGGTTGTAACGGAATCTGACGGCGTTTCCGCTTTGAAAAAAGAAGACGGGATCAGTCTCGTTACTCCCAGTGATCAGGCAACAGGGCGGAGATATGTTAAAAATATTTCTGAGATCATAATTCATAAGGCAGATTAATATGGAAATAAGGATTATTACATTCGGGCGGATCGCTGAAATTACCGGTAAGGAACTGACGCTTACCGCATCTGATACGGACACTTTAAAACAACAGCTGGCCGGGCAGTTTCCCCAGCTTTCCGGTATGAAATATGCCGTAGCAGTCAACAAAAAAATGACGGAAGGAAATACGGAACTGAATACTCATGATACAGTGGCCCTCATGCCTCCCTATTCCGGCGGATAATATGAAACAAAACAATGAAAGATATGCCCGGCATTACGCACTGGCCGGTTTCGGAATAGAAGGGCAGGAAAAACTCCTGAACGCCAGAGTGCTGGTCATCGGTGCCGGCGGACTGGGATGTCCGGTCCTGCAGTATCTTGCCGCGGCGGGCGTAGGAACCATTGGTATTGCAGACCATGACCGGGTTGCTTTAAGCAATCTTCAGCGGCAGACTTTGTTCACCACTGAAGATGTGGGCAGTTTGAAAGCCATACAGGCAGCTGAAAGTCTCAGAAAGCTGAATCCGGAAATTACCATTGAAGCGTATACCGATGAGGTTACTGCAAAAAATGCCTGGGAATTAATAGAAGGATACGATATTATAGCTGACTGTACGGATAATTTTGCCTCAAGATACCTGATCAGTGATGCCTGTTTCCTCCTGCAGAAGCCCCTGGTTTTCGGAGCGGTATTTCAGTATGAAGGCCAGGTAGCGGTATTTAATAGTGAAGTCAATGAAGAAGATAGGATCAGTTACCGTGATCTCTTTCCAGAACCGCCGGCTTCTGATGAAGTCCTGGATTGCAACGAGGCCGGTGTGCTGGGGGTACTGCCCGGAATGATCGGGACCTTGCAGGCTAATGAAGTCATCAAGCTGATTACAGGCATCGGCGAAGTGCTGACAGGCCGCCTTCTCACTTTTAATATGCTGACCTATGAAAATCTGACTATAGATCTTACCAAGAGAAGCAGTACTTTAAATCTTATTCCTGAAGACAGGCACCATTTTGAAAAAACTGATTACCGCTGGCTTTGCGGATTGCCTTCTTCTGATATTGAAGAAATTGAGGCTGATGATTTTCTGGAGGCCGTATTACAGCCTGATATTATTGCCTTGGATGTCCGGGAAAGGGATGAACTTCCTGAAGCCGGTTTTCCTCACCTCCGGGTTCCTTTATCTCAAATAAAGATTGAAGTGCCGGACATTGATCTTAAAGCGCAGAAAATCATCTTGTTCTGTCAAAGCGGAAAGCGGAGCCTGAAGGCAGCAGAATTATTGATCGCAGCCTATGGAACCGCTATAAAGATCAGCCATCTGAAAGGCGGAATAACAGCATTACAAAACAAAGAACATGAAAAAAGATTTTAAAAATATATTTGTTCAGGGGGCCATATATCCTGTATTTATCTCGGAAAGTATTGCTAAACACTCTGCCAAGAAAAACATCGGAGCGCACAGTATTTTCCTGGGCCAGATCCGGGAAGATGTCGTGAAAGGCAAAACAGTTCAGGCCATTGAATACACAGCCTATGAGGAAATGGCCCTTGAAAAGATGCATGAAATAAGAGAAGAGGTCTTTGCGAAATATGACCTTACCTGCATGCACATCCATCACAGCCTGGGTACCATAAAAACAGGGGAGATCTGCCTGTTTGTTTTTACTTCATCAAAGCACAGGAAAGCCGCTATGGAAAGCTGTGATGAAGTAGTGGAAAGGATAAAGAAAGACCTTCCGGTCTGGGGAAGAGAAGTATTTGAAGACGATTCCCATCAATGGAAAATCAATAATTGAAATAACATGGTAGATATCACACATAAATCATCCACTTTACGCAAAGCGGTGGCTACGGCTACAGTAAAGACTTCATCGATAGCCACCATCGAGACTATACAGCAGCGGAAAGTCCCGAAAGGAGATATTTTTGAATTTTCAAGGGTCGCTGCATTGTTTGCCGTTAAAAAAACCAGTGATGTAATCCCGGACTGCCATCCGCTTCCGGTGGAATATACTTCCGTTACCTATGCAATTCAAGGCTTATCTGTGGTTATTTCAGTGGAGGTGCACACCGTTTATAAAACCGGCGTGGAAGTGGAAGCCATGCACGGTGCTTCCGTAGCGGCTCTGGTCATGTATGATATGCTGAAACCGATTGACAAGCAGGTGGAAATACAAAACATCAAGCTTCTGAAAAAAACAGGAGGGAAATCAGACCGTAAATATCCTGCGGAAGGTATTAAAGCTGCTGTTGTGGTCTGTTCAGACAGTATTCATCAGGGAAAAAATGAAGACCGCTCAGGAAAGGTCATCCTTGCAAAATTAGAGGAATCAGGATGCAGAGATATTGAATATACGGTAGTGCCTGATGAGTTTGACATCATTCAGAATACGCTTGCGGAATACAAAGATCAAAACATGGACCTGGTGATCTTTACCGGCGGTACCGGAGCTTCAGCAAGAGACGTTACCCCGGATGCCGTATCACCGATGATCGACCGTCCTATGCCCGGAATTATGGAAACCGCCCGGAACTATGGACAGGAGCGCATCAAAACTTCCATGCTGTCGAGAAGTGTAGCCGGTTTCAGCGGACAAACCTTAGTACTTACTTTCCCCGGTTCGGTAAAAGGGGCAGAAGAATACATGCAGGCCTTATTTCCACAGGTACTTCACGTATTTGAGCTTAAAGATAAATACAGGCATTGATTTTATTAAATCTTCCTAAAATAAAATTCTATTTGATGAATCCTGTCAGAGTTTAAAACTTTGACAGGGTTTTTCTGTTAATAAGCTTTCCAATAGAAAAATCTTCATAAACACCATAATTTTCGGGAATAGAATAAAATCGGTTCTCTTCTTTTCGTTCTGTCAAATCTTTGATTTGGAGTTAAATTTAATTATTTAAGAATTTGATTAAGCTTATTAAGAATTCAGGCTGTTTAAGATAAGTGAACTGCTGTATTTCAAAGTTAAATTAAGTTGGATAAATCCCTGTTATCATTGTGTTTAATTAATACTATTCCCTGATTGAGGTTATTCGAATTTAAACGGATTTCTTATATCAAATAATAAACTGGCCTTATTCACGATAATAATCACCTGTTTATAATGTACCACAGTTTGCCGCATCATTGGATTACGGTTCTTTTTTTGCATAGATTTTTACAACACCAAATTAAATACAATATGCCTGATCAGAATAACCAATCCATCAAGCTTAGGGTAAACGGACAAGACCATGAGCTTGAGCTCAGACCCTGGGTATCTTTACTGGATGCGCTTCGGCACACCATGCATCTTACCGGAACCAAAAAAGGCTGTGACCACGGGCAATGTGGGGCATGTACCGTTCTGGTAGACGGAAAAAGGGTCTTAAGCTGTCTCACGCTCGCCGTTATGAAAGACGGCGCAGAAATTACCACCATAGAAGGAATAGGGACTGAAGATAACTTGCATCCTGTACAGAAGGCTTTTATTGAACATGATGCTTTCCAGTGCGGCTACTGTACACCGGGCCAGATCTGCAGTGCGGTAGGGCTTCTCAGCGAAGGGAAAGCAAACAGCCGTGAGGAAGTGCAGGATCTGATGAGCGGGAACCTTTGCCGCTGCGGTGCCAACAGAGGAATTATTAATGCCATTATGGCGGTAAAACAGGATATGCAATGAACAATTTTTCTTACATCAAAGCGACAAACCTCGATCATGCCGTTTCATTGCTGAGCGAAAATAATGATTATAAAGCCTTGGCCGGCGGTACCAATATCATTGACCTGATGAAATACTTTGTTACCGAAGCCGATACCCTGGTAGACATTAACAGGATCTCCGGCCTCAATGACATTACCGATACCGAAGATGGAGGCGTTATGCTCGGTGCCCTGATGACCAATGCAGAGACTGCCTATCATCCTGTAATAGAAAACCGGTACCCATTGCTTTCAAAAGCAATCCTGGCAGGTGCTTCGGCGCAGATCCGGAATATGGCGACCAACGGCGGAAACCTGATGCAGCGGACCCGATGCTATTATTTCTACGATCCTGCCGTTCCCTGCAATAAGAGGGAACCGGGAACCGGATGCTCAGCCACTAAAGGATATAACCGTATTCACGCCATTCTCGGGCATAATGAAAACTGTATTGCTGTTTTCCCTTCCGATATGTGTGTAGGTTTAGCGGCTCTGGATGCAAAAGTTCATATTTCAGGACCACAGGGGGAACGCGTACTGCCGTTTGCCGATTTTCACAGGCTCCCAGGAGATACCCCGCATCTGGATAATAACCTGCAGGCCGGAGAAATCATTACAGGGCTCGAACTCCCGGAACAGGGCTTTTCTGAATATTATTCTTATTTAAAACTCAGGGACAGAAATTCCTATGCCTTTGCGCTGGTTTCAGTAGCAGCCGGATTTGATATCGAAGACGGACTGATCAAAGAAGCCAGGATCGCTTTGGGCGGCGTTGCCCATAAGCCATGGCGCAGTGCGGAGGCGGAAGATTACCTTAAAGGCAAAGCACCGTCAGAAGAACACTTCGCTGAAGCAGCAGAGATCATGCTGAACGGAGCCCAAGGCTTTGAAAACAACCATTTTAAAATCACTTTGGCCAAAAGAGCTATTGTCCGGAACAGCATTATGGCATTGAACCCGGAATCGCAGAGACCGGGCGCAAAACCGTCCTTATAATCCGAAACAATACCAATCAAAACAGAAAATATGAACAATATACCCTCTATAGGAACTCCGCAAAGCCGCCTGGAAGGCCCTCTGAAAGTGACCGGAAGTGCCAAGTATGCCGGTGATTATCATGCAGATGATCTTTTATACGGCTATGTGGTCAACAGTACCGTAACCAAAGGTAAGATTAAATCGATTAATACGGAAGAAGCTAAAAAGCTTGAAGGCGTTGTTGAGGTTTTTACCCATGACAACAGGCCTTCAACAGCCTGGTTTGACCTTCAGTACGCTGATATGGACGCACCGCCGGGATTGGTTTTTAAACCGTTGAAAGATAATGAGATCCGGTATAACGGACAGCCGATTGCACTGGTGGTGGCCGATACATTTGAAATGGCACGCCTGGCAGCAAAGAAGCTTCATATTGAATACGAGGAAGAAGAATTTGAAACTGACCTTACGGCCAACCTTAAGAAATCCCGTGACCCTAAAAAAGGACTGGCTTCATTATTGAAACCGCCGCCTCCGCCTCCGAAAGGCGACTTTGAAAAAGCCTATAAAAATTCATTCATCAAAACAGACAGTACCTTCAGCCACGGGACAGAGCATCATAACCCGATGGAACTGTTTGCTTCCACGGTTATTTATGAAGGCAAAGAGAAATTGAAGATTTATGACAAAACACAGGGTACCATTAACTCCCAGATGTATGTGGCGAATGTGTTCGGACTGAAAATGAAAAATGTACAGATCATCTCTCCGTTCGTGGGGGGAGGATTCGGATCCGGACTGCGGCCTCAGCATCAGCTTTTTATGGCGGTGATGGCTTCCCTGCAGCTGAAAAGAAATGTAAGGGTAACACTGGACAGGGCTCAGATGTATATGATCGGGCACCGTCCTCCTACTTTGCAGCATACGAAATTCGGGGCTGATGAAAACGGAAAAGTGAATGCCATCTTCCACGAGGCAACAGGGGAAACTTCCCGGTTTGAAGATTATGTGGAAATTGTTGTCAACTGGGCCAATATGCTGTATCCGGCAGAACATACCTTATTAGAGCATAAGATTGTACCGTTGGATGTCTATAGTCCGCTGGATATGAGGGCACCCGGAGGAAGTACCGGAATGCATGCGATTGAGGTGACCATGGACGAGATTGCCTATCAGTTGAATATTGATCCTGTTGAGCTCAGGATGATCAATTATTCTGAAATTGATTACAGCAGCGAAAAAGAATATTCCAGCAAGGAACTCAGGGAATGTTACCTGCGCGGAGCAAGTCAGTTCGGTTGGGATCAGAGAAATCCTGTTCCCAGAAGCATGAAGCGTGGAAACAAGCTGGTAGGCTACGGAATGGCCACCGGAATGTGGGATGCCAACAGGCTGTTAGGACGTGCCGAAGCCATTATGAATACAGACGGCAAAGTGGAGATTAAAAGCGCCGTTACTGATATCGGGACAGGCACCTTTACCATTATGATCCAGATTGCAGCTGATGAACTCGGACTGCCTTTGGAAGATGTTACTTTTTCCTATGCTGACAGTGCCCTACCGTTTGCCCCGATTCAGGGAGGATCTTTCACTACGGCAACTGTAGGACCGGCAGTTCAGGCAGCGTGTCAGGCTTTAAATAAGAAATTATATAAAAAAGCAAAATCCCTGAAAGATTCTGTATTAGCAGATACCAAACTGAAAGAAGTAATTTTTAAAGGAGGATACATCATCCATAAAGAAAATCCGGAAATAAAGATCAGTTACAAGGAAATCATGGAAGCCAATGATGGGAAAGCAATCAAAACTACCAACTCAGCCATGCCCAATCCACTGACCTACGGTAAAAAAGCCCGTGCGGTTCACAGTGCGGTATTTGTGGAAGTTGAGGTGGATGAGCAGCTTGGGGTAATCGAAGTTAAAAGAGCACTGACTGCGGTAGCCGCCGGAAAGATCATCAATCCCAAAACTGCCGAGAGCCAGCTGTTGGGCGGAATGATCTGGGGAATCAGCAAGGCACTTCATGAAGAAACCATCCTGGATCACCGTCTGGGTAAATACATGAATGATGACCTGGCAGAATACCATATCCCGGTGCATGCCGATATCCATGACCTGCAGGTACTTTTCGTTGAGGAAAATGATAAGTTCGTCAATGACCTGGGTGTAAAAGGCGTAGGGGAAATCGGTGGAGTGGGAATGCCGCCGGCCATTACCAATGCAGTTTACCATGCTACGGGAAAAAGGATTTATGATCTTCCCATCCATTTTGATAAGCTTCTTTAAGAAATATCAGAAAGCTGTACATAACAATACCATTATACAGCAGTTCCGGGAATTTATCGGAGCTGCTGTATTAATTTATGCATCCTGCTCACCGTATAATCAATCTGTTCTCTGGTGTTGAACTTGCCCAGGCTGAAACGGATGGAGCTTAAGGCTTCTTCGTCAGATAATCCCATTGCTTTTAATACGTGAGAGGGTTTTGCGGTAACCGAAGAACAGGCAGACCCATTGGAAACCGAAATATGCTGCAGGGAGATGATCAGCTGTTCTGAAAGCACCCCCGGAAAACAGAGGTTGGCAGTCGTATGGATTCTGTGCTCTGATGAACCGTTAACAAAAGTTCCTTCGATTTTTAACAGTTCATGTTCCAGATGATCGCGAAGATTTTTTATCTGAAGGTAATCCTGCTGCATATGACGTGCGGCAATCTCACAGGCTTTTCCGAACCCGATGATGCCCGGAACATTCAGGGTGCCGCTTCTCCGGTTGTTCTGCTGCCCGCCGCCTGTAATCTGTGGCTGAAGATAAGATTTTAACTTTTTGGAAACATACAGGGTACCTATGCCTTTAGGACCGTAAAGTTTATGGGCCGAAAAAGGCATCAGGTCAATCCCCAGATCATGGACGTCAACCGGTATTTTTCCTACGGCCTGCGTAGCATCACAGAGAAGGAAGGCTCCTTTCGCATGAATTATTTCACTGATTTTTTTTATGTCCTGAACCGTGCCGGTTTCATTGTTGACCAGCATTACATTGACCATTAAGGTATTTTCAGATAAGGCAGCATCCAGGGCATCCAGATCAACCCGCCCGTCTTTTCCGACCTGAAGAAACGTATGGGTATAATTTCCGTTTTCTGTATAATGTTCTACCGTATCCAGTACGGCTTTATGCTCCGTACTTACCGTTACAAAATGATTCCTTGTCGCATTTGAGACTCCCCGGATGGCCAGGTTGATGGCTTCAGTGGCCCCGGAAGTAAAAATCAGTTCTTCAGGCCTGCACCCGATCAGATCTGAGACCTGCCAGATTGCATTGTCTACATATTCATTAACGATAAGCCCTGCCAGATGGCTGCTTCCGGCATTTTCATAGTATTCCGTAAAAAAAGGGAGCATCGCCTGCAGCACCCGGTCATCCAGACGGGTAGTGGCATTATTGTCAAGGTAAATCTTTTCAGCAGAATTCATTGCGTAATGGGAGTTGTATAGTAAATATCTCCCTAAAATACAAAAAGATTCCTGAAATCCCTCTTCTAATGGTATAGCCGATTAATATATTTTACAAACTTTTTTATACGATGACTTCTGGCACTCTCGTGATGGATATTTGCAGTATCAAATAGATGTATGGATGATAGTTATCCAAATTAGAGCGACGAAAAATAGAGTCTGTTCAAATTCTAGGATCGAAACTTTATAAAGACCTTTAAAGCTTATTTTTACTGTTTTTCAGATTCAGCAGATCTAAATAAATGACATTAAAATCTGCGTGATCACCATAATCTGCGTGAAATTATTTATAAAATGAATCTAAACAGTTTCTTAGGAGAAAAAGATGCGACATGTAAAACAAAAAATAGTTTTACTGCATACTTTCTTATACCATTCCGTTTCAATATTTACCATTTTTTTTCTACATTAGGAGTCCGATAATCACAATTATGAAAGACCTTATACTTCCCAAGCTGGAAGCTGCAAGAAAAGAGCTGCTGGATCTTGGGATGCGCAATACCTTATTAAATTACAAAATTCCGAAAGCCCGCGGGCTGCATATCGTACAGGAACAGTCACGTTCCATTTACCAGATCCTGGTAAAGCAGAATAAGGCCATGACCTTTCTGGGAAGGGCCGGAAAAGATGACGAAGAAGAGCTTTTCGAGCTTCCGCCGCTTTCAGATGCCGAACTGCAGGATGCCTATAACGATACCCGGCTGCAGACGAATGAATCCGAGAAGAAGCTTCAGACAAAAATCCTTAATACCTATTATGCCGCAAGAACAAGCATTGAAGAACAAGGGGTAAATACATTATTCCTGTCGCTGGGCATGCTCAACTGGTTTGAAAAAGGCAATACCGAAGAAGTAAGACAGGCTCCTTTGGTACTGGTTCCTGTCGCTTTGGAGCGTTCCAGTGCCAGCGAAAGGTTCAGGCTGCGCTATACCGGCGGAGAAATAGGAGCAAACTTATCGCTTCAGGCCAAGATGATGGCAGATTTTAATCTGACCGTTCCCGATCTTCCTGAAGAAGAGGATCTGGACCTGACCGCTTATTTCAATGAAATCCAGCAGCATATAAGCCATCTCGAGAACTGGAAAGTAGACCCTGATGCCATTGAATTGGGATTCTTTTCCTTCGGTAAATTTATGATCTACCATGATCTTGACAGCACCGGATGGCCGGACAGCAAAAAGCCTTTCGATCATCCGATCCTGCAGTCTTTATTCGGCAGCGGTTTCAATGAGCCACAGCCCACTTTCGGAGAAGAGCACAAACTTGATGAAGAAACCGATGCGGATCAGCTGTTACAGGTAGTGGATGCCGACAGCTCGCAGGTGATTGCCATGCTGGCCGTTCATGAAGGCCGGAACATGGTGATCCAGGGGCCGCCGGGGACCGGGAAATCCCAGACCATTACCAACCTGATCGCCAATGCCGTAGGAAATGGTAAAAAAGTGCTGTTCGTCGCAGAAAAGATGGCGGCACTTGAAGTGGTAAAAAGAAGGCTGGACAGTATTAATCTTGGAGAAGCCTGCCTTGAACTTCACAGCCACAAGGCCAATAAACGTGAACTGCATTCGGAACTTAAGCGTATCCTGGAACTCGGCAAACCTACGGTTGCTCATCTTGAAGAAGAAGTGCGCTTGCTGGAGCCGCTTATTCAGGAGCTGAATGCTTATGTTACTGAAGTTAACCGGCCGGTTGGAAAAAGCGGACTCTCGGCCCACGAAGTGATGGGCATCCTGCTAAAGATCAGCAAGGAAAACGAAGGGTATAAATTCCCCAAAATCAATATTGATGATTTGCCATCCCTGGATTCGAGGCAGGTTCAGGATTTTGAACTGATGGCCGGGCAGATCGAGGCAAGGCTTAATAAAATCGGACAGCCTGAAAAACTGGCCTTTTACGGAAGCAGCTTAACCCTCTTCCTGCCTAAGGATGAAGAACTCGCTAAAGAACTTCTGCTGAACTCCGTCAGTCTGACTGAAAGCTTCAGTGATGCATCAAAAGCCCTTGCCGAACTGATGGGATTCCAGGCACCCGCAGATCTCGCAGAAGCTAAAAAGCTGCTGGCCACGGCAGAGTGGGTGGCAAAAAACCCGGGTACAGCTGCCATGGCCGTTACTGATGCTGCATGGCTGAACCATCAGAAAGACATTACCGATATCCTGGAAACCGGCAACCGGCTGAATGAGCTTCACCGTAAATATGATTCGGCTTTTATCCCTGAAGCCTGGGACCAGGACGTACTGGAGGTCAGGCAGCCTATCATGGCTCATGGCAGCAAATGGTATAAATTCATCATCGGCGATTATAAGCGAAGTGTTAAAAAGCTGGCTGCATTGCTCAATACAGCCGTACCTGATGATACGCAGGGGAAACTGGATCTGGTAAATACTTTGATGGAGGGAAAAAGGCTGGCTTCCGCCTTGGAGTCCGGCGATGCCCTGGCGAGCAGGCTGTTCGGGGTACGGTGGCAGAAACAAAAATCCGACTGGGATGCCCTCCGGAAAGCAACGGATTATTTAAATAGCCTGCATACACATATCCAACAGGGACATGTAAAGCAGGAGGTTTTGCAGTTTATTGAAAAGAATAGTGATGCAAATGCTTTAACTTCTTATAAAGGCCGTTTAGGAAACTTGATTAATGAACAGAAAAAAGCCTTTGATGCCTTATTCAAACATCTGGACTTCGATGGAAATGGCATTGAGAACTTTAAGCTGTCCGCACAGGTTTCTGTCCTGAATCAATGGGTTCAGCAGCTGCCGGAAATCCATAAAACCGTTTTATGGAATGTTTTAAAAGAAGATGTCATAAAACAGGGAGCGGGGTTTCTTATAAAAACTGTTGAGAACTGGCCGGATGCCGCCATACATCTAAAGACGGCCCTGCAGAAAACCTGGTATGATTATCTTCTTGAGCAGGCCATGCTTAACAGCCCCGAACTGAGGAAGTTTGAACGTTCTACCCATGAGGAGACCATTGCGAGATTCAGGAAAACCGATGTGCTGAAACAATATTACAACAGGGCGAAAGTAGCATTGAAACATTGGGAAGGCGTCCCGAAACAGGACGGCGGAGGCCAGATTAATATCCTGAAAAGCGAATTTAACAGGAAAGCCAGGCATATGCCGATTCGGAAACTTATACAGGAAGCCGGGACGGCTATTCAGGCTATAAAACCGGTGATGATGATGAGCCCGATGTCCATTGCCGGATTTTTGCCGCCGGAAAGTATAGATTTCGATCTGGTGATTTTTGATGAGGCAAGCCAGGTAAGGCCCGTCGATGCCCTGGGTGCCATATTAAGAGGAAAACAGGTGGTCGTGGTAGGCGATACCAAGCAGATGCCTCCGACAAGTTTTTTCGATAAGCTGAATACCGATACCGAAGACGAGGAAAACGTGACTGCCGATATGCAGAGCATCCTGGGAATGTGTGATGCACAGGGAGCCCCGCAATGGATGCTGCGCTGGCATTACCGCAGCAGGCATGAGTCCCTGATCAGCCTTTCCAACCAGGAATTTTATGAAAACAGGCTGGTTATATTCCCGAGTCCCGGATCTAAACACCGGATGGGACTGGCATTTAACCACCTGCCGGATACTTTTTACGATAAGGGGAAGTCGAGAACCAATCCCGGAGAGGCTGAAAAAGTGGCGGATGCCGTTATAGAACATGCTGTTAAAAATCCTAAGTTAAGCCTTGGGGTCGTGGCGTTCAGTACAGCGCAGATGCAGGCGATACAGAATGCGATAGAATTAAGACGGAGGAAAAACCCGGACGTTGAAAATTATTTCAGGGCCCATGCCGATGAACCTTTTTTTGTTAAAAACCTTGAAAATGTGCAGGGGGATGAAAGAGATGTAATATTGATCAGCATAGGGTATGGCAGGACTGAAGACGGAAAGGTACCGATGAGCTTCGGACCGCTTAACAACGAAGGGGGAGAGCGAAGGCTGAATGTACTGATCACAAGGGCGAAAAGCCGTTGTGAAGTGTTTACTAACATTACGGCAGCCGATATGTCGGTAGGGCCGAATGCCAGATTCGGGATCAGGGCATTGAAAAGCTTTCTGTATTTTGCCCAGCACGGGAAGTTTGAAAGTGACAGGGACGAACTGCCTTATCAGCCGAAGCCGTTTGAAGGCATTATCGCGGATGCCCTCAGAAATGCCGGCTATACCGTGCGTGAAAAAGTAGGATCTGCCGGGTTTTATATTGATCTGGCTATTGCAGACCCTGACAATCCGGGAAGATATCTTCTGGGAATCAGCTGTGACTGTACATCTTACCAGGCTGCCCAGTCGGCCCGGGACAGGGACAGGCTGAGAAATACCGTCCTGGAAGGGATGGGGTGGAACCTGATGCATGTCTGGAGCCTAGACTGGTTCCGTGATCCGGCGGGGGAATTGAAACTGATTACGGAGGCTGTGGAAAACGCCAAGGCGCAGGCAGAGCATAACGACACCGTGGAAGAGGAGGCCATGGAAGAACTTAAGAACATCATCCGCGAAGAGCCTCCGGAAGAAATATCTGTTGTATATCCTTTGTATGAAATGGCGGTGCTGCCTCCGGAAGTGGCCGCGCAGGAGCTGCACCTGTATCCTGTAGGAAGGCTGTGTGCCTGGATTCATCAGGTGGTAATGACGGAAAGCCCTGTGCATTTTGAAGAAATGGCCAGAAGGATTGCCGATGCCAACGGGATTTCTAAAATAGGCAGCAGGATCCGTACGGCGGTGACCCATGCTACGGATTATGCGGTGGCGAACGGTCTTATAACCAGAAAAGGCGACTTTTTATGGCATCCGCAAAAAGAACTGCTGACCATCAGGGATAGGAGCATGCTTTCTTCAGGTTCAAGGAAAATAGCATTGATAGCGCCGGAAGAAATCAGTCTTGCCGTTACCAAAGTGGTTGCCGATTCGGTGGCTATACAGGCCGACCATGCCGTTCCGCTTGTGGCCCGGCTTCTGGGCTTTTCACGGGTGACGGAAGATATTAAAAAATATATTCTTGAAACAGTGGAATACAGTATAGAAAACGGAAACATATTTCAGGACGGCCTGTTTTTAAAAATTAAAGAAGCGATGTCACCATCTGCATCAGGAGCAGGCAATTAATATAAATACCTTTAGCTGAAATCAGCCAAAATGCATTTCCTTAAAGCCGGGTTAAACTTCAGTATTGAAATTTTATAAAAACTTTTAAAGCTTATTTTTACATTCGTCAGATTTAGACCAAGATAAAAATCTGCAAGGTTACCATAATCTGTGATAATATATTTTTTGAAATAAATTAAACCGACTTTTTATACTCTGAAGTATCCAACAGCGCCATGATGCAATCATGGCGCTGTTTTAAATACATGCCTCGTTTTTTATTACTATTGATCCGGTAAATTGAGTAAGCAATGCCGGTGATAGACCAGGTAGCTGGTTAGTCATAGGGAATGTAATTTGTGTTACTTGCAATTCCGGCTGTTGTTATAAAATTTTATACTGGCTGGCGGCCATCATCAGTTCTGCCACATTTTTCACTTCAAATTTCTGAAGGAGGTTTTTGCGGTGCGTGTCTACCGTAAGAGGACTCAGGAAAAGTTCCTGCCCGATCACCTGGCTGGTTTTTCCTTCAGCAAGCAGCGAGAGGATCTGGCGTTCCCTCCGGGTAAGCTTCGGAATGCTGTCTGAACCGTTTTTACAAGGCCGGCTTATGATTTCTACCACCTCGCGGCTGTAGCAGATATTCCCTTTTAAAGATTCGGCAATACAGTGTCTCAGTTCACTGAGCGCACTGTTTTTCAGAAGATAGCCGCTGGCTCCGTTCTGGATGGTCTGCAGAATAATGCTTCTTTCCGTATGGTTGCTCAGGATCAGGATGACGGTGTCCACAGACTGCTCTTTGATCATTTTACAGAGTTCCATGCCATTGATATCCGGCAGGGTAATGTCCAGCAGAATCAGGTCCACAGGATGGTTTTTTATATAGGATAACAGATCACGGCCATTATAAAATGTGTCTGCAATCTGTATATGGTCTTCATGGGAAAGAAGGTTTTTAAGCCCTTCGGTCACAATGGGATGATCATCCACAATAACGGTGCGTAATTTATTCATCGGTCATGGTATTAAGTTCAATATTAACGCTTGTCCCTTCACCGGGTGCGGACAGCAGTTCAAACTGCCCCTGCAGATAGGCGATTCGGTTTCTGAGGTTATCCAGCCCCATTCCTTTCTTTTCACCAGGCAGGGCAGGGTCAAAGCCGCACCCGTCATCTTCAAAAGTAATGAAAATGGTAGAGGCATTCTGGCTGCACTGCATCAGGATGCTTTTAGCCTGTGAATGCCGGATCGAATTGGAAATGAGTTCCTGGATGATACGGTAGATATTCAGCTGCACATTCATCGGAATGTCTTTTTGGAGGTTAAATGATTCACAGGAAATCTGAAGCCCTTCCCGCATATGGAATTCACAGAGATCCTTTAAAGCCGTTTCCAATCCGAATTTCATCAGCGTATCAGGAACCATATTCCTTGCAATACGCCTGAGTTCAGTGGCCGAAGCATCCAACTGGCCAACGGCCCTCCGGAAATCCTGATCATGCAGGACGTCAGGATGGGTATCTGCCCAGCCGGAGAGGTTGATCTTTACGCCTGCCAGCATTCCGCCCAGTCCGTCGTGCAGGTCACGCGCTACCCGTTCCCGTTCAAGCTCCTCGCCATCCAGCATGGCTTTCGCAACCTTCAGCTGTTGCTTCTGTTCCATTTCGGCCAGCTGCTGCCTGTAGTTGATTTCCTTTTGCCGGGCCAGTTTCCGGTTGCTCCGTGCATTAAGAAATGCGAAGCAGAGTACAACCAGGAGAAAAATGCACCCAAGGCTCATAAACCAGCTGTACAGGCGGTCATTTCTTGCATTCAAGGCAGTCTGCTTATTCTGTGACTGTAAAGCTGCAATTTTCTGCTGATTCTGTGCGGTTCTGTATTTGGTTTCGAGCTCACTGATTTTCAGCTGCGTCTGGTTGCTGTTGATACTGTCGCTTACCGAACGGTACCGGCTCAGCCATTCATAGGCTTCTTTATAATCCTTCAGCTGTTCGCTGGTTTTGGCCAGTTCACCGTAAATAACGGCCTTGTCATTGCTGTCAGTGGTCAGGGTTTTATCGCGGATGATGCTGAGCAACAGCTGACGCGCTTTATCATATGCTTTCTGACGGCCGTAGATCTCATACTGACGGAACAGGAACTGCTGGTAAAGCTGCTTCTGGTTAAACTTTCCGGAAAGTACAATACCTTTCTCCGCGCTTGCCAATGCCTTACCCAGCTGCCCGCTGGTAGTGTAATACAATGTTTCATTGTAGTAATACAGGGTATTGTTTAGCGATTCAGGAAAAGGTTTTAAAAGATTCTTTGCTTTCTGCAGGAGAACCAGTGCTTTTTCAGGCTCATTGCGGTAGCAGTAAATGCTGACCCCGCTCAAGTAGGCAAACAGCATGGTACTGGAGGTAGGGCCGGCTTTTTCCAGAAGATCAATGGCTTTCAGGTCATAGGCTGTGGCTTTGTCGAACCTCGCGTTATTCATCAGGATGGTAGAAAGCTGCGTATAATAATGGGCTTTCAGTACTGCGTTGTGCGCTTTTTCAGCATAGGGAATCGCTTTTTCCAGTGTAATCTTCGTAATGAAATCATAGCCTTCCTGGTCTTTATTCATCAGGGCATAATTAAACCAGGCGGCAGAAATTTTCTCGTAACTTTTCCGGTCTTTGAAGCGGGCCAGTGCCCCTATTGCTTTTTTGAAAGCTGCGGAAGCTTTTTTCCGGTTCCCGTTGTAATGGTACTGCCCTTCATAAAAATAAGACAGCGCTTTGTAATAAGGGTATTGGTCACCAAGTTTTTTTCCGGCGGCAAGGTATGATCCGCTTCGTACAGTATCTCTGAACTTCCAGTAATCCGTCAGTAAGAAGCTGGCACCGGCTTTCGAGCTGTCTGCCGCTTTTGATGCAAGAACATGCTGAAGACTGTCAACATAAGGCTTTTCATCAAGCGGTATCTGCTGCTGGGAGAAAAAGCACAGCGGGCACCATAATATGATCAATAATAAAAAATGTTTCATGGGTGATAACTGTTGATTCCACCATCTGAACAGCACAGAACGGCAGGATCAAATTCTCCGTAAATATCCGTAAAAATCTTCATGACCCATCATTTTGTCTGTGATCTCCCTGGAAACTACTGAAAAACCAGTAGAAAAAAAGACACAAAAACCGGTATTTCGTGCAGGAAAGACTTGCTATAGCTTTGTATACAGCAATCTGAGACATCAACATCAATATTATGCTTATGAAAAAATTATTTCCTGCAGTATGCCTGATTGTTGCTGCCTGTACGTCCATGGCAGCACAGTATAAAGAGCCGGAAAGGAAGGATAAGAAAGAAGTTTATTATCCGAAGATTACCTTTGATTCCCTTATGGCAAAAAAAATGCTGGCCAAAGGAACAGCTACCATAAAAGGGGTGGCTTTTACGAAAGCCAAGAACAATATGGGATTAAAAGCCGGCCAGCGTATTTATGCCAACCAGATCAAGGTGGTATTGCTGCCTGTGACTCCTTATTTTAATGAGTGGTTTGAACTGAGGAAAGAAAAGGAAAATCTGAGAAAAAGGCGGTATGTCTACCTTTCGAATGCTGCTTACCGCTACAGGCTGGAAGCGATTACCAACAGCAACGGCGAATTTACCTTTCCTGAAATGAAGCCGGGAAAATACTTTCTGCAGGGTTTCCTGGGCTATACCAAGTATGGCTATTACAATGAGTATACCGGAAGCGGATACAACAGTTATGGCGGACAGACCAATTATTACCAGCAAAAGCAGTATTCGGTAGACCATGAAGACCGCATCGAAGAATTTGTGGAAGTCAAAGAAAACGGAGAAGTCGTGAAAGTGAGACTTCACTAAAGTAAAGCTTATGTTTCGGCATAAGCAGAGGTATTTGAAATACAGGATAACCATCATGTTTATTTAAAAAAACACAATATTATTCATTATATTACTCCTGGAGGCCGGCATTCTACTATATAGATTTTTATTTTTTTGCTACCAAATCCGCCCGGTCTGTGAGAGAAAATATAAGTAACCATGAGTGGTTATCCGGTATATCATTGAAATCAGTAACGAAAATTCTTAGATTAAAGCGCCATGGCAGTATGAGAATGGGCTAAAATATGGTTTAGCCGCCTGCAGATCCGAAAATCTGATGGTTATATGCTTGAATTAAGCATCCATCATACAGGATACTCAAAATATTTTTATCTTTGTCATTAAACTTTTATACTCCATGAAAATATGGCTTTATCAGATAGCCGGTATCTTTATCCTACTGTTATCAGGCCGGGCATATGCACAGGCCGGTACCCCGGATATCAATGCATATCCCATTGACAGCATTATTCTGGGCAAAATGAAACAAAGCGGAATTGTAGGAATAGGAGCTGCTGTTATCATTGATAAAAAACCGGTATGGCAACATGGTTATGGCTTTGCTGACCGGGACCATAAAGTTTCGTTTACCACTTCAACGGTTATGAATATCGCTTCGGTCTCCAAAACCATTACCGGAGTCTGTATCATGAAAGCTGTGGAGCTCGGTAAACTTTCGCTGGATGCGGATATTAATACCTATCTGCCGTTTAGAATCGTCAAT
Organism: Chryseobacterium gregarium DSM 19109; assembly: GCF_000430845.1. GTDB lineage: Bacteria > Bacteroidota > Bacteroidia > Flavobacteriales > Weeksellaceae > Chryseobacterium > Chryseobacterium gregarium. The sequence continues at coordinate 124,103 of NZ_AUMU01000003.1, read as the reverse complement.
CCTTATTTTCCTGATGAAAAGATTACGTTACGGAACCTTGCCACCCACACGTCAGGCCTTGCCGACCGGTATCCTTTTTACACCGACAGCTTATATACCTATGGAAGAGATGCGAAGGAACCGTTAGGGGATTTCCTGAAAAATTACTTTGTCCCAGGGGGAAGGCATTATTCGAAAGAAAATTTCCTGAACCATAAACCCGGGACTTACCGCGATTATTCCAACATCGGGGCCGGACTGGCCGGATATATTGTAGAACAGCAGACCGGGATGAAACTGAATCGCTTTAGCCGCAAGTATATTTTCAAACCTCTGAAAATGAACAGTACCGGTTGGTTCCTTTCGGAAATCGATCTGAAAAATCATACAAAGCTGTATTCAAAAGAAGGGAAGGCCATCAGGCAGATTCCTCTTTATGGCTGCGTTACCTATCCTGACGGAGGTGTACGCACTTCTGTGGATGATCTTTCGAAATTCTTTATGTTCCTGCTCGGTGACGGCATACACAGCGGAAAGCAGGTGCTCAGCAAGAACAGCATTGACGCTATGCTGAGGTTCCAGTTTACGCCGGATCATACCCCTGAAAATGTAAATCCTGCCAAGCTGAACTCAGGCCTGTTCTGGGCAACAAAAATGGGCGGAAAACGCATAGGCCACAACGGTTCCGATCCCGGAGTAAGGACATTCATGCTTTCGGATCTGAATAAGGAAATTGCCGTCATCCTTTTTGCCAATACGTCGCTCAGTGAAAGTGAAGAGGATGTTTTTTTCAATCTTTATGAGGAATTATACAGGTTCGGACTGAAGATTAGGAATGGTACAGGTTCTGCATCCAAAAATCAATAAATAATATAATATCCTCAGTATTTATCAAAGTTCGGAGGCCTTGATCAGATGGATCACCGAAACCCTTCACTGCACCGTCACTGCCATTATTCCGACCCATTTTCACAATGACTGCCTTGGTGGCCTGAAAGCATTCCATGACCATCATATTCCTTCTTATGCTTATTTTAGAACGGTTGAACTTGCTAAAGAGAACAAATTCGTTGTGCCCGAAAACAGCTTCAGAGATTCCCTTACCCTGAACGTGGGGAAAGAAAAAGTAACGGCAAAATTTTTTGGGGAAGGGCATACCAAAGATAATGTAGTAGGCTATTTCCCGGCTGAAAATATGATGTTCGGAGGCTGCCTGATCAAAGAAAAAGGTGCCGGCAAAGGGTATTTGGGTGATTCCAATGTTGCTGCCTGGGCAGGTACGGTGGAAAAAATCAAAAAGCAGTACCCTGATGTAAAAGTTGTCATCCCGGGGCACGGGGATTATGGAAACAGGGAATTATTGGATTATACCATCCATTTGTTTCAGAATAAACAGGCTACAGATTAAGAATAGGGCTTTGTTATCCCTATACTTATCGATCCTGAAATATCGATCCTGTTAATCAGGTTTCTAAGACATTGTTGAATATATGCCGAAATTTTAGTCTTTTTTCCGATAGTTGATTGTTTTCTGTAGAATATGGTAGATCTTTGTGCTGTCATTCAAGTATTTGCTGGATAAATTTTTGCATTGGTCCTGACCAGCCATTTAATCGTCCTTCTATAATCCGGTTGACCCAAATCATAAAACTCCATTTTTAATTTCATTAAATTGGGTCATATTGAAACGGTATTTACTGTTTCAGCGGATTATAAAGTTAAAATAGCAAGACTCATGATTTTAAAACATTCAGATATCGGGATAAGTACTGATCCTACTTCCGTACGATCCCTCATTAATTTTATACTGGAACTGGAAAACCTGTTCGACTATATCGGCGGGTGCCTGCTGTCTTCCGGCGAAACCGTTTCGGTGGCCGAAAGTGTGACCTCCGGATTCCTGCAGTTTTCCTTTTCCCAGATGAAAGATGCTTCGCAGTTTTATAAAGGCGGCATGACGGCCTATACCCAGGAAGGGAAAGCAGACCTGCTTCGTGTGGATGATGAAGAAGCCACAGCGTGCAACTGCGTATCCGCCAATATCGCAGAAGTGATGGCCCTTAATGTTGCCGGACTGTTTAAGTCGGACTGGTCCATAGGAGTAACAGGATATGCCACTCCGGTAGAAGAGTCTAACGGGAAGCTGTATGCTTATTTTGCGATTGTTTACAAAGGCCGGATCATGCTTTCTGAAAAACTGGATCTGCACACCAGAACCAAAGCACCGAATGCCCAGCTGTATTACAGCGAATTTATTCTGGGATGCCTGAAACTGGAACTGGACAGGCAGTATGAAGAAAAGGTGGAAGCTTAATATTACATTCAAAACCTTCGGAGATAAAGAAGATAATCCTGATAAGCCACCTTTTGAGCGCAATGCTTCTGCCGAAGAAATCGCGACTGTTTTTCTGTTCCTCTCTACATAAGTTTCTATCCAAGTAACCGGACAGGTCCTCCATCCTAACGGTGGACTGATCATTAACGGTAACGGTTAAACATATATTGTAATTTTTATGGCAGGTGCTGTCAGTCTCGTTGAGGTTTACTGACGTACCTGTTGTTTTTCAGATAAAACCGTAAAGGTAAAAGGGCATGTCCCCCGGCATAAGCAACCCCGATCCGCGGGACCGCAGCAATGTCTTCCGGACTGTAGCTTATTCCTGCATCCTCTATCCAGATTTCATCGCCTGTCAGGTCTTTCCTGTTGAACGACAGATCAATTCCCAATGCTTTTGCCAAGGAAGCAGGGCCTGAAGTGATTGTTATTTTACTGACAGGCATATGCCTTCTGGATTCAATAATTTCATGACCGGCGAACGGCTTAACTGCCCTGACCAGTACACAGGAAGGCTCATCTTTACCGGAAGTAACGATATTAAAAAGATAGTGGATGCCATAGCAGAGGTAGACATAGGCAATCCCGCCCTGTCCGTACATGGGTTCCGTACGTAGCGTACGGCGGCCCCCGAAAGCATGGGAAGCCTGGTCTGCAATACCGAAATAAGCTTCGGTTTCCACAATGATACCTGCCGTTATCTCACCGTCCTTTTGCGTAAAAAGTATTTTTCCCAGAAAATCCCGGGCAAGGAATTCCACATCCGGGTTCTGATAATAAGACGCTTCCAGTTTTTTCATTGTTTTGATATTATGAGAACTGCTCATAAAGTATATAACAGGTTAACAGCGGTTCTTGTCAGACGTATATTTTCCGGTCGATAATTTTAAGGTAATTTTCCTGTTCCAGCTTTTTCACGGTCCTGACCACGGTTTCTACCCTGAGGCCTGTGATCGAAGCCAGCTGCTGCCGGGTAAAAGGCACTTCAAAAGAAAACCGTGCCGGATTCTGTGCAAAACTTTTATGGTATTCCAGGGCACCTTTGATCCTGACTTCCGGGCGCCGGGAAGTGTTGTTCCTCAGCATAATGAATTTGAAATAGAGCCTTTTCGACAAAAATCTGTTGATGTCCCTGGAAATACCGGGATGTTCGTCCAGCAACCGGGTGAAATTGCGGGCAGGAAGCTTTATGATTTCCGTAGGTGACATTACGACGGCATTCACCGGATAGGTCTTATCTATAAAAAGCATGAGTTCACAGACGCTTAACCCGGCATGAAGCACCGCCAGGATCAGTTCCTTGCCGTCAGCATCGTAGTGATTCAGTTTTATCCTGCCTTCCTTAATCTGATAATAATGCCGTGGTGTGTCGCCTTCATTGAAAATGACATCTGAAGGCTGTAACTGTTCGGTCTCTGCACCGTATGACTGCAAAAGTTCTTCTGAAATCAGCATAATGATATTGTTTATAAGGTTAGGCACCCTTGTTATAGATATATTTAAAAGTATGATTATTAACTACAATCTCTTATGATCTGCGTCATAAGAGAGAGCGGTTTTATAATTATATCAAATGATAATCTGCTTCGATAACTGAAGCCTAATATATGAAATCGTTTTTTGATACCACAAACGATAAAGATTGATTTGCCTCAACTTTATTCTTAAGTTTCTTTGTTATTTTTGATTAACAGAAAGTGGATAAGCACCTGCTGAACCGAATTAAGCATTACTAAATAAATAACAGATGAATCCAAAAGGTAAATTATTAATCATAGGAGGGAAAGAAGATAAAGATGACAGCAAGCTGGAAATGGATGGCAAGAACAGAGAATTCTCGTCTCTTGAGATTCTTAAGCTTCTGGCTTCCGATAAAAACCGGCGTATCGAAATCATTACAACAGCAAGCTCTGAACCGGAAAGCATGCGCGATACCTACCAAAAGACTTTTGCTGAGATCGGATATACCAATTTCGGGTTTATGCATCTTTCCGCAAAGCAGTCTGATAAAGATCTCGACAGGCTGCGAAATGCCGGAGCAGTTTTCTTTACCGGCGGCGACCAGAACAGAATCTGCCAGGAACTGAATAATACACCAGCCAATACGTTACTGATTGAAAAGTATCATCATGAAGAGGATTTTCTCATTGCAGGGACCAGTGCAGGAGCCATGTGCATGCCCGAAATTATAATTGATGAAGGAGAGAAAGGTGAAGCGATGCTGAAAGGCGATATACAGCTCGGACCCGGGCTTAACCTGTTGCCCGGCTGTATGGTAGATACCCATTTCATACACCGGGGAAGGTTCGGAAGACTGTCGCATGCGGTCATTATCCGGCAGGACTGCCTGGGGATCGGCCTTGGGGAAGATACTGCCCTTCTCATAGAAGACGGATACCGGGCTACCTGTAAAGGTTCAGGAATGGTGGTTATTATCGATCCGAAAAATATCAGCCGGACCAATATCGAAACCGTGAAAAAAGGCGATCCCGTATTTGCAGAAAACCTGGCGGTGCACTTGTATACCGATGGCTGCAGGTTTGATCTGAGGCAGGATGAAGAAGGTATGCCGGACGGCGGTTACCATTAAAAAAAGTACCCTGAGCTCACAGGGTACTTTTTTACAGTTTTCTGAAGGTATGTTTCTTATCTGAAACTTATTTAAACCATTTTGTTTTGAATTAATCTAATGCTTTTTTATCAGCAGGCAATCCGTTTTTCAGATTATCCCACATCTTTCACCTGTCTGGCATCGGCAAGTGTTTCGGCAATCCGTTTGGCTGCGGTATCGCAGAAATCAAGACCGGAATAATCAGGGTTAAGGCCTGCAATATACGGCACCGCCATAATGAACAGGTCCGGAATGGTTTTTCCATAATAGTCGAGTGCCTGGAAATGGTCGTTGATGTTCAGCCCCTTTACCCTCAGGTAATATTGGTCGGTATCCGTTTTCATAATATTTTTCCGGTCTGCTTCATAGGCCGCTTCCGCATTGCTGAGATCTTTGAACTTCAGATATCCCGAGCTGATCTGTCCGCTGTGCTTAAGCCCTTCAAAAGGCACATCATTAAACTCAACCGGCTGCTGACCTATCGCATCGATGTACAATGGATAATGTTCAGATTTTTTCAGGCCGTCACTGCCGGTATAGTGATAGATGGCACCCCGCTCCTGATGGGGCTCTGTACGGCTGTCCTCGTCCACGCTTACCAGACGGATCAGTCCGGCATCATACAGCGCAATGACTTCCCGGTAAGAGGATTGCGGCAGGGAAGCAATGATCACGGAGATCAATGGGAGAAGGCTCTTCCGTAACCTCAGCATATCTTCTGCAGAGAAATGTTTTGCAGGATAGTTAACCGCATAACTGAATGCCGATAATGTTTCTTTCCAGGCCACCGACTGATGCTTTCGGATGGATTGTTCCGCCTCTGCATATTCCGCCTTGAAAAGTTCAAAGCTATCCAGCTCATCCCGGATCTTGAGCATCTTATCCACAAAATCCTCAATGCTTAAATCCTTGATTTCCTCATAAAACTCAGGATTTTTCTTTTTAAGCGGCTGCTTGAAATGCAGGTCATACACATAATCCAGGTCAACAAATCCGCCGTGGGATTTTTTATATTCGTAAATATCTTCCAGTGACATGATCCATTCTTCCGAGTAGGCATCATCCTCGGAATGGAACCTGAGCGCCGGTAAAAAGCCCCGTAACGAGAACAGGCTGATGGAAAACTCCGGGCTGTCATCATTCAGTAAATATTTCAGGCCTTTCCCTTCAGGGATAAAAGTTCCGTTACTGCGGGCCAGGGTCTTTACAGCATCAATAGCCGTCAGCGAAGTTCCCCGGATCGCTACCGGATAATTGGTGACCTCACTGAATTTCGAAGGAGGGTAGGGCGAATCATACCAGCCGGGCTGTTTCTGTTCATGCGTTACCGGCCAGATATGCCCGGTGCAGATAACGGTAACAGAAACTGCGTAAGAGTGATGTTCCGTGACCACCGTAAAGGCTTGTTCATTTTCTTTCTTGATAATATCCAGCACAGGGGTTTCGGTATGAACCTGCACGTCAGTCCCGGATTTCCGGGCGAGCTGAATGTAATTTTTAAACTGGGCTTCCAGGTAATTTCCCAGCAACAGCCTCGGGATTACTTCATATTCATTGACGGTTCCGTTTTTCACAAATTCAGGGAAATCGCCACTGTTGTGCTTGCTGATATAAGTTGAAAAATCTTCATACAGCTCAGGCAGCTCATTCGCCGAAACATTGGCCACATGTTCATGGCCTGCACCGGATCTGCTGTACGGCATTCCGGCACCGATCCTGTCGCTTTTTTCAAATATATGGATGGTTTCAGGCCGGATGTCCTGACTCACCATATGCTTAAAGGCAAAAAGTGCAGCGGGACCTCCGCCTATAAGGGCAATGCTTTCATAGTTGTTCTCCATGTGATAAGAATATGTAGCTTCTGCTATTCAAAATACATTCCTTTTATGCGGGTAATCATAAAAATTTACAGGCTTATAATGTCAGATAACAGAAGGAACAGGATTGATTGTAGCGATTGATTCATAATTTATAGCAACGTTTAATCACGAGTAATCTTTCAATAAGAGTATTGAAGAAGAATATCTGCATCAGGAAAAATTTCAGGAAAGCATCAGCTAATATCTTTTACCTGGAAAACACTGAAACTAACCGATGATACATTGCAACTTCAGAAATAAAGCCGAAAATCACCGAACGAAACAGTATCGGGAAACGGATTATTCAGAAAGTTGAGGATTTTGTAGAGGTATTTATTAATGGCATAACATTGTGATTCAATAACAAAATGTCCAAATGTAATATTTTAATAATCCTTCATCAAAAAATAAAAGTTTTCATTCTGTCTGAAATCTGTTTTTTAGGATAGTCTGAAATAAGATTTTCTTTGGGTTTTGTTCGGGTCTTCTTCGGGTCTTGTTCGGAAAAAAGATGTTTTTTCCGAAGAGCTTCCGAAGCGTTCCCGAAGAAGACCCGAAGAAACGTACCTTATCACATGCTTTTTCGTAAAAACAGCAGGATAAACAGTAAAAGATAAGCCCATGCGATACAGGATGTTTAAAAGTATGTAAACATTACGGGATTCATCATTACAGACCTGCGGCTTTTTCAATCCGGAATAATTTCTTAATCATCAGTCGATAGATGGCGATGCAGCCCGGGATCATCGGCAGGATGGCCGTCCACATCCCTGGAAAATAATAACGTCCTGTGGTTCGGAAATAAAAATTAGGCATGTCCGGTATGGCGGTGCCGCTGATGTCAGCGGAGAGCGGGTGAGGGTCATGTGGGAGCAGGTCGGGCGAAATCAGAGGGAAAATGAAATGGGTGAATTCGGCGACACCGGGACCGATGAAAATAAACCAGGCCACAAATCCTGCCAAGGGAATTTTATAATAAAGGCCGAGCGAGGTAAGCGTGTAGATCACAGGACCGATGAGTGCAAATACCATCAGGAAACTTTTTTCACTCCAAGGGATGCCGAACAGGCGGCTCATGGCCGGGGCAAAACCCATCAGGTATTCTTCAACAATGTGGATCTGTAAACCGGCAACCGTGAGAATAAACAGCGGCAGGATGATTCCGGGTTCAACCGGTTTCCGCAGGTAAGTAAAATACCAGCAGATCAGCCCGGTAAGTGCGGAGCCCCCGACGATAATAACAGGCGCAAGACCGATGGATAAATAGCCTATCACCGGAGCAACAACAGTAAAAAGGCAGGCAGCCAGAAGGCTTATTCTCTGATGGATAGAAAGTGTGTTTTTCATAACGGTTGAATTTCCCCGAAAGGTACACCGCTTATTCAGCCCCGCATTTATCAAATGATAAAAAAAGGCTACTTCATGCCCCGGATCCTGCTCAGTGAGACCTGGGTAATTCCCAGATAAGAAGCCAGGTCTGCCAGGCTGATCCGCTGTAACAGTTTTCCGTGCTCCTGCAGGAATTTATGGTAAGCGACCTGCGCTTTTTCCTCCAGGGTACCGCCAATCCGGTCCATCATATTCACGGCAGCGGCAGACAGGAGTTTTCTGAAAAATGTTTCCAGAGAATGGTATTTTGAGCAGAGGCTTTCCAGATCGGCGTGATTCAGGTAGGTGACTTCAGTCGGTTCAAGGGCTTCGATGGAGTAAGCGGAGGGCTGTCGTGTTACAAAAGTATCAAGAACCGTAAACATATCGCCTTCAGCAAAAAAGCGCATGATAAATTCCCGGGTACCGGTATAAAAAAAGGTCTTGGCCAGGCCGCTGTCAATAAAATAAATCCGGCTGCAGACATTTCCCGATTCCAGCAGATAGTCACCTTTGGCAAAAGATTTTTGCCGGAGTACCGAAGCCAGTGCCTCTTCAGCTTCCTGTTCCAATGGACTGAGGGAAGTTACAAAATCAATAAAACTTTTTACTTCCTGGTTTTCATGTGCATCCATATTTTTAAATTGCATTAATTATCATATGATGGAATTGAATCTTAAAATGCTTTAAAGGATCTGTGCGCTTTCCTTAATACTGTTCATCACGAAAATACTTTTTGTCTGCCCGATCCCTTCAATCTCAGATAACGTATTCACGAAAAATTCATGGAAGGCGTCCATGTTGGGCGCTAAGATCTTAAGCATAAAATCGAAATCTCCGCTGATGTTGTACAGTTCAACCACTTCCTTAAGTCTGCTTACCTCTTCGATGAACCGCCCTGCCGTTTTCTTGTTGTGGGCATTCAGGGCAATCATACAGATCACCATCATCCCTTTATCAACTTTCCGGCGGTCTACTATAGCCGTATATTCTTTAATGATCCCGAGTTTTTCCATACGCCTGATGCGCTCATGGGTCGGGGTTGGGCTCAGGTTGATCCTGTTCGCAATATCCCGGATGCTCAGTTTCGCATCTTTCTGCAGGATTCTCAGAATCGAAAGGTCTTTTTCATCCGGCACATAATGTTCTGTTGCCATTTGTTCTTTTTTTAATAAATTAAATTATAATTCAAAGGATATATGTTCTTTTTATCCTTTATTAAATATGAATATGTTCCAAATTTACTATATAATTTTAATAAGTGTCCTGTTTATTTTAATTTTGCAGTATAATTGAATGATATAAGAACCCTATGGAAAGGAAAAACCTGATTTTAATATTGGCATCGGCAGGAACATTTGTAGAAGCGTTGGATATAGCCATCATTAACCTGACGATCCCTTCCATACAGGAACAGTTCGGTATCGGTGCGGAAACCGTGCAGTGGCTGCAGACCTTATATGTCCTGTTTTTCGGGGGATTCCTGATTATCGGCGGAAAACTTTCAGATCAGATCGGGCGCAAAACCATTTTCCTTTGGGGATCATTGATTTTCCTGCTGACCTCTTTAGGTGCCGGCCTTTCAACGGACTTTATCACACTTGCTTTTTTCAGAGCTTTACAGGGATTGGGAGCCGCATTTATTATGCCTTCGGCGATGTCTATTGTGGTCAATACCTTTAAAGGGGATCAGGAAAGAAACCGGGCCATCGGAATTTTCAGCTCATTCGCAGCCATTGGTTCGGGGAGCGGGCTTTCGCTGGGCGGGATCATCAGTACCTATCTGAGCTGGCACTGGGTTTTCCTGATTAATGTTCCCGTTTTGCTGGTTACGTTAATTTTTGCTTATCAATATCTTCCGAAAGATGAAAAAGGGGCATCTGAGAAAACCGATCTGGTATCAGGGATTGTATTGGTCCTGGGGTTGTTAAGCCTGACCTACGGAACCCATGAGCTCATTCATATTAAGGAGCATCCCGGTATGGTATTGGGATCGTTGGTTCTGGCGGTGGTTCTGCTGGTTTCCGTGGTTTACCGTTTGAAAACCGCCTCAAAGCCTTTGATTGATCTGCGCTTATTCCGGCATACTTCACTGGTGGTTTCCAACCTGAATTTTGTGATGCTTGGAGCATTTTTCATCGGATTTTTATTCCTGATCTCCTTGATGCTGCAGAAAGATATGCATTACAGTGCTGCTTCAGCAGGACTGATGCTGGTTCCGTTTAGCGTCATGTCTGCACTGGTCGCTAAATTTATACTGCCCCATGTTTCCGGAAGAATGGATTCTTCACAGATGGGTATTCTTGGCTGGGCCTTCATGACAGGCGGTGCATTGTCTTTGTTGATTTCCCTGTATTGCGGTCATCTTTTGCCGTTGGTTTTGCTGGGGGCTGCCTGCATTTCAGGGATCGGCATGACGTTCTGTTTTACGGCCCTATCCGTAATGACCGTTCAGGATGTGGAAGCTCCGGATTATGGGGTTGTTTCAAGCTTAGGCTCTACAAGCTATTTTTTAGGGGCCGGCATCGGGTTGTCTTTTATGACCTTAATGAGTCAGGTTTTTCCCTCGGAAGCAGCCGTCGGAAGCCTGAGCCTGATAATACTGATCAGCTATGCGATTATTGCTTTATCAATGCTGCTGTATTTTATCAGTAAGGCTGTAAAAATCAGACACGGAAAGAGAGCTGTTTCATAACATAATTACACCAGATTGATTTAAGAACTGAAATCTTTTGCCTCCTGTATGATGGAATTGTAAAAAGCAGTTAATTTGTGGTTTTAAAATCATCATGAAAATACAAATCATCAGCGATCTGCACCAGGAATTCGGATCTTCTGAACTGTCTTTTGAACAGGCAGATGTTGTCGTACTGGCCGGAGATGTGAACATCGGAACGAAGGGAGTTGAGTGGATTAAAACAAAAATTCCGGATAAGCCGGTGATCTATGTTCTCGGGAACCATGAATATTATAAAGGATCTTATCCTAAAACGTTACATAAAATCAAAGAAGCGGCAAAAGGTTCCGGTATTTTTGTGCTGGAGGATGACTTTGCAGATATTGACGGCATCCGTTTTCACGGAGCTACTTTATGGACGGATTTTTCAATTTTTGGCGATCCGAGGTATTACGGATCTGTCTGCCAGAATGGGATGAATGATTACAAAAAGATCAGGCGGGACCCTTCCTATTCCAAAATGAGATCGATTGACATTTTTAAAATCCATCAGGTGTCAAGGGCCTGGCTGCAGGAAAGCCTGGAAAAGTCAAAAGGCTTGCAGAATATTGTGGTCACGCATCATGCGCCTAGTATACAGTCCAGCCCGCCGCAGTTCAGGGAAGATCCGCTGACGTCTGCCTATGTTTCCGATCTTCAGGATTTTATATCGGAGCACCGGCCGCTGTACTGGATCCACGGACATATCCACACGCCGTGCCGCTACAGGGTAGGAGAGACTGAAATTATCTGCAATCCTCACGGCTATATCGTTGATCCGTATAACGGATATGAAAAAGAGCTGATGATTGAAATGTAATCCACAAGGTTAATTTTGAAAAATTTCATAAAGTAAAATAAAACCTGCATCGTCTATTACAGTGAGCAGATTTTTTATTTAAAAAACAATTATGAAAAACCCTAATTTACATGATGGTATTATACTGATTCCGGATTTCAGCGGATTTACAGAATTCGTTTTCAATACAAAACTTTATACAGGCGAATATATTGTAAGACAGCTGCTTTCCATTTTGATTGACGAGAACAATCATTACTTTAAAATCTCAGAAATTGAAGGTGATGCTATTCTATTTTACCGGTATGACCCGAAGCCGTCTTATGGAAAAATCTCAAAGATGCTCCGGAGTATGAAGAATGCATTTAGCAGAAAAGTTCAGGAGCTGGTTGAAGAATTAAGTATTCCGATCGACTTATCTTTAAAATTTATCGTTCATTACGGAAGGTTTTCACAATATACAATTGGCAGTTTCAAAAAACTCTACGGAAAAACAATTGTAGAAGCCCATCAAATGCTGAAAAACGGTTTTGCAGAGCATCCTTCCTATATTTTATACAGCAATTCTTTTTTGGAAAGCAGCAGAAACCACCTAATAAATGTAGATTATGTCCAGCAAAATCTCTCTGAGATTGGCATGATCCAGTATTTTGCGAATTAGACAAGTAGAAGCCAGAAACAATATGGTTTTTCACTGACGTTTTTGGATTAGTCCAGAAATTAAGGTAAAAAAATGCCTGAATCATGTCGATTCAGGCATTCGTTTTAGAAAATATAAATACGTAAATTACTTCATTGTAAATTTCACCTTTGTTTTGATGGCATCCGAAGAGTTCCCGATCTGGGCTTCAAAATCTCCGGGTTCTGCTACCCAGTCGTGTTTTTGGGCATCGAAGAAACTTAAAGCGGATTTATCAACCGTAAAGCTTACTTCTTTTTGTTCTCCGGGATTTAAAAATAGTTTTTCAAAGCCTTTCAGTTCCTTGGCAGGACGCTGAACGGAAGATTTCAGGTCGGAAATATAAAGCTGTGCCACTTCCGCACCGGCTCTTTTCCCGGTATTTTTAATAGTAACGGTGAACGTGATTGTATCGTCCTGGGAAATGGTTGTTTTATCGGCTTTGGCTTTTCCGAATTCAAAAGTCGTATAGCTCAGCCCATGTCCGAAACTGAATAGAGGTTTGATCTTTTTCGTGTCATGCCAGCGGTACCCTACTAGAATCCCTTCATTGTATTTGATATTGATCGGGTTTTTCTGGTCTTTTCCTTTTCCGGCAGCAAACTCTTCCTTATTTCCAGGATATTCACCCAGCTGATGTGCTGAATTGTCTTCCAGTTTCACAGGGAAGGTAAACGGAAGTTTTCCTGATGGGTTCGCGTCTCCGGCTAAAACCGAGGCAATGGAATTTCCGGCTTCGGAACCTAAATACCAGCTCTGAAGAACCGAAGGAACCTCTTTGATCCACGGCATAGCTACGGCATTTCCGGATACCAGGACTACTGTAAGGTTCTTATTCGCTTTGGCCAGCGCAGTAATCACGTTATCCTGATTGTAAGGCAGCCCGTAGCTTTTTCTGTCGTTGCCTTCACTGTCCTGGAAATCGGATTTATTCAATCCTCCGACGAAAATCACGTAGTCGGATTTCTCCGCCAGTTCCACGGCTTCATTCAGCAGTTCTTCCGGCGAACGGGAATCTTTCAGGTCCTGTCCGGACTTTACGCCGTTGTATTCTCCGCCGATATCTCCCACATAGCCTCTGGCATACTGTACATCAGACTGTTTCCCGAATCTGGCTTTGATTCCGTCCAAAGGCAGTGTTTCATATTTTACCTTTAATGAAGAAGAACCTCCGCCGACGGTCATGATCTTGATGGCATTTTCACCGATCACCGCGATTTTCTTGGCTTTATTGGCATCGATAGGAAGCACATTTCCCTGGTTTTTCAAAAGAACGATTCCTTCTTCCCCGATTTCTTTGGCAACCGCCTTATGCTCTTCTGAAGCTACATTCCCGAAAGGCTTGTTCTTGTTCATGGTGGTTTTATAGGCCAGGTTAAGTAATCTTGTCACTTTATCATCAAGTTCCTGCATCCCTGTTTTTCCGGATTTAATCAGGTCCAGGTAAGGCTTGGCCAGGTAATAGTTGTCGTAGGCATTTTTGGTTCCTGCCGAAAGCCCATTGGTCCAGCTCCCAAATTCAAGGTCGAGACCGTTATGAATGGCCTGTTCCGTATTATTTACTGCACCCCAGTCCGAAACTACGACTCCTTTATAGTTCCATTCCTTTTTCAGGATGTCGTTTAAAAGATACTGGTTCTGGCTGGCATACTGGCCTTTGTACATGTCATAGGCGCCCATGATCGTCCAGGAATCCCCTTCAGTCACTGCGGCTTTAAAAGGCGGAAGGTAAATTTCATACAGTGTTCTGTCGTCTACTTCTACATTGCTGGTATGGCGGAACATTTCCTGGTTGTTTAAAGCATAGTGCTTCACGGAAGTAGCCACGCCGTTAGACTGAACCCCTTTGATATAAGGAACCACCATTTTTGAAGTCAGGTAAGGATCCTCGCCCATATATTCAAAGTTTCTTCCGTTTAACGGAGTCCTGTAGATGTTCACACCTGGCCCCAGAAGGATGTCTTTTTTCCTGTACCGGGCTTCTTCTCCCAGGGCTTTACCGTAGTTCCAGGACATTTTTTTGTTCCAGGTCGCAGACAAAGCGGTCAGGGCAGGGTAGGCAATAATAGAGTCATTGGTCCATCCGGCCTGGTCCCATTCGTCCCACATCACCTCCGGGCGGACACCGTGAGGGCCGTCGGTAGTCCAGAATTCAGGGATTCCCAGCCTCGGGACACCCGGTGAACTGAATTTCGACTGTGCATGGAGCATGGCCACCTTTTCTTCCAGTGTCATTCTGGAAAGTGCGTCCTTCACCCTTTGTTCCACAGGTTTGGATTCATCTAAATAAACAGGTAAAGTATTTGTATTCTGAGCCGTATAGCAGGCAGAAATAAGCATAAATAAACTTACAACAGCGGTTTTCTTTAACATAAAAGCCTTTTTATTGATTCAGACAAAAATAGGAAAATTTTTATTATCTCAAATTGAGAAAATGAAAAATTCAGAAAAATGGTTATTTCTAACCAGTTGTTTATGAACAAATAATGCTTTGAAAGTAAAAAGCATCGTCAACTATATTATGTTGAAACGATGCTTTAAATATGATCACATAATCTTTAGGTAAAATATTGACTTTGTAGAATGATGTTAACTGAATCCTTATTTTTAATTCCATCCTTTCACCGCTCCGCCCTTAAAAATCTCTTTGGCTTTTTTCAGGACTTCATCAGACTGATAGGCTTTGACAAAGTTTTTTACTTTTTCATCATTCTGGTTGTCTTTTCTGGATACAATCACATTCACATATGGTAAATCCTTGTCTTCTTTGAGGATCCCTCGTTGTTTCGCATCCAGCCCGGCCTGTGCCGCAAAATTATTATTAATGATGGCGATTACCACTTCTTTATCATCCAGCACCCTCGGCAGCTGCGGTGCTTCGATTTCCAGGATCTTCAGCTGTCTCGGGTTGCCGGCAATATCGGTTACTTTGGGAAGCAGGCCGATGCCGTCTTTCAGTTTCAGCAATCCGTTTTTCTGCAGCAGTAATAATGAACGTCCGCCGTTGGTAGGGTCATTCGGAATCACGATGGTGCTCCCATTCTGAAGCTCGCTGATGTTTTTAATCTTTTTTGAATAAGCGACAATCGGGTATACAAAAGTATTCCCCACCACAGCAAGCTGGTAACCCCTCTGTTTGGACTGTTCATTCAGATACGGCACATGCTGAAACGCATTGGCATCAATATCCCCGTTGTTCAGCGCTTCATTGGGAATAACATAATCATTGAAGGAAACAAGTTCCACCTCAAGGTTATATTTTTCTTTGGCAACCTTTTTGGCTATTTCGGCAATTTCCTGCTCCGGTCCGGACGTAATCCCGACTTTAATATAATTCGGATCCTCTTTTTTTGATGACTGACAGGCGGTACACAATAAGAAAACCACGGTCAGCAGCCCTGAAATTTTTATTTTCATAATACATTATTTTATTTTCTGAAAAGCGGCGAAAAAACAGAAAGGAAAATCAGGAATTCCATACATCATCATAGCTTGTCCTTTCTGCTTAATCTTTCACCGCTGATGGCTGAAATATTCAGTCCACCCACACTAAATCACATTCACACTATATTTTATATTTTCAACATCTGCTTTTAACAGTTCCTTCAGACTGAAACCAGATTGATTACCGGTGATCAAAATGTTTTGCTAAACGGTCACCCGAAAACTGGATGATAAAAACAATCGCAACCAGCAATCCTAAAACAAGGTTCATAATCACTGCATCGTAGCCGATATAACCATACTGGTAACCAACCTGTCCCAGTCCGCCGGCACCTACAGCACCACCCATTGCGGAATATCCTACCAGTGTAATCAGCGTAATCGTCGCATTATTGATCAGCGAAGGCAGGGCTTCCGGCAGTAAAACCTTCCGGATGATCTGAAAAGGAGAGGCTCCCAGTGCCCTTGCGGTTTCAATAAGGCCTGCGGGAACTTCCAACAGACTGTTTTCCACCAGGCGGGCAATAAAAGGCGCAGCTCCGACGCTAAGAGGAACCAGAGCGGCATTGACACCGATGGACGTTCCGATCAGGCTCCTGGTAAAAGGAATCATCCAGACAATCAGGATAATAAAAGGAATTGAACGGAAAATATTAACTAAAACCGATAAAATCCTGTTATAAATCCCATGTTCGAGCAGCTGCCCTTTTCTGGTTAAAAACAATGAAACCCCGATCGGCAGCCCTAAAACAAAGCCGAAGAATCCCGATGCCAGGGTCATAAAAACCGTCTCCCAAATTCCCTTTGACAAAAGGGAAACCACTGTATCACTAAGCATAACCCCTTACCGTATTTTGAATTCTGTTCTGGTTGAAATAATAAATCGCCTTCTGGTTTTCATCTTCATCGCCCTTAAGCTGCAGCAACAGTTTTCCGAAATTGGAATCACCGAGATACTCAACATCCGCTTTCAGAAGCTTGTAAGGGATTTTATACTGGTCATGCACTACCGAGAGCAGTTCTTCAACAGAGATATGTTCATTAAGCTCAACTTCCACCAGTGGAAATAATCCGGCCTGGGGTTCTTTTTGCATTTTTTTATTCAGTTCCTGGGGTATGGTCATAACACCGGTATTTAAGAGTTGATTGATGACAGGATGCTCTTTGTTCGAGATAATTTCGTTAAGCGTCCCTTTGGCTATAAGTTTTCCTTTGTCGATTACGGCGACATGGTTGCAGATCGCTTTAATGACTTCCATTTCATGCGTAATCAGCAGGATGGTAATTCCTGATCTCCGGTTAATATCCCTCAGTAATTGTAGGATGGACTGAGTAGTGGCGGGATCAAGTGCGCTGGTCGCCTCATCACAGAGCAGCAGGTAAGGATCGTTTGCCAAGGCCCTCGCAATGGCCACCCTCTGTTTCTGTCCTCCCGAAAGGCTTCTGGGATAATCACCCGACTTATCTTCGAGCCCTACGATGTTCAGCAGTTCATTTACTTTTTTACGGATTTCAGTTTTAGGGACATAATCCAGTTCCAGCGGAAGTGCAATATTTTCAAAAACCGTTCTTGACGCTAGAAGGTTGAAGTGCTGGAAGATCATTCCGATCTTTTTTCTTTCGCGGGCGAGCGGCCCGGCCTTTAATGAGGTGAAATCCGTTCCGTTGATGATAATTTTACCGGCATCCGGCCTCTCCAGGAGGTTTACTGTACGGATCAGGGTGCTTTTCCCTGCCCCGGAAAACCCGATAATCCCGACAATATCGCCCTGTTCAACCGTAAGGCTTACCTCATCCAGCGCTTTGAAAGGCTGTTTCTTCTGGTAAAAGGTTTTTGAAATATTCTTTATTTCGATCATGTTCTGAAAATTCTGTTAAATAAAAAAGGCTTTACAACGTGGTAAAGCCTTTAAAAATATGTCATAATAAAAGTAAGGTCAGCCACTAAAATTCACATACCAAGGCATACAGCAATACATCATCATATGATTGATGTTCCTGTTCTTCATTGATGGAGATCTGAATTCTGATTTCAATTTCATTTCCGTACTTAATTATGACGGCAAAGATAAGACATAAATTGAATTAGTCCACTAAAAAAGTAGACTTTTTAGTCATCATCAATATTTTTGATATTTAAATAAATGATTTTCAGCGAAATAAATTTTATTAAATATGAAATATCCCCTTTTTTGTTCAGGTTAGGCTGAATTTATCATTTGCTGTTCAATTTATGCATCCGGTTTACATTTATGATGTCAAGCAAAAAATATCATATATCATGAAATGGTTTTAATAAAGGTGTTAATTTTACCCTGTTAATTAAAAATCAAAACAATGGAAAGAACAGCAGTAGTTTTAGAAAATGTAAAAGGAGAAGTTCAGCTTTTCTCAGACGAACACAAGGCAGGAAAAATGGATATTTCCGTTATCGGCGAAAAATTAACTGTCTATCACACGGAAGTCAATCCTGAATATGAAGGAAAAGGATTTGCCAAATTATTGCTCGGGCAGCTGGTTTCCTATGCCCGTGAAAACAACCTGAAAATTGTCCCGTTATGTCCGTATGTTCACGGCCAGTTCAAGCGTCATCCTGAAGAGTACAATGATGTGTGGTTCAGGGAAACGGTTTAAAGAAAACAGGTACCTTTGTAGAGGCCGTCATCGGATCATATTACCCTTTCAGAGACCGGTTCTGAAAGATTGGAATAATATTTTATGAGATCTGACTTTGCCTTAACTCATCTGTATATTAAATATCAGTTTCGTAACCTCAGGTCATTTATGATGTAGAACCGGATAAAATAAAAACAAACCATGCACGAACAGATCCTTTTAATCCTCGGGCTTTTGCTGATTGTCATGATGCTGGTCATGCTGGCTCAGCGCATCAAAATTGCGTATCCTATATTTTTGGTACTGGCAGGATTGGGCATCAGCCTGATTCCTGGTGTCCCTGTCCTGAAGATGGACCCCGAAATTATATTTTTAATTTTCCTGCCGCCGCTTTTATATGAAGCGGCCTGGTATACTTCATGGAATGATTTCTGGAAATGGAAACGCACGATCGCGTTACTGGCTTTCGGGCTGGTCTTTCTGACATCCTTGGTGGTGGCGTATGCTTCGCAGGCATTGATTCCGGGATTTACGCTGGCGCTGGGATTCTTGCTGGGAGGAATTGTTTCACCTCCTGATGCTGTGGCGGCTACCACGGTTTTAAAAGGCTTAAAAGTTCCGAAGCGTACCTTGGCCATGCTGGAAGGGGAGAGCCTGATCAATGACGCTTCCTCCCTGATTGTCTTCAGGTTTGCACTGGCTGCCGTGATGACCGGAATGTTCTCCATGCAGGAAGCTACCGGACAGTTTTTCCTGGTGGCAGGCATGGGGATTGTCGTAGGTATTGCAGGTGCCCATGTCTTTTATGCCATCCACCGGTTTCTGCCAACCACACCGGCAATCGATGCAGCACTGACGGTGATAACACCCTATGTCTTATTCCTTTCTGCGGAGCATTTTCATTTTTCAGGCGTGATGGCCGTGGTGAGCGGCGGGCTGTTTATGTCTTTCCGCTCCCAGGAAATTTTCAAGACCGGAACCACAAGGGTGAATATGCTCGGCGTCTGGAACACCCTGATTTTCGTTATGAATGCCCTGGTTTTCATATTGATCGGCCTTGAGCTTCCTGAAATCATCAGCGGGCTCGGCGAAACCTCTCTGATAGAAGGGATTAAATATGGCCTGATTATCAGCGTTATTGTTATTGTAGTCCGCCTGTTATGGATTTATCCGGTAGCCCACATCCCGAGATGGCTGAGCAGAAAAGTGAGACAGGATCCTACTCCGGGATGGAAAAATCCGCTGATTATAGGCTGGGCAGGCATGCGGGGCGTGGTTTCGCTGGCCACTGCATTGTCGATCCCGGTTATGATGAACGAACAGTCGGAATTTCCCTTGCGGAACCTGATTATTTTTATCACATTTATCGTCATTTTTGTAACCCTGGTTTTCCAGGGGCTTACGCTGCCTTTGATTATTACATGGGTTAATATCGGGGAGATCGATCCTATCCTGCCTTCGCATGAACAGCAGGCCGGGATTCAGATCAGGCTGGATCAACTGGCAGTCAATCGGATCAATAAAAAATATGCAGCTAACTTACAGACCAACAGCCTGGTGGAGAATTTGAAAAATACGCTGGAAAATGATATTATGCTTCATCAGAACCATCTCAGTTCGATGGAGCAGTGTTCCAACAGGCAGCATGACCTGAAAGAGTACCATCAGATCATGCTTGACATCTTTGCCCTGCAGCGAAAGGAATTATTTACCATGAAACGTAAAAAGGAGTTCAGCGACGATGAAATCCGCAAAGCCGAATCCCAGCTGGACCTGAATGAGCTGAAGATTACAGCAAATAAGCATTTGTAGATGCCGTAAATAAATATATGATAAACGGTGCCGGTTTTATTAGCGCGAGTCTTTTAATGTAAGATCATTTTACAGCCGGTACAAATAGTTTTATTAAAAAAAATTCCCGAATTTTGCCCTCTTCAAAATCCCGAGACCTTCATGAAACTTTGTATTGCCGAAAAACCCAGTGTTGCCAGAGATATTGCCAAAGTATTGGGCGCCACTATGCCCAAGCAGGGCTATATGGAAGGCAATGGCTATTGCGTGACCTGGACATTCGGGCATCTCTGTACTTTGAAGGAGCCCCATGATTACGGTCCGCAGTTCAAATCCTGGAACCTTTTCCTGTTGCCGATCATTCCCGGGAATTTCGGAATCAAATTAATTCCGAATAAAGGGGTGGAAAACCAGTTTAAAGTAATTGAACGGCTGGTGGAAGAATGTGATGAGGTGATCAACTGCGGGGATGCCGGGCAGGAAGGAGAGCTGATCCAGCGTTGGGTGCTGCAGAAAGCAAAATGCACCAAACCGGTGAAACGCCTGTGGATTTCGTCCCTGACGGAAGAAGCAATTAAAGAAGGGTTTGAAAACCTAAAACCGGCGGAAGACTATAAAAACCTGTATCTCGCAGGCAATGCCAGGGCCATAGGCGACTGGCTGTTGGGCATCAACGCCACCCGTTTGTTTACAAAAAAATTCGGAGGCAATAAAGCCGTTCTTTCCGTCGGCAGGGTACAGACCCCGACCTTGGCCATGCTCGTTCAACGGCAGAAAGAAATCGATGTTTTTACCGTTGAAGAATACTGGGAACTGAAAACCCGGTACCGTGACGTCCTGTTCACCGCAGCTATTGACCGCTTAAAAACCCGGGAACGTGCCGAAAAAGGACTGGAATACCTGAAAGAAAATATTTTCGAAATTGTTTCTTTTGAAATCAAGGAAGGAAAGGAAAAAAATCCGAGGCTTTTTGACCTGACAGGACTTCAGGTGGAAGCCAACAAGAAATACGGCTATTCTGCTGAGAATACCTTAAATTACATCCAGAGCCTGTACGAGAAAAAGCATGTCACTTATCCGCGTGTGGATACCACCTACTTATCAGAAAGCCTGTATCCGAAAACCGAAGGGATCCTGAGAAAAATGACTTTTTATCAGGAACTCATCAACCCATTGTTGCAGGCTCCGATCCCAAAATCCAAAGCCGTATTTGATGATGCGAAAGTAACCGATCACCACGCCATCATCCCGACTGAAGTTACCCCGTCCCAAAACCTCGGTAGGGAAGAAAAGCTGATTTATGACCTAGTCGCCAAGCGTTTTATCGCCGTATTTTATCCCGAGTGTAAAATTTCAAACACTTTGGTGGAAGGGAAAGTGGGAACGATTCCGTTTAAGACAAGCGGCAAGCAGATCCTGGAACCGGGCTGGAGAGCGGTGTATGCCAAAGAACCCAAAGAAGAGCCTGCCGATAAGGAAAAAGATAAGGAAGAAGAACAGAGTATCCCCGAATTTACGGTAGGGGAATCCGGGCCGCACTATCCAATGATCCACCAGGGGAAAACGTCACCGCCGAAACCATATACGGAAGCGACATTGCTGAGGGCCATGGAAACCGCCGGGAAACAGGTGGAAGATGAAGAACTCCGTGAAATGCTGAAAAATAACGGGATCGGAAGGCCGTCCACCCGTGCCAATATCATTGAAACCCTCTTCAAACGGAAATACATCGAAAAGAAAAGGAAAAACCTGATTGCCACGCAAACCGGCATCCAGCTGATTGACACCATTGAGGATGAGTTGCTGAAAAGCCCGGAACTGACGGGTGAATGGGAATCCAAGCTCCGCAGGATTGAAAGCGGCGACTATGAAGCCAACCAGTTTAAGGAAGAACTGATCCGGATGGTGACGGAACTTACTGATAAAGTGGTGTACGGAAAAGGGAAAGTAATCACGTTACAGGAAGAAAAGACGGAACCCGAAAAGAAAAAACGGGAGCCGGCAGTCAGGAAAGAATTGCAGTCGTGGGAAGAAACGCAGTGCCCGAAATGCAAAGCACACCACCTGATCAAAGGAAAGACGGCTGTCGGGTGTTCTGATTTTAAAAACTGCGGCTTTAAGGCCATGTTTGAAATTTTCGGTAAAAAGATTTCGGATAAACAGCTGATGGACCTGGTAATGAAAGGGAAGACCTCAAAATTAAAAGGCTTCAGCGCACATCCTGAAAGCCTGACGGAAGGTATTTTGTTTTTGAATGAAGATTTTACTATTACTCTGGCTTAATTTGAATGTTTGACATTTTTAATGTTAAGCTGAATTCGTTCAATAAGTTGATGGTACGTCAATAAAGACGGTATTTTAACCTCACTTTTATCCTTTAGCTATTTTGTTTACGATCCATATGAAGATCTATAAAAATATTTGTGAAAATTTGTATTTATCTTTGCCGTAAACCAAAACAATGACACCCGAAAAAAAGCAACTCATCACCGGCAGTTTCAGCCGCTCCGAAACCCTGCAGTTCTACAAGGCAGAATTACTGGAAGTGAAAACTGATTTCATCTCTATCAAAATTCCGAAAATGGACATAATGACCCGGAAAGCAGGAATGTTCAACGGGGCCATGATCGCTTCCCTGGTAGATGTATCATCGGGCTATGCAGCCGTAAGCCATTACGAAGAAGACTGTTATGTGGTTACGGTGGAACTGAAAGTCAATTATTTAAGGCCGGCTATGGGCGATGCCTTAGTTTCAAAATCCTATGTGGTAAAAGGCGGCGCCAAGATCAGCGTGATCAGGACGGAAATTTATACCGTTGATGAAAACGGGGCTTCGGAAAGCCATGTGGCCACTTCACTGGTGACGATGATGAAAATAAAGTAGCTTTATTGTTGCTTAAACCCCTTCTGATAAATGGGAATACGTTTTGCACAGCAACACCTTATAAACATTAAAAAATCAAATTATGAACTTAATTATCCGGCTGCTTGTCACAGCGATTGTCGCCTATCTTCTGACCATGATTTTACCGGGCGTGCATTTTTCGGGATTCGGAGGGGCGATTATTTTTTCCATTGTCCTGGGAATTCTCAACCTGATCGTAAAACCGGTACTGAAACTTTTAGGCTTGCCTTTGACAATCATTACATTAGGGCTTTTCACCTTAGTTATAAATGCCATTATTATCCTTATTGCCGATTACTTTATCGACAGCATGGTGGTTGACGGGTTCTGGTGGGCACTGATTTTCAGTATTCTGCTTTCGGTCATTACTTCCCTCGCCAATTCGATGTTTTCAGACAAGGATTAAACTGAATAAATTTTAACGAATGATATCCATAAAGAGTGAGCGTGTGTTCACTCTTTACGTTTTGTTTGTTGAATTTCTATGATTTAAAATTCAGCATCCTCAGCAAAAATAGGGTATCTAATAATTTAAAAATAAGTAACTTTGGCCATCTTTAAATGAATGGGAACATACGATTAGGTTTATGCTCCTAAAAATGAATATCAACATATGAAACTTAAGTACAGCCTGCTGGCTTTGGCAGCTCCGCTCTTAATGAATGCACAACAACTGATGACGCCCGAAATCCTCTGGACTTTGAAAAAAGTAGGAGTACAGGCCGTTTCACCCGATCATTCTTCACTGATCTATAAAGTAGGGCAGACCGATCTGAAAACCGAAAAGACAAAAAGCGAAAGTTATTTTCTGAACGTCATTAATAACCAGTCTGTAAAAATAGATCTGGGCAAAAAATCACTGATCCAGTGGGATAAAAACGGGATCTACGCGCAGGAAGGCGATAAGATTTTCCTTTCCAAAGACAGCGGGAAAACCTGGACCGAATTTTATACAGTAGGCGAGGCTGACAATATTGTGGTTTCTCCTGACGGTAAAAAAATAGCCTTCAGCAAACAGGTTTTGGTGGAAAAACTGATGGGTAAGGATAAATATTCCGATACTCCGAAATCCACTGCACAGGTATATACCGACCTGAACCACAGGCATTGGGATTATTTTAATGAAGGGAAATACAACCATGTGTTTGTTGTCAACATATCTGATAAAGCGGATGCTGCAAAAGATTTGCTGGAAGGCAAAACCTGGGATTCTCCCCAAAGGCCGTTCGGCGGTGCCGAAGACTTCATCTGGAGTCCTGATTCTTCCCAGCTTCTGTACGTGACAAAACCCAAAAGTGGTAAAGAATATGCCACCAGCACCAACACGGATATCTTCGCGTATGACCTGGCTTCAGGATCCACAAAAAACCTCACAGAATCCAATAAAGGCTATGATCTTAATCCGAAATTCAGTCCGGACGGAAAATCAATGATCTGGCAGAGTATGGCCAGAAACGGCTATGAAGCGGATAAAAATGACATTAAAATCCTGGATTGGAAATCCGGTAAAATAAGCAATTTGACGGCTGATTGGGACGACAGTGTTTCAGGCGATGTGTTCTGGGCCGGCAATTCCAAAACCATTTATTTTACGGCCGCATTCAGAGGGACAAAGCAACTGTTTTCTGTAGATTCCAAAAAGGCTAAAGTGCAGCAGCTAACCACAGGTGATTTTGATGTAAATGAAATATTTGCGGATCAGAAAAATACGCTTCTGGTAGGCCGCACAGATATTAACCATGCGACAGACCTTTTTTCAGTAAATGTGAAGAACGGAGACATGAAACAGGTTACGGATGCGAATAAAGAGATGTATTCAAAATTGGCCAGGGGAAAATCTGAGCTGAAGATGGTCAAAACCTCAGACGGAAAAGAAATGGGCGTATGGTTCCACTATCCGCCGAACTTCGATCCAAATAAAAAGTACCCGACGCTGGTATATTGCCAGGGCGGACCGCAGTCGGCTTTAACGCAATTCTTCAGCACAAGATGGAACTTTGCCCTGATGGCTGCCAACGGATATATCGTAGTCGCCCCTAACCGCCGCGGAATGCCGGGCTGGGGAACCAAATGGAATGAAGAAATCTCGAGAGACTGGGGCGGACAGCCGATAAAAGATTACCTGGCTGCAACGGATTTTGCGAAAACATTACCTTATGTTGACGGAGAAAGGGTAGCGGCAGTAGGAGCCAGCTATGGAGGATACAGTGTATTTATGCTGGCGGGTATCCATGAAAACAGGTTCAAGACTTTTATCGCTCACGACGGATTATTCGATATGAAATCCTGGTACCTGACTACTGAAGAACTGTGGTTTGCCAACTGGGACCTGGGTTCTCCGTGGGAAAAACCGCAACCCAAAGCCTATACCGAATTTAATCCGAGTAATTTTGTGGATAAATGGAACAAGCCGATCATGATTGTTCAGGGCGGCATCGATTTCAGGGTTCCTTACGAGCAGGGTCAGGAAGCCTTCCAGGCTGCAAAACTGAGAGGGCTAAAATCAAAGCTGGTTTACTTTCCGAACGAAAACCACTGGGTATTGCATCCGCAGAACGGCTTGGTATGGCAACGTGAATTCTTCGACTGGCTGAAGGAAACCTTATAAATTCTCTTCCTACAGAAAGGTAGCAATTACTTCTACATAATTTTTGACGGGGTGGCTTTAGGTCCATTGTCATTAAAATATCAACAGAAGCGGGCTTTAGCCCGCTTTTTGTTTTTAGGTATATGAACAGTTTCAGTCATAATCTAATACACCAATGATGCAAAACAGAATCTTTTCTTTCCCGCCGATTGTTGACAGCAATTCTAAAATATTAATCTTAGGTTCAATTCCAGGGGTAAAATCTTTGCAAAAACAGCAGTATTACGCCCATCCTCAAAATAAATTCTGGAAGATTATTTTTGAACTGCTTGATGAAGCATTCACCGAAGACTACGGGGATAAAATACAAATGCTGAAAAAACATTGCATCGCCCTTTGGGACGTCATCGATTCCTGTGAACGGAAAGGAAGCCTGGATGCTGAAATCAGGAATGAAGAGGCCAATCAGATCCCTGAACTGTTAGAAAAATACCCGAATATTCAGGCCATATTCTGTAATGGCGGAAAATCGTATAAAAACGCACAGAAAATTTTAGGAAAACATTTTAAAATTCCTGTATTTTTATTGCCTTCAACCAGTCCGCTTCACACCGTTTCCTTTGAAAAGAAACTGGAAGAATGGAAGGTGATTAAAATCCATTTATGAAGAAGGATACCGCTTTCCCTGATCTTTACTTTTAATAATGCCTTGTCTCAGGAATATCATTTTGATTATTAATAATATAAAAAGCAAAGAAAAATTCCTTGCTTGTATAGATGTAATTTAAGTTGATAATTTATAAATAAAGAGCCGGAAATATTATTTCTCAATTCTATACACTTCCTCATATGGCTGAATCAGCACCCAGCCGGTTCCGGAAAACTTCATCTGAAACTCTTCTCCGCTGCCTCTTCCGATCAGGCTTTTGAAGGAGACATTGGTTTTCAGGTCCGGGCTCAGGTTTCCTGACCACGCTACCGTAGCATTCGGGTCTGTAAACACAGGACTGTCCGGGGTAACCATCAGCGTAAGTGGATCTCCGTGCGTGGTGATGGCAATGTGGCCGGTTCCGGATAATTTCACCTGGAAAAGTCCGCCTGCCATTACTCCCGCAATGCTTTTCAGCATGGTGATATCACTTTTAATACTTTCCTCATGCGCCAGAACATCATTTCCGTTGACGCAAACCGATTCGTTATTCAGATACAGGATGCGGACTTTTTTACCTTCATCAGCCACATAAAGCTTTCCGGTTCCTTCTGCTTTCATCAGTCGGGCACCCTCGCCGCTGATGGCCTTCTTCAATAAATTCCCTAATCCTCCGGAAAGCATTCCCTGCCTTTCAAAACTGACGTTCCCAACGTAGCCGACCATACTTCCTGTCTTGGTCCAGACCGACTGGTTATTAAGGTTGATTTCTAAAAGCTGCGGTTTTTCCAGTTCGAAATAATCTCTTTCCTGCGGGTTCTCTTTTGTTTCATTGACAAAAGCTTCAATCGAATATTTGCTCATAAGTGTACAATTTTAATGCATTCAAAAATAGTTTATTTCAGGATTAAAAATCGCCGTAAATCACAGTTTTTCAGCTTTGATGAAATTAAATCGATATATACTTGACAAAGGGGTATCTGATGTCGTATATTTGCAGTCCTGAAATTACACCCTGTAATTTTAATAATTTTTAAACCGTAATTTAAAAAATGAAAACATCAGATTTTAATTTTGATCTTCCTGAGGAATTATTGGCAGAGCACCCATCGGAACACAGAGACGAAGCCAGATTAATGGTTTTAGACCGAAAAACCCAGACTATCGAGCATAAGCTGTTCAAAGATGTGGTGGATTATTTCAGCGAGGAGGATTTATTTATCTTTAACAATACCAAAGTTTTTCCTGCCCGTCTATACGGGAACAAAGAGAAAACAGGGGCGAAAATTGAAGTTTTCCTTTTAAGAGAGCTTGATAAAGAAACCCGTGTATGGGACGTACTGGTAGATCCGGCAAGAAAAATCAGAATCGGGAACAAACTGTTTTTTACCGAAGATGAATCCCTGGTAGCGGAAGTGATCGATAACACGACTTCAAGAGGAAGAACGCTGAGGTTTTTATTTGACGGTTCTTATGAAGAATTCAGAACTAAATTAAAGGAATTAGGGGAAACCCCGCTTCCGAAATATATCAAAAGAGCGGTTGAGCCCGAAGATGCTGAAAGATACCAGACGATCTATGCAAAAGTGGAAGGTGCCGTTGCGGCCCCGACTGCCGGACTTCACTTCTCCAGGCATCTGATGAAGAAACTGGAGATCAAAGGAATCAATTTCGCGGAAATTACGCTTCACGTCGGCTTGGGAACTTTCAACCCGATTGAAGTGGAAGATCTTTCCAAACATAAAATGGAATCTGAAGAAGTATTTATTGATGAGAGAAATGCTGACGTTATCAACAAAGCGGTTGACAACCACAGAAGAGTGTGCGCCGTAGGAACAACCACCATGAGAGCGCTGGAAACTTCGGTATCCTCCAACAAGAAGATTTCATCATTCCATGGCTGGACCAACAAATTCATCTACCCGCCTCACGATTTCGGAGTGGCCAATGCCATGATTACCAATTTCCACACGCCAAAATCAACATTGATCATGATGATTGCCGCCTTTGCAGGAAAAGAATTCATCATGCAGGCCTATGAAGAAGCCGTAAAAGAAAAGTATAAATTCTATTCTTACGGAGATGCTATGTTAATTTTATAAATAAATAAGTAAAAAGAGCCAGGTTAAAAGTGTAAAGTATAGCCAGCGAGCCGGGATGAAAGAAAATGATTTACTGACAAGAACTTTTACGTTTGGAGTGAATTGTCTTATCTTTTTAAGAACACTTCCTAATGATCCTGAAAGCAAATTAATAAGATTTCAACTTGGGAAATCAGCAACTTCAATAGGTGCTAATTATGAAGAATCACAGGCTGGATCTTCTAAAGCAGACTTTAGAAATAAAGTGAAGATTGCTTTAAGAGAAGCCAGGGAAAGCAATTTCTGGCTTCGGGTTCTGGAAAAGCTGGACCATTATGATTCTGAAGAATTTAAAATCTTATTAAAAGAAAGTGCCGAATTGAAGCATATTCTCGGTGCAATAGTTAATAACACCAGGCCTTAAAAACTTTTTAATTTTTACTTTTAACTTGGCTCTTAATATTATGAAAGACATCCGTACTTTATCACTCGACCAACTTAAAGACTATTTTGCGACTTTAGGCGAAAAGCCGTTCCGTGCGAAGCAGGTCTACGACTGGCTGTGGAGCAAAAACCTCCATTCGATTGAGGAGATGACAAATCTTTCAAAATCCCTCCGGGAAAGAATTGCTGAGGAATATACCATCAATCCCGTTTCCGTTGACCAGCTCCAGAAGAGTACCGACGGAACCATTAAAAACGGGGTAAAGCTTCATGACGGCTTATTGGTGGAATCTGTTCTGATCCCCACCGAAACCCGGACGACAGCCTGTGTATCTTCCCAGGTCGGATGCTCGCTGAACTGTGAATTCTGTGCCACCGCAAGGCTGAAAAGGATGAGAAACCTTGAAGTAGCCGAAATTGTGGACCAGGTAGCCCTTATCGACAGCCAGAGCAAAATGTATTTCAACAGGCCGCTTTCCAATATCGTTTTTATGGGAATGGGGGAGCCGATGATGAACTACAAAAATGTAGTGGAAGCCATCCGCAAAATTACCCAGCCGGAAGGCCTGGGCATGTCACCGAGAAGAATTACCGTATCCACTTCCGGGATTCCGAAGATGATTAAAATGCTGGCCGATGATGACCTCAGGGTAAAGCTGGCCCTTTCCCTGCATTCCGCCATTGAAACCAAACGGAATGAAATCATGCCGTTTTCGGATAAGTTCCCGCTGACGGAAATCATGGAAGCCCTTCAGTACTGGTACCAGAAAACCGGTTCTGTGATTACTTTCGAGTATTGTGTCTGGAAAGACATCAACGATAACGATGAAGATATTAAAGCCCTGATTAAATACTGTAAACAGGTCCCATCCAAAGTCAACCTGATCCAGTATAATCCGATCGGCGACGGGAAATACGACCGGTGCAACAAACAGGCGGAAGAAAATTATATCCGTCAGCTTGAAAACTCAGGCGTTACGGTGATGGTAAGAAAAAGCCGCGGGGGAGATATTGATGCCGCATGCGGACAGCTGGCCAATAAAAATACCGATTAAATTTTCATTAAAAAATTTTAAAAGTCTCTTAACATTTTCTTAAAATCCTAACTTTGCATCAAAACTGATATAAAGATGGAGGATTATTTTTGGGGTGAAAACGGACTTGAATACATCTATTCATGGTCGGTTCCGATACTTGCCGTCGTCATCATTGCCGAAATGGTCTACAGCCATGTTTCAGAAGGCAGGCTGTACAATGGAAAAGATGTGGCCACCAATATCTATCTGGCCATGCTGAACTTCGGGCTGGACTTTATCATGAAGGCGTTTGCCATGGGCGTGATGTTCTTTTTTTACAATCACAGGTTCTTTTCATGGGATTTTACGGTCTGGTACCTGCTCACCTGCTTCGTAGTTACTGATTTTGCTTATTACGTCCTGCACTATATCGATCACCATTCCAGAGCTTTCTGGGCCGTGCACATTACCCATCACAGCTCTGAATATTTCAACCTGACCACAGGTTTCCGGAGTCCCGTGCTTCAGCCATTGTACAGGTATTTGTATTTTTCTCCGCTTGCTTTCCTCGGATTTAATCCGTGGCATATCATGGTGGTATATGCGCTAGGCCAGGTATACGGAACATGGGTCCATACCCAGGCCGTAAAAAGTTTGGGAATCATGGAATATATTTTAGTCACCCCTTCACATCACCGCGTGCATCATGCCTGCAACGTCAAGTACCTGGACCGGAATATGGGCATGTGCCTGATCATCTGGGACAAAATATTCGGAACCTTTGAACGGGAAGACCCTGCCGTTCCTATCAAATACGGGATTTATCCTAAAATGCCTGACAATAAACCCGACACGGTTCTTTTATACGAATGGCGGAAAATCTGGAAAGACATCAGGCAGCCGGGACTGAATATTTCAGACCGGATCAATTATATTTTCAACTCCCCGGGCTGGAGACATGACGGAACCGGAAAAACGGTAAGACAGTATCAGAAAGAATATTGGGAAAAGAAAAACATAAACAGGAAAAAAGGTTCATAAGAAGCCAGGGTGACGGTATCCAAGGAATGACAGGCATAGCGGATGATAAAAAATAATATCCGTAATATTCATAAAAACGAATCTCAAACAGGTTGATAAAAATAGTTTTAATTTTACCCGATGAAAAAATTCTTTCTTATTTTCACCCTCATCTTTTCTGCATTTGCATTTTCCCAGCAGTCACAGATTCTGAAAATCAGGCAGTACAGACTAGGTCATTTGGATAAAAAAATCCGGGAAACATCAGGATTAAGCCTTTTTAACGGAACACTTTATACTTTCAATGACAGCGGCAATGCCCCTGAAATTTTTGAGCTTGACAAAGCATCCGGGAAAATAGTAAGTATGCTGTCCGTAAATGCTGAAAACAAAGACTGGGAAGCACTGACCCATGACGGAAAAAACTTCTATATCGGGGACTTCGGGAATAACGGCGGAACACGAAAAGACCTGGAGATCTATAAAATACCTTTTGCAAATAACGTATTGAAAAATGACTCAGCCACGCTCATCCGTTTCGAATATCCTGAACAGGCGGAATTTTCTCCAGATTATCTGAAAACCAACTTCGATGCGGAAGCGATGATCTGGCTGAACGGAAAAATCCATCTTTTCACAAAAGAATGGGGTGCCAAATCAACGACCCATTATATCATAGATCCTGAAATACAGGAAAAGCAGAAAGCTCAAAAAACCGAGTCTTTTAAAACGGGTTTTGTGGTTACGGATGCTTCTTATTTCAATAATAAGCTGTATCTGGTGGGCTATACGAGAAAGACAGAAGTCTTTTTAAACATTTTCAGTGAAACGGAACCGGGCGTATTTTTCAAAAAAAATCCTGAAAGATATTATTTTGGGAGTGCTTTATCTGTCGGTCAGATTGAAGGGATTGCGGCGGATGAAACCGGCCTTTATATTTCAGGGGAAAAGTTCCATTCTCCTTTGGGAAGTACAAAGCCGGTACTGTATTTTATTCCCGCGGAAAAACTCAAAGATTAATTTACGTTACAATTAAATGAAAAAAATTATCTTTGTGGTAATTAATAATTTATCCATCATTCGAAGATTGTGGCCAACACCGTAGAAGAAATCAAACGACCGATCAATGAGGAAATGAAACTTTTCGAACAGAAGTTTTATGAATCCATGCAGAGCAAAGTACCTTTATTAGATAAAGTCACCCGTTTTATCGTGACTACCAAAGGAAAGCAGATGCGCCCGATGTTTGTGTTTCTCTGTGCAAAACTGGTGGGCGAGGTCAATGAAAAGACCTACCGCGGAGCTTCCATGATTGAGCTGATTCACACTGCTACGCTGGTTCATGATGATGTTGTGGATGAGAGTTTTAAACGCCGTAATTTCTTTTCAATCAATGCTTTGTGGAAGAATAAGATTGCCGTTCTGGTGGGTGATTTCCTTCTGTCAAAAGCGGTATTGCTTTCTACCGACCATAAAGATTACGACCTGCTTGCCGTGATTTCAAGGACGATCCGTGAAATGTCGGAAGGCGAGCTGCTACAGCTGGAAAAAGCCAGGAAGCTGGATATTACCGAAGATGTGTATTATGAAATCATCCGTCAGAAAACCGCGACATTAATTGCAGCCTGCTGTGAAATCGGGGTTTTATCAAACAATGCGGATGAAAGCCTGGCGAAAAAGATGATGGATTTCGGAACCTATACCGGAATGGCGTTCCAGATCAAAGATGACCTTTTCGATTACCTGACCTCCAATGTGATCGGTAAACCGGTAGGAATCGATATCAAGGAACAGAAAATGACCCTTCCTCTGATCCATACTTTGAAAATAGCCGGAGAAAAAGACAGGAAGTACTATTTTAATACGATCAAAAGGTACAACAATGATCAGAAAAGAGTGAAAGAACTGATCAGTTTCGTTAAAAGTTCAGGCGGCCTGGATTATGCAGTGACAGTGATGAAAAACTTCCAGCAGAAAGCAAAAGATATCCTGAACGAATTTCCTGATTCCGAACCTAAAAGATCTTTGCAGATCATGCTTGATTATGTTATTGAGCGGAAGTTTTAGATTAAATAATTTTCATCGTTACAATAATAACGGCCAGTACAATACAAAATAAAGCCGTTAAAAATAAATAATCCGCAATAGTTTCAAATTTGTTTCCACGCTTTTCGTGACCGGTTCTGATCGCCAGGAACGAAAAAAAGCAGCTGAACGCGAAAAAAAGGCATGCCACTCCTGCAAATTCGTCCAAGTGCGTGCTGGGGCTCATCTTAGAGATCTTTAGCGAGGTAATGATCACCAGCGAGAAGCCCAGGAGATTGCTTGATGCATTAAGAATATGAGTGGATTTTTTTCCCATCGTCTGCAAATTTAATCCAAGATAAATACAATTTTTTTTATTATCAAATTTTTAAAAAATATTATTGAAAATTAAAATTAATTTAAAAAGTGTATATTAGCAAAATACTTCAGGAACAAAAACTTTTTTTATTGGTTTATGCAGACAACTTATATTGAAACACAACAGATTTCTTTTCAAGATTTTAAAAATCAGATACTTGAAGATTATAAGCTGGGGAGGATCTCCCGCGAAATGTCTTATCTGGGAAGAAGGGAAGTGTTGACAGGAAAAGCTAAATTCGGGATTTTCGGGGACGGTAAAGAACTTCCCCAGCTGGCAATGGCGAAGGTTTTCAGAGACGGTGATTTCCGTTCCGGATATTACAGAGACCAGACTTTTTCACTGGCCATTGATGCATTAACGGTTGAAAGTTTCTTTGCCCAGTTGTATGCCGATACCAGCGTGGAAAGAGAGCCTGCTTCTGCAGGAAGACAGATGAACGGGCATTTTGCCACCAGAAGTTTACATAAGGACGGAAGCTGGAAAGACCTGACGGCCCAGAAGAATATTTCTTCGGATATTTCCCCTACTGCAGGGCAGATGCCGAGATTGTTAGGATTGGCACAGGCTTCAAAAATATATAAAACCGTACAGTTTGAAGGTTCTGAAAAGTTTTCGAAAGGCGGTAATGAGATCGCATTCGGAACCATCGGGGATGCTTCCACAGCGGAAGGCCATTTCTGGGAAACACTGAATGCCGCGTGCGCGCTTCAGGTTCCGATGGTGGTTTCCATCTGGGATGACGGTTACGGAATTTCGGTTCCTACGATGAAGCAGCGGGCAAAAGCGGATATCGCTGAAATGCTGAGCGGTTTCCAGAGAAAGGAAGGCGAATTCCAGGGATGTGAAATCATCCAGGTAAAAGCTTGGGATTATCCGGCTTTACTGGATGCTTATGCAAGAGCAGAGCAGTTTGCAAGGGTTGAAAGTGTTCCGGTGGTCGTTCACGTAATTGAGGTGACACAGCCTCAGGGCCACTCAACTTCGGGATCTCACGAAAGATATAAAAATGAAGAACGTCTGGCCTGGGAATCCCAGTTTGACGGCCTGATAAAATTCAGGGAATGGATTCTGGACTATTCCATTGAAATTGACGGCAAAGAGCAGATCATTGCCAGCCTGGAAGAGCTTGATGCCATTGACGAAGAGGCAAAAAAAACAGTAAAAACCGGGCAGAAAAATGCCTGGGAGAATTACCAGAAAACCATTACGGATCTGATTCATTCTGTTTTACCTTTAGTTGAAAACCTTAAGGGACAGAATGCTGAAATTGAAGACTACATCAGTCAGTTCAACAAACTGGTTTCAAAAGCTAAAAAAGATGTTTTCCATCTGGTAAGAAAGTCTTTGCTGGCCACACGAGGAACAGATTCTGCAGAGAGAAATCAATTGATGCAGAAATACAACGAGATTTTCGAGGTGGAAAAAGACAACTATTCTTCCCACTTATATTCACAGTCTCAGTGGAAAGCTGAAAACATAAAAGAAATCAAGCCGGCTTACTCCGACCGTTCAGAAGATGTGGACGGAAGGGTAGTGGTACGGAATAACTTCGATAAAATATTTGAGAAGTATCCTGAAACCCTGGTCTTTGGTGAAGATGCCGGAAATATCGGCGACGTGAACCAGGGCCTTGAAGGCATGCAGGAAAAATATGGTGAAATCCGAGTGGCAGACACCGGCATCCGTGAAGCGACAATTTTAGGACAGGGAATCGGTATGGCAATGAGAGGCCTGAGACCGATCGCTGAAATCCAGTACCTGGATTATATCCTGTATTGTTTACAGGGAATGAGCGATGATCTGGCAACGGTTCAGTACAGGACAAAAGGCGGCCAGAAAGCTCCGGTCATCATCAGAACAAGAGGCCACAGGCTGGAAGGCGTATGGCATTCGGGTTCTCCGATGGCGGGGATTTTAAACCTTTCCAAAGGAATTCTGGTATTGGTGCCGAGAAACTTAACCAAAGCTGCCGGATTCTACAATACCATGCTTCAGAGCGACGATCCTGCCGTAATTGTGGAATGCTTAAACGGGTACCGGCTAAAAGAAAAACAGCCTGATAACTTAGGGGAATTCACAGTGCCTGTCGGAAAAATCGAAGTAACCAGAGAAGGAAAAGACGTTACGCTGGTAACCTACGGATCCACCTGGAGAATTGTGATGGAAGCTGCGGAAGAACTGGAAAAATTAGGGATTTCTGCAGAAGTTATTGATGTCCAGTCCTTGATTCCTTTTGATTTATCCCATGAAATTGCTGAAAGCGTAAAGAGAACCAACCGTTTGGTGGTCATCGATGAAGATGTGCAGGGCGGAACGTCAGCGTTTATCCTTCAGCATATTTTAGAAAAACAGAAAGCATTCAGATATTTGGATTCTGACCCGATGACCATCGCTGCGAACGATCACCGGCCTGCCTATGCAAGCGACGGCGATTATTTCAGCAAACCCTCTGCAGATGATATGGTAGAGCGAATTTATGCCTTATTTAACGAAACCAATCCTCAGAAATATCCTGCGATATTTTAATAGGAATTTTAAATAATATTGGACCGCTTTCTTTTGGGAAGCGGTTTTTTTATGACTTATCATAACCTATAAGAGATAATTTATTTTCTATATATTGTAATAAATATTCTTCGGAGTTTCCTGAACTGTCATATTGTATATGAAGGAAAAAAACAACAAAAAACAAAATCATTATAATTAATAATAAAATATTCAATCGCCCTTCTATATGAATTTTTTTTTCTTGGTTATCCGGTAGTGCAGTAATTATTAGTATGATAAATAGGAATGAATAGATATGATTCCATCTGAACCAGTCTGCCCCTAAAATGTATAATGGGCTTACCCACAACAGGGAAATTAAGGTAAATATCCTGAAAATACGGATTTGCTGCGGTAAGTATTTTCTGATAAAGAGAAAAGACAAGAGGATCATAAACAGCAGTTCCAAAGCAAACATAATATATGATTTGTAGGCAGCCATCATATCTCGACGTTCCTTCACAGCATCGTAAGTAAATATATTCCATTGATCAAGTTCCACCCCTCTCTGTTTCAAAAAGATTAAGGTCTGCCCTTGGTTAATTTCACCGCCCAAAAAGAATAATATCATCATGATCAGTGTAGATAATAAAAACAGGCTTCCCAAGTATTTTAAATTGATTTGACCAGTCTTTAAAACATACGCAGCCATTACAAAAGGAAGATAAAAATACAATAACTCGTGTATGAATAAACCGGAGATAAAACCTATGAAAAGCACGGACTCTTTAAATACAGTGGGCTTTCCAAAGACAAAGAATAAAATTAACGCCAGTAAAACAATCTCTTTTCTTCCTGAATTAAAAATATTGACAGGGATAAACATAATGCATAGTGGCGAACACAGTAGAATTAGAATATCCCAATTCAGTTTTTTTGATAAGATTAAACGGATCAGGAAATAAAATATAGCCAAAAAGAACAGAGATTGAATAATAAAAATTTGCATGCTTAACGGCACCTTTAAATGATCCTGAATAAAGAATACCAGACTCCCGGATAATCCTCTTCTCTTGAATCCGCCGTCTTTATAATTGATCAGCCAGTCTGAGACCGTCCAGCCAAGTTGTGGCAGATGGGACTTCATATATAACTGGGTGATCACATAGGCTAAAACCATAATAAGAAATCCCAGGTAAGCATAAAATTTTATAGTATTTGATATTTTTATCATGTAACACGATTAAGCTGATAAACCTTTATCCCTATTTTGTATAATCGGATTAAACATCCGGTTATTGCCTTCGGTAAAAGGTGTTACGCACTGCAAAAGAAAGAAAATATTTAGTAAATGAAGAGCATTATCTGCAAATAATACAAATAAACGATAACTGGGACATCAGATTTAAGAGGCTCCATGACCGTTGTGCGCTGTCGAAATCAATCTTAATAACTTTAATTTAATAATGATGGGCGTTGTCTTTTCTTAACTTGGCTTAAATATTTTTTTATTTAATTTAATAATCAGATTTAAGGTATCGGTAATCCCGGGACTTTATGTATTTTAGTGTTTCGTAAACACCCAGAAACCTGCCCGGCACCAGCTGGTAACGATTGCAAAATCCGGAACTGATAAAGCCTTACTATGAAAATCACCAGACTCGTCATCCTCTTCAACAAACCGAAAATACTCCTGGGAGTTATAGTTTCAATCCTTTTGTTAGGGCTGTCATTCCTGATAAAATCGGAATTACTGATCTTGGTCTTAAGAGTCGTCAGCGGACTTATTGTTTTAAACATCATCGCTTCACTCGTCGCAGCTTATATTCTGTATGACCGTTCGGATTTATATGCCTTGAAAAATTTAAAAGAAATCATTGACTTAAAGAAAACCGAAAGTGCCGTTCTCATTCACGCAAGCTTTGATCCTTTGTCAAGAACCCTGGAGGAAAAATACCCCGCTCTGCATTTAACGGTTTGTGACATTTTCGAAAACAGACACGAAAAAGATAAGGGGATAAAAATTTCCAAAAAAGTATTTCCGCCCAATCCTGAAGAAATCAGGATTTCACCGGACAGGCTTCCTTTTGAAAACCAGTCTCAGGATGTCATTCTTGCGGTAACGGCTCTCCATGAAATTCTGGACCATCATCAAAGGGTTTTGTTTTTTACAGAAGTCAAAAGGATTTTGAAAGATGAAGGAATCATCATTGTTTCGGAACAGTTCAGGGATCTCACCAATTTCATTTTCTTTAATATCGGAGCCTTTCATTTTTTAAGCCAGAAGCAATGGAAAAAAGCAGTTTCCGAAGCAGGCCTGAAAATTGTTAAGAACAAGAAAATTACGCCTTTTGCGAATATGCTGGTTATAGGAAAATAAGCTGATATTTTTTAAATAAATCTTTTATACATAACCTACGATATTTTAATTAATGATTTTATATAAATTTTGAAACTGCCTTTGTAAAAAAGCGATTTTATTTTATCTTATAATATTGCATTACTTTTTGCTTCAAAGGATTAGTACTCCAATCTTCCCATTCTCCAATATATGGATTATAACCACATTTTAATGGCTTTGATATATCGAGTCCTTCTTCACTAAAATGTGTTCTTTCTGTATAGGCTCTGCAATCTGTACAAATATATCGAAATTCACAATCTTTACAAACTTCAATATTATCTTTTGTAAGATTCCAATATTTTTTAAAGTCAGATGTATTTAATACTTCTCTAAGTGAATTCGTCTTAATATTTCCGAAATTTTGATGTATTGCGGGACAGTTTTTGATATTGCCGTGAGTATCAATTGTAATTTTTTTATGAAGACATGAATTATGATTGATAGATTCTAAAACTTTGTAAATATTAGTATTAAAATATTTAGGTTCCACCTTTCCGCAATGAGTAAAATTTATAATATTTGCAGTGACAAACTGTCTTTCAAAAAGAATATTTTTATCCCTATCCCAAGTTTCAAGTTTCTCAAAAGGAGCAGCAAAGAAAGAAAGTCTTACAATTTGAGGACAAAATTCATTAATTCTTGAAAATAAAGAATCATTTAAATCTTCATGCCACTTTGACAATATTTCAACGGACTTAATTCTGTTCTGCGGAATTTGATTAAATAAGTCGATGAAATTTTTCTCAGTTAACGGCTCATAAAATACTATTGATACATCAAAACAGCCTAGTTCCTCTAATTGAATAAGGTAGTTATTCAGGTTAAATATAGTACTGTATTTCAGTTCAATAATAGAATTTGTGATTTCACTAGCTTCTTGAAACTCTAATGACATTTCAGGGAAGCATGAGAAAAGCTCCTCAGAACAGAATATTCCGTATTCTTTATCTACAATATGTTGTAAGTTAACTTCAATTATTTTTTGTTCATCATCCGTATATCTAGAGTTAAGAATATCAAGAGGAATTTTTTTATCTAATTCATTAAGAATTTGTGCAAATTCCAAAGGTATTAATTCCGAAGTATTTCTTTCCAAATCGTGTATTATAGCATTCTTTTTTCCTGATACAATTTTACAATTTGGAAATATCTTAAAATATATCATATTAAACGATGTATATTTTTATAAAACGGATCTAAAATATAATTTCCATTATAAAAATTACTAAATAAAACTTTTCTCTTACTTATACTTATTGGCTGTTCCTCTAAGTAAAACATTGGTAATGAAAATATTTGTGGATTTTCATTTATATTTTTTTTAAATTCTATAAACTTCATAATTTTTCTGCTATTAATTTTTCTAGTGGATAATTACATGTCATTGACATATTTGAAAATTGTCCTGTTGGATTTACCTCTAAAAAATAATATTGATTACCTCTAGTTAAAATCCAATCTATTGAGCCAGTATCTAAATTAAGGTCATTCATAACTAAACACAGTTTATCCTCTAAATTCTTTGGAAGTTTGAATAAAGTATGTCGATTTGGCTTTTTATTGTTATAACGTCTGTAATCATCTTTTGTTTGATCATCATTTTGTGAAAAGATAGCCATTGACCATGTTTTACCGTTCAAGAAAAAGGTTCTAATTTCCATTAATTTTTCAATTTTCTCCTGTATTAATGAAGGCGCAAATCTTTCGGGGAAACTTTTTATAAATTTTTCATTTAAAACATTAGTATAAATAATTGAAGCTGTATCCTGAAACTGAAACATTGAGGACTCGGTCTTCATTTTGGTAATAAACTCCCTATTCTTATTTTCAGAAATTAAATTTGATAAGTCTTCCTTATTGTCCAATACATATGTCTCCGGAATATTTAATCCATTTTTCTTTGCAGTCTGTAAAACAATTAACTTATTTAAGTTCATGGCTTGCTGATAATGGCCAATTCCTTTTTTTTCTCTTAATAAGTAAGAAATATATCCTTCGGTTATTTCAAATTCACTTTTAATTGTTTGGTGATTCGTAATCATAGGCTTTATTATACTTCCTTTTCTATACCAAAATGATTTAACATCGTTTAAATCTATGTGTTCATCTGTTTCTGACTTAATAAAAATATTATTCGTCCTGAAACTTAAATCTGTTATATAACTATTTATTCGTGTTACTTCCTTTCCATAATGATACAACCAATCCTGTACAAGATTGGTTGTAAAATCATTTTTGTTGGATAAAATGAGAACCATTTAACTATTATGGATAATGGTAAGTTCCTCCATCTTCCGTTGTCCCATCAAGGGTAATTAGTGTACCGCCATCAGACCAATAAGATACTTCACTGTCACCGCCATTTGCACCAGTACAAAGATCTTCTCTTCTCGTTGTACCACCATCAGGTAATTTTCCTCCCATGATGTTTCCCATTGTTTCTTTTTCAAGATTTAAACTGTTTTCTTCTTGAAAATCTTTAATTGTTTTCATTTAAAAAATTTATGTTTAGTTTTCCTACTCTTTAAAGGATTTTCGGTTACTCCTATTTTTTAAAGTCATTAATTAGTTTATTGTTATTCCTTTTTAGAATTGCTTTTCTTGCTTCGCGTTGATTTTTAATATAGTCAGATTTTGAAATTTCATTTCCTGATGAATCATAAAATTTTGAAGACACAACTTCGTTTTCATTATTAGTTGATTGTACAACGTTATTCACAAACTGATCATCATTATTGATTAGTAATTTTTTAAATTCTTTATGTGTTAAAGTAACTTTAGTATTTAAAGATTCGCGCTGCTTACTCTGAAACATCGGAATAAAATTTAGATCTACATCGCCTATATTTGAAATTCCTACAAGTTTAAAACTTTGAGATTTTGTCCGATCTTCCGCAATTATTATTAAGCCTGGTAAGCCTTGAAAAGTGTAGGGTCCAATATTTAAGGGTATTTCTTTGGTAAACCAAACATCCCATTCTCTATAGTTTATTTTTGCAGTAGCTTTTTGGATCTTATAGTTTTCAAAAATTTTAGTCTCAGGAAGTATTGTCCAATGAATCTTATTATCAAGCATTACTTCGAAATAATTCCTTGTAGGACCGCCCATATAGTATAACTTAGGTGTATCATTCTTTTTATTGATAATGATCTCACGGAATAAAACATTGCTATAAGGATAAAATTGTGGTGGATTTCCTTTAGGATCTCTAAGGTTGTACAGAGAATCGATTTCATTAATCTTATTGCTGTAAAATAACGAGCCCTCTGATGATGTATCTAAAACTAAAAGTTCATTTTTTTTACTTTCAAGATTTGTAGAATCATTAGAGAAAGTATATTCATAAATAAATCGTTTATTTTGACTACTTATAAAACCCCAACAGAAAAAAGATAGAATAATAATTAGTTTCATTACATTGTGAATTGTTTTGCTAAAATATATAAAAAATAATATATTCGTTAAAAAAATTAATATTGTATGAAAAAATTTGTGATTTTATTTTTGCTGGTTTGTAATTCTATACTAATTGCACAAACTTCACAGTTCAGAACATTTCCCGATATGGAAAAAAAATTGGGAACTCATTTTCCAATCGAAAATTATAAAGATAAGGATGGAAAAAATTTTGATTCTAATTATTTAAAAGGTAAAAATACTCTAATTAATCTATGGTTTACTAATTGTGCACCATGTATTAAAGAAATTCCCGTTTTAAATGAATTGAAAGAATCTGTTCCCAATGCTAATTTCATTGCTATCACACATGACCCTGCAGATAAGGTAAATAATTTTTTACTAAAAAGAAGTTATACATTCTTTCAAATAACAGATGCAGGAAAACAATTGCAATCTTATTTAATGGTTCAAAGATTTCCAATGTCATTTATTTTAGACAAAGAAGGAAACATTAGAGAAATAATGGGACTTGTCAGTGAAGATAAACTTCCAATGATTAAAAAAATATTACGAGAATAAATTAAATAAAAAACTGTCAAACGACAGCCTTTTTTACTTTCTTACTTTCCAAAAGAGTTTTACAATCCTTCTCCTTAATCGGATCATAAACATGATACCTTGTTTCCCATTCTTCCAGTTGGTATAAAATCGGCAGCAATGCCAGTCCTTTTTCCGTCAGCGAATATTCAACCCTCGGAGGGAGTTCTTTGAACTCTTCCCGGATTACCAGCCCGTCCGACTGCATTTCGCGCAGCTGATCCGTAAGGACTTTCCTGGAAATGACATTGATGCGCACGGCAAGTTCCCCGAAACGCAGTTTCCGGTCTTTGATCACCAGTACAATGATCGGTTTCCATTTGCTTCCCAGCGCAGACATTGCTTTACCCAGCGGGCAGCTGTATTTCATCAGTTCATTTTTTACCATGTGTTACTTTTATGTTACTAATGTAAGTTACTGCGAAGTTACCACTTTTTTCCAATGGTAAGATACAAAAGTGAACTATTATTAGTTACTTTGTGTAACAATTATAAACAGTTAGTATAAAGATGAGCACAGAATCATTATTTAAACCTTTTCAATACAAAAATCTACAGCTTAACAATAGAATCGTAATGGCTCCGATGACCAGGGCACAGTC
This sequence comes from Chryseobacterium gregarium DSM 19109, assembly GCF_000430845.1. Classification (GTDB taxonomy): domain Bacteria; phylum Bacteroidota; class Bacteroidia; order Flavobacteriales; family Weeksellaceae; genus Chryseobacterium; species Chryseobacterium gregarium. The sequence continues at coordinate 81,307 of NZ_AUMU01000003.1, read as the reverse complement.
TGATAATGGTGTTCCGACGCAGCAGATTGCAGATTATTATGCACGGAGGGCAGCGGCAGAAGTAGGATTGATTATTTCCGAAGGAACCGTGATCAACAGGCCGGCTTCCAAAAACATGCAGAACATCCCGGATTTCTACGGTACAGAAGCTTTGAACGGATGGAAAAACGTAATTGATGCCGTTCATGAAAACGGCGGAAAAATGGGTCCTCAGATCTGGCATGTAGGTGATACGAGAAGTTCTGCCGATTATCCGTTGGTTGATATGGAAAAGGCTTCCACAATGACCCTGGAGGATATTCAGGATACGATCGCCCAGTTTGCTGCTTCGGCAAAATCAGCTAAGGATTCAGGGTTTGATGTTTTGGAAATCCACGGTGCTCACGGGTATCTGATTGACCAGTTTTTCTGGGAGGTAACTAATACAAGGACCGATGAATACGGAGGGAAAACGTTAAAGGAACGAAGCCGGTTTGCCGTGGATATCATAAAAGCCATGAGAGAGGCGGTAGGAGAGGGTTTCACCATCATCATCAGGCTTTCCCAGTGGAAGCAGCAGGATTATTCTGCCAAACTGGCCCACACGCCCGAGGAAATGGAAGAATGGCTGTTGCCGCTGAAAGAAGCCGGAGTGGATATTTTTCACTGTTCGCAAAGACGCTTCTGGGAACCGGAATTTGAAGGTTCCGACCTGAATTTTGCAGGCTGGGCGAAAAAAATTACCGGACAGCCGACCATTACCGTAGGATCGGTAGGACTTGAAGGAGATTTCATGTCTGCATTTGCCGGACAGGGAACGGAGAAAACTGATTTATCAGAATTGACCCGAAGGCTGGAAAGAGGCGATTTTGACCTGGTAGCAGTCGGACGTGCCCTGTTACAGGACCCGGAATGGGTGAAAAAAATAAAAGAAGGAAAAACGGAAGAGCTTCTTGATTTTTCCGCAGAAAGCATGGGTGTACTCTATTAATGTGAATCGTCAATCGTGGATGTGGCTCTGTACCGGTTTGGTTTTACAATTTTCTGTACCGGTATCCATTATTTACTATTCACTTCGGGGCCTTATTCACTTTTGATGATTGACAGTTTACTATATCTTGATTTACCTATTTAAATTTTTAAACGAAACCGCTCAGGATTTTTCCTGGGTGGTTTTTCCTCTTCAAAAACAGCTGATCAATTCAGTAATTTCAGTTAAAGATATTCAGGAATTAACGGCCGGACACGTGAAAACAAAACCGTCTTCAAAAAATGAAAACGGTTTGAAAGGATTAAATATGCTGATGACAGCAGTGATGTATTTTAAAGGCCGATATTCTTCGTTGGCTTTAACTGTTTTTTAATGTTTTTGGGCAATGCGTCTTTGTGAACCAGGATTGCTGTCGACTTATATTCAACATACGGTTTTGTGACGTAGATATACCCTTCAAAATCATTGGTCACGCCCCATGAATTTTTCACCATATAGTATTCCTTTCCCGACTGGTCTTTTGCAAGGCCTACAATATGCATCCCATGATCATCGGTGGTGGAAAGGTTATTTAATGCCTGCTGACGCATGTCTTCAGTGATCGTTTTATCTTTTTTCGGTTCCGTGAATAAGGTTCCTTTGTTTTCTGCATTGATCTGATTCAGATCCATATCCGGAACATAGGCTACCCCGTTTTTATAAGAAAAATAAGGCTCCGAAACATCAGTCGCCCATCCTATGGAATATCCTTTACCCACAGCATTATCGATAATCGCCGTTAAATCCTTCATCGGAACGTTCCAGTCAGAATCGTGACTCCAGTTATCAGGAATCGGAACTACAAATTTCTGGTAATACGGATAATCTTTATAAGAAGACAGTTCTACATAATCTTCAGGATTAATCCCGACTACCTGCTTTGCAAAAGTCTGCGGGGTATACGATTTTCCTTCATACGTAAAGTTGGCGGGAACTTTTCCTAAATATTGGTCGAGGATGACATCCACGGAAGACATCCAGTTGTCAGAAAGCTTCCCTTTGGCGGCGGCCTGCACTAGGCTGTCTAATACAGGTTTTAATTTGCCCTGCATTTCAGAAAAATTATTCATCGTCTGTCCCTGCTGTAAACCGGTGTACACCTCCTGTGGAACCGCTCCGTATTTTTTGTACATATTGATTACATCATGAAGCTCGCCACCATCGCCCCAGCTGATGGCACCGTTGTTCAGGACGTATAATTTGGCTTTGTCGTGATAAGAGTTTCTTGCCGTGAAGATCTCGGCTAAATCAACAGGCTTCTTACCCATTCTCTGCATTTCAGATTCAAGAAAAGAGTTTCCCGAATAGCTCCAGCATGTTCCCGAAGACCCCTGGTTCTTTACTGAAGTGGCGCCTACATCTTTCAGAGTGGTAAACTGGAAATTGGCGTGTTGGGACTGGTTGTTTTTTAATTTGTTGATGAGGTCATCCTGGGCAAACATCATACTTCCTGCAGACAAAACAAAAAGCAATGATACAAATTTGGTATTCTTCATTACTGTAAAAAAATTATTTATACGAATAGTCGTTCACCATAAAGATTTGTTACAGGGAAGAAAGTTAAATCTGAAGCTCCTGTTTTTCTGAAAGCGGACAGGCGTAAATAACAGATAGGCCAGAATGATGTTATTAAAACCAACAGAATAGCTTTTAGAATAACGGAAGATTTGTTTCTTTGCGGCATCTTTAATTGTTAAGTATTGAAAAAAATCAAACAGATTCCAACCTATTTGAAATTTTATGCATCTATACAAATATAAAGCCTGATTATGGAACGAGAGCTCTTATTGGAATGCCAGCGGAACAACCGCAACGCGCAGCGGAAAGTTTACGAAAAGATGGGGGGAAAACTGTATTCGGTCTGTAAAAGGTACCTGAAAAACGATGAGGATATCGAGGAAGCCCTGGCAGATACTTTTTATAAAATTTTTACAAAGATCAGCCAGCTTCAGAATCCCGATATTTTTGAAGCGTGGGCCAGAAAAATTGCGGTGAATGAATGCCTGCAGAAATTAAGAGCCACAAAACAGCTGCATATCTCCCTGGAAGAAAATGAGGTCATTTCTTCTGATTCGGCTGCCGATACCGTTTCTTTTGAAAAAGATATTTTAAGCCTGCTCAGGTTTCTTCCGGAAGGCTGCCGGGCCATCTTCAATCTTTTTGCCATCGAAGGCTATCCGCATAAGGAAATTGCCACGATGCTGTCCATCAGTGAAGGGACCTCAAAATCCCAGCTGAATGTGGCAAGAAAAAAACTTCAGGAACTTTTGGTTCACCATAACATCTAACTTTTAAGACAATGGAAAATAATCACGATATCGATAAAACGTTCAGCGAGGCTTCTAAAAATTCAGAAGAGCCGGCGACTTTTCCTGGGTTTGACAAAGTCTGGGATACGATTGAAGAAAAACTGGATAAAAAGCAGGATAGGAAAAAAATATTTCCGGGGTGGATTCCCTACGGTATTGCGGCTTCGTTAATCATAGGGTCTGGCATTTTTTACTTTACTGATAAAAATGAAGACATAGACACTATACAGCCGGTGATCGCCGGGAATATAATAGATTCCCAAAAGAACACCATTGCCTCTGTCCCTGAACATATCCAAAAACTGGACAGTATGGTAAAAAGCAACATACACAGGAAAACTTTAATGGAGCCTTCGGGGAAAATCGCTTATGAAAATGTCCCGAAACTTTATGCCCCTCATTTATCTTCTCCCGTATATGAATTAACTACTCCTGCTTCTCATACAGAAGCTGCACCGGTTGCTGAAGAAAAACCGATGGATACCGCAGCAAGGCAAAACCTTGAAGAAGTGATTGCCATGGGAATTAAAAAAGAAAAAGCTTCTATGGTAAACGCCGTGGCTTCATCCGCTAAAAAAAAGGTATCTGATTTTAAGGCTGTTGCAGATACTGCAGAAGTAATATACCCGAATTCTACATTTAATCTGAATGACAAAGACAAGGAACCGGAAATTTTAGCATATAATAAAGGATATATGAACAGGAACAAAGCCGTGGCGCAAGGTTCCGGTTTGGGAAACAAAATAGGCGGTAAAATGGATCTTAATACCATCGCAGGTGCCGCTCCCGGTCTTAGGGTCAATCCGGTTTCCGGGGCGCAGGGCTCAGGAAATATGAGTATTTCCATACGGGGAAATGCGAATTCCGGGATTTATCCTATGGTTATCATTAACGGAGTGCCTTCCGATATCGAAGTGCTCAAAAAGCTGGATCCGAAAAAAATTCAGTCAGTCCGGAGTTTTAACGGCGAAAAGGCTGTCCCGGTTTTCGGAGCCCGTGCCGCCAACGGAATTATAGTGGTGGAAACCAAAGATATTTCAAGAAAAGAAAAAAGAAAGCTAAAAGAGCTTCTTGACGATCATATGCTTAAAAATTAACTGCCGCCTTATAAACCTAATACCCATTCACCATACCTTCCCGGAAAAGCAGTTTCTGCGGAGACTGCTTTTCTTTTGACCTTAGCGATATCTATCTCTATTACATGCCCGAAGCAAAATACTGGAACGAGGGAATTAAAGCTGAAATTGAACCCTGAAATATAAATGTTCATGAAAAATCAAAAAGTACTGAAACCTTTTATAATTTCTGCATCCTTACTATAAGCAGTTGCAACTGCAGCAATTGATTGTATAAGGTCATTAAAATAATATAGATGAAAAAAATAGGGATAACACTACTGGCTTTGGCTTCACTGGCAGGCTGTAAAATCAAAACAGTTTCAGATTCATCCAAAGAATCAAAAACATTTAGTATTGAAAAAGACCGGGACCGGGACGGGGTGAAGAACAGCTGCGATAAATGTCCGGAAACTGCCGGTCCTGCTGAAAATAAAGGCTGTCCGTGGCCGGATATGGACAGCGACGGAACTCCAGACAAGGACGATTTATGCAAAGAAGTGGCCGGGCCCGTTGAAAACAGCGGATGTCCGTGGCCCGATACAGACAAAGACGGCATTATTGATAAAGAGGATGCCTGCCCAACAGTAGCCGGTCCTGCCGAAAATAACGGCTGCCCGTGGCCGGATACGGATGGCGACGGTATCCTGGATAAGGACGATGCATGCCCAACCGTTCCCGGACTTCCGGAATACAACGGCTGCCCGAAACCGAAAACTGTAACGGCATTGGAAGTTCAGTCTTCACTGGAAAGTGTGGTTGTAACCGGTTCACAAAGAAAACAGCAGCGCTTATCATCAAAACCCGTAAAGCAGGCTAAAGCAGCTACTGATAACAAAGCTTACAGCAAAAAAATAACAACGGTAAAAGGTAAAAAAGGAGTCAGGCCACTCAGCAGTACCGACGAAGAATACAATGCCCTGGTAGAAAACCCTTTTGAATCGGCAAAAAACCAGCCGCTGTCTACCTTTTCCATCGATGTGGACAATGCTTCCTATTCCAATATCAGAAGAATGATCAGTTACGGGAATGTCGTGGATAAAGATGCCGTGCGGGTAGAGGAAATGATGAATTACTTCACATACGATTACCCGCAGCCGGAAAAAAGGCAGCCTTTTTCCATCAATACAGAATACAGCGATGCACCCTGGAATCCCGGGCACCGGCTTTTGAAAATCGGGCTTCAGGGGAAAAATATCGCCATGGATAACCTGCCCCAGTCCAATATCATTTTCCTGATTGATGTCTCGGGGTCTATGGATGCAAGCAATAAACTTCCGCTGCTGAAGGCTTCCCTGAAGGTACTGCTGAACCAGTTGAGGCCGCAGGACAAAGTGGGAATTGTGGTGTATGCCGGAAATGCCGGAATGGTGCTGGCCCCGACTTCCGCGGCAGAAAAAGAAACCATTACCAATGCCCTGGACCATCTGCAGGCAGGCGGAAGTACCGCAGGCGGGGCCGGAATTGAACTGGCTTACAAACTGGCTCAGGAGCATTTCATCAAAGGCGGCAATAACCGCGTGGTTCTGGCTACAGACGGGGATTTTAATGTCGGGGTTTCTTCTGAAAAAGATCTGGAGACATTAATTGAAGAAAAAAGAAAAACCGGGATTTTCCTTACCTGTCTCGGTTACGGAATGGGCAATTATAAAGATAACCGCCTGGAAACCCTTGCAGATAAAGGAAACGGCAATTATGCTTATATCGATAACCTGCAGGAAGCCAATAAGTTTCTGGGGAGGGAATTTGCGGGAAGCATGTACGCTATTGCAAAAGACGTAAAAATCCAGATTGAATTTAATCCGAAACTGGTGAAGTCTTACCGCTTAATCGGATATGAAAACAGGAAACTGAGGAATGAAGATTTCACAAATGATAAGATTGATGCCGGAGAATTGGGAAGCGGGCATACCGTAACGGCCCTGTATGAAGTTATTTCAACAGGTGTAAATTCGGCATTCGCTCCAAAAGAAACCCCGTTAAAATATACTTCGGCATCAGGCTCACGGAATTTCGGGGATGAGCTGGCCACCATAAAATTCAGGTATAAAAAGCCTGACGGCAATACCAGTTCGGAGATGGTAAAAGTGGTAAAAAATACGGCGGAACAGCTGGCAGAGGCCAGTCCGGATTATAAATTTGCAGCTTCAGTGGCTTGGTTCGGATTGGTTTTGAGGCAGTCGAAATTAATTAAAGAAAAAGATCTTCAGAAAATCGAAGGTCTCGCAAAAGAGGGTAAAAACACAGATGAAGAAGGCTACCGTTCTGAGTTTATAAGGCTTGTTGAAAGCTATAAATCAATTCAGAAGTAGTCTGATGACAGGTACTGGAAACAGTGCCTGTTTTTATTTTTAAAAAAAAGAGCATATAAATTAAATTAGTTTTCAAATATTATTGAAAGTTCAAAAATTATAATTATATTTGTATAAGAAATTAAAGTCAAAACAAAATGAAACTTTCAGAAGCCAAAGAAAAATACATTCAGACCTGGGGAACCTTTGCTACCAGCTGGGGCATCAACCGTACGATGGCGCAGGTACATGCTTTGCTTCTGGCAACCGGAAAACCCTTATCTACCGATGAGGTCATGGACTTACTGGAAATTTCCCGCGGAAATGCCAATATGAACCTCAGGGCCCTGATGGACTGGGGAATTGTAAAGAAAGAATTCGTAAAAGGGGACCGCAAAGAATATTTTACCGCGGAAAAAGATGTCTGGTTTCTGTTTAAGCAGATCACGAAGGAGCGCAGGAAAAGAGAAATAGAACCGGTAGTCGCATTTTTGGAGGAGCTGAAAAATATTGAAGATCATGATTCTGAAGAAGCAAAGGAGTTTATAAAACTGATGAATGACTTCAGCAATGTCACCAGTAAAATCAATAATATTATGGATCTCGCCATTAAGAGTGATGATCACTGGCTGGTCGGTAAAATTACCAACCTGTTAAAGTAAAAGGATTCAGGTCCTTTTTTATTTCAGACAATCTTTCAAAAATTATTGAAAATATAATAATTACAAGATGTTAAATATTATTTCATATATTATATTTCTGGCGGTCTGTTTCTACATCACAGCCGATGTCGGAAGAAGGTGCTACAATGCAGGAAAACCTTATCTGGAATATCTTATTCATGATTCTGACGTATGCCGTACCATCAATAAAATTCTGCTGGGATGCTATTATTTGGTTAACCTCGGATATATTGCGGTGAGTCTGACCTCCTGGGACCGGGTAAGCAGCATACAGGAAATGATAACTGTAACGGCAGTCCGGATAGGGAATATCATTCTGATTCTTTCCGCTTTACATTACCTGAATATTTTTGCCCTTTACTTTTTAAGAAAAAATTTAACCGTAAAATAAACTTATTATGACAGCAACTATTTTAACCACAGCAACGTACAATTTTTCTGCGTACATGATTTACTTACCCGTTGTGATCTGCCTTACCATCCTGGTTTCTCAATTTCTGTTTAAAAATTCAAAAACATTTATGAGGGATATTTTTCATCAGAAAGAAGACATTGCCATGGCTACAAATTCATTGTTTAAGATCGGTTTTTACCTTTTGAATATTGGTTTTGCCCTCTGTATTATCGAACTGTACAGGATTACGACAATGGAAAGCCTGGTCGTCAGCTTAAGTGAAAAAATCGGGAAATTTTCAATCTATCTGGGCGTGATGATGCTTCTTAACCTGTTGCTTTTCTTAAAAGGACGCAAACACGCTGTAAACAAAGACAAACACATCAGAAATGAAAACACTGCTCTTTAAAATCTGGATGTATTTTACTTTTAAAATGCAGAACAAAAGAACCCGCGGGGATTTTTTAAACCTTTAAACAGATAGCCATGAAAACTGTTTTTAAATATGATTCACAGGTTCAGCAGACGCTTATTTTACTTTTGGCCGCCGCATTCTTTATAAGCATCATATCAGGAAAGGATGTATTCTTTATACTGTTTGCCATTATGTTTTTTCTGTTGGCTGCAGTACAGTATACAGTCAATGTGATGAAATTTTTCAGTAGAGACTACATCAAAACAGATTCGAGAAAGGCATATATGTTTATCTCAACCTATGTCGTAGTCACTTTTTTATCCGGAATAGGTTCATCTGCCCTGAATATACCCGGTCTGGAAAATATTCTGGGGATAATGGTTATCTCCTGGCTTGTTGTTTCACCTGTCCTGATGATTCAGTCCCTTCTGATCAGTTACTTTGACGCAAAAAATAGGGAAATGGCAGACCCGGGTATTAAAACCTATTCTGATCATACTCTTTAACAATCAGATTATTATTTTAAACAATTTCTAATATGCCGAGGATTTATTTAGAAACGCTCATCAAAGCCAATATCGAAACGGTTTTCAACTGCGCAAGAGATATTGATCTGCATCAGGAATCTATGGCAAAAACTCATGAAAAAGCGATTGCCGGAAGAACCTCAGGACTGATTGAACTTAATGATACCGTAACCTGGAGAGCCAGGCATCTGGGCATTTACCAAAACCTGAAAACGAAAATAACAAGCATGGATAAACCATATCATTTTACAGATATCATGCTTGAAGGAGCTTTTAAATCCATGGAGCATCAGCATATTTTTAGAATAGACAGGAACAAAACAATGATGACCGATATTTTTGAATTTGAATCCCCGGGCGGAATGATCGGAAAACTCTTTAATCTGCTTTTTTTAAAAAATTATATGAAAAATCTCTTATTAGAACGTAATAAAATTATTAAGGAATCAGCAGAGCATAAATCAACAATAAACATCATCCGTAAAAGAATAAAATGAAAGTCATTCTATCCTGATTCAAAAAATAAATAAAACAAAGACAATATGAACTTCCTGAAAGCAGAATGGCGCAAACTGGCCATTATTAACTACGAAATTAATCCTGAAATCCTGTTGAAATACCTTCCTGAAGGCACGGAACCTGATTTTTACAACGGGAGGTGCTATGTAAGCCTGGTGGGATTCATGTTTTTAAACACCAGATTGTTAGGCCTGCCAATTCCTTTTCACCGGAATTTTGAAGAAATCAATTTAAGGTTTTACGTAAAAAAACAAGAAGGCAGCCAATGGAAAAGGGGAGTGGTTTTCATTAAGGAAATCGTTCCGAAACCGGCTTTGAGTTTCATTGCCAATTCAGTATACAAAGAACATTACAAAACAATGCCGATGAAGAATACAATCCTTGAAAAAGATAAAGAACTGCTGATACAATATTCATGGAAAGACAAAAGCTGGCATTCTATTAACATCACAGCGGATAATCAGCCTTTACCTATGGAGCCCGATTCTGAATTTGAATTTATCACGGAACACTATTACGGTTTTACCAAGAAAGAAAATAAAACTTCAGAATATGAAGTCTGTCACCCGCAATGGGACTGGTATTCAGTTAAAAACCACCAGCTGGACATTAATTTTAAAAAGCTCTACGGAAAAGATTTTGGAATGCTGAATGAGCAGGAACCTGTTTCGGTGATGCTCGCCGAAGGTTCTGAAATTAGGGTTAAAAACAAAAAATACATATCATAATGATTATTTAATAAACTGATAATGAGATTATTAAACCTTTTCATGCAAATAAAAACACACTTCATAAAAACTTAAATAAATGAAAATCATCATTGCTGCCGGCACCGGATTTCTCGGCAAAAACTTAGAAAAATATTTTACGGGAAAAGGAGATGAAGTCTATATCTTAACCCGGAATCCTAAACGTAAAAATGAAATATATTGGGATGCCAAAACGTTGGGAGAATGGAAAGGATCACTTGAAAATGCTGATGTTTTAATCAATTTCACTGGAAAGTCAGTAGACTGCCGGTACACCGAGAAGAACAAAAAGGAAATATATTCTTCAAGAATAGACAGTACAAAAGTACTTCAGCAGGCTGTGCATCAGTGTGTCAATACACCCGCAATATGGCTGAATGCAAGTTCTGCAACCACCTATATCAATTCCGAAACCCGTTTGAATACAGAAGAAAACGGAATTATCGGTGATGATTTTTCCATGAATATCTGCAAAAGCTGGGAGAAAGAATTTTTCAGGGTCAACAGTGGAAATATAAGAAAAGCAGCTTTGCGTACCTCCATTGTTTTAGGGAATAACGGCGGCGCTTTTCCAAAACTGAAAATGATCACGAAGCTGGGACTGGGAGGCAAGCAGGGGCGGGGAACCCAAAAGGTAAGCTGGATTCATATCGATGATTTCTGCAGAGCGGTTGAATTCATTATCGATAACAAAACTATTTCAGGCGAAATCAATGTAACGGCACCTGAACCTTTATCCAATGAACATTTCATGACTGTATTAAGAAAAGAAATGAAAATCCCTTTCGGGTTAGATGCTCCCGTCTGGCAATTGGAAATCGCATCCGTATTCTTAAGAACAGAAACCGAACTGCTGTTAAAAAGCAGAAATGTATATCCTGAAAAGTTAATTCGGAACGGTTTTGAATTTAGGTTTCCGAATGCTGAATGTGCATTTCGGGATTTGGTTTAAATAGACATAGGCACACTCAAAAACTTAATTATATAAAATTAAAAAAGAAGCTTTCACACATCCCAGATTAAAGTTTTGCCGTTTCATCAAATGATGATTAAATTAGCGCAAACTAAACATTGATGTCAATCCAGCAAAAAACTAAAACCGCATTCCTCTCATCCTTATTCCTGTCCTCTGCTTTATTTTCACAGGCGCACAAGGTTTCCGAAGGTTACCAAAAACCGGATGATCCGCTGGTGGTACAGAATCTTGAAGAATGGCAGGATCTGAAATTCGGGCTGTTCATGCATTGGGGAACCTACAGCCAGTGGGGGGTTGTGGAAAGCTGGAGCTTATGCCCGGAAGATGAATCGTGGACCCAAAGAAAAGCTGAGCACGGAGCATCATATGATGAATATGTGAAGAATTACGAAAATCTTCAGACTACTTTCAATCCGGTACAGTTCAATCCTCAAAAATGGGCAGATGCAGCCAGAAAAGCAGGGATTAAGTATGTGGTGTTCACGACCAAGCATCACGACGGTTTCGCGATGTTTGATACCCGGCAATCTGATTACAAAATCACGTCTCCAAAAACACCTTTTTCCAAAAATCCCAAGGCGGATGTAACCAAAGAAATCTTCAGTGCCTTCAGAAAAGAAGGATTTAAGATAGGTGCCTATTTTTCAAAACCCGACTGGCATTCCGATGATTACTGGTGGCCGTACTTCCCGCCGAAAGACCGGAACGTCAATTACGATCCGAAAAAGTATCCTGAACGATGGGAGAATTTCAAAAAGTTTACCTTTAACCAGCTTAACGAAATCACCTCCAACTATGGCAAAATCGATATCCTGTGGTTGGACGGAGGCTGGGTCCGGCCGTTTTATACCATCGACCCGAAAGTGGAATGGCAGAGAACAATCAAGGTGGAGCAGGATATTGACATGGATAAAATCGGGGCAATGGCCCGCAAAAACCAGCCCGGAATCATCGTGGTAGACCGTACCGTTCCCGGAAAATGGGAAAATTACGTCACGCCCGAACAGGCTGTTCCGGAACAGACCCTTTCCATCCCGTGGGAAAGCTGTATCACGATGGGTGATTCCTTTTCGTATGTTCCAAATGATAATTACAAAACGTCTCAGAAAATCATAGAAACCTTAATCAAAATCATTTCAAAAGGCGGGAATTACCTGATGAATATTGCACCCGGACCGAACGGTGATTATGACCCGGTGGTGTATGAGCGGTTAAAAGAAATATCCGGCTGGATGGAGACGAACCGGTCGGCGGTTTTTGCCACAAGAAGCGTATCACCGTATCAGGAAGGGGATTTTTATTATACCCAAAGCAAAGACAGAAAAACAGTGAATGTTTTTCATCTGGATGATAAAGCAGATTACCAGACTCCCGCAACGTTAAGATTTACTATTCCTGAGAATTTTAAACCCCGGGCTGTAAAAGTTTTAGGAATTCCGGGTAAGATTCAATGGAAGAAATCCGGAAACTCAGTTGAAATAAAGATCCCTGAAGAAAGATCCCAGTTAAAATATTCAACCGTAATCCAGCTGACACAATCATGAAATTAAACTCCATATTCATCGGAATTTCATTGTTGGGTTCTGTTCTGACTTCCGCCCAGAGACCTTTGTATAAAGATCCGAAACAGCCTGTAGAAGTTAGGGTTCAGGATTTACTTCAACGAATGACACCGGAAGAGAAGTTCTGGCAGTGTTTTATGATCCCCGGGGATCTGGATAACGTACCGAAAGGCCAATATGCCCACGGGATTTTCGGATTGCAGGTGAGTGCCGGAAATCAGGGCGGCGGGGCAGCGGGGCAGATTCTAACCTATAATGCCAATGAAGATGCGGAAAGGCTGGCCAAGAAAATCAATGCGATCCAGAAATATTTCGTGGAAGAATCCAGGCTGGGCATCCCGATTATCCCTTTTGATGAAGCACTGCACGGGCTGATGCGGGAAGGCGCCACCGCCTTTCCGCAGGCGATGGGTTTATCGGCAACCTTCAATCCTGAATTGATGAAAGAAATTTCGGGTGCGATTGCCAAGGAATCCAGACTGAGAGGCATACGGCAGATTCTGACGCCGGTTGTCAATCTTGTAAGCGATGTCCGTTGGGGAAGAACGGAGGAGACGTATGGCGAAGATCCTTTTCTGACTTCGGTCATGGCAGTAAATTTTGTCAGCTCTTTTGAAAACCAGGGCATCATTACCACCCCAAAGCACTTTTTGGCCAACGTCGGGGAAGGCGGAAGGGATTCTTATCCCATTCACTGGAGCCAAAGGTATCTGGAGGAAACCCATTTAATCCCTTTTAAAAAAGCGTTTAAAGAAGGAAAGAGCAGATCGGTGATGACCTCATACAATCTGCTGGACGGGAGGCCTTCAACGGCCAATCACTGGCTGCTGACCGAAAAGCTGAAGAAAGAATGGGATTTCAAAGGATTTGTGATCAGTGATGCGAGTGCAGTAGGCGGTGCCAATGTACTGCATTTTACGGCGAAGGATTATGATGATGCTTCTGCCCAGGCGATCAATGCGGGACTGGACGTGATTTTCCAGACCGAATATCAGCATTACCAATTGTTTATGCCTCCGTTTCTGGACGGCAGGATTTCAAAAGAACGGATTGATGATGCCGTTTCAAGGGTTTTAAGGGCGAAATTTGAATTGGGATTATTTGAAAATCCTTACGTTTCCGAAGCAGCTATTGCAGCATTGAAGAAAATCAACCACAAGCCGCTTGCTGAAAAAGCGGCTGTTGAATCCTTTGTTCTGCTTCAAAATAACAACCGGACCCTACCGGTTTCTGATAAAATGAAAAAGATCCTGGTGATCGGAACAGACGCTGCCGATGCGAGACTGGGTGGTTATTCCGGGCCAGGAAATAAAAAAGTGAGCATCCTGGACGGGATTAAAAATTTTGTAAAGGATAAAAACACTGAAGTCACCTATTCAAAAGGAACCGACTGGGATTTGAAAAAGTTTGCTACTGTTCCCTCAGAATTTCTGTCATCGAAAAATCAGAAAGGATTAAAAGGACATTATTTTTCCAATTCTGATTTAAAAGGAAATCCGGCATTTGAAAAGCAGGACGGACAGATTAATTTCAAATGGACTCTATATTCTCCGGATCCTGAAAAACTGAAGCCGGACCATTACAGTATCCGATGGACAGGACAACTGGAAGCCCCGGATTCAGGGAAATACCAGCTTGGATTGCGCGGAAACGACGGTTTCAGGCTGTATGTTGATGGAAACCTGATGATTGACAACTGGGAAAAGCTGAGCTATTCAACCAAAACGGCTGATATGGATTTTGTGAAAGGCCGGAAATACGATCTTACCATTGAGTTCCGTGAAAACAGGGGCGAAGCCAATATAGAACTGATCTGGAATTACGGACTGTATGATTACCGGAAAGATTTTACCCAGGCTTTAGACCGGGCCGAAAAGGCAGATTATATCATCGTGGCCGCCGGAATCCATGAAGGGGAATTCCAGGACCGCTCTTCGCTGAGCCTTCCGGGAAATCAGGAGGAATTTATTAATGAAGTTTCCAAATTAAATAAACCGGTGACAATTGTTCTGGTTGGCGGCTCTGCCATAAAAACTACCAATTGGAAAGATAAAGTCGGAGCCATTTTAGACGTGTGGTATCCAGGCGAAGAAGGTGGGAATGCTGTGGCCAAAGTGCTGTTCGGAGAAGAAAACCCATCCGGGAAACTGCCGGTTACATTTCCGCTTGAGGAAGGGCAGCTGCCATTGACCTACAATCATCATCCGACGGGAAGAGGAAATGATTATTATGACCTGAGCGGTGAACCGCTGTATCCGTTCGGTTTCGGATTAAGCTATACGACGTTTGAAATTTCAGATTTACAGCTGGATAAAACGGATTATGCTGAAAATGAAACGGTCATTGCAAAAATCAATGTAAAAAATACAGGCTCAAAAGCGGGAAGCGAAGTGGTGCAGCTCTATGTCAGAGACCTTCTGGCTTCCGTGTCGAGACCGGTGATCGAGTTGAAAGGTTTTCATAAAGTATATTTAAAACCCGGGGAATCAAAACAGGTGACCATTAAGGTTCCGGTGAAGGAACTGCAGTTTCTTGATTCAGAAATGAACTGGGTGACAGAAAAAGGAACCTATCGGATAATGGTGGGGAATTCATCTAAAAATCTGCTGTTGAAGCAGAATATTGAAGTTAAATAAGGCTCTGGATAAAATTCAGGCAACCAGATAATGCTAACCGTTTCCTTTTTAGGGAACGGTTTTTGCAATTTTTGAAGCAAAATGTTGATAACATAACCACATCATTCAATCTATGAAAAAATATATCCTATCGGCAGCCACACTGCTTTTCTTCAGCTGTAAAGAAAATAAAAATCAAACGGTCCCGGGAACAGATGAAGTCGTTACCAGAACAGACACCCTGAAATTACCTGCTCCTGATGAGAAAAATGCTAAAAATAAGTTCAGCAATGTGATTGGATGGCCTGCCGGAAAAACACCAACCGCTCTTGAAGGTTTTACTGTGACCCGCTTTGCGGAAAATATTAAAAGTCCGCGAAACATGATCCAGGCATCAAACGGTGATATTTTTGTTGTGCTTTCAAATTCCGAGCGTACAAAAGCGGAAAAAATCAAAAACGACATCAGCGGAAAAAGTGATGCTGAAGTCGGCGGGAAATCGGCCAACCGGATTATTCTTTACAGGGATGCCAACAAAGACGGGATAGCGGAATCCTCTTCTGTTTTCCTGGACAATCTGAACCAGCCGTACGGAATGCTGATCATCAAAGATAAATTTTATGTGGCCAATACAGACGGGCTCTGGGCTTACCCATATCAGGAAGGCGAAACGAAAATTACAAAACCCGGAAAAAAAATAGTCAGTCTTCCCGCCGGAGGTTATAACAACCATTGGACGAGAAACCTGATTGCCAATAAAGACCAGTCGAAAATCTATATTTCCGTAGGCTCCGGAAGCAATGTCGGTGAAAACGGAATGGAATACGAAGTTAGAAGAGCCAATATTCTTGAAGTCAACCCCGACGGAAGCGGAGAAAAAATCTACGCGGCAGGACTCAGAAACCCGGTCGGCATGAGCTGGAACCCATCTACAGGCGAACTCTGGACGGTAGTCAATGAAAGGGATGAACTCGGAGACGAATTGGTTCCCGATTATCTTACGAGTGTTAGACAAAATGCATTTTACGGCTGGCCGTATGCGTATTTCGGAAAGAACGAAGACCCGAGGAGAAAAGGGGAGAGACCGGATCTGGTCGCCAAAACAATTGTCCCGGATGTTCCGTTGGGAAGTCATACTGCATCTCTAGGTTTGTCATTTTACACGGGAAATCAGTTTCCTGAAAAGTATAAAAACGGAGCGTTTATCGGGCAGCACGGTTCATGGAACCGCTCTTCGCTGGTGGGGTATCAGGTAGCGTTTGTACCTTTTAAAAACGGTAAAGCTTCCGGCAGTTTTGAACCGTTCCTTACAGGCTTTATCGCAGACAAAGAAAAAGGAGACGTCTATGGCCGCCCGGTCGGTGTCCTGCAGATCGCAGACGGATCAATACTTGTTGCCGATGATGTCAGCGGAGTGGTCTGGAGGGTTTCTTACCGTAAAAAATAATTAAAAATCAAAAGAGCAGCTTTTACAGGCTGCTTTTTCATTTCTCATCCCATATTTTTTCCTTAAATTCGCATAAAATTTTATACTAATGAACTACGATATTATTGTCATCGGGAGTGGTCCTGGCGGATATGTTACAGCGATCAGAGCAGCACAGTTAGGTTTCAAAACTGCCATTATCGAGAAAGAAAACTTAGGAGGAATCTGCCTGAACTGGGGATGTATTCCGACCAAGGCTTTGTTGAAGTCTGCTCAGGTATTTCATTACATCAACCATGCTGAAGATTACGGGCTGAATAAAGTGGAAGCCGGATTCGAGTTTCCGAACGTGATCCAGAGAAGCCGTGGGGTTGCCAATAAAATGAGCAAAGGAATTGAATTCCTGATGAAGAAGAACAAAATTGATGTGATCATGGGAACGGCCAAAATTCAGAAAGGGAAAAAAGTTTCTGTAACGGATAAAGAAGGCAAAGTAACCGAGTATTCAGGTACGAATA
This sequence comes from Chryseobacterium gregarium DSM 19109, assembly GCF_000430845.1. Lineage (GTDB taxonomy): Bacteria > Bacteroidota > Bacteroidia > Flavobacteriales > Weeksellaceae > Chryseobacterium > Chryseobacterium gregarium. The sequence goes on along the minus strand of NZ_AUMU01000003.1, from coordinate 64,199 downwards.
TCATTATCGCTACAGGAGCGCGTTCAAGAGAATTGCCGAACCTGCCACAGGACGGTAAAAAAGTAATCGGATACAGACAGGCACTGTCTTTACCCGAGCAGCCGAAATCTATGATCGTAGTAGGGTCAGGAGCGATCGGGGTAGAGTTTGCCGATTTCTATAATACCATGGGAACCAAAGTAACGGTAGTTGAATTTATGCCGAACATCGTTCCTGTAGAAGACGAAGAAATTTCCAAGCACCTGGAGAAATCCCTGAAGAAGACGGGCATCGAAATCATGACCAATGCTTCTGTTGAAAGTGTTGATACCAGCGGGGAAGGCGTGAAAGCCACCGTAAAAACAGCCAAAGGAAACATCACGCTTGAAGCGGATATTTTGTTGTCTGCAGTAGGAATCGCGGCCAACATCGAAAACATCGGTCTTGAAGAAGTAGGCATCCAGACGGATAAAGGAAGAGTACTGGTAAACGAATGGTATGAAACTTCAGTACCAGGTTACTATGCGATCGGCGATTTGATCCCGACTCAGGCGCTGGCACACGTTGCTTCTGCTGAAGGGATTACCTGCGTGGAGAAAATCAAAGGAATGCACGTTGAGAAAATTGATTATGGCAATATCCCGGGATGTACGTACTGTCACCCTGAAGTAGCTTCTGTAGGGCTTACTGAAAAGCAGGCTAAAGAAAAAGGATATGAAATCAAAGTAGGGAAGTTCCCTCTATCTGCCAGCGGAAAAGCAACAGCTAATGGAAATACAGACGGTTTTATCAAAGTTATTTTTGATGCCAAATACGGGGAATGGTTAGGCTGCCATATGATCGGAGAAGGTGTTACGGATATGGTGGCAGAAGCGGTAGTTGCCAGAAAACTGGAAACTACAGGCCATGAGATCATTAAATCGATCCACCCTCACCCAACGGTTTCTGAAGCTATTATGGAAGCGGCTGCAGCGGCTTACGGTGAAGTGATTCATATTTAATAATACCCTGACTAACTGATAATTCAATATAGCTATGTTTAAGAAATTAGCAGCGGAAGCATTAGGTTTAGGGGATATCGGTAAGATTATCCCGTCCCAGGATTATGATAAAGTAGACTCGGATGATTATATTTTATCGGAAGACAATGAGAAAATATTCTTTTTGATTAAATCCAAAAGGGATGAATACTGTTTTACCAACAGGGCTTTGATCCATATCGACGGCGCAAGTGCTTTAGACAGGAAAAGGGTTTTGAAACGGTATGAATATTACCAGTTTCCTTTTTCAAATGTTGCTTTACAGACTGCAGGAACTATTGACCTTGATGTTGAAATTTCATTCAATATCGGAAATGTCCCTTTGATGATCAGCGTGGCAAAAGGCCAGATCGATCAGCTGAAAGATCTGTATAAAGCACTTTTAGCGATTCAGCAGGTGGTGCACCATAATCAGTCTTTGCTGACTTTCTCCAATGACAGTTTGGTAAAAGCAGTGGCTACGGTAGCATCCGGTAAGCAGGAAAATGTTTCTAAAAGCCAGGAACTGAAGGCCATCAACGAATATATTTTCGCATGGAATACCAACAGCTTCGACAGATATACTCAAAAGGATTTTTCTAAAGTCTTTGAAAAGTATATTAATAACTAGGAATTTAGCTTCTAATTAAATATTATATTTAAAGCTCAGATTTATCTGGGCTTTTTTAAATTGTTACTCATGAAAAAACTAATTTTTTTACTATTTTTCTTTTGTTTTAATTTCATGTTTTCTCAGGAAATAAAGGGATTTTTTCCGGCTGAATATGTGTTGAAGAATTCAAATGATACAATAAAAGCCTAAGTGAGAAATGTAGGCAGATTTACGAACAAAAAATATTACTTTGCAACAGTTTTATTCAAAATGAAAATGTAAGATGAAAGTGGAAATGAAACCTGGGTAGAACCGGCTGATGTTGAATACATTAAAATAACAGATGAGAATAATATAAAACATGAATATTTTTCTTCTTCAAAACGACTGCCGCAAGAGAAAGGATTAATCGAAATTATGTATGAAGGGAAAAATATAAGCTGGTATAAAGATTATTATAATCCAACGCTTCGTATGCAACTTGAAATTAAAGGATATCTTGTTGATAAAGAAAAAAATATTTTATACTCAGGCTTTTTTAATGACATGAAAGGAAAATTGGGAAAAATAATCAGTACCTATCCTGATTTAAAAGAAAAGATGAAATGGGTAAAAACAGATCAGGAATATATTGAAATTTTAAGGTTATATGATTCCAGACTCGATAGGAAGTAATTTATAAGCCCTAGTTATATCTTTGTTTTTAGAATTTCATTACATTCAAAGGCTAAGAAAAAAGAAATTTCTATCCGGCTTTTACTTGATAATTTCGACAAAGCAGAAAAAGCATAGTTTAAAGATCCGGAACTGACTCTTGATTATACGGCGGAACTGCTGGAAGTCCATCCTAATATTCTGTCTCAGACGATTAATACCATTAAAAATAAAAATTTTTTATGATTATATCAACAGGCAAGGATTGAGGAATTCAAGAGAATTGCTGTCCTGCCTGAAAATGAAAAATTCACGATTCTTTCTCTGGCCTATGAAAGCGGATTCAATTCTAAAACTTCTTTTAACCGAAATTTCAAAAAGTATATGGATATCTCTCCCAGGGAATTTTTGAAGAGCCGGAATTCAGATCCGAAATAATCAGGTATAATTATATATACATGTTAAAGTGCCAGGTACCGGATAGGAAGTACCGATAAAATGGGTTCCATCTTTCATTTTGGAACATTCGTGTCCATTGTATTTCCCATATTTGCTGAAACTTAATAAGTGATTACCATGAGAAAATTTTTATTTGTCATTATTTGTATTTTTGCCTTACTGATCGGTACATATCCGCTGATTTATGTTTTCTTGGACCATAAGCATACCTTTCTGAGTACCAAGATTCCGGAAGTTGCCCATAATACCATCTGGAGAGGTGCATTTCTTTCTCATATTATTCTGGGAGGAGTGGCATTATTTATAGGATGGAGACAGTTTGGAAGCAGGTTTAGAGAAAAAAATCCTGCCACACACAGAGTAATAGGGAAGATATATGTGTTCTCCGTAATCATCAGCTCAATAGCCGGTATGTATTTGGGGATTTATGCCAATGGAGGATTAATTTCATCACTGGGATTCATCTGTTTGGGTGGTGTGTGGCTGTATAGCACGGTCAGTGGTATTTTATATATCAGAAAAGGGAATATCCAAAAACATCAATGCCTTATGATCTACAGTTATGCCTGTACATTTGCAGCGGTCACGCTCAGATTATGGTTTCCGTTGCTGAAATCCATAACAGGAAATCCCGAAGGGTCTTATCTTATAGTAGCCTGGCTTTGCTGGATTCCTAACCTTTTTGTGGCTTACTTGATCAGTAAATATAAAGTCCCGGTTTAAGGGAATCAGGTCCTGTATTTATTAAAATAATTTTAAAATCAATACATTTGGAAAAATAATCCTGCTTTTTTCTTTCTGTTTTCTTAATTTTATTTCATGAATTCAGAAAAAACCGGGCTTGTTTTATCCGGAGGCGGTACCAAGGGCATTGCGCATGCAGGCGTTTTAAAATTTCTAAGGGAAAAGAATATCGAAGTGGATATCCTTTCCTGCTGCAGTGCAGGTTCAATCGTTGGCTGTCTCCATGCTGCCGGGAAAACCCCTGAAGAAATCCTGGAATTCTTCAATTCTATTTATTTTTTCAACTGGAAACATTTTGCGTTCAATCAGCCGGGGTTGGTTTCATCCCTTATTTTCAGAAATTACCTTAATCCTGTTTTCGGAGATATGAAATTGGGAGACCTGGATAAAGAAGTAAGGATTGTTGCTACGGAGCTGGTGAACGGAACCGAAAAAGTATTTGACCGGGATTTCAAAGTCGTAGATGCCATTATTGCCTCATGCTCTATTCCCGGAATTACCACGCCTTACATCATCAACGGTGAGATGTATTGCGACGGAGGGGTGCTCAATAACTTTCCTGCCGACATCATCAGAGAAGATTGTGATAAGATGATTGGTGTATTCGTATCTCCACCCCATAATATTAAAATTGATGACCTGAAGTCCATTAAAGCCATTGTATCGCGTTCCTACGACCTGCTTTCATACCGGGTCGAGAAAATTAAGTTTAGCTATTGCGACTGGTTTATTTCATCCCAGGATTTATCAAGCTACGGAACTTTCGAAAGAAGGAAAGACCGTTTGGAAAAAATCTATAATATCGGATACCAGGCTGCCAAGGAAAGCTTTAATGAAAGCTGTTTTCAGGTAACACAGAAATCTGCATCACAAAAGACGGTCTGAATTTATTTAATAACTTTTATCTATATTTAAATAGCTTTAAAAAACTCCCACTTAAAAGTGAGAGTTCGGATTAATATTTTACCACATTTCCATCCTGATTGACAATGGTTTTCCCATTTTGATCATTTACGTAAAGTGTATACGGTGCTTTATTTGCAGAATCCGTGAGATAATTCCTCTGGATCTGGTAGGTATAGCCATTGTTGTTAAATTCAAAATAATAATTTCCTCCGGTACCGTCCGGAATCATTTCTCCGTCACTGATGATCATGCTCGGTTTTGAAGTGATTTTTCCGTTAGCTGCCCAGGATTGGTAAAGATACTTTCCGTTAGGCTGCTGGTCGATTTTTATCCTAAACTTTTTCGTTTTGATAATGACAGATTTAGGAACCTGCTGGTAAAGTCCGGTTCCGGTCTCCGGCGTAAGATAAGATGAAGGGTTGTCATGGGCATAGGCCACAGAAAATTGGACGATACAAAACGCTCCGAATAAAATCTTTTTAATCATGTTGTTAATTGCTTGTTGTTGATGATTGATTCTCATCAAATTTAAAGCCACTAATAACCGGGTTCCGTAATTTCAGTTTGGGTGTAGTGGGCAAAAGCTTCTTCCAGGCTTCCGAATTTACCTTTAAACTCATCAACCGCGCAGTCCTGAAGAATATTTCCTTTATGGATCAGGATGACCCGTGAGCAAAGCGCTTCCACTTCCTGCATAATGTGGGTAGACAAAAGTACTGTTTTCTGCTGCCCGATCTCTTTCACTACATTGCGTATTTCAATGATCTGGTTAGGATCCAGCCCGTTGGTAGGTTCATCCAGGATCAGCAGGTCTGGCTGGTGGATAATGGCCTGGGCAAGCCCGACCCTTTGTTTGTATCCTTTGGACAGCTGTCCGATTTTTTTTGATTTCTCCGGCGTAATGCCTACCAGTCCGATCACTTCATCCACTCTGGCCGGGGAAATTTTATGGATATTGGCCACAAACTGGAGGTATTCCTTAACATACATTTCCAGATACAGCGGATTATTTTCAGGAAGGAAACCGATCTTTTTCTTTGTTTCGATTTCATGTTCCGTGATGTTTTTACCGTTGAAAACTATTTCGCCTTCATCAATTTTCAGGGCACCGACAATAGACTTCATCAGGGTAGATTTTCCCGCGCCGTTAGGTCCCAGAAGACCGATGATTTCATTTTTCTCAATAGAAATATTAATGTTGTTAAGGGCGGTTTGTTCACCAAATCTTTTGGTTAATTGATGTATTTGAAGAGACATAACAGATAATGAGCTTTTTGCAAAAATAAAAATAAAAAAACTCATTCAGGAGAATGAGTCAGGTTAATATTTTAAAAATAGTAATTATTTTCCGGGATTTCTGTTTTTGCCGCTGTTATTGCTGTTGACACCTGCTGTGCCTGACGCGGACGAAGGGTTTACAGGATTCACTGGAGTGGTCGGAGCCGTCTTGTCATAGAGTGATGCCTTGCCGTTCAGCTTTCCGAAAATCTTATCGACCTGTTTTTTGTTAAGCACCTGGGATTTTCCTACGTACTTTCTGTTTTTATTAATGTACTGAATAAATTGAACCGTAGGCTGGCCTAAGTTTTTTTCAAAATGAAGCTCAACAATATCATTAGGGAGCTCCAGGACGATGTTGCCTTCCGGGGTATCAATAAACCCGTTGGTGATCAGTTCGTATAGGCCTGATACGTCTTTATTGATATTCTGGAAAGAAAAAGACCGGAACGTATTCAGGTTGGCCGTATTCAGATCCTGATAATTGATGGTAAACTTATCTTCTTTTTTATATAAACCTACGGAGTTGTCTTTACCGATTTCTACCAGTGTAACGTTTTTCAACACTTTAATTTGTGAGAAAGCCGAAATACCGAATAAGCATGTAAAGAGTAGAATTATTTTTCTCATAAGGCGATTCCTGATGTTTTTTTATCTGATGATGTCATTAACGAAGTAAAAATATAAAAAACAATTTTGTATTCCTCTAGGCAAAAGTAACAATTTTTTTGTATTCGGGCTGTTAAAATTAAAGATATGCCTTTATTTATGGGATCTTAAATTGTTTAATTTACTGATAATCAATATGTATTGTTAGTTATAGCCGTGTCGGTTAATTTATAGATGTCTTAAAAAATAGATTACCTATTTTAAATAAGCAGTTCAGGGGCCTGCTTAAATTGATTTCAAAAAATAATTTCCCGCTGATTTTTTAAGTTTAGCAGATTTAATGCACATAAGATTCTGCGTGATCATCATCATTTGCAGGAGCACAAATAAACCGATTTTTCTTTTTTTTGCTCGGCCCAATCTTAAATTTTGAATCGTTTAAGAGTTGGGGTTAAACTTAATGAACAAACTTCTTCAGGCCATTAAATAAAACATTCCCCCTGAATACCTGATCAGGGGAATATGATAAGTAAGGGCCAAAATTCAAATGATACTAAATTACATCTCTTCCAGAATATAAGCTTCCGATCTTGCCAGCTTTTCCTGGAATTCCTGTATAGCCATAAGACTTTCATGATGAATTTCCCTTTCCAAAGTCTCAGGATTATTAATGTCCCAAACCCCGCTGTGATGCCAGTTAAGGGGGAAATCCCAGTCGGGCCGGTCGATAATCGGGTAAATACAGCATCCCAGCAGCGGAATGCCGCTTTTTAACATAGAGGCGCATTCTTCGCTGATCATCTTCAGCCATGAATACCTTTGATCTCCCGCCATGCTGGTCTCCGAAATGACAATGGGTCTCCCGTATCTGATGAATACTTCATCCACAAGCGAATGAAGGCTTTTCCAGAACGGGCTTGCCGGCGTTTCATTCCAGGGGATGTACTGATGGTCGGTAACCGTCCACTGGTTGTCATAATAAAAGTTTACGCCTATGATATCGAGATATTCCGGTTTTCCTCTGAGTTCCGGACACATTTTCCCGCTGAGAATGTCCAGCACCTGAAACTGCTCCTGATGTTTTTCATTGGCATGCAGCACCAATGCCGTATCTGAAGGATCAGGAGACATAATATGAATCAGCGGTTCGGTGCTCATAATCTGTACTCCGGGATCAATCTCTTTCATCCTTTCAATCCCTTCAATATAGGCTTTCATCAGCATGTATTTCACTTCCCATCCCTGGTGTATGCAGTAGGGACTTGTTCCCCTGACGTCACCGCCCAGCCAGGATAAAAAGCTGACTTCATTAATGGGCGTGACTACCAAGTCGCCTTCAGGACAGAGGTTTCTGTATTTCAGTACGAAAGCCCTGCACAGATGCGAAAACCTTCGGGCAAACATAGGGTGTAAAGGCGTAAGATCATCCGGAAACCCGAAATGGCAGATGTCCCAGATGACCTCGATGTCATTTTCCTTTGCACAGGTAATCATATCCTCCACCTGGCTCCAGTCATACTGAAAAGGTATTTTTTCTACCTGGCTCCAGCGGATACCTTCCCGTACCGTATTGATGCCGATATTGCGAAGCCTTTTGTAATCTTCATCAATAAAGCGGTCGTGCCCTGTCAGCTCAATAAGATCAACCCGTTCCCCGAATGCATTCTGGTGATCGGCACATTCAAATCCGGCCATGATGAATGACCGGAAATTTTTTTCAGGATTTCTGTACTTAGTATTGGGTTCCGTCATCTTCCTTTGTCATCTTTTTGAATAAAACCAGCGACTGGGCAACTACCTGGTCCATATTATAATATTTGTAGGTCCCGAGACGGCCGGTAAAATAAACATCAGGGGTTTCTTCCGCCAGCTTTTTATATTGGTTATACACTTCCTGGTTTTCTTTCCTAGGAATCGGGTAGTAAGGGTCACCCTCTGCTTTCGGATATTCGTACACTATGGCAGTCTTGTGATGAACCTGTCCTGTAAGATGTTTAAATTCGGTAATTCTCGTATACAGATTAGAGGTGGGATAATTAACGGTCCCGGTCTGCTGGTAATTTTCCGTATCCAGCGTTTCAAAACGGAAGTCGATGGAGCGGTAAGGCAGCTTCCCGTACCGGTAATCAAAATACGTGTCAATCGGGCCTGTGTAGATCAGCTTTTTATGCGGAATGATATCAACAATATCTTTGTAATCGGTATTCAGCATAATGTGGATGTTTTCATGGGAAAGCATCTTTTTGAACATTTCGGTATAGCCGTTTTTCGGCATTGCCTGAAAAGTATCTGTAAAATACCGGTCGTCTTTATTGGTCCTGGTAGGAACCCTTGCGGTAACCGAGGCATCCAGTTCAGACGGATCCAGGTCCCACTGTTTTTTGGTATAGCCTCGGAAAAACTTTTCATACAGCTCTTTCCCCACAGCATTCAGCACCACGTCTTCAGAAGTAAGCACGGGTTTCCGCTGTTCGGCTTTTGATGCCAGAAAATCCACCACTTCATCAGAGGTCAGGTTTTTTCCGTATAATGTATTGATGGTGGTCAGGTTAATAGGAATCGGCACCAGCTGTCCGTCTACACTGCCTAGTACACGGTGTTCGTAAGGGCGCCATTCCGTAAAATTATTAAGGTATGAAAATACCTCTTCGGAATTGGTGTGGAAAATATGCGGGCCGTATTTATGGATCAGTATTCCGTCTTTGTTATAATGATCGTAAGCATTGCCGGCAATATGGTCACGCTTGTCTACGATTAATACTTTTTTTCCGGCATTCGCCAGTCGTTCTGCCAGGACTGATCCGGCAAAGCCGCAGCCGACAATCAGGAAATCATACATAGATACCGTTGCTTTTTTTTACGTTGTTAATCAATACATTCATTTTGTCAAAAGTGTTGTCCCAGGAATCATCAGCCAGAAATTCATCGACTTTCATCAGCCATTCCGTTTTTGATTTTTTGGCAAGCTCTTCCTCACCGTACAGGATAAAGGTATCTGCATCACTGGCAATGTATACCAGGTTTTCTTCCCCATAAGGTTTGACTACATCTTTTATCGGTGTAGAAATAACAGGAAGCCCTGCCGCAAGATATTCAGGGGTTTTGGTTGGGCTGATGAACTCAGTGGATTCATTCAGGGCAAACAAGACAAGCGCAATATCCCAGTGGCTGATGTAATACGGGAGCTCTTCATATTTCTTCGGACCCAGGTAATGGATGTTTTCTGCTCTCGGAAGGTCATCCGGATTAATTTTTACCACAGGGCCGATGATTACGAAATGCCATTCGGGTTTCCTTTCCGAAACTTCCCTCAGGAGTTCGATATCAAACCGTTCATCGACAACGCCGTAGAACCCGAACCTCGGATGGGGAATATTTTTCTGATCCGCAGGCTCTGCTTCGTTGTGCCGGGCTGCCTGAAAATGTTCCTTATCGATACTGCTGGGAAAAGGATGAATGTTATGGTGGCGGTCTTTTTTTGCTTGATACAGCGTATGTCCGCCTGTAAAAACCACATTAGCTTTTTTAAAGAGTTCATTTTCCAGCGGCAGAAGCTGGGGCGGTGCGAACCGGAACGCTGAAAGCTCGTCCATAGAATCATAAACGATTACCTGTGGTACCAGATGAGCCGTGTATTCCAGGGCCATCGGGGTATAGTACCAGCAGATGAATTCCTTTATGTTCCGTTCTGCAATAAACCGGTCAATCAGTTTTTCTAATCTTCCGTTGCGGTCGGCATCCCGGTCATCTACAAACAGGGAGACAATTGAAATGCCGTCCTGTTGCGCGATTTCATAAGCATCTGATCCATGACGCGGTTCTTCAAAGTAATAGACATGGTACTGTCTGGCGAAACGACTGAGCAGATGCTGCGGTCGCTGATACACGAAATTCCAGTGTAAATGGCTGAAACATAAAATATTCTGCATATAATTTGGATATGTTGCAGCTCAGAAAGGTTAAAAATTCCCGGCTTGCTTTGCACCAGGATAGTGAAAGAATGCCGTGAATCGGGTAGTGTAATCTGAACTGTTTTGTAAAAATATTATATAAAAAACAGTTATTTTATGCACAAGGTCATAAAGAATATCAATAATATTGATTATATAGAGCTTATTATTTTAACATCTGTAATGATTTATGAATTAACGGTGTGACCAAACTATATTTTAAAGGCATTTTATATCAAAAAAATATCTTTGTAGAGAGTTGACTTTAAGAATTTGTATTTAACTTGAATTGATAAGTGAATTTTTGCCAGCATGCCAAAAATGAAATACTGATCAGATTTTTCGGTATTTTGTTTTTGTGCTAAAATGTCATGTGTCCTTCAGGTGTTATTTATCCCGGAGAAGGAAGGGTGATATCAAATCCTGTGTTTTCATCCGGAATTGTTTTCAGATGGCCTGTTGTTTTTTTTAGAAAGAACAGTGGAATATCGGTGTGATTAATGATCTGCTTAAAGAAGTTCTCTGAAAATACCGATTTCCAGTTGTTTTCATCATGGTAATTAAGAATAATAATGTCGGCATGGTCTATTTTTGAGAACTGCGAAATCTTAACGGCTTTTTCATGAGTCAGTATAAATGAAGTGGAATATTTTACCGTGTCTTTTGACAACGTATTCCAGACTGAATTATAGGCTTCTTTTATTTCATTCACATCTTCTTCGCTGCAGATTCCCAAAAGGCTGATCTCTGCGTTATTTTTTTTGGCGATGTTCCGGGATATGATCAGTTTTTCCTGGAGGTCCTCGATCACCCGTACAGGAACCAGGATTTTTTCAAAGTTATAAGTGTGGCATTTTTCCGGAACCAAAAGAACCGAGCTGTTGCCCCCGGTCAGGATTTCATACGATGCAGATCCCAGGAAAAGTTCTTTTATTCTCTGCCTGCCCGAAGTCCCGGTAATCACCAGGTCTACTTTTTCGGAAGCGATACATTCATTGATGCTGCTGACCAGACTGTTGCTTCCGATCATGGTGTCCACATGCAGCGAACTGTTTTGATTCTGTATGGAAAGCTTTATTTCATGGAGCCCCCGCTCTGCCAGATCAGAGGCTTCTTTAACATTTTCAGTGCCTACCGCCTGCTTACCGCTCCTGTCGATAACATAATAATTGATAAAATTATGAAACAGGATGATGCGTGCATGATGCCTCCCGGCCATGTGGACCGCCATGGTAACCGCATTGTCAGATTTCTCAGTAAAATCTACCGTTACCAATATTGTTTTGATTTCAGTTCTCATCTTTTAACTGTATAAAGTGATACTTTCATTAACGACCGTTAAACTGATTACATTATAGTGCATTGATTAATGATTTGATGATGCTTTGCATTTAACAGATAGTGTAAGTTAATAAAAAACAGCTCTTTTAAAAAGGAAAACGCGTAAATATTCATTAGAATGGTACTTTTGTGTTTATTTTTATCTGATTACGGATTGCTGTGTCTTTAATATCCGGTTACTTCTACCACGCTTTTTCCGCTTTGCTGCTTGCTTACTTTAATCTGTACGGGAATCCGTTCCGTCATTTCCTGGACATGCGAAATGACGCCGACTTTCCGGCCTTGGTTGTAAAGCCTTTCCAAAGCATCCATCGCAATATTGAGCGTAGTGGGATCCAGGGATCCGAAACCTTCGTCGATAAACAGGGATTCCACTTTCATCCGGCTGGATGATAAAGAAGCGAGGCCTAGAGCCAAGGCAAGGGAAACCAGGAAAGATTCCCCGCCGGAAAGCGAGTACACCGTGCGGACCTCATCACCCATATCCTGATCCACCACCTGCAGGCCAAGGCTGGCCGGAATACGTTCAATCCTGTATCTGCCGGTGAGCTCTTTCAGGTGGACATTTGCATAGCCGAGCAAAACATCCAGTGTATATTCCTGGGCAATCTGGCGGAATTTTTTGCCGTCCGCAGAGCCTATTATTTCATTCAGTTTGCTCCAGTTTTCCGTAACGGCTGCCTGTTCCGTAATGCTTTGCAGGAGGTCACCAATCCTGCTTTTATGCATTTCATCCTGTTGAAGCCGGAAACTGATTTCCCCTTTCTTCTGCTTTTTCTGTTCTGCTTCCGTTTTGGCCGTTGACATTAATATATTAAGCTCATCAAGCGGTCGTACGGAAATTCCTTTCTGCTGATGATCCTGTAAAAGCTGTTTTCTTTCCGCCAGCACGGAACCGGCCTTGGTTACCTCTTCCTCAATGGTCTGTATTGCCGAACGCTCGCTATCCAGCCAGTCATGGGGAAGAGACAATAATTCATTCAGTTCTTCAATGTTCAGGGATGCGTTGTTTTTTATATTATATTCGTCCAGCCAGTTTTGTAGTTTTCCGAAAGCTGTTTCCATATCAGCTTTCAATCCGGTCAAAGTACCGGTCAGTTCCTCCTGCTGTGCACTTGCTTTGGTTATATCTAGAATCAGCAGCTGCTGCTTTGTTTTAAGCATATCAAACTGTTCCTGTGCATCCGATACGGCTGTTTTCAGCTCTCTTTCTGCCTCTTCCGCAGCCTGCCCTTCAAAAATCCTGTCTCTCTGCTGTTTAATATGAAGATAATTTTGCTGTTGTTCCCTGAAAACTTCCGTCTTTTCTGTGACCGCTGTTGCAAGTGTATGCGCCAGGCTTTCCATTTCTTTGATGGTCGCTCCCAGAATGCTTTTATTCTTCTCGCACTGCTCCAGCTTATCTGTATTTTTCTTCCATTTTTCAGCAAAGTTTTCAATACGTTCTATAAATGCAGCAGGTGCCGCTTTCCAGCTTTCTGCCCAGCCCGGTGCATTAAAATAAGAAGAAAGTGACTGTTCAGCCTCCAGAAGCCCGGAAGACGCTTTATCCTTTTCCCTTATTTTGCTGCTCTGCTGTTCCTGAAACAGGATAATAGCCGTTTCTGCATCTTTCAGCTGTTCCTTGAGGCTGTCAGAAGTTTCCTTAAGCTGATCAATAAGGTTTTTATCCTTTTCCAACTCTTGTCTACGGTCTTTGTAATCCTGAATCTTTGCCTGCAGGGCAGCCTGTTTAGCCTTCAGATCCTTCAGCCGGCTTTCGATCCAGGCTGTCTTTTCAGGATCCGTTACAAATCGGCTTTCTTTTGCTATATCGGACTGATGCCAGACCTGCTTCCTGTTTTCCAGTACAGCCTGAAGAGTGACGATGGCTTTACCCTGATCCTGAATGGTTTTGGCGAGTGTTTCACATTCCTGTTCCAAAGCATTATGCAGGCGGAATGTGGACATGTAAATACGTTCATTCTCGGTATTGATGCTTTCCAGTGCTGACAATACATTTTCCAGCTGCGGATTCTGCACCACATATGGGTGGTGCGTACTTCCGCAGACCGGGCATGGCTCCTCATCAGTGAGTGAAGACCGTAAAGATTCAATATTTTCAGCGGATGCCAGGCGCGCCTGTTCCAGCATCCGGGCAGACGTTTCTTTTTGAACCTTTTCTGTGGCGAGCTGAAGGACGAGCTGTTCCAGAGTTTTCTGTTTCGTCCGGTACTCTGACTGGTCTTTCAGCTGTTTCCGGCTTAAGGTTTCATATTCTGCCTGTGAAGAATGCAGTAATTCCCAGTCAGCCTTTCCCTGGATGGTATTTTCAATATTGCGATCCGTTTCCTTTTTATCTTTTTCCAGGGTTTCAACAGGGGTCATCAGCAATGCTGCAGCCCTGTCACCATAGCTTTTTTTCAGTTCTTCCCATTCCTGCCTCTTGGAATGAACAAGCGTCTCAAGATCTGTTTTTTTTGTTTCTGCCGCCGTAATTTTACTTTTGAGCACCGCCAGTTCATCAGTAGATAACTGAAGGGTTTCCAGTAATTTCTGGGCATCCTGTAGCTTAGAAAGGATAATTTCCCTGTTTTCGGCTATCATACTTCGGTCTGAATTTTCTGTCTTCCAGTTGGTTAAGGTTTTGATTCCTTCTGATAGCTGAATGAATACAGCCTGTTTTTCATTGAGCAATGCCTGGTGATTTATGCTTTTTTCCGAAGCCTGTTCTGCCTCAATACCTGTTTTGTCAAGCTGTTCCTTTTTCTCAGACAACAGCGTATCCAGTTTCATGGCCTGTTCCAGCATCGGTAAAGCATCCAGAAGTGCCTGGTTTTTTGCCTTAAAGGTGTTCTCGGAATCCAACAGCCGGCTATCCAGCATTTGTTTTTGGGCCTGAAGGGCAGCAGAAGCTTCCTTTAGAGCCTGAAGGGTTTCTGTTTTTTCTGAATGCTGTTGCGTTGCATTTTTCAGGGCATCAGCCCAGCTCCGGGTCTGCTGTGCCTGTTCAGTTACCCACAGCTTTTGTTTCCGCTTAAGGGCATTTGTTTTTGCATCCGATGCATCCTGAAATGCAGTCAGGGCTTCATCCTGTTTAGCCTGCATCCGGGTCAGCTGATCATACCAGTTTATTTCTGCTGTCAGGTTCTCCAGGTCCTGTTCTAAGCTTTTAAGGTTGGTTTCCAAAACGTTCTGCTCATCCAGCAAGACTGCCAGTTCCTCTTCGGTAAGGGTAATGATTCCTTCTTTCCGGAGATGGAGATCACGGAGTTTCTGTTCTTCTGATTTAAATTTTTCATAAGTCTTTTTTGAAATCTCAGAATACACGGAAGTTCCTGTCAGCTTTTCCAGTAAGGAAGATTTTTCATCCTTGCTGGCCTTCATAAAAGCCGTAAAATCGCCCTGTGCCAGCAAAACGGAACGCGTAAACTGATCAAAACTCAACCCGACCAGCCGTGCGATTTCATTCAGCGTTTCCTGCTTTTTGCCTGGAATGGCGGTATCTGAAGTAATATTGGTCAATGTAATGGTGTCAGACTGCATGCTGCCTTCTGCTTTATTCCGGGCACGCCTCACACTCCAGCTTGCGCGGTAACGCTGTCCGTCAATGCCTCTGAAATCCACTTCAGCATATCCGTCAGCGGTCCCGTCCCGTAAAATACTCCGGACATCGCCCTGGCTGAGGGTACTTCCCTGAACATCCCGTATTTCGATTCCTGTTTCCCGGGCCTGAAGGTAGCGTGGTGTTTTCCCATACAAAGCCAGGCACAAAGCATCCAGTATCGTGGATTTCCCGGCTCCGGTGGCTCCGGTAATGGCAAAAATCCCGGCGGTACACAGCGGCTCAGCGGTAAAGTCTATTTCGGTCCGGCCTTCCAGGGAGGCCAGGTTTTTTATCCGTATGGCAAGTATCTTCATGGTATTCTATTCTTCAGTGTTGTTGCTGATTTCCTGTGTTACCTGTCTGAAAAGCTGCGTGAGGTCATCAGGAACGGTATTGTTATATCTTGATTGATAGGCTTTTTCAAAAATATCAACAGGCTCCAGTTCATTGAGCTGTTCCTGAGTGATCAGTTCGGATGTTTCTTTAGCTGAAGCAGGATATATTTTATCAATTTTGGCTAGTTTTACATGCTTTCCTGCCACTGCCATATCGATCTTATGCCGTAAAGCCGGTTCAGGACCTTCAACCAGAACCCTGACTTCCAGATAAGGTGCAACTTCTGAGTTGTTTTGAGCTGCAGGCAGCTGTTCCAGCAAAGCCATCACTTCAGGCAAAGGAAGGGGAGTGGCCGGAACCCGCTGAAGCGGAACAAAAAGCGGGATTTCTATGGATTTTAAATAGGTTATTTCCTGAGCCAGTTCAAAAACAATGACCTGATGCTTATAATTGAGCTCTGAAAATGACATCGGCAGCGGGCTTCCTGAATACCGGATATGTTCTTTGCTTCCGATTCTCTGCGCCTTATGGATATGGCCCAGTGCTATGTATTTAATATCCGGATGGAAAGCGGTGGCAGGAATGCATTCTATGCCGCCCATAATCAGCCGCTCGTTCTTATCCATATCGGTTACTTCGGCATGATGGGTGTGCAGGTGCCCCATGGCAATAATGGTCTGTCCGTCCTGTTTTTTTTGCTCCGCATAATCAAAGGCTTCACGGTACAGGGCTGCAACGCCTGCGGTATAAGGGTTTTCACAATCAGCAACAACCGGGTAGTCGCCCATCCGTAAAAAAGGAATGGCCAGGCACCAGGTTTTAATATTTCCGGAAGAATCATATAAAGGAATGACCAGTTTCCCGTAATTGATTTTTCCTTCTGTATCTTTTTCTATTGTCCCGATAATATGGATATCCGATGATTCCAATAAAGGTTTCGGTGCTTCCAGGCGGGATGCTGAATCGTGGTTGCCGGCCGTAATTACAATCTGCAAACCGGGTTTCACCTTGGCCGCCTGATTAAGAAAGGTATAGAACATTTTAATCGACATGGCTGCCGGATTGGAAATGTCAAAAACATCCCCGCTGACCAGCAGGACATCAATCTGTTCTGCCTCTATAGTGAGTACCAGCCAGTCCAGAAACTGCCGGTGTTCGCTACTGCGGTCGTATTCGTGAAACAGCTGGCCGATGTGCCAGTCTGCGGTATGGAGGATTTTCATAATTCAGGCTTTTTGCAGGCACCTTTTATTGTTGATTGATGATGCCCATCCAATACCCACTCAATCTCAATACATCTGCATCCGGCTGTTATCATAATCAAATAAACTTTCTGAAAAAAGTATTCTGCAGGATAGAGGATTCAGAATGGAATGAATTAATGGACAGCAAAGTAACAAATAATTTTAAAAAGGTCAACCCCTTTGGTTTGATTCTCCAAAATTTATAGATGGGTTCAATAATATATGAAAATTAACTAAATGATAATGATTTCTTTATGGAAAGCTTGATAAGAGAATATGGCACGGATAATCTCTATGACACCGGCATATTATTTGGTATTTAATTTCCGCGACCGGATTAAAGTAATTACTCCTAACAAAGATCTTATAACCGGCATGGTCTTAAACCATTTTCGTAAGTTTTAATTTTAATTAACCAATTACATTCCGGTATGCACAGCAAGAACGAACAAATCAATACTTTGACAGACCTGAATGAGGAATTGGAAAATTATTTTCGCAATACGATCATTCCGCAGCTTTTTGTCGATGGCTCCCTTATACTCCGAAAGTTTACCCCGCCGGCCATGAAGCAGTTCAGGCTGAGCGAAGGCGATCTGGGAAGACCGCTGGCCGATGTGGCGGAAAATTTCAGGTTTCCTACGTTTATAGATAATATAAAACATGTCATGGCGACCGGTGAAATTTTAGAAAAAGAAATCCAGACGACTGACCTGCGGTGGTATCAGATGAATATCTTGCCTTATATAACGCGTGCAGATAAGCTTAACAACGGGGTAATCATCACTTTTATAGATATTACTTCCAGGATAGAAGATCTTTGGGCACAGGAAAAATTAGTTGCAGAACATGAGCTGTTACTTGATACGATTGCCCATGATATCAAAACACCGCTTACCAGCCTTGGATTAAATGTTGAGTTACTAAAGAGGCTCCCTGAGAAAGGAATGGGGAGATTTCCGCAGCTTGTGGATAATCTGGAACAAAGTTTGCTTAAAATGAAGTCAGTTGTTAACGAACTGATTGATTCCCGCTGGCAGGGACAAAAATATCAGCCTACTAAAGAACTGATAGATTTACAGAATATTATTGAAGATGCGCGGCTTACCCTGGCTCCGCAGATCAGGGAAGCAGAGGCAAAAATCACCTATGATATTCAGGCTTCTGAAATATTATTTGTCAGGCGTAAGCTGAGGAGCATTATTTACAACCTGTTGAACAATGCTATTAAATACAGGTCGGATGAAAGGAAGCCTGATATAAAAATTGCATCGGCAGAAGAAGACGGTTTTATGGCAATTCGTGTTGAAGATAACGGAATAGGAATTCCTTCCGGATCAGAATATAAAATTTTTGAAAAATATAACCGCATTTCTGACCAGAAAGAAGGAAATGGGATAGGATTATATTTGGTGAAGGAAATCATAGAAACATGCGGCGGCCGGATTGAAGTGAAAAGTGAAGAAGATAAAGGATCGGTATTTAAGGTATATCTGAAATTACAGGATCAGGATGTTTGAATAGAAGTTTTTAAAGCAATAAAAAAGAAGCCAGACATTTAAGATAGGTGAAATTCAGACAAACCTAAATCCGAATTAACAGTTTTATCTAAGTCAGGACCTTAATGGAATTTTGAAATAATAGGCAAATGCTACAGACACTCAATGAATGAATAAAAATATATGTGTCCTTGAGGACAGCGAAGAAATCCTGGAGCTCATCCATATGATTTTAGAACAGAATTATAATGTATACGGTTTTACAACAGTGTCCAAATTTATGTCCGGGTATGCAGAAATGAAGCCTGATCTCTGTCTGCTCGATGTCATGTTGCCGGACGGCAGCGGCCTGGAAGTATGTAACAGTATTAAAAATAACGGTTTGTCTAGAGAGATTCCTGTGATTATTATGACCGCAAATGCCGGTTTGCAAAAAATAAAAGAGAACTGTCTTGCCGATGATTTTATCTCTAAGCCTTTTGATATCGATGATCTTATCAGCAGAATTGGTATCCATATCCAGAATTAAATAAATATATCATAACCTAATCAATTACATGCACAGCCCAACCAGACTGGAAAAAACGGATCTTTTAACTATTCTCTGTCTCCGTGCCGAGCATCCCGTTGCGGTATATACCGGGGAAGAGATATTGATAGAGCTTGCCAATCCTGCCATGATGGCTGCATGGGGAAGAACCGGTTCCGTAATCGGACTTACCCTTTCTGAAGCATTGCCTGAACTCTCCCATCAGCCTTTTGTGGCCATGTTAAAAGAAGTATGGAATACGGGTGTGGATAATATAGGCAAGGCAATCCCGGCCGAACTTTTTGTAGACGGGAGGCTGCAGCAGTATTACTTTGATTATTCTTACCTCGCGGTGAAGGATGAAAAGGGTGATGTATATGCCATTTACCATACTGCAAAGGATGTAACCCGGAAGGTGCTTGATCAGCAGGAGCTGGAAGAAGCAAGAGAAAGTCAGGAACTTCTTGAAAGGGAGCAGCGTATGAACGAAGA
Organism: Chryseobacterium gregarium DSM 19109; assembly: GCF_000430845.1. GTDB lineage: Bacteria > Bacteroidota > Bacteroidia > Flavobacteriales > Weeksellaceae > Chryseobacterium > Chryseobacterium gregarium. The sequence goes on along the minus strand of NZ_AUMU01000003.1, from coordinate 44,961 downwards.
ACTTGCGGCAGCCAATGAAGAGCTTCAGGTTATCAAAACAAGCCTCAGCCTTTTAAATCAGGAGCTTGAAGCCCGGGTTATCCAGCGTACGGCAGCGCTTTCCCGTTCAGAAAACAGGCTTCGGTTTCTTTTATCCGATGCACCGATTGCTATAGCAGTTTTTCGCGGCAGGGAATTAATTATAGAATCAGCAAACAAAAAAGCACTTGAAGTATGGGGGAAATCAGAAAATATAATAGGATTGCCGCTACATATAGCCGTTCCGGAACTGGTTGGCCAGAGTTTCCTGCAGATTCTTGATGAAGTTTATACCAGCGGAAAGGCATTTTACGGCTATGAAATGAAAGCTATGCTGGAACAAAATGGAAATATGGAAGAAGTCTATTGCAATTTTGTGTATCAGCCTTTGAAGGATGAGTCGGGAGCGATTGACAGTATTATGCTTACCGCAAGTGTCGTTTCAGAACAGGTGATATCAAGGAATAAAATACAATCCCTGAATGAAGAATTGTTAGCTATCAATGAAGAATTAAGCAGATCGCAGGAGCTGTTGTTAACTTCCAACCTTGATTTAAAAACCAGTGAGAACAAACTGAATAAAATACTCAGTGATCTTCCTGCACCGGTGGTGGTTCTCACCGGGCCGGATCAGATTATTTCCACCACAAACCAGGCATTGCTTGCCTTCTGGCAACGCACCAGAGATGAAGTATTGGGAAGGCCGATGCTGGAGGTATTTCCTGAACTTAAGACCCAGATATTCCCCGATCTTTGGAAACATGTGCTGGAAACAGGATCATCCATTCAGAAACGTGAACAGAAAGTCGTTTTCAAAAATAAATATACTGATGAAGACAGGATCTTATATGTAGATTACTTCTATCAGCCGCTCACCGACCTTAACGGGCAGATAACCGCTGTGCTGGCAACCGTACTGGACGTTACAGAAAAAGTCCGGTCAAGGAATATTATTGAAGAAGCGGAGGCGAAGCTCAGGCTGGCCATCGATTCTTCCGAACTGGGTACCTGGTTTATTGATGCGCAAAGCAGGACACTCACTGCATCTGCCCGTCTGAAGGAAATATTCGGATTTTATTCTGATGAAGAGATGTCATTACAGGCAGCATTTGATCAGATTATGCCGGAATACAGGGATAGCGTTATCGCCGGACTGGATGCTGCCATTACGACGGGTAGCAGTTTTGATATGGAATATTCAGTTAAGGGATACAGGGACGGCAATATCCGATGGGTACGGTCAACCGGAAAGCTCTACAGCGAAGATGCCTTCAGCAAGGCTAATTTTTCAGGTACCGTACAGGATATTACCCAGAGAAAACTGGAAGAACAGCGCAAGGATGATTTCTTAAGCATTGCCAGCCATGAGCTGAAAACACCGGTCACGGCTTTGAAGGCTTCTCTCCAGCTGTTGAGCCGTTACCGGGATAATATGCTGCATCCGATGGTTCCGCGATTGGTAGACCAGTCTAATGCTAGTGTGCTGAAGATTACAGGGTTAATCGACGACCTGCTTAATACTACCCGTACGAATGAAGGGCAGCTCCATCTTCATTACCGGCAGTTTAATATATATGGAATGCTGGATGCATGCTGCACCCACATCCGGATCCGGGAAAAGCACGAACTGATTTTACAAGGCGATAAAGAACTGATGATTGAAGCGGATGAGGCCCGGATTGATCAGGTGGTGGTGAATTTTGTAAATAATGCCGTTAAATATGCACCCGATCAGCGTGAGATTTATCTGATCGTTGAAGATTTGGGAGACCGGGCAAGGATTTCCGTCAAAGATTCAGGACCCGGTATCCCCGCGGATAAAATACCGCATCTTTTTGACCGCTATTACCGGGCAGATTATTCCGGCGTGCAGTATTCAGGGCTCGGGCTCGGGCTTTACATCAGTGCTGAGATCATCAGGAAGCATCGGGGGGAGATAGGGGTGGACAGTGAACTGGGCAAAGGCAGCACTTTTTGGTTTACTTTGCCCAAGCATAAAAATTTATCGTAAATTTTAATTCTGATTCTGAAGTTGTTTTAATATCCTTTTGCAAGAGAGTTTTTCTGAGAAATTTTATGACAGGATCTGCATTTGGGCTTACATCTCTTAGTATTAATGAGGCCCCACGGGAATAGTTTTTAAAATAAAATATTTATGATAGTCCAGTAACCCACAGTAAAGACTGCGCTTTTATTTCATATCTGAAATACCGATTATCTAAGAATCTGACCTCAATTTGAAGTACTTCTGCCTATGAAAAGGCTCCGGCAACGAACAGGATTTTTGTATCATATGCATTGATTACAGGACTCAAGTGTTGTTCTTCGCTTTAATTTTTTATATTAGCAGGGCATTAAGGCTTCGGAAGTTCATCCGCTGCCAAAGTTCCGGAATGCCGGTAACAATTGTTATGAGAATCAGCGGTAATTTTTTCGACCGATTAAGGTATAATGTTTTTCCTATGGCCATATTTTGTGGTCTTATTTTCGGAATATTTTCTGCCCATATATTGCCGGCTTTCTTTGAGTCTGCAGCCGTAGCGCTTCTATTGATCTGGCTGATTGATACCATGATCATTGTACAAAAGTTCGGGTTCCATCTGAATACACTGTATTTAACAGATAAAATCATGTTTAACAGTCTGGAAATAGACCCATCCCGGATTACCAGAATCAATATTGAGAATATTTATCCTGATTCTATAATTTCTAAATGGAAAATCACTGCAATTCGATTTACATTGGACGACCATACAGATTTCTCCATTCTTGGAAAGCCGCATTCTCTATTTTTTTATATTAAATATATAGCAGGGATTTTTGTGTCATATCATGCCGATTGGCGGAAATACAAAAAAGGCCTCCAGAGAGGTTTTACCCCGCTGTCCAGCTACTTCGTCAGGGAAACCTCCCAGACTTTAGATTTTTTGGTTTCGAAATATCCAGGTTTAAGGCTGAAAGTGGTTTAAAATATGTCAGCAGCAATATAAAAAGCACCGTTGTCATTCAGGATCATAATAGGCTGGAAGCCTTTCAGATCCGGTTCACGGTCATAGATTTAAAACCTGTTGTGGTCATAATCAATTTTAAACGTCTTGCCCGCAAATATTCCCGTACCTAGCTTCCTGCCCTGTAAGTTCATTGTCCAAAAACGGACGTTATCTATAGTTAATGGTCCAATCCGGACGGTATTTTTTTTACTTATTTTCTGACTGAAAATAATAGGGTCTGCCTTGCGTTGTCTTTCCGGAGAAATCGAAGCATCTTCCATCGCAATCTGGAACATCAGATCCGGAGAATCTTTATAGTTCACTAAAGCTTTTACAATAATATTGTTGTGTGTTGTTATCCAGAAAGGGATGATTTGCTGTGCTTTAACAACAGAAACTGAGAGCAAAAGAAAAGTAGTAAAAAAGGTTTTACTGAACATTATATGAGGGATGATCATCAAACCTGAATGTAAGTGAATTTTGCTTTTATTTTAGTTAAAAAAGATTTGAAACCGCTCAAAATGTATATCTTTAAAAGCGAATTAATAATTTTGAAAATCAAATGACCAAACATCAGCAGCGCGTAACCGAAGTCTATCATTTTTTCGATAATAAAGATATAGTTTTAGGATTCAGAAAGTTGCTGGATTCTGCCATGGATACCCAGGATATGGAAATTTACCGGCAAGCCGTTGAGCTGACCGGCTGGAAAGAACAATTTCCGGAGGCCATTGAAGAGCTTATTGAAAAATCAAAAAACCTTCTTCAGAAAATCAGAGAAATCCCGGTAAAGGAATATTCACTTGAAAAACCGGTACTCCGGGCAGGGAATGTCAAAAAATCTTACGGCAGCAACCGGTTTTCTTTAGGGCCTGTTTCTATGGAGATCCGCAAAGGACAGGTGTACGGGCTGGTAGGAGAGAACGGCAACGGTAAAACAACCCTGCTCAGGATCTTAGCCAAAGAGATTTCACACAGTGAAGGCGAACTGCATTATACCTTTAATGAAGATCCCCAAGATGAATATGATCTCAGGACAAAACTGGTGTACATCCCGCAAAGGACTGCAAAATGGTATGGGAATTTAAAAGATAATCTAAAATTTGTCCTTTCGAATTATGGCGTGACGCCGGAGGAAAATGAAACCCGTACCTTGATGATGATCGCACGCCTTGGACTCTGGAATTACAGGCATCTGAAATGGAGCGAACTCTCTTCAGGATATAAAATGCGTTTCGAATTAGCCCGGACGCTTCTCAGGAAACCTGAAATCCTTCTTCTGGATGAACCGCTGGCAAATCTTGATGTGGTGGCCCAGCAGGTAATTCTGGAAGACCTGAAATCGATAGCCAATTCCGTTAACCATCCGATTGCCCTGATTTTAAGCTCACAGCAGCTGTATGAAGTTGAAAAAGTCTCTGATAAGGTCATCTTCCTTAAAAACGGCCAGTATAAAGACAATTCCGAATTGAACGAGGATGCCAGAAATCAGCTGATTATAGAAATCGATACCGCCAGTTCCAGGGAAGATCTGCTCGAGGTCTTTAAAGATTTCAGCCTGGAAAAACTCAACTTCAACGGGGGCGTGTACGTAGCTTATTTCTCTGCCCAAACAGAGTTTTATGATATAATGACAGCCCTCGGGAATGCTAAGACAGATATTGTCTATCTCCGGAACATCTCATCTTCCACAAGACGGTTTTTCGTCAATTAATTTGTTTTAATCTAAAAAAATGCAGAAAAAAATAAAGCAGTTCAACCAGTCTTTGCTGGAAAAGTATCCTACCCTCTGGAATACAAAAATCGTATGGATGCTTCTGGCGAGCATCATTATTCATATTGTATTTTTTTTCATCGGCTATATTTCCCATTCGGATCCTGAATCGCTTCAGAAGTTTGATGTAAGTGATGATTACTTTACGGACGGGATGATCTTTATTCATTTAATTATTTCTATCCTGATGATCGTAGGATGGCTGATTCTGATGTTTAAAAACAATGCCTTCAAAAGTTTCTATCCAGCCTCGAAATGGAAATTGTTTTCCCAGTTCCTGCAGTATTTTATCATCATTTTTTCCTGTACCACGTTTTTCTTTTCTTACATGGCCGGTTTTAAACTGTTCATTACCAATACTTACCCCGACGGTAAAATGTCTGAAAATGTAGAGGTGATCAACAGAACCTATCCTTTCTTTTCACAGGATATTGAGAATTATACCCTTGACAATAAAGTGTTTCCCCAATACCCCGGGATTTTCTGTGAGACCCATATTGAAAAGATAGACCGTAATAAAAAATACTTTGTCTATTACGACCGGGTATACCAGTATTACACTTTATATTCAAAGACTGTAGCTGTAAAAGATAATAACAGTGACTATCAATTCCCGGGAACGGAACCTGAAAACAGATTTGCCTATTCTGAAAAGAATGAACATTCCGAGACCTTTTATTTTAAAAAAGAGGTGGTGGATCTTTCATCTTACATCAAAACAACGGATCTTACGTTCTATAACTTTTCAAATATATTTTACCGGAACAACCTTAAAGAAAAAATGTTCTTACAGCGGGGAGATTATTATAATCAGTTTACTGATGATGATAAAAATTCTTATAAAAAGGAACGGTTTGAGATCAACAGGCTGACCGCACAGCTTTTAGACAAAAGAAATCCTGCGGAGATCGAGCGGCTGATGAATGATTTCCTGAAAATTTCGAAAGAATTCGGGATCAGCAATAACCTGGACGCCAGAAACTGGGTAAAAATGGTATATCATCCCGAAGATTTTAAGGTCCGGTCTTTTATTAAGAAGTACAGAACCAATCCGGGCGAAGCTTATGATCCTAACAGAAACGGTCAGTATGATGATTACGGATATACTACTGCTACGGAAACGATAGATTCCGCAGCGAGTGTTGTCGATGGGCGGATTGTTAACAACTCCGTTCAGATCAGGGATATTAATCCGGATATCAGCAATCAGCTGTCACCGGAGGATTATTTCATGAAAAATCTTAGTGGTTACTATTACGATACCGATAATCTCCGGTACTTTTTAGGCAATGTAGATGTTGTAAAATCCAACGACTTCTTTTCAGAGAATATCCACATTTATCTTTGGATCGCATTCTTTCTTTCTGTTGTTATTTTCAGTTTCAGGGTAACGGATTTAAAGTCATTGCTGTTCAGTGTGATCAGTGCGGGTATTTTGTCTCTGGTGATCGTTCTTATTACGGTTTTATATTCTGTTTCAGGAGGAAGAGGAAGCGAGGAGTTCTTTATTTCATACCTGGTGTTGGGTGTCGGGATTTTTATTTTGTCAGTTCCTTTGCTGATGATGAGGAAATTCGGAAAGCTCGTTTCATCGATATTCATTACGGTTTCAATGAACGGTTTTGCCCTGTTTGTATTATTGTTATTCTTTATCGTAAGCCTTCACCAGAAAAGAGCCTGCGAGGATCTGGCAGACGCCGTGCGTTACAATAACTGCCAAACGGTTATCGAAGCCCTGGGGTTCTCACTAAGTTATATTATTCTGATGACCGGATTTGTGTTTATGTATTTCTATACGGCTGTTCTGAAAAAATGGAAAGCGATGCCGGAATAAATTTTTACGATATCTTTAAACCTCATGTTGTATGAGGTTTTCTTTTATTAAAATTTAAAAATGTGAATATTATTCAAACATTGCTCAATGCAGGTCTGTTTCAGAATAAAAAAGTAATCAGCAGGCATTGTTTTCTTACACGCGAAGGCGATACAGACCGCAATATTTATTATATCGAAAAGGGGAGCTTACGCCTGTTTATCAGAGATGAAGATCAGGAAAGGATCATCCGCTTTGGGTATAAAGAAAATATTATCGTCTGCCTTGATTCTTTTTTATCCGGAAAACCTACCGGTTTTTATATTCAGGCCATAAAAAGAACCGAGATATGAGCAGTATCAAAAAAAGATTTTTACGAATATATAAAGTCTTCCGATGAAAACCTGGAATTATGGTCCGTTATCCTGGAAGATCTGGTTTTGCAGCAAATGGAAAGAGAAAAAGATTTATTGACCCATTCTCCTAAAGAACGTTATGAAAGGGTTTTAAAGAGGAGCCCTCAGCTTTTCCAGGAAATTCCTGATAAACATATTGCCAATTATCTCAGGATGAGCCCCGAGACTTTGTCAAGACTTAAAAAATCTTGATTCCGGTCAATATTTATTATTTTCCAAAGCAGGAGATTTGCAATAAAATTTGATATGAAAATTCCTGCACGGCAGCTGATCCATGATTTAAAAAAGATCACAGAACAAAATCTGCAATTTGTTGAAAGCCTTTCGGTTCAGCCTGAGGTAAGACTTAACCTCAGGCTTTCAGAAGAGAGCTGGAGCATTTTGGAATGTTTTGAACACCTGAATCTTTACGGAAGATTTTACCTTCCTGAAATCGGTAAAAGATTAAAGAACCAAGACACAAAAGCAGCAGAATTTTTCAATCCCGGAATCTTAGGGAATTATTTTGTTAAAAGTATGCTTCCAAAGGAAAATATAAATAAGATGAAAACCCTTTTCTCAATGAATCCGATTCACAGCCAGCTTGATAAAAGGGTCTTAACTGAATTTATTTCTCAGCAGAAACAAATGATTCAGTATTTAAACGAAACTGAAAATGTAAATTTAAATACAGTGAAAACCGGCATCAGTATTTCAAGGCTGGTTAAATTAAAACTCGGCGATACATTGCGCTTTGTTGTGTATCATAACCTGCGGCATATTGAACAGGCGAAAAAAATTTTGAATACGGATCTGCAATTAAATATTGAAAAATTTTAAGGCTCTGCTTGATAAAAACTTTGGACTTAATGTGGTGAGTCATTCAACTATCTTCTTAAGCATTGCATTAACTTAATGGAATCAGCATATGGGAAATACCAATCCTTTCAAAAATTAATTTAACAAAATTTATCAGACCCGGAAAGTGATCTATCAACCCGATTTCGTATTTTTAGCTAAAATTTTTAAAAGTGAAAAAGTTATTATTTGCAGTTTGTATATCAGCTTCAGCTTTCGGTTTTGCCCAGGATTATTCGGTACCGGCAGCAAGCCCGCGCCAGAAGGTAGAGCAGCAGTTTTCCATGTCTAAGATCACCATCGATTACGGAAGGCCAGGGGTGAAAGGGCGTAAGATCTTCGGTGAACTGGTACCTTACGGACAGGTATGGAGAGCGGGAGCCAATTCGTCTACTAAAATTACCTTCGGGCAACCGGTGAACTTCGGCGGAAAAATAGTTCCGGCCGGGACTTACGGATTATTCATTGTTCCGACAGAAAAAGAATGGAAAGTTATTTTAAATAAGGATTTCCAGCAGTGGGGCGCTTATACGTATGATGCGAAACAGGATGTGGTGGATGTTACCGTTCCGGTAAACAAACTTGCCGACAAGCAGGAATGGTTTGAAATCACTTTAAACCCTATGGATGAAAATTCCGGGAATCTGGCCATCAAATGGGATATGGCCCAGGCGGAAGTGGCCATCAAGCCTGCAAAGCCTGACGCGGTGATTAAAATTGCAGACAAGCTGAAGGAAATCAAGAAAATCGAAGCCGACGCTGCCAAAACAAAAAGCTAAGCATGGATTTTTCTGTTCAGGACATCCTGGAAGATCAGGAATATCAGTTAATCCCCTTACAGCAAGGGGATTTTGAGTCTTTATATGAAGTGGCTTCCGACCCGGAAGTCTGGAAGCAGCACCCGAACAAAGACCGTTACCGGAAAGAGGCTTTCCGGAATTTTTTCAAAGGGGCCATGGAGAGCGGAGGTGCTTTTAAAATCATAGAAAAAGCATCAGGCAATACACTCGGCAGCACGCGTTTCTATGATTATGATGAAAAAAACAATTTTATCTTCATAGGCTATACCTTTTACGGGACGGAATCATGGGGAAAAGGCATCAATCCGAAAATCAAAAAGCTTATGCTCGATTATATATTCCGATTTGTAGGCCGGGTACATTTTCATGTAGGGAAAGATAACATCCGTTCACAGAAAGCTATGGAAAGGATTGGAGCAGAGGTTATTGCCGAACAGGAAGTTGCTTATTTCGGTGAACCTTCAAGAACAAACATCGTATACGAAATCAAAAAAGAAAATGGGTATGAAAAAATTTAAAATCCAGCAGTCACCCCTTGTCGTTCCCACGACAGACGGAAAGCTTATTGAGGAGCACTGGGGAAACTCAACACAGAATTCAGACATTTCCATCGCGCACATGGTGGCACCGGCAGATTGGAGCGAGCCGCATCAGACTCCTGAATTTGATGAATACACCCTTATTATTTCCGGAAAGAAGCAGTTTGAAATCGATGGCGAAGTTATCATCCTTGAAAAAGGACAGAGTATCATGATCGAAAAAGGCGCAAGGGTGCGCTACAGCAATCCCTTTCCCGAAGAATGTGAATATGTTTCGATCTGTCTCCCTGCGTTTTCCATGGAACTGGTAAACAGGGAAGAGGAAGGCGTGGATTAAATTGTAACCATCCAATGAGGTAACAATTTATCAATGGCTGACAGAAAGGGTTGTAATATTACATTGATTTACTGCTGCATAACCCATAGGGGTAAAGTTTTTTTGACGTTTGCCCGATTATTTCGTAAGTTCGCGCAAAATTACTAAGAGATAAAAAACTTAACTATGAAAAACAAGCTGTCAGTATTCCTTTTATTAAGCATTACGCTTTCTGCAACATCATGTGCGACCATCTTTACAGGAACGAAAGACAAAATAACATTCAATTCAACTCCTGAAGGAGCGAAGGTAATGCATAAAGGCGTTGAAAAATGTACGACTCCGTGTACTGCTGAAATTCCGAGGTCATTAAGCAAACAAATGGTTACTTTTGAAAAAGAAGGCTTCAATAACAAAGAGGTGAAGCTTACCAAAACCTTCAATCCGGTAACGTTACTCAATATTCTTCTCGGAGGCGCGATCGGTGTCGGGATCGATGCTGCCACAGGTTCACTGACCAAATATTCCCCGAAGGAATACAAAGTGGAACTGGAAGCTAAATAATTTACTGATATAGCTATATAACAGTGTAACAATAGATTGATTTTCAATATTGTTACACTGTTACATTGCTACACTGTTACATTATATTGCTGCCTTATTTCAGGATTTCCTTCAGGAACATCATCGTATGGTCCCACGCTCTTTTGGCCATCACCGCGTTATAGTCCGGTGACTTCGGATCCGTGAACGTGTGCTTGGAATGGGCATAGGTAATCATCTGCCAGTCTGCATTTCCCTCATTCATTTCTTTAACCAGGTTATTATAATCTTCCGGGGTTACGCTTTTGTCATCGGCAGGATTCTCTACCAGAATTTTAGCGGAAATCGGACCGTTTTTACGCGTCTGGTCTTTTCCAAGGCTTCCGTGAATCGAAACCACCCCTGCCACAGGAAGGCTTCCCCGTGCCGTCTCCAGTGCCCCTGCACCGCCGAAGCAATAACCGATAACGGCAATTTTACCGGGAACTGCCCCGTTTTTTTTAAGCTGCTCCAGAGCCAGGGAAATCCTTTTCTGGTACGCTTCATAATTTTTCTTGTAGGAACCGGAGGCTTTCGCTGCGGCATCATTGTCCGCCGGGATATTCCCTTCGCCATAAATATCAGCAATAAAAGCAATATACCCTTGTTTTTCAAGCTCGGCTGCTGCCGTTTTCGCTTCATCGTCAATTCCTTTCCAGGCAGGAAGGATCAGGACTCCCGGAAGTTTTTTTCCGGCATTGGACGTCACCAGGCCATTTAGTTTTTGTGAACCGTCCTGATAGGAAACCGGTTTGAGATTCTGGCTGAACAGGGTAGCTGAAGTCAGCAGAAGTGCAGGCAATAAAACTGAACGTATCATATTTTGTAATTTAATTTTTATTCGGAGCTGTTTCCCGCTTTCCGCTGCCATCTTTTTTTTTCAAAAAAGGATTTACACTTCAATCGGGGCTAGGGTATTTGTCATCAGTATAAATTTACAGTTCTGAAGAATAGAGTATGAAGTAATCCCTTACTATTCTTAACCTGTAATCCAGGTGAGATTGCTCCACTCCCCGATGACAAAACTTACTCTAAATTAATAAAAATAACTTACAATTGCCGTTAATAGAATGTTATATAACACTACGGTCTGTAGAACTGGTATTGTTCATTTTTATAATACGCATGGATATGCTGTAAGCCGTTCGTTAAAATGATTTCTTTTGCCCCGATTATCGAGTTGTACCGGGCCGTCTGTTCAAACGTTTTCTCCGTGAGCTTAATGCTTGGCGCTTTGCATTCAATTAAAATGACCGGCTGTGTTTTTTCGGTAATCAAGAGGTCAATTCTTTTCGTAAGGCCGTTGAGGACAATCTTTTTCTCCGTGATCAGGGCCGAAACAGCATAGGACTTAACGGTGAGGTAATAATGGATCCAGTGCTGGCGTACCCATTCTTCAGGCGTAAGCAAAAGGTAGGCTTTACGGACAGGATCATAAATAAAAAACTTATCTTTGTCCCGCTTGAATTTAAAATCAAAAGTGTCCTGAAAATTCAGTGTTGGAAGCTCCATTATTAAGATGAAAGAATTAGATACAATCCTCAAAAATATTAAAAATAAAGAAGTTTTACCGATTTATTTTTTTCACGGAGAAGAGCCCTACTTTATTGATCTTGCCGTAAAAGCCCTGGAACATGATTTTCTGGGTGAAGATGAAAAAGCCTTCAACCAAACGGTAGTGTACGGAAAAGATACCGGCTACCCTGAAATCCTTTCCCTGGCCAGGCAATTCCCGATGATGGGCGACAAGCAGGTGATCATTGTAAAGGAAGCCCAGGATCTGAAACTGAATGAAAGTGAAAGCAGGGCCCTGGAAACCTATATTGAAAATCCGGTGCCTTCAACCGTTCTGGTTTTTGCGCACAAGCATAAAAAATTAGACAGCCGGAAAAAGGTGACCAAATCCCTGGAGAAAGTGGGCGCCTTATTTCTAAGTGAATCGGTCAGGGAAAACAACCTTCCGAAATGGATTGCGGATGAATGTACTAAATCCGGTATAAAAACGGCCCCGAATATGTCTCATCTGCTGGCAGAATATCTGGGAAACGACCTTTCAAGGATTGCCAATGAGCTGAATAAACTTAAAATGATCCTTAGACCCGGAGAAGTTTTAGACGGAACCCTGATTGAGAACCATATCGGCATCAGTAAGGAATATAATGTTTTTGAACTGCAGAAAGCCTTAGGAACGAAAAATGCCAATGCCGCGTTTAAGATTGCTCATTATATGGGTAAAAATCCTAAAAACAATCCTTTTGTAATGCTGCTGTCGAGCTTATATAATTACTTTTCCAATGTTATCATCTACAATACCATGGCAGGGCAGCCGCCGCAGTCAATAGCTTCCCAGATGGGGGTAAACCCTTATTTTATAAAAGACTACGCAGAATCGGCGAGGCTGTACCCGCTGAAACATGCCACAAGAGTGATCTCCATTTTAAGGGAATTCGATATGAAAGGGAAAGGGCTCGGCGCGGTTAATATGAATGAAGCAGAACTGATTAAAGAGCTGGTTTATAAAATTATCCATGTGGATAAATTTAAAATGAAAGTGTGAGAGAGTGAAATTTTTATCTGGATTTAATATTCTACTTAATTTTAGCTCATAGCTCATAGCTCATAGCTCATAGCTCATAACTCATCACATCATCGAAAACCGACATCTTAGATATTGACAACTATCATTAAAATAACTTTAATTAAATAGTAAAAATTACGAACTTAGCAGACGTAAATTTAAATCTTTCAAAAGCAGATTATGGAGCAAAATATTTTTGATTGTGTGATCGTCGGATCCGGGCCTTCCGGGTTTACAGCGGCCATTTATGCGGCAAGAGCAGACCTGAAACCACAATTGTATACAGGATTGGAACCGGGCGGGCAACTGACCACTACTACCGAAGTAGACAACTTTCCGGGATACCCGTCAGGGATCACAGGTCCTGAAATGATGATGGATCTGCAGAAGCAGGCGGAAAGATTTGATACCCAGGTGCATTATGAAATGATCACCAAGGTTGAGTTTTCCAAAGAAAGGGGAGGGATACACAAACTGTATGCCGGGACCAAAGAGATTTTTGCCCGGACAGTGATTATCTCTACGGGAGCTACTGCGAAATATTTAGGCCTTCCTGATGAGAAAAAATATGCAGGCGGAGGCGTATCGGCATGTGCAACCTGTGACGGATTTTTCTACAAAGGAAAAGATGTGGTCGTAGTAGGTGCCGGGGATACGGCGGCTGAAGAAGCCACTTATCTTGCCAAGTTATGCAGAAAGGTAACCATGCTCGTTAGAAAAGATGTGTTCAGGGCTTCCAAAGCCATGATCCACAGGGTGCACCATACCCCGAATATAGAAGTGAAATTCCACCACGAACTGATCGGGATCGAAGGCGAAAACAATCTGGTGGAAAGAGCGGTCGTAATCAACAACCATACGAACGAAACTTCTGCCGTTGAGGTAGACGGAATTTTCATCGCCATCGGGCATAAGCCGAATACCGATGTGTTCGCAGGCCAGGTTACTCTGGACGAAAACGGATATATTGCCACTGAGAAGGGCACTGCGAAAACCAACCTTCCGGGTGTTTTTGCGGCAGGCGATGTTCAGGATCATATCTACAGACAGGCGATTACGGCAGCAGGAAGCGGCTGTATGGCCGCTATGGATGCGGAAAAATACCTGGCAGAGCTGGAAGATTAGTCTTCGAGACCATAAAAAAAATCAGAAAACGCATTCTCCGGGATGCGTTTTTATTTTATCCTTTCCTGATGATACGCCTTAAAGCCTATTGAAAAATTAATCCTTCTGATTTTTAACCGATTATTATATTTCAGGATAATTTATATCGAAAATATTTTGGCAGTCATGGAAAACACTTTATATTTGCACCACTGAAAACAACGATACCATTAGCATTGGAGTTTAGGGAGAGATGGCAGAGTGGTCGATTGCGATAGTCTTGAAAACTATTGACTGTAACAGGTCCGGGGGTTCGAATCCCTCTCTCTCCGCAGATACACGCAAGGGGTTCTCTTCAAAAGTGTGATAATACATGATAAATCCTGCAATTTTGATAATTGCAGGATTTTCTATTTCTAATCGGAGCTGCTTAAATTTTCAAAATTGTTCATAATTTCTGTGGCAAAATCGTGGCACTTTTTTTAAGCGAAAAAAGTGCCACAAAAACCGATATAAGATGCTATAAACCAACATGTAAAGCTGCTTTACGACTTAATTTCTTAACGATTTAGTTAGACATTATAAACCTTTAAAATGTATAATGATGTTGGAATCAAGCTATTATGGGCTTGATTTCTATTTGAAAACCCCCAAAAACAAAGCGGTACAACTCAGATATATTATCTGAGAGTCACTGTGGATGGAGTGCCTAAAGAAACTTCGACAAAAAAGAAGTGGGGTGTCAGAAGGTGGAATCAGGATGCCTGCAGCGCGGGTTGGCACAAAGAAGACACGCGTACGCTAAATTATTTTCTGGATACAATTAGTGCAAATATTAATCTCTTATAAAGGGGGCTTTCCGGTCAGGGGGAGGTTTTAGACTCAGGTAAGATCATTGACTTTGTAAATGAAAATAATGATTCCAAGGTAAAAGTGCTTGAAGAATTTGAAGACATAACAAAGAGATGCTTGCTTTAGTGCCGGCAGAATATGCAGAAGGCACGTATCAGAGGTGGGTGACTGCGTGCTCATATGTGCAGGATTTATCCTTTTAAATACAAAAAGGATGACATCTTGACTTCCGGGAACTAAACTATGAATTTATCAGTGACTATGGCTTCTTTTTGGAACTTTCCGGGAAACGAACTAGGTAGGCGGTGATAGAATTTGTAAATCAGATGGGATTTACCATCTGAGTTAAATGCAAATATCTCTGCTTCTGAAGAAATAATCTTTTATATATTCTCTGAAATGTTATAATCTTCTCGCTATTATTCATTTTTATATTTTTCAAATAGGTTTAAATTCAAAATCAATATTACCTTTTTCATATTAAATATTTACACATTTTTTTAACAAAGTCTGGCATGGAATCATTTTAATCATTACTCTTTATCCAAGTTATTGTCTTTCATAAAATCGCGCAATTTTTTCAGATAGGTAAAAATCTCTTCATCAGAAAACCTGACTTTGGAAAATATGGGAGAAATCCCTTTAAAGTCATAATTTGGGTGAGACATTGCCCATTCAAGAGCTTCAAACTGTTTTGCCCTTTGATCCAGATCATAATCTCTCCTGAACAGGATAACATGTATTGCGCCGTAAGTGATGTCTTCTATTTGTCTTTCTGTGACAAGACGATACATGAATATAATTAATTGATGTTTTATCATTGTATTTTATTAACCATCTATTTCTCTATCAGTTTACGAACTCCTGATAGAGTCATCTGGAATATAGTTGAATGATCAGCCATAAAATGACTGTCGGACAAAATTTAAACAGGCTCTTGACGAATTTACTTAAAAATCACTTACGTTATAGAAGTCATTGTATTTATTTAACATTTTTATACAGTTATATCTGCTGTTGGAGTTTGTTAGAGTTGATTTTCATTTTACATCCTAACTTTTATTAACATGATCAAAATACTTTTTATAACTGATCCGAGATATTATCATGATGAAGGTGAGATATAAGGTACATGAAAAGCTCAAGGAAAGATATCAGCATAACTTCATGGAAACCTTAGCGTGTACATGAGATCGGAATGCTAGGAAGGGATGATTAATATCATATTACTTTATCAAACCGTCCTGAATACATTCATATAAATCTGATTTCGGCTTCAA
Organism: Chryseobacterium gregarium DSM 19109; assembly: GCF_000430845.1. Lineage (GTDB taxonomy): Bacteria > Bacteroidota > Bacteroidia > Flavobacteriales > Weeksellaceae > Chryseobacterium > Chryseobacterium gregarium. The sequence goes on along the minus strand of NZ_AUMU01000003.1, from coordinate 29,062 downwards.
GAAAAGCGCCTTATTTATGATAAGTAGTTTCAGATATAAAATTGAGGTATCGTAGTACTACGACAATTTCAAAAAAAGCCTCTATTTCGCTTTGCCGTAAATATTTATCGTTTTATATTAGCCATAACCAAATCACAAAATATCAACAAAAAAAAGAAGACAGAATAATAACTTTTGATGCCGCTAAAAGCATCGGTAATAATTAGCATCCCAGGCTAAATAGTTCTGAACTCAACTCGGATAGTCAATAAGTAGTTTGCCAATAGAGGCCAAAGCGAATTACCTGATTGTTCTGAAACGACCGGCCTTTCCGTATTAAGGAGATTCCCTAAAAATAACACAACTACAAAAAATTATGTCATGTTTCAAGAACAGAAGGGTCTTCCCAAACCGGGAGTAGATTCATCCAATAAAGATGTTTCCGATCCGTTGAAGGATTTGACAAACATTGCCGGCCCGCAAGAGAAAGTTATTACGCAAATACAAAACGTAACGGATAAGGGAAAACAGTTTCTCAACCAACCGCTATTACCTAATGACCAGGCCATCACTGAAGAAAAAGTGTGGTCAAACCAGCCTACTTCTAAAATTTTTAATCCCGAAGGCATCATTGAGAATGCGATTGCCGGGATTAACCGGGTGGTTCGCCTGGATATCCATATTGAAGGAAGCCCGATAAAATACTTTAAGCATTTTAAGCTTTCACAAAGCGCCACGAAACATCATCAGTTCGAAATTACCCTGGCACACGATACTTTGGGTACTGCGGAAAACCACAACCTCGAAGAAGCTCAGAACTTTTTAGGAAAACGAATCAGTGTTGTCTTCAAGTATAAAGATCTGGAAGAAGGGCCGGAACGTAATTTTGTGGGTGTCATTACTGAGGTTGGTTTCAGCCAGGAAAGAAGCAGCCTTGGAAATCTTGTATTGTCGGGATTCAGCCCGACAATATTGCTGGATTCAGCTCCCCATATCCAGAGCTTCGCAGGAGAACAGCCTATGAGTTTGAACAGCATCGCCACTGAAGTAATAAAAGAAGGATTCGGACAGGGAAAGTTTGATTTCAGGGTGGATGCGCGCTACGGAAACGTATCATATAGCTGCCAGTATGAAGAAACCCATTATAACTATTTGGCCAGAATTGCGGAAGCCTATGGTGAGCAGTTCTTTTATGACGGTGAAGTACTTCATTTCGGACAGCTGCCTCCGCAGGAAAAGCCGGTAACGCTTACCTATGGGAGCAATCTGACTAATGTCGGAATTAAAATGAAAGCCCAACATGTCAATCCTTCTTTTTACGGGTATAACAGCAGTAAAAATGAGAAATTTACCGGCGGCAGCTCAAAGATTAATCATACATCCGATATTGCCAGACGCGCCTACGAAATATCTGAAAGAACTTTCCAGACCCCTTCATTACGGGTAGCACCGATAAAAGCGTCTTCATTCATGGATATAGACGCTTCGCAGAAAGGTACGGCAGGAAGTAAGGCGTCAGAAGTATTTATTACCTCAGGAAATACCACCGTTCCATTTCTCTACCCCGGCTGTATTGCCGATATAGAAATGCGAAAAGCAGACAGTAATGAAACTTCATACTTTACAAAAGTGATGATGGTTGAAGTTATTCATGAAGTTGATGCGCGTGGCTATTATACAGGTTCGTTCCAGGCTATTGCATCCGATACGGGATTTATCCCAAGACCTGAATTTATCATTCCTGTTGCAGAGCCTCAGTTTGGAAAGGTCATTTCAAATACCGACCCGCTTAACCAGGGACGGGTACGGGTTCAGCTGGACTGGCAGAAAGGCAAGGATTCCACCGAATTTATACGGGTGATGTCGCCGGATGCAGGGAGCAGTGATAAGGTAAGTAAAAACCGCGGATTCATGTCGGTCCCTGAAGTTGGCGACCAGGTAATTGTAAACTTTGTACACCTGCATCCTGACCGGCCTTTCGTCATGGGAGGACTGTATCATGGCGGAATTGGTGCTGGCGGCGGAGCAGGGAATAACATTATGAGTTTTAGCGGAAGAAGCGGTGCCGAATTAAAATATGATAATGGCGCCGGATCCATGAACCTCCAGGATCAGGGTGGGGCAAATATGCACTTCGACGGATCGGGCAATGCAACAACCAATGCCAAATCTACTCACAATATAAATGCTGGTAGTTCTCACACAACAGGAGTTGGAGGGAAAAAGGATGTCCCACCACAGTCACTTCTTCATATGGATGCGGCAGGCAATATTACCCTTGACGGTAAAACCAGCATAACCTTTCAGGTGGGCGGAAATAAAATTGTCATCGACAAGAAAGGAATTACTGGAACAGTGGCCAGTGGGAACATCAGTTTTGATGCGACGGCAGGAACCTTTACCATTCACAGTAAGGGTAAAATGGATATCAAAACCGATACGGACCTGGCTGTTGACAGTACGACATCGAAAATCAATTCAAGCGGAGCGACGAATATTACCGGGGCGGATGTTGAAATTAATAAAGGATAATTATGGAGTTCAGTATTGAGGATATCGGTAAGACAAGAACCTATGCTTTTTTAAGAGAGGAACGTTATCAATTTCAAGGTTTGCGGAATGAAAACCACCTGGAAATGGGGCTGAATGTGGACCTGCTGTCTGTGCGTGAAGGCATTCCTACCTTTAAGATCAGCCTGCTCAGGTATAAGCAAAGCAATGCTGAAGGTATGTATCGATGGGTCGGTGATTTTCATGAGATCAGAAATGAAATTATTTGTACCCTTGACGAAAACGGAAGATTAGGCACCGTCTTAAATATAGAAGATATACGAAGAAAATGGGAGAAGAGGAAGCCCGAACTGCTAAAGCAACATAAAAAAGAAGCGCATAAAGGCATTTTTGTTGAAGGGATTTCAGAACTTTTAGAAGCCCCCGAGCAGTTTGCTGCTGCGCTTAGATTTGCACAGCCATATCTTCTTTTATTCCCTGGAATCCATAATAAAGCGCGGAAAAAAGACGAAACTTTTATAGGGTACCGTGAGCTTCCCAATTTTTTGGCGGCGAAAAAGGTACCCATTGTTACAAAAGAAACTTTAACAGAACTTGCTGATGGGTCGTATAATATAGATGTTTCAGGCTCTGTTGATGAAGACACATTCGAACAGGATAAAGTTACCGCTATGATCAGGATTCTGAAAAACCGTCCGCGAGTACCGACCCAGCTCCAGCTAGGGTATATCGAGAGATATCGTCTGGATGAATGGCCGTGGAGTGAACAAAGTATGTGCATGAGTATTGCCGAAATACCGGGTACGCTGTACCGTGAAGAACGAAATATTTTAAAGGCCATATGATTTTTAAAATTGAGGATCTTGTTTTCCAAAATGACCGGTATTTTATGCTGTTAAGAGACAGGGAGGCAGAGCATCTGGAAACAGTTACCTGTCTTGATATCTATGCTGACAACATCAAGATGAGACGCTTAACAGGCTGTCATGTATCGGAAATAGTAAGGATTCCCGATTTTACAGTTCTGGAATCTAAGGAAAACCTGAGTGAACTGGAGCGGATTTTCAGAAAAACAATACGGATGGAAATCTGCACCTGCGATAAGAACGTTAACAACAAATAAGTGGATCATGGCAAAAAAATATGTGCCGGAAGGGGCTTTCCTTGCGTGTGACAAAGGGACAAGTCCATCTACATTAAGGGTTAGTTATAATAAAAACACCACGATCTATTCAGTCCCGATGGCTACAGAGGCGGATAAATTTCCGTTCTTTCATCTGAAACCTATGGGGTTATGTACCTGTCCTGCAAAATGGGCTTCGGGCATAGGCTGCCTTCCTACGACTTTACAATGGGATAATCCTAAAGATGGAGTAAAAATAAACGGCAACCGGATGCTTTTGGAGGACTCTACCTGTCAATGTATATTTGGCGGTAAGATCAGTATCTTTTTTGACAGGCCTTCTGCGGTGGCTTATGGCGTGGGGGAAGGTAAAATGCCCAGCGATTATATCAAAGAGGGATTTGACTGGCTTGAGAAAAAAACAAAAGAGAGCAGGGCTCAACGAGACTCGATGATTCCGGACTGGATGAAACCGATTTCCGGAGCTAAAGACTGGTTTGATGATCTGGAGACCGGGCTTGTAGAGGGAGCCGTGAACGGCGTTGTTGGACTGGGGGAAGTGATCTATCAGGTAGGACAGGACCCTGTAGGTACGGCAGAAGCTTTAGGTGGAATGGTTAAAGATGGATACGAAGCTACAACCAAAGGTGTTTCTGATGCCTATAAATGGACAACCACGCCGGGCAATTTGGAAAATGCAGCTAATTCGAGCTGGGACTGGGCATCCAAAGGGGAAAACTGGGAAAAGCTGGGCGATGATATCGCTAAAGGGGCTCAGGATACCGGTGAATGGATCGCTAAAAATCCGAGAGAAATAGGAACTACTGCAGGCCAATTTATTCCTGATGCTGTTGCGGCTGTTTATACGGGTGGGGGCTCCTTGGCAGCTACTGCAGGAAAAACGGCACTAAAAGAAGGTGCCGAGGTGGTGGTTGAAAAAACTGTTAAAGAAGGTATTGAAGCTGGGGTAGAGAAAGCTGGTAAAGAAGCTTTGGAGGCAGGCGCAAAAAGAGGAACTGCTGAAGTGCTGGAACAGCTGGCTAAGAAGGAAGGAGGAGATCTTGCAAAGGTAGTTACTAAGAGTGCTGATGAGATAGCAGAAGAAGCGGCAAAAGAGGCGGCCGAACGATGGGCAAAATTAGGATATGATGATTTAGGTAAAACAGCACCTTGTTTCTTGGCAGGGACATTTGTTCATACAATTGATGGGTTAGTTCCAATTGAAAATGTAAAAATAGATGACACTGTACTTTGTTATGATAGAATTAGTAATAGGACAATAAAAAATAAAGTTGTTAATATTTATAATAATTGGACGGATAAATTCATTAAGATTACAACAGATAAAGAAATAATCAACACCACATTTAAACATCTTTTTTGGATTGAAAATGAAAAAAAATGGATTACGGCAAAAGAGCTAAAGACAGATATGATTTTAAAATCATTATCTTTAAATAATATCATAATTAAGAAAATTGAATATCAAAAGGATGTGGCTTTATTCACATATAATATTGAGGTTGAAGATAGCCATAATTATTTTGTAGGAAATCAGGGAGTTTTAGTCCACAATGACAATAAGCCGTCAAAATTTGAAAATATAACAAAAAAACCTGTAAAAATATATGAGGTTTATGATACAAGAACAGGGGAAGTCAAATATGTGGGACAAACTGACAAACCTGATGTTAGAGATAGATTTGATGAACATTTAAAATCTGAAAATACAAAGAAAATTGACAGAGCAGAATGGAATAAACATTATGATATTCGAGAAGTCCATTCTGGAAATTGGGACGCCTATGAAGCATCTGTTTGGGAACAGCATTATATGGAAAAAAATGGAGGTAAGCCTAACTTAGAAAATGGGCGCAATGAGATTACAAAAGCTAAATTCGATAAATATAAAAATTTACATAATCCTTGCTAAACAATGAAAAAAGACATTAAAGTAGGCGATATTTTCGCCATCAAAATTGAAAATTCAACCAAGTATTATTTTGGAAAAGTATTATTTGATGTAAAAAGGCAGTATGATGGTAGTGGACAGACACATAATTATTTAGACTGGCACAAAGAAAGTGTATTGATTGAAACATACAAACATATTTCTAATGAATTAATTATTAATAACTATGAAACGGCAATTCAATCTACTTTTATTTCAAAAAGAGATTTGTTAAAACAAGACATAGAAATTATTGATAATGTTTTGGTTGATCCTGAAAAAGTTTCTTTTCCAGAGACCTTAAAAAACTTTGAGAACACTTGCTTTTTTACAGTAGGAGAATTAGCGATCAAATCCAGTTTATCCACAGAATATGCTTATGATAATATTAAAATTTTTCCAACTTTAGGAAAAACGTATTATGTAGAAGTAGCAACTTTAGACATTTCTAATAGAAGAGATTTAATATTAGAAAAAGATGATATAATGGATAATTATTTCAAATTTTCTGATATAAGAAGTTTGCCGATGGTACGGAAAGAAATCTATCTGACTATTAATGAAAATCCTGACTTATCTTATTATGAATTGGCTTTAAAGCATGGCTTCGACCTGAAAAGATTTTATAAATAATATTTAGATGGAAAATCAAAAGGAGTTATTAAAAGATATACTATGGAATTTTCAGGAAGAAAAATTTCTGTCAATAGAAAATTTCAAGACTGCCTTAAAAATTTATAATGAAAAAATTACAGGCGAGACCTTTGAGAAGGATTTGCTAAAAACGATTCTCAATATCCCAAAAGTTGCTATTCAATATGAATACTGGGACTATGAGATAGAAGATAGCGTTGAACCTGACTTCCTTTTAAATGCAGATAATAAAGAATTTTTTACTACTGCAGAATTGTTATTTAAAATTCATAATGAGGTTTGTACAAACTTAAAAGAAGAAGATCATCATTTTTTCGAAGGGTTAGATCTTTGGGGGGGAGAAAATACCAATTATCCTAATATCCCATTATATTTTTTACAGCAAGGAAGCTGAAAAAATACAGAAATTGAAATCGGCAATATCAATTATTTTATCGATGAAAGTGTACAGCGTAAGGATACCATGGTCTTTTATAATAAGCTAACCTAAATTATAATCATGAATCAGAGACCATAGTTAAAATTAGAAGAAGTATTTATTTAACAGACATCTAAAGGGCACGTCGTTTGCCGCAGTAAGTCGTATAATATAAAAACGGGTAGTATGATTAATTTTTTCAAAGAGCTCATCAACTCATTTAAAGAAGGGGTTGCCGAAGGAAAGGCTGAACTGGCTGAAGAAAAAGCTCAAAAAGAAACCGGGATTAATGCTGATAAGAACATAATTGATGGAATTTCACATCACGAAAAATTCGGTACGGCTTTGGGTGCACCGTTCCGGATTGTCATTTTCGGAGATTGGTTTACTCTCTTTAATTTTACTGATGATGACGAAATGTATCCTGTCCACCTGTATAAATTTGGAGAATATCTTAAGTTAGAAGAGCATAAAGGTGAATTTATCAAGTTACTGCATCGCGATTTTGATATATCAGATCGGACTTCCTGTATTGAAGTTTTAGCTTCATATTTTGACCTGGCGGGTATAGATAAAAGTGAAACGGTTCTTAACGGAGCAAGTTCAGACAAGATAGATCTGCACATGTGGAATCCGGAAAAAGAGGGTGTAAAAGCTTTAATCTGCGCCGTACTTTCCCATATCATTTCTGCTTCTACCGATGTCGGTTATCTTGGAAAAGAAGAAGCGCTGGATATTTTAGGGAATGTTAATAGTTATGCAAAAAAACACTATACCAACTGGGAGATTTTCAGCGAAGAATTTTTCGCCGGAGAATCCAATGTAGGGCTTAATAACATCGCAGGAAAATCTGTACTTAAAAAATACATCGGCTATTTGAAAGCAAAAAAAGGCAGTCCGTGGAACAATATTTCCTGGGAAGTATCTGAATAGTTAGTGATTCAAATATAACGTAATATTATCAAATATGGTTCGGGATTTTCAAGGAAAAATAAGACAGCTGTGATAATTTAATAATGAATTCACGGAGTATTAAACGGCGATTCTTAAAGTATTATTAACAAACCATACACAGCAATAAAATGAGTATTCCAACATATTATATGAATCCGGGAAGTTAAAAAATCTAAAGTTTTTACTCGGTATTATACTGTTTGTTTCCCTTCATTATTGAAGCAGACGAGATTCCATATATTTTGATGAATTGTATTTATCACTTTTAATTTTAAGATTCAGGTCTTAGAGCTTTGGAAATGACCATTATATTACTGTCTCGATGGCGCTATCAGTGATAAGTTTAATGTATTTAATAATTGTATCATAGCCCAATGTATAATTTTGAATATCCGTTATCATTCAGAGACCTACTTCAGGATCAGGATTAAAGGGCAAAATAGATTCATCATCTTACTTTTGAAGAAATTCCATATATTTCAATTTTGAAAAACAGATGGATTACCAGACATTCCAACCAGATGCAGATCTGGAACTTCTTGTAAAATGCTATTGGACATTAGACAGCCCAAAAGCAGACATTCCACATGCACAAATCATTGTTCCTGACGGATGTATGGAAATGATCTTTCATTATGGTGACCTCTACAATCAGTATATTGACGGAAAAGCTTCTGTTCAGCCCAGAAGCTGCGTCTTCGGTCAGCTGACACATCCGTTGAAAATAGAACCTACCGGCATTACCGGTATCTTCTCGGTAAGATTTCATCACGACGGGTTTATTCCTTTTGCAACCATTCCTATCAAAGATATGGATGACCGCGCTATTTCCCTGGAAACACTCTTCGGTGCTGAGGGCCTGGAGCTGGAAGAAAAAGTATTGCATTCGCCAACGGTTACAGAAAAAATCAATACTGTAGAAGGTTTTTTACGAAAGAGGCTTGATACAGAAATAACAGACAGAATTGTGCGGTCTACCGTAGACCTGCTTTTGAATGGTAAAGGAAGTATTTCAATAAAAGAGCTTTCCAGGCAGACAAACATCAACAGAAGACAGCTTGAACGTAAATTTTCTTCAGCAGTAGGATTGAGCCCCAAACAGCTTTCAAAAATAATCAGACTTCAAAACACGCTCAGACATCTTCTGCATAAGGATTATCCCAATCTTACTGCGCTCGCTTATGAATCAGAATATTACGATCAGGCCCATTTTATTAAGGACTTTAAAGAATTTACCGGATATACTCCAAAGGATTTTTTCGGGGACAACCTTCAAATGTCGCTTCTGTTTTACGGGAGCAGTTCCTGATGTCGCATTTTTACAATTTTAAATCCTGTATTCTGCCCAACTTTGCCAAAATAAAATAGTTTGATAATGAAAACAAAATTGATCCTGACCATAATCAGCCTGTATATATCAGGCAGCTGGGCACAGCAACAAAATAAAATCGATAATTTAAAATGGCTTTTGGGAACCTGGGAAACCAAAACTTCCAAAGGGAGCCTTTACGAGACCTGGACCAGGAAAAACGAAACTGAATTTCAGGCGAAAAGTTATTATCTGAATAAGCGGGATACTATCGAATTTGAGTCGGTCCGGCTGGTGGAAAAGGAAAAAAAATTACATTACATGGTTTCTGTAAAAAGCAGTAACAGGGATTCTCCTGTAGATTTTGTTTCTAAGGCAATCAGGGATCCCGCTTTCCTTGTATTTGAAAACCGGCAGCACGATTTTCCTCAGATGATCACTTATAGAAAAGTAGGGGAAGATTCCCTGTATGCTGAAATTTCCGGTAATATCAACGGGAAACTGTCAAAACAGGCTTTTCCGATGAAAAAAATAAAATAATATAAAATCAATAAAGTGATAAAGAGTTACCTGGGTGATATTAAAGAATGGTCTGTGCCAGGTGATAAGGAATATCACCTTTAAGAACGGCAATGGTATCCGGGGTGTTTCTGGCGGAAAGAGATAGGAGAGGAGAAAGATTACCGGAGAGAGTTGCGCTAATTAATCGCCTAAAGAGATTGAAGTATCAGTCAATAGGATCCATATAGATCATAAGGATGTTATTATTAAAACAGCAAATAATCACTTGAAAATGATATCCAACGCTTAAGTGAAATTGAAAAAGTTGGCAAAACCAAAATAAAAAAAATATTGGGATCTGCCTAACGGCAAACTGTTATTTATGGTGGCTTCTGAAGTTGCAGCGTTTTTAAATAGCTTGTTCCAGTACTATAGTGGCAAGTTGGAAGTAAAAGGCTACCTACTGGATTAGCATTTGATTTAGATACTACTATTTACAGATTAAATAAAAACCCCAAATAATGAAAATCCTAATTATTATATTTTCTGCACTTAGTTTTCTTTGTTGTCATAAAAAGGAGTCTCTATCTAATACTATAGATATAAAAGAACTTTTAACAAAAAATAAATCTTTGTGGCAGGTTGACAAGGTGGAGGAAAAACAGCAACACTATTTTAACTCAAAAATTGACCACTGCTTCAAGGGATTAATTAAAAATATCAAAGGTAAACCTGCTGCCTATTTCTTATACAAAAAAGGCTTGTGTGTATGTATAATCGAAGAGATAAAATTTAAAGACAGAAAATCTTTAGGCGCTGCATATAATACCCTTGCTACCGAAGCTGATTTGGTAAGGAAAGGACCCAGGAATAAATTTGGAGAAATATGTTTCGAACCACGTGAGGATCAATTTTTCTATACAATAAGCAAGGGAGATGCACTATATTTACTATCCGAGGGTAACAGTTATAATTACAGATATGAAGGAGGAAATGATTCTGTTGAAGAAATCATTAAAAGAGACCAAAAAGATAGCAACGAACTTGTTTTTGATGATATATATGAATTTATAAAAAATTACTGATCAACTCTTAACTACTCAGGTTGTCTTATACAACAGTAACAGTTGAGAAAGCATTTAAGATGGTCTGCTGATTTTTCTTACACGTACCAGTAATTGAATATATGAAGAGATCGCTGCCCAAAGCAGCGAGGTTATTTGTAAACTTTTCACGAATACTTAGACAAATAGGGATCCCATAGGCGCTGACATGGCAGGAAGTTGTTGCATACAGCTTACACTTCAGCCAGGTATTATGCGAATTACAAGGGCGGGAGAAAACACGATAAAAAGGATGATTATAAGCAATTGGAGCGTGGAACCGGGGAAGCTAAAAGTTCTGAAGCTGCAATAAAAGATGTAGGTGTGACAGGGGAATGTGTCACAAATGCCAACATGTATACAAATAAGGGGGTGTAATAGATAAAGTTTCCATACACTAAATAAATAAAAAATTATGACAGACACTGCCCTGATAAAATTGTATAAACAAGAAGTGAAAGAGCTAACCATACTTTTAAGAACGGAATGGAAAGATATTCAAGAAATTGCGAATTCAAAGAATTTGGATCTAAATAAAACTTATCTAATGGGATTCGTTGAGTCTAAGGACGATGAAGAATCTGGTATTCTGTTTAATATAGACAAGGGACTATTCTTTTTTGAGAAAGATCAAAACGGGGTAGTTATTACCAATAAAACTAAATCTGAAATTCAGATTGACTTCCCTCAAGTGGTGCTATTACCAGAGATTAGTGATTTTGATAATTGGTAATTAATATCCAAGGCAGACATAAAAAGCAGATCTATGGCAAAAGAAAATATTAGAATCAGCTTATAAATAATCCTTTAATGAGGACTGACATTGAGATTGATTTCTTGAGGAGGCAATGGAGCAACTTGTTAGTCTAAACTTTATCTTTGCCACTTTCCGTTTTTGACTATTTAAAGCTAATATCAAAACGGCGTAAATATTGATGGACAGTAACCATCAGATTGTTGCAGACTATTCAAATAAACTATATGAAAACGATTATTATATTTCTTATTCTGCTTTCCAGTTGTGCTTTCGGCCAGCAGCATATACCAATTAAGCAGGCGATTCCGGAAGGCGGACTGCTAAACCAAAAAATAAAGCAGACTAAATGGTATTTTGATACCGATGAAATCAGAGAAAACAAACTCGATCTGAACAGCAATACAACTCAACCCGATGTACTTAATTTTGTGGATGCCAGTAAATTCCTTATTACCTTACAGGATGGTACAAAACTCAGTGGGACATACCAGATCTTTGACCTGGGGGATATGGGAACTCATACTGCGCCGAAAAACTATAAGACCTTCAAGGTTCATAAAACTCAAAATTTAAACAGTCGTGCGAGCAAACTAGCAACATTTTTACAGCAGGACCTGAATGTACATTATTACAAGGAGCAAAAGACTATGGATTTTATAAGTAATGACAACGGGTCCATTGTTCCATCAAACTGACGTTCCTGTATATAGATATTGTTTTAGTTTAAGCTGTACTAAAGCCACTATGCACTGAAAGTGCAAAGGTTTTGGATAAAGAAAGAATGGAATTCTTTCCTCAAAGTGCAAAAGTGTCATTTTTAACTTGTGGAGACAAACAAGTACCTAATGGAGATACTGGAGCTGCTGCTTTTGTCAGGACACGAATCTTATACGCTCATAAGTTATGAAATTCGATATTGTACTAAATTCAGAACTGCAAAGAATAGAGGAGGTTATATTAGTAAGGAAGAAAGGTTTGATGTAATGCAATATTATGACTTTGACCCTGCTGATTATTTTGAGCCAGATTATGGTAATGATTAATTGACATTGCGGTTGACTACAATTTGGCAGAATGCCGGTTTTAGTACTAAATTCAACGGAAGTTTTTCCATTAGACATGTGCGCAAAACTAAACAATTGTGCTTCGTGGTCTGCTACTTTTAAAAAAATAGGAAGTGCCATTATTTTAATTAAATGAAATATTACCAATTATATCCTGAAGTTGCGGGAACCCTTACTGAAGATTGTATTGATGATGCTGTAGCCCGGCCTGTTAAAATTTCAAAAATGAATTATGAGTTTGATGGCTGGCTGGGTGACGATTTAGTTACCGAAGCAGGGCATTTTATTGTTGCCGAAAAACTAGCCGAAGCATTAATGCAAAGTATGTTAAGCGGTTTTAATTTGGGTAAAGCAACAACATCAAAATCAGAACAATTTGAAGAAATGTATCCGGATCGTATATTGCCGGTATTTAAATGGCTGAGGATTAATGGAGAATCTAAACAAGATGATTTTTGGTTTTCTAAAGAAAGTATGATGCTATATGTATCTGAAAAAGCTTATGATGTTTTAAAGGATTTTCAACTCGCGAATTGTGATTTAGAAGTCATCGAAGAGTGAAAAAGATTTATGCCATATTGGTTAATAATATTATTACAATGAAATAACTTGCTATTTTATATAACAGACAAATCAGAGATTTTCTATTACTTTTGATGAAATATATGAAGCCATTAGCAGTAATATCAATCACATTGGCGCGAAAAACCGTAATTTATTAGATCAAGTTGAAAATGATTATGGATATTAGTCAAAATAAGTTATAAATTTCAGCTTGATGAGCAATGCATTTAACTCTGTAAGGTTTTATTACTATTTTAAACAAATTCCGGAAGACTGTTTGAAAGAATAAATAATTTATAAATAATCAAAATGAGCTTGAACGTACTTGTATTCAAACTAAATCTTGAAAAAAACATGATATTGAAGCAAAAGCGACTGCTAAACCATAAAATATGAAAATATTCATTTCACCAGTCGCAAAACCAGATTGGGCTGTTGATAAAGATGTATTTATTGAGGCTTTGAAAACCAATTGGCAGGAAGTTATTATAATTAAAATTGAAGATGAAAGGGTAAAATATTTCTTAACCTGGTTTATAACTAAAAATAATACGGATGTATTAGAAGGCAAACTGGACAAAGACGGCAATACATTTGTGCTTGAATCTGAAGACTATTCATTGCTTTATAAATGCTCGCTTTATTGCAGGAAATTTATGCCATCTGCCGCTTACATTATATTTTATGATGAAAGTTATTCATTTAATTTAGAATTAAATGATAGATTATCCGAAAAGGATTTTCTTGATGCTTTTTAGCCTAACTTATGTGTGAAGGGAGGCAGCTGGAAAGACTGAAGCAGTAACGATCTTTTATGAAAATGGAAATCAGCCGGGCGGATTACAATTATACCAGGTTGAAAGCATAGTGCAAAGAACAATATGGATAAGCTAAAGACATATGATTTAGATCCGGAGGTTCCGGACGAAACCGTGATCAGATTTTCCCGGTGGAAACAGGGTGTTAGTATTTTTCTCACCTTACTCATCATCGTGGCGGGTGGCGTCTGGGTGTTCTTCCCAAGGGATAATCTGCTTTCTTTAGGTTCGATCCTGAGTTATGTGATGGGTGCCGTTATCATCCGTTTTGGCGCTGTGAGTTTTCGGGTCACAATACATGATTTTTTGAACCGTGATGCGCAAATGGTGATCGGAAACTATGGGATCAAAAGGCCTGGCGGGGTATATTATCCCTGGGCAGAAATCTATGACGAAAAGATCATCAGTGTAGTTGGCGGGAAATCTTCACGCCTTCATTTGATCTATCGCTGTCCAAGGGGATTAGTGGATATGACACTGAGCGGGCTTGATATCGGAAGAACCCGGCTCAGCCATGTGCTTCAGGTTTACAGGAATCGGTCGGAGGCAGGCAGTGAAGGAAGCCCGAAAGTGAGTTGATCGCCTAGAAAGACTTTTTTTGCTTTACTTTTGATCAAAGTAATATTACTGTTTTAAACAAATTCAGGAATACTATTGAGAGACTAAATAATTTATAAATAATCAAAATGAGCTGGGACGTACTTGTATTCAAACTAAACCGTGAAATAAAGAGCGGATCAGAAATTGACGAAACAACAATTGATGATATCGGTTCAGTGGCATCTGTAATAGAAAAGTTCCATTCTCATTTTCCTGATTTTGAGCTTTCTCATTATGGAAAAGTTGTTGAAAATATGGGGACAATTGAACGGGAAAATTTTTCAATTGAATTCTCCATTATAAAAGCGACAGATACCTACAATTTCCTAAGCTTTCATTTATATGGTAAAGATAGTATTTACCCTGTTGCAGAATTGTGTAAAAGGAATGGATGGTGCATATTTGACACCACATTAGCAGAGCTGATAAATTTGGAAGATCCTGAAAAGAACGGCTATGAGCAGTTTAATACAATTAGAAATGGAATAACATGATAATACCAGCGGCAAGATGAGTTATACAAAAGCATAGCTGACTTACAAAAATTCAAGTTAGTTTTTTAATTCGGCTATCGTACTTCGATTTCCTGCCCGAAAGGTTATCGGCAATTTTTACAGACTACTTGGATCGCCCAATGATGGACCCGTAATTTATACAAATCAATCACAATTTTTCTTTTTTCAAAGATTCTGACTTAGATTTTATGAGTCGAATATATGCCTTAAAAAAATCCATATTCTGGACATTGGATTGGTGAAAAAATATTCAAATTACCCTAAACAGAAATATTATTGACTGCTACAATACAGACAAAGATTTAATGAATTAGGATAAAAAAAAATCAATTGATCACACAATATCTGAACCGACAACTGGTCAACGAAGGTACAAAAGCCACTCTGTAGAGAGCAGAACCTCTTTGAACTATGAAGGTTGATTGAAAGAGATTTCGAAATAGTAAAATTAATCATGAAGAAAAAAACATTCATCATTATATCGATTTCTATCATTCTGGCATTTGTGGTTTTCCGATTGGTAAACCCAGATATTTCTAAGGAAGTTGTTGCTTTGGACTGTAAAGCGACTGATCAGAAATCGATATTCGGAAATGAATATGAAGGCTTTAATTACCACAATGCGAAGATGGATCTGGCAAAATGCCTGTGCGCAAAATATTCAGGTTCCAAAGATGAAAAATACAAATTGGAAATCAAAAAGATCCTGTTGGAATTTAAATATGAAAAAGTTGAGGAAACCAATTATGATGATATTTGTAAGAACAGCGAAACGTATTTTGGATATTGGTATTTTGAATAATTTTAACAATCAGATTATCGATTTTACAAGTCACGGTAATAATTTGGAAATATGAAATACATTAAAATTTTAATCTTATTTACAATCTGTTTTTATGCTTTATCTATACAATCCTGCAACAAAACACAGCAAAAGACAAGGGCAAAGGTTGCTAAAAACGAAATCAGGGAAGTTTCTATCTCTACTTATGGAGGGAGGAGTACAATCCAGTCAACAACTTACCAGATTACGAAAGACAGCGTCAAGTATTCCCTTTTGGCGATCGACTCTACTCAGAATGTTCATCAGTCTTATCTTAATGAAAATCAAGATTGGAAAAACCTGATTGATAAAATTGATTTGAATCAATTCGAAAATCTGAGAAACGGAAATTCTCAGCTGCCTTATGACGGAAATGACACCGAAATAATGATCGTCACAGACCATGAAACGATAACCAAACTAAATGCAAAAAACAATAAAAGTTGGGACGATATTGTAAAATTCGTCAATACAACATACAAAAAATAAACTGCGCATAAAGTCATAATATCAACATCCAATACTTTATTTGAGGCTAAAATCTGAGGTCGACATTAATAAAAACAACTTTAAATATTCTTCTGTTTTCTCTTTTGGAATCAAATCTAAAAGTGCATTTATGTCGATGGTTTTATGTTCATGGATGATGCTCTTTATCGATTTTTCAACATCAGGGCCATTGATTAATTGTACAATTTAACACTTCCTTTGATACCGGTATAGAATTATATCCGGGTGCAGGAATGCTATTTTAAAAAATACCTGTTCTCAATCTGTTATTCTGTGTTCAACAGAGTATTTCTTTTACTCAGTGAAAAGGTTTTGAAGAATTTCATAATACCGCTAAAATATAATCCGCTTTCTTAAGATCCTCTTTGTCTGCGCCGGTTCAATGTGTCAGGTGGATACATCTGTATTTTGTATAGCACCAATCATTCTCATAAAATCATAAATTTACCAGTCGTATTTTTTGAAAAGCGGCGGATTCAGATTTATGAAAAATGGGGATCTGGCGGGATATTTGATCAATTTAATTCAAGCTACATGAACATTTTCCGCTTACAGGCCTGAATGCATCTTATTGTATCTCACCTTTAATTATTACTGAAAAACGATGGTAATAAGAAATTTCTTTATTTATGGATCAATATCTAATCATTTTAACCTTAATTGGAGTCGCTACCCTCAGTATGGCATGGATGCCTAAAATTTCGGAGAAAACAGGAATTTCATATTCTGTTTTTTATGTAGCAGCAGGATTCTTACTTTATCTTTTTATTCCTGACTATCTGCCAAATCCGCTTCCACAAGCAAACAAGGGTCTGACGATTCATCTCACAGAACTGATTGTCATTATATCCCTGA
The DNA here is from genome assembly GCF_000430845.1 of Chryseobacterium gregarium DSM 19109. Lineage (GTDB taxonomy): Bacteria > Bacteroidota > Bacteroidia > Flavobacteriales > Weeksellaceae > Chryseobacterium > Chryseobacterium gregarium. Next base: position 12,053 of record NZ_AUMU01000003.1, on the reverse strand, counting down.
TGGGTACGGGCATAAAGATCGACCGTGAATTTTCTGTTAAAGGCTGGTCGTCTCCATTAAAGCTCATCGGGATCACCATGCTGTTGTGTATAGGGGCGGCAACGCTGCTGGGATATTATTTCCTGGGTCTGGGTCTGGCTTCGGCAACATTGTTGGGTGCGGTTCTTGCCCCTACCGATCCCGTATTTGCGGCAGATGTACAGGTGGGGCCCCCTAACGATCAGATGAAATCAGAGGCCAGGTTTGCTCTTACTTCAGAGGCCGGATTAAATGACGGGGTGGCATTTCCGTTTACCTGGCTTGCAATTACTTTAGGTGTCATGCTTTCCGGAAAAGGAGTCAGTTTATTAGACTGGTTTGCCTTTGATGTGATCTATCGTTTAGTTGCCGGTGTCGTACTCGGATTCATCTTTGGAAAAGGGATAGGTATGGTGTTGTTTAGGATGGCTAAGAAATATGAGACTTTGAAAACCAGGGACGGTCTTGTTGCGGTGGCAGCGACTCTGTTGGTTTATGGTATTACAGAACTCATACATGGCTATGGTTTTATTGCGGTATTTATCTGTGCGATTACACTCAGACATTTTGAAAAAAAACACCAGTATCATGATAAGCTTCATGCCTTCACGGATCAGGTGGAAAGGCTGCTTTTATGCTTGCTGCTAATTTTGTTCGGAGGAACTGTGGCTATGGGAATACTGAACCCTCTTACCTGGAAAATGGTTGTATTTTCAGTAGTTTTTTTATTGGTGGTGAGACCGCTGTTTGGCTGGCTGGCATTAAGTACTGCAAAAATGGGAAATAAAGACCGTCTCGCGATAGGTTTCTTTGGTATCCGGGGGATGGGGTCAGTATTCTATCTTGCATTTGGGTTAAGCAAATTTGATTTCGACCACAAAAATGAACTCTGGGCTATTGTTTCCCTGACCATTCTTTTATCAATATTCATGCATGGTGTAACGGCAAACTATGTAATGGAAAACCTAAGGAAAAACGATGACATGTAGGTCTTTAATACCATAAAGAAAAATGGATTTGGAATCCGTTGAATTAGTGATTAAGGTTTGATTGCTTTTTAAACGGACCAGATAAATCGTTTTGTTATCAAATTATGAGAAAATAAATAAATTTAGCGGTGGGTTAAACTTTATGCTTTTTAGGAATCAGAGGCAATACGGAGATATAGAAACAGGATTGTATTATATAGGGTTAGGCCTTACGATCCGGAAAGCAGGATATGTATAATTAATTATGAACAAAAACATAAGTGGATTTAAAATTTCAGATGGTAAGTTAATAGGGGACTATTCAATTTCAGTCGATGAACATATACCGGTAATCTTTGATATTGAAAAAAGCCATGCTAAAATTGAGGATTTTTCCGACTTGTTAGATAAGGCAGTGAGCTTACTCAATGCATTGACTGAAAACATAATTGATCATTTAAAAACAAACATTGCTGTTGAGTTGACAGATGCTGCCTATTCAGAAACTGTACATCATACAAAAGCAAAAGATGATACAGATTTAAAGTCACAATTGAAGTTGAAAACGATTAACTTTTATCCTGATCATGTGATTTCGATGATCTTTGAGGCAAAAGAAGAATATCCGGATGGGTTAATTTATTGCCAGGTAGGTCAAAGTTTTGATATTGAAGATCTGGCAGTTCATTAAGCATATGTTATCTTGAAATATATCATGATGGGAATAGTGAATTATCCGGATCTTCCTTGTAAAATAGACTTGTTTAAGATCCCATTGGTCAATAAAGAATTCTTTGTTATAGTAAAATTAAGAACAATAGGATGGGAAAAATACATATATGGGTAGGGAATTTTGAATCAGAAGCGGCTTTTGAGGAATATTTTAGTCAGGAATCCTATTTGAAGGCTTGGTCTATTTATGATCATGAGCCAGCGACGGGAAAAGAAGGTGGTGATCAGGAGCCGGATCCTGAACTCAGATGCCAATTCTGTAAAGACATAGGGATAGACAATTACAATGAAGATTTCATTCTATTGAAATATGATCATCAGCTTCAGGAGATCAATATGATATTGAACGATATTTTAGGTGATACCGCTGCGTTTTTAAAATGGTACGAGGAACGTAAGATCGAAAATAGTAATGTCCTGGTTGCTTATGAAAATCACGATTTACCTCAAAAAAATGCTTCTCAGACCAAAGAAATGATATACCTTGGCGAAATAGAAGGCTTGTCAGATACCGGTGATAAAGTAAGTTTAAGAACGCATTATCTATGGCTGGGAAAAAAGGAAATACCATCCGGAATCCTTAATTCTTTAGCCGGTGGCAAAGAATTATTGAAAGATAAAATTGCGGAAATCTTAGGGGTTGACAAAAATATTATTGAAGAGGTTAATTACTACTATACTGAAAATAAAGGAAAGGTTGATGAAATCATAATAACCCATGTAGAAGATTACCATATTGCGGAACAAATGATATTGAAGGCAGAGGAGTTAGGTGTCAACTCAACGACGAATCTGATGTTGGAGCTTGTAAGCTATGAAGGCTTTAATCTTGATATAGATGATAAAACCGGACTATATTACGTTGGCGGTTTTAGGGAAGAATAAAATATAAATGCATTTAACCTGTTATCTGAGGTGTAAACTCATGTTTTTTGTAGTAATCGATTTTAAAATAAACATAGTATGTTAAAATAAACGTTACTAATTCAAATAGGTCAGTATGATATAAATTAAGATTATGTTTGAAAAAAAGAATTCAGCCTTAGTTTTTGAAGAATTTGATGGTAGAATAAATAAAATTAAAGATCTGAATAAGGTGCCTGTATCAGACCCGTTATATTTAAAATTTTTATCAGAATACAAAGGGCTGGAAATCACACCCGACATAGAAATATTTAGCTGCGAAGACGCGCTCAATGAAAATAAATATATTGAGAAAAATGATCCGGAACTATACGGTAAGATCTGGATCATTGGACGAAGTGGCCAGGGAGATGGATGGTTTATTAATATAGAAAAATCAACTATTTTGTTTTACAATCACAATAATGGAGAATATGGGTCTATTGACGAATTTATTGATTTTAATATTTCTTCAGGCTGCTTTTTTGTTTCGGGAGCTTGAAGAACAACTGGATGGACATGATGATCATCTGCCAATAGAGATTCAACAATTATTTGTTAATAGTTTAAAAAAGATCAGCAGTGATTTCTATTCGAGATATCCTTATCAATACTTTTGATCTCTGATCCAAGGACGACCATCATAATAACCCCCCCCCAGATGCCAAATACATTAAATGCCAGCATTATTCTGTTATCAGCGTTTATTTGGTTACACCCATACAGGCTTACGATGATGCCGGTAAAAAATATGGGATTGCGAACTTGATATTTATGGAAAAATCCTTAAACTTAGCGGTGATATGGAGTTTGTACCCTTTAGGTATCAGGGTCAGTATGAGGATACATAAACAGGATTGATAGACTCACAAAGCATATGCTGAAATTGTAAAAAAGCTGATATTTTGGAAAATGAATTAGCAATAAGCACAGGTAAAATTAAATGTAAATAGTGATAAATAGGTTCAGAATAGAAGAAAAAAAGCCATATGCTAAAAAAATTATAACCATATTTTCAAATGAATTTGAAGAAGGGATTAATGAAGCGGTAAAAGAAAATTGTGATGGTATATTTATCAGAAAGCCTGTTCTAGCCTCTGTCCCCGGCTTTTTAGATTTAACATCATTAAAAAAAATGAAATCGTTATGTGTGCATCTATCTTTTGAAGGAGGATTTGCAAAAGATTATAATGCCGAATCTATTGGGGAAATGAAAAGCGTCAAACAATTATGGTTGCCAAAAAGCTTTAAAGAATTTAATATTTGCGCTAATAAAAATATAGAACAGTTAACCTTATCTTTTCCTTCTGAATTTATTAATCTACAGTGCTTGAAATCACTTAGATTTTTGTATTTAAGAGAGATTTAAATAATTTGTCTGAAATTAATTTTCCTGATAACCTTGACGAATTGATGATTACAAATACCAAAATAAAAACGCTTAATGGGATTGAAAACATCAAGTCATTAGTTAAACTGGAAATATCTCATAATAAAAATTTAACTGCTATACAGGAATTAAAAAGGATTGAAATTGGAAGTTTATTGATAATAGCTTGTAATAAAATTAAAGATTTACATTCTCTCAAAGAGAATCAATCTATACAGTATTTGTATATTGACAAATTACAATCCTTGGAAGAAATAGGGCCAATTATTTCTGTCCGCACAATTGGTTTTCAAGATTTAAAAGATGGGAGAACGGACCTGGCTCTTGAATGGCCAGAACTAAAAGAAATTACATTTTATCCGAATAAAAAGCATTGCAGTCATACAGAAAAACAGTTGAATCAAATTTTAAGTGGTAAATCAAATTAATTGCTTTAATTTTTCTTAAAACGTTATTAGAAGAGATGGATAACACGTTAATCAGAAAGATAGAAGATTTTCTGTCGAATGAAGAAAATAGTATTTTTAGGAGCGCGGCAACTGAAGATGATACGATTGCTAATGCGGAAAAAGAACTCAATGTAAGCTTTGATAAGGATTATATAGAATTTTTAAAATTATTCGGAGGCAGTTTTGTCGGCATTCCTATTTATGGTTTTAAAAATTCCGAAATGCTTTCCGATCAAACCGTTGTAGATTTAACGAAAGAGTTTCGCGGGAATTATGCCTGTGACAGTAAATGTCCGGAAATACAAAACAGTTATGTTATTTCTGTTGAAGGTAACGGTGATCCCATAATGATAAATTCTGATGGAGAAGTTTTAATGTACAGCCATGATGATGATACTATTGAGCAAATTGCACCATTGTTCGAGAGATTGATTGAAGATAATTTAAGCTGATTCCAATAACAGAATCAACTATCCAACACAAAAATAAATGAATAAACTCAGACTACCTTAGAAGGTTCACAACTCATTTTAATAAGTCAGAAGGATATCCTTTCAGCAATTGGTTTGAAAAATTAATCTGGAAAGGCCAATTGAAATTCGGTGGATAGGAGTTCTTTAGAATAATCTGCTGCGGACAAAAATGCGAGGATGGCTCCCAGAATATAAACTTTATTGTAAAAAATGAGGATGGAAATATGCCTAGGCATACTGCCTGAAACTGCCACCGATGGAGGTAAATGAGTACGCGATTGATTTTACACTTAAAGCACAAATCTTCAATTTTGCACAAACGTTGAACCGAAGGACTGCCGTTGAACTTTGCAGTTTCGCCCCAATATCGCAAAACCCTTCCTATGTTGTGCGATTGTGCTTTTCTAATCTTTTTTTTCGAATTTTGTCATAAACCCTGTACTCCTACTCATTTTACTAAAAACATCGTAATATTCATTTCTACAAATGAACAGCGTAGCGGAAGTATGATTTCTGCTTTCAATTTCCTTGATGTACTTTTTTTCATCTTCGTTTAAGATGACATTTTTATAATCCAATTTTCCATCTGATACAAGAGCAATTATTTTATCTTCAAAATTCCATTTTTTTATGTCGTAAGATGACATTCCTGCTGAGACATTCGTCAAAGTTGGATTACCATATAATTTGGTTAATTCTGTTGAGAATTTTTCTATAGTTTCAGTCTTTATACTGTCAGTTGTGCCTGAAATTATAAGCAGATTGTTTTTTAAATCTGTTATTGCATTTACTTCGTCGAATTTTAAATTTTTGAAAAAGCCGACACAGTACTCTTTATTCCAATTGCTTCTGCCTACACCTGTTTGACGATAAGTAATTGCATAGGGTTCAACAAGTCTAAAATCGTTTCCATCAACGTCAATTGTATCTGCATCAGCTTGAAAGAAATAAATTTCTTTTTGGCTGCTCTTCCTCATTTTATGATAATCTGCCCATTCTGCTTTCAAAGATTTTGAGTAATATTTTTTTGAGTTGAACGTAGCAAAATTCAGTTTTTCAAAATCCAGATTTCCATCTTCTAAACTTGACTGGCAAGATGCCAATAAAGGTAAAATTATGATTAGTGTTAAGAAGATTTTTTTCATTTATTTTTATGTTGGTTAATATATGGACGAATGTTGGTTTAGCATATCGCACAACTCACAAATATCCGAAAGTTACACAAGACACACAAATCACCTATCTGTCTATTTATTAGGGCTTATGATTTTATTTACTTGTAGGTATTTTATCAGGTCTATGACGCCTTAAAAAAACTGAACATACGAGCGGTGCTCGACGTGGTATATAAGTCAGGATAAAATTAGGTTGCAAAGTGGCGAGCCAAACTTATACGTGTGCGTTCACGATCCAAATACATGGGTTGACATATTTGGCTTAGATAAAAGAGGAGGAAACAAGTCATTCATTGAAGGAAGTATACATCCTGGAACAGTTAGTTACCCTAGAACCTTGGAGGCATAATTGTAATTCAAGCTACAGGTAGTCACACTGATGATAAAGTTGCGGTATATGATAAAACTAAAAATAGAGATGTTTGGTCTGATGATTATAGATTACATCATATATCATATGATCCGGATACAAATGAAATGACAATGATAATGCAAAGATTAGATTAGATTAGATTAGATTACGAGAAGCTTTGAACTAAAGCTATCAGATTTAGGATGTTGAAGACTATGTATGTCAAAAAGTAAATGAAAAATACAAAAATGTCAATGATCCAGGCAATATCGGTATCGCTTGAAGGTGTTTGCCTGATGAAATTGGAAGAAAAACATTTAAGCGGTATGATAAAAAGATAAGTACTTAACAATTGATATAACAGTTAGCTTGGAGAAATACAAAATCTTTATAAGATAGAACAGAGACATGAATTAGGTCATGTTAGTTATGGAAATCTTAGAGATGCTTTAAAATAAATATAAGTTTGAAAAATTTGATAGTGATTTTTTTTAAAGACTTTAAAAATTGGTGTAATGAAACTGGCTGGCTTATGGATGAAGTGGATTATTCTATGATGGATGAATGATGTAAATTTATTGAAGCAACATGTGGTGTATAAGAGCTTGCCAAGGTGTCATGTTTTATTAACAAATGGAGCTATGCCAGCAGACCATCACGATTTTGAATACCGAAAGATCAGAATTTATCGCATGGATGGAAAGGATCATAGAACGGTTTGACATCCTTAATGAACAAGTCTCACCAAGTCAATCCAGATTCATTGAGATCGACAGACAGGTACTGTTGAACAATCAAGACGTATTACAACTCTTAAAGATCAGTTCAGGATCATTGCAACGCTAACAGCTTAATTTTTTACCTTCCTGCTGTGGCATGATCCATTGCACTTTCCAGAATAGGGTCGTTGTCATTAATAAAGTCTGAGATGGTGTATTTAACTGGTATGTCAATTGGAATGCCTACACGTTGTGCCTCATCTCCATTTGCTTGATAAATGCCAAATCCCGAAAAAGAGATTTTGTAGTTTCCCGGAAAAATCATCCTTGTCTGATTGCCATCGGCTCCAGCGGTTTGATTTCCGATTATCACTGTATTTTTATAAGTCTTCAAAATCAGGCTACTGAATTCCGCCAGACTCTGGGTCCGGTAATCAACCAGAAGAATTAATTTTCCTTTGTAAGGATTAGGGTTTTTCTTTCCCACAGTTTCTGCAGTCGTTCCTTTATTAGTGTTTTCATAAACCAACAGTCCCGGATATCTGAAATCATTTCTTGTCAGTTTACTGTAAATGGTCGGTTCGTCAAGAAAGTAATTTGCTATCGTGTATGATGGCATTTTATTCGGATAATTTCTAAGATCCAGAATAATGGCTTTCTTACTCATTAAGGGTTTCATTATGCTGTCCATATTTTTATAAGTAATATTGGAGGCATATAGATACGCAATATCATCAGTCATCATTTTTGATGTGATGGAACTGGACATTTCATAAAGGTCTAAAAACTCTTTTAGAAAATTACTTGCCCTTAATTTTACTGATGATGAAAACTTTTTCCCATTAGGATTGTATCCTGAATAAGTTGCTGACATTGCAGTGCTGTTTAGAATTAACTTATGCAAATCTCTGTATTTACCAGCTTTATTTCCTGCAGGAACGTAATCCCACAATTCTTTAGCACGTTTTTTTAATGTAATTCCGTTGATTTTCTCAATCACACTCCCTTTTTGAATATTCGCTTTTCGGGTTTCACTTTCGTCAAGAATTTTTGTAACAACTGCTTTGTCGTCAATTAGTTTGAAAAAAAAGGGAGGATTATATTTGCCTGCTACTTCCAGATCAATGAAAGGGTAAACACCGCCGTGTCCATCATTAATCGATGCAGACATTTTCAAAACAGCTTTGTGATAAGCAATGGTGTCATTTGCTTTTACAAACTCAGGAATTAATTTGGTCAACACTTGTTCCCAGAGTTTATCGGTTGCATATTTATATGGATAATAATAGTTGATCACATTCCAAAAACGGAAAAGACCCAAAAGCCTGTATTCGCTGTTTGGGAATTTCATTTCGGGATATGATTTCTCATTCGGTGTGATGATATTCCCGTCATCATCAGCATTGTTTTGGGCATAGAAATTCTGTCCTTGAAACGGATGTGAATAGTTGTATTTTATGAATTCCTTTTGACTTTCATTTAAATTCTTACTACCTTCAATCCAGGAATGATTGATGTTTCTGTACGTATAGGGATGCAACGATTGATCAACAATAAATTCTTCAGCCGTATTTTTTCCAGCGATCTGAAATAATTTATCTATCTCCTGTTGAAAAGCATTTTTGTCGTCGGAACTTAATAATTTGCTGATTGACGAAATAGCAATTGAATCCCAGTTGTGTTTTCCCGCTGAAATCTCAGGATGAAAATATTTTAAGTTGCCCCAAACATTACAAAAATCAGACAATTGAGAAGTTTGTCTCCTTGTTTGAGCTTGGGAACTGTTAAATGCAATTAAAAAGATGATTAATATTACAAATTTAATATTCATTTCTTTTTGTATTAACACAAAGAAACGAATATTTAAAGACTTAAAATTGTAAAAATGGAAAGTCTAAAGATAAAGCCAGATATTTTCTTTATCTGTCTCAATTTTTTCGAAGAAATCACTCGGTTTATTATCGGTCAATTTTTTAAAATGTCTGATGAAATGTGATTGGTCGAAATACAAGTTATCGTTAGATAGATCTGTAAGGTCTGCGCTGATTTTGGTTGAGCAAAGCATTGATGAACCGCTTTTCAAACAGGATTGAGGGTAAGAGTTTTTATTTTGAAAACGTAAAAGGGAAGGTGCCGGAATGGATGGGTACTTTTGATTATTACAGCGAAGAGGACAAGGAGCACAAAGAGTATCTGATCGCAAATGATGAGGCGACTTTGCTTCATATAATCAACATGGGCTGCATCGAACTCAATCCGTGGAGTAGTACCATTATAAACCTGATCATCCGACGTTCTGTAGTATTGACCTTAATCCGGATAAAAACAGTTTCGACCAGGTGGTTGAAGCTACCCGGATGACTAAAACGATACTTGATGATATGGGCGTACCGTCATTTCCGAAAACCAGCGGTTTTACCGGGCTGCATATTTATATTCCCTTGGACAACAAATACACCTATGAACAAAGAAAAGAATTTGCGAGGATCATCGTGACGCTGGTGAATCAGCAGCTTCCAAAATTCACAAGTATAGAAAGGCATATTTCTGACCGGAAAGGAAAGGTGTACCTTGACTTTTTGCAAAACAGGCCTCACGCAACTATTGCCTGTGCCTATTCAGTTCGTCCTAAGCAGGGTGCTACAGTATCCATGCCCCTGCAATGGGATGAAGTAAAGAAAGGATTAAAGATGTCTGACTTTACGATCTAAATGCGCTTGAAAGAAAAGAGAGTACCGGGGATATTTTTAAGCCTGTGCTTGGAAAGGGTATTAATCTGGAAAAAGTGTATCTGTTCAGTCCGGGGATAACAAAGAACATTAGTTAAGGCTGTGAATTACCTAACCCTTTATTCTATCGTTTCTGATCTGCACTTTGCAATTTATTCATTAAATTTAACATCAACATCACAACTTATAAGTCATGGAAAAGCCGTTTGAATTTGAACAGATATATGACGCCCCGATAGAAAAAATATGGGCCGCATTAACAGATCAAAATAAGATGAGAGTCTGGTACTTTCCGCAGTTAATTGAATTTAAGCCGATTGTAGGATTTGAATTCAAATTTTTAAATGACGGCTCGCCTTATCAGAAAGAATGGCGTGTCACTAAAATGAATAATGGTAGCTTGCTGGCACACACCTGGGATTATAAGGGCTATCCCGGGACTTCAGAAGTTTCTTTTGAGTTATCTGAACAGGATGGAAAAACCAAACTCAAACTTACTCATACCGGTTTGTCAAGCTTTCCCCGTGATCCGCACTTTGCACGGGATAGATTTGAAAATGGCTGGAAACAGATCTTGGGCAGCAATCTCAGACAGTTTCTTGCTGACTAATTTGATACTCATATAAATCTGCTTTTTGTCCACCCATTGCCGTGCTTTGTTGGACAAAAGACGTTAAATGTTGTTTTATCTTTGGGGGTATAAAAGAATGGAACATTAATGAGCAACGGGGAAATACACTTATTTGAATTGGCTGAGAGTAATTACGGGTTGGTTATTTCACCGATGCTGGAGATTGGTTTCAAAAGTTTTTATTTTATCATTTACATTTTGTGCGAAAGTGTTGAGTGATAAAAGCAGGATGATCAGGTTTAGTTTTTTCATATTGATTATTTCGATGAGTTATTAATATGACAACTTACAGAATGATTTTGTTACATTGGAGATTTTCTTCCTATGATTGACTTTCAGATGCTGGTATCTCCAGGGTTTTTGACATTGTTCATTATTATTTTTAGAAATTCTGGGTCGGCGTTCTTGACTAGGATTTTGTTGCTTTACGTATTATTTCTTATCGGAGCTGTCGCTGGTATTTTTTGATGATTTTAATATCTGCCGAAGCGTCTTACTATGAATTTTCTTATTCATTAAAGTTCCCATTTCCAGCCCGAAAAGTAATTCTAATAATCTCACTTCCACATATGGAATGTCACCGGGATCATCAATTTTCAAATCTCTGTATCTGTGGAAATTTACGGCAAATATGTCCGGAATATTTTCCACAGCCCAAAGGTGCTCCCCGGCTGGTAATAACTCAAGGCTTTTGTTTATTTTGTATTTATATATTTTTCAATCGAAAATAACCATTGATTGGAAGAAACATACAAAATCGGTCATTGTTTTAATGATCAAAATGACTATTCCTAGCATATAAATCCCGTATTCCTTCTCAATTTGGTTTACTCACTGCCAACTCTCCATGACCCAGTCCAAATAAATGTTCAAGTAAGATAACTTTTTCATAAGGTATATCTTGAGTAATCGAGCCTTCTCAGATCATTAAAATAAGAACGGAAAATATCTACCCTGATTCAATTATCGCTAAATGGAGAATAACGACCATCCGATTTACGTTGAATGACAATTTTGATTTTTATATTCTTGCAAAATCACATTCTGTATTTTTCTATATCAAATATTTACCAGGCACTTTTAGGAATTATTATAAGGATTGGAGGAGATATAAAAATGGACAGCAAGCCAAGGCAAACCCAACGCTGTTTCCTGACCACTTTCCCACGTTAAACAACAACAAAATATTTGACCTTCTCCCAAAAAACTGGAACAATTAAAAGTAGAGATTTTTCGAGAAATAATTAAATTTAAATAAAGAAAAGTCTAATGAAAAAGAGCAGATTTACAGAGAGTCAGATTATTTTTGCATTGAAACAGTCTGAGACAGGAGTGAAAGTCGAAGAAGTTTGTCGTAAGATGGGTATAAGTGAGGCCACTTTCTACAATTGGAAGAAGAAATTCGGAGGTTTGGGGATTACAGAACTCCGGCGTTTACGTCAATTAGAGGAAGAAAACAGTCAACTCAAGAAGTTGGTAGCCGACCTAAGCCTGGATAAGCAGATTCTCCAGGA